>DASZVB010000054.1:0-45349 GCA_035547195.1 Polyangiaceae bacterium
CTGGCGACGCCGCCCGCGGCGGCGCCGCCGCTCGACGCGGTGACGCCGCCGTTCGCGCTCGCGTCCCCGCCGGCGCTCGGCGCGCCGCCCGTGCTCGCGCTCGCTTCGCCTCCGGCGCTCGCGCCACCCGTCCCGTCCGCGGCGGCGCTATCCGACGATCCACCGCACGCGGAGAGAGACAAACAAACCAACCCGACCGTCGCCGACCTGATGAACACGCTTCGATTTTCCTCCGGCGCGTAGACGCGCCCATGCGCGCCGCGAGCGACCTGCTCGAGGAGCGAAGTGTTCGAACATTCTGACTCACCGGTGCGGCAAGTCACGAGCGCCGCAGAAATAGATCGCTCGCGAACGCTGCGCGAAACCGCGGTGCTTCAACGACACGGCGCCGCGAGCGGCGTCTCACCGGGCGCGCCGATGTAGACGCCCGGCGGTGCGGCGCACACGACGGTCACGGTGGTGGGCGTGTAGATCCCGAGCGTACCCCAGGCCAAAGCCCCGGTGAGAAACGACGAGGAAGCGCGCACTTCGGACCATCCATGTGGACAGATCTCGTCGAGCGGCTCGCGGCGGGCGGACTCCACGGTGCCGAACAGCACGCTGTCGTGCCACCTTTCGCGGTATCCCCGCGCAACGACGCCCGCGGGCAGGCCGCTCCTCACCACGATCTCACCGCAGCCGAGCTGCCAGAGGCAAACCGCGGCGACGAGCGCGAACGAGCGCCGCGTCACGAGCCGGGCCTGGGCGACGGCGCGGCGCAGGTGATCTCCGCCACGCGCGGCGTGTAGATGCCCAAGGTGAGCACCGTGAGCGTCACCGTGGCCGCGTTCTGGCGCACGCCGATTCTCACGGCCGGTGCTTCGCAGAAGAAACGTGTATCGAATTCTCCGGACCCGATCAGCCCGTAGAAATATTCGTCGATCCAGATCCGATGCGTCTCGTTGTCCGGGGCCCGCGCCGATTCGAAGGTCGCCCGGAAGCACGCCGTCGTGGCCCAAGCGGCGGCGGCGACGGCCCATGCTCTCCACCCACGCACGCGGCGCACTACGCAAAGATCCCGGCGAGGGCCATCGCGATCTGCACGTTACCGGTGATCCGGAGCTTGCCGGAGACGAAGAGCTGCATCGGCGGCACGGCGCCGGCCTGAGCCGCGCGCAAATCGTCGAGCGAGCAATCGATGGTGCAATCGGCGGACGCGAGATCGGCCTTGCGGCGGCCCGGCGTCATGAGCAAGCGATGCCGCGCGGGACCGTCGCGCGCGACGAGCAGCACGCTGCCGGGCACGTGGCGCACGAGCCGCGCCGTCTCGGGATCCGCAGCGAGGGCGCGCAGCGGACCGATGCGCCCGAGCGGCGCGCTCGCCGCGTCTCCGGCGGAGAGCGACTCGCGAACGAGGACGTCGAAGTCGGCGAGCGTCACCGTGAGCTGGAGCATGACGTCGTCCTCCATGCCGCGGGAAACGCGGAGCACGCCGTCTTCGATCCGGAGGCTCCATTCGCCGGCGTCGAGGACGCGCGCCGTCGCGCTGCCCACGGACTTCGTCACGGCCACGCGGCCCGACGCTTCGGCGTACCGCGACGGTAAGTACGACGTGAAGAAGGCGTCGGGGTCCGCCGGGACGGGCTGCATGACGCGCTTCAGCCGCGATTCTTCGAAACGATGCTGGCGAGCACGTGGGTTTCGTGCGCGCCGAGGAGCCCGAACTGGACGCCGAAGCCGTCCGTCGTGATCCAGCGGACGATCGCGGGGATCTTCATGCCGGGGCCGCCGGGGAAATCGCCGATGATGGTAAGCTTGGTGCCGAATGCCGGCGCGACCTGTGCTTCGACGAACATGCCGCCGACGCTCACGTCGCGGGCGTTCGCCGCGAACTTCGGGCTGCCCGCTATCTCGCAAGATATGGGGAGGTTGATGACGACTCTCAGGTGGCGTCGCTTTTCGTCCACGCTCGTATCTTACAACAAAGCGGGGCGATCGCGCCCGAGCTCGATCGGCCGACGCGACGAGAGGCGCGCATGATCCGGGTCGAGCGGCTCGGTCGGCACCTCCGCGGCTGGCAGCTCGCCGTCGTCGCCGTGGGAACGGCTCTGGGCGGAGTGGCGCTCGCGTTGCCGCGGCCCGTGCCGCCTAAAGAGCTCCCCCTGCCGGCCGTAGATCGGCACGAAGAAGCCCGCGCCGCCGCGCGCGATCGCGACCGGATAGCGTCCGCGCGCGAAGCGCCGCTGCCGTTTCTCGTCAGAGCCGCCGGCGACGCCTTTCGCCGTCTGGGCGACGCGGAGGTCCGGGGCCAGGAGAACGACGCCGACGCGATGGCGAACGCCTTCTCCAAGCGCGTCGAAGCGGCGCGCAAGGAGCACGGCGATGAACCGGTGCTCGCGCTCCGCGCGGTGCAAACGGATCTGTTCGTCACCGCGGTGCGGCGGTGGAACCTCTCCGAGCTCCACCAGCTCGGCGGAAGCTTCTTCGCCGCGCGCGACGCCGAAGCGGCAACCCGAGTGGCCGAATTACCCGACGACGAGCTCGCGTCGCTCTTCGAGATGCGCTGGTCGAAGCTCGCCGGAGTCGTGAAGGAGCGTCCGTTCGCGCCGACCTTGAACGAGTGGCGCCTCTACTATCGCACGCTGCTCTCGCACGCGGAGCTCGCCAGCCCGAAGCTCGAGCACGACGCGACGGCGCGAGCGGCCTCCCTCGGACGCGTCGTCGAGGCCCTCGCCAAGATCGATCCGGACTATCCCGCGTCGCTCGCGCTCGGCGTCACCCGGCATTGGCTCGCGCGCTACGACGACGCCGAAGCGCTCTTCACATCGTACCTCGCGGCGCACCCCACCGGCGCATTTCGCTTGCGGGTGCAGGGCTACGTGCTCGCCGCGCGCCGGCACGAGCCGGGCGCCGAGGCGCTGTAGCGCGTTCAGGGACCCCGCGCCGCGGCGGCGCGTTGCAAGCGGTCCAAGATGGCGGCGCCGAGTCCCTCCGGCGGCACGCGCTCGGCGTAGATCACGTCGAGCTGTTCGGCGTCGAGCCGGTGCAACGCGGCGAACAAGCGCGCCGCGGCTTCCGTGAGATCGCCCGCTTCCGAGAGCACTTCCACGGCGGCGCACCGCGCGCGAAGCTCCTTTGGCGGAGGCCTGAAAGCGAGGAGACCGGCGCGCTCGCCGTCACGCACTTCCGCGCCGAATGCAGGCACCAGCACGAGCCGCGTCCGCGGAGCGTAGTGAGACGGAAGCTGACCCGGCGCCTTCGGCGTCGTGGCGGGTCCGGCGCGCGCAAGCTCGCCGACGACCGCCTCTATCCGCTCGACGGCGATGCCTCCTGGCCGGAGAAGCGTCGGAAGCTCGCTCGACAGATCGACGATCGTCGATTCGACGCCGACGGTGCACGGCCCTCCGTCGAGGACGAGCTCGACGTCGCGACCGAGCTGGCTCTGCACGTGCTCCGCGGCGGTCGGGCTGATGTAGCCGAATGGATTGGCGCTCGGCGCGGCGATCGGCAGCTTGGACTCGGCGAGGAGCGCGCGAGCCACCGGGTGCGCCGGGACGCGCACCGCGACGGTGGAGAGACCGGACGTCACGATGTCGGCGATCGCGCCCGTCTTCGGGAGCACGAGCGTCAGCGGGCCGGGCCAGAACGCCGCGGCGAGCTTTCGCGCGCGCGCGTCGCGAACATCGCACAGCCCGGCGAGCGCCGGCTCGCTCTCCACGTGCACGATGAGCGGGTCGAACGTCGGACGCCGCTTGACGGCGAAGATCTTCGCGCAGGCGTCGGCCGAGCGCGCGTCCGCGCCGAGCCCGTAAACCGTCTCCGTCGGAAACGCGACGAGGCCGCCGGAGCGCAGGATTTCCGCTGCGCGCCGGATCGCTTCGGGAGTCGCGAGCGCCGTCGCCACGGCGCGTCCTTAGCACGGCGCGCGCCGCGAAGACGCCCCGGCCGCCACTAGAAGCGGGCCGCTCGCGTTGATGGTACACCCCGCGCCCCGATGTCCGCCGAGTCCGACGAGAGCCTCGCGAAGCTCCTCGAGCTGCCCGAGGGCCGGCCCGTGCTCGGCGCCGCCGGCTTCGCGCGCGCGGCGCTGTCCCACGCCGGCGTCACGCACGCCGTCGGCGTGGAGGGCTCGGCGCCGGCGCTCGTCGCTCGCGCCGTGGCCGCGGCGGCGTCGCGTCCGGTGCTCTACGTGACGCCGGATCTCGACTCGGCGCGACGCGCGGCCGACGATCTCGTCTTTCTCTGGAAGCAAGCGCACGGCGACGCGACCGCTGCGACGACGCTGCTCTTCACCCCGTCCGAGACGAGCCCGTACGCCGAGGTCCACCCCGAGCGCCGCGCGGCCATGGTCCGCCTGGCGACGCTTTTCCATCTCGCGAAGCGCCTTCCGTTCCAGTTCGTCGTCGCGCCCGCGTCGGCGCTCGCGCGGCGCGTCGTTCCCCAGAACGCGGTGCTCGCGGGCGCCGAGCGGATCGTCGCCGAAGACGGCATCGATCTGGACGGAATGGTCGCGCGGCTCTCCGCGGCCGGCTATCTGCGCGCGCCCATCGTCGAGGATCCGGGCAGCTTCGCGGTCCGCGGCGGGATCCTCGACGTCTGGCCGCCGCAGCTCGACGCGCCCGTTCGCGCCGAGCTCTACGGCGACCTCGTCGTGTCGTTGAAGGCGTTCGAGCCCGACTCGCAGCGCACCACCGCGACCTTGACCGACGTGTGGCTCCCGCCGGCGCGCGAAGCGATCCTCACGCCGGAGGTCGCCGAGCGCGCGCGCACCACGATCCGCGACCTCGCCGACTCCGTGAATTGGCCCAGCGTGAAGGCGCGCCGCCTCGCGGACGACGTCGCCGACGGCAAGCAGTTCTACGGCGGCGAAGGCTACCTGCCCGCGTACTACCCGCTCGAGACGCTCGTCGGGTACCTGCCGCACGACACGGTCATCGTCGTCGAGGAGCCGCCGCGCGTCGTGCGCGCCATCGTCGAGGAGGTCGAGCACGCGCACGCCGAGGTAGCGCGCCGAGCGAGCGCGCCGCATTTCCCCGTCGAGCAGCTCTATCAAGTCGAAGGCGACGTCGCGCGCGAGCTGTCGCGGCACACGACGCTCGCGCTGCATCGCTTCGGCGTCGTGGGAGAGAACGCGGAGGGCCTGTACGCGCTCGAAGCGGTGCCGTCCGACGCCCCGACGCTCGCGACGCACGACCAGGCCGACCTCGAACGCGCCGTCGCCCAGGCGCAGAGCGCCCGCGGCAAACAGGGCATCCTGGATCCGCTGGTCGAACGGATCCGCGTCTGGGAAAACCACGGCCTCGCGATCACCATCGCGGCGCGGACGACGACTCAGGCCGAGCGCCTCGCCGCGCTCCTGTCGCACCGCGAAGTCGCGGCGCGGCTTTCGAGCGAAGAGGACGACGGCGGCGCGCGGGCCGTGCGCATCGCCGTGGGCCCGCTTTCCCGCGGCGTCGTCGCGCCGGCGGAGGGCTTCGTCCTCGTCACGGAAGAGGAGATCTTCGGGCACCGCACGCACCGCACGCCGGAGCGCAAAAAGGTCAGGAAGGCGCTCCTCGAAGATCTGCGCGCGCTCGCCCCCGGCGATCACCTGGTGCACGTCGACCACGGCATTGGTCGCTACCTCGGGCTCGAGCGCAAGACGGTCGGCGGCGTCGGCGTCGAAATGCTCGTGGTCGAGTACGCGGGCGGCGACAAGCTGCTCTTGCCGGTCCACCGGCTCAATCAAGTCGAGAAGTACTCCGGCGCGGAAGGCGCGCCGAAGCTCGACCGCCTCGGTGGTCACACCTTCTCGAAGACGAAGGCGCGCGTCGAGCGCAAGGTGCGCGAAATGGCGGACGAGCTGCTCCGCCTCTACGCCGAACGCCACGGCACGAAGCGCGATCCGCTTCCGCCCGCCGACGACGACTACGCCGCCCTGGAAGCGACCTTCCCCTACGAAGAAACTCGCGACCAAGCGACGGCCATCGCCGACGTGCTCAACGATCTCGCGGCGGAACGCATCATGGATCGTCTGGTGTGCGGCGACGTCGGGTTCGGCAAGACGGAGGTCGCCGTCCGCGCCGCGTTCCGAGTCGCGAGCGCCGGACGTCAGGTCGCGCTCCTGTGCCCGACCACGGTGCTCGCGCAGCAGCACTTTCTCACGTTCTCGAAGCGCCTCCAGGATTTCGCGCTCACCATTCGCGTCCTTTCCCGCTTCGAGAAGAAGGCGGAGCAGGACGAAACGGTGCGCGGGCTCCGCGCCGGCACCGTCGACGTCGTCATCGGGACGCACCGCTTGCTGTCGAAGGACGTGCACTTCAAAGAGCTCGGGCTGGTCATCGTGGACGAAGAGCACCGCTTCGGCGTGTCGCACAAGGAGCGGCTCAAGCAGCTGAAGACCAACGTCGACGTCCTCACCCTGACGGCGACGCCGATCCCGCGGACGCTCCAGCTCGCGGTCGGCGGGCTCCGCGACATGAGCGTCATCACGACGCCCCCCGCCGACCGTCGCGCGATCCGCACCATCACGTCGCAGTTCGACGAAGGCCTCGTCCGGGACGCCGTCGAACGGGAGCTCGCGCGCGGCGGGCAGGTGTTCTACGTGTACAACCGCGTCGAGGGTCTGTACGAGCGCGCCGCGCGCCTCCGCGAGATCCTCCCCCAAGCCCGCATCGGCGTCGGCCACGGCCAGCTCGACGAAGCGAACCTGGAACAGACGATGCTCGATTTCGTGGAAGGGAAGTTCGACGTCCTCGCCTCGACGGCGATCATCGAGAGCGGCCTCGACATCCCGCGCGCCAACACGATGATCATCGATCGCGCGGATCTGTTCGGCCTGGCTCAGCTCTACCAGCTGCGCGGCCGCGTCGGTCGTTCGAGCGAGCGGGCCTATTGCTACCTGCTCGTGCCGCCGCCGAGCCAGCTCACCGACGAGGCGCGCTACCGCATCGAGGCCATGGAGAAGTACACCGAGCTCGGCTCGGGGTTCCAGGTCGCGACGCTGGACATGGAGCTCCGCGGCGCGGGCAACGTCCTGGGCGGAGAACAGACGGGCTTCGTCGCGAGCGTCGGCTTCGACTTGTTCTGCCACATGCTGGAAGAGGCGGCCCACGAGCTGCGCGGCGAGCCGGTCGTCCACGACGTCGATCCGGAGCTGACCTTCGACGTCGATGCTCTCTTGCCGGAGTCGTACGTCGGCGAGGTCGGCGTCCGGCTGTCGCTCTACAAGCGACTCTCCTCCGCCTCGGACGAAGCGGAGGTCGCCGACATCGGCCGGGAGATGGAGGACCGCTTCGGAGAAGCGCCGCCGGAAGCGCGCCGGCTCGTCGAGCTGATGCGTCTGAAGGTCGAGCTCAGGCGTCTGCGCGCGCTCGGTTGCGAAGCGTCGGCGCGCAGCGTGACCCTCCATTTGCGCGACGACACGCCGCTCGATCCGGAGAAGGTGACGCGGCTCGTGTCGGCGAAGAAGTCGCTCTACAAGATGACGCCGGACATGCGGCTCTCCCGACGCGCCGGAGACGGCGAAGGAATGCGCGACGGCCTCTCGCTCGCCGACAGGATGCTGAGCGAGCTCGCTCTTTGCGTGAAGGACTCCTGACCGCGTTCACGCGGCGCGGCGCGACTTCGGCGGCCGGGGGAGCTCGGAGTCACGACTCGAGCGCTCGGCGATGCTCGCGACGAGCTCCGAGAGGATGCCGCGACGACGAGCGTCCTTCAGCGCGCCGCCGTCGAGCTCGCAGACGTCGAGCTCGAACACCGTCCGGCCGTCCGCGTCGAGCTCGGTCGCCGCGACGAGCTGGACGCGCATCCCGAGCAACACGCGGTAGAGCTCTTCGAGAGAGGTCCGCCCGCTCGCGCCGCGCACCTCCAGGGATGCGACAACTCCGGTGGCCTCTTTGAACCGACAGCTCATCGACATGTCTCTCTTCGCCTTTCAGTGGATCAGTTCACTCGATGACTGTTACGGGGAGGTGAACGTCGCGTATCCCGGCTGGAACTCGCGGGGCGCGCCGGCTCACCTGCCGCGCGTTCACCCGAGGTGCCCGTCCGGCTCCATCCACCCTGCGGCCATCTCCGTGGCCGGACGTGGCGCCCGCTCTCGTCGGGTCATGAGTTGTCACCAACGCGGCGTCGGGGCGAGGTGATTCCGGTCCAAATGAATTAATTTTTCTTAGGCGCAGCGCGTCGACCGGCCGACGCGGGTTAAGCGTTCCGGCCCGACGCCTGTTCGCGTGTCCATGTACGAATCGGAAGGGAAATATCGGCGACACGGCCTTCCATGAGCCGAGCGCCTGGATATCCTGTCGCCCATGTCGACGTCCTCCGCGCCCGATGCCTCGAAGCGACACGTGTCCGAGCTGCCCGATCCGCGGCAACGTTTTCTCGCGCGAGTCGTCGATCATACGCTGACCGAGCGCTGGCGAACCGCGGACGACTTCTTACGTAACTTCCCGCCGCAGGTCATCGTGTCGTCGCTCGCGCGCGCCGACGATCTACGCGTGCGTCTGCTCGTCGCGGCGACCGGCACCCACGAGAAGATCGCGCTGAAGAAGTCGATCCCGAGCGCGGTGGAAGATCTGGAGCTCGCGCTCGCGGAGCAGACCACCACTCCGAGCGCGATCCTCAACCTCTACTCGGCGGACGACAAGGTCCGTTACCTCGACGCGCGCAAGCTGTGGGCCTTCGCGATCGAGGACGAGTTCTACAAGTCCGCGTCGCGTCCGGACTCCGGACAGACCGAGCAAGCGACCAAACGGCTGACCTTCATCGTCGAGTGCGCGCTGTCGGAGGGCGTGCTCACGTTGAAGGACGTGGCCGACGCGGTGACGTTCGAGGAGATCGCCGCCGCGCTGCCGGCCGCGGAGGCCCGCGAGGTCGTCAAATTCGCGCTCGGCATCGCGCGCGAGGGAAATCCGCTCACCGAGGAGCGCTTCCTGTCGGTCGTTCCGCTGCCTACGCTGCTTTCGCATCTGCCGCTCGAGCGGACGTTCCAGCGCGTGGTCATCGCGCGCATCGCCGAGCCGAACGGCTTGGTCGAGGGCGGCGCCGCACCCGTCGAGTCCCCGCCGACGGCCGAGCCCGCGGCCGCGCCTCCTCCGAGCACGAACGGGACGTCGTCTCACGCGTCGGCGGAAGCGCCCGCGGCCGCGCCCGTCGCGCCGAGCGAGTCGCAAGCGTCGGTGCCCGACGAGGACGAGGTTCGCCGCGGTGTGATCGACCGCCTCCGCTCGATCGACCGGCTGCCGCCGAGCAGCACGGATCTGTCGACGCCGATTCTGCTGTCCATCGACAGCATGTACGCCGAGCTCTGGTCCTTGAACGACGACGACGAGCGCGAAGCGTGCATCCGCGAGTCGTTCCCCAACGAGACGCTCTTGCGAACCGCGATGCTCGCGCTCATCGAGCAGCTCGATCCGAGCGTGGACACGCGCGACCCGATCATTCGCGACGCGGACGTTTCTGGGCTCATGAAGATCGTGCTGTTCGAAGAGCGACGCCGCCGCGACGGCCAGTCGCAGTCGCGGCGCGGCTCTTCGCCGGCCCCGAGCCGCGGGCGCCGGACGGTCCCGCCGCCGCTGCCGCGCACGAACACGCCGCCGCCGCTCCCCGGTGAAGGCCGCGCGGGCCCGCCTCCCCTGCCGCTCGACGCCTCGAAGCGCGACAACTGACGCTCGTCCAGCGGGTGTGCGCGGGTGCAGCGCGTCGCTCGACGAGCGCGGTTACTTCGTGAGCATCACCTTGCGGATGCAGTTGTTCAGCGTGTCGGAGATGTAAAGGCCGCCCTTGCCGTCCAGGGCGACGCCGTAGGGCGTGCGCAGACCGGCCTCCGTCGCCGCCACGCCGTCGCCCGCGTTGCCGACGTCGCCGCACTGGCCGGCGACGGTGTTGATCGTGCCGTCGCCGGTGACGCGGCGGATGCAGCTGTTCGAGCGATCGGCGATGTAGAGAGTGCCGTCCTCGTCGATCGCGACGTCGGTGGGCGACGAGAGCTGCGCTTGGGTCGCGGGACCGCCGTCGCCGCCGTAGCCCGCGGTTCCGTCGCCCGCGACCGTCGTGATGATCTCTTCGCTCGGATCGCCGTCGCCGATGACGCCGTCGGAGCCCGGCGACACCTTGCGCACGACGTTGTTGCCGGTGTCGGCGATGTACAGGCTGCCGTCACGACGATCGAAGGCTATTTTGCCCTGCGGATCGGTGCCCTGCCCGAGGTTGTTCGAGAGGTGACCCATGGTCGCGGGACCGCCGTCGCCGTCGTAGCCGCGGCCAGCGGTGCAGCCGAAGCCCGGAGTACCCGGGCAGTTGCCGGCCACGACTTTGACGACGCCGTCGGCCGCGCCGAGACGGCGGATGACCTGGTTCGCTTGATCCGAGATGAAGAGATTGCCGGCGGCGTCGAACGCCACGCTCGACGGCAGATCGAACGACACCTGGGGCATGCCGTTCGCGTCGGTGCAGGTCATGCCGTCGCCCTCGAATTTGCGGTTGCCGGTGCCGCACACGTTTTCGACGAGACCCGCTTTCAGATCCGCGCGCTTGATCTTCGCGTTGTGCCAGGCGGCGATGACCATGCGACCCGCGTCGTCGAACGTGAGATCCGTCGGGTGGTTCAGCTCCGCGGAAGCGATGGGGCACTCGCCGTTGACCGGAGTGCCTTCGCAGGCGTCGCCCTCGACGCCGGTGCCGACGACGAACGCGAGCATGCCGCCTTCATCCAGCGTCCGGATCTTGTGACCGTTCCAGTCGATGACGTAGAGACGTCCGTCCTTCGAGAACGCGACGTCCATCGGTTGATCGATGTTCGCCTCGAGCGCGTTGATGGGCGGATCGACCTTGCCGTCGGCGTTCGCGTCGACCATGTCGGTGGCGCGATTGCCGCTCCCGACGATGGTGCCGATCTGACCCATGGCGATGTCGGGTTCCTTCGGCGCGCCGGATTTGTCGGCTGAGCCTTGGCCGGAGCCACCGCCGCACGCGACGACGGCGGTCGAAAGAAAGAGAAGAGCGACCGAAAAGCAACTCGAGCGGTACATCGTCCCTCCGTCAGCGCAGGATGCGCCGGATGCGGCTGTTGATGGTGTCGACGACGTAGAGGTCGCCCTTCGAGTCGAAGGCGAGGCCGTATGGCTCGCGGAGCTTCGCCTTCTTCGCCGGACCGCCGTCACCGGAGAAGCCGGGCACGCCCGTTCCGGCGATGGTCGCGATCTGGCCGTCGTCGAGACCGACGCGGCGCACCGCGTGGTTCTCGGTGTCGGCGATGTACAGCGCGCCGTCGTGCAGCTCGATGTCGAAGGGCTGATGCAGGTGCGCGGCCGTCGCGGGGCCGCCGTCGCCGTCGTATCCGGCCTCCCCCAGGGTTCCGGCGACCGTCGTGATCGTCTCGTCGGCGTCTCCCGTGACGACGCCGTCCGCGCCCGGATCGATCCGCCGGATCGCGTGGTGGAACGTATCGGAGACGTAGAGCGCGCCGTCGGAATCGAGCGCGAGCGCGCCGCCCGGAGGCGGGTTGTCCGCGCCGGAGAGCTCGTCGGACGTCGTGAGCGCGAGCAGCGCCGCCGTCGCGGCGACGCCGTCCATGTTCTGGCCGACGCCGGCCGCGCTGCCGGCGACCGTCGTGATCGTGCGCGCGTCGTCCGTGCCGATGCGACGGACGCGGTTGTTCTTCTCGTCGCTGACGAGCAAGCTGCCGTCCGACTGGATGACGAGCGACGACGGGAAGTTCAGCGTCGCGTTCGCCGCCGGACCGCCGTCGCTGACGGCCGGCGCGGTGGCCACCGCGGGCCCGGGCCTCTGCTGCCCCGCGACGACCGTCACTTCCTTGGTCGCGGCGTCGTAGCTCTCCACTTTGTGGTTGTGCCACGCCGCGAGATAGAACGAGCCGCCGTCGGTGAACGCCACGTCCGTGGGGTGATTCAGATGCAGGTCGTCTCCGAGCACCTGACCCGACAACGGAACTTGACACATCGTGGGTTCGGTCGAACCCGGGAACTGACACGGCCAGTCGCCGGGGAGCTCCGAGCCGATGACGTTCTGGAAGACGCCCTTCGTCGTGACTCGGCGGACGCAGTGGTTGTTCCAGTCGACCACGATGGCCGAGCCGTCGTCCGCGAACACCATTTCCATCGGTTCGTCGAGCCAGGTGTCGGTGCGAGCCTTGCCGTCTCCGTTGTCGCCTTGCGTGCCGGTCCCCGCCCACGTCTCGATGTCGCCCGATTTGAGGGCCACGGGCTCCTGACTCACCTGCGACGGCGCCCCTTCGTTACCTTCCCCGCACGCGACCGCGCCGAACAGGACGAGGCTCAGCAGCGGAGCCTGAAGGCGGCGCGAGCGCGACGTCCCGATCAGGTGGTGCCGGACGCGGCAGCTTGCATCGAATCCCACGTTCATGACGACTCCTCCTGCAAACCTCTGAAAACGCTTTCTTCGCGCTCGACTTCGCACTGGCACAACCCGGCACAACAACCCGCTGTCGCCGCCGACGCAGTTCTCAAACTGCAACGCGCGCGCCAGGGATTGTCGCTCGACGGCGTGCCGGCAGCCCGCCGACAGGCGCGCGACCCGCTGAATGCGTCAAACGCGGTCGTTGGACAGGTGCGGTGACAGCCCTCTCAATGGACGGGTCGCTAACACCGCATGTCGCAGCCGCCCTGACCCTTGCAGTCGTTCTTGCCGGCACAGTCGTGTTTGCCGGGGACGGCGCAGCCGCCTTTCCCCTTGCAATCGTTCTTGCCTTTGCAGCACGCCTTGTCTTTGTGCGCGCCCGAGCTCGCGCTCGCGGCCACCGCTGCTTGAACCTCGCCCGATGGGTTCGGCGACGCGCCCTTGCACGCTCCCAGGATCAGTCCGCCGACTGCAGCGGCGACCAGCGCAGAGCCTCCGAGCTTCGATTCCATTCCGGCCGAAACATAATGGATCGCCGTGGGCTTCGCCAACGCGCTCATCGCGGACGTGGAAAGCCAGCTCGAATCGGCGCGAGCCGCGGGGACGGGAGCGGCGGACGATACGGATCCCCATTTTGGCCATCGCGGTCAGTGCGTCGGGATGGCGTGCGCTCGGCGAGTGCGCCATCGTTCGCGAGCGGTCGGTGAGCTCCGTCGTTCGCAAGCCCTGCTTGCGAGGAGGCACCGTGAAGCACAACTCATCCATTGGGACGCGGCCGTCGAAGCGCCTTCGCGCGAGCGCGATCGGCGCCGGCCTGAGTCTCGCGCTGGCGGTCGCGGCAAGCGGCTGCAGCTCGGGCGGCGCGAGCGCGGCTCCATCGCCGGGCGCGGGCGGCGTCACTGCGAGCGCCGGGGCTGCGCCGGCCGCGGGTGGCGCCTCGGGCGTGCTCGGGGGCGGCGGTGTTTCCGTCGGTGGCGCCTCGCAGGGGACGACGGCACAGGGCTCCTTCAGCACTGCCGACGGCGGCGTGATCGTCAACCCACCGGTAGATCCGACGATTCGCTTCGACTGGCCGGTGGACAACCCGAATCCCAGCGGTCTCGCGTGCCAGGCCGGCCACTACACGGGCATCTTCCTCGGCCTCTACACGTCGCCGATCACCGTGGTCGGCGTCCCCATCCCGGTGACGGGCAACGTCGATTTGACGCTCGCGCAGTCGACGAACGGCGAATTTTTCACCATCACCGACGGCTTCGTCACCGGGCGCGCCGACATCCTCGCCGAGTACCGCTGCAACTTCTACGGAACCCTGAACTGCACGACGAAGAAGCTCGAGCAGGGCAGCATCGAATGCAAATACTGCGTCGGCGCATACGCCCTCGACGGCGGGCTCTGTCTCGGTCTCGAGTCGCACTTCGACGGACCGGTCACCGCGGACTACGACGCCGCGAACCAAGCCTTCGAGAACGCCACTTGGAAGGGCAAAGAGGGATCCGACGCCGGGGTGTTCGGCGGATTCGGAACCTGGACGGCGGCGTACACGCCATGACCGCGAGGACCACGATGCACAGGAAGAATCTCGTCGTCACCTTGCTCTCGCTCGCGGCGCTCGCTTGTTCGCCGAGCGGCGGCGGCGCGTCGCCTTCACCCACGGGCACGAGCACCACGCCGATCCCCGGCGCAGGGGCCGCGCCGAACGTCGCGCCGGCCGCGACGGATACCTCGATGCCCGTCTTCAATCTGGGCTCGAGCGTGAGCTCGAACTTCGCCGGCTGCGCGACCTCCGGAGCAATGGCGTCGCTGCTCCCGGCGAACATCCTGTTCATCATCGACCGCAGCGGCAGCATGAACTGCAACTTGCCGCCGATCACCAGCTCGGCCGACTGCGAGATGACGGCGGCCAAGAAAGATCCGAGCTCGCCCTCGAAGTGGGAGGTCGTCCGCGACGCGTTGAAGCAGGCCATCACGAGCCTGCCCGCGACCTCGAGCGCCGGCATCACCTACTTCAGCAACGACAACATGTGCGGGGTTCAATCGAAGCCCAACGTGGATCTCGCGAAGCTGACGCAAGCGCAGGTCGATTCGCTCACGGCCAGCATCGACGCCGTGAAGCCGAACGGCGGCACGCCCATCGTCGGCGCGCTGATGAACGCCTACAAACGGCTCAACCCGAACCAGTACCCGGATCAGCCGCTCGGCAACAAGTACGTCGTCCTCCTCACCGACGGTCAGGAGAGCTGCTCGCCGGACGCCGTCTCGGATCTGGTGAACGTCGAGGCGCCCAAGGCGGTCAGCGCGTACATCAAGACGTTCGTCGTGGGCGTCCCGGGAAGCGAGGCGAACCGCGCGGTGCTGTCTCAGCTGGCGTTCAACGCTGGGACGGCGAGCAGCCCCACCTGCGACCATTCCGGATCCGCGCCGGACGTCGGCGACTGCCATTTCGACATGACGAAAGAAGCCGATCTCGCCACCGCGCTCGGCAAGACGCTCGCGTCGATCAGCGGGCAGGCGTTGAGCTGCGAGCTCGACGTGCCGGACACGAGCGGAACGGATCCGTCGAAGGTGAACGTACAGTACACGCCCACGAAGGACGGCATGCCGGTGCAGATCGTCCAAGATCCGAGCCGGCCTTGCGACGGCGGCGCCGACGGATGGCAATACGAAGACGGCGGCAAGAAGATCATCGTCTGCGGTCCATCCTGCGACGCCGTGCGCGGCGCGTACCGCATCGACCTCGTGCTCGGCTGCGCGACCGTCGTCCGATGAACGCGGGGAACGACGACGCCGCGCTTACAGCTGCACCGGCAAAGGGACTCCTCTCGCACGTCACGTGCCGCGGAGGCGTGTTCGCGCTACCGAGGGGAAGGTACGTATACGAACCAGTTGTCGCCTCGATGGCGTGCGTCTCGAAGCCGCGCACCAAACGGGCCGAGGGGAAGGTACGTATACGAACCAGTTGGCCCCGAGCACGTGACGAGCCGATCTGCGGACTTGCCCGAGCATCGAACATCCCCTCGTAAGGGTGCGGACGGCGCTGGACTCGTCGCGCGCGGTCAACGCGCCGTCGTTGCGCTGTCGCCCTGGCTCGTCGCACGCGCGGCGCCCGGTGTGTCGCCGGTCCAGCGCTTGAACGCACGCCGGAAGCTGCGCACGTTGCTGAAGCCGAGCTCGTGCGCGATCTGCTCGAAGCTCATGGCCGTGCCGCGCACCCACTCCTCGGCGCGCGCTCGGCGCGACTCCTCGAGCAGCTCCGAGTACGACGTGTTCATGTTCTGCAGCGAACGTCGCAGCGTCCGCGTGCTCGTCTGCAGGATGCGCGCGAGCTGCTCGAGATCCGGAGGCGGCCCGTGCGGCGCCGCGAGCACGCGCCGCGCTTGCGCGAGAAGCCCGTTCACGCCGGGCGCCACGGGGGCGCGCTCGTGGCAATACTGCTCGGCGAGGGCGGCGGTCGCCGGGTCTGCGCCGATTATCGGCGCGTCGAGGAGCGCCGCGTCGAAGTCCACTTCGGTCACCTTCGCGTCGAACACCGGTTCGAAGCCGAGGAACGCGCGATAGCGCTCCGCGTATTCGGGACGCGGATACGCGAGGCGGAGCGCGCGCACCGGGAGCGCCCCGCCATACAGCGTGGCTCCGAGCGCCGCGAACGCGGCGAGCAGCCCTTCCGTCGCGAAGGGACGAAATGGCGCGAGCGGGATGGTCTCTTCCGCCGACAGGGTCGCGCACCCGTTCTGCACCTCGAGCACCAGATCCCACGCGGGCGACAGCGTCCGGTAGTGCCGGAGCGCCGCCGCGAGCGCCGCGCCCACCGTCTGGCTGCTCATGAGCGCCAAGCCGAGCATGCCCATCTGCGACAGTCGCATGCTGCCGCCGTAGTCGAGCCCGAGCGCCGGGTTCCTCGTGAGCTCGAGCGCGTTGCGCGCGAGCAACCCGAACTGCTGATACGAGATCCGCGCGTCGGGGCTCTCGAGCATCGACGGAGTGACGCCGGTGTTCGCGAGAAGCGCCGCCCGGTCGGCGCCTTGCCGCACCGCGGTCTCGACGAGGGCGCGCGGGTGATGGGGCGGCACGACGAGATCTGCGTGCGTGAAAAACTTCTTCATCGGCTTTCAGGCCGGCCCGCGGCGCCGAGTCTTGCAGAGTCGCGCGCCGAGCGCCACCCGCCGGTTCGTCAGACCCAAGGAATTCCCGCCGTATCACCCGCAGCGATGAACGCGTCGGAGAGCGCCTCGCGCACGAAGAGCGGCACCGGATCGAGCGCGGCCTTGCGCGGGCGAAGCGCCGCCAGCGCGGCCAGTCGGCACCGCCCACCCCGCTGCGTGATCACCTCGACGACGTCGAAACGGTGTTCCTCGGACGCGGGGCGAAGCGACCGCATTCTCACCTCGTCGTCGTCCTCGCCGCCGCCGGTGGTGTCGCCTTCGGCAGTGCCGGAGCGAAGCCGCTGGTGCAAGAGCGCCTCGAGCGACGGCGTCGGTTTCGCGTCGATGCTCGAGGCGGCGAGCTGCACGGTGTCGCCGCCGCAGAGATAGAGGAAGCCTTCGTCGGAGGCGGCGATGTCGAGCAATATCTTGAGCGCTTTCTGCGCGCGCTCGCCGCGGCCGCGACAGAGCTCGAGCTCCGTTCGCAGCTCGACCACCGACGAGGTGTGCGTCGTCGTCGTCGTTCCGAGCGCGACCTGCGGGTTCGGCGCGACCTCGAGACGCCCGCGCGCCTGCCTCTGACGCAAGAGGTGCGCGTGCTTCGTGGCGAACGCCGAATGCCTTCCGCTCTTCGCGATCTCGTCGAGGCGCGCGAGCACGCGCTCGAGGAGCTCGGCGTCGCCCGTGAGCTCGGCGATTCGCCCTTGATCCTTGCACAGCGTGACGAAAATGATGCCCTCGAGACCGTCCGCCGTCGCCGCGCGGAGCACTCGGTCCGAACGCTCTTTGGCTTCGTGGGCCAAGCCGGCGCCGGCTTCGGCGACGGCGAGCATCATCTCGAGCGGGTGCCGCAAGCGGGCCATCGGGCGGCTCTCCGCCGAGACTAAGACCGCGCGCGCGCACAGCTCCCGCGCTTCTTCCGGTCTTCCCGTCTCGATGAGCGCCTGCGCGAGCCGCATGACGACGTAGGGGTAATTGATCTGCTGCGACGGATCCCGCGCGAGCTCGTAGCCTCGGCGGTACGCGGCGATCGCCTTCGGCAACTCGCCTCGCAAGCGGTGGTGGTTGCCGACTTGAAGCTCGTGGTAAGCCGCGAGACCAGGGCACTCACGCGCGCGTCGCTCGAACAATCCGAGCATCGCCTTGAGACGCACCAGGTCGCCTAACCAATCGTACGCACAGATCTCGTAGGCGCGCGCGCCGTCGAGCTGAGCCGCGACGTCCAGCGAGCGCGCCAGGTTCGAAAGATCGCGCTGCCGCCGCGCGGCTTCCGCTCCTTCGATGTCCCCCTGGAACAGCGCGGCGATCATCCTCACCTCCCAGACGAGCGGCGCGTACATGGCGTCCTCGAGGAGCGGCTCGACGCGCGAGGACGCGCCGGGAAGGCCGCGCGCGGCCTCCTCGAGCGCGTGGTAGTAGAGCGTGATCCAGTACATGCCCACGCGAGTGACCTCGGGGAGGTCCTGCACCGGCGACGATAGCTTCTGGATCAGCGCGAGCCGTCGCTCGTTCACCTCGTGCCCGAGCACCGCCTCGACGCAATAGACGACGCTGTCGCTGACGACGGCGGCCGCCGGCGATATCGGGCGGAACGGCTCCACGAGCGCCGCGAGTCTTCGAATTTCGAACGGCTCGGTGCGCCGGCTGAACACGCCGGAGAGCGCCGGGACGGTCGCGCACAAACGTTCGATCGCCTCGCGCGGGCAAATGCCGCGCTCCGCTTCGGGCGTCGCGTCGTGACGGGCTTGCGCCGTGGCGAGCGCGGTGAGGATGCGCGCCCGCGGATCCTCGATGTCCGAGAGCGCCTCGTAATCGGCGAGGCCGCTGTCCAGTCGCAGCCGCGCGAGCACCGGATCCTTGTGCCGCACCAGGCTCATGTCCGCGACGGCGGCGTGCTGCAAGAGGGCCGTGCCGAGCGCCAGCAAGTCGCGCCAGCTCTTCTTTCGAGCGAGCCCCCATTCGAACAGCGTCTCGAGCGAGCGCGCCCCGTCCTTCGTCCGCATGAACGCGGACCCGCGCACCCCGATGACCCTGCGCTGCTGCACCGAGCGCGCCGCTCGTTCGAACGCGACCTCGAGATCGCCCGCCGCCAGCGAATGGAACGCGGAGAGCGCGAACGACGGCTCTTCCGCGGACCCGTAAGCGCTGGCGAGGCGCCGGTGCAGGCCGGCGAGCTCGTCGTGAGGAATGCTCCGCCGCGCCGCCTCGCGAACCCCCGGATGCGCGAAGGCGAAGGCGAGCGGCGTCGGCACGACGATCGATCGCGCGACGAGCTCGCGCAGCGCGGCGTCGAGGCGGGCCCCGGACACGCCGGGCACCAGCGCGCCGTACTCGCTCCTCCGCAGCGGATCTTGCTCCGACGAGAGCGAGAGCGCGCGGCAGAGCTCCCGCGCGTCCGGAGCGAGGGCGGCGACCGTCGCGTCCAGGGCCTGATCGACGCTCGCGGGCAGTCCGCTCGCGGGGAGCACCTGCGGCAGCATCCACGCGCCGTCCTCGAAGCGCACGACGCCGGAATCGACCAGGTGATTCGCCGCTTCGAGCGCCGCCCGCGGCCGCCCGGCGGAGATGTCGCGCACCCAGCGCGCGACGGCGTCGACGTTGGCCACGTCCCCGAAGAGCGAACGAACGAGCTCCCGCATCTCGTACCCGGACAGCGGGAACGACGGCAGCGCCGTCGCCGCTTGCCGGAGCAACGAATGCGCTTCGGTGGCGACGTCGCTGCGTATCGCGACGACGACGAGGAGCTGCGTATTGCGCGAAGCGCTGGCGAGGCGAACGACGAATTGCCGCGACGCCGCGTCCAGCCGCTCGAAGTCGTCGATCCCGAGCGCGATGGGACGCACCCGGCTCGCGGCGAGGAACGTCGCGCACAGCGCTTCGACGACGGCTTGCGAACGCGCCGGGTCGCGCGCCGGCGCGCCCGCGGGGAAGAGCAGCTGCGCCACCGTCTCGGCGTGGGCTCCCGCGGCGTCGCGGGTCAGCGTCGGATCCAGATCGAAGAGCCGGCGAAGGAGCGCGATGCCCGCTCCGCACCTTTCCACGCCGGCGCTGGCCGCGTCGACGCGGAGCGCGCAAAAGCCGTCGAGCTTTGCGTCGAGGACGAGGCTCGACAAGAGCCGCGACCGGCCGAGGCCCGGTTCGCAGTCGATGACCAGCGGCGTCGCTCGGTCCCTCCGCGCGCTGGCCAGCTCGTGCCGGAAGGCGCGCCCGGCGTCGCTGCGCCCGACGAGCGCCGGCGTGGTCAGGTAAGCGCGCGCGACCTCGGGCGCGTCCGTCGCCGGCAGCTGGGCGATGGCCGTCAAACGGCTCCACACCTCCGCCGCGCTCGACGGGCGGCCGACGGCGTTCAAGCTGAGCAGCGAGACCACGAGCTCGTCGAGCGCCGGAGGGACGTCGCTCGCGATCCGGCTCGGCGGCGCTACGGGCCGTTTCCAGGCTTCGCCGAGACCCACGACGCTGGGCGCGGGGTATGCGTGCTGCTCGGTGAGCATCAGGTAGCCGAGCGCGCCCAGCGAAAACAGGTCCGAGCGCGCGTCGAGCCGCTGCTCGGCGATCGCCTCCGGAGGCATGAACGGCGGAGTTCCGACCACTTCTTTGGTCGGACCCATGGGCACCAGCGCCCCGAAGTCGAGGAGAACCGTGCGGCCTTCGTGGGTGCGATGGACGTTCCTGTGCGTCACGTCGCGGTGAACGAGACGGCGCGAGTGCAGAAGCGACAGCGCGGACGCGACGTCGCGCAGGACGGCGCACGCCTCGCGCCACGGGATGCGCCCGCGAAGCGCGGTGCCCTCGAGGAGCTCCATCGTGTAATACGGCGTGTCGTCGACCCCGTAGTCGAAGACGCGAACGATGAGCGGATGAGCGAGCTCGGAGAGCGTATTGAATTCGCGCTCGAAGGACTCGCGGCAGTGCCGGCGACTGGCTTCGTCCTTCGTCAGCCACTTCAACGCGACGCGGACGTCCTTCGCCTCGTCGACGACCTCGTACACCTGCGCGTTGCCGCCTCTGCCGAGGGGCCGAGCGATCCTGTACCGTCCGGCAATCAGACGAGATTCGGGCATCGAGAACTGGCCGCAGGCGCCTGCGCGCTTCCGATGGAACGGATCGCGATGAACGATCGTAACCCGACGACCTCACGGTTTCAGTCCCGCGGATGCAGTTTTCGAACCGTGCAACGCGACTTACACGTGAGTCGTTGTAGGCGCGCGAGCGCTCAAATGGGCAGCTGCGCGCGATGTCGCAGATAGTGGTCGGCGAGGACGATCGCGACCATCGCCTCGGCCATCGGCGGGAAACGCGGCAGAAGACAGGGATCGTGACGGCCCTTCGTCTTGATCGTCGTCGGTTCGAGGGCGCGAGTCACCGTTTCTTGTGGCAGCGGCAAACTGCTCGTCGGCTTCACGACCGCGCGCAACACGATCGGCATCCCGCTGGAGATCCCGCCGAGCATCCCGCCGTGGCGGTTGGTCCGCGTCGCGACGGGGCCCGCGGCGTGCACGCCGGGCGCAGCCGCGGAGCCCACGAAGGCGTCGTTGTTCTCGCTGCCGCGCAGGCGCGCCGCGGCGAAGCCCACGCCGTATTCGACGCCGAGGACGGCGGGCAAGCTGAAGAGCGCCTTGGCGAGGTCGGCCTTGATCTTGTCGAACACCGGCTCGCCGAGACCGGCCGGCACTCCCGTCGCGACGATCTCCGAGACGCCGCCGATGGAGTCTTGTTCCTTGCGCACGCGTTCGATGAGCGCGACCATCTCCGCGGCCGCGTGCGGGTCGGGGCAGCGCACGATGTTCGGCGATCCGTCGGGCAGCGTCTCGACGTTCTCCAGCGTCACCAGCGCGGGGTCCTCCACGTTCGCGACGATGTCGCCCACCTGCTTCACGTAGGCGACGACGCGGCCGCCGAACGCCGCGGCGATGATCTTCTTCGCGACGACGCCCGCGGCGACGCGCGCCGTCGTCTCCCGCGCGCTCGAGCGACCGCCGCCGCGATAATCGCGGAAACCGTACTTCGCGTCGTACGTGTAATCGGCGTGACCGGGGCGGTACTTGTCTTTCACGTCGTCGTAGTCGCGGCTCTTCTGGTCCGTGTTTCGGATCAGGATCGCGATGCTCGTGCCGGTGGTCCGGCCTTCGAAGACGCCGGAGAGAATCTCGGGGCGGTCCGCCTCGGCTCGCTGCGTGACGATGTGGCTCTGCCCCGGCCTGCGCCGGTCCAAGTCGCGTGCAAGGTCCGCCTCGGCGAGCGGAACGCCCGGCGGGCAACCGTCGATGATCACGACGTTTCCTGGCCCGTGCGACTCTCCCGCGGTCGTGACGCGCAGCGCCTGTCCAAAGCTCGATCCGGGCATGTGATGTTGTATTGTAGCCGCCGCTGGCTATCCCAACGAGGAACGAATGACACAGCCACTCACGATTCTTTCCGACGACGAGCGCATGCTCCGCGAAGCGGTCACCGCTTATGCCAAGGAGCACGTCGCGCCCCGCGCGGCCGACATGGACGCGAAGGGCGCCATGGATCCGGCGATCATCAAGGGCCTGTTCGACCTCGGCGTCATGGGCATCGAGGTCCCGACGGAGCTCGGCGGCGCGGGCAGCTCGTTCTTCAACGCGATCCTCGCCGTCGAGGGGTTCGCCGAGGCGGACCCCAGCGTCGCCGTGCTCGTCGACGTCCAGAACACGCTGGTCAACAACGCGATCCTGCGCTGGGGCACGGACGCGCAGAAGAAGCGCTACATGCCGCGCATGTGCACGGAGTGGGTCGGCAGCTACGCGCTGAGCGAAGCCGCCAGCGGCTCGGACGCGTTCGCCCTCGAGACGCGCGCCGAGAAGCGCGGCGACAAATACGTGCTCACCGGTCGCAAGCTCTGGATCACCAACGGCGCCGAGGCGAGCCTGTACATCGTGCTCGCGAACGTGGATCCCTCGAAGGGCTACAAGGGCATCACCGCGTTCCTCGTAGAGCGCGGATTCCCGGGGTTCAGCGTCGGCAAGAAGGAGAACAAGCTCGGCATCCGCGCGTCGAGCACCTGCGAGCTCGTGCTCGAGCAAGCCGAGGTGCCCGCCGAAAACGTTCTCGGCGAGGTCGGCAAGGGATACAAGATCGCCATCGAGACCCTGAACGAGGGTCGCATCGGCATCGGCGCGCAAATGGTCGGCCTCGCAGAGGGCGCGTTCAAACACGCCATGGCGTACATGGAAGAGCGCCGTCAGTTCGGAAAGAAGATCAGCGACTTTCAGGGGCTGCAGTTCCAGTACGCGCACGTCGCGACGGAAATCGAAGCGGCGCGGCTGATGGTGTACAACGCCGCGCGGTTGAAGGACGCGAACAAGTCGTTCATCAAGGAAGCGGCGATGGCGAAGCTGTTCGCGTCCGAAGTCGCCGAGCGCACCGCGTCGCTCGCGGTGGAGTTCCTCGGCGGCGTCGGCTTCACCAAGGATTTCCCCGTGGAGAAGTACTACCGCGACGCGAAGATCGGCAAGATCTACGAAGGCACGAGCAACATGCAGCTTCAGACGATCGCCAAGCTGCTTCAGGCCGAAAACACCCGCTGAGGGGGCGCACGACAATGCCTCACAAGCTGCACGTCATCGTCGCGAGCACGCGGCCCGGACGCATCGGTTCGACCGTCGGGAAATGGATCTACGAACAGGCGGTAAAGCAGGGCGCGTTCGAAGTGCGGCTCGTCGAGCTCGCGGAGCTGAATCTGCCCGTCTACGACGAACCGCATCACCCGAGGCTGCGCAAGTACGAGCACGAACACACGAAGCGGTGGAGCGCGATCGTCGAAGGCGCCGACGCTTTCTCGATCGTCACGCCCGAGTACAACTACGGCATGCCGCCCTCGCTCCTGAATGCGTTCGAGTACGTGTTCCACGAGTGGGCGTACAAGCCGGTCGGGTTCGTGAGCTACGGAGGCGTCTCCGGCGGACTGCGATCGGTGCAGATGGCCAAGATGGTCGCGACGACCTTGCGGATGATGCCGATCCCCGACGGCGTGCCGATCCCGTTCGTCATGCAGCACGTGAAGGAAGGCGTGTTCGAGGGCACCGACGTTCACGCGAAGTCGCTGGACGCGATGCTCGTCGAGCTTTCACGCTGGGCGGGCGCGCTCGCGTCCCTGCGGGCGCCTCGTCCGTGACGTACGGTCAGTGATACAGGAACGACAGGGCGAGCGACGCCGACGAGATGACGTCTTCCTCGCGGGCGACGCTCTTGCTCGATAGCTGCTCGCCTTCGACGCGCGCGACGACGCCGCGGGCGACGAACCCGATGGACCAGTCGTCGCCCGTCCAGAAATCGTAGCCGAGCGCGAGCGTGCCGCCGTAACCGAGGCCGCCGATGGTGCTGAAGATCGGATCTTTGACGCCGGCGGTGGAGGTCGCGACGCCGATACCGCCGCCGGCGTGAAAGCCGCCGTGGATAATCGGAAAGTAATCCACCGACGGGCCGAGCATCGCGAACACGAGCGGTGTCCCCAGGTCGAGACGCGAGCCGCTGGCGACCTTGAGCTCGGTCGCCGGAAGGCCGTTGCCGAGCAAGGTGCCGGCGATCACGAAATGACGCGCCGGTGTGCCTCCGACGGACAACTCCGTGAACAGGGACGGGCCGACGAGACGCGAGCCGGCGCCGGCGAACGCGACGGAGCCCGACCCCGCGGACTGCGTCTCGCGATGGACGTCGAGCGACGCGATCCCACCGGAGAACCGTAGGTAAAAGCCGTCGTGCTCCTGATACCCGAACGGATTCGCGCTCGCGTTCGAGGCGATCGCGCCGATCGCGACAACGGCGACGAGGACGGAACAGTGCCTGCGGAGCGTCACGGTGTTGCCGGGAAGCGAGCAACATGCCGCGCGGCGACGTCCTCGCCAAGGACGAAGGCGGCGCCCCCGTCGAGATCCGGCGCGAGGCTCAGCGGACCCGTTCGCGGCGCAACCGGAGCGTCACCCGGCCGGACTCCCGGCGCACCGTGACCACGACGTCGGAGCCCTCCGGACCGGACAGCTTTTGGCGCGCGTCGGCGACCGACGACAGCGCCGCACGATCGACGAGCTCGACGACGTCTCCCTGCACGAGCCCGCCGTGCTCGGCCTCGCTGCCCGGCGCGACCTGCGCGACCACGACACCCGACGGCGACATCGCGAGCGTCACCGCGACGCCGCCGGTCGTGACCGGCTCCGTGTCGTCGACCGATCCCGTCAGGCGAATCACCACGTCGGCGGTCGTGCGCCCGGACTCCACGACCGCGGCGGCATGACCGCGGCCGACACCCGCCGCGTAAGCCTCGACGGACAGCTTCCCGGGGCGGGCGCGCTCGATGCGGAAGCTTCCGTCGGCGCGCGTGCTCACGGCGGACGACGGGGACAGCAGCGCCACGGGCACCACGGCGTCGACGGCGCCGATCGCGACGCGCGCGCCGGCGACGGTGTTGCCCGCTCCGTCGACGACGCGGCCCTCGATCACGCCCGGATCCGGCAGATCGACGGCGTCGACGTCGAAGGCGCGATCCGCGCGGCCCGTCGGCGCCACGACGACGTCTGCTTCGACGCTCGCGTAGTCCGGATGCGACACCGTGAGGTGCACGCGACCGGGTGACACGTCGTCGAAATGATATTCGCCGCTCGCGTTCGTGACGGCGCTCTTCCGATGGCCCTCGGCCACGAGTTCGACGCTGGCGCCGGAGACGTCGCGGCGTCCGCGTACCGCCGTCACGTGGCCCTCGACCGCGACGCCCGTCGCGAGCGTGACGCGAAACGTGGCCGGCGCCGCGTCCGTTTGCTCGGCGAAGCGGGCGAATCCGGGCGCCTCGATCACGAGGCGAAGCGGTAGACCCGTAGCGTCCTTCACGATGGCACGACCGCTGTCGTCCGTGAACGCGGTCTCGCGGAGCGGCTGATCCGGATCCAGCGACGTTGCGCTGATCTGCGCCATGCGGATGGGACGGCTGGAGTCGTCCTCGACTTCGATCTCGATCTCGCCGCGCGGCGCCGGGAGCGTGAGCTTCACCTCGGTGGTCTTGCCGTTCGGAACGGCGAGGCGACGCCGCACCACGGCGCGAAACGGCTCCGTCGGACGCGCGACCGTGACGAGGACGTCGGAGGGAAGGGTAGGCAACGAGAACGTGCCGTCGTCGGCCGTCGTCACCGTGCGGTCCGCCGTTCCGAGCGCGGCGACGGCTTCCACGCGGGCGCCGGCGACGGGGAGATCCGTCTCGTCGACGACGGTGCCTTCGAGCACGCCGCCGCTGTCCATTACCACGCGGACGACCGCGCCGCTGCCGGGCGCCAATGTGACCATGTCGCTGGCCGCTTCTACGAAGGAAGGATGCCGCACCAGAGCGCGCACGCGGCCCGGCGGCACCGGCGTAGCCCGGAAGGCGCCGTCTTGCGAAGTGACCCACGGCTCGGACAGAGCGCCGGTGGCGAAGAGATCTTCCATCGGCCCCACCGGAGGTGAAGGTCCGTTGGGGATCGGCGGCACGGGTCCCTGCGTCACGCCGAGCTCCCCCGCCGGCAAGAGCGGCGACGGCCCCGCGAGCGCCCACGCGAAATGGGCTTTCTGGAACTCCGACGAAAGCGGCGTCGCGGCGATGGGCATGCCGTCCAGATCGGTGCCGACGATCTCCACCGTCGCTCCCCCGATGGGCCGGCCCTCCTTGTCCACGACGTCGCCGCGCAGCGTTCCCCCGCGCAACAGTGGAATCCGGACGTCGCCGGCGATGACGTCGGGCACGGCCACGGTGGACTTCGCGACGAAGCCGTCGGCGCGCGCCGCGGCCACGAGCTGCCCCGGCGCCGCCGGACCGAGCGTCACGCGCCCGAAAGCGTTCGTGCGTCCACGGAGGGGAAAGGAACTCACCCCGCCCTCGACGAGCAGCACGTCGGCGTTCGGCACGAGCAGGGGATGATCGCCGTCGCCGTCGCTCACGACGATCGGCACCATGCGCCCTTCGCCGAGCACGAGCTTTATCGCGCGCGCCTCGCCGCGATCGAGATGAACGCCCACCTCCGTGCGCGACACGAGGGAACCCATCTCCGCCTTCAGATCGTACGCGCCCGCGGTGAGACTCGTGATGCGCGCGCGGCCATCCGCGCCCGATTCGAGCCGGCGCGCAGGCCAGAGGCCCGAGCCCGCGACGAGCACCGTCGCGTGCGGCACGGGCTTGCCGGCGCCATCGACGACGAGCGCTTCGAGCGAGCTCGCCGGGTGAAGGCGCACGGTGGTATCGGCGAGCACGTCCGACAAGAACGCCTGCTCGAATCCGCGCGCCGCGACCCGCAGCTTGTACGGCGGCGCGCCGAGGCGCCCGAGGCTCGCCACGCCGTCGTTCGCCGTGAGCGCGCCGTACGGCAGGGCATCGCGCGACGTCACGAGCACCGTCGCGCCGGCCACCGTCGTGCCGGTCTCCGTCTCGACGCGAACGGAGAGGGCGCGCGCCGGCTCGAGCAAGAGCTGGACGTCGCGCCGTCCCGCTTCGAGCGAAATCGCGAGCGACGCGCGGGCGTACCCGGGAGCTTCGACCAGGAGCCAGGTCGCGCCGGCGGGAAGCGACGCGAGCTCGGCGACGCCACGGCCGTCGCTCACGGCCGCGCCGGCCAGGTAATACCGCTCGCCTCGCCCCCAGAACGCCCGCACAGTGGCCGCCGATAGCGGCGCGCCGTCCGGCGAGCGCCGGACGACCACCACGACGGAAGAAGCCCGCGCGACGGCGCCCCCGGCCGGAGCCGCCGCGACGACCGTTCGCCGAAGGTCCACGGACGCAGGAATCGTCGCGAGGAACAGCATCGCCGCGAGCGTCGCGACGAAGACGGCAAAGGCCTCCGAGCGGCGAGAGGCGTCCACGGCAGCCCACGATAACGCGGCTTCGCCCGCGCCGCTTCCCGGAGCTTTCTGCGCTATCCTCATGCTTCATGCTCTCGCGCGCCCGCTCGCTGCTCGGCCTCGCGTCGAGCATTGCCGTCGCGGCCTGCGGACACGACGGGCACCCCCCCTTTGCTTCCGCCGGCGTGGTCGTCGGGGGTAGAGCGAGAGACGCGGGCAGCGACGCGAACCTGCTGCACGTCGGCCCGCCGCCCCTGCCGCCCGACGACGCGCCCGGCGTGTGCGGGCGGACCATCGTGCCGATCGCCGCGAAGCCGGTGAATCTGTACTTCATCCTGGACGCCTCGGGCAGCATGGCGACGCCGATCGATTCGCCCGACACGAACGGTGGCTTCGAGATATCGCGGTACGACGCGGCCCGCAGCGCCATCAGCGACGTGCTGCTCGCGGTCGGATCGCGTGTCTCCTACGGCGCCGCGGTGTTCCCGGGCCCGGTCTCGCAGGACTCGCCCGACGTGTGCCCGCCGGGCACCGAGGTGTATTCGACGACGAAGGGAGATCCCGTCAGCGACAGCGCGTCGGGCGAGCCCGGGCCGAAGCTCAAGTTGCTGCTCCAGATACTCGGCGCGCGCGCGCCGTCGGGGCTCACGCCGACGGCCGCGTCGATCGCGGCGGTGAAGAGCAACCTCGTCGCGCTCGAAGGCGAGACGTACGCAATCTTGCTCACCGACGGCGCGCCGAACTGCAACGCGCAAGCTTCGTGCAGCGCAGCGACGTGCACGGTCAACATCGAAGCTTCTTGCGGTGAACCTTCGTACGTGAATTGCTGTAACCCTGCGCTGGGCTTGTACGACGACCGCTGGTGCCTCGACGCCGATCCGACCGTCGCCGCCGTCAAAGACCTCGCCGACGCGGGCGTGAAGACGTTCGTCATCGGCATGCCGGGCACGGCGACCGCGTACACGGACTTGCTGAGCCGAGTGGCGGAAGCCGGAGGCACCGGGCGCCCCGGCGATGCGGGCGCGTCTTCGGGCGCGAGCGCGGGCGACGCCGGCGCGGACGACTTCGGCTACTATCTCGCTGGCGACGCCTCGAAGCTGTCCGCGCACCTCCAACGCATCGGCCGATCGGTCGCGATCCGCTGCGACGTGACGCTGATGGAGGCTCCCCCGAGTCGAGATCTCGTGAACGTCTACTTCGACCAGGCCGTCGTTCCTTTCGACGAGAAGAATGGGTGGACGTGGACGTCCGACACGAGCATCTCCGTGGTTGGAGCGTCCTGTAGCCAGCTAGAGAGCGGCAGCGTGCGGCAGCTCCAAGTCGTCGCCGGCTGCCCGAGCGTGACGCGCTGAGCTCTCGCGCCTCGGGGCGGCCCGGCGAGGCGGCCTCGCGCTCCGGGTCGCGGAGCAGTAAGCTCCTCGGCCGTGACCGCACCGGAACTCGACGCGCTCCGGCGCGCCATCGACGAGGTCGATCGCAAGCTCCTCTCGCTCATGACGGAGCGCGTTCGTCTCGTCCTCGCCGTCGGCGACGTGAAGCGGGCGCACCAGATGCCCGTCTATGACCCCGAACGGGAGCGCCTCGTCCTGGAACGGCTCGCGTCGCTGGCCGAGCCCCCCCTCGACGGCGCAACCGTCCGCCGCGTCTTCGAGCGCCTCATCGACGAAATGCGCCGGCTAGAGCAACACCACGTCAGCGAACCACGCTGATCCGCGACCCTACGCGAAAAATCGAAACTACGAGCGCACGTTACCAGGAGCGCGACGAGGGCGCGCGACCCACGGGAAAACAACAGAGCGCTCGTCAGATCTGGGCGTGGCGAAATGTCCACCATGGACAAGCTCTCAAGTCACCAGGAGCGCGACGAAGGCGCGCGACCCACAGGAAAAAACAACAGAACGCTCGTCAGACGGGTGCGTTGACGAAGGAACCTTCGCACGCTCGCCCCAACGGGCGGGCGAAGGTTCCGAAATGTCCACACCATGGACGAGCGTTCAATGCAGCGTGTGCCAGTGGCCTTCGTGCTCGACCTTCGGCACGTCCACGTCGACGGCGGCGGCCGGCAGCAGCGGTACCTCGGGCGCCGCTGCGAGCGGCTCGCTCCCGGGCAGAACGATGTGCACGCGCGGCATCGGGACGATGGCGGAAGAGACCACGCCCGTGCGGCGGACCTCGGCGAATGCTTCTTCCCGGGCCCAGCGCTCCAAGGTTTCCTTGCTCTGGCGACGACGCTTGCGCCAGGCGAGCGCGAAGAGCCCGAGCACTCCGATCCAGATCAAGCTCCCGCTGAAGAAGACGGGCAAGAAGCTGTACCGCTTCGCTACGTCCTCTCGCCATTCGTGCTCCAGCGTCCATAGGTCGACGCCGTAAGCGTCGCGCAGCGCGGACGCGAACGGCTCGCCGTCGCGCAGCCTGCCGATCAGCGCCGGGAAGCGCTCGCGGTCCTCTTGCCGGAGGAGGAACCGCACGACGTCCGCGGCTTCTGCGTACGCAACGTCGGCTTCCAGCGCGTCGGCCGGGAAACCGCGATCGATCTTCGAAAGCGGAATGAGACGTCCCGACAGCGTCGACGTGGTGAGCGTGCGCAGCCGCGCGAGCGAGCTCTCGCCGGAGAGATGCACGGCGAGCCCCTCGTTGAACCAATGCGGCACGCGCTCGGCGTCACCGATGGCGTCCGCCAGCGCGAGGTGGGCGAGCTCGTGACGGAATACCTCGCCGACGTCGTAGAGCGAGTTCGCCTGCCCGGTATCCAGCGTCAGGAGCACCAGGCCGAGCTCGGAGTAAGCGACGCCCGACGCGTACTTGGGGTACGGCGCCCCTTCCGGAGCGAGCGTCGTCATCTCGAACGGCGTGCGCGCGACGCGCACGTGCACGTTGCGCAGCACGCTCTGGCCCAGTCGCCGCCCGAGCTCCGCGCGAATCTCGTCCGCCGCGCGCAGGAGCGGCTGCACCCTGACGCGAGTCGTGGGGGGATACGCGAAGTGGATCCAACCCCGGTCGGCGACGTTGAACGTCGCGGGCGCCGGCGGCAGCTCCAGTGCTCGCGCGCCGCTGCGCGGTTGATCAGCCGGGAGCTCGTAGGCGCCGGGCGATTCGACAGCCGGCGGAGCCGCAGCCACGCCGGCGGTCGCGAAGAGAAGGAGCGTCAGGGTGGCACTCCACCACCCGACGAACCGTCGAAACGCCGACCGGGCAGCACTGCAAGAGCGCATGGAAGAACGCGCTCGCCAGAGCGGCGCGTTCGACAAAGTTAAAAACGGCTCCTCGTTTCGTCAACGTGAGCACCGACCGAACACTCGGAGACCTGGAAAGTCCGGGAATTTCGACCTCGCAGTGGGCGAACGCCCCCGAGGACCTGCTCGATTGCGCCGCGCGCCGCCGAGATTGCCGCGGCCGCCGAGGTCGGCGCGACACGGCGGCTTGCACACAGGCAGCGCGCCGACTCGACGCGTCCGTTCAACCGCCGCAGACGGCACCGAGGGCGAACGCCACCGGCACGCGCGACGCCAGGCTCGCGCACAGGGACGGCTCGGAGACGGCGATCACCACCGACGCGAGCACGACGCAGAGCCACGCCAGCGCGCCGATCTTCGACGGCAATCGCCCTAGGCGCTGCGCAAAGAAGGCTCCCGTCGTCAGCAACGCCGCGCCGATCGTCGCGTCGATGACTCCGGCCGTCACGGGCGCCGCGCCATCTGCTCGCGACGAAAGGAACGACGCGACGATCACCGCGCCCATCGACGCGATGGGCATCCCGATGACGAGCCCGCGAGCGGCGCGCGCGCCCGGACCTTCGTGTCGCGCGACGTCGATCATCCGCCACGCCACGGCGATGGCGAACGCGAGCACGATCGCCGCGACGAAGGCGAAAGTGACTCCACCGAGCGCGCGGTGATGCGTCGTCCGTTGCAGAACGGAGGCTGCGATCGCCAGGGGGAACGACGCGAGGGCCGCGCCCGCCGCAACGGCTCGCAGACCGGCGCCGAACGGACGCGCGCGCCGCAACGATACGAGCCCCACGCCGAGTATCAATGACGTCGATCCGAGCAAAGCGGCGAGCTCGATGAACAACGAGGTGTGGGGAGCCGAGCGGGCGGCGTCGATCGCGGACCAAAGAAGGCCCAAGACGAGCGCGACGGCGAGATCCACGGAGAGACGGGCGGCGGACATCACGGCGTTAGCGGATGGGAGCGCGGGCGCTCGAAGGAGCGCGAGCGCCGGTAGACAGAGTTGGGGGCGGCGAGTCGCAGCGCCCGGGGGTGTGTAGAGCGGTCAGGGCGAAGAGGCGGACGGCGGCGGGAGCGGCCTTGTCTCTTAGGGGCGCGAGGCGGCGATCGAGGTCCTTGGGGTGAATCAGGGAGAGCGCGGTGAGGGCGCTCTTGCCCAAGAGGCGATCGGCTTCTTCCGCAGTCGGGCTGGCGAGCTTTTGCGAATATTGGGTGAGGACCGGAAGCGACTTGGCGTCGCACAGCAAGCCGAGCGCCAGCGCCGCTTCGGCGCGAACGCCGGGGGATTCTTCGTCGTCGGCGAGACGCTCGCGCACGGCGTCGACGTCCTCGACGGCGCGGCGTTCCCCGATTGCCCGGAGCGCCGCCCGGCGCACGTCGGCAGAGGCGTCGTCTTCGAGGACGCGGACGAGCGCGTGATCGACGGCGGGTCCTGACGGAAGCGCCGCCACGGCGTGGGCGCCTGCTACCCGGACGAACGGCCACGGATCGTTCTCCATGACCCAGATCATGCGGTCGCGCGCGTCCTCGGCGCGCGCCACGCCGAGGGCGATCAACGCGGCCTCCCGCACGCGCACCGCCGGATCGTCGAGCAGACGCGAGAGCTCGACGCGATACGGTGAAGGATCGCGGAGCGAGAGCGCGGCTTCGGTTCGAATGCGCGGATCGGGCTCCGTCGTCAGCGCGCGCTGTACGTAGGCGCGCGCGCCGGGGTCGATGGCGGACAGCTCCGTCGCCGGTTCGAGGAGCAAGAAGCGCGTCCTGAACGTCGCCTGCGGCGTGAGGAGCCTGTAGAAGGCGCGGCGCGCCGAATCACCGTACGTCGGCAGACCCTGGCCGAGCGCGCGCAGCAAATCCAACGTCGTGACGGTGCTCGCGTCCGTGCGCTCGAGGGCCGCGACGACGTTCGCGCGCGCGTCGGCCGCCATGGCCGCGCGCCCGATGGCGGCGCGGTAGGCGCGGCGCTCGACGACGCCGGCCTTGGCGAGGCGTGGGACGAGCACCGCCACGGCCGCCGCGGGCGCGGCCGTCGACAATTCGTCGGCGAGCGCGACGCGCGCCTTCGCGTCCGAAGTCGCGATCGCCGTCTCGAACGCCGGGGCGGCTTCCGTCGGGCAGCGCTCGAGCGCGCGGCGCGCGTGCAGCCGCTGCGCTTCGTACGGCCCGACGAGCGCCGCGACGTAGACCGGCGCCGCGATCGTGCACGGCGCTTCGTCGAAGACGTCGAGCGCGACGCGCTTGCCGTCTTCGTCGAGCGCCGAATACGCCGCCGCGACGCGCGACATCGCTCCGTCGCCGCTCGCGCGCAGCACGGCTCCCGCGGCTTCGGCGCCGGGTCCGCCCGCGCCGAGCGCGCGCACGAGGTCGTCGAGGGATGCGGCCGTCGCCGGACGCGCCGCGAGCTCCGCGACGGCGACGTTCGTCTCCGGGTCGTCGCTCGACGCGGCGTCGAGGACCAGCGCGACGCACGACGTCGACACCGGTTCGGGCAGCGCGACTTCGTAGCGAGCCGCGTCCGTCGAGCGCGGCTCGGGCAGCTTCACGTGGAACACGCGCGCGTCGGTGACGATCCACACCTCGCGCGGGACCGCGGCGTGCGGCGCTTTGCGCTCCGGCAATGCGATCTCGAAAGCCCCGATGGGCACTTCGCGGGGCGCGGTGACGACCGCGAGCTCTCCGCGTCCCGCTCCGCCGCGTCCTTCGGCCCACGCGGTCTCGAGCTTGCCGTCGGTCAGCGCGCTCGCCGGCGCTCCGCTCGCCGCGCTCGTCGCCCAGCGCGCGTGGAGCAGCTGCGGCTCCGGCTCCGCCGACGCCGGCTTCGCGTCGAGCACCGGCGCCGCGTCGCGTTCGACGTCGTCGAGGCGTTGCACCTTCGCCGCCTTCAGGGTGAGCGTCTTCGGGTCGAGCACCTCGGGCGCGAGTATCGCCGGCCTTCCACACAAGTCGTAGCCCGCGCGCTGGCGCCCGACGTACACCGCGCCGTCGCGAACGAGCAGCATCGGTCCGGAGCGCTCGTCCTCGTTGCCTTCCACGAGCCCCGTGTAGCCGCTGAACGGGACGAGCGGCGTCTGGCCGCTCGATGGAGCCGCGAGCACGGCGGCCCAGGTGCGCTGAGCCGCGGGATCGGGAATTTCGACGACGATGGCGTGCCGATCCGCGCCGAGCCGCACGATCTCGAGCTTCGCGCCGGCGGCCGCTCGCGCCGCGTCTTCCGGAACCTTGATGGGCACGGCACGATCGAGCGTGCAGGGATCGGCGGCGCACACGGCGGCGCGCAGCTGGCCCTCGGGCGTGAACGCAACGGCGAGCCCGAGCTGTCCCCCGCTCGGCTTCGCGATCGCGGGAGCGGAGCTCACCGACGCGAGAGCGGCGCGCTCGGCGAGCGGCAATCCGAGAGCGGCGACGACCGCCGCGAGCAAACGCACGAGAGCAGTTCCGCGCAACACGCGCGGGATACTACAGTAGAGTGGCCGATCGCGCTCCCCGCACCCAGATGGCTGGCCCGCGGATCAGCTCGTCGATTGAAGGCCTAACGCTCGTTACTCGTCGTCCGTCGGCGTCGTGAGCTTGCGGGTCCAGAGGAATGCGCCCTGCCGTCGGCCGCCGATCAGCAGATGGCCGGGCAACGTGCCGGTCCGCCGGAAGCCGTTCGCCACGAAGACCGCGGCGAATCCGGCGTCGGACGTCGGGCTGAAAGCAAAGCACGCCACGGTGCCTTCTTTCCCGAGCTTCTCCGTGAGCTGGCGCAGCGAGGCGTGCGTGAGCGCCAGGTCCCGCTCATTGCGCGGCGCCGTCAGGATCTCGACGAAAGCGTTGTCGAAGCACGGCTGGCGTTCGACGGACGCGATGAGCGACCAGCCGCCCCGCGCGGTGATGTGATACTCCGCGCGCTCGACATCGCGGCGGCCGAACGGATCGAAGCGTGTCAACGCGCGTCCGGAACGCGCCGCGGCGGCAACCGCCTTCTTCGTGATGGCCTGCGCGGAGGGTTGCAGTCGGACCGTGCGCGGCGACGGCTCGCCGAGCTCCTTCGCGATGCGGCGCGCTTCTTGGTACACCTTTTCGGCCGCGGCTTCGAACGCCTCTGGATCTTCCGGCGGCTCTTGCGGCTCTCCTTCGCCACCGAGCGCCTTCGGCACGCGCGCGCCGAGGACGTAGGCGTCGCTCCGCTTGAAGAAGCCGGGGATGGTGCCTTCCTTGTCGAAGCCGAGGCGGGACCACACGCCGACCTCGTCCCGTTCGACCACGGTGAAGACGCGCTCGACGCCTTCCCGCTGGGCGATGCTCAGCACGTAACCGCGCTTCGTCGGGTCCGCCCCTGCACGGAAATCGAAGATGCGAAGGGTGTGCGAGTGCCGGTTCAGGAGCAGGCACAAAGACACCTTGGCATTCTCGAAGAGGATCTCTTCGGGCTCGTTGACCGCTGTTGCCGCCCGGATCGCCATTTACTCAGCCCCGCCCGTCATCAGTCTAGTCCTTTCAATGACTTAGATGCATGAAGCCTTTCAAAAACGAAAGGCATCCTAGCACGATTGCGAGGGACTGCAAAGGTACGTCCACGGCTTATCCACAACTTCTTCGCGACATATACCGAGGCGCTCACAGAAGGCCGTGTGACAGCCCGCTGCAACGGCGACGACGCCCCTAACTCGAGAGCGCGTCTAATCCGAGAGCGCCTCGGCGGTCGCGTCGGAGACACCGAGAGCGCGTAGGACGTCCCGGGCACGGGCGCGCGGAACTGAAACGCGCGTCGGCATGCCCCCGGTGAGTCCGAACAATTTCAAAAAATTGTAGCCGCTGTCGAAGCGCGCCGCGACGGCGACGTTGTCTGCGTCGATGACGACGCTCACCGGCTCACGCTCCTGTCCGAGCAGGAGCAGGAGCGTCTTGTCGAGGCGCTGATAGCCGCGCGAGACGTTCACGATGGCGACGCCGGGGGCGACGCGAACGTATTCGCGCGCCGCACGCCGCGTCTCGCGTTCGACCGGGATGAGCTCGGCCGCCGCCGCGTCGATGCTCTGCCACAAGGCCGCGTCCGCGAGCCCCGTGGTCAGGTGACGGACGACCATGCCGAACAAGCCCATGTCCCGCGGTCGCGCGCGCAGAGCGCGATCGATGCGCTCGCCGACGTCGCTGGGAGCCCCGAGCCGCGTGTCGATCGCGCGGGCGTCGTCGTCGGCACCGGGATACGGCTCGACGCCGCCCCGCATCCACTTCGCGGCGCTGGCGAGCCCATCGAAGTCGGTGTGACACACGATGGTGTCGACGGGACCGACGCGCTCCACCAGCGCCGGATCGATCATCTCCGGGCAAGCGCCGTGCTCGGCTTTGGTCGCCAGCACGAAGCGCGGATCGGAAGCGAATCGCGCGTGCTCGACGTGGTCGTGGTGATCCACCCAGGCGCGCAGACGGTCGCCCAACCCGTCGATGAAGGGAAGCGTGACGCCTTCGAAGCCGCCGCTCGCCCCATGGCCGGCGAACGCGATATCGAGCACGACCACGCGGCCCGAAAGCGCTTTCGGCTTCGGCAGCTTCCGGGGTGTTGCAAATGCGATGGAAGGCGACAGCATATGGCGAGGGACACTCCCCTTTTTGAGCTCGTGCCCGGTTCGCGACGCGAGGCAGATCGCGGAAACGAGGAGATAGCATGATGCGACCCCACGTGACGAAGTCGAAGGCCGCGCTCGGCTTCTTCGTGCTGGCTGGGAGTCCCGCGCTGGCGCAGGAAAAGTGTGCGCTCCACGGTCAGCCGACCCTGGCCGACGGGGTCGGCATCTACGACGCTCCGAGCGACGGGGCGGAGATCGCTCATTTCACCGGCGTGAAGGTGGCGCTTTCGGTCACATCCTTCGGCGAGGGCGCGGGCGGGCGCAGCCGCGTCGAGACGGCCGGCTTCCGCATCGACGGCTTCGTCCGAACGCGGGATCTCCCCGTTTACACGACGCACCAGGTCCCCGTTTATCCCGGGCACGTTTCGATCGCCGAGGGCCGCCGCGTCGCCGTCGTGGGCGCCTCGGGTTCGCGCTTGCGGGTCGAGCGGACGTCGACATCCCCGGTCGCCGGCACGTTTCAGGGGTGGGCGCCTTGCGAGGCCGTCACCTTGACGCCGGGGACGCCCTTGCCGTGGGCGGCTCCGAGCGGAGCCCGCGGTTACGTCGTCCACCAGGCGAAGGTCGACCTCTTCGAGCGCCCGAAGGGCGGTCTCGTCGTCACGCTGAGTCGAGCGGCCGACGGCCCCGGCATCGTGTTCTGGGGAAGCGAAAGCGCAGGCGGCTTCGTCCACGTCGAGCATCACGGCGATCTCGTCGTCGACGCCTGGGCGCGCCTGCGAGATCTCGCGATACTGCCGCCGGGAGAGGCGCCCGACGGCGTGGCGCCCGTCGCGACGCAAACGGTCGTGTCGGAGCTCCGGCGGAAGGGCCGCGCGCGCATCGTCCACGCGGCGAATCCCGTCGATATCCGGGCGACGCCGACGGAAGCCGCGATCGTCATCGGCGGCATCGACGCGGGCGTGGACGTGGTGGTCGTGGACGTCGTCGGCACGTGGGCCCGAGTGATGCCGGTCAGCTATGCGGTCGCGCCCACCGCGCCGGCTGAGTTCTGGGTGCACACGAGAGACCTCGGCGTGTGACGCCTGGGCGCTGACGCTCCTTCGCTACGGCGGGGTTTGCGCCGGACCTCCCATTGCGTCGGCGCCCGGGCGCACCTAGCGTCCCTGCATGGCAAAGGCCACCGAGTCCACCATTCGCGCCGCTCTGGCGCACCCGCTCGACCGAACAGATTTCCCGAGCCTCGGCAAAAAATACGAAGGCAAGGTACGGGACAACTACACGTCCGACGGACGCCGCACGATCGTCGTCACGGATCGAATCAGCGCGTTCGATCGCGTGCTCGGCACGCTGCCGTTGAAGGGGCAGCTCTTGAACCACGTGGCCGCCTGGTGGTTCGAAGAGACGAAGCCGATCGCGCCGAACCACGTCATCTCCGTTCCCGATCCCAACGTCCTCGTCGCCGAGGAGTGCACGCCCCTCCCCGTCGAGATGATCGTGCGGGCGTACCTGACCGGCAGCACGTCGACGAGCATCTGGGTGCACTACCAGAAGGGCGCGCGCACGTTCTGCGGGCACCCGCTGCCCGAGGGAATGAAGAAGCACCAGAAGCTCCCGCAGCCGATCCTGACGCCGAGCACGAAGGCGGCGCACGGCGATCACGACGTCTCCGCGTCGCGCGAGGAGATCCTGAAGATCACCCGTATGCCCACCGCGGATTTCGATCAGGCGGCGGACATGGCCATGCGTCTCTTTGCGTTCGGACAGCGCGTCTGCAAGGACCGCGGGCTCATCCTCGTCGACACGAAGTACGAATTCGGCAAGACGAAGGACGGTCGCATCGTCGTCATCGACGAGATTCACACGCCGGACTCTTCGCGGTTCTGGTTCGAGGCGACGTACGAATCGCGCCTGAAGGCCGAGCAAGATCCGGAGAGCTTCGACAAGGAGTACGTGCGGCGCTGGCTCGTCTCGCAGGGTTTCTCCGGCGACGGTCCCATCCCGCACATCCCCGACGAAGTGCGCGTCGAGGCGACGCGAAGGTACGTGCACGCGGTCGAGACGATCACCGGCAAGCCGTTCGAGGCGAACCTCGACGATCCCTTGCCGCGCATCCGGCGCGCGCTCGGGATAAAGTGACTGCTTTCGACGACAAGGAGCCCCGATGAAGGAATTCAAGGAAAAGGTCGCCCTCGTCACGGGGGCCGCTAGCGGCATCGGGTTCGCGCTCGCCGACAGATTCGCGTCCGTCGGCATGAAGGTCGTCCTCGCCGACATCGAAGAATCGGCGCTCGGCGCCGCGGAGCAGTCCCTGAAAAAGAAGGGCGCTCCCGTTCTCGCGGTGCGGACGGACGTGTCGAAGGCCGAGGACGTGCAAAGGCTCGCCGACGAGGCGTACGCGAAGTTCGGCGTGGTCCACGTCCTCTGCAACAACGCGGGCGTCGGGATGGGCGGCCTCTCGTGGGAGCAAAGCGTCGAGGATTGGCAATGGGTGCTCGGCGTGAACCTGTGGGGCGTCATCCACGGCATCCGTACCTTCGTCCCGCGGATGCTCGACGGCGGCGCCGAGGGACACATCATCAACACGGCGTCCATGGCGGGGCTCGTGTCGAGCCCGTACATGGCGGTGTACGAAGCGACGAAGCACGCGGTCGTGGCCGTCACCGAAACACTCAAGATGGAGCTCGATCTCGCCGGCGGAAAGCTCAGCGCGTCCGTGCTCTGCCCGGGCTTCGTCGCGACGAAGATCAGCGACTCCGAGAGAAATCGCCCCGACGCCACCGGAAAGCCCCCGACGTTCGGCCGATTGGCCTCGCAAGAGACGATCCGGGAGATGGCGCGGCAACAGGTGGCCGCGGGCATAAAGCCAGCCGAGGTCGCCGAAATGGTGCTCGAAGCCGTGCGCGACGATCGCTTCTACATCCTGACGCATCCGCGGTTCAAAAAGCTGATCCGCGTCCGGATGGAGAACATCCTCGACGGCCGGACTCCTCGGTTCGAGCCGCCGTAGACGACTTTCGCGCTTTTCGCGTGCAGACGCCTCACGCCTTTCCGCGCTGCGCGCGGATTTTCACGACTTCCGGGTCGATGCAGCACGCTTCAAAAGTCGCGCGTCTGTCGCGACCAGAGCCCCGGCTGGCCCCGGCTGCGCCGGTTTTTCTCGTGGCACTTGGCATCCACGACGATCGTGATCTGTTCTTGAACTCGAGCCTAGAGTGAGGCCTTCGATCTCGCCGCGAGGCGAGGGCTTCCGTGCTACGTCTTCGTCGTTGCAACGACCGCTCGAGATCGCGCCTTCCGTAGCGAGCTTTTCTGCGCGCACGCCGACGCTGCCGCCCGCGACGCACACGAACAGCTACGCGCTCGGAGGCCGCGACGTGCTCCTCGTCGAGCCCGCGACGCCGTTCGAAGACGAGCAGCGCGCGTTCATCGAGTGGGCGCGCGAGCTCCGATCGACCGGCAGGAACCTCGTCGCGATTTTCCTGACGCATCATCACCCCGATCACGTCGGGGGCGCCGAGGTGTTCTCGCGGGAGCTCGAGCTTCCGCTCTGGGCACACTGGCAAACAGCGGATCGCCTGCGCGGCGTGCGGATCGCCCGCACGCTGGGCGAAGGCGACGAGATCGTCCTCGACGGACCCGATCCGCAGCGCTGGACGGTGCTTCACACGCCCGGCCACGCGCCTGGTCACTTGTGTCTGTACGAGCCGGTCGCGGGTCATCTCGTCGCCGGCGACATGGTCGCGAGCGTCGGCACCATCCTGATAGAGCCCGGCGACGGCGACATGGCCGTGTATCTCAATCAGCTCGACCGCCTTCGCCGCCTCGAAGCGCGCACCGCCCTGCCGGCGCACGGGACGCCCATCGACGATCCGAGCGCGCTCTTCGAGCGCTACATCCAGCACCGGGGCATGCGCGAATCGAAGATTTTGCACGCGCTCGCCGCGGCCGCGCCCGACGGCGACACGATCGACGACATCGTCTCGCGCGCCTACGACGACACGTCGCAGAGCGTCTGGGCGATAGCGCGCCTGAGCCTCGCCGCGCACCTCGTCAAGCTCGTGCGCGAAGGTCGTGTGCGCGTGGACGGCGAGCGCTACTCCCTGTCGCACTGAGCCCCGATGACCGACGTCGAATCCTTCGAACGCGCCTTCGTCGCCGTGAGCTATTTGCTCGGACGGCGCGACGGCGCCGCCGAGGGCATCGCCGGGGCGACCGAGGCCGCGCAGCGCGCCGCGCGCCTCACGGTCCTTTCGAACCAGGACGAACGCGCGAAGCGCCTCGCCGCGGAGCTGCTCCCCGTCGTCGCGTCGTTCGAAAAACGGAGGCTCGGTTGACGCTCGCGAAGGGACGCATCGCGCACGCGCCGGCGAACGCGACGCGCCTCCGCGCGCCGGAGAGCGGCGCGGCCTCGCCGTTCGGCAGAAGGATCGCGCGCGTGGAGCTGGAGGCGCGCGAGCGAGCCGGGCTCGTGGTGGAAGCCGCGGCCCGTCGAGCCGCCGCGATCCTCGAAGACGCCGAGCGACGCGCGGAAGAGATCCGCGCCGAGACCTACGAACGCGCCCGCGCCGAGGCGATCGCCGAGACGGCCGCGCTGTCGCTCTCGCTCCGCCATCGCGAAGCCGAGCACGAGAAGCTCGCCCACGACAGGCTGGTCGCGCTCGCGAGCCTGCTCGCCGAACGGCTGCTCGGGCACGCGCTGCGCGTGCGTCCGGAGGAGGTCCTGTCGCTCGCCGCCGTCGCTCTTTCGGAGGCGGGCGGCGCTCGGCGCATCGAGCTCCACGCGCACCCCGCCGACGCCGAGCTGCTTCGCGGCGCGACCGCCGCTTTCGATCCCGACGGCCGCGTGCACGCCGTCGTTTCCGACGAATCTCTTGCGCGCGGCGACCTCCGGCTCAATACCGAGGTGGGAATGATCGACGCTCGCCTTGGTCCGGAGCTCTCGCGCCTGGCCGAGCGCTTGCGCGAAGCACTCACGCCATGAACCGCGAGCTGCCCCCGACCTTGGGTTTCCCGGCGCCGTCCGAGCCCTATCGCGATCTGTGGGATCGCCGCCGCTTGCCGGAGCCCGAGCCGGAGCCCGAACCGCGAAGCGGCGGCATCGGCCGGAACATCCTCCTGTTCGTCGCGACGGTCATCTGCGTGTTCAAGGCGGGCGCTCAGCTGAACGGAGTCGCCAGCAATCACGTCGCGATGCTGCTCGTCGGGTGGAACTTCGCGGTGCCGTTCCTCGGCATCCTCATCGTGCACGAGTTCGGGCACTACATCGCTGCCCGCGTTCATCGCGTCGACGCATCACTTCCGTATTTTCTGCCCTTCTTTCCCAGCTTGAGCCCCTTCGGCACGCTGGGCGCCATCATCTCCATGCGCGAGCGCATCCGATCGCGAGCGGCTCTGCTCGACATCGGCGCTTCCGGCCCGCTCGCGGGGCTCGTGGTCGCGATCCCGGTGCTCGCGTATGGGTTGTCGCTCTCCACCGTCACGCCGGTGACCACCGAGCATCACATGCAAGAGGGGCAAAGCCTGCTCTACATGCTCCTGAAGCGCGTCGTGCTCGGCCCCATCCCCGACGGGATGGACGTGAACCTACACCCGACGGCGTTCGCCGGTTGGGGCGGTTTGCTCATTACCATGCTGAACCTCTTGCCGTGGGGTCAGCTCGACGGCGGGCACGTCGCCTACGCGCTGCTCGGCCGGCGGCAACACGCGCTGGCGCGCTGGTTCCGGCGCTCGTTGCTCTTGATGTTCATCTACGTCGCGACGACGTCGATGTTGCCCGTGCTCCACGCCTACTCGCCGATGAAGATGACGATGGCGTTCATGAACTCGTGCTTCTGGCTCGTATGGTACGTCATCCTCGGTATCCTCGGCCGCGTCTCCGGCGGCGCCGAGCACCCCGAGACGGAGCCGGGACCGCTGTCGCCGGTGCGCAAGGTCGTCGCCGTGGTGACGCTCGCGTTCTTCGTGCTGCTGTTCATGCCCGTGCCTTTAGCTCAATATTGAGCTGGGGCTCGAGCAAGGGGGAGAGCTAGCGGGGGCGCGCAGGGGTGAGTGAGGGGGCGCGCGGAGCGGCTATTTCCGGCCGTACTTCGCGGTCAGCGCTTCGCACACGGCGGTCGGCGCGTAGCGGCTGACGTCGCCGCCGTGGCTGGCGATTTCTCGGACGAGGGACGCCGAGATGAAGCCGTAGTTCGTGCGCGTCGGTAAAAAGACGGTGTCGACCTCGGGCGCGAGATCCGCGTTGGCGTGCGCGATCTGCAGCTCGTATTCGAAGTCCGTCGCGGCGCGGAGGCCGCGGACGATGATGCGCGCGCCGATCTTGCGCGCGTAATCGACGAGCAGTCCGTCGAAGAGAGCGACCTCGACGTTTTCCATGGGCGCGCAGACCCGCTCGAGCAGCTTCACGCGCTCTTCCACCGTAAACAGCGGGGATCGGGTCGGGTGTTGCCCGAGCGCGACGACGACCTTTGGAAACAGCTTCGAAGCGCGCTCCACGAGGTCGAGGTGACCGTTCGTGGGGGGATCGAAACTGCCCGCGTAAATCGCGAGCTGAGAGGCCATTTGGATTTGGCCCTTATAACACCGTCTTACGAAGGTGGCGTCGCCGGCTGCGGCGTGGCGCCCGGCGGTTGCTCCGGAGGGCTGGCGGGGCCATCGGGCGGCGCGGACGCCGGCGCTCGTTCCCGTTGCTCGACCATGGTCGTGTCTTCGAGCCACAGCGCGCGCCCGCCGTCGGCCAGCGTCACCCGGAACGCCGCGAGTAGCCCGGCTCCGACGAGGCCGTCCAGGTCGACGTCGAGCCCCTTCTCGAACTCCTCGAGCGGTGCGCCGTACACGCCGGGAACCTTCGGCACGTCGAACGCTCCGAGCAGCATGCGCGGCAGAAGCCCTTGCTTGAGGCGCCCCCCGTCCGGCACGGGCTTCAGCGAGTCGAGCGTGACGCCCGCCTTGCGCCACCCGTTGTCGTCGAGCGCCACCGGAAATTGCATGGCCGTGTCGACCAGCAGCGAGCCCGCGGTGCGGTCGTCGGCGCCGAGGTTCGTCCGGAACACCATGCCGCCGCCGCGGATGTAGCTCATGTGAAGGGTCGTCGCGTGCGGCGGCGGCGGCGGATCGAACGCGCGCACGATGAATTGACTGCCCTCGAAGTCGACGGTGGGGTGAAGGTGTCGCAGCAGGTTCACGCCGAGCAAGAGCCGGATCGGAGCGTTCAGCTGCCGCGATATCCCGGTCAGGTCCTTCGTGAGCGCCGGCACGTCCCGCACGTCGACGCGATCGCCGAAGCGCAGGCTCACCCACGACGCTTCGCGACCCGAGCCGGAATCGACGACGACCTCCGCCGTCCCCGTCGCGACGAGACCGAGCACCGGTTCGCCATCGAGTTCGAGCGGCACCACGAACGAATTGCCGCCGACGAGCGGCATCTCACAGACGGCGAGGATGCCGCCGCTCATCTGGAACGGCTTTCTTCCCGCGCCGCGCCGGGCGAGCTTCGCGACCTCGAGCGCCCAAGGGTCGCGCACGTCGGGATCGCTCACCAGCTGCTCGAGCTCGTCCGCGGCGCGATCGACCTGGCCCGAGTACCACAGCGCCCTGCCGCGGATCGATCGCGCCTCCGTCGAGTCGAGGCCCTCGAGCGAACGGATCGCGCGATCGTAGTCGAGCTCGGCGAGCGCGACGCGAGCCGCGAGCACTCTTATCTCTTCGCGATGCGGCTCGACCCGAAGCGCGTTGTCGATCGCCAACGCGGCGTCGTCGAAATCCACTTCGTGATAGCTCGCCTGCGCGCGCTCGAACCACTTCTTCGCGAGCGGCGGCCACTCCGGCCCGACGACCGTGGGAGTACACGCCGCGGCCGCGCCTGCGACGACGAGGGCGGCGCCAAGCGAGAGCATCCTGCGACGACGGGCCAGCGCTGACATTCCGGCGGCGGTGATACCGCGCGGGGGCGCCGCGCAACAGGACAATTTGGCGCCTGTGAATATGCTAGCCTGTGCTTCGGTGGTTATCTCCGACGGCGGCAAGGACTCCGGTCCCGGAACCGCTAGGACCCGCACCAACGCACTGAGCGCGCCGGTCCTGCTGTTGAATCGCCACTATGCGCCCGTCAGCGTGACCACGGCGCGGCGTGGCATGGTGCTGCTCTTCGGCGGAGCGGCCGTCGCGCTCGACGAAGATGGAGCGGCGCACGACTTCACCCGGTGGCGGGCTCTCCCGGTCCGTGAAACGGACGACCGGGTGCCCATCGTCGGCGGTCACCTGCGCGTCCCGCGCGTGCTCCACCTGCTGCGCTACGACCGCGCGCCGCGCTTCGGCGTGCGGCTCACGCGCCGCAACCTGTTGCTCCGGGATTCGTATCGCTGCCAATACTGCGGCGAAGAGCCCGGCGTCCGCGAGCTCAACGTAGATCACGTGATGCCGCGCTCGCGCGGCGGCCGCGACACCTGGGACAACCTCGTCATCTCGTGCCGCGGCTGCAACTTGCGCAAAGGCAAACGCACACCCGACGAAGCCGGCATGCAGCTCCTACGCAAGCCGGTGAAACCGGGCTGGTCGACGGCAGCGCACATCGTCCTCACGACGCGCGCACCGTTCTCCGAGTGGCAACCGTTCCTCGGCTAGTGCTTAGTGCTTTTTCCCAAACCGAAACGCGTCCACCTCTGGAGGCGTGGGGATGGGAAGGCATCCGTTATTGCGCCTACGCGCAGCCGGCCCTCCGTCCCTCCACTCGCTTCGCTCGGCTCCGTGTAGCAGCCAGAGCAAGCAAGTCGCGAATCGTCGGTAGTCGCCAATCGTCCGCCTCTGGGGGCGTGGGGGATGGGAGGCATCCCCCACTCGAACAATGCCGCGCCATGCGCGAGCGAGCAGCGCAGCCGAAGGCGAGCAGCGCAAGCGAGGGTGCCGCGTTGAACCGCGCCGAAGGACCTGAAAACGCACGACGCCCCCGACGTGATCTCGCCCCGTGTCCGCGTCTGGGGGAGTGGGGGATGGGAGGCTTCCCCCACACGAACCGTGACTCGCAGGGCGCGAGCGAGCAGCGCAGCCGAAGGCGAGCAGCGCAAGCGAGGGTGCCGCTCCGAACCACGCACAAAAACCTAAAACCCCACGACGCACGCGTCGTCCGTCCGAACCCAGTCCACCTCTGGGGCTGGGCATTGATCGTATCTTCGGCCAAGTGAGTGAATTCCAGATCGATTTACGCGTCCGAGGAGAATGGATGGAGCGGAACGATGGGCGCTGGAAGAGTTTGGCGGAGCGGAGCTTGGGGACGCACGGCGAA
>DASZVB010000055.1:0-87960 GCA_035547195.1 Polyangiaceae bacterium
GGGCGAGCTCGGCAAGGATCATCGCGTCCGACGGCGCTTCGTTCGCGGCGCTCTCCAGCGCGGCGATCGCCTCGTCGAGCGCGCCGAGGCGGTCCATGTACAGCCGGCCGACGCGGTAGCGCGCGAGCGCACGCACTTCGGCGTCGGCTGCCTGCGTCGCTTCCTCTTCCAGCACGGCGATGAGATCGCGCCAGCGTTCGTGGGCGTAGAGCAGCCCTTTTACGCCGATGAGCGCCCCCGGAGCGCGCGGATCGAGCTCGAGGGCCGTCTGATAGAGCTCGATGGCGCGCTCCGCCTCCTGCTTGCGCGCATCGATGACTCGTGCGCGCGCGGCGAGCAGCGCGGACCTATGGTGCGCGTCCGACGACACCGCGTTCGCCTCGCGCTCCATCGTGCGTTCGACGTCGTCCCACTCCGCCGCCATGAGGCTGCCGCGCTCGAAGGCTTTCAGGATGGTGGGGTTGCTCTCGTCGAGATCGAGCGCCGCGGCGTAGGCGCGGCGCGCCTCTTTGCGCTGGCCCATGCGGTCCTCGAGGAGGACGCCCTTCTCGTAGAGCAGCATGGCTTTGTCTTGCGCCTCGGGGACGAGGCGCGACTCGGCGTCGAACAGCAAGAGCGCTTCCGCGTGACGGCCGAGCGCGACGGCGACGCGACGAGAGCCGCGCAACGTCGGCACGTGCTCGGGCAGCTTCTCCCGCGCGAGCGCGTAATGCTCGCGCGCTTTTTCCGTGTCGTCGAGCACGCCCTCGTAGGCGCGGGCTATCTCGTAGTGCAAACGACCGGCGCGCGCTGGCTCGGGATTTTTTCCGAGCTCTTCTTCGCAGGCGTCCACGAGCTCGCGCGCGTGCGCCGCGCGCGCCTGGTTCCGGCCTTCTTCGTCGAGCGGGACGGGCTTCACGTCGCCGATGAACTGCGTCGGTTCCGTGTCGGGCGCGCCGGGCTCGCGCGGCGGAGGCGGCGGGAAGAGCGGCGCTGGGATGACCGGCGCGATCGGAACCACGGGGTTCGCGACGGCGGGCGCCGGAGGCGGCTGCGGCAAGGCGACGGGCAACGGCTGCGGCACCGACGGCCGCGCCGCGCGATTCGGCGGCGGCGGAGGCGGGACCGGGCCGCGGCGCGCGCCGAGGGACGGCGGGCGTTCTCCGTTGCCGGAGCGCGGCGGAGGCGGCGGAACGGACCGCGGCTTTGCCGACGGCCGCCCCGGCGTCGCCGCGGCGGGAGTGGCCGCCGCCGGCGGGTGCACCGGCGCCTTCGAAGGCGATCCCGGAGGTCGAGACGGCGCCTTCAGGCCCCCTGCGGGCGTCCGCGACCCTGCCGAAGCCGGCGGCATCGACGGACGTTCGCCTGGAGGCCGAGGCACTCGAGGCGGCTTCGGAAGCGCTCGGCTCGGTGCCCCGGGTTTACCCTTGCTTGATTCGTCGTTCATCCGGCCTCTTTGGGAGGCCCGAGTCTACCACGCGGTCCTCGGGCGGAAGCGGCTCGATCCCCTCTCGAAGCGGCGCGTCGAAGCGGCGCGTCAATGGCCCTCCGCGACCGCGGCGTCGGCGGGTCCGGCGTCCCCGGTCCCCGCGTCGCGTGCTCGCCCCAGCGCCTCGACCCAAGCGCGAATCTCTGCCACACCCGTCTGATCCACCACCTTGGTACCGATGGGCGGCATCTGGCTCACGCCGCGCTGGCTGATGCGGATGATGAGCTCGCTGTCGTCCGGACGCCCCGGTTCGATGATGTGTAGATTCGGCAAAAACGAATTCGGACGATCGACGGTGGTTCGATAGCCGAGGGTGTCCTCGACCGTGTCGAGCGCCGCCGTGCTCTCCCAGAGGCGGAGCGCAACGCCGCGGGCGATCGCGGATTGCGAGTTGTGACACATGCCGCAGTTCGCGTGCAGATAACCGAGCGCCGTCTCGGCGACGGCGTCGCCCGGGATCTGGATCGGCGCCGCCGGTGGACTCGTGAGCACCCCCTCGGCGACGAGATCGTCGATGCGCATGCCTGGCTGAGCCGCGGAATGAGAGAGCTGGATCGCCGAGATGCCGAGCAGCACGTCCTTCATGTTGCCGTGACAGAAGAGGCAATTTTGCTGCGAAGGGATATCGTGCGACGTGCCGCGCGCGTTCGCCTGACCACCGGGAATCGCGACGGCGTCGCTCAGATCGTCCTTCCATTCGTAAGCGATCATCGTCCAGTCGCCCGCGTTCGGTCCTTTTTTACGGAGCATGCGCGTCTCGACGCGCACGCCGTCACGGGTGAACTCCTTCCAAGCCGTCGTGCCGACCGGATACGTCCAGAAGTCCATGTTCGACGTGTCGATCTGCTGGCCCTTCGGCAGATACAGCCACCTTCGCTTCGTCGCTCCATCCGACCAGAGCACGTACCGCGGCTCGTAAGAGCGGATGCCTTCCGCGATGACGCCGTTGCGGATATCGCTGAAGAGTCCTGTCTGCGAGAGCAATCGTGGATAGTCGGTCGGGGGTCCGCTGCCCGCGTCTTCGGGGCCGGCGTCCGCGTCCGGCGACGCATCCATCGGCGGAGGCGGTGGCGATGGCGATGGCGGTGAAGAGGCATCCGGCGACGGCGGTGTGAACACGTCGCGATGAGACGCCGCGTCGCGCATGGCCGGTTTGGCGTCGAGTATGGTGGCCGCTGCGTCGCGCACGCTGGCGTCGGCCGTGGGGGGCGCGACGGCGTGATCGGCCGAGCAGGCAAGGAGACCGAGTGAGATCGTGGCGATCGGGATCGCGAACAGGACGCGCATGATGGACATAAGGAGGCGGAGATCAGCAGCCTACTGCAGGGGACTCCATTAGTCTGATGTCGAAGTCGTCGTGGGGTTTTGTCGTTTCTTCGGCGTGAATCGACGCGGAACCCTCGCTCGCCCAGGCGCGGCTCCGATGAGACGACCCGGGTCTCGTGGGGTTTTTAGTTCCTTGTCGCGGGTTGCCGCGGAACCCTCGCTTGCGCTCCTCGCCTCCGGCTGCGGTGCTCGCTCGCGGGACGGTCCGTCGTGGTTCGTGTGGGGGATGCCTCCCATCCCCCACTTCCCCCAGAAGCGAACACTGCGCGACTTGCGACGCTGCGCGACTTGCGACGCTGCGCGACTTGCCATGTGGGCGAGTTGCAGCTGAGGCGAGACCGGAAGGGCCCTGCGCGAGGCGGCACTTGAAGCGAATAGAGCCGGAAGGATGAAGTGCTGGCTCGCAAAGCGTACGAGCGCCGTGCAGCGTCCGCGTTCAGTGGCGTGGACCGACAGCAACCTTGAGGCCTCAAAGCACGATTGCAATGACCGGTAATCATTAAACTTATTCTCCAACCTTGACACATCAAGGTTTCAATGACGGAACCCCGCGAACTGAAGCCAGCCGTGCCGAAGCCTCCCCCGCGAACTGAAACAGGCCGTGCCGAGCCTCTCCCGCGAACTGAAATCGGCCTCGCTGAGCCTTCCCGAATTGAAGCCGGCCGTGCCAAGGCGTCCCCCGCGAACTGAAACCGGCCTATCGAGCCTTCCCAGCGAATTGAAGCCGGCCGTGCCGAGGCCTCCCCGCGAAACTGAAACCAGCGGAGGGACGGAGGGCCCGCTGCGGCCGCGGCGCACTGGCGCACCAGTTGCCCCACCTTACTCAACGGTGTAGAGCGCGGGCGCCCAGTGCCGAGTTCAGACGGTCTCCTCGTGTTTCAGAATGTCCGCGCCGTGGATCCGGCGCGGGGGCTCGACGATGTCATCGACGTGGTCGTGGAGCGTGGAGTGGTTTCTCGCGCCGGCCGCAATGCCGGCGCAGAGGCGTCGCGGAGCGAGCGCGCGCGCGTCGTCGACGGCGAGGGACGCTGGCTCTTGCCGGCGTTCGTCGATCTGCACGCGCACCTGCGCGAGCCGGGCTACGAGTACAAAGAAGACGTCGGCTCGGGGCTCTCCGCGGCCGCCGCGGGCGGCTACGCGCACGTCTGCGTGATGCCGAACACGAAGCCGGTGAACGATACACGGGCGGTGACGGAGCTGATGCTCCGCCGCGCCGCGGAGCACGGCGGGCCGAAGTTGCACCCCATCGCGGCGATCACCGTGGGCCAGCGCGGCGAACAGCTGACGGAAATGGCGGAGCTGCGCGACGCCGGCGCGGTCGCGGTGAGCGACGATGGGGTGTGCGTGATGTCCGCGCAGGTCATGCGCCGGGCCCTGGAGTACGCGCGCGCGTTCGACATGCCCGTGATCCAGCACTGCGAGGATCACACGCTCACCGAGGGCGCGGAGATGCACGAGGGCGCCGTGTCCACGCGCCTCGGGCTGCGAGGCTGGCCCCGCGTGGCGGAGGACGTCATCGTCGCGCGCGACGTATTGCTCGCCGAGTACACCCGCGCGCGCTATCACGCGGCACACCTGTCGACGCAGGGCGCGGTGCGCATCGTCCGCGAGGCGAAGAGCCGCGGCCTGCCGGTGACGTGCGAAGTGACGCCGCATCATCTGCTGCTCACGGACGCGGCCGTCATCGGCTACGACACCGCCTGCAAGGTGAACCCGCCGCTGCGCGAAGCCGAAGACGTGGAAGCCCTGCGCCGCGCGCTCGCCGACGGCACCATCGACGCGATCGCGACGGACCACGCGCCCCACTCCCCCCTCGAGAAGGACTGCGAATTTTCGGCCGCGAGTCCCGGGATGATGGGGCTCGAGCTGTGCTTCGGCCTGCTCGTGCGTCTGGCGAAGGACGGAACGGTGCCGCTGTCGCGGCTGATCGACGCGCTCTCCACGAGCCCGGCTCGCATCGCCGGCCTGGAACCGCCGTCCATTCGCGAGGGGCAGAAGGCCTCGCTGGTGCTATGCGATCCGGCTCTACTCTGGGTCCCCGAGCAAACCCCCTTGCAATCGAAGAGCAGAAACACACCTTTTTACCGGCGCTCGATCGAAGGGCGCGTGCTGATGACGGTCGTCGACGGTAAGGTCGCCTTCGAGGCCGCCGTCGCCGAAGTCGCGTCCCGGAGCCCTCGATGAAAGAAACATCTCGCCAGCAAGCCACCCTCGCCCTCGCCGATGGGACGCTCTTCCCCGGTTTCGCCTGGGGAGCGGAGGGCCGCACCGTGGGCGAGGTCGTCTTCACGACGGGGATGACGGGCTATCAAGAGGTGCTGACGGATCCGTCGTACACCGGCCAGATCGTCACGATGACGGCGCCGCACATCGGCAACACCGGCGTCAACCACGACGATCCGGAGAGCCGCGACGAGAAGCCCCAGCCGACGGGGTTCATCGTTCGAGCGCCGAGCCCGAACGCCTCGAGCTGGCGCGCGACCGAGACGCTCGAGGCGTACATGAAGCGCCACGGGCTCGTCGGCATCAGCGGCGTCGACACGCGCGCACTGACGCGCCATTTGCGCGACAAGGGCTCGCAGAACGGCTGCATCGGGACGGGAGATCCGGCTACTCTGGTGGACCTTGCCCGCGCGGCGCCGAACATGGAAGGGCTGGATCTCGTGGCGCAGGTGACGCCGAAGGAGCGCTACGCGTTCAACGAGTCGCGCGCCGGCTGGCGCGTGCCGTTCGATCCCACGGCGCCGTTCACCGCGCCGCCCAGCATCCAGCGCGACAAGCCTTTCCACGTCGTCGCGATGGATTTCGGGGCGAAGCGCAACATCCTGCGCTGCCTGGTCGACGCCGGTTGCCGGGTGACGGCCGTCCCTGCGTCGACGACGGCGAAGGACATCCTCGCGCTCTCGCCCGACGGCGTGTTCCTCTCGAACGGCCCGGGCGATCCGGCAGCCGTCGGTTACGCCGTCCACGCCATCCGGGATCTACTCGGGAAAAAACCCATCTTCGGCATCTGCCTCGGGCACCAGCTGCTCGGGCTCGCGCTCGGCGCGCGGACCTACAAGCTGAAGTTCGGGCACCGCGGCTTGAACCAGCCGGTGAAGGATCTCGAGACGGGTCGAATCGAGATCACGACGCAGAATCACGGCTTCGTCGTCGACGTCGACTCCATCGGCAAGACGGCGCGGTCGACGCACCTGCACCTGAACGACGGCACCAGCGAGGGACTCGCCTGTCCGGACGCGCGCGCCTTCAGCGTGCAGTATCACCCCGAGGCCGCCGCCGGCCCTCACGACGCGCTCTATCTCTTCTCGCGGTTCACCGCGGCGATGGAGGGCTGACGGGCGGGCTTTCGTGTCGAAGACAATTCATTTCGTCAGTCTGGGCTGCCCCAAGAACCGCGTCGATACGGAGGTGATGCTCGGCGTCGCGCAGCGCGCCGGCTACAGCCACACGAGCGACGCTTCGGAAGCGGAGGTCATCGTCGTCAATACGTGCGGCTTCATCGACGCGGCGAAGAAAGAGTCCATCGACACGATCCTCGAGCTCTCCGAGCACAAGAAGGACGGCGCGTGCCGCAAGCTCGTCGTCGCGGGATGTCTGAGCCAGCGCTACGCGGGGGATCTCGCGAAAGATCTTCCGGAGGTCGATCACTTCCTCGGTTCGAGCGACATGCTCAAGCTCGGCGCGGCGCTCGACGGCGGCGCCGAGCGCGTCCTCGTCGGAAACCCGGCGGACTGGGTCGTCAGCGCGGCCGATCCACGTCTCGTGAGCACCCGCGGGGCGAGCGCGTACCTGAAGCTCGCCGAGGGCTGCAATCGCAAATGCTCCTTCTGCGTGATCCCCCAGATCCGCGGCAAACAGCGCTCACGCAGGTCGGACGACGTCGTGGAAGAAGCGCGACGGCTCGTCGACGCCGGCGTCCTCGAGCTGAACCTCGTGTCGCAAGACACCGTCGCGTACGGCCGCGACCTCGACGCCCCCGTTCGCCTCGCCGACGTCGTGCGGCGCGTCGCCGACGTCCCCGGCGTGCGCTGGGTCCGCATCTTCTACCTTTACCCGGAAAAGCTCGACGACGCGCTCGTGGACCTTCTCGCGAACCACCCCCGCGTCGTTCCCTACGTCGACATGCCGTTGCAGCACGCCGCCGACGCCATGCTGAGGCGCATGCGGCGCGGCAACGGCGGCAAGCGGCACCGGGAGGTCGTCGAGCGGCTCCGCAAGGCCGTGCCCGGGCTGTTCTTCCGCACGGCGTTCATCGTCGGGCACCCCGGAGAGAGCGACGCGGAGTTCGCGGAGCTCCATGATTTCGTGCGCTGGGCGGAGTTCGATCGCGTCGGCGTCTTCCACTACTCCGACGAGCCGACGTCCCACAGCTTCACGCTCGGCGAGAAGGTGCCGCGCAAGACGGCGCTCTCACGCGCGCGCGAGCTGATGAAGCTGCAGCGCGCGATCAGCAAGCAGAAGAACCGCGCCCTCGTCGGCAAGACCCTCGACGTGCTCGTCGAGGGACCGAGCGAGGAGAGCGAGCTCGTGTTCGTCGGGCGCCACGCCGGCCAAGCGCCGGAGATCGACGGCGTGGTGTTCCTGTCCGGCGGCGAGGTGCGTCCGGGACAGATGCGCTCGGTGACGATTCAGCGGGCGACGGACTACGACTTGCTCGGCGAAGTAGCGGACGACGAAGACGCGGCTCCACGAGTCGCCGCGAGCGCCCCATCGCTCGTGCACCGCCCGTCCGATGGGCGCCGCGTCGTATTGCGGACGATAAGCTGAGCAACCGTAAGAGAAAGTCCAACACGCCGATGCGGAGCGCGAGGAGCTCGCGCTCATCCGCCGTCGCCGATGATGGGCGACAATCGGTCGAGCTCGAACGCGATGGGCGAGCTCTGGTCGCCGCTATCGGTCAGGTACCAGAGTATCATCGTGTCACCGCTCTCGGCGGCGACGACGAGATTGTACTCGTTCAGCGGCCCATCGCCGTCGATGCGATGCGTGCGCTGATTTCGAACGAGCACCGTGGCGTACACGGGCAGCGCGCCCTGAAGCCGGAAGTAGCCGTTCTTCAGGTCCTCCACGTCCGGAGCGTCCGGCGGCGGCAGCGGCAGCGTCGGACTGAGGCACGCCGGTGCGACGACGCCCAAGCCTGCCCACGCCAGGAGCGTCCGCCGTGACAGCCGCCGCATCGCCGTGGACGGTAGCACGCCACATGCCGGGTTTCGCTCTCCGCGTTTGTGAACGATAATCGAGATATATTCAGAGCTTGTGTGTCACCCCCCAGCATCCCTCCCCTGTCTGCAGAGTCGGAGCTGCTAACAACGTTGACCGGGTAAGCAACTGAGTTGGCACGCCCTCGCACCGTCCCGTCGCTCGTTGCGCTGCTGACGCCGCTTCCATTCGTGGCCGTCGTGGCCCTCGTCGCGGCTCCTCGCGCCGCGGTATCGCGGTTGTCCGGCGCGGAGCGTTCGACGGCGCTCGTGCGCGAGCTCGCTGCCCTAAGCCTGGAGGCGCACCCCGAAGAAGTGCGCTGGGTCGATGCACCGGGCGGCGCGATCGCGTCGCGCCGGGCGCGGCCGCGGGCGCTGTTGCGCGCGCGAAAGCCCGGCGAGGCGTGGGACGTCTATCTCGTCCGCACGCGCCTCTCGCCGGAAGGCGCCCTGCTCGGCGTCGACGGCGTCTTCGACCTGACGCGAACGTCGGCGGTGAGCGAAGACAAGCTCGACGCGCGCGGCGTCCACGCCGCCTGGACGATCGGCGACGCGAATCGGACGTATCGCATCGAGCTTTCGGATCTCGGCGGCGAGCCCGCGCCGGCGGGCGAGGAATGGACGCGCCTCGCGCGCACGCAACGCGCGCTCACGAACCTGCAGCGTACCGGACAGCGCGAGGGCGTCGGCGCGCGCTCGTTCAAGCTCGATCCCGCCGCGCGGGACGTCTCGCTGTCGCTCGAAGCCGATCGCCTCGTCGTCGTCGCCGACGGTCACCGGATCGTGATTCCGTACGACGCGGGCCGCCGCATCGAGGGAGAGCGCTACGTCCGCGAAGACGAGCGCGCCGTCGCCCGCCCCGGCAACGTCGTGACCTGGGCCGTCGATCGCGCGCGCGACTTTCCGTGGCTCGGCGACGACCGGATGCAGCTCATCAAGGCCGTCGCTTATCGGCTCTTCGATCGAGTCGACCGCGCTTACGGCGCCGTCGCGCCCGTGCCGGCGCCGGAGAGCGAGCTCGCGGATCTCGGCGTCGCTCCGGACGCGACCGCCGAGACGGATCCGGACACCGGCTTCCCGCCGGCGCCCGTGCCGCCGCTGGTCACGCCCCCGCTGAACGACGAGGGCAAGTGGCTGCGCCTCGACCGCGACCCCTACGTGCGCACGACGACCGCCGTACCCACGCCGCTCGTGACGACGTACTTGCGCGCCGACGGCGCGCGCCCGGATTCGCGCGCGGTGGTCGTCGAGTGGGATCCGCGGCAAGTGGAGATCGACGCGGTCGCCGGGACCGAGGAGCCGCAGAGCGCCACCGGAGAGACCGGCTCGGGCATCATCCCGCGAACGCCCGAAGTGATGGAGCGACTCATCGGCGCCTTCAACGGTGCGTTCCAGTCGACCCACGGCGATTACGGCATGATGGCGGACGGCGCGCTGCTCGTGCCGCCGAAGCCGTACGCGGCGACCATCGCGCGCCTCACGGACGGCACGACCGGTTTCGGGACGTGGCCGGCCGAGCTCACGGTGCCGCCCGATTTCGTGTCGTTCCGGCAGAATCTCACGCCGCTCGTCGCAGACGGCAAATTCAATCCTTATCGTCGTGACTGGTGGGGCGGGGTTCCGCACGACTGGGAGGACGAGACGCACACGGTGCGCAGCGGCCTGTGCCTCACGAGAGAAGGCTTCGTCGCCTACTTCTACGGTACGCAGATCGATCACGTGCACCTCGGTCGGGTCATGCTCGCCGCGCGTTGCGACTACGGCGTGCATCTGGACATGAACCAGGGGCACACCGGTCTCGAGCTCTATCGCGTCGACGAAGCGAACAAGCTCCCGCCGCTCCCCGACAAGCTGGATGGCCACTGGCAGACGCAGGGCGACGTCTCGGAAATGCCCGGCTACCGCTTTCAAGGCCGAAGGCTGGTGAGAAACCTGCAGCTCATGCACTTTCCACGATTCATTCGCCGCGGCGCTCGCGACTACTTCTACATGATGCTCCGGCCGCTCTTGCCCGAGGAGCCGCTCGTCGTCGGGGCTCCCGAGGCCGGTGAGGGCGTGTGGACCGTGCGCGGCTTGCCGCAGCTCGGGTGGCCGAACGCCCTCGCGACCACGTCGGTGCGGCCCGATCCGGCTCGCCCGGAGACCAAGGTTCGCCTCCTCATGCTGGACCCGACGGTGCTCGCGCCCGCGGCGCAAGATGAGACTACCGCGGTGGTCGCTTCCATCGAGCCGGCGCCGAACGGCGCCGTGCATCTGGACGTCGGAAACGGCGTTGCGAGCGTCGCGACCGGCGCCGCGCGCCCGGGTGACGCGACGCTCGTCGCCGGCGAGCCGAACCCGCTGCCGCACACCGTCGCCGCGGCGTGCGTCGATCGATGGGGCAAGATCGTGTACGCGGAAGTCGCGACCGCCGCGGATCCAGCGCGCGACGGGCCCGCGCTCGCCTCGGTGCTCGACGCTTTGCGCTGCCGCGCTCGGCTCTTCCTCTCTGCGACGCTGCGCATCGCGATCGCCGGACGGGATCTCTCGGATCACCCGATTCACGTCGCGGCATCGGCCGTTCGCCTGGTGCGACGGCCCGCGCCAGCAGCGCAGCGGCTGTTCCCGGACACGCCGGTGCTGCCCCCCGAAGTGTGGACGCCGCTTCAACGCCAGACACGCTGGTTTCCGAAGGACCCGGAGCCGCCGGCGTCCGCGTCGGCAGCGCCGGATTCCGCCTCGGCGTCGCGCCCATAGGCTGCAACGCGTCGATTTTCGACGGCCCGCGTCATGACCAGCAATCCGCTCGCCTTGGTCGATTCGGAGAGCTAAGCTCCGCCGTCGTTCCGCAAGCGCGGGCACGTTAGAGTCACCGGCCGGATCTGGCTGGTGTCGCGTCTTTAACAAACGGCACCATCACCCCAATGAGCGAAAAGGGCGGGGGCGACCTCGACATCTTCAACGGCCTCACGAAGGGCGGGTCTGCCTCGAGCGACAGCAGCATTCCCCCGCCGCCCCCTCCGCCGCAGAAGACGCTCCTGGGTTTACAGGCGCCGCCGGGCGCGTTTCCGTCACCCCGCTCCGGGGCGACGCGACCTCCCCCGAGCCGCACCAGCATGGCCCCGCCGAGCCATCCCGGGGGCTCCGTGCCAGGACGCAGCTTGCCGCCACCGCCTCCGCCTTCCCGCGTCAGTGGTCCTCCGCCTCCGCCTTCGTCGCTCGGTCCGCCGCGAGCTCTGAATCCGCCCACGAATCCACCGGGCGCAACGGCAAAGACGGGAAGTCCCTCCGTCGACATGGACTGGGACGACGAGGACGAGCAGACGACCATCTATGATCGCGGCGGCGACGGCGATGGCGCTCAGTCGTTGCTCGAAGGCAGCTTACCGCCGCCGCCGCCCCCGCCTGCGGCAGGTCGTTCTGTGTCACTGCCGCCGCCGCCGCTCGCGAGCCGTCCGGGAGCGTCGCTGCCGCCCCCGCCGTTTTCGCGAAGCGGTCCCTCGATCGCCCCGCCTCCTCGAGTGCCGGCGCCGGCTCCGACGCGGCCCATCAACCGTGTCCCGGCGCCGCCCTCCGGCATCGGGCAGGCGGCGCCCGCGGTACCGCTCACCGCGACGCCGCAGTTTCGCGGTCGAGCCTTGTCGGGCAAGACGCTCGGCGCGATCGCCGCGGCGATCGTCGGCGCGATCGTCGCGATACTCGTCCTCTGGGGCCCGCGCACCGGGTCGCTCGTCATCACCGTCTCGGGCCCCGGCAACAAGCCGCTCGACTCCGTCGAGATCATGGTGAACGGCGAGAAGAAGTGCACGAGCTCGCCGTGCACCATCGAAGGCCTGAAGCCCGACACGTACTACGTGCGCGCGCACGCGGCCGGCTATCAGGGCATGGCGGATCTGGCCGTCCCCGTCACCGGCGGAACGAAGGCCGTGCAGAACTTGTCGCTCGTCCGCGCGCTCGGCACGGGCATCAAGGTGATCGGCGAGGGAGCAGGCCTGAAGCTCTACGTCGACAACCGCGAGGTCGGCCCGCTCCCGCAAGAGATCAAGGACATGGAACCCGGCGAGCACACCATCAAGGTCGCCGGCAGCGATCGGTTCGAGCCGTTCGAGAAGCAGATCACCGTCGAGCCCGAGCAGATGCAAACGATCGGTCCGCTGAAGCTCCGCGTGCTGAAGGGCCTCGCGACGATCCAGCCGGGGCCGGGCTCGGACGGCGCGAAGGTCATTCTGATCAGCGGCGCGGATCGGCGTACGCTGCCGAAGCTCCCCATCACCCTCGACATTCCGACGAACCAGCCGCACACGCTGGTCGCGACGCGCCGCGGGTACGAGCAGCTCAAGCTGCCCATCATGTTCGAGGACGGCGAGGTCGAGCGCACGTTCGAGGTCGCGCTGGTGGAGCTCGGCGCGGGGACGCCGTCGAGCGGAGCCACGGCAGCAGGCAGCCCGGTTCATCAGACGGCGTACGTCGCGCCGAGGCAGGCGCCGAGCCCCACGCCCGCCGTTGCCGCGCCCTCGACGCCCGCGCCGGCGACCGGCGGCGGCGGTGCGACGCTGAACATCAACTCGATCCCGGTCTCGAGCATCCTCCTCGACGGTCGCCCCGTCGGGACCACGCCGAAGCTCAACGTTCACGTCAGCGCCGGATCGCACGTGGTCACGTTCGTCAACGGCAGCGAACGCAAGGCTTCGTCGGTCACGGTCTCGGCCGGCGACACGAAGACCGTCGCCGTGAGATTCTGAGAGCGGCACGCGGTTATTGCTGATCCGTGACGCGATCCGCGTGACGCGCCCAGCTCTTCCAGGTCGCGGCGCATCCCGGCGCCTCGGCTCGGTCTACGCCGGCGCACGCGAGCGCGTCCACGTGCGGCCCGATGACGAGCAGCTTGTTCTTCGAAATGAACGGAAGATCGCTGGTCCACGCCGTCCGGAAGAGCGCCTTGCGGCGCTCGGCGTCTTCCGCCGCGCGCTCGTCGAGCTTCACGCGCAAGAAGCCGAGCTCGCGCCGCTCTATCTCCGGATCGTCGGTGACCTGCAGCACGCGGCGCGCGGCGTTGATCGCCGCTTCGCGTTCGCCGGCGTCGTTGAAGAGGCCGGCCGCCGTCATGCACTGGTACGGCACGTTGCCGTTGTCGTTCGCGAGCTCGCAGGCTCGCGAGAGGATGCGCGCGCCTTCGAGGCGATACTCGCGCTTGAGCTCCGGCGTCGGCATGTAAGGCGCCGCCATGTACGCGAGAAACTGCCCCGCGGTGCTCCAGAGCTCCGTGTCGTAGGGCCGGTTCTTTAGGCCGCGCAGGAAGATCTCCCTCGCCTTCTGCCAGTGCTCCAGGAGGACCGGCGACGTCGTGGTGAGCATCGTGTCGGCGAAGCGATACGGCTCGCGAAACGTGGGATCCAGCGCGTTGATCGTGTCGATGTACTGGCCTGCGAACTCGAGACGCCGGTGGTGGCTCGCGTGCATCCCGTATTCGACGAGCACGTGGGCGAACAAGAAATCCGCGAGCGCCGCGCGGTAGCCGAGGCTCGCCACCACCGTCTCCTCGGGCGGCGGCAGCGGGTAGACGTCGGAAGCTTCACCCGCGCGGCGAAACTGCTCCGCCGCGGGCGCGCGCACGAAAGCGATGATCGTCGATGCCGCGACCACGACGAGCCACTCGACGAGCGAGGGCGCGCTATTCGACTTCACGCCGGGACTCCATCGGCGACGTGATCGGCTCGGAGCCGTCGCTCGATTCTCCCGAAACCTCGAACGTGCTGAGCAGACCGTCCCCGTCGAGGTCGCCGTGAGCCACCGCGCGGTACGTCGCCTTGCCCGGCGCGTCGCGGCTCTCGAACGCGAAGCTGTACGAGTGCGCCGTCGTGTACTCGACGCCGAGGAGGCGCCAGGTCGGATTGTCCCAGGTTCCCGGCGGATCAGTGACCGCGCCGCCGCGCGGAACCTGTTCGGGAGTGAGCCCCACGGACTCCGGATACGCCGTTTCGGCGGGCTCGGACGCCGCGATCGCCGCGGCGCGCGCGGCGATGTGATTCAAGCCTTCGATCGGCTCGACGAGCCGCGACGCGTGCACGTTCCTGACGAACGCCGGGATCGCGACGGCAAGGACGGACCCGAGGATCGAAAAACCCGAGGCGGCTTCGAGGGGCGTCAAGGCACGCACGGCGGGACCGTACCACGAGCGCACAAAAGCGGCGCGCCCCAGACGGCGAGGCCGCCCGGGGCGCGCAAACACGACGATCCGGACTAGCTCATTCCTCCGGAGCGATCTCTTGCATGTTCGGAGCGAGGACCAGGACGAGCGCGGAGCCCTCCGCCTGGATCTTGCCCGTCATCGAGAACGTCGACAGCGTGGTGTTGCCGTCGAGGTCGCCGTGGGCGAGCGCGGTGAACTGGTCGCCAGAGGCGGCCGAGCCCGTCGCCTGGTAGTCGTACTGGTAGTACTGCGGATCCTGCATCGAGAACTTCACGCAGGTCCAACCGACGAACTGGCTGCCCGTCGCCCAGTCCGAGGGCTTCGACTGGTACTTCTTGCCCTGGATCGAGGTCGCGTTCGTAGGAACGGGGCTCGCGCTGCTGCAGATGCGGTTCGTCACGCCGGTGCTGTTGCCGAGCGCGAGGACGGCCGAATCCATGCCTTCACGCGAGTACGCCGCGGAGGCGTCCTTCGCCATCTGACCGATGCCGTTGCGGGCCTCGGCCGTCTTTGCATTGAGGATGTAGCGGCGGACGCCGTAGATGGCGAGCGCCGCGAGGACGCCGACGATCGCGACGACGATCATCAATTCGACGAGTGTGAAGCCCCGTTTCGCTTTGAGAGTGGCACGCATTGTTCGTATCTCCTTGGTTAGTGGCTCGGGTGGATCCTTCTTTCGGTTGTGCTGGTGGACCACCCAAGACCACCACGCCTTCTCCATTCGCCGGCGCGCGGATGCGCGCCGGAAGAGTCTCTATTCGCCTTCGTTCTCCACGTAGATGTCGGTGCTCAAGCTGTGGCTCATCACGACGGTGTAGACGCCGTCCACACCGCCGAGGTCGGCCCTACCGCAGGCGACGTACATCCAGTCGCTCGCGGTGGTCGGAAGATTGAAGTCGCTGTTGTGCTTCACCACCGTCGGCAGATCCGGCACGGCGCCGCCGGGAGGCGTCGCCACGACCGCGTACGAGAAGTATGTCGGCCCCGCGGGATGCACTCCGAGCGCGCGCCACTTGTCGGCGAGCGCCGCCGTGCCGCCGCCCCACTGGACCTTCGTGCGCCCCGGCGTCGCCGTGGGGTACCAGTTCGCGGGCTGGAAGTTCGTGGAGACGTCGAGGTAGACGAACGTCTCGTCCTTGAACGCCTCTTCGGCCGTCTTGATGCTCGTCATCATCGAGACGGCTTCGCCGCTCTTCGCCGAGAGGATGTACTTGCGCACCCCGTACACCGCGAGCGTCGCAAGAACACCGACAAGTACGACGACGGTCATCATCTCGACGAGGGTGAAACCTCGTTCGGAGCTGTGTCGTCGGCGCGGCGTCATGGTGTGGACTCGACCAAGCAGCCAGCGTGCCATTGGGCCGCCGGGGTCACCGGGGATGCAAACGGCCGAATTGCGGAACGCCTTACCCCGTCAAGGCTTCGAAATGCGACGTCGAGTGCCGAGAATTGTCACTCACTTTTCGGCCGCTGACAATTTTCGTCCGTGTTCCGTGAGAGCGAACCGTACACGCGCGCACACGGCGCCTCATGTGCGATGGGGCGTTTCAAAACGCTTATCGAGGAGAGGAGCGCGACGGGCGGCGAAGGTTCCGAACGTCCACCCTAGGGACGAACGCTCATTCGCCTTCGTTCTCTCGATAGACGTCGCCGCGAATGCTCGACGCGAGGAACTTCGCGTACACGCCGTCGCCGTCCGCGTCGGCGATCGCTTGAATGACGAACCAGTTGTCGCCGTTCGCAGGCCACGCCGTGAAGCCCGTTGGCCGCGCCAAGGTGTCGGGGGTGGTCATGGCCGTACCCGGCGCGCCCGCCGTCACCATGAAGCCGAACTCCGTAGGGCCGAGCCCGGTGGGATTGAGGAGCTTCCAGCGACAATCGTCGGTGTCGGGCATCGGCACGCCGCACACGCCGCTGTTGTAGAAGGCCCGCTTCGTGTGCCCCGCGGGCATCGCCGGGTACCAAGTCCCCTTCCGCGTCACGTTCAAGTACGTGAGGTTGTCCGCGCGCCATCGCTCCTCGGCGGCGCGGATGCTCTGGATCATCGCGAGCGCTTCCGACGTCTTCGACCCGAAAATGCGCGAGCGGAACGACGAGACCCCGATCACCGCGAGGACGCCCACGATGACGACGACGACCATCAATTCGACGAGGGTGAAGGCGCGTTCGCCTGCGTCACGCGGTGGGGTCGCCTTCATCGGAGCTCGTCGTTCTCGCATGCAGTCGCCGTTCCAGCGCCGCACGTCGAGGGTAGCACCGAAACGCGCCCGTCTACACCACCCGCCGCGATTCGGCGTGAAGCGCGTCAAGCGTCGTCGGGGTCGTCCGCGTTGCCCGCACCATCGCCTACATCGAGCCCGTGCTTGGCGAGGCGATAGCGGAGCGAGCGGAAGCTGATGCCGAGGAGCTTCGCCGCCGCGGTGCGCAGGCCCCCGGTGCGCTCGAGCGCGCTCAGCAGCAACCGGCGCTCCGCCTCGCCGAGGACGTCGTCCAGGTTGCAACCCTCGGGCGGCAGCGCGAGCAGCGCCGGAGTCGCCGCGGCGGCCATCCCGCTGACCTCGCGTGGCAAGTCGCCGAGCCCCACCATCCGCGATTGCGCGAGCGCCACCGCGCGCTCGATCAAGTTCTCCAGCTCCCGCACGTTCCCGGGGAAATCGTAGGCTTCGAGCGCGCGCATGGCGTCGGCGCTGACGCCCGCCACGTCCTTGCTCATCTCGCGAGCGAAACGCCGTAGAAAGCGCTCCGTGAGCAGCGGGATGTCCTCGCGGCGCTCCCGCAGCGGCGGCAGCTCGATGCGAATCACGTTCAGACGATAATAGAGATCTTGCCGCAGGCGGCCCGCGGCGACCTCCGCTTCGACGTCCCGGTTCGTCGCCGCGAGCACCCGGACGTCGACCTCGATCTCCTGCGTCGCGCCGACCGCGCGAACCGCGCGCTGCTGCAGGACGCGCAGGAGCTTCACTTGAAGGCTCGGCGGCAGCTCCCCGACTTCGTCGAGCAGCACCGTGCCGCCCTCCGCGTCGCGGAAGATGCCGCTGCTCTTCGCCGTCGCGCCGGTGAAGGCGCCCTTCTCGTGACCGAACAGCTCGCTCTCGATGAGAGCCTCGGGCAAAGCTCCGCAGTTGACGACGAGGAAGGGCTTGCTCTTGCGCTCGGAGCGCTCGTGGATGGCGCGGGCGATGCGTTCTTTCCCGGTGCCGCTCGCTCCGGTGATCAGCACCGTCGTGCGCGTCGTCGCGATGCGACCGACGAGCTCGAGCACGCTGCGCATGGCCGCGCTGCGACCGAGGAGCTGCGCGTCCTCGCGCGCGTCGACGTGGGCGCGAAGACGCGCGTTCTCCTCGCGCAGCGACTGCTTCTCCAGCGCCTTCGCGACGAGCACCGCGAGCTCGGCGGGATCGAACGGCTTCGCGACGAAGTCGTACGCGCCGGATCGCATCGCGGAGATCGCGTTCTCGATGGACGAATGCGCCGTGATCAGAATCACTTCGGTCGAGCGCGAGCGCGCCTTCGCCGCGGCGAGCACGTCGAGCCCCGAGCCGTCCGGCATGGCGAGGTCCGTGAGGATGACCGGAAACGGCTGTGGACTCTGAGCGATGGCTTCGAGGGCGACCTTGACGCCCGGCGCCGAGATGACTTCGTGTCCCTCTCGCCGGAACAGAATTTCCAGCATTTGCCGCAACGCCGGTTCGTCGTCGACGACCAGGACGCGCGCCGGCGGGGGGACGAGGGACTGCATCGAAACGACGGTACCAGGGTCCTTGCGAGCGTGCGATTGTGCGATACCCTGTACGCACCCCCTTAGTCGATGTTGCGACGCCTCCTCTTTTTAGCGGTGGGCGGCGCGCTTAGCGTCCTGGGCTGCTCCTCGCCGAACAGCTCGGGCAGAAGCGCTCCCCAGCGCACGAGCCACGACGGATCCGACGCGGGCGCCTCTGGCGCGATCAGGATCCAGCTGAACGGCGGAGTCGGCCTGTCGTTCACCACGGGAACCCCGCAATCCGTTCCGGTGCAAGTCGATCCGCCCGCCGTCTATCCGGTGAGTTTTTCGCTCACGGGCGACGCAGCGGATGCATTCCTCGACAAGAGCCAGGATCAGACGGACGAAGACGGAAAGACGTCCGTCCTGCTCACCCCACCCTCTTCGGAGGTGCTCTTCAGGCTGCGCGCTTCGGTGAGAGACGCCACCGCGGAGCTCCCGGTGTCCTCGTCGGCGAACGTGACCACCGTCGACGTGGTCCCGGTGTACGGCGGAAAGCGGGCCGTTTCGAGCTGGATCGCTTCCGCGGGGACCGACGGCCGCTGCGATCCGGATAGTCCCGTTCCCCTCGCGGACGACGCCAAGCACATCGGACAGGCCACCGCCGGGCCAAACGAGAGCGTCCCGGTGCCGAACGTCCCGGTCGGCGCTCCGCTGCGGGTGACCGTGCGCGCCGGACACTTCGCCGGCGGCTGCACCGAAGTGCCTGCGTTTCAGGCCGGTGAACGGCGGTCCGTCTCGGTGACGGTGACGGACCGGCCGCTGCAGATGAACGGCGTGTCGATGCCCGTAGCGCTCGGCCTGAACGACAACGACGCCGTGGCGTCGGCGTGGTCGAAGCTCGCCGCGACGATGACGGCGAGCGCGCTCTCGTCCTCGAAGAGCGACGCGGGCGCGCTCCTCGACGCGATGGATCTCGCGATGCCCTACTTGTCCCAGGACGCGTTCAGTCTCGCGCGCACGGTGCACGACTGGGACGCACGCGTGAACGGCGTGCTCGCGGCCGGGGCGGGAGCGACGGCAATCCGCGACACGCTGACGCGGTGGATCACGGGCGCGCGCACGACGCTCTCGAAGCAAATGTTGACGGGCACGCTGACGTCGCCGGACTCCGGCTCCGGCGCGGCGACGCTCGCGGTGACTTCCATCGGCGGAGCGTCCCCCGGGGATGTCGGGTTTCCGAGCTCGATGTCGATGACGTGGACGTCGGCGCCTTCGGATCAGGTGCTCTTCGGCGGCAGCGGTTCTTGGCAACCTTCCCGGCTCGCCGCCGCGATCGCCCAAGCGACCGCGACGAAGGAGGTGCCGTCGGCGAGCAGCGTTCCCGCCGCGCTCGCGAACGTGCTCTCGTGTGACGACGTCGCCGCCGCGATCGCCCAGGACGCCGCCGAGGTGCTGATCCTTGCTTGTGACGCCGCGTGCCTCTCTTCGCGCTGCGAGTCGGCGCTCACGTCGATGTGGGCGAAAGCGCGCGACGCCGTCGTCACGCGCGGAGCGGTTCACATCGCCGTCAGCGGCGCCGCGAGCATCGACGACACGGCCCACCCGAACGGCGTCTCCGGTTCCTGGGTCGGAGACGCCTCGTTCGGCTCCGGAAGCACGGGGTTGACCGGCAGCGTGGGTGGCGCCACGGCCGCGCCGGCGCCTCAATAAACGCCGCGCCGGCGCACAACGAGAGCAAGACGGCGCGGCCTTCGCGTACAATCGGACGGTGCACGCGGAGGAAGCGATCGAGGCGAAGCGAAGCGCCCGCGATCGCCGCTTCGGCGAGCGGTGGACGCGGGCGCAAGCGCTGAAGAATCGTCTCGTTCGCCGCATGCTCGGGGCGGTGTTGTTCTTCGTCGACCTCTTGCCGGCAGCCGCGCTGCTGCCCATCGGAGCGCTCGTCGGTCGTCTCTCGCACGCCGTGCTCGCGAACCTCCGTCACGCGGCACGCGAGCGGATCGCCGCGTCGATACCCGGCGTCTGCGCGAACGCCGTCGCGCGCGCTTGTTTCGAGAACGCCGGGAAGAACCTTGCCCTTTGCTCGCTCTTGCGCCGCCGCGGGACGCGCGCGAAAGATTTCGTGGCCCTCTCGGACGAATCGCGGGCGGTCCTCGAGCAGGCGCTCGCCGCCGGCCGCGGCGCGCTCGTCGTCAGCGCGCACCTCGGCCCCTTCGAGATGATCCCGGCCCTGCTCGTCGAGCACGGTTTCTCGCCGTCGATCGTGGTGCGAGAGAGTTACGACCCCGAGCTCGATCCGGTGGTCGACGCCCATCGCCGCGGCCGCGGCATCGAAGTGATCCATCGGGGTCACGACCACGCGGCGCTGCAGATCGCCCGGAGCCTGCGCCGCGGGCGGCCTGTCGGCGTGCTGCCCGATGTAGGCAGCCGCGGCGTGGCGACGGCGCCGGCGCGATTCCTCGGGCGCGCCGTCGCATTTCCGGTCGGCGTCGAGCGGCTCGCGACACGCCTCGGCTGTCCCGTCGTGATCGGGACGCTCACGACCACCACGCGCGGAACCTGCCCGGGCTTCGAGCTGCGCATCGAGGCGCTCACAACAGATATGGACGCCGGCGTCGCGCTAACGCAGCGCGTCGCCGACGCCGTCTCGCACGCGATCGCGCGTTGCCCCGAGCACTGGCTCTGGATGGCGCCCGCGCATCTCGCAATTGCGGACGATTCCCCGCTCTCGCTATTCTCTGGGGTCACCCTTTCATCCGAGCTGGGCCCCGCGTGACGCCAACAGATCCAGGCAGGGAAAGCGTCGTCCCCAAGCCGAAGAGCGGCGTGGACGTGCGCAAGCTCCCGATCACGCCGATGGAAGCGTTCGTGCTCTCGCGCGTGGACGGCAAATCGACGGGCTCCGAAATCGCGCTCTCGACCGGAATGACCGCGGCAAACGTGGTCGCGATCCTGCAGAAGCTCGACGGTCTCGGCGCGGTTCAATACGGCGACGGGGCGAAGGGCGCGCCCGCAGCGAGCGTGTCGTCGAATCCGGCGCCGGCTCGCGCCGAGACACCCGCCGACGACAGCGCCCGCGCGGCACCGAAGGCCGCGTCCGTCCGACTTTCGTACGACCCGCTCGAGCTCGACGAGCCCGCGGACCTCGACGCCGACCGAAAGCACCGTATCCTCGACACGTTCCACAGGCTCGTGAGCATCGATCACTACGAGCTGCTCGGGGTTCCCCGCGACGCCGACAAGAAAGCCGTCAAGAAGGCGTACTACGACGTCGTCGGGCTCTTTCACCCCGACAAATACTTCGGAAAGAACCTAGGGACCTACAAACCGAAGCTCGAGAAGATCTTCCAGCGGGTCACGGAAGCGCACGACACGCTCACCCGAGCAGCGAACCGCGCGGAGTACGACAGCTACCTCGCGAGCCAGGACGCGACCCGGGCCTTCGAGGAACCGGCCCCCAGCTCGGTCGCCGAGATCCACCAGGAAATCGAGCGGGAGGCGCGCAGAAGCGATCCGGCGCACGACCCCGTGCCGCACCCGACCCCGCCTTTGACGTCACCGACTCCGGTGCCGACCAGCCCGAGCTTGCCGCCACGATGGAGCGATACCCCACGTCCGAGCCTCAGCGCCGAGGATCGAAAGCGGGCCCTGGCGCGCAAGCTCCGCGTGAGCTTGCCGCCCGTCAGCTCGCGCGCGCCTGCGGACGGCACCCCAGCCTCGTCGCCTCACTCCGCGCCGCCCAACGCGAAGGAGGTCGCGGCCGACGCGCTCCGGCGCAGGTACGAGGCCCGACTCGCCCAGGCCCGCGACGATCGGGTGCGCCGCTACATGAAGCAAGCCGACGACGCGGTCGCCGCGGGGAACTTCGTTTCGGCCGCGAATGCCCTGCGCGTCGCCGTCTCGCTCGCTCCGGACGACGTGCCGCTGAAAGATCAGCTCGAGAACGTCGAACGGCGGGCGAGCGCGGCGCTCGCCGACCAGTACCTGGAGCAAGCGCGTTACGACGAGCGGCGGGGCCGCCTGGCCGAGGCGGCGCACACTTATGAAAAGGTCTTGCGCGGCCGTCCTTCTGCTCACGTGTACGAGCGTGCAGCGTATTGCCTGGCCGAGTCGGGCGGAGACCTGAAGCGAGCGGCGGAGCTCGCGAAGAAAGCCGTCGAGCTCTCACCGAACGAAACGGCTTATAGAATCACGCTCGCGCGGGCCTTCGCGAAAGCAGGGATGGAAGCGAGCGCCGCTTCGGAACTCGAACGAGCGCGGACGCTCGATCCGAGCGATGATACGGTGAAAGACTGGCTGAAGCGTCTGAAGCGAGGCGAGATCTAAGCTCGACCCAGAGGAGTCCATGGAGCGCGTCATCGGCATCGATCTCGGCACGACCAATTCCTGCGTCGCAATCATGGAGGGCGAGTCCCCCGTCGTGATCCCGAACCGCGGCGGTTACAAGACCACGCCGAGCATGGTGGCGGTGACCGAGGCCGGCAAGCGCCTCGTCGGTCACATCGCCAAGCGGCAGGCGATCACCAACGCCGAAAGCACCGTCTACGCGGCGAAGCGTCTCATCGGGCGCAAGTGGAACTCGCCCCAGGTGAAGAACGCGCTCATGACCTCGAGCTACACCATCATCGAGGGTCCGCACGACGACGTGCGCATCCGGCTTCGGGACAAGGAATACAGCGTCCCGGAGATAAGCTCGATGATCCTCCAGGAAATGAAGATCATCGCCGAGGATTACCTCGGCCAGCCGGTGACCAAAGCGGTGGTCACCGTGCCCGCGTACTTCAACGACAATCAGCGCCAGGCCACGAAGGACGCCGGCGCGATCGCCGGGCTCGACGTCATCCGCATCATCAACGAGCCGACCGCGGCGTCGCTCGCCTATGGATTCGGGAAAAATATCGACAAGACCGTGGCCGTCTACGATCTCGGCGGCGGCACCTTCGACGTGTCCATCCTGGAGATCGGCTCGCACGGCGTGTTCAAGGTCATCGCGACGACGGGCGACACCTTCCTCGGCGGCGAGGACTTCGACGCGCGGATCATCGACTGGCTCGTGCAAGGCTTCCAGGAAGAGCACACCATCGATCTGCGCCAGGACCGGATGGCGCTCCAGCGCCTGCGCGACGCCGCGGAGAAGGCGAAGTGCGAGCTCTCCAGCGTCCGCGAGACGGAGATCAACCTTCCGTTCATCATCTCCACCGGCCGCAACGAGGCGCTCCACCTCCAGCGCACGCTCGGCCGTGACACCCTCGAGCAGCTGACGGGAGATCTCATCGAGCGCACCGCCTCGATCTGCCGCGAAGCGCTCCAGGACGCGAACCTCGGCACCGACGAGATCGACGACGTGATCCTCGTGGGAGGCATGACGCGCATGCCGGCGGTGCAGCGGACGGTCGCCAATTTCTTCAAGCGCGAACCGAACAAGAGCGTCCACCCCGACGAAGTGGTCGCGCTCGGCGCCGCCATCCAGGGGGCGGCGCTGACCGACGACAAGCGCGAGATGATCCTCCTCGACGTCACGCCGCACGCCCTCGGCATCATGACCTACGGCAGCTACTTCGAGGAGCTGATCCCCCAGAACACCACCGTCCCCACCAGCCGCACGAAGGTCTTCACGACGAGCCGCGACAACCAGACGGCGGTGAAGATCCTGGTCATGCAGGGCGAGAGCAAGAAGGCCGACGACAACGAGCTGCTCGGCGAGTTCATCCTGACCGGCCTGCGCCGCGCGCCGAAGGGGCACGTGGAGATCGAGGTGACGTTCGAGATCAACACGGACGGCATCGTCAGCGTGCACGCGAAGGACCTGGAGACCGGCCAAGCACAGTCCATCCAGGTCACGGCCTCGAGCGGCCTGACGCCCGAGGAGATCAGCAACATGATCGAGCACGCGAAGGACTACATGGTCGAGCGCCGCACGGACGAGCAGTTCGAGCAGGCGAAGCAAGAGGCCGAGACGCTCATCGCCGAGATCGAGCGGATGTTCCCCGAAGTGGAGCGCATCGTCGCGTCGAGCGACTTCGGGCGCGACGCCATCAGCAAGGCGCGCAGCGTGCTCGAGAAATCGCGCGAAGCGATCCGCCGCAAGGAGACGAAGGCGGTCCGCGAGCAGGTCGAGGGGCTCGCGCGAACGCAGCGCATGTTCAAGGGCGTCGTTTCGAGGGCGCAATGAAGCGGCCTGACCTCTCTTCGATCAAAGGAGGCGAACGAGGGTAAGTGCCCACGCGGCCGACTCCGGTACCTCCTCCCTTTCCGCGCCACGGAAAGGAAGGGCGAAGGGACGAGCTGTTGCTCGAGCCTCCGGGTTTTCCTGCGCCCGAAGCGCCGGATTCCGAGGTGTTCGAGCGCGCCACGGCCATTCCGCGTTCTCCGGACGAAGACCCTTCGGGTCTCGAGCTCGACTTCAGCTCGCTTCCGCCGGCGCGACCGCCGCGCAAGGCGGTCCCGAGCAACCCCTTCGAGCTCGGTTCGATCCCGCCGCTGGTCACCGAAGGCATCGACTTCGACGCGCCCCTCGAGCCGAGCGCCCCGCCCGGGCGACCGCACCCGGAGGACGCCATCCCGACGTTGAACCCCGGAGCCCGCAGCGATCCGGTGTCCATCTCGCGGCGTCCGAGCGATCCGGCCGATCGCGACGACCGCAAGCGCACCGTGCCGGAACCCATGGTCGAGCGGCACATCGCGCGCGTGGAAAGCGTCGCGCCCCGACCCGCCGGTGAGCGGCGCATGCCGGTGCTCGACCCGCCGGATCTGCTGGACGAAGTTGGTTCGCCGCTCGATCTCGTCGACACCTACCAGAGCACGGCGGAGACCGAGAACCGCGCGCCGTCGCTCCGCGCCGAGGCGTCCACCAGCAGCAAGCCGCCGGCGACGACGGTCCCCGACATGCAGGACCGCTACGCGGTCGGAGATTTCACCGGGGCGCTGGTCGTCGCCGAGAGCATCCTCGACGCCAACCCCGACGACGAGGACGCGAAGCGCTACGCCCAGAGCTGCCGCGAGGTGCTCACGCAAATGTATGCAGCGCGGATCGGTCCCATGGACCAGGTCGCGGTGGTGGCGGTGCCCCCGGACCAGATCACGTGGCTCTCACTGGACCATCGGGCGGGGTTCTTGCTGTCCCTGGTGGACGGCGTCTCCTCCATCGAAGAGATCCTGGACATCAGCGGAATGACCCGACTCGACGCCCTGCGGATCATGTATACGCTCGTCCAGCAGAACGTCATCACGTTACATCATTAGCGCCTGCAGTGCGCCTCCGGTCGCAGCCGCCTCCGCGCGGCTCCGTGAGATAAGTGGAGCAAGCAATTCGCCAACCACTCGAATCGTAGATCGTCCGCTGAATCGCAGACCGTCCGCTGAATCGTAGACCGTCCGCTGAATCGTAGATCGTCCGCTGAATCGTAGACCGTCCGCTGAATCGTAGACCGTCCGCTTCTGGGGGTGTGGGGGATGCGAGGCAACCCCCACACGAACCGCGACGGCCCCTCCCGCGAGCGAGCAGCGCAGCCGGAGGCGAGCAGCGCAAGCGAGGGTTCCGCACCGACCCGCGACAAAAAACCTAAAAAACCCACGACGCCGGCGTCGTTTGTTCGCAACGCGTCCGCGAGGGTTCCTCTTCGACAAATGCCGCACTAAACAGAAACCGCCTCCTGCTCATGACCACCCGGATTGCCGCTCTAGAGACGCTGCTCGGAGCTTCGCTCTGGGGGCTCTCGGCGCTCGTGGTGCGTCACGCGCCGATCGCCGCGCCGAAGACGGTCGCGCCGCTTGCGCGCGAGGAGCGCCTCCCCTCGCCTTCGCAGTCGTTCCGTGATTCGGAGCCGCCCGCGGTCGTGGGCGACGCCTACGACCACGACGGCGCGATGGCCGCGCACGCCAAGGCCGTCGCGTCGTACACGCTCTCGGCGCGCCTCGACGCCACGCTGCACACCGTGGACGGTCAGGGCACGCTGGTGTGGGAAAACACCTCGAGCCGTCCGGCTTCGGAGCTCTGGTTTCATCTTTACCTGAACGCCTTCAAGAACAACCGCACCGTCTTCCTGCGGTCGCCCTTCGGCGCCGGGCGCAGCGGTCACGGCGCCAGCAAATGGGGCTACATCGACGTCAAGCGGCTCGCGATCCGGGAAATGGGCGGGGCCGACGTGTGGCCGAAGAACCTGAAGGACGCGACCGAAGACCCCGACGACGAAACCGACGTCCGCGTCCGGCTGCCGAGAGACGTGGCGCCCGGCGAGACGATCACGCTCGATTTCGAGTGGAAGAGCCAGCTGCCGGAGATCGTGGAGCGGACCGGCTACATGCGCGATTTCCACTTCGTCGGTCAGTGGTTTCCGAAGATCGCGCGGCGCGAGCAAGACGGCGCGTGGGTGCATTTTCCGTTCAACGCGCAGAGCGAGTTCTACGCGGACTTCGGCACCTACGACGTGACGCTCGACGTCCCGAAGGCGATGGTCGTCGGAGCGACGGGGGCGCGCGTCCAGGACGACGTGCGCGGCGAACGGCGCATCCTCCGCTACCACGCCGACGACGTGCACGACTTCGCGTGGACCGCCTGGGAGCGCTTCCGCGAAACGACGCGCAACCTGGACGGCGTGTCGGTGCGCGTCCTCTATCCACCGGGCAACGACGGGAACGCCGCCGCGACGCTCACCGCGGTCGAGCACGGCCTGCGCTACTACGGCGCGCGGTTCGGCAAATATCCGTATCCGGAGCTCACGGTCGTGCACCCGCCGGCGTGGGCCCTCGCCGCGGGCGGCATGGAATATCCGACGCTCATCACCACCGGCGCGCCCTGGTACACGTACCTGGGTTCCACGTTCGTCGAGCGGGTGACGCTGCACGAGCTCGGGCATCAGTGGTTCTACGGTCTCGTGGCCACCGACGAGCACTCGTGGCCCTTCCTCGACGAAGGCTTGACGACCTACGCGGAAGAGTCGTCCATGCAGGCGCTGTACGGCGACGGCGACGGCGCCCGCGTCCTCGGGCTCACCGTGTCCGGTGAAGCTTACCTGCGCTCGTCGGCCATCGACGCCGGCCACGACGACATCGTCGCGCTGCCCGCCGCCGACTTCGTCAGCTTCCGCGAAATCGGCGCGCTCGTCTACGCGCGCACCGGCATCATCCTGTCGACGCTCGGCCGCGTGTACGGCAAAGCGGCGCTGGATCGCGCCCTGGGGAGGTACGCGCGGCGCTATCGCTTCGAGCACCCGGGGCCGAAGCACTTGCTCGCGATCCTCCGCGAAGTGATGGGCGACGACGCCGAGAGCTTCGCGCGCGCCGCGCTCCTCGAAGGCGGCACGGTGGATTTCGTCGCGAAGGACTTGCACAGCCTGCCGGTGCGGCCGAAGGCGGGCGTCTTCGACGGTCCGGGCGGACGCGTCGAGCAGGCCGCTCCGGATCGCGCGGCCACGCCTTCGAGGTGGGCGTCGCGGGTGCTCGTGTTCCGCCACGGCTCGCTCCGCGTGCCGGTCGACGTCGCGCTGACGTTTCAGGACGGCACGCGGACGGTGCGCCGGTGGGACGGCCGCGGCCGGCGGCAGGCCTTCGACTCCGAGAGCGAGAGCCCGCTCGTCGCCGCGCAGGTGGACCCCGATCTTCGAGTCCTCCTCGACGACGATCTCGTGAACGGCGCGGTCACCAGCAACAGACCCGGCGTCGCGCGCATCGCGGAGCGCGGCGCGTACATCGAAGAGCTGTTGCTCGGGGTGCTCGGCCCATGACCACTCGACTTGCCGCACGCGCGCGGATCCGAGCGGTGCTCCTCTTGTTCTTCTTCCGGGCGGCGGCCGCGCTCCTGCTCGCCTATCCGGTGGCCAGGGCGGTCGCGGCGTTCTTACCGCCCATTTCACCGCTCTCCGACGCGCTGCTCTTCGCCCCGGGCGCCCTGTACGCGGCGGAGGCGCTGCGGCTCGGAGGTCGGGCCATCCAGGCGTCGCTCGAAGGCTCGGTGCTCGGGTTCATCCTCGTCGCGATCGCCCTGTCATTTCCGTTCGCCGCCGCGCTCGCCGCGCTCGCGCACCCCGAGGAACCGCTGCCGTCCCTCGCGAAGCGGGGCGCCGCGGCCACGCCGTCGCTCGTCGCCATCGGCGGCGCGACGGCGTTCGCACAAGCCGTCGCCCTCGCCGCGATCACCTTCGCCGTGGAAGGGTTGTCCGGCTCGTTCGATTCGGTCCTCGATGAACGGCGATCGGATCTCATCGTCGCGGGCTTCGCGCTCGTCACGAGCTCGTCGGTCGCCGTCCTGGGTCTCGCGGCCGACCTCGCGCGTGCCGTGGTGGTGCGGCGAGGCGTCCGGGCGGTGAGAGCCTTGGCCGTCGCGTTCGCGGAGCTCGGGCGAGCCCCGCTCGCGGTCTTCATGGGTTGGGCGCCGGCCGCGGCCGGGAGCATCGCGCTCGTGAGCGGCGCGGCGTGGGCCGCTTCGGCGCTGGACGTTTCACGCCCCGGCGCCGGCCGCGTGTGGGCGGTGCTGATCGTCCATCAACTCGTCGTGCTCGGGATCGTCGCGCTCCGCGTCTACTGGCTCGAACGCGCGCTCGGCATCGTCGGCCCGGGGCCGATCGCCGGCGGGGCGTTGCCCGTCACCGGGCCGCCGCGAGCTTCGCTTGACGATACACCTGCGCGTAGCGACGCGCGGGACGATCCCACGCCAGATCCAGCCGCATGACGCGCCGGCGAAGCGCCGCCCAGCGCGGCGCGGAAAAGGCGGCGACGGCGCGGCTGACGGCTCCGGCGAGCGCGGTCGACGACGGCTCTTCGTAGAGGAAGCCGGTGCCCGTATCGAGCGCCGCGTCGGCGTCGACGATGGCGTCGAGGTGCGCCCCCGACGCCTGCGCGACCGGCAACGCCCCGTAACGCTGGGCGATGCGCGCGAAGGTCGCCGTGGCTTCGTAGCGCGCCGGCAAGACGGCGATGTCGGCCGCGGCACAAGCACGCCGGGCGGTGGGCTCATCGAGGGACTGCTCCACCGCGAGCCGATCGCCCATCTCCGAGCGCAGCCGGTCGAGCTTGTCGAACGGGACCTCCCCACGCAGCAGGACGAACACGTAGACGTCGTTGCGGAGGATGTGCTCCGCGGCCCGCTCGAGGAGGTCGATGCCGCCGTCCGGCCCCTCTTCGACGATCGCGACGCAGAGCGGCCGCTCGATTCCGAGCTCGAGCCCGCGACTGCGCAGGAGCTCCGTCTTCGCCGAGCCCTTGTTCGAAGGGTCTTCGGCGTCGTAGCGCGACCGCAACGCGGCGTCCGTGGCCGGGTTGTAGATGGCATAGTCGAGGCCGCTCGGGATCCCGACGATCTCCTCTGCTCGCGACGACAGCGCCGCCGCCAGCGGTCCGAAGCGGCCGGCGTCGACCAGATCGCGCGCGACCGCGCTCGAGACGCTGGTGACGGCGGAAGCGCGGCTCGCGCCGGACGTGAGCAAGCTCGCGCTCTGTCGCTGGCCGTCGTCGTTCGGTGCGACGCCGAGGCGAGCCGCGACCTCCGCCGGAACGACGCCGCGCCGCGCGGGATCGTGAATGGTGAGCACCGACGGCACCGCCGAAGGGAGCGAGGCGAGCCGCACGGCGAGCGCGGCCGCGGGCCAGTCATGGAGGTGCACGACGTCGAACGGCTCGCGCTCGCCGCGCTGGCGCGTGAGCGCGAGCGCGGCCTCGCAGAGGAACTCGGCGCGCTCGGCGTCCTCCGCGGGACGGCCGAAGACCTCCGGCCGCTCGAACAACGACGGCGAATCGAGCAGGACGAGCTTCGCGCCGGTCGGAAGCTGACTGTCGAGCACCGTGACCTCGGCGCCGTTCGCGAGCTTCAGCGGGGTCAAGCGGCGCGCCGCGAGCAAGCCGCCGGCGTCGAAGCCCGGGTACCGCGGGATGGCCACCGTGACGCGATGTTCGAGCTGGCAGAGCGCCTTGCTCAGAGCCGCCACGACGTCCCCGGCGCGCGATGCCCGGGCGTAGGGCGAGAGCTCCGCCGTGACCATCAGGATATCCACGGGCCGTCGTCTACCCTCGGGCCGCCCCCCCTGCAACAATATGTACTAGGCTCGCTGGAAATCTGAATGGACGACCTGATCCACAAGGCCGAGATCCTGCACGAGGCGCTGCCGTATATCCGGCGCTTCCAGAATCGGACCTTCGTCGTGAAGTACGGCGGTCACGCGATGATCGACCCGACGCTTCGCGAGAGCTTCGCGCGCGACGTCTGTCTGCTTCGCCTCATCGGCATCCAGATCGTCGTGGTCCACGGCGGCGGGCCGCAGATCGATCAGACCCTGGAGCGGATGGGGATCCGCGCGGTGTTCTCCGGCGGCCTCCGGGTGACCGACGACGCGACCATGCAGGTTGTCGAAATGGTGCTCGCGGGATCGGTGAACTCGGATCTCGTCGGCCTCATCTGCAAGCAAGGCGGGCGCGGCATGGGGCTCTCCGGCCGTGACGACGCCTTCCTGCGCGCCGCGCGCATGGACGAGATCACGTCGAAGGACAAGAGCGGCGCCGACGTCGTCATCGACCTCGGCCGCGTCGGGCGCATCGTCCACGTCGAGCCGGGCCTCATCCGCAACTTGATTTCGAACGGCTTCATCCCCGTGGTCGCGCCCATCGCGATGGACGCCGCCGGCTCGTCGCTGAACGTCAACGCCGATACGGCCGCGGCGCGCATCGCCGAGGCGCTCGGCGCGGCGAAGCTCATCCTGATGACCGACGTCGACGGGGTGAAGACGAAAGGCGGCGAGCTGCTGCCCTCGCTCGCCGCCGCCGAAGCGTCGAAGATGATCGGCGACGGCACCATCAGCGGCGGCATGATCCCGAAGGTGGAATGCGCGCTAGAGGCGGTGGCGAACGGCGTCGAGAAGGTGCACATCATCGACGGACGCCGCCAGCACGCCATGCTCCTGGAAATCTTCACCGATCGCGGCATCGGCACGGAGATTCATCACCGCGGCTGAACGAGCATGTCGGAAGAACAACGGCCGTGGAAGGTGGCGACGCGCCCCGCCGACGTCGCGCCCCTCGCGGTCGTGCGCGTGTTCCGCGTCCCGCCGGAGGCAGCCGGAACCCGCGTGGACGTCTTCTTGAGCTCGCAGCTCCGAAACACCAGCCGCACGCGCGCCAAGCTGATCGCGGACCACTCCGCCTACACCATCGACGGCCGCAAGCTCAGCCCGAGTGACCGCGTCAAGGGCGACGACCACCTCGCCATCTGGCGGCTACCGCCGGACGAGGCCGACAAGCCCGCCGAGCTCCCGGTGGTTTATCGCGACGCGCATCTGCTCGCGATCGACAAGCCGCCGATGCTCGCGGTCCACCCCACCGCGCGCCACCACAACGCGACCGTCATCAAGCTCCTCGAAGCGCGCTACCCGGGGCAGTTCTTCTCCCTCATCCATCGCATCGACCGGGAGACGAGCGGCGTCTTGCTCTGCGGGCTCTCGCGCAGCGCCGATCGCGCGTTCAAGCGGCTCATCGAAGATCGCTCGATCGCCAACTCGCGCGGCAGCGCGGGCGGCCCCGAGGCACCGGCCATCCGCAAGACGTACCTCGCCATCACCTGGGGCGTCCCTCCCTCCGGCATCATCGATCTTCCCCTGGTGCGGGATCCGGAAAATCCGCTGCGCGTGAAGATGCGGGTCCAGAGCGGGGGACTGGAATCTCGTACGGACGTGACGGTGGTCGAGGTCAAGGGCACGTACGCGCTCGTACGTTGCGAGCTCTTGACCGGCAGACAGCATCAAATCCGCGTGCACCTCGCCGCCGTCGGCTGCCCCATCGTCGGCGACAAGCTATACGGTCCCGACGAGCGCATCCTCGCGCGGGCGGCCGACCGAGTACTGACGGACGACGACCGCGCGCGGCTCGAGCTCCCCCGGCATGCCCTCCATGCGCACCGCTACCGTCTCCCGCACGCGGTGACCGGAGAAGAGCTGGACCTCGTGTCACCCCTGCCAGCCGACCTCGCGACGTTCTGGGAGACGCGACCCGAGCCGCGCTAGGCCCGGCTGTTGCGGGCAGATGTCGTGGGCAGATGACGTCGAGGGCAGTATTGACGCGGTAACGGACGGCGTTGGATATTGGAAGGCCTCGCATGGCGATCCAGCGGGCCCTCCTGTCCGTCTCCGACAAATCGGGTTTGATCCCGTTCGCGCGGGGGCTCTCGAGCCTCGGCATCAAGCTGCTGTCCACGGGGGGCACGCACAAGGCGCTGGTGGACGCGGGCATCCCCGTCGACACCGTGGAGAGCTACACCGGGTCGCCGGAGGTCATGGACGGCCGCGTGAAGACGCTGCACCCGCGCGTGCATGGCGGCCTCCTGGCGCGCGCGGGGAAGGACGACGCGGACCTCGCCCGCCTCGGCGCCGAATTCATCGATCTGGTGGCGGTGAACCTGTACCCGTTCGAAAAGACGCTGGAGAAGCCGGGCGCGTCGTTCGCCGAGCTCATCGAGAACATCGACATCGGCGGGCCCAGCATGCTGCGGTCGGCGGCGAAGAATCACGACCGGGTCACGGTGGTCTGCGACAGCGCGGACTACTCGCTGGTCCTCGAAGAAATCCGGGAGTCCGGCGCCGTTCGTCCCGAGACCCGGCGGCGCCTCGCCGCCAAGGTGTTCGCCCACACGGCGGCCTACGATTCGGCGATCGCGAAATGGCTGAACGGCTGATCTTGCCGAAACTTGGCCTGCTTTCGGTTGCCGTGTCATCCCTTGCGACCACGATGCCATGGCCGAGAGAGGCCATCTTCGCACTGAGCAAGCGCCGGATGCGCTTTCGCTCGAGCAGGAGGACGACGTGAGCGAACGCGAATTGAGGACGGCCACCGTGAGGGTTCTCCGGGCTGACGACGAGCGAGGCTCGGGTGCTTTCTACGCGCCCGCGAAGGCCCCGATCGAGGACGACGTCGACCCGGAAAAGCGCGACGCGAAGCCCGCGCATTACAAGGTCATCTGCATCTCGATGTACATGGATGACCTGAAGCGGCTCGACAGCATGGTCGAGTCCTTGAAGGCGCGCGGCCTGACGAAGGCGAACCGAAGCGCGCTCATCCGTTACGCGCTTTCCGGCGTGAACCTCGAGCAGGTTCCGAAAGGGCTCTGAGCCCGGGCGCGTCCGTTGGCGTCGCGTTCCCGAGCGCCCGCCCTGTCGAACGGCGACGCCGGAGAGCGGGCGGCGGCGCTCGGCGTCTCGCGCGAAGCGATCGAGCTCTACGACGCTTCCGACGTCATCGATCTGCACGTCGACACGTTCATCTGGGCGCGCGTCTTCGGCTACGACCTCCTTTCGCGCCACGGACGTGGCGCGTTCGGCGCCCGCTTCTACGGCCAGGCCGATCTCCCGCGGCTCCTCGAGGCGGGCGTCACCGGCGCCATCTGGTCCATCACCACGAACCCGCTCCGCACCGCCGCCGGGCGCGCCGCGGCGTTCGAGCGGAACCTCGCTCGACTGCTCGGCACCTTCGCGAACGCCGGAGGCCGGGTCGCGCTCGCGCGATCGGCCGGCGAATACCGCGCCGCGCGCGCGGCCGGCAAGCACGGCGCGTTCGTCGGGGTTCAAGGCGGCAACGCGCTCGATCACGATCTGACGGCCTGGTCACGCATCCAGGAACACGCCGTCACGCGCGTGACCCTGGTTCACCTGACGTCGTCGAGCCTGGGTTCGACGAGCTCCCCGCTGCGCTTCGGGGAAGAAGGGCTCACGGCGAAGGGCCGTGAGCTCGTGGCCGTCCTCGACGCCGAGCGCATCCTCGTCGATCTCGCGCACGTCTCGAAGAAGGGCTTCTGGGACGCCGTCGACGCGCACGACCGCGCGAAGCCGCTGATCGTGACGCACACCGGAGTCTCCGGCGTGCGCCCGCACTGGCGCAACCTCGACGACGATCAACTCCGCGCCGTCGCCGACAGCGGCGGCACCGTCGGCGTCATGTACCACACGAATTTCCTCGAACGCTCCACGTTCCGGGGACACGCCGCGGCGGTGGCGGATCACATCGAGCACATCGTCCGCGTCGTGGGCGAAGATCACGCCTCGCTCGGCAGCGACTGGGACGGCGCGATCGTCACGCCACGCGACATGCCGACGTGCCTCGAGCTGCCGCGGCTCGTGCACATCCTCCTCGAACGCCGGTTTTCGCCCGAGCGCATCCGGAAGATCCTGGCCGGAAATTTCCTGCGGACGATCGCCGCGCTGCGTGGATAGGCCGCAGCGGGCCGCGGCCGTCCGTTCGGATCACGAGAGATCGAGATCGACGCTGCCGGGACGGCTCGATTCGGGCGCTTCGTCCTCGCAGTCCTCGTCGTCGTCTTCATCCATGCCGGCCAGGTCGGCCTTCGTGAGCTGAGGAAGCCGCCGCTTTCCGACGGGCCCTTCGTCCACGTACTCGCGCAGCGCCATCATGTCGCGCAGCGCCTCGAGCTTCGCCAGAGCCTTCACTTCGACTTGCCGGATACGCTCACGTGTCAGGTTCATGATGGCCCCTACGTCCTCGAGCGTCGTGCCGCCGCGATCCGCGACGTCGAGCGCGCACGACTCGCCCATGTCCCAGACCTCCAGGTCGGGGAAGTTCAATTTGATCGCGCCGGTCCTCGGCGACACGTCGATGAACAGGTGATGCTTGCACGAGACGAACGGACACGGGCGCGGCCCGTCCAGGCACTCCTCGCGCGAGCGCGGCTTCTCGTAGTCGGTCTCCGGATAGAGGAGCCGGCCGATCTCGAGCTCGCGCTTCGTCATGCGCTTCACGCTGATGGTGCGCGCCCGCACCGCGCGCTTGCGCCGCGAACGGCGTTGCTCGCGCGTGATGTGCTCGGCCTCGGGGTCCGTGGCGAGCGCCGTGGCGCCGTCGAGCGCCGGCCCTTCTCCCGATGTCGTCTCGGTGTCGCCTGCTTGTCCGATTGCTTCGACCTTGATGGACATCCTGACTGCCTCCGCTGATTCGCGAAACTGCGAGCACACGTCTCCGTCGCCGCCCGGGTGCTCGCGCCCGCGCCGTCAACCGAACTCGAACCTCGTTGGCGGCCTTCGACCGCCGCCCGCCGGCTATGTGCGAGCCGGCACCACCCGAACCCGTGACCTCAAGCTCTCTGCGGAGCCGCGAACGGCCTCCGCGCAAGATCCGATGTTTGCGAAAAATGCGCTCATGACGCCGACACCGTCCTGAGGCTCGAGCGCGACGAGAGCCGCGACTCGATCTGCCCGAGCCGCGCGACCAGATCGCGGCTGAGCGCGCGAGCGCCTTCGACCTCGCGGGCGACGGTCTGCGCGTACGACTCGGCGCGCCGCTCCTTCATCACGCGCGCGAGCGTGTCGAAGATGTTTCCGAGGGTCGCCTCGAGCGCCTGGATGTCGCTGCGCATGAAGAGGACGTCGCGCTTGATCTGCTCGATGGTGTAATTGTCGGCCATCATCTCTTTGATGCGCAGGATGAGGCGCACGACGGACACGGGGTACACTCCCTGCGACCCCTGGTGCTTACCTTTGCGCCCCACACGTACGCTGCGCGGCAAGAGGCCGAGCTGCACGTATTTCCGCAGTGTGGCCTCCGTGAGGTGCACACCACTGGTCGCGAAGAGGTCGAGGATCTCGGCCGAGGTCAGCCCCGGAGCGTGCTCGCGCTCGATGCGGTCGAGGGTCGATTCGTCCATCTTCGCCATGTGAGGTCCACGCGGCCGGCCCCCGAAGGGGACACATCCACCGGAAGTACGCGCGAATATATTCTACTCAGTGGATCCGTCAAACCATCTTCCGAGCAAAGATTTGCGGATTCCATGATGGAGCTCCATGGACCGCGGTTCGTGTGCGCGGGATGACATTGATTGTCACCCGTACGGATCGCACGTGCGACCTCGACCGCGCCCTATGGACTTCGGTAACCTCCGCGAGCGCCCGGCCTTCGCGAGAACCGGACGCGGGCGGGCTGCCGCGACGAAAACATGACGGTGAGCGGACGAAAACAGACACCCGATCTGCACACGGAGGAGGTGAGCGCGGAACGATCTGACACGGCCCGCGTGGTGGATAGCACCCTGCGAGACATTAAGGCCAATGGTGTGCGACTCCGTGTGGCGCTGTCGGGAAACGGCCCGCCCGTCGTGCTCCTACACGGTCTCTTCACACATCACGGCGCGTGGGACGCCGTCGTCGATGAAATGGCGTCCGAGTTTCGGCTCGTCGCGCCCGACTTTCCCGGCTTCGGCGAGAGCGAGAAGCCGCTCGTGAGCCGATTCCCGTACGACATCGGCGCGTTCGCGGAGGTGGTCGCGGATCTCTTCGCCGCGCTCGACGTCGGCCGCGCCGCGGTCGTCGGCCACGGGCTCGGAGGAGCCGTCGCGCTGACGCTCGCCGCGCGCCACCCGGAGCTCGTCTCGCGCCTGGTGCTCGTCGACTCGGTGTGCTTCGACGCCCCCGTGGATCTGAGACGGCGGATCGCGCTCTTGCCGTTCATCGGGGGCTTCGTGTTGAAGCAGCTCTGGGGGCGTTCGACGTTCCGGTCCTTCTTCCGCAGCAACGTCCTCTCGAACCGGCCCGGCTACCCCATCGAACGCATCGACCGCTACTACGAGAAGTTCGACGACCCGGCGGCGCGCGGCAGCGCGCTCGCGACGCTGCGTGCGACGCGGGACACTCGTCCCATCGAGGCGCTGACCGCCCGCGTCCACGCGCCGACGCTCGTGGTCTGGGGCCGCGCCGATCGTCTGGTCCCGGCGCGCTTCGGTCTACGACTGTCGCGCAGCATCCGCGGAGCGGGGTTCGAGCTGATGGACACGGGGCACGCGCCGCACGAAGAGAGCCCGGCGGAGTTCGCTTCGATCCTCGGACGCTTCTTGCGCGCCGAACGGCCCTCGGGAGATCGGTCGGGCCTGAGCCTCGGCCCGCCCGCGAGATGAGCGCTCGTCCAATTTCGGGGTCGCGCGACGGCGGCGCGCTCCTCGCGACGTAAAGGGAGCTCTACTGGAGCGGAAACGACGCCGTGGCGCCGCCCGGCGGTGGCGCGGGAGGCGGCGTGGGCGTCGGGGCGAGCCCCGCCGACTCGGATCGCCTTGGCCTCGATTCGTGTCGGGCTTGGACCGGCGCAGATGAATAGAGCCCGGACGAGGGGAGCTTCGTGGGCCGCGCGGCGCGCACCGGGGCTTCGCGCGCCGGCGCCGGCGCGGGCGCTGCCGGCTCGGGGGCGCGAGGAGCCGGGGCGACTTCGTTCGCGGGCTCGGCCGCGGTCGCTTGCGGCTCGGGAGCGGCAGGCTCCGCGATCGTCGGCTCGGCCGCCATCGACGGCAGATCGATGGTCGACGCCGCCGTCGGCGCGCTCGCCGGTGCAACCGGCTGCGCCGGCGCCGCCGTCGCGGCACGCTTGGGCTCCGCTGTCGGGACGTTCTTCGAGTTCGCCGCGGGCTCGCTGACGATCGTCGCGGAGGGCGGCGGGGTGGTGTCTTCGCCGTCCTTTCGCATGCGTTGCGCGACCACACCGACGATGAGGCTCGCGACGAGAAACCCGACGAGCAACGCGACGCGCTTCGTCATCCGATCGCGGCGCTCGAGTTGCTCCTCGGTCGGCTCGGGGACGTGCCGCAGCTCTTCGTGCTCTTCGGGCGCCAGGGCCGGGTCGCTCGGCACCGGCGTCGCCGGACCGCCCTCGTAGCGGCCTTCGTCGCCGGCGCTGAAGAACTCCTTGTGCAGCAGATCGTCGTGCAGCTCCCCTGCCCCGCGATCCGCGTCCGCCGACAGCGGCGGCGGGCGCTCGGAATCGCGCGAGACGGATTTGCTCTCCGCGTCCGGCGGATGCTGCGGCTCTTTCTGGCCCGGAAAGCGGATCAGCTTGCCGCCGTGCCGCACGGAGGGCACCGACGCCACCGAGACCGCGCCGCTGCTGCGGTTGCTCGCCACCGGCGAATCCACGCCGACGGCGCGCGCTTCGGGCGCCGCGCGCATGGCCGCCGTCGCCGGCTCCTTCGTCTCCACGCGCGGCGCGCCGAACTCGGCGAGCGTCTGATGAATCGCGTCGGAGCGAACGGCTTGCCGCGCATACGGCCCGTGCGGGGGCGCCGCGTCGAGCGGGGACGGCGGCCGCTCCGCAGGCGTCGAGGTCATCGCCGAAGATGGCTGCGAAGACGGAGGGTCGGGCACGGCCGCCGACGGGGCGGACGTGACCGGCGCGGGGGACCCCGCCGGCAACGTCGTTCCGAGCGACGGCGAGCCGGTCGCGAGCGGCGCGCCCGCCGGCGCAGCGGGAGACCCCGCCGGCAACGTCGTCGAATGCGCCGTGGACGTCGGGGGCTCGGGCGCGGTCTGAATGATGATGGACGGGAGATGCTGCGGAACGAGCGGCGGCGCGACGACCGGCGCCGACGCCGCCGGCGGCGGAGCCAGGATCTCGAGCGGCGGCGAGCGGTCGCTCCCGGCCTTCGACCCTTCCAGCGCGCCCGGGGCGAGCGGCGGGCGCGACGCGCGCGACACCGGCACCATCTCGAAATCGCTACTGCCGCGCTCGCCGGCGGGGTGGCTGTCGGACGCCTCCAGGCTCGGCACGACCTGCTCCTCCGCCTCGACGAGGACGAGCAGGCCTTCGAAGTACAGCTTTGAAATGACCGACAGAGTGGACAGATCGTCGAACGGCGATTCGTCGATGATGTCCATCAGGTTGCGACGTCCGTCGAGGAGCCGCAAAATCGCGTTCAGCTCGTCGGGGATCTCCGTCAGCCGCTCGAGGAGGGTCTCGTGATCGACGTCGAACACGACGTCGAGCGAAGGCAACTGCTCGGAGAGGCGCCCCCATTCGTCGACGCGACGCATGCCCTCCATGAGGAGCCCCTGCGTCGACGTCGGGATCACGTCGGGATTGTCGACCGGCTTGAACTCGACTTCGAAGCTGCCGCTGCTCCAGAGCAGCGCGCGATAGATGGCCTCTTCGCCCCGGAGCTTGCCGATCTCCGCGTCGACGAGCTTGCCGTCGCGGAAATACACGATGGCGTTGCGCTTGCCGTCGGTGATGTGCGCGACGCCGCTCTTCCTGCTCACCTCGATCGTCTGCAGGAGATCGACGACGCCCATGTCTTCGAGCGAGCCGGCGAAACGCGTCCGCGAGGCCGGGCCCGTCGCGATGCGCTCCTGCGTACGGCGCGCGAGCAACATGTGCACCCGCGTGATGAGCTCGCGCACGAAAATGGGCTTGATGAGATAATCTTCGACCCCGAGCTCCAGCCCGCGGATCTTGTCCTCGATGGACTTCTGGCTGGTGAGGAAGACCACGGGGATGGCCGCGTGCTCTGGCCGGGCCTTCAGACGCCTCACGAGCTCGTAGCCGTCGGTGCCGGCGAGCCGCGTATCGCTCAGGATGAGGTCGGGCGTCGCGTACTCGAGCTTGGCGAGCGCATCCGAGCCGTCGTACGCGGTCGTCACGTTGAACCCCGCGTTCTTGAGGCTCACCTCGAGAACCCGAACACTGCGCGGGTCCCCGTCCACCAAGAGGAGCTGCTGCTTTGCCACAGAACCTTCTTCGTCCTACCAGATTGCGGAACCCGCGCCGTGCGAAGAGTGCCTTCAATCCGAAATAACGGCTCGGCCGAACGGCTCACGCCTCACCGCGTCCAGGGATCCACGATGCCGTTGTCTTGAACTTTTCCCTGTTGAATCGGGTTGTTGGGTGGTTCGCCGGACGCCCCTGCCCGGGGTCGCTTCATGTGTGGAGGAGGTTTGCCGACAGAGTGCGCGCGCTCGGCCTTCGGCGACGCCGGCGGCGCGGGCACCGGCGGCTCGGACGGAACCGGTTCGCGGGACGGCGTGACGACCACTGCAGGCGAAGGTTCCTCCGAACGTGCAGAAGCGGCCACCTTTTCCACCGCGGGCGCCGGCGTGGCCAGCGGCGACCCGCGGACCGAATTGCGACGGTGAACGACGCCCCAGCCCGCGGCGAGCAGCGAAGCGACGACAATCGCCAGCAGCGCGCCGATGACCGCGGGCGCCGTTCTTCGTCCGACCCCGCTCTGCGCCCTCATCAGGCGCATCTCGATCTGCGAAGGGAGCTCGAGCTCGTCGGCGAGACGCGGCGATCGTCGCGCGGCCGGCTTCGCCGGCTCCACGCTGAAGACACCGTCGGCGTCGAACTTGGCGATGCGTTCGAGCTCGTCGCCGAGCTCGCTCATCGATGCGTAACGCCGCTCCGGCTTCTTTTCGAGACAGCGGAGCACGACCAGCTCGAGCGCGCCGAGCGTCGTCATGCCGCCGAGGAGCACGCTCGGCGGCGTGGGCTCGACGTAGAGGTGCTTCGTCAGCACGCCCATGTACGTGTCGGCCTCGAACGGCACGCGGCCGGTGAACATCTCGTACATCACCACGCCGAGCGCGTAGAGATCCGTGCGCTCGTCCACGGTGCCGCCCATCGCTTGCTCCGGGCTCATGTAGTGCGGAGTGCCGAACACCACGCCGGCCTTCGTGAGCCGGCTCTGCCCTGCCACCTTGGCGAGGCCGAAATCGAGTAGCTTGACGGTCTCGCCGCTCTGGGTCGGGCAGACGAGCACGTTGTCCGGCTTGAGATCGCGGTGGACGACTCCAGCCTCGTGCGCGGCCGACAGCGCGCCGACCATGTCCCTCAGCAAGCGGACCGCGCGTCCGGCGGGCAACGGCCCGCCCTTGCGCACGACGGCGCTCAGCGACTCGCCCGCGAGCAGCTCCATGACGAAGTACGCCTGCCCCGTCGGCAGCGATCCGAAATCCGTGATCGCTACGACGCTCGGGTGCGAAATGCACGCCGCCGCCCTCGCCTCGCGCAAGAACCGCTCGCCGAGGTCTGCGTCGCGGGCGAGATCGGCCCGCAGCACTTTCAGCGCGAAGGGCCGCTCGAGGATGCTGTGGCGAACGCGATAGACGGTCCCCATGCCGCCTTCGCCGAGAACGGATTCCACCTCGTAACGGCCGTCGATGAGCGCGCCGACGAGGGGATCGCGCTGGACCACGCCGACCGCGGGCACGAGCGGCTCGCCGTCGAACGGACAGAAACGGGCGTCGTTCGAGAAGCGACTCTGGCAACGCGCACACTCTTTCGCCCCGTAGTGCCGCTCCTCGGTCGGATGCGACTCGTCGAGGCGAAGCTCCGTGTGCCGTTCCGTCACGTTCGACCGGGGCGCGCGACTGCGGTCAGAGGAGAGAGCCGCCGCACTCCGTGCAGAACTTCGCGCCCGACGGATTGCCGGCGCCACAACGACCGCAGGGGACGGGACGAGCGTCTTCGGGCGGCGAAGCTGCAGGCGCCGGAGCCGCCTGCGGCGGTGAGGGTTGTGGCGCAGCCGGCGGCGCGCCGTACCCGGGCGGCGGCGGATAGCCCGGCGGTGGATACCCCTGCGGCGGGTATCCCGGCGGCGGATAGCCGGGCGGTGGATAGCCCGGCGGCGGCGGATAGCCCGGCGGATACCCTTGCGGCGGATAGCCTCCTCGCCCGGCGTTCGCCATTCCGACGCCGAAGCCGAGACCGGCTGCCACTCCCGCGCCGGCCATCGCCGCCGCGGGCGCGTTCCCGCCGCGAGCCATGCCCTGCCCGAGCCCGAGCATCGCCTCGGCGCCGGCGTATTGCTGGTAGTCGGGCATGTTCATGTTCTGCAGGTAGCGGGCGCGGTTCGCGTAATCCTGATCGAGCTGGAACTGCCGCTGCTGCGCCTGAGCTTCGGCTTGCGACACGGCGATGCGCGCCTTGCGCGCGTCGAGCTTCGCCTGGACGATCTGATCCTGGAACTGATCGATGCGCTTCTGATCTTGCTCGGTCAGGTTCAGGTTCAGCTTGGCGATTTCCAGCATCTGAACGCCGATCTTCGCGAGGTCCGGGCAATCGCGCACGATCGCCGCCGCGACGTCCGGACCCGCGGTGCCGAGATCCATGAACGTGAGCTCGCCCTGTTTGATGAGGCGCGTGAGCGTCGTTCGCAGCCCCATCATGAGCTGGTCGCGGACCCATTCGAGCGGCGCCTGCGGATCGTTCGACGCCTTCTGTCCCCAGAACTCGATGACGAAGCGCACCGGTTCGACGACTCGGAAGGAATACGTGCCGTACGCGCGCGGCTCGACCCGCAGATCGAGCTCGGGGTCGCGCATCGAGCCGATGGGGCCGCCGAACCCCTGCCCGTAGAGGGGCTTCGTGGTCACGAAGAAGAGCTCGGCGATGAACATGTTCCCGCCGGTCATCTTGTCGACGAGGTTGTTCAAGAAGGGGATGTTCTGCGTCTGCAGCGTGTGACGGCCCGGTCCGAGCGCGCCGACGTACTGGCCGTCGCGGAAGAAGAGGCACACCTCGTCCGAATCGACCGTGACCTGAGACCAGAAGGGGAAAGTCTGATCCGGGTGCTTGAAGACGACGGCGTCCTTGTGGGAGTCGGCGCGCGCGATCATCATCCGCTGCACGCCGCTCTTGACGAAGTCGAGGATTCCCATTTCGTTGCGACTCCCTAGCTCGTTTTCGAGCTCGTATCAGCTCGTGATCATGCCATAGAGCGCTCGTCCTGTGGGTGGACCGTCGGAACCTTCGCCCGCCCGATCGGGCGAGCGGGCAAAGGTTCCTTTGCCACTGCACCCGTCTGACGAGCGCTCCAGCTTTTCGTGTGGGTCGCAACTTGACAGGTGGTTCCCCGACGATGCACGAAAACGTCTCAGGCAGTGTAGCAATGTCACTTGCAATCGACCTATCGCGGCTCGCGCAGCCCGCGCAGAGAGTCCTCGGGGCGGCCGCGCCCTTGCCCGCGAAGATGATGGCCGCGAGCGGAATCGTTCCCGGCGCTCCGGCCGGTGACGTCGTCGCGGTCATCGCCGTGCTCACCGAGCACGAAGATCCGAAGCTCTCCGCGAAGGCAAAGGAGACGATCGGAAAGCTCCCGCCGCCCATCTTGAACGGCGCGCTCGGAGCGGATCTCGACCCTGCCGTCGTAGGACTGCTCGCCGACGCCTACGCGGAGTCCGCGGACGTGGTCGAGCGCCTGCTCCGGATGCCGCGCATCGACGTCGCCGCGCTGGAGATCCTCGCCACGCGCGCCGACGAGCGCATCGGCGAGATCGTCGCGACGAACGAGGAGCGGCTCCTCCAGAACCCGAGCGTCATCGAGAAGCTCTACATGAACAAGCGCGTCCGCATGTCGACCGCGGACCGCATCCTCGAGCTCGCGGTGCGAAACGGCCTCGAGCTCTCCATCCCGGCGTTCAAGGAAGCCGCGCAGGCGATCAAGAACGAGCTCATCGCCGAGGCGAGCCCCGAGCCGACCTACGAAGACAACCTGGCGCGCGAAGCCGACGAGATCGCGTCGCGGATCGCGCTCGACGCCGCGGTCGAGGATACCCACGTCGCCGACGACGAGGGCGAGGAACAGGTCCAGGAAAAGCTCCTGCCCCTGCACGCCCGTCTGGCCGCGATGACCATCTCGCAGAAGATCCGGCGAGCGACGCTCGGCACCTCCGCCGAGCGGCTGCTCCTGGTGCGCGATACGAACCGTCTCGTCGCGGCGGCCGCGGTCCAGAGCCCCATGTTGAACGAGAACGAAGCGGCGCGCATCTCCGCGAGCCGGCAAGTGTCGGACGAAGTCTTGCGCCTCATCGCGATGAACCGCGAATGGACGCGCAATTATCAGATCAAGCTGAACCTGGTGCAGAACCCGCGCACGCCGTTCAGCTTCACCTCACGCCTGGTCCCGCACCTGCACGATCACGACGTCCGCTCCCTCTCCAAGAGCAAGAACGTGCCCGCCTCGGTCCAGCAGCTCGCGCGGCAGCAGATGGCGCGCAAGCAATCGGGGAAGAAGTCGTAAGGCGATCGCGTCATTGTTCGGTCGCCTGCGCGCGCTGGGCGAGCTTCGTCTTCCGGAGCTCTTCCTGCCGTTTCACCTTCTCCGGATCGACGAGGAACGAGTTCATGCGCTCTTTGCGGTCGAACTCCGCTTTGTACTTCTCGGCGGCGTACTTCGTCTTGAAGGGGCCGATGCGCACCCGGTGCCAGAGCCCGCGGTCGGCGACGTACGCCGATTGCCGGTACGCCCGGTGCCCGCGCTTCAGGAGCTCGTCCACGAACTTGTCCGCGTCGGCCTGCTCCTTGAAACTCGCGACTTGCAGCTGATAACCGCCGTCGCCGCCCGGCATGATCGGCGGCGCGTCCTCGACCTTCGAGACGTCGCGAGCGAGCGCGACGAGGGCGTCCTTCGGCTTCTCGGTGACCTGTGTTTCGTCGAGCAGCGTCCCCGCCGGGAGCGGCACCACCGGCAGCTTGTCCGCGGGCGGCGGCACGACGGCGGGCGCCGGGTCGGGATCCGGCGCGGGCGCGATCAGGTGACCGCGTTCGTCCTTCACTGCGGCAAGCGCGGTGGTCGGATGCGGCGAGTCGCTGAGCAGAGCCGGGAACGTCACCTCGGACGAGCGCACCGCCTCGGGCGGCGTGGTCTCGGGGCGTTTCGCCTTCGCCACCAGCGCCGCCAGCGGGTCGGCCTTCGATTCGACGGGCGGCGCGGACTTCTGCGTCGACAGCACGAACGCGAACACCAGGGCGCCGCCGCCGAGCGAGGCGAGCAGCACGGTGGCGACGCGCGCGGAGCGTCCGTCGCGATCCACCTCCTGGATCTGCTCCAAGTTTCGCACGTTCACGGGATCCATCGGTCTTTCGCACGCCCCGCGCGGGGCCTCCCTACGAGTACCGAGACCGCCGCGGAGGGGCCAACTTCCGCCGGATGGTTCGAAGGCCGGCTCAGCCTTCGGCGTCGAGGAGCCGCTCGAGCTGCGCCGCTTTCCAGCGCGTCTCGAGCACCTCGCGGGCGGGATCGCTCGCGGCGACGATCCCGCCGCCCGCGAAATAATGCGCGACGCCGTTCTTGCGGGTCAGGGTCCGGATGGCCATCGAGAGGCGGAGCGAACCGTCGTGCCCTATCGCGCCGAGCGCGCCGGTGTACAAGCCGCGGCGCTCGGATTCGAGCTCGGCGATGATTTCCATCGCGCGGATCTTCGGCGCCCCCGTGATGCTGCCGCTCGGCAACATGGCGCGGAGCACCTCCGAGCGATCCACTCCGTCGCGCAAGCGCGCGGTCACGGTCGCGACGCGATGGTGCACGGTGCCGAATGTCTCGATCCGGGGCTCGCCGAGCACGCGGACGCTCCCGGTGCGCGCGATGCGGCCGAGGTCGTTGCGCTCGACGTCGACGACCATGGACAGCTCGGCGTGCTCCTTCGGATCTTCAGCGAGATCGCGCACCTGTGCGCGATCTTTTACGGCATCGGTTCCCCGTGGGCGTGTGCCCTTGATGGGGCGCGTGACGAGGGCGCCGGCGGCGTCGAGCTCGAGGAACAGCTCGGGCGACGCGCCCGCGATCGTCAGCTCGCCCAGCTCGAACGCCGTCGCGAACGGGGTGCGCGCGGCGCGGGCGAGCCTTTCGACGATGTCCACGGCCCGCCCGTCGAGCGAAAGCTCGAATCGTCTCGCGAGGTTCACTTGGTAGATCTCACCCGCGAAAATGAGCTCGAGCGCCCCCGCGATGCGGGCCGCGTGGGCGCGATCCGGCTCGGTCGAGAGCCCCTGCGCGCGGACCGGGCCGCGCCGTGAAGGCGGAGCCGTCGCGAGGACGGCGAGCTCCCGGAGCCTCCGTTCGTCATCGCCGACGACCATCACGTCGCGGTCGATCCGCACCACCGCGCCGTAACGCGCCCAGAGCGGCGTCGTGACGTGCGGCTCGGCGCGGTCGTCGGGGCGCGTCGTCCGCCCTGGCCGTTCCAGATCCCGGCGCGCTTCATAAGGAAGCGCGCCGATCCAGCGCGGACAACCGGCGAGTGCCGACTCCTGGGGCATGAGCGCCAGCGACGGCTCCGGGTCGAGGCCGGTCGTGAAGTCGATCGGAGAGCACGCGACGTAGGAAGGCCCTTCGCCGGACGCCGCCCACAGAAAAACGAATCCCGGTTCGCCAGCGAGCGCGCGCGCGATGCGCAGCGCATCCGCGGGAACGTCGAGCTGCCGCGCGCGAAGCTTCATGAGGGGGTCACGACGCGACCGCTCGTCGTCACGATGGCGTCGGACAACGGCGCCACCGCGTGCGCACCGGGCCAGACGATGGTGCGCGCCATTTCGCCCGAGCCGCGAACGACGGCGCCGTCGCCGACGATGGAGGCGACCAGGGTGACCCCCGGATCGACCGTCGCCGACGCCGACACCCACGACGCACCAGCTCCCCCCCGGTGCTCGAGCCATTCCGAGTTGGCGCGCCGGTAAGCACCGACGGACCCGATGTCGATCCAGTCACCGTGCAACGGGACCGTCGGGATCCGTTCGCCGGCGCGCAACAGCGGGAGCGCGACGTCCCCCACGAGACAGCCGCGGGCCGGCAGCTGCTCGAGCACGCGGGCGCCGATCGCGGCGACACCGACGTAGTCGCCCCCGAACGCCTCGACGCCGAAGCGCTCCCCGCGCAACCGCACGACGGCGCCGCGCTCGTCGAGCCCGACGGTGCCCACTCCCAAGGGCCGCGGCGCGACGGCAAAGGCGAGCCCTTCGCCCACGGCGGCGAACAACGCGGCGACGGGCGGATCGACGAGCACGTCGCCGTTCCAGACGAGGATCGGTGCATCTCCGAGCGAGCCGCGAGCGCCGGCGACGCCACCGGCAGTACCGCGGATCTCTGGCTCTTGTATCACAAGAGGAATGGATTCCAATTTATTGTAATAACTCGTAAATTCTTCTGGTAAGTAGTGAATGTTGATTGCGAAGGACGCAAACCCGGCGCGCGACAGTCGGGCGGCGAGATGGGCGAGCAAGGGCCGATCCCCCACGGGCATCAGCGGCTTCGGGAGCTCCGCGCTGAGCGGCAAGAGTCGGGTGCCGAGGCCTGCGGCGAGCACCATCGCCCGCGGCTTCGGCCGAACGTCCGCGCTCATTGTCCGTTGAGTGCCCCGGCCGCGGCCGTCTGGCAAGGGCGCGGCCGGAAATTCGCCGACCGGCGTCGGCCGTGATAGCGGCGCTTCATGTTCCGGGTCGGCGCTGCATGCCTGGTCGCGGGTGCCCTCGTCTCCGGCTTCTGGGGTTGCGGGACCACCGCCGTCGGTACCGACGAGTGTCGCACGATCGAGTACGCGCGTTGTTCCGCCGGGCAGTACTGCGACCTTCGCATCGACAGCGCCACGAAGCTCACCGAGTGCGACAACTTCGCGCGCGACAACTGCCTGCACGGCCTCGCTTCGGGGGAGACGCCGCACCCGACCGCCGTCAATGACTGCGTCGCGGCGATCAAGGCCGCCGGCTCCTGCGCTCACCGGCAGGGCGCGAAGACGCTGGCGACCGATTGCAGCAATCTCTATGGCTCCTTCGCGAACGACCGCACCACGGTATGCGACATCGTCCTCGATCCGGAGGACACCTCCGAGTGCGGGTTCTTGACGCAAACACCGGTAACGCCGGACGCCTCCGCGACCAGCGAACCGACCGACGGCGGCAGCGATTGACGCCAGCGCGACACGCTTGCTCGGGCTCCGGGTTCGAGTAGGCTCGGCCGCCCTCCCCGCCCGCCATGACACGGCTGCTCCCCGTCCTCGCTTTCTTCGCGCTCGCCGCCGGGGGCTGCAACAACTCGAGCGCGACCCTCACCGGCGTCACGCCGGCCACCGCGGTCGCCGTCGATCCCATCGACTTCCTGGGTCCGATCAAGTGCGGCACGGGCCCGGGCGAGATGCAGCTCTACGTCGCGACGCTCTTCGACGATTCGTCTCGCCCCGTGCTCGGAATCGGCGATACGAAGCTCATCTTGCCGAGCTCCGCGCCGACGGGTTGCGGCGTGCCGGTGCTCTTCGAAAACATTCTGCAGGGGCGCGAATACGAAGCCGCCGTCGACGGCTACGACCGGAGCGACATCGTCCCCCTGGGCACGCAGGTCGGCTCGCCGCCGGTGCTGGGCAGTCGCACCATGGTCGAGTGCCAGCGCAACCACGACGATCCCACGAAGTGCGACGCCATCGGCGACTACGTCGCGCCCCGCTGGACGACGCGCTGTGGACATCATCGCCTGCCGCCGGCGGCGCGCGACGGCGGCTTGACCCCCGGCATTGGAAAAGTCGAGTACGCCGATAGCGGGTTGCAGCCGGACGGCGGGTGGTTGGATTGCCGTCCAGTCGCGTACTATCCGGGCACTCGAACGCCGTGGCTGGGCGGGCCGGTCTGCGCGAGCACCCAGTTGACCGTCACGGTACGCGGGTGTGATCCGCTGTCCGAGTGACTGGCACGCGGCGTAGATCGCGACGCGAGTTGCTCGAGAGCCGATCCGCGGCTATCCGTTAAAGCGGAATGCCGCCATACGAGCCCTCGCCGCGGGCCCTCGGGTTGATGAAGCCGGGTCGTGCGCTCACGGGCGTCATGGTCGGGCTCGGCGCCATCTGGTTGATGTTCGCCATCGCCGTGAACTGGGGCGGCGCCACCGAAGATCTGTTCCTGCTCTTCTGCGGGAACACCGAGCGCATCTTGCACGGAGAGATCTGGCGGCTGTTCACCGCGCCGCTGATGCATCAGCCGACCGGCACCGTCAGCCATATCCTCTTCGCCATCCTCGGGTTGCTATTTCTCGCGCCCTCTCTCGAAGAGAGGTGGGGCAGCGCGCGTTTTCTCCGCTTCGTCTTCTTCTCGGCGATCATCGCGTACTCGTTCCAGATGCTCCTCGAGCTCGTCCTGCCGGCGTCGCTCGCGCATCGGCTGGTGGGCGAGTACTGGTTCGGCTCGTTCCCGGTGCTGGAGGCGATCGCGATCGCGTGGGCGCTCAGCTTCCGGGGGCAGAGCGTGCGTCTTTGGTTCGTGCTCCCGGTTTCGTCCAGCGCGATGGTCATCTTCATCGTCGCGATGAGCCTTCTGCGCGTCGTCGCGGCCGCCGCGGAGCCCGAGGGCCTCCTCGCGCCCTTCGGCGGCATGCTCGCGGGATGGCTGCTCGGCGGCGGCACGCCGTCGCCCCTACGTCGCGCGTACCTCAGGCTCCGCCTGGCGCAGCTGGATCGCGAGGCAGCGCGCGGTTCGAAATCGGCCGCGGCGCGGCGCAAGGGCTCGCCGCTCAGGGTCATCGAAGGCGGCCGAGGCCCGAACCCCCGCAACGGCGACGACCGCGGCGGCCCGGGTGGCGGCGGCCGCATGTTGCATTGAGCGCACCGCCGATTCGCACCACAGAAGCGGACGCTCGTGCAGCTTGAAACGGGCCGCTTGCGGGGCTAGACCGGCCGCGATGCGCGTCGTGCTCGATGCCGAAGACGTTGCGCGCGGGCTGCGGCGCGTGGCAGGCGAGATCCTGGAACGCCATCGCGGCATTCAAGGGCTCGTCGTCGTGGGCGTGCGCCGCGGGGGTGAGCTCGTCGCGCGCGAGCTCGTGCGACGCTTGCGCGAAATCGAGGGGCACGACGTCCCCATGGGCAGCATCGACATCACGATGTATCGCGACGACGCCGCCACGGCGCTGCCGAATCCGCGCATCGGTCCGAGCGCCATGCCGAGCAACCTGGAGAGCAGCTCCGTCATTCTGGTCGACGACGTGCTCTACACCGGCCGCACCATCCGCGCCGCGCTCGACGCCGTCCTCGACTACGGCCGCCCCCGGCGCGTCGAGCTCGCCGTGCTCTTCGACCGCGGCGGCCGCGAGCTGCCGATCCAGCCGAACTACTGCGTCCGCCGGCTCGAAGTCGCCCCGAACGAACGCATCGACGTGCTCGACCGCCCCGAAGGCCTCCTCGCGATCATCCAACCCGACAGCGCTCCGACGATCCCGCCTCACCCATGACCCTACCCCGGCTGCGGCACCTGCTCTCGATCGACGACCTCGACCGGTCGCTCGCCGAACGCATCCTGGAGACGGCGCGCGCCTTCGAAGAAGTCGGCCGACGGCCGGTCAAGAAGGTGCCGACGCTACGGGGCAAGACCATCGTCAACCTCTTCTACGAAGCGTCGACGCGAACGCGGACTTCGTTCGAGCTCGCCGGCAAACGCCTCAGCGCGGACGTCGTGAACGTCGGGGGCTCCTCGTCGAGCGTCAGCAAAGGCGAGACCCTGAGCGACACCGTCCGCACCCTCGACGCCATGCACCCGGACGTCATCGTCGTCCGCCACGCCGCGTCGGGAGCCGCCGAGTACGTCGCCGCGCGCACCCGAGCCGCGATCATCAACGCCGGCGACGGGCTCCACCAGCATCCGACGCAGGCGCTCCTCGATGCGTTCACCATCCTCGCGCACAAGGGCAAGCTCGAGGGCCTCACCGTCGCCATCTGCGGCGACATCCTGCACAGCCGCGTGGCGCGCTCCAACGCCCGCCTCTTGCCGATGCTCGGCGCTACCGTGCGCCTCGCCGGCCCCTCGACGCTCCTTCCCCGCGACGCCGAGACGCTCGGCTGTCCCGTCTTCGATCGCCTCGAGCCCGCGCTCGAGGGCGCCGACGTCGTCATGATGCTGCGCATCCAGCGCGAGCGCCTCGGCGGCGCCTTCTTCCCGACGCTGCGCGAATACTCGCGCATCTACGGCCTGAACCGCAAAAGGCTCGCGCTCGCGCGACCCCAAGCCATCGTCATGCACCCGGGCCCCCTGAACCGAGGCGTGGAAATCTCCGACGACGTCGCCGACGGCGAGCACAGCGTCATCCTCGATCAAGTGGAGAGCGGCGTCGCCGTGCGCATGGCCTGCCTCTACATGTCCGTCAACGAGCCGGACGCGCTGCCATAACCAGGCTCGGCGCTTCGGCTCAAAAACTGGTCGGCGTCCCACCGGGCACGCACGAGGGACACCCCGCCCTGGCGCACTCCATGAGCTCCGTGAACAGGCCGGCGCCGGACGAATGCTGGTCGAGGACCGGCGCGCAGCTCGTGGCGCAGTTCACGTCGGTGCACGAGGAGTAGCAGTCGAGGAGCGGCGAACAGTCGGCGTCCTTCGCGCACTTCACGCCGACGTCGGCGCAGGAGTCGCAGAGGCATTTCTGGCAATCGTCGATCGACGGCCCGTACGCCAGCGTGCAGAGATTGACGTTGGTCGCGCTCGGTTTCGGGTAGCCGCCGGCCTCCGTCGCCGAATGACCAATGCCCGCGTCGTCGATCCAGACGATGTTGCAGTCCGGCAGATCGAGCTGTCCGCCGCCGTCGTTCACGGCCCACGCCGGACCGTACAGCATGCACATCTCGTCGCGCACGCTCGTGCCGAAGCGCAGCTCGGTGGTCGCGTCGTTGTCGTAGGTGCACCTGTACCGGAAGCCTTCCCCGGCGTGGAGCATCACCGGTTCGGGAAACAGGAACTCCGTCTCGCTCTGCCAGTCGTGACTCGTCCAGATCTCGGCGCCGTCGTTCGACCCGCCCGCGTACCACACCGAGAAGTCCGTGCCGAAATGGTGGGTGTGCCGCGTGAAGCCACCGACCATCATGTCGGTCCCGAAGTGGCACTCTCCGGTGAAGGACGCCGTCTGCCCCGGCGGCACGTCGATCGTGACGTTGTTGAGCGAGAAGAGCTGGGCGAAATGCTCGACCGTCGAAGGCGCGACCACGTGGAAGTTCGCCGCGCTCCGCGCGTGGATGACGTCTGTGCTCACGTTCGCGTAGTGATAGTCGAAGACGATGTACTGGCCGCCGTGGAACTTCCTGGCTACGTGAGGGGGGAGCCGTGACTCGCCGCGCGGCACCTGAATCGTCCCGACGATGTCGATGCCGCCGCCGAAGACGAGCAAGGGGCCCGGACACTCCTTGCGGTTGCCGGCGCCGAGGGCCTCGAGCTCCGCCTCCGCGTCGCTTCCCACGTCGGCGACCGCCAGCCCGAGGTGATGCGAATACGGACCATTCGCGAGCTCGACGAGAGAAACGTCGTACTCGTCGTCGGGGCCGCCGGGCAACCGCGCCGCTTCGCAATATTCTTTTTCCTCGCCGGGCCCGATGTCGGCGCCGACGCTGCGAACCTGAAAGCCGTCGGTGGGTGTCGTCAGCCCGAGATAGAGCTCACCCGCGTCCGCTCCGGCGTCGGTCCGATCCGCCTTCTTCGCCGCCGGCGCGACGGTGTGGTCCGAGGCGCACGACGCAAGCAAGAGAGTGAGCGAGGGAACGAGGACCGCGGAGAAACCGCCCGAACGCATTGGGCTGTACGGTAGCACGGCGCTCGGCGAGCCAATCGTCCACGAATGTTGACGCGACGCGAGAAGCGCCAAACCACGTGACGACGTTTCGTGCAGTTAGATTCGCTTCCCCGCTCGATCGTTGCATCCTTGCATCAGATGTCGACCAGCGCCACCTCCGGCGCGGGCATACCGAGGCAGCGCTCCGCCATCGCCGCGAAGCTCGCCGGAAGGTCGGTGACGAGCAGCGTCAACCGCGCACCGGCTCCCCCTTCGCTCGCTCGCAGGTCGCGAGTCTCCAGCAACAGCGCCACCGCTTCCGCCGTCGCGCGCGCGCTGTCGACGACGGCCACGGATCGCCGGGACATTCGCGCCGCGGCTTCGGCGATGGTCTCCGCGAGCACCGGATAATGCGTGCAGCCGAGCACGACGCTGCCCACCTCGGATTCGATGAGCGGGGCGAGGTAACGTTCCACCGCGAGCCGCGGGACGTCGCCGTCGATCCAGCCTTCCTCGACGAGGGGCACGAGCAGCGGCGCGGCGCTCCCGATGACTTCGACGCGCGTCGAGAGCGCCGCGACGGCGCGGGTGTATGCCCCGGACGCGATCGTGCGCGCGGTGCCGAGCACGCCGATCCGCCCGCTCCTCGGGTCGCCCTCGCGCGACAGCCGCTCCGCGATATCGACCGCCGCGCGCGCCCCGGGCTCGATGACGCCGACGACCGGCAGATCGAGCTCGGCGCGAAGCATTTCGACGCCCACGGCGCTCGCGGTGTTGCAAGCCACGACGAGGGCCTTCACGCCTCGCCTGGTCAGCACCGACGCGCAAGAGCGCGCATACTTCAAGATCGTGTCGGCGGATTTGGTGCCGTACGGAACGCGCGCGGTATCGCCGAGATAGACGATCGCCTCGTCCGGCATCGCCGCGCGGAGCGCGCGGACCACGGTGAGGCCGCCGAGCCCCGAATCGAAGACGCCGAGCGGGGCGGCTCTCGCCGCGCTCAAACCGCCTCGATCCGGAGCAAGCGCGGCGGCGCTTTCATGAACGGCGCGGTCGCGATGCGGCTCATCGCCTTCCTCACCGCGCCTTCCCTGGACGAATGCGTGATCATCAGCACCGGGACCGCGCCGCCCTCCGGCGCGCGCCCTTCTTGCACCATCTGCTCGATGCTGACGCCCTGCTCGCCGAGCGCGCCGGCGACGAACGCGAGCACGCCGGGTTGATCCTCCACGTCGAAGCGCAGGTAGTAGCGCGAGACGATGTCTTCGATGGGCATGAGCGCGCGTTCGCGGATGCGGATGCCGCGCGTGCTCAAGCCGGCTTGTCCCTCGATGCGGGAACGAGCGACGTCGACGATGTCCGCGACCACGCTCACCGCCGTGGGCATCTCGCCGGCGCCACGCCCCACCAGCACGCAGGGCCCGAGCGCCCGACCCTGGATCAAGACGCAGTTGAGGACGTCGTTCGTGTTGCCGATGACGCTGGAGGCCGGGACCATGGCCGGATGAACGCGGAGCTCCAGCGCTTCGCCGCGATCCCGCCCGATGCACAGATGTTTGATGTTGAAGCCGAAGCGCGACGCGAACCGAAAATCCACGGCGTCGATCGCCGAGATGCCCTCCACGTGGACGCGCGCTGCGTCGACCTTCGCGCCGAACGCGAGCATCGCGAGGACGATGAGCTTCTGCGCGGCGTCGTGACCGTCGACGTCGAGCGCCGGCTCGGCTTCCGCGTATCCCAGGCGTTGCGCGTCGGCGAGGATCGACGCGAACGGCAGCCCCTCCGCCCGCATACGCGTCAGGATGTAGTTGCAAGTCCCGTTCAGGATGGCGTGCACGCCGACGACGTGGTCGCTCGTCAGCGCCTCGCGCAGCGTACGGATGACCGGGATGCCGCCGCCGACGGAAGCCTCGAAGGCGAGATCCACGCCGCGCTCGGCGGCCAGGCGCACGAGCTCGTGCCCGCTCTGCGCGAGGAGCAGCTTGTTCGCGGACACGACGCTCTTGCCGGCGCGGAGGGACGCCTCGATGTAGCTCCGCGCCGGCTCGGCGCCGCCCATCACTTCGACGACGACGTCGACCGCGGGATCGTCGAGCACGCGCTTCGCGTCCGTCGTCACGATGGACGGGTCGCACTCCGGCACGCGCGAGCGCTTCGCGTCGCGCACCAGGACGTGCGCGATTTCGAGCGGAGCCCCGACGCGGGACGCGAGGTGGTCGGGGCTGTCCTTTACCAAGCGAATGACGCCGCCGCCGACGGTGCCACAGCCCAGGAGGGCAATTTTCAACGGCCTTTTGTCGTTCGCCACGGGCCTTCCGTCTCCGGCAGACGGATATAGCCAAAGGCGGCGGATAGCTCAAATGCTGGAAGGCGGCGGCTTCGTCGGCTCCGCGGGGGAGGCGTCCGGCGGAGCGAGGATCGCGGTAAGCCACGGTAGCTTCGGGCGGATCCGTGCCCGGATGCTGCGTTTCGGAGCGCTGACCATTTCCGCTTCCCACGGTCGAACGCGCGGACGCCCGGCGTTCGCGGCGACGAGGCTCGGTGCACCGGTAACCGGATCGGCGTCGTAAACGAAGAAGGAATGGTAGTGCATCTTGTCGTCGTCGCGCAGACCGTAAATCGTCACGATGTCCCCGGGCCGGTAACGATCGCGGTGCGCGGCGAGGTGCGCGAAGAATTCCGCGCGCCGGGCGTAGGGCACGCGCTCCTCGTCGGGGAGCTCGTAGACGTCGAAGGCGTCGGGGTGCGCCTTCGCGAACTCCACGAAGCTCTCGACGCTGCGCTCGTTGTCGATCCCGAGCGCCGCGAAGTCGAGGCGTCCCGGGACGCGCTCCCGCGGCTCTCCTCGGTGGCGATACCAGGATCCGCTCGCGCGCTCGAACGTGTCGGTGACGAAATCGATGCAGACCTGTGGCACGCGCGGCCGTCCCCGCGCGTCGAACACCTTGTACTTGTCGTCGTTGAAGTCGAAGTCGTTGCGCCCGTAGCGATACGCCCACACCCAGTGCTGCCGGAGCTTGCCGTCTTGCTGCCCTACCTCGGTCTTCGGCTCGTCGAACGGCAACGCCTCTTCGACCTGCTGGGCGATGACGGCGCGGAGCTTGTCGAGCAGACGCGTGCGGCGGAGGTTGTCCTCGCGAGCCGCGAGTACCGCGGCGCGCGAAGCCGGGGGCACGGCTTCACACTCGAGCGACAGGGCCGCGCCCTCTGCGCGGATCACGGTGGGAACGAAGACGTCGCCGTAACGCAAATCGGCGACGACGCGATCTTCCGACAGATGCCGGACCTTCATCTCCTCGAACCCGAGCTCGCCGCGGAGCCTGCCGACGTCGCGATGCAGCGGCGGCCCGAGGGCGGACGGATCCGGCGCCACGCGATCGTAGAGCAGGAGCTTCACGCGCGCGCCGGCTTCGGGGCCGTCCAGGTACGTGTACGACGCGCCGGAACGATCTTGCTTCAACTTGGCGCGCAGCGTTTCGGCGCCGCGTTGAATGTAGAGCACGGGCTCGTGAAAAAGATCTTCCGGGCGGACCAGGTTCGACAGCGCCGCCGCGAACGGCGGCCACGCGGCGTAGAGATAGCCCTCGGTGAGAAGCAGCTCCCTCGCCAGATCGCGCCGTTTCTGGAGCGCGGGATACGCTTCGTAGAACGCTCTGACGCGCTCCGAGGCGTCGAAGATCGCGTGACGTCGGTCCTCCGCTTCACCGTGCAATCTCTTCGCGACGGGGGCCCGAACGAAGAGGACGGGATCCGCCTTGGCTCGCGCGAACGTCTCCGCGCGCCGTGCCTCGAGCTCCGGAGTGCCCGGCAGCGACGGCGTCGCGAGGAGCGCCGCGATCTTGCGCGCGCAGTCGTCCAGCGGCGGCTTTGGGGCGGCGGCGGGAGAACCGACAACGCTGCTTGCCGGAATCGCCGGCGCGGCGCGAGGCGGCGCACCGCGCGGCGAAGGCCCATCTTGCCCGCACGCGACGACGAGAGCACACGCTGCCCAGGCAAGGACGCGCACCACCCTATGGTAACGCTTTGTTCGAAGGGCTTCGTCCCGTGCGCGCACCGACGTCGCCGAGACTACGAAGACGAGGTGAGAAAATTCCCTACTTTGTGCGAGGACGGGGGTTTAGACGGAGCAGCGGGTCGGAATGGAAGCAAGGGACGTGATGTGGACGGGGGGCGAATCGACGGCGTGGACGCGGACTGAGTCGATTGACGGGTCCGAGAGGCGATTGGGCGATTGGTGGAAACCTCGAAGACACGAAAACCCCACCGTGGGATCGCCACGGTGGGGTCATTGCGCGGGGTAGCAGCCGCCCCGATGCCCGATCGCGAAGACCGCGTGCTCAGGCTCAGCTAGAGCGAGCGGGCGTGGGTTTCAGTTGGATTGGCTCGTTTGTGCAGCTGCTTCTTGCTTCGCCATTTCGTCCACCCATTCCTGGGACGGCTGGGGGAGCCGCTCGAGCGCGGCCGCGAGCACCTCGTCGAGCTTGCTCACGAAGACGAACTCGAGCTCGTCGCGGATTTCTTGCGGAACTTCCTCGAGATCCGCCTTGTTGCGATCCGGCACGATGACGCGCTTGATGCCGGCGCGGTGCGCCGCGAGCGTCTTCTCCTTCAGGCCGCCGATGGGGAGCACTCTTCCTCGGAGGGAGATTTCTCCCGTCATCGCGACGTCGTGGCGGACGCGGATCCCGGTGAGGAGCGAGACGAGAGCCGTGAACATCGTGATGCCCGCGCTCGGGCCGTCTTTCGGCATGCCGCCCGCGGGGATGTGGATGTGCACGTCGCTCTTCTCGAGGAAATCCTTCGAGATACCGAACTTCTCGGCGTTCGACCGCACGTAGCTGAGGGCCGCGTGCGCGCTCTCCTTCATGACGTCGCCGAGCTGGCCGGTGAGCTGGAGCTTGCCGGTGCCGAACATGCGCGTCGCCTCGATGAAGAGGATCTCGCCGCCGGCGCTGGTCCACGCGAGGCCGGTGGCGACACCGGTCTCTTCCGTGCGCTCCGCGACCTCGCTCGTGTACTTCACCGGACCGAGGAACTCGCGGAGCTGCTCCTCCGTCTTGATGGTGCGCTTCTCCGAGTTGCCTTCGGCGACCTTCACCGCCACCCCGCGGATGACGCTCGCGATCTGACGCTCGAGAGAGCGCACGCCGGCTTCACGCGTGTAATGCTCGATGATCTCCTCGATCGCCTCGTCGGTGATGTCGAGCAGCTCGGTCGTGATGCCGTGCTCCTCGAGCTGCTTCGGAATGAGGTGCTGGCGAGCGATCGCGAGCTTTTCCTTCCGCGTGTACCCCGGGAGCTCGAGGATCTCCATTCTGTCGCGCAAGGGCGGCGGGATGGGATCGGCGACGTTCGCGGTGGCGACGAACATGACCTTCGAAAGATCGTACGGGATCTCCAGGTAGTGATCGGCGAAGGTGTTGTTCTGCTCGGGGTCGAGGACCTCGAGCAGCGCCGCGCTCGGATCGCCGCGGAAGTCGTGGCCGATCTTGTCGACCTCGTCCATCATGAAGACGGGGTTGACGGTGCCGGCCTTCTTCATCCCCTGGATGATCTGCCCGGGGAGCGCGCCGACGTAGGTGCGGCGATGGCCGCGGATGGCGGCTTCGTCGTGCACGCCGCCGAGCGACACGCGGACGAACTTACGCCCGAGCGACCTGGCGATGCTCTTGCCGAGCGACGTCTTGCCGACGCCCGGAGGACCGAGGAGACACAGGATCGGCCCCTTCTTGTCCTTCTTCAGCTTGCGCACCGCCAGGTACTCGACGATGCGCTTCTTCACCTTCTCGAGGCCGTAGTGGTCCTCGTCGAGCACGCGGCGCACCTCCAGGATGTCGAGGTTGTCCTCCGTGCTGTTCGACCAGGGGACGTCGAGGATCCAGTCGAGGTACGTGCGCACGACCGTGTACTCGGCGCTGCCGACTTGCATCGTGCGCAGGCGCTTGAGCTGCTTCTTCGCCACCTGATCGGCTTCCTGCGGAAGCCCGGCCTTGGCGATGCGCTCCTCGAGCCCGTCGAGGTCGCCCTGATCGCCGTCGTCCTCGCCGAGCTCTTCCTTGATGGCCTTGAGCTGCTGACGAAGGACGTACTCGCGCTGGTTTTTGCCCATCTCCTCCTTGATCTGGGAGTTGATGCGCTCGCGCATCTTCAGGATCTCGAGCTGGCGCGTGAGCAGGCGGAGCACCTTGCGGATGCGCTCCTTCACGTCGACGGTCTCGATGAGCTGCGCCTTTTCGTCGACGGGTGCGTCGAGGTTGGCGGCCACGAGATCCGCCAGCGCGCCGGGCGCCTGGATCGAATCGATGAGCGAGCCTGCTTCCCGCGGCAGCTCGGGCATGAGCTGGATGACCTGCTTCGCGATGTCGCGCAGGCTCATCGCGAGCGCCTCGGCTTCGACGTCCTCCGTGGCGACGGAGTCGATTCGCTTGATCTTCGCGCGGAGGTAGGGGCCCGTCTGGGTGATCGTCTCGAGACGGATACGGGTGAGCCCCTGTAGGATGAGGGAGTAGTTGCCCGAGCTGTGCTTCAGCGCCTTCAGCACGCGCGCCGCACAGCCGACGGGGTAAAGATCGTCCGCTTCGGGATCGTCGGTCGAAGGATCCCGCTGCGCGAAGATGGCGATGACCGGCGTCGGGAGGTCCTGCACGTCCTCGACCAGGGCCACCGATTTCTCACGGCCCACGTCGAACGGCGCGACCGCGCCGGGGAAAAGCACCGCGTTGCGGATCGGCAGAACCGCGAGCTCGTCCGCGAACTTGAGCTCGTCGTCGCTCGGTTGCGCCACGGTCGTGGGAGCAGGCTTCTTCTTGTTGTCGCTCATCTAGGGTTCCTCTGGGGTGTCCGGATAGGCACGCGAGTGTTCGTTAAACGAAGCTAATCACACATTCTCTGCCCGCTAGGCCTTGACGTCGAATCCTTCCGCCGACCGGCCCGGTAAATCTCGAGCTCGTCCGCCATTCTGGGATTTGCTAAGGAGCAGAAGAGCACAGAATCCTTGATTGTTGCGCCATTCTTCGCTTGCCGCGAAAGAAGCGCTAGCGTCGCGCCGTGCGAACGATCTTCCTCGGGACGCCCGAGATCGCAGTCCCCGCGCTCGAGGCCCTCGCCGCGACGACGGACCTGGTCGGGGTCGTCTGCCAACCGGACCGGCCGAAGGGGCGCGGGCTCGCGGTCACCGAGCCGCCCGTCAAAGTCGCTGCCCGCTCACTAGGCATCCATGCGCATCAACCGGTGAAGGTCAAGACCGGCAACCTCGACGAATGGATCGCGGCGCTCGAACCCGACGTGGCCGTCGTGCTGGCCTACGGACGCATCTTGCCGCCGAAGGTCCTCGCCGCGCCGAAGCACGGCTGCATGAACTTGCACGCGTCGCTGCTCCCGCACTATCGGGGCGCCGCGCCGATTCAGTGGGCCATCATGAACGGCGAAACCGAAACGGGGATCTCGCTGATGCAAATGGACGAGGGCCTCGACACCGGCGACGTCTACACGATGCGACGCATCCCCATCCGCCCCGACGATGACGGCGGCTCCCTATCCGCCAAGATCGCCGAGCTCGCGGCAATCGTGGTGCGCGAAGATCTGGCGCGCGCCGTTCGCGGAGAGCTGCCGCGGGTGCCCCAGGACTCCGCGGCCGCCACTTACGCGCCGCCGCTCACGCGCGAGCACGGCAAGATCGACTGGGCGCGGCAGAGCGCCCGCGTCGTCGACCAAGTGCGCGGCCTTTCCCCACGTCCTGCTGCCTTCACCGCGCTCGCCGGCCGAACGCTCAAGGTGCTCGCCGCCAGCGTCGGTCCTCCGCTCGATGGCGCCGCCACCGCGAAACCGGGTACGGTCATCCGCGCGGACCGCGGCGGCCTGTGGATAGCGTCGTCGGATCGGGCCGTGATCATCCAGCGCGCGCAAGTGGAGGGCAAGAAGGCGATGAGCGGTACGGATCTGGTGAACGGACGGGCGGTGCGCTTGAACGATGTTCTCGGAAGCTGACGAAATCCCGGTCTCCTCGCATCGACTGACGCCCTCGGAGCAATTCATCGAGGAGCTGCGGCGGGAGTTTCCTCTCTTCAAGATCGTGCCGAAAGAGGGCGACGGCTTTTCGAAGTTGATCGACGCGGCGCTCAAGCTCGTCACGCTCGGCGGACAGCGGCACTACCTCACGCACTACCACACGATAATCGGGTACACGCTGTACGTGCCCGCGTCGTGGAACCAGGGCACGGACGTCGAACGGTTGATCCTGCTCCGCCACGAGCGCGTGCACATGCGCCAGCGACGGCGCTACGGCATGGTGGGGATGGCGTTCCTCTACCTCGTCCCCTTGCTTCCGCTCGGCCTCGCCTACGGACGGGCCCGCCTCGAATGGGAGGCGTACGAGGAGACGCTGCGGGCCACCGCGGAGCACCTGGGTATCGAAGTGGCGCGGTCGAAAGCGCTGCGCTCGAAGCTCATCGAACGTTTCACGGGCCCGGATTACGGATGGATGTGGCCGTTCCCAAAGACCGTCGGACGCTGGATCGACGATGCCGTACGAGACATCGAACGGAGGGCGAGGTAATAGTTGCAGCGTTGCATGACGCTCTGCACTTGCGTGGACGCCATCAGGACGAAGGGAGCGCGACGCAGTCGCGCGACCCACGAGACAATCCGGAGCGCTCGTCAGAGCGGTGCGTGGCGAAGGGACCTTCGCCGCTCGCGGCTTCGCTCGGGTCGGCGCACGCTTGCGCCGACCCGCCCCGCTGGAGTGAATCCAGCGGGGCCCCACCCTCGGGCGGCGAAGGTCCCGAAGAGTCCACCTAGTGGACGAGCGCTCTAATGGCGGTCGTCGGCATCGATCTCGGGACCACGAACACCGTCGTCGGCGTCGTTGGAAACGGCGAGGCCACGGCCGTCCGGGACGCCGACGGCGAGACGCTCATTCCTTCGGTCGTCTCCTTTCATCCCTCGGGCTCGGTGCTCGTCGGCAGGGCGGCGAAGGACCGGAGAGTCGTCGACGCCCCGAACACCATCTACTCGATCAAGCGACTCATCGGTCGCAGCTGGTCTTCGGAACAGGTCGACCGCGCTCGCTCCCGGCTCCCGTTCGAGATGCGCGAAGGCCCGGGGCAGGCCGTGCTCGTCGTCGCGCGCGGCGAGACCTTCACCCTGCCGGAGATCAGCGCGTTCGTCCTCCGTTACGCGAAGGCCACCGCGGAAAAGGCGCTCGGAGAGACGGTGGACCGCGCCGTCATCACCGTCCCGGCGAACTTCAACGACCTGCAGCGCGCGGCGACGAAGGTCGCCGGTCGGGTCGCCGGGCTCGAGGTGCTCCGCATCCTGAACGAGCCCACCGCGGCCGCGCTCGCCTACGGCTACGGCCGCGGCAAGGGTGAGCGCATCGCGATCTACGACTTCGGCGGCGGGACGTTCGACGTCACGCTCCTCGATCTGTCGAGCAACGTCTTCGAGGTGCTCGCGACGGCGGGCAATACGTTCCTCGGCGGCGACGACGTCGACCTCGCGATCGCCGAAGAGATGGCCGACGCCTGCCTCGCCGAGTACCGCATCGACGCGCGCGCCGATCCTCAAGTCTTCGAGCGGCTTCGCTATTACGCGGAGAAGCTGAAGCTCGAGCTGTCGAGCGCGACGAGCGCCACGATCGACGTCCCGGACATCGGCCCCGGGGCGGGCGGCAAGCCGCAGCGGCTCACGTTCACGATGGACCGGCGGCGGCTCGAGGCGCTCGCGCTGCCCATCGTGCGACACACCTTCGACGTCTGCCGTGAAGCGCTCGGGATCGCGCGCCTCTCGGCGAAGGATCTCGATCAGGTCGTGCTCGTGGGCGGCTCGACGCGGCTGCCCATCGTGCGCAGCGCGGTAGCCGAATACTTCGGGCGAAGGCCGCTGGATCGAATCAATCCGGACGAAGTCGTCGCCATGGGCGCCGCGATCCAGGCCGCGGCGCTGACGGGACCGGAGCGTCGCCGGAGCATCATCCCCAAGCCGCCCATGCCCGCCGCCCGCCAGAGCGAGGCGCCGCGCGCGTCGTCCATCCCCGTCCGCAGCTCGCCGTCGCAGGCGCCGCCTCTGCCGCGCCGGCGCGCCCCGAGCGCCAAGGGCGGCACTCTCGACGGCATCGGTCCGTCTCCGCTGTCGCCGTTCGCGCGACCGACGCCGGCCGTGGGCACCCCCATGCGCCCCATCTCCGACGACGAACCGACCCAAGTCGGTCCGCGCCCCGCCGTGCTCCACGAGCACGCCTCGGCTCCGAACCCGAAGCACGCGCTCGATCTCGACGACTTCGACGACGTCACGTCGCCGGACGCCCGCTTCGCCGGCGCGCGGTTGCCGAAGCTGCCGCCGTCGCGCCCGTCGAGCGACGCGAGCGCGGCGCCTTCGGCGCCCACGCCGCCGATGTGGGAGCCCCCCGTCGAGCTCGACGGACCGCCGCTCCCCGAGGACGCCTTCGCCGATCCCGAACCGACGGCGCGCGACAGCGCGCCGCCCTCGTCGTCGCTGCGGGCGGACGGCCGCCCCCCGCTGCCGCTGCTCATCGACGTCACGCCGCTCAGCCTTTGCGTCGAGACGGTGAGCGGCTTTCGCGACGTCGTCATCGCGAGGAACACGCCGGTGCCCTGCGAGCAATCGCGCACCTTCGTCACCGCCCAGGACCGGCAAGAGACGGTGCTCGTGCGCGTCGGCCAGGGCGAGTCGGAGCGGTTCGAAGAGAACACCCTGCTCGGCGAGCTGGAGCTCCTCGGCTTGCCGCCCGCGCCGCGTGGTTCGGTGCGCGTCGTGGTCACGTTCGCGCTCGACACCAACGGCATGCTCGACGTCCGCGCGGCGGACGAGGAGACGGGACGCGCGTCGAGCGCCCGACTCCGACTAGTCGGGTTGCCAGAAGCGGACGACGTGCTCAGGATGCAAGAGCGGCACCTGCGTCACCGAACCGGGTAGCCGCATGGCGAGCGACGAAGACCGAGAGCGCCTTCAAGCCTGGGTCGACGTCATCGACGACTCGAGCTACTACGAGCTGCTCTCCGTGCTGGAGCTCGCCGACGCCGCGGCGATCCAGGCGGCGTTCCACGAGTTCGCTCTCGCGTTTCACCCCGACGGCCACGAGGACGGCACCGAGGCGGAACGCACCGCCGCTCGCTACGTGTTTCGTCGCGGCGCCGAAGCGTATCGCGTGCTCTCCGATCCGGAGCTCCGCGCGAAATACGATCTCGCGCTCGCATCCGGGCACCTGCGGCTCATCGGCGGCGAGCCCGCACACCGCGTCGCCACTCCTCGAAGCCTTCGCTCGCTCGAAGATCTGTGCAAATCGCCCGCCGCGAAGCTCCTCGCTCGGCGCGCCGACGAACAGATCAACCTGGGAAAGCTCGCCGAGGCGCGGTGGCTCTTGCAGGACGCGATGGCGATGGAGGAGGAGAAGAGCGAGGAGCTCGCCGAGCGCATCGACGCGCTCGCGCTCGCGCTCTTCGCGCGCGGCGAGTAGCCTTCGCGCCCGACGCGGGCCGGTTCAGGTTTCAGAAAACCCGGCCTTTAACGCGTCGCGCTATCCGGTTGACTTCGGAGCGATATTGAGCTCGCGCGCTAAACGACCGTGATTTCGCCGACATACGCGAAGCACCTGTAAGCATCTATGCTACATTATTCAGCTGGCACTAGCATCGACCGCGCTTTTGTGCGCTGCAGCCCCCGCGCGCCGCGACAGTCCGTGATAGATCGTCCATTCACCAGGAACGTAAATTCGCTGATCGTACGAATCGATCTCTAACTGCTAGCCCCGTCCGAATTCGGGCGGGCGTCGTCGAAGGGTCGCTGTGAAGCTTTCCTGCCCCTCCTGTGGTGCCAAGTACTCCATTGCGGACGAGAAGGTCCAAGACCGCCTCGCGAAGATTCGTTGCCGTAAATGCAGCGCGACGATCATCGTCGACGGCAAGGTCGAGCCGCCGAACGTGTACACGTCGGAGGGCGGCAGCGTCTCGCAATCGGCTCCGCTCGACGCCGGCGACGCGGGCGCCGGACCGGCCCCCGGCGAGTATTCGGTCGATTTCGGAGACAACGATCAACGCACGATGACCGCGGACGACATCGTGCAGGCTTACCGCCGCGGGCAACTGACGGCGGATACGTACGTCTGGACGGAGGGCATGGCCGATTGGCAACCCGTCGGCTCCGTTCCCGAGCTCGCGGAAGCGCTGACCGCGGCGGCGCCGGCGGCGGCCTCGGCTCCGCCCCGCGCCGCACGCACCGGCTCGGGCCGGGGCTCGACGACCGATCTATTCGGTGGAATCGACAAGGCCGGCAGCGAAGAAGACGTGATGACGAGCGCGCCGCAGGCCGCCGTGGCCCCCTCCCCGCCGGTCGCGACCGGCGCTCGCAACGAGTCGTCGGTGCTGTTCTCGCTCAGCGCGCTCACCGCGTCGAACCCCGTCCCCACTCGAAGCACCGCGGCCAGCGACACGAAGGGCGAGGATTCCGGCCTCATCGATCTGAAGGCGCTGACGTCGGCGGCGGGCAGCCTGCCGCCCCCGAACCCCCTCGCGCTCGGCTCGGCGCCGCTCGGCATGGCCGCGCCACTCGGCGGCATGACGGCTCCGGCGCTCGCGGTCGAAGGCCCTGCCCAGCGTGGTGGCGGCAGCAAGACCGGGCTCTACATCGCCGGCGCGCTGGTGCTGGTCGGCGCGCTCATCGCGGGCGCCATCGTCTTCACCTCCGGCAACCGCGACGCGGCGAGCGCCGCGAACGCCGCAGTGACCACTCCCGTGGCCGTTCCGGCGGCGGCGCCACAGCCGACGCAGGCTGCTACGCCCGAGCCGGAAGCGAAGAAGGACGAGCCCACGGCGCAGCCTCCATCGACGGGCACCGCCGTGGCCGAGGCGGCGCCGAAGGACGCCCCGACCAAGCAAGCGAGCACCAGCACGGCGAGGCCGGCCGCGTCTCACAAGAAGGCGTCCTCGAGCAGCAGCCAGAGCAGCAGCACGACGAGCACGCCGGTGGCCGAGAAGCCGGCTCCCGCGGAAAAGCCCGCGGCGGCGAGCACCGATACGTCGAGCAGCGCGGGCGCAGAGAAGAAGAAGCCGGCGCCGAAGAAAGAAAAGACCTGCAACTGCTCGCCCGGCGATCTGATGTGCGCCATGAAGTGCGCCGCAAGTTGAGCGTTCACGGGAAAGTGGGCCGCGCGACTTCGTCGCGGTCCACGTGACCGGCATCCACCACTATCGAGCGAGCGCCGCGGGGAGTGCTAGCCGGACGGCGCCGCGGGGGGCGTCGGTCTCTTCGACCGCGCCGCGGTCGTCGGTGATGCCCAGGCGCACGAAGCCGTCCGCGCGCACGAGGGCAAAGGGCGCACGCGGCGCGGGGGCGCTCGCGCCCGCCGGGACGACGTAGACGCTGAGCGGCGCGCTCTTCGTATCGCGCGGAGCGGGCGGCGCCCTGCACGCGGCCGCGACCTCCGCGCTCGTGTCTTCGTCGGCGCAACGTGTCAGCGCCGTGCGATCGAGATCGCGCCCCGGCGCCGCGACGTCGACGAGCAGGCGCGCGGCGGCGGCGCGAGCAAGATCGAACGCGTCGCTCGAGAGCACGGCGCGCTCCGGCGCACCCGCGCAGCGCCGGCCGAGAACGCGGAGGCCCGCGAGCGCATTCGTCCTGACGTAGGGTCTCGCGTCCGTGAGCAGGCCGCACAACGTCGGCGCTGTCGTCCCCGGAGAGGAGACGCCGACGCGCGCAAGCGCGGCCGTCGCGTTACCGGACACGTCGGGATCGCGATCCGTCACGAGCCGGGCGAGCGTCCGCGCGTCCTCGCCGCGCGCGAGCGCCCCGAGCGTCCAGACCGCGTTCGCGCGCACGGCGGCGTCGGCGTCGCGAACGAGCGATCGAACGAGCTCGACTTTTTCGGGGTGCCCCGCGAGCGCCTCCGCGATCTTGGCGCGCGCGGCGGAGGGGGCCCCCTGCAGTAAGCGCGCGAGGACATTGCCGCCGAGGGATCCGGACACCGCCCCGAGCGCTTCGATGAGCAGCGGGCGAACGGGGTCTTCGACGACGTCCGCCATCGCCGCAGCGCGTTCCACGACGCGGGGGTCGGTGACGACCGTCATCGGCCCCGCGAGGGCCATGGCCAGCGCGGCGCGATCCTGATCCGCCGACTGCTCCAGGCGATCGAGCAACGGCGTCGCCGATTGCGCCGCGCCTACTCGACGAAAGGCGAGCGCGGCGGCAAATCGCACCGGCGCGTGCTCGTCGGAGATCGCCGCGAGCAGCGCCGTGTCGTCGCCGGTGCGTCCGACGAGCCCGAGCGCCTCGACGGCTTGGATGCGGAAGCCGACGTCGGAGGTGTCCAGGGCGAGCGCGGAGAGGAGCTTCGCGACGCGCGGCGAACCGGTCTTTCCGAGCAGCCGGATCAGCTGCCCGCGTTCGTCCTTGCGCTCCTTGGCGGCGCGAAGCGCCGACACGACGGGCTCGACGGCGCGCCCGTCGGGCTGTGATGGATCGAGGAGCGCGTCCGTCGCTTCGATGGCGGCCTTGCGAACCCAGGGGTCGTCGGCGGAGAGGTACTCGAGCGCCGTTTCGAGGCCGGCGCTGTCGCGGGCGGCGCCGAGCGCGCGCAACCCCGCCTCCGGACGCACGACGCCGCGCCCGAGCGCCGCGGCGATGGCCTGCGCCGCACCGTTCCCAGCGAGCCCTCCGTCCCCCCGGGCCCGCCGCTCGCTCCGCTCGCTCGCGGCGCTCGTCCCGGAGATTTCTCCCAGGGCGAGGGCGCAGCCGTCCGCCAGCGTGGGCGGCGGCTGCCCGGAAAGGCACGACACGAGCTTCGGCACGGCCGCGGCTCCCGCGCGCACCAGCGCCGAACGGACCGGTGAGCGTTCGCGTGGATCGTCGGTCGAAAGAGCGCGAATCAACGCGTCGACGCTCGCCTCGGAAGGGATCTGCGCGAGCGCGGCGAGCGCCGCTTCACGGACCTCGGGCCTTCGCTCCTCGTCCAGCAACGAGACGATGGTGACGACGGCGTCGTCGGCGTGAATGCGCCCGAGCGCCGAGAGCGCCGCCATGCGCACGAGCTCGTCGTTGTCGCGAAGCGCGAGCGCCAGCGCGGACGACGCACGCGCGTCGCCGAGCGCACCGAGCGCGATCGCGACGCTGCGCCGAACATTGGGGCGGCTGTCTTGAATCTTGCCGACGAGCGGAACGACCGCGCTCGGGTCGCCGAGCCGCGCCAGAGCGAGCGTGACCGCTTCGCGGACCTCGGCCTCGTTGTCGTCGAGACGCCCGAGGAGCGGCGCGACGGCCGCCGCCTGCCCCGAGCGTCCGAGCGCGCGCGCAGCGGCGGCGCGCACCGTCGCGTCGGGATCGCCGAGGACGCGCCCGAGGGCCGCGACCGACGGCGCGTAGGGCTCGCGCGAGAGCGCGTCGGCCGCGGCGCGCCGCACGCGAGCGTCGGAGTCTCCGAGCCACGGCGCGACGCGCTCGCCGAGCCCCGGCGCGTGCGCCTCCTCCAGAGCCTCGAGGGCGGCGATGCGCACGTCGGGGTCCGGGTCCGAAAGAGCGCCGCGCCCGATTCGATGGACGGACTCCGCGGGGAGCTCCGCGAGCTCGCGCGCCGCCCGCCTTCGTTGAGCCACGTCCGGCGACGTGAGCTCGCGAGCCGTTCGATCTACCGTGCTCGGCCAGACGAACGCGGACGCGTCCGCCGCCAGTGTACCAATGAGGAGCGCAAAAGCGCCCGTGACGCGACGCACGCGTTCAGTCTACACCCGGGCGCACGGCCCTGCGCCGCTTTACTCCGCGTCGCTCGACGCCGCGGAGAGCCGCGAAGGCACCCGGGCGGTTCCGCGCCGCGCGAGCACCCGTTCGATGGCGCGCACGCAGCGGACGTTCTGTTCCCGAGTCCCGACGGTAACGCGCACGAATCGGCGCGTCGCGTGGTGCGTCTCCAGCGACCGGATCAACACGCCTTCGGCCAGCGTCGCGGCCACGAAGTCGGCCGCCGACAAGCCCGTCGCGGAGATGTCGACCAGCACGAAATTCCCGTCGCTCGGGGTGACCGCGAGCCCGGAGAGGCCGGACAGCCGATCCACGAGCTCCGCTCGCGCGATCTTCAACGCCTCCACGCGACCGGCGTGCTCGACCCGGTCGTCGAGGGCGGCCTCGGCGGCGGCGAGCGTGACCGCGGGCAGGTTCCACGGGATCTTCACGCGCGACAGCAGCTCGATGACCGCCGGATGGGCGAACGCGTATCCGAGCCGCAGCCCCGCGAGACCGAACGCCTTCGAGAAGGTGCGAAGGACGATCACGTTCGGAAACTCGCGCACGAGGCGCGCGTGGCTCTCGGCGTCGCCGAGCTCGACGTACGCCTCGTCGACCACCGTCGGGATCCCGAGGCTCACGAGACGCCGGAGCTCCGCTTCGGGGACCGGGTTCCCGGTGGGGTTGTTCGGGGTGCAGAGGAACAACACCTTCGTGCGCTCGGTCACCGCGCGGATCAGCGCGTTGACGTCGTGCTCGTGCTCGTCGCTCATGGGGACGAGCACCGGGATGCCGCCCACGACGCGCGTACGGGCCTCGTACATGCTGAACGTCGGCACGCTGAGGAGCACCTCCTCGCCGGGCGCGACGAACGTCCGGATGACGAGATCGATGAGCTCGGTGGAGCCGGCGCCGAGGATGACGTTGGAACCGTCGAGCTCGTCGCGAACGGCGAGCTTAGCCTTCAGGCGCGCGGCGTTCGGCGGATAGTGATTCGCGTTCGTCGCGGCGTCGATGATGGCGCGGATCACCCGCGGGCTCGGCGAGAAGGGGCTCTCGTTCGACATCATCCGGAGCACGTCTCCGCGGTCATCGGCGATCGCGAAGTGCCCCTCGTTGTACGGCTTCGCCGCGCGCACCCAGGTCGGCGCGAAGAGCTCGACCACGTCGGGGTGAATCGACCCGCCGCTGCCCGGTTCGTCGCCCAAGGCGTCGCCGAACACGCGCAGCATCGCCTCGGCGCGTTCCATCGCCTCCGGCGTGTCGACGTCGATCCAGCGGGCGTCGCCCACCTCGCAGGCGTGGAACGCACCGCGGGCGGCGAGCGCGCGCACGCCGTCCGAAAGCGAGGCGTCGCCGTGCTTCGCCACGACGGCCTCGAGCTCCTCGATGAGCGCCGGCCCGATGCGGAACACGCCGGTATCGATGGCGTCGTACTCCGAGAGCTCCTTGGCGATCTCGACGATCTTCCCGCCCTTCGTGACGACCTTGGTGGCGTCGTCGATGTCGAAGCACCGTTCGATATCGCGATCCACCGCGAGCCCGCACGCGCCGCGGGGCAGCTCCGCCGCGATGAGACGGCGCGGCAGCTCCGGCGAATAGAGGTGATCGGACATCGTCAGCAAGCATTCGCCGTCGACGAACTCCTTCGCCGCGAGCAGCGAAACGCCGTTCTTCGCGTGGTAGCGCTCGTTCTCGACGAACCTGAGCTCGAGGCCGAGGTTCGGCGTGCTCTGCAACGTCCGCCGGATGAGGTCTCCGCAATGGCCGAGCACGATGACGGCTTCCTGGATGCCCACTTCTTCGAGGGTCCGCAGCACGCGGACGATGAGGGGCACGCCGCTCACCAGGCGGATCGGTTTGGGAGCGCCGTCGAGCAGCCGGGACCCGAGGCCCGCTGCCAACACAATCGCTCGATTTATGCGCCGTTCTTTCATGAAAACCTTGACCGAGCGGCTGGTACCACGCGGTGCGAAAAGACAGCAAATCCTTTTGACTTCAAACTGTTACGCAGCCGTCACTGTCGCAGTAAAACAACACTGTCGCCGTTCGGACACACCCCCGCCTCGGCCGCTGCGGGGCGCCGACCCAGAAAGCGCGCTAAGTCCTGTCATCTCTAGTGGTTTTTCCGCTCCAACCTGCCGCTTCACGGGGTCACGCTGCAAGCGAGGTGCCACGCGACGGAGTGCGTCAAAAGGTTCGCAGTCGCTGGAAGTTTCGTCACAATCGCCGCTGATCCGCGCCGCGAACCCGGCTCCACGGGCGGCGTGCGAACCGGCCGGCGCGGGCGTCGGCGCAACACCAGTGTCACCCGTATCAGGGGCGATCGCCAAAAAGACGCTCGGCGGACACGAGGTCATCGGGCGCGTCGATCTCGAACCATCGCAGATCGCCCACCTCTACCGCCGCTGCGCGGAGCGCCCCGCGGCTGATGAGCTGCGAGTAGACGTCCTCGTAATAAAGGTGAGTCTCGCCCCGAGCGGCTGCTTCGTCGAGCCCGTCGAAGAGCAGTCTCGATGCGGTGCGATCGATTCGCTCGATGCCGATGCTCTCGCCCGCGGCAAGGTCGATCGGGATGCCTTTACCGAAGCTCGCAATCCATCCGGAGCGGGGGTCGACGCGCACCTTCATCGCCTCTAGATCCAGCGCGCGGCGCGAGTCGACCGCGGCAGCCAACGGAGCGCGTTCCGAATCCAGCCGCAAGAGAATCTCGGCGTCGAACACTACGTCCCCATCGAGCCGGAAGAATGAGTCTCCCTCCAGCGCATCTCGACACTTCGCGAGCGACACCGAGTTCTGAGTCGCCGCATAGTCCTGGTTCGCACGGAAGATCACCTCGAACGGCGCTCCTGCGAGCTCTCTCCGGATCGCATCTTCGCGGTACCCGCTCGCGATCACGAGCCGATCGACGCCGACGCTGCGCAGCGCATCGAGCGCACGGGACAGAATGCTCTTTCCGGCCACGGGCACGAGCGCCTTCGGCTTCTCGTCCGTCAACGGGCGCAGCCTCGATCCAACACCCGCCGCGAGAATCACCGCCGTATGCGTCGCCATGTTCACCGTGCCTCGACGACCTCAACCTGCCCACTTTGCACCTGCCTGGGAGAGAAGCGGCCTGGCGCGACGATTGCACACTCTCGATGTTCTTGATAGGAGCGCGCACATTCCATGAAGCAGCCCGAACGAATTGTCAGTCCAGAAGGTAAGCTCGCGGTTTTTCTGCCCGGCCTCGGCGCCGTCGCGACGACGTTCATCGCAGGCTGCCTCCTGTCGAGGAAGAGCCACGCCTTGCCGATCGGCTCGCTCACCCAGATGGGCACGATTCGCCTCGGCAAGCGCACCGACAAGCGCGTGCCGAAGATCCACGATTTCGTCCCCCTGGCGAAGCTCGAAAACCTCGAGTTTTGCGCTTGGGACCTGTTCCCGGACAACGCCTATCAGGCCGCCGTGAAGGCGGAGGTGCTCGAGCGACCTCACCTCGAAGCGGTGAAGGACGAGCTCGAGCGCATCGTTCCGAAGCCCGCGGTCTTTTATCCCGAGTACGTGAAGCGCCTGCACGGCACGCACGTGAAGCGCGCGACGACGAAAGCCGAAATGGTCGAAGCGCTGCGCGAAGACATTCGCTCTTTCATGAAAGAGCGGGGGTGTGCCCGCGCGGTCACGGTGTGGTGCGGATCCACGGAAATTTATCTACAGGCGGGCGCGGTGCATCAGTCGGTCGCCGCGTTCGAGGCGGGCCTCCGGGAGAACCACCCGTCGATTTCCAACTCACAGATCTACGCCTGGGCGTGCCTCAAGGAAGGCGTCCCGTTCGCGAACGGCGCGCCGAACCTCACCGTGGACTTCCCGGCGGCGCACGAGCTCGCGAAATCGACGGGCACGCCGATCGCCGGCAAGGACTTCAAGACGGGCCAGACGTTGATGAAGACCATCCTCGCGCCGGGTTTCAAGGCGCGCATGCTCGGCGTCGACGGCTGGTTCTCGACGAACATCCTCGGCAACCGCGACGGCGAGGTGCTCGACGACCCCGACAACTTCAAGACGAAGGAGGTGAGCAAGCTCGGCGTGCTCGAGCACATCCTCCAGCCCGAGACTTATCCGGACCTTTACGGCAAGGTCTACCACAAGGTCACGATCAACTATTACCCGCCGCGCGGCGACGCGAAGGAAGGATGGGACAACATCGACATCAAGGGCTGGCTCGGCTACCCGATGCAGATCAAAGTCGATTTCCTCTGTCGCGATTCGATCCTCGCGGCGCCCATCGTGCTCGATCTCGCGCTGTTCATGGATCTGGCGAAGCGCGCGGGCTTCCGCGGCGTCCAGGAATGGCTGAGCTTCTACTTCAAGAGCCCGATGACGGCGGAGAAGCTCTACCCGGAGCACGATCTGTTCATCCAGAGCATGAAGCTGAAGAACACGCTGCGTTGGATGATGGGCGAAGAGCTCATCACGCACCTGGGCAACGAGTACTACGACTGACGCGGCCCTCCGCGACGCGATGCGTCCGTGGTTTGAGCGGACGAACATTTCGTTCTTCAGGAAAGCGCGCTCCGACCGCTCTCATCACCATCAGCGCGACGCAAAGACACAATTTTCCGGACGGCTTCTACAGCAGAATCGGCGACATACGAGTTTCATTTCTTTTTTCCTCAAGGCCTCGCAAAGGGTGCCGATCATCGGAGTGGCGATAATCCCACCCCGAGCTCCGCACCATGCTCCGGCCCATCGATGCCAGTGCCCTCCCCGACCCGCAGACGCGCCCCACGGCGCGCGCGCCGGCGAGCGGGACGGCTGACCCGGCTGCGCTCGCCGTCGCGCAGGCCGCGGTCGTCGCGCTAGGGAGCGCGCCCCAGCCGACGGGGGACGCACAGCCGACACCGGCCACCTACAAGCGCTCGGCCACTCCCTCGCCCGACGTCGCGTTCGCCAGCGTGACGGCCAAGCAGGTGAGCCCTACCGAAACGACCACGGCCGTGAAGGCGGCGCCCGCGGCGGAATCCATCGGCGCGCAGCAGGCTGCGAACGCACAGGGTGTATCCCCGGACGTCGCCATGGCGGCCGCAGGGAGCACGAAGCTCGTGCGCAGCGCCGACGGCGTCGTGTACGCGGTGAGCGGGCAGGTCCTCGTGAACCCCGGCGCGATCAGCGAGGACCCCGAGGTCGCGATCCGCGAGCTGACCCAGCTCCAGCAAGCCGCGTTGACGCCGCCGACGACGCTGAACGATCTGCAGCTCGCCGCGCGCGCGGCGCTCGACGTCCAGCGCGCGCAGCTCGAGCTCGCGCGCAGGAAGTACACCCAGGAATCGCCGCCGGAGCCGAGCCCGCAAGCCGCGGCCCCGGCGTCGAGCACCGACATCAAGGCGTAGGGAGCGCCTACAGCAGGCCGGCGCGCCGTCGCGAGACCCAATGCGCGCCGAGCACCACCGACGCGGCGAGCGCCCACATCCACGGCGGCAGAACCGGCGCGACCTGCCGCTCGGCGTCCACTTCGGTCGAACCCGGGACGGGGAGGTCGTTCACGTTCTCGTAGTCGACCGCGCGCCCGCCGGTCGCCTTCGCGATCGCGGCGAGACGTTCGGGATCGGGACGCGAATCGCTCCACGCGGGGCCGGCGCGCTCGCAGGCGAAATCATGTCGGCTCGGCGGCGCCGCGCCGATCCGCACGCGCGCGGTGTAGCCGCCCGCGGCGAGGGGCGGCACGGCGAGATCCACCGTGGAGAGCGCGCCCGGAGCCGCGCTCAGCTCGACCTTCGGTTCTTTGCCTTCGCCGAGCTTCTCGATGATCGCCTCGACGCTGCCGGTCATGCCCGGCAATCGCGTCACGCGGAGCGTGAGCGGCTCTCCGGCGATGCAATCCGACGCCAAAGCGACGCGCGCGGCTTCGTAGCGCGGATCGCGCATCAACCAGCCGAGCAGCCCGTCCCATAGCGCGCCGTACGCGCGGCCCGCCACCTTCGCGGCGAACTCGCTGAAGGCGAGCAGGTGCGTATCGTCCACGCCGAGCGCGATCGAACGGCCGTCGCCGATCTCTCCGAGCGCCAAGAGGGGCATCGGCGCGCCGCCGCGCACGCGGATGGATGGATGCTCCCAGAGCACGATGGAACCCGGGCGCGCCGGGCCGAGCAGGTTCGCGCCGTGCATCGTCGGCAGATCGTCGCCGACGAGATCGCGCAGGCCGCGAGTCATCGGCGCGGCACGACCGGCCTCGGTGTACGCGGGCACGAAGGGCGCGGGATCGTACGCTTCGCCGCCGCTGACCTGTTCGACGGGGAGCACCGCGTCGATGGGCGTCTGCGCGTAGTTGCCTCCGGCGAACGACGACGGGCCGCCCACCATGATGAGCCCGCCGCCCGACTCGACGTAGCGCGCGAGCCGCGGCAAGTGTTGATCGAGCTTGTAGCGGACCGCGTCGATGTCCTGGAGGATGACGGCGTCGAAGCTCGGCAAGTGCGTCGTGAAGAGCTCGTTCACGGGGAACTCGATGAGCGCGAGCTCCCGCTCGTCGGCCATCGGATCGTCTTCGCCCTTCGTGCCCTCCCGCAAGATGAAGAACGCGACCACGTCGACGGCCTCGTCGCTCTTCAGCCAGCGCCGGAGCGCGCGCACGTCGTACGTCGGACGGCCAGCCAGATGAAGCAGGCGCACGCGATCGCGCGCGACGGCGAAGGTGAGCAAACGAGAATCGTTCGCCGGCACTTCGTCGCCGGGCGGCGCGGCGATGGCCACCTCGATGACCCGCGCGCCGGCGCGATCGAGCGTCACCTCGAGCTCGACTCTTCCGATTCCATTTTCGATCTTCGCTTCGCCGGACGCGAGCAGCGCGGGTTCCACGCCGCTGCGCAGCTCGGTCACCGTCACCGGCACGAGGTTGCACGACAAGCCGCCCGAGCAGCCCACCTCGACGGTGAGCGCCAGCGATTGGTGCGCGACGGCCGCGCCCGCCGCCTTGACGGAGCGGATGGAGGCGTCGGGCGGCGCGCGCTCTTCCACGCTGACCGTGTGCACCGGAACGCCGCCCGCGCCGAGAGACGCCGCCGTGACGTCGTCCGAGAGCGGCGTCGACAGCCGCCCGTCGCTGACCACGACGATGGCCCGCGGGCGCTCCGTCGCTCCGTCGGTGACGCTGCCGATGGCCGCCCGCAGATCGCTGTCGACGCTCAGGTCCGCGGTGCCGTTGCCGGCGCTCGCGGGGAGCGGCTTGGCGGCGCCTTGGCCGAACCCGAAGATCGAGAGACGCGCGTCGTGGAAATGCTGCGTGAGGTCGCGCACCGCGGCGAGCGCGCGCTTCCGGCGCGTCGTGTCGCCCGCGGGGATCAACAAGCGCCGCGACTGATCGACGAGCACGACGATGCGCGGGCCGACGCGTGAGCCCTTCACCGAGACGCGCACCGGCCGGAGCACCGCGAGCGCGAACAGCGCGATGCCGACCACGCCGCTGCCGAGCACGACGAGCCCTCCGCGCTCCCGGAACCTGAGCTCGGCGACGAGCAGCACGACCGCGATCGCGGCGATCACGCCGACGGCGAGCGACATCGCGACGCCGATGTCGTCCGAGAGCGAGAGCCCGCTCCCGGTCATGGCAGCGATCTTCCGCGACGGCGCATTAAGGCTTGCGCGTGCACCTGGTCGTCCTTGTAGTTGGAGCAGAGCACGTACATGCTCAAGTTGACGGCCAGGCGCACCGCGTATTCCCGCTGCTCGGCGCCGCCGGGAACGACGTCGTAACGCCAGGTCCCCTCCGGCGCACGCGCGAGCGCACCGAGTAAATCGTGCTGAAGGAAGAGCACCTGCGCGTCGCGACCGCGCACGATGGCCTCGACGTACGGCGGCCCCTCGACGCGCCCCACCGGCCGATCGATGAGGTAATACGATTTGTAGATGACGTGCTCCTTCTCGACCTCGCCGCCCGCTCTGCCGACCAGCCGCACGATCGGCGACTCCGGAAGCGCGCGGAGCAGCTCGCGCCGCGCCGCGCGCCCGAACGCGCCCTTTCCCGGATCCGAGTCGTCCACCACGAGCACGCCGCCGAGATCCAGGAAGCTGCGAAGGCCGGCGAGCTCCGGACCGGTCAGCGGCGCGACGTCTTGATCGCCGACCCACAAGGCGAAGGGATCCGCGAGCAGGCGCGGGTCGTCCGCGGCGATCTGACCCGGGACGAGGCGCGCAGGGGCGCTCGTGCGGCGGACGAGCTCCCACGCCCAGCGCCCGGGCGCCGTCGAACGCGGCCCGCCCCACGTCTGGCCCCCCGTCGTCAGGATGCGGGGGTGAAAAGCGCCTTCCTGCCCGAAGGCGCGGGCCGCCGGGGCCCACAGCATCGGCAAGAGGGCCGTCAGGAACCGGCGCCGACCGAACGTCAATCGAAGTCTTGGATCCGCCAAACGCCGGCCTCCCGTTTGAGGAGCACTTTGTGCCCACCCGGGATCTCCACTTCTGCAGTCTCTCCGTGGATCTTCACTGGCAACGCATCTGGACGCTCGAGGCCCGTCACCAGGGAACGCAGATCTCCCTCGATGGCCGCGCGGGTGTCGCTCGACAGCAGACGGACGAGCGCGGGATAGCTGCGCCGCGACAGCGCACCGCGTAGCTCGCCGAGCGCCTGCGACGGCGTCCGCGCCGCGGTCGGAAGCCCGAGCGCGGCGCTGATCCGGTAATGACCATGCTCGATCGCGAGGACGGCGGTTTCGCCGTCGACGTAGCGGATCTCTGCCGTAGCCCGGACGGCGGCTCGCGACGACGCCATCGCGTTCGCGTTGTCCACGATCTCCTTCTTGGCGTCCTTCAAGAGCCGCTCCGTGCCGGCGAGCCCGTACGCCGTGCGCGCGTCGTCGGTGAGGAGAGCGTACACGGCCCGCGCGTCGTTCTTCTTCGCCGCCTCTGCGTACTCGCGAGCGACGGTCCGCGGATCGGGCAGCATCTGTCCCGAGCATCCCGCCGCCGACAGCGCGCACGCCGCTCCGAACAGCGCGAGCGCGACGGGAGCCGGCGCCGCGAAGAACGGCAAAGAAGCCCGAAGATCCATGACGTGCCCGAATCTGTAGCAGAGCTCGCGCGGTCTAGGGGGCGGCACCATCGGGCGCGGACCGGCAAGCGAGGAAGCCGCGCTTCTGGAAGCGGGCCGACTGCTGGCGAAGCCGCCTTCATCTTTGGTACGCTCGTCGCCGAATGACGGCAAAAGGCCCTCGGAACGCCGCGCGGTGCATGTGGCCCGGCGCTTGGTTCCGAGTGGCCCTGGTGCTCGCATCGACCGGGTGTGCAAGCGCCCCGCCGCACGTTCCGAATCCGACCCGGCCGCTCGAAGAACGCCGCGCCGTCGAAATCATCTTGAACGCCTTCTTCGAAGAAAACGACCGCGGCGTGACCGGGCGCACGATCGCGCTGGCGGGGGGCAAGCTGCTCCAGGTCGACGTCGGCGCCGTGGGAAAACGATACGGCGTCGCGTACGTCACGGCCAACGAGCGCCACGCCCTCGGGCTCGCCGTTCCGGCCCCGCAGCCCGGCATGGAAGACGCGCTACATCTGATCCGTGGAACGCAGGCCGACGCGGACGCGCGCATTCTCGTGCTTCAAGATACGGACTACCTTTACGACGATCAGGTCGGCGAGGAACATGAAGAGACGGTCGTCACGGCGGAGAGCAAGCTCGACCGCGACGTGCGCGATTTTCTCGTGAGAGCTCACGCCGAGAAATGGCCCTAGACGCCCTGCGCACACGGCTCCTCGTGACGGCCACGGCGACGGTCGCGGGGATCGTGCTGTCGACGGCGGTCGATCAGACGCTCGGCGGTTTCGTCACCGTCGCGTCGCTCGTCGCGCTCGTGGCGACGTTACACCGCTTCGGCCGCACCGGACCGGAGTAGCGTTCACGTTTCGCTGCGAAGCACCGCGATGGCGATGTCCGAGCCGAGCGCCGGCGCGCGCCGCGCGGCGACGCCGTACTCTCGGCCCGTGATCTCGAGCGGCGTCGAAAACGTCTCCGCGTCTTTCGTCTTCGACAGCGGATCCAGAGCGGCGATCGCGCTCGCGTCGATCTCCGGCGTGACCGGAGCACCGAACACGGATTTTCCGTCGACGACGAAGACGTAGACGAGCGGCTCCTTCTCGTCTTTCTTGTCCACCAGCTCGGAGCGGACCTTCCCTCGCAGCGCGAATTCGAGTCGGTAGGCGTACGACGCCCACGACCAGCCCGTCACGTAGAGGGCCTGCGTCACGCCGTCCACGCTGACCGGCGCCCCCGCCACCCACTGCCCATCCGCACGCGGCGCGCGGACTCCGGACGCCTCCGGCATGGCTCCGGTCGTCTCGACGTATTTGTCCTTCGCTCCCGAAAGCGCAGGAAACGACGCAAAGAGCGGGCGCCCCGCCATTCGATCTTGCTCTTGGTCGTTGCGAAGCACCGTCCCCGCGGGATCCGAAATCGCGAAGAACGTCGACTTCGCCATGCGTAGATCCTGAACCTTCCGCCGCGCGACATCGAGCGCGTCGTGGGCCGCGTTCAAGTCCTTGGGGATGTTGGGATCGCTCTTCAGCCGTGTCGCCAGGATCTTCGCGCCTTCGGGAAGCCCGCGGCGGACTTCATCCACGTCTTTGGTGACCGTGTCGACCAAGAACGCGACGTGTTCCGACGCCTTCGCGGCGCTGAGCTTGCCCGTGTCCTTACATGCTGCGACACCGGCTCCGGACAACGCCAGTAGCGCCACGCGCGCCGCGAGCGCGAGCCGAGGCTGCGCTCGATGCGTAGTCATTCTTGTTACGGGTGGAGCTTTTTGCCTCATGCGTTCGTCTCTCTTGGCTGCGCGTCGCAGGAACGAGAGTAGAAGTACTCTACCCTCACGGCGGTGCGTAGTATCATGCGTGATGCTTGCGCTCGGGTCGTGATCGCAGGGGGGAGCGGGCGTAGGCTGACATAAACAGTGGCGAGCCCAGACAGCACGCGGTCGAATCGACTCTCGGATGTCCCCCTGGCGCCGGCAACGCGAGCGCCGCTGAAGGCCGTCTGCGAAATCGTCGCGGCCGAGGACTTGAGCGTCGTCTTCCAACCCATCGTCCACATGGATGACGGCAGCATCTTCGCCTACGAGGCGCTCGTTCGCTGCTCCGTACCCGCTTATGCTTCACCGCCGGATCTATTCCAGCGTGCCGCCGAGTCCGGCTCGGCCGGCGAGCTCGGGCGCATCATCCGGGAGATCGCCGTGCCGCTCTCGAGCGGCAATCCCCTCTTCCTGAACGTGCACCCCGACGAGCTCATGACGGGGTGGCTCGTGCGCCCCGACGATCCCATCTTCGCGCACGACCACGACGTGTACCTGGAGATCACGGAGTCGGTTCCCCTCACCCACTTCGAGCTGTGCAGAAGCGTCCTCAGCGAAGTGCGCGTGCGCGGCGGCGTGCATCTCGTCGTCGACGATCTCGGGGCGGGCTATTCCAACTTGAAGCGCATCGCCGATCTCGAGCCGAAGGTGGTGAAGCTCGATCGCGAGCTCATCGTCGACATGCACCTGAGCCGCAGGCAGTGTCAGCTCATCGCGGGCGTGGTGAAGCTGTGCGTCGACCTCGGAGCGGTGGTCGTCGCCGAGGGCATCGAGTGCGCGGAGGAATACACCGCGCTCCTCGACACCGGCGCCCATTTTGCACAAGGCTTTCTCTTCGCCCGGCCGGGGTATCCGATGCCGCACGTGACGTGGCCCCCCGCTCCGTCCACGATGCCGCCGTCGGCGGGGCGCGCTCCGCCGACGATCCGGTTTCCTTGAGCTACGACGCCGCGTCGAGGACGGCCTGCGAGTGGCCGTCGACCTTGACGTTGCGCCATATCTTTTTGACCTTGCCGCTCTCGTCGACGAGGAAGGTGCTGCGCTGGATGCCCATGTATTCGCGGCCGTAGTTCTGCTTTTTGACCCAGACGCCGAAGGCGTTCGCCGCGGTCTTCTCCACGTCGGACAGCAACGTGAAGGGCAGCCCGTACTTGTCGCGGAAGCGGACGTGGCTCTCCGGTTTGTCGGGGCTCACGCCGACGACGCGGACGTTCGCGCCCTCGAATTTGCCGATGTCGTCGCGGAAGCCGCACGCCTCGCGCGTGCAGCCCGGGGTGTCGTCCTTCGGGTAGAAGTAGAGGACGTACGACTGACCCCTCAGCGACCCGAGCGAGAACGCGTTTCCATCTTGATCGACGAGCTCGACGTCGGGAACCGAGTCGCCCACGTCGAGACCCGACGTCTCGTCCGCGCCGGGCGCGGACGCCGTCTTCGACTTCGCCGCCTTGGGCGCCTTCTTCGGCGCGGCCTTGGGCGCCTCCGCCTTCGGCGCGGCGGCCTTCTTGGCGGCCACGGCGTTCGCAGGCGCTTTCTTCTCTGCCTTCGGCGCGGACGCCCTCACCGGCGCGGACTTCGGCGCCTTCGCGACCTTCGGTGCCGGCTTGGGAGCGGGCGGCGCCGGGGCCTTCTTCGCCGGCTTCGTCTTCGGCTTCGCGACGATCTTCGGCGCGGTGGCGGCCGCCTTCGCGAGCACGCCCTTGCTCTTCGCCGACGCCTTCGGCGCTGCCGGTTTCGGAGCGGGTTTCGCCTCTACCTTCGGTGCGGCCTTCGCCTTCGGCGCGACACCCTTCTTGCTCACCTTGCCCGCGGTCGCTCGTGCGCCCTTCGATGCCATATGAACTCGAATCCTTTCTCGACGGGCGCGCACACGGCAGAACGACCGTGATGCATCGCCTCGGATGCGGATCCTTCTTATCAGATCACGCGCCGCCTATCGATCGCTTCGAACGATCCGTTGCCGGTTACGTCACGCCGCGAGAACATCGAGAAGCCCGTTCCACATTTCCCGGACGTCGGGGAATCGCCGCGCCGGCTCGATTGCCAGCGCTCGACGCACCCAGTCGTCGACCCGAACGGAAAGCTCGGGTCGGTGCGCGCGCAGGCTCGGCCGCGGAGCGGTCGTGGCCGCGACGAGCTTCTCTTGCAAGCTGGGGACGGGGAACGGCACGGCGCCGCCGAGCGCACGAAACACGATGGCTCCGAGCGAGTAGACGTCCGTGCGGCGATCGAGGGCACGCGGATTGCCGGCCCAAACCTCGGGCGCGATGTAGCTCGGTGAACCGATGACGATGCCGTCTCGCGTGATGGGCGTCGAGGCGTCCGACCATGCGAGCCCGAAGTCGAGTAACCGGACACCCCCGGGTCCGCCGCGCCCGAGCACGAACACGTTGCCGGGTTTCAAGTCGCGGTGAACGATTCCTCGTTCGTGCGCGCGCTCGAGGGTCGCGATGATCGGCCCGATGAATTCGACGAGCGTGCGGACCTCCATCCGGTAGCCCTGCGCCTCGATGTCGCGGAGGTAGTCGTCGAGGTCCTGGCCGCGCAGCAGCTCCATGGAAAGGCAACGAGCGCCGTTGTGACGATGCAGGCCGTAGGCGGCGGGAGCGGCCGTTCCTTCGAGCTCGATGAGCGCCGCGTACTCCCGCTCGAGGCGCGCCTCGAGCTCGGCGGACCCCGCGACGTCGTCGCGGAGTATCTTGATCGCGAGCTCACGGCCGGTGCTCTTCTCGAGCGCACGGTGGATGAAGCCGTGGCCTCCGCAGCCGACGACCTCCATCAGCCGGTACCGGTCTTCGACGATTTGCCCGACGAGGCTCAAGCCCCTGGTCTGTTATCACCGGGAGCGAGAACGACACAGTTTCCAGCCGCCCGTGTCCCCCCGGTTTCGGCGAATGCCAAGAATGTTGCGGCTCTACTCCACGTCGATGACCCGCAAGCTCACCATGCCGAGCTGGGCGCTGCCGGGGAACGACGCCCAGACACTGATTTCGTAGCGACCCGGCTGGCCGTGATCCGACAGCGGCACGTCGATGGTGAACCGGTTTCCCTGCACCTGGACGGGCTTCGGCGTCTTGAACCCCGGAGGGGTGTACAAGACGAACGGCGCGGGCATCGGGTACGTGTACGTCTTGTTCAGGTGCTCGACGCTGAGCGGCGTCGCCCGATCGATGCGCGCGACGCCGATGGCGCCGAACTTCGCCGGCGCGGATACCTCGCCCTGCACGGTGACGCCCTGGCCCACGTGGGCGCGCCGCGGCAAAGGTCCGTAGCTGCCGTACTCGTCGACGAACTCCTGCGACATGCACGGCTGCTTCAACCCCACCGGCATGGCCAGCCCGACGCCGAAATGCGTGTGGTGGGGCTTCAGGATGTTCTGCCGATGCCCGTCGTTCGGCGGCGTCTCCGCCATGAAGGCCGTCTCGATCTTCTCGAGCTCCACCGGGTCGTACTTCGCCGCGGCGTCGACGTCCCGCGCCGTGCCGTCGAAGAAGCACGCGGCGTTCTCGAACGACAGATGCACGCCGCCGGCCTCGGTGTACCGCTCCTCGGGGACGGAGCCGTCGGTGCCCCAGTGCGCCGTGTAGCCGTGACGAGCCATGTCGTCGGCGTGACGGCGCCCGGCGACCGCAGCGACCTCGTCCCATTGCACCACCGAGAGGCCGGCTTCTTGGCGATCGTGATTGACCAATGCGAGCACGTAGCGCTCGGCCTGCGTCCGATCCATCGGACCCGCGGGACGGGGGATCGGGCCCGCTTCCGCGATGTAGCCGGAGCCGCTGCCGGCGTGGGCCTCGCACGCGGCACACAGAGAGAGGAGCGTCAGCGCCACGAAGCGCCTCGGGTGAGAAGTCACGCGCTACTTATACCCTCCCGCGCCGGTGTCGCGCGAAGACGGTGTCGTCACCGAATCGTGCCCGAACGAGCCGCTTTGGACCCTTGTGCTCGAACGGAGCTGGGCTACATTCCGGGCCCCGCGCGCGCCTCGCGCCGAGGAGAACCTTCAATGCTCGACCTGCCCGATCCCGGCCTATACCGAACTACCGAACCCTATCCGGGGCAAGAATCCGCCTTCCCGGCGGGCGTGCTCGTGTACATCGGGCAGCCGTCGAACGGCGGGGTGAAGTTCGTCGTACGGCCTGGCCAGAACCGGAACAATCGCTGGTTCTGGGGCGAGCCGACGACGCCGTTGCGGTCGCCGACATGGGCGCGCACGCTGAAACCCCTCCGCTCCGAGGGCTTCTATACCCTTCCTCAGGATCTCGAATTCGAAGGGGGCGGCCGCTGGCTCAAGAACGCCATCGTTCAGCTGGGCTACAACGGCGAGGGCCAGCCCATCATCTTCGTCGGAGAGCAGCGCGAAGCCGAAGGCACGAACGCGCTCTACTTCTCCGACCGAGGAATGATGATCGACGACGGGCTGCTCGAGCGCCTGATCTGGGCTCCGATTCTTCCGGTTTCTGCGAAGTAGTCGCCACCTACGACCACGGTGGCCCGCTCGCTTCGAGCGCCACGTCTGCCGCGTAGTCGCCACCGGCAACCACGGTGGCCCGCTCGCTTCGAGCGCGCGCCCATCTGACCGCTCTCGGTGCTCGGCGTGCGTTCGCACGCCTCCGCGCCTCACCCGGTCATCTGGGCACGCGGTCTTCGCGATCGAGCCACCGGGCTTTTGGAGACGGCGCGCTCTGATGCCGTTCGATTTTTTAGCCGCCGGGGGTTTCTCTACGCGAGAAGACTCGGAACATCCGGGAGAGCGGGTCGTAGAACTTGTCTACGACGCGTTCTTTCAGGGGGATGATGCCGTTGTCGGTGATGGTGATGTGCTCGGGGCACACCTTCGTGCAGCACTTGGTGATGTTGCAATAGCCGATGCCCATCTCGCCGCGGATCTCGTCGATGCGATCCGCCGCGTCGATGGGGTTCATCTCGAGCTGAGCCGCGAAGATGAAGTGCCGCGGTCCGGCGAACTCCGCGTGCTTGTGACTGTCGCGCAGCACGTGGCAGACGTTCTGGCACAGGAAGCACTCGATACATTTGCGGAACTCCTGCGGGCGATCCACGTCCTCTTGCTTGACGCGCCAGGTGCCGTCCGGGGCGTCCGGCTTCCGCGGGGTGAACTTCTTGATCTTCTTCTTCACCTCGAAGTTCCAGCTCACGTCGGTCACCAGATCCTTGATGCGCGGGAAGGCGCGCATCGGTTCGATGATGACGGGCATGGAAAGATCGATGTCGCTGAGGCGCGTCATGCACATCAGGCGCGGCATGCCGTTGATTTCCGCGGAGCACGATCCGCACTTGCCTGCCTTGCAGTTCCAGCGCGCGGCGAGATCCGGCGCGCTCTCCGCCTGGATCTGGTGAACGGCGTCGAGGACGACCATGCCCTCGCTGACGTCCGTCTGAAAATCGACGAATTTTGCGTCTTTGACGTCGCCGCGTGAGATCCGGAAGGTGACTTTTGCCATCTACTTCTTCTGCTCCTCGATGATCTGCTTCAGGTCGTCGCGCATGTCGGCGATGGGCTCGCGCGACAGCACCATCTCTCCGCCGGGCCCGCGTCGAATGAACGTGTTGTGCTTCGCGAACGCCTCTGATTTGTCCGGGTAGTCGTCCCGGAAGTGACCCCCGCGGCTCTCTTTGCGGTCGATGGCGCAAAGGGTCGCCGCCTCCGCGACGGTGAGCAGGTTCGTCAGATCCAGCGCGGTGTGCCAGCCGGGGTTGTAGTCGCGGTTACCGTCGCAACCGACTTTTCGCGCGCGCGCCCAGAGCTGCTCGATCTTCCCGAGCGCCTGTTGCATCTCGGCCTCGAGGCGGACGATGCCGACGAGCTCCTGCATCGTCTCCTGCAGGTCTTTCTGGATCACGAACGCGTTCTCGCCGCTCGACCGCTCGAACGGCGCGAGCGCGAACTTCGCCGCCGCGTCGACCTGGGCCTCGTCGATCCCGACGGCGCCGTTCTCCTTCGCGAACTTCGCGGCGTAGGCGCCGGCGCGCTGTCCGAAGACGAGCAGATCGGAGAGCGAGTTGCCGCCGAGGCGGTTCGCGCCGTGGAGCCCCGCCGCCACTTCGCCGGCGGCGAAGAGTCCCGGCACCGTCGTCATCTGGCTGTCGCCGTCGACGTGGACGCCGCCCATCACGTAGTGCGTCGTCGGGCCGACCTCCATCGCCTCTTTCGTGATGTCGACGCCCGCGAGCTCCTTGAACTGATGGTACATGCTGGGGAGCTTCTTCTTGATGTGCTCCTCGCCGTTCGAAAGACGGGTGCCGATCCAGGCGATGTCGAGGAACACGCCGCCGTGCGGGCTGCCGCGGCCCTCGCGGACTTCCTTCTGGATCTTGCGCGCGACGTGGTCGCGCGTGAGAAGCTCGGGCGGCCGGCGGCTGTTCTTGTCGCCCTGGGTGTAGCGCCAGCCCTCCTCTTCGCTGTCGGCGGTCTGGTTCTTGTAGTTCTCCGGGATGTCGTCGAACATGAACCGCTTGCCGTCCTTGTTCCGCAGGACGCCGCCCTCGCCGCGCACGCCTTCGGTCACCAGGATGCCGCGCACGCTCGGCGGCCAGACCATGCCCGTCGGATGGAACTGAATGAACTCCATGTCCTTCAGCGCCGCGCCGGCGTGAAACGCGAGCGTCTGCCCGTCGCCCGTGTACTCCCAGCTGTTGCTCGTGATCTTGAACGCGCGACCGATACCGCCCGTGGCCAGGATGACGGCCTTGGCCTTGAAGACCTTGAAGCGCCCGTGCTCGCGCTCGTACGCGAACGCCCCGGAGATGCGATCGCCATCCTTCAGCAGGCGCACGATCGTCGTTTCCATGAAGACGTCGATGCCTTGATGGATGCCGTGATCCTGCAAGGTGCGGATCATCTCGAGGCCGGTGCGGTCGCCCGTGTGAGCCAGACGCGGATACCGGTGCCCGCCGAAGTTGCGCTGCAGGATGCGGCCGTCCTTCGTGCGGTCGAAGATCGCGCCCCAGGCCTCGAGCTCTTTCACGCGATCCGGAGCTTCCTTCGCGTGGAGCTCGGCCATGCGCCAGTTGTTCAAGTACTGGCCGCCGCGCATCGTGTCGGCGAAGTGGACGCGCCAGTTGTCGCGATCGTCCACGTTGCCCATTGAAGCGGCCATGCCGCCCTCGGCCATGACGGTGTGCGCCTTGCCGAGGAGGGACTTGCAGACCAGGGCGACGCGCACGCCGGACGCAGCCGCCTCGATGGCGGCGCGCAAGCCCGCTCCGCCTGCCCCGACGACGAGAACGTCGTGCTCGATGACGTCGTGTGAGCTCATCGTCAGATAATCCTCCAGTCGGTGAACACGCCCATCGAGCACATGCGGATGTAGAAATCCGTGAAGCCGACCCACACCAGGCTCGTCCAGGCCCATTGCTGGTGCCTGGCGTTGCACTTGGTCGCCACACCGTAGAGCTTCTGGCGCACCGGAGCGCGCGACAGGATGTCCTTGAATCCGCCGATGACGTGGCGGAACGAGTGGCAGCCGAACGTGTACAGGCTGAGGAACGTGACGTTCAACGCGAGCACGATGGTGCCGACGCCGATGCCGAACTCCTCCTGCCCCGTGCTCGCGTTCGTGAACCACATCCCCTTGTACGTGTCGTGCGCGAGGATGAAGAGGTAGCAGACCGCGACGTACATGAAGTAGCGGTGCAGGTTCTGCAAGATGAGCGGGAACGCGCGCTCGCCGGTGTACTTCTTGTGCGGTTTGCCCACCGCGCACGCGGGCGGCGAGAGCCAGTGGGATTTGTAGTAAGCGCCGCGGTAGTAGTAGCAAGTCAGCCGAAAGCCCGCGGGCGCGATCAAAATGAGGAGCGCGGGCGTGTACGCGAGCGGCCCGGTGAAAAAGCTCGGCCACCAGGGAGGCTGCGGACCGCCGAAGATCGCGTGCGGCGACTTCCCCCAGAGCTCCGGGGAGTACACCGGCGACAGGTACCCGCCGTACCAGTAGTGGTCGTTCTGCATCCCCGCCCACGAGACGTACACGATGAAGGCGGTCAGACCGAGGAAGACGAGCAGCGGATTGAGCCACCAGGCGTCGCGGCGACTGGTCTGGCCGAAGCTGCGCTGGGGAGCGAGCGGGAGGTGGACTTGAGCCATTCGGATCTCCGAGATTTCGGCGTCGGCAACGAGGGCAGAACCGGCGCGACGGCCGCGGGTATACCGACAACCTCCGAAGTTCTCAATATTGCAAGACGTCCTGCGGGCCGCGACGGCCGTTCTCGCCCCAGGACCGGGCCGAAACGGCTCGATCCGCCGCATCCAGCGGGATGGCGCATCGCGCGCGCGCCGCGTACGCTCCCCGCGTAAAATGACCGGCTCGACGCCGTCCCTTTCGCTGTCGTCGCCCGCCGAGGCGCACGCCACGCCGGAACGCACCGCGTTCGAGCGCCTCGCGTGGGGAGTCCTCGCGTACACCGTCGCCGTCGTGCTCTTCGGCGCCGTCGTCCGCATCACGGGCTCGGGGGCGGGCTGCGGGCAGCACTGGCCGACTTGCCAGGGCGAAATCGTCCACTTGCCGAGGACGCTCGCCACGGCCATCGAGCTTTCTCATCGACTCACGTCGGCGCTGTCGCTGCTGTTCGTCGTCGGCATCGCCTTGCTCGCGCGCCGCCGTTTTCCGAAGGGGCACGTCACGCGGCGCTTCGCGAGCGCGGCCGTCGTGCTGATGATCGTCGAATCCCTCGTCGGCGCGGCGCTCGTCTTGCTCCGTCTGGTCGGCGAAAATACTTCTTTTGCCCGCGCCGTGGTCATGGCCGTGCATCTCGTGAACACCAGTTTGCTCGCCGGCTCGATCGCGCTGACCGCGTGGACCGCGCGCCACGCGCTGCCACGGCGTTGGTGGCCGTCGTGTCGTCTCGACTGGGCGCTCGTGACGTCGCTGGTCGCGGCGCTCGCGGTCTCCGTCACCGGCGCCATCACCGCGCTGGGCGACACCTTGTATCCCGTCAACACGAGCCGTACGGTTACCGAACGCCTCTCCGCGGATCACGCCGGTACGGCGTCCCTCATCGAGCGGTTGCGCGCCGTGCATCCTCTCGTTGCGTTCTCGTCCGCGGTGCTCTTCGTCGCCATCGCGTGGAAGACCAAAGAAATCCGCCCTCGCCCCGAGGTGGAACGCGGCGCCACCCTCGTCATCGCGCTCGTCTTCACGCAGGTCGCGGCCGGCGTCGCCAACATCCTGCTCTCCGCGCCGGGCTGGATGCAGGTCATCCACCTGGGATTCGCGACATGCCTATGGCTTGCGCTCGTCGTCTTCTATGCGACCGCGATGGCGGGGCGGCGCGGCGGCTGAATCGAACGGGAGCATGCGCGGGGCCCTCGCTTGCGTTCCTCGCCGCTGGCTGCGGGGGCTCGCTCGCGCATTCTATCCCCGCTCCCTCAGAGGGGGACATTGTTCGAGAGACGGCTTTGGCGTTGTGAGTTTTTTTGGTTTGTTGGCGTGGGTCGGTGCGGAACACTCGCTTGCGCTGCTCGCCTCCGGCTGCGCTGCTCGCTCGCGCTTTGCGCGACAGGGGGCGAGCGGGGGATGCCTCCCATCCCCCG
>DASZVB010000056.1:0-71691 GCA_035547195.1 Polyangiaceae bacterium
CGGCGGCCGCTGCGCCGCCGCCACCGCCGATCGCCGACGCGCCGCCGCCCGAACCGCCGAAGGAAGAAAAGCTTCCGTCGATCGACGTCGGGGGTTGGCTCCGCGTCGGCATGGCGTTCCAGGGCTCGACCGATCCGAAGAAGCTGAACGACCAGCGCTTCGACACCGTGTACGGCGAGCTCCACACGAGCGGCAAGGTGCACAAGCTCGTCGGCTGGACGCTGAACTTGGCGGCGAATGCGCTCGCGGACAACCCGACGGGCTACGTGCAAGTCGAGGACGCCATCGTGCAGCTCGATTTCATGGACGAGTTTCACATCTGGGCGGGGCAGTCGCTCGTCCCGGTCGATCGCACGAACTTCAGCGGGCCGTTCTTCATCAGCCCATGGACGTATCCGGGCGTCTTCTCGGTGGGAGGGACAACCCGGGCCTCGACACCGATGGAAGGGCCCTTCGGCCGCAACATCGGCGCCGACATCTGGGGCGACATCGGGGGCACCGGCGTGTTCAAGTACTTCGTGAGCATGATGAATTTGAACAACCCGGGAGAGAGCCCGCTCTTCTCCGGGCGCCTTGCAGCGTCGCCCATCGGCGGCGAGCCGGGGCTTTGGGGCTCGAGCACGTTCTACGGCGAGAAGGACGTCCTCAGCATCGGCGTGGGCGCGCAGTACAAGCACGACGGCAGCGTCGGCACGGCCCCGACGGACGCGATGGGCAACACGACGGGCCCGGCGCCGAAGGCGAACTACAGCGACGTGAACGCGGATCTGCTCGCCGAGTTCAGGCTCGGCGACAGCGGCACGATCACCGGCGAAGGCGCGTACTATCACTTCAGCGGCGATTACGAGCCGACCAAGAACATGTTCTTCTTGCTCGCCAGCTATCTGACGCCGAAGGTCGGCCCCGGCGGGTTCCAACCCATGGTGCGCTACCAGCGCGCCTGGGACGGCGGCACCAAGTGGTCGCAGATAGAAGGCCACGTCGCTTACGTGGTGAAGGGCGCGGCGATGCGCGGGCTCGTCGGCTTCCGCCACACCGACATACAGGACGCGGGCGGCCCCGATCTGGTCGGCAACGCCATCGAGATCGGCTTGCAGACGATCATGTTCTAGCGTAGCTCGCGCGCGCGCACCCACGTCGTCGAGCTACGCTCCGCGTCGGATCTCCGGTGAACCGTCGGGAGCACCGGAGCATCCGACGCGAACGTCCTTCTCAACGATGCACGACGACGATGTCCACGCGTCGATTCTCCTGATTCGCTTCGTCGGTGTCGACGATCGGCTCCTCGGCGCCGCGTCCCACCGCCTCGATGCGGTTCGCGTCGACGCCCTGCGCGACGAGATAGCTCTTCACCGCTTCGGCGCGCGTCTTGGAGAGCGCTTGGTTGGCCGCCGGCGTACCCGTTCTGTCCGTGTGGCCCTCGATACGAACCGTAGCCGACGGATGCGCCTTCAGCGTCCGAGCGACGCCATCGAGGATCGGGCTGCTGGCGATCGCCGACGACGCGGTCGCGAAGTCCACGCCGCTCAGCGAGAAGCGCCGCGGCGTCGGTTCGGAGCCCGCGACGTACGTCTCGAGAGCCGTGGCGCCGGTCGCGGGCGACAAAACCACGATCTGCGGCCTCGAAGCCCGCGCCATTTCATGGACGGCTCGCAGCCGGAGCAGCAAGAAAGCAGCCAGGGCCACGAGCACCAGCGCCGGCAGCAACCACCCCAACCTACGCCGATCTTCCGCGTGCGCCGCGCCGGCACGGTGCGACGAACGCTCGTAGTAATCCTGGACACGGCGCGAAGCGTCTCCGACGGCGCTTCCTGCCCGGTCGCGCGCTCGGCCCATCGCCTGCTCCGCGCGCTCGACGACGCCTTCGCCCGCGTTCGGCGCGGGCGCGGCCGCTCCCTCGCCGGCCTGCCCGAGCGCGCTGAAGCCCGGAATCGCGCCGAGCATGGTGCTGATCGACGCGGGCAGCGCGCCGGACGCGCGGCGCCCTTGCTCCGCGAGAAATCGAGACAGCCCGCGCGCGTCGAGGTTTCGGCTTTCGGCTTCCTTGCTGACGACGGCGAGCACCAGCGGCGCGGAGAGGCCGAGCAACGTCGACGCGGAAGCGCGACTCACTCCGGCCTGACCGGAGAGCGCCTCCACGATGCCGCTCAGCCGGCCCCCGAACAAACGACTCAAAAACCCCTGCCCGGACTCGGCCAGCCGCGCCGTCGCGACGGGATCGTCCACCATCTTGGTCACTTCGTTGGCGTCGGCGTGGGGAAAGTCGCCACCGCGAAATGTTCCGAGCAGGTCCGCGGCCTTTTGCTCCGACGCCGCGTGGGCCGCGAGGCCGGCGAGCGACGCGGGGATGGCTGCCTCGATCCCGCTGCGCGTGGCGCTCTGTGATTCGTGCAGCACGGAGCTGAGCCGCTGCACGGTATCCCCTTGGAACGCAAACTTCGTGAGCTCGAGAATGTTTTCCATGAGAGCTCCTCCCTTCGTTTGCGGCGCGATGGTCAGCAAGACGCGGACCAATCGACCCCCGCCGACCGTGCGGTAGCGGAGCGACAGAAGGCGCGGCACGCACCGTTGCTGTGTTCGTCGTCGAGCGCCACGAAGGCGTGGTCGCCTCGTGGGGCGCTCGCGGTCGTCAGCTCAGCGCGCCGGGCCGACCAGGGAACGGACCGGCTTCTCGTCGCCGGCGCGGGACGACGCGGCGCGTGACGCACACGCCGGGTTCACCCACTCGAGCAACGTCGCGTAGTTCTTGCTTCGCCAGTCGTGGAGGTAGTCCTTCAGCACGCCGCGCACGACGAAACCTGCTCGCAACTGGGACGACAGGACCGGATCCTTCATCGCGCCGCGCGCGACCTGGTCGACGTACTCCTCGGCGGACATTCGATCCGCGACGGCGCCGTAGCCCCACAGACGGCCGCCGGCGACCACGTGTTCGAGGTCGAGCGACCGGCAAAGCCCCTGGAGCGCGCCGTACAGCACCTGCCCGACGCCGCGGCGCTGGACGCTCGGGTCCACGTAAATGTCCGCAAGGTAGAGCGTTTTCCCCGCCGGGTCGTGACGGAGGAACATGCCGCCGTCGGTGATGCCGAGCCACGTGTGCTGCTTCAATACCGGGATCGAGGCCGGCGGTATGAACGTCGACAGCGCGCCGACCATCCTGCCGTCGATCTCCCCGACGAGCTGGCCGCGGGGGAAGCAGGCGATGTGCGCCGCGATCTGAGCGGGGCTGTAGACCGCGTCGTCGACGATGAGGTCGGGGTACGCGGCGTGGTTCAGCTCGACGAGGCGGGGCACATCGGACGGAGTGGCTTCGCGAATGACGATGTTGTGAGAGGACTGCATGGGGACCGACAAAGTCTTGCACAGCCCCGGTGCGGCAGGCTCGCGCTGCCCCTAACACAGCGATTCTTCGACGGATTGTTCACCGTCCCGTCACGAACCGAGCAGTACTTTTTACAGCCTCAGCGGATAGGAAGCGGGGGAACCATGACGCAGCCGTACTGGAAGCTGAAGTTGGAGTAGGCGCCGCTCTTTGCCCCGTCGCAGATCGAGCCGGTAAGCGTGGCCGTCTTGTAGTCCGCGGAAAGCGTCCAGCCGTTCGTCGCCATCTGCGGCACCTCGTACTGCATGTTGCTCGTCGTGTCGGTGACGATGAGATGGACGTCCGACGGGTTCGCGTTGCCGGGCGGCGTCAGCTGGAAGTTGCAGTCCTTGATCGACACCTTCTTCATGGTGGTGACGACGGTGGTCGCGATGTTCGAGAACACCATCTGCAACGCCGCCGAATCCATGGGCGAGATGAAGCAGTTCTGGGTGCAGCCCGCCGGGGCCGTGCCCCCGGCGATGGCCACGTTGTCGAGGACGGCGGTGCCGGCCGCGCCGGGCAGACCGATGACGTAGGTTTTGATGTTCTTCTGGAGCAGGCGCTGCGCAGGCGCCTGTTCGTTCATGCCGCACGTCGGGGCGCCGTCCGTGACGAGGACCATGACGGTGTTTCCGGGCGGGGGCGTCATGAGCGCCGCCTCACCCGCGAGCATGCCTTTCTCCGTCGGAGTTCCGGCCCCCTTCGCGGCGACCGGGGGAGCCCAGTAGGCGTTCCATGCGTTGAGGAACGCCGGACCCGCCTGGATCGGGATCTGCGGCGGCGTGCCGATGGGATCCACGTCCAGGCAGATCGTGGTCGTGGGGAGGGTGAGCAAGCAGTTGAGCCAGTTGGCGGCCCAGTCGCAACCGCTCTGCCCCGTCGTCGGATCGACGTGGGGGAAGAAAACCACGCCGGCGCTCAGCTTGTCCTTCACCGGGTCGAAGGCCATGTTGATGGCGTCGATGGCGCCCTGGATCTTCGTGGTGCCGTTCCACATGTCGTTCATGCTGGCCGACTGATCGAAGACGAAGAGCACGTTCCCGGGGACGTCGACCACCGTCTCCGTCATCTCGATACCGGCGGGGACCTCGACGGCGCCGCATTTGCTGTTCACCCCGGAGTCCACCTGCGACGGCGGCATGATGAACGGCGTCATGGTCGTCGTCGGATCCGGCGCGGTCTGGAAAGCGGGCGAGCTTCCGCTGCTGCCGCCATTCGACGTGTTCGCCGCGGTCCCGGACGCGCCGGACGTCCCGGTGATGTCGCCCTGGTTGAATCCGCTGCCGCCGCTCTTGGCGGAGCAACCGATCGCCGCCAGTACCGCGAATAATCCCGCCCCCACACGAAACGATCGTGATCGCATAACCAACCGCCTTGCCTAAGCAGAGACCGCCTGCGCCGCTCTCACGCGCTTAGCAAGCGGCGTCAGCTCAGTAAAGCCGACAAGCCAGGTTTGTTACCGTATTTACACGTCGCTCCTCGGTGCGTACCGCCGAATCGTAAGCGTCCACACACGGCGCACGACCCCAAGGCCCACTGACGTCGAATGGCAACGCGCGTGGCGGCAGCAAACCCAAACAACCTGTCTGCTCGCTAGGAGCGTGACGAAGTCACGCGACCCACAGAAACAAGTCCCGAGCGCTCGTCAGATCGATGGCAAGCGCCAGGGCGAATCGTCCCTCACCCGACGTGGGGGGCGATTCGGCCGACAGCCGCCACGGATGGACGAGCGCTCAATCGTCTCTGCGTGGACGCTTGTTCGTGTCGAGCACGCGTTTGCGCACGCGGACGGAGTCCGGCGTTATCTCGACGAGCTCGTCGCGATCGACGAACTCGAGCGCCGACTCGATCGTGAGGCGCTGGGGCGGCGAGAGGATGACGTTCTCGTCACGACCCGCGGCGCGGATGTTGGTGAGCTTCTTTTCCCGCGTGACGTTCACGTCGAGGTCCTGGGGGCGGTTGTGCTCTCCGACGATCATGCCCTCGTACACCTCGATGCCCGGATCGATGAAGAGCACGCCGCGAGGCTGTACGTGGAAGAGCGCATACGGCGTCGCGGTCCCGGCGCGATCGGAGATGATGGCGCCGCTCGGCCTGCGGAGCATGACGCCGCCCATCGGCTCCCAGCCGTCGAAGAGCGTGTTCAGTAGACCGGTGCCCCGCGTCTCCGTGAGGAACGTGGAGCGGAACCCGATGAGCCCGCGCGACGGCGTGCGGAACTCGAGCCTGGAGCGACCGTGCGTCGGGCTGTGCATCTTGAGCATCTGACCGCGCCGCTCGCCGAGGCGCGTCGTCACCGCTCCGACGTACGTATCGGGGATGTCGACCACGACGCGCTCGTACGGCTCGTAGAGCACGCCACCTTCTTCCCGCGTGACGACCTCGGGCATGCCGATGGCAAACTCGTAGCCCTCGCGCCGCATCGTCTCGGCGAGGATCGCGAGCATGAGCTCTCCGCGTCCGGACACGACGAAGGCGTCCGGCTCCTCGGTGGCGTCCACGCGCAGCGCGATGTTGCGCTTCGCTTCGCGCTCCAGGCGCTCCTTCACGTGGCGCGAGGTGACCCACTTGCCGACGCGTCCGGCGAAGGGCGAGTCGTTCACGCGGAAGGTGATCTTGATAGTCGGCTGCTCGACGACGATGCGCGCCATCCGCGTGCGGTGCTCGGGATCGGAAATGGTGTCGCCGATCTGCACGTCCTCGAAGCCCGCGACGGCGACGATGTCGCCCGCTTCCGCGACATCGGCCTTCACGCGGCGAAGTCCTTCGAACGAATACACCTGCGCGACGCGACCCACCTTCTCTCCGCGCTCCTGCAAGAGCGCGACCTGACGACCGGTGCCGATGCGCCCCTGGTGCACGCGGCCGATCGCGAGACGGCCGACGTAGTCGTCGTGGTGCACGTCGTGCACGAGCAGCGACAGCGGCGCCTCCGGATCACCCTTCGGCGCCGGGATCCTCTCGACGATGGTCTCCAGCAGCGGCTCGAGGGAGACGCGCGGGTCGTCGAGCTTGCGCATGGCCACGCCGTCGCGGCCGATGGCGAAGATCGCCGGGAAGTCCGCCTGCGCGTCGCTCGCCTCCAGATCGCAGAACAGCGCGAACACCTCGTCGAGGACGACGTCGGGGCGAGCGTCGGGACGGTCGACCTTGTTGATGACGACGATGAGCGTCATCCCGAGCTCCAGGGCCTTCGAGAGCACGAACCGCGTCTGCGGCAGCGGACCCTCCGCCGCGTCGACGAGAAGGAGCGCGCCGTCGGCCATCTTCAACGTGCGCTCGACCTCGCCGCCGAAATCGGCGTGGCCGGGCGTGTCGATGATGTTGAGCTTGTAGCCCTTCCAGGTCATCGAGGCGTTCTTCGCCAGGATGGTGATACCCCGTTCGCGTTCGAGATCGTTCGAGTCGAGCACCCGTTCGGCGACGGCCTCGTTCGCGCGGAACACTCCGGTCTGCTTGAGCATGGCGTCGACGAGCGTCGTCTTGCCGTGATCGACGTGGGCGATGATGGCGATGTTACGGATGTGCTCTCTCGATTCGTTCACGGCGGCTCCAGGGTTCGGGCAGGGCGCGTCCTAGCCGACGGAGGGGCACAGCGCTACCGCAATTGACCTGGATCCGGCCGTTTCTCCGGGTTTCGGAATACGGCCCGGCGCAAAGTGAAGGGCCTCCATGGAGTGACCACGGAAATCGGCTATCTAGCGTCGCGGATGCCAGGCTGGGACGTGAGCGCGTTCGTGACGGCCGGAGCCGCGCTGCTCCCGCTCGGCTGCGCTCGAGCGACCGCGCCGTCTCTTGCGGTCGACGCCGGCCCCGACGCGACGCCGCGCGAAGCAGGAGTGCGTCCACCCCGCGACGTCTTCGTTCCCGTCGTGCATCGCTCGAGCGACGCCGCGGCGACGGAGGCGAGCACGAACCCCTCGCGCAGAGTAGCGGATGCGGCGACGCCGGACTCCGCGACGCCGGTCGACGTCTCCATCGACGTAACCGCCGCCGTCGCCGACGCCGCGGAAGCGGCCATTCCGGACGCGGAGCGGCCGCCCCCGGGCTACCCGGTGGGCCCTTACGGGACGCACGTCGGCGAGACGCTGCCGTTCCTCCGCTGGGTGGGATACGTCGAGCGCGACGCGGATGCGGGGCTCGTCTCGGACGGGCCCTTCACGCCGTACTCGAGCGACGATCTGCGGCGCTCCGGCGAGCGCCTGGCGCTCGTGCATCTCGCGGATTTCGACTGCCCGGGGTGCAATCATGCGGCAACCGTACTTGCCGCACGCGCGGCGCCCGCCGAACGCGAAGGCGCCGCGGTCGTCGAGGTGCTCGGCTCGACGTCCATCCAGGCCGCACCCGCCGACCGGGCTCACCTCGACGCCTGGATCACGACTCACGAGCTCCGCGTCACGAGCGTCATCGACGCGAAAGGCTACGAGCTTTCCACCCTGAACGATTTCGGCATTCGCGAAACTGCCCTCGTCGTGGATCTCCCGACGATGCGGATCGAATACCGGAGCACCGGCAACCTCGCCCCCAACGGCCCGACCAGCCTCGACGACGCGTTCGACTATGTCCACGATGCCTTGCCAGACTGAAGCCCGCACCCGGATGCCCCGCTGCGCGACGGCGTTCGTCGTTACGTTCGTCGCCTGCACGGCGGCGGGGTGCTCCTCGTCGAGCGCGCCGCCTGCGCCGAAGCCCGAGACCGGCACCATTTGCGATCGCTGCGGCGTTTGCGAGCAGCACATTCCGCCGACGAGCGCGAACCACGTGCTCGGGCCCATCGACTACCCCGACCCTCCGCCGACCGGCGGCGATCACAACCCGTGCTGGGCCACGTGGGGCGTTCACGACGACGTCGTGGCCCCCGAAAACTGGGTGCACAACCTGGAGCACGGCGGCATCGTGTTCCTGTATCGGTCGAAAGCGGAGCTCGACGCAGCGGACGCAACGAATGCGGGCGACGCGGGGCAGGGAGGCACGTCCGCCGCGCTGGACGCGCTCGTGAACCGTCTCCCGCGCACCCTTTCGACGCAATATTCGGCCCTCCCGAAGACGTTCGCCGTCGTGGCGTGGGGTTACCGCCTGGTCAGCGACTGCGTCGATTTGAACGCCGCCACCGACTTCTACGACGCACATTTCAATCAGGGCCTCGAGGACATCGCGAGCAACCCCTCCTGTAATTAGCACCGCCGCCGTCGTCGTCGGAGCTACACGGCAAGAGAGCCGCGGAGAACGCCATACATGCTGCCGCGAACCACGCCGGTCTGCGGCAATTGACTTTGCGGCACTTTGCAGGGGGGCGGAAGCCGGCGGAAAAGCGCCACGGTGTGGAATCATCCCGAGCCCTAGTCGTACGGAATACAGATAGATCGATCGGCGAGGTCGTTTCGCGCGCTCACTCGAAGCGCGAACGATTCGTGGTACGTTCGGAGACTCGAGCGATGCGCCCGGTCGTCATCGCCGACCCGCGCAGCTCCACTCGAGTGGGCGCCCGAAGAGGATGGTCATGGCCGAATCCAACATACGAGTTCGCGTCCCCAGCTTCGAAATCGAGCGGAGCGTGGGTGGTCTCTGGAATCCGAATCTGCCGGAGCTGAGCCACACCCTGAACGCGTTCCAGCTCGCGCTCCCGTACCTGGAGCCTTACTTCATCGACGCGATCCGGCGCGGCGCCGAGCAGCTCGAAGACGGCCGTCTCAAGGCCGACGCCCTGGCCTTCTGCGCGCAGGAAGCGAACCACTCGCGACAGCACAAGCGCTACTGCATGCTGCTCCGGAAGCGCTACCCCGAGCTCGAACGGTTCGAGTACGACATCCAACAATCGCTGGTCACGAGCAGACAGAAAGATCCGCTCGAGTGGCGGCTCGCGTACACCGCCGGCTACGAGCAGATCACGGCGGAGCTCGCTCGCGTCCTCTTCAAGAAGCAGAAGGCGTGGCTCGACGGCGCCGACGAGCACTTCGCGGCCATGATGCTGTGGCACGCGGCAGAGGAGCTCGAGCACCGTCACGTGGCGTTCGACGTGCTGAGCGCGGTCACGAAGGATTACCGGCTCCGCGCGCGCGGGCTCGTGGCCGCGATGCGCAAGACTTACGCCGACATGGCGCAGGTCGTCACGTACATGCTCGAAGTCGACGGCTACGCCGGGCGCCTCGATTCGCGGCTCCGGCGGGCGAAGGTGCGCCTCGAGGTCGGGACGGAACTGGTGCCCACTTTGGTCCGCTATCTGACCCCCGGCTATCATCCTTCGAAGGACCGTGATCCGCCGGGCCTCGCCGAGTGGCACCGGAGCTACCAGAGCGGCGGGACGACGGCGAAGGTCGCCGACGACCCCGTTCACTGACGATGCACGGTAGGGATGGTGTAACGGACCGGAACACGCGCGACGTCCCGCGCCATTCTCAGAGTTTTCGTCCGCGCGAATCGCGGAAGGGCTTCGTCGCGGATCGCTACCGCGTCATCGCGCCGCTCGGCAGCGGCGGCATGGCGTCGGTCTGGAGCGTCGAAGACCAGGTCAGCGGGAGAAAGCTCGCTCTCAAGCGCCTGTCCGAGACGGCGAACCCGCGCCACGTCGCGCTCTTCGAGCGCGAGTATCACACGCTCGCGAGCTTGCACCATCCGTGCATCGTCGAAGCGTACGACTACGCCGCCGACGCCCAGGGGCCGTTCTACACGATGGAACTGCTCGACGGCAGCGACGTCTCCAAGCTCGCTCCGAAGCCGTGGGCGGACGCCTGTCGAATCTTGAGGGACGTCGCCTCGGGTCTGGCGCTCTTGCACGCGCGCCGGTTGATCCACCGCGATCTCAGCGCACGTAACATCTGGCTCACCCAGCAGGGCGACGTGAAGGTCATCGACTTCGGCACGATGGCTTCGTTCGGCAAGGCGCCGGACATCGCCGGCACGCCGCCGTTCATCGCGCCCGAGTCGCTGCACGGCGGATTCCTCGATCAGCGCGCCGACCTCTATTCCCTCGGCGCGCTCGCTTACTTCTTGTTCACGGGGCGTCAGGCGTTTCCCGCACGGACGCTCGCCGAGCTCCCGGGGCTCTGGAAGGAACGGCCGCGGCCGGTGTCGCGCCGCGTCTCCGAGCTCGGACGGCAAGATCTCCCCGATCTTCCTCGGCCGCTCGAGGCGCTCATCGAGTCGCTCCTCAGCGTCGATCCGCTCGCGCGACCGACGAACGCCGCCGACGTCATCGACCGCCTCACGATCATCGCCGAGCTCCCTCCTTCGGAGCTGGGGCACGTCGTGGCGAGCTATCTGGGCCGGCCCGCGTTCGTGGGTCGAACCTCGGAACGTCGCACGCTCCGCGCTGCGTTCGATCGAGCCGCGCAAGGCAGAGGCGCGAGCGTCGTGATCGAGTCGCCCCGCGGGCTCGGCCGTTCGCGGTTGCTCTCCGAGGTGTCGCTCGAGGCGCGCCTCGCGGGCGCGGTCGTGCTCTCGGCCGAATCGCACTCCGACGCCGCGACCCACGAGCTCGCGCAAAAGTACGCCTTCGCGCTGCTCGACGCGGTCCCCTCGGCGCTCACCGCGGCCGCTCCGTACGCGAGCACGCTCGCGCACCTTTCATCGGCGCTGCGCGAACGCCTCGGCGTCCCCGTGGAAGGGCTCGCGCCGATGCCGGCGGCGCACGGCGAAGGTCGTATGCGGGTGCAGGCCGCGCTGCGCGACTGGTTCGCCGACGTCGTGCGCGAACACCACGTCGTGATCGTCGCCGACGACTTCGAGACGTTCGACGAGGCCTCCGCGGCGTGGCTCGCGGCGCTCAGCCGCGTGACGGACCAGCGCAAGCTGCTCATCCTCGCCGCCACCTGCACGGACAGAGCGCCGTTCAGCATCGCGGTACAGGCGTTGGGACAGGGCTCGACTCGCGTCGCGCTCGGGGCGCTGTCGCAAACCGAAATGACCGAGCTGTTCCGGTCGGTGTTCGGCGACGTGCAGTACCTGGCGAGGCTCGTCGATCTGCTGCAACAGCGCACCGAGGGCAATCCGTCGCACGCGATGGACCTGGCCGAGCACCTGACGCAGAACGGGACGATCGCGTTCGTCGAAGGAACCTGGGTTCTGCCGCAATCCGTCGAAAGCGCGAACCTTCCGGCGAACCGCTTCCAGGCGGAGACGGCGCGTTTCGCGCGGCTGTCGCCGCACGCTCGCGAGCTCGCGCAGACGCTCAGCGTGCGCGAAGGACCGATTCCGCTCGAGATGTGCGTCGAGCTCGCCGAGATCGAGGGGCATCTCCTGTTCGACGGCCTCGAAGCGCTCGTGCGCGAGGGCATCCTGGCCGCTTCGCTCGAAGGCTACCGCTTCTCGCGCGAATCGTTCCGCAGCGCGCTTCGCGGGGAGCTGCCGGACGCGCGACGGAAGCGCGCGCACCTGCGCCTCGGCAAGTGGTTGCTCGCGTCGCCCGGCATCTCCGAGCTCGAACGTCTCAGGGCCGGCGTTCATCTGCTGCTCGGCGGCGACGAGGAGGGCGGAAGCGCCGTCGCCGCGAAGGCCGGTCAACACTACGCGCTGGTGGATCTCGCCGACGTCGGCCCCGCCGCGCCCGCGCTCGAGGTCGCGCTCGACCATTTCGAGCGCGCACGACGGCCGGCGCACGAGATCATCTCCGTGCTCTCGCCGCTCGCGCTCGCCGGATATTACGCCGACAAGCGGCTCGCGGTGCGATACGGCGAGCGGGCGGTGGACGCGCTCGAGTCGGTCGTCGGCCTCCGGACCGCGCGCCTCCTCGGTCGCTTTCTGGGTCGAAAGCTGGGGCTCTTGCTCGCGCTCGGCGCCGCCGCCGCAAAGTTCGCGACGCGGTCGAAGAACCCCCGCGTACCGAAGTTCCGGGACGCGCTGATGATGCTGTTCAACTGCATCGCCTGCCTCACCGGCGTCGCCACCATCTGCATCGATCCGAAGCTCGGCAAGAAATACGCCTCGGTGCTCGCGCCGATGACCGCGCTCGGCCCCGATCACGTCGCCACCTTCATGCATCGGTTCTGTCTGAACCTGGTCGCCACGGTGGAAGACCGCGTCGGAGTCGCGCGCGCGCAATGGATCGAGATGCTCGAACGTCTGGACCGTCCGAACGCCGTGCAAGGCCTCCCCGAGAACGTCTACGCGCTCTACCTCGCCGGCGCGCTCTACGCCCGCGGCGTCGCGGAGTGCTGGCGCGACGACTCGCAGGCGCCCGCGTGCGCCGAGCGCCTCGACCAGCTCAAGCTGAAGCAGTACGACATGAGCGCCGACCAGGTGCGCATGATGTATCACGCGAACCGCGGCAACCTCGAGCTCTTCAACAAGTACCGCGAGCGCGTGGAAGTGCACGCGATCCAGCGCGGCACCGCGTGGCAAGTGGAGACGTGGACCTTCAGCGGGCTGGTCACGGTATTCGTCCGCACGCGGGACACGGTCGGTCTGAAGGATTGCGTCGAGCAGCTCAAGCGCATGTCGGCGGACACGCCGTCGCTTCGATTCGCGTACAACCGCGCGCTCGCCGCGTACTACGTCCTCCGAGGAACGCCGAGCGAAGCGCTCCCTCTGCTCGGCAAGGACGAGGAGCCGATGGCGGTCGTCGGATGGAGCCGCGGCGAGGCTCTGCGCGGCGCTGCATACAACGCGCTCGGAAGGCACGCCGAGGCCCGCGACACCTGTCGCGCCGCGCTGGAACGGCTCTCGCCCGAGGACTTGAAGTTCTGCGCGCTGAACCTGTCGCTCCCGCTCGAGCTGTCACGCGCCGAAGCGGCGCTCGGCGACGTCGCGACGGCGGAACGACGGCTCGAGAGCCTCTGTGAGGAGTACGAGGCGGGCGCGAACCCGCTGACCATGGGCACGCTGCACGAAGCGCTCGCGGAGCTCGCGGTCATGCGCGCCGACCAGGACGCCATGAAGCGCCATCTCGGCCGAGTCGATCACTGGTTCCGGCAGACGCGCGATCCGGCGCTGGTATCGCGCATCGAGCGGCTCTCGCGCCTGCTCGCGGTCGTCGCCAGGCCGTCGGGCAACGGCGAAGCCGCGGACGCGCCCCCGCCGCGCATGATGACGATCGTGCACCGGCTGCGGCACGGGGGCGATCACACGAGAACGGGCAGCGCGGAGTGGGCTCTGAAGCAGCTCTCGGAGTTCACCGAGGTGCGCGAGAGCTACCTCTTCGCCGCGCAAGGGGACGACGTGGCCTGCGTCGCCCATGTCGGCCCGCTCGCCGACGAAGAGGCCCTCGCCCGGACGGTGCGCGAGAGGCTCACCGCGATCATGGCCTTCAGCACCGACATCCCGACGCAGGTGACCGACGGAGCGGACGATCCGACGTTGCTCGTCATGGGGGACAAGGCGTATCGTCTCATCGTGCTCTCCAGAGGCGCCGAAGACGAATTCATGGGCGCGCTGCTCGTCCCCGACGGCACCGCGATCCCCCAGGTCCTTTTGCAAACCATCGCCGAACGGCTCGCCGCGACGGAACAGAGGTCCGTCGTCGATTCATGAACGGCGCCCCCCAAGCATTGAACTGGTTCGCGCGCGACGGCGGGGCCGTGCTCGGTCATGCCACGTCGTCGGCGGGCGAGCTCTGGTTCTTCGACGAGGGCCCGAAGGACGCGCCGCTCGTGCTGCTCCAGCATGGCTTCCCGGATTTTCCGAAGACGTTCTTTCCGCTCTCGAAGCGCCTGCGCGAAGCGGGCTATCGCACCGTCATGCCGTTCTTGCGCGGCTACGCGCCGTCGACGACGGAGGGACCGTTCCACGAGCGGCGGATGGGAGAGGATCTCGTCGAGCTCTCGCGTTCGCTTTCGCCTTCGCGCCCGTCGGTGCTGGTGGGGCACGACTGGGGCGCCGTCGCCACGTACGCCGCGGTCCGCCTCGCTCCCGCTCTGTTTCGAGCGGCGGTGACGCTCGCGGTCCCGCACGTCTCCGCGTTCACGAAGAACACGATCAAAGACGTGTCGCAGCAGCGGCGGAGCGCGTACATGGCGTTCTTCATGCTGCCGTTCATCCCGGAGCGCGTCGTGGCCGCGCGGGACTACGCTTTCGTGGACGCGCTCTGGCGGCGATGGTCTCCGGGCTACGTGGCGCCGTCCGATTACATGCACGAGCTGAAGCGCTGTCTGCACGCGAGCATGCCCGCGCCCCTCGCCCACTACAGGGCGCTCGGGCGAGCGCTCGGACGCAAGCCGGCCGGCGCGATCCACTCCGCGGGCATCGACGTGCCGCTCGTGCACCTGCACGGCGAGGACGACGGCTGCATCGCGCCCGCGGCGGGCAACGGAGAAGAGCGCTACTTCAACGCCGACTTCCGCCGCGAAGTGCTCCCCTCCCTCGGTCACTTCCTGCACCTGGAAGCGCCCGACGAGGTCGCCGCGCGGATCCTTTCCTTCGTCGGCGCGGCTCGCTAGTGCACCGCCGTCGAAATGGCGTCCATCACGGCCGCATGAATGCGGGTGCTTCGGTGGAGGGCAAGAGCCACGAGAAAAACCGGCGAGGCCGGAGCCCGCTGGGGCTCTGGTCGCGAGAGACGCGCGACTTTTGAAGCGTGCCGCATCGACCTCGAAGTCGAGAAATCCGCGCGAAGCGCGGAAAATCGCGAGTTTTCTGCAGGCGAAAATCGCAAAAATCGAGACTCGCGACCGCGCAACGATAGTTCGTATACGTACCTTCGCCTCCGCATCGATACCCACTACTACGATACGAGCTCTACCGCTGCTGGCGCACGAGCGCGCCGCCGCCCGCATCGCCGGCGTCTGCTCACATAGCCGGATGCTGGATCGTCTCTCGACGGCGCTGCGCTAGTCCGCGCGCGCTCTCAGATTATCGCGACGGTGACGTCGCCGGCTTCCTGGCACACGCGGCTGAGCTCGGTAGCCAGCGCGCCGGGGTAGGAGAACCGCGCCGTCGCGTCGATCAGGAGCACGGCGACACCGCTGATAGCCAGCCCTCGCTTCACCGGGTGGCTGAGCAACACCGGCACGTAACGGACGTCTCCAGGCCCCCTCCACTCGCGGATGAACGAGGGCGCCGTCGCGTCGCCGACGGTGCGCGTGTCGTTCTCGTCCGTGATCTTCGAGCTCAGGTAATCCCGCGCGAGAGCGTCTATCCTCTCGTCCGGCACCAGGCGCCCCACCTGCGCGCGCGGCATGGCGCGCCCGGACGACAGCGCGTAAAACAAGCCACCGAGCGCGCCGCTCGAGCGCGCCAGCATGTCGAGCCCGCGCGCCGCGCGTTCGCCCCTCGACTTGCAGGTGGCGAGCACGGACGTGAGCTGCGACAGCATCGTGTCCTCTTCCGTCAGCGCGCCGATCACGCCCACCGTCCCGACTTGCGGAGCCTGCTGCGCGTAGCGCGCGCTCGACAGGCCGCGCCTTCGGCCGAGCGTCCTGGCCAGCGCGGAGTGCTTCTCGAATGCAACTTGGTCCTGCCCTTCCAGCGCGCATTGCTCGATGCCTGCATGAGCGACCCTTCTGACAGTCTCTCTCACGTTACCACGCTTCGTGCACATGCGACACGGCGGGTGCCAGAAGCGCGCGGCACGCACGCTCCCCACGTTTTCCCGATTCTCCATCGCTATGGCGAAACCGATGTGCTTTCACACGCGAGAGCAAGCGCTCCAAATGCATTCGAGCGCGACGCCGTGTGAAGGCGCCGCGCTCGAAATCGACTTTCGGATCGTTACCAGCCGCTCAGTAGCAAGCGCCCGAAGGTTGGCCCGGGCTCAGCGGGTTGGCGCACGGAGCGCACAGCTCGTCCGCCGCGCAACCCTGGGTCGAAGGCATTCCGCCCTGGCCCTGCGCGATGGTGATGCCCGCCTTGCCGTTCGTGTCGTAGATGACGTAGTCCGCCGTACACGCACCCGGACCGTAGCCGATGTTCACCAGGCTCGTGACCGTGGTGCACTTCTGTGAGCAGTGCCCGGGATCGGCTGCCTTCGCCGCGGGAACGCACTTCTCGCCGGCAGCGCAGTTGTCCTGCTTCAATCCGGGAATGGCCGGGTTGTAGAACGGATTGTTCGGATCGGAGAGGCTGTTGACGGTGGCGGCGGGAACACACAGACCGCCGCCCGGATACGGTGCGACGCCGCCGTCGCCCTGGGGGCACGTGGCGTACGGCTGCGGCGCCGGCTTCGTCGGCATGTCCGTGCCGCTGTTGCACGCGCCCGTCGATGTGCCGTCGACCGGGCTGTAGCACGGCGCACAGACCGTACCCGACGGGCAGAACCCTGCCGCGCCGGCGGCGCCCGCTGAACCCGCTGCACCCGCCGAGCCCGCTGCACCGGCCGAACCGGTCGCGCCGCCTGCGCCGCTCGTACCACCTGCTCCAGCCGCGCCGCCCGGGGCCAAGCCCTGGTCGAGCAACGGAGCCTGGGGATTGCCCAGCAAGAAACACGTGGGCACGCAACGCCCTTCGAGACCGTTGGGGTCGCTCGTGCCGATCATCGTCGTGCACGCCTGCGGCGCCGTCGTCGGAGTGGGCGGCGCGCACACCAGCGTCGGACCGCACGTGTCGTGGCCGTACGCCTTGACCGCGGCGCCCGTGAGCGTCGTCGGATCGGCGCACTTGCCGAGATTCGTGCAGCACGCATCTCCCGACACGCCCGTGCCGCCCGGATCGCGCGGTTTCATGTCCAAACAGACGTAAGGATCGCCACCCATACCGCCGCCTCCGGATCCGGTCGTGCCACCGGAAGCACCACCCGTGCCACCCGCTGCCGGCGTTCCGCCCGCTGCCGGCGTTCCACCCGCCGCCGGTGTTCCACCCGCTGCTGGCGTCCCGCCCGCTGCTGGCGTCCCGCCCGTGGCGAGCATGCCCCCGGCACCCGCCGGAAAGCCAGCGGCTCCCGCTGCACCACCGGTTCCACCCCCGTTGTTGTTGTCGTTCGAGCAAGCCGTGAGAGCGAGCACGAGGGCGATGCCTTGCGCGTAGGGAGAAGCCATCCGCGAGAAACTGCTGTTCATAAAAATAACCTCCGAAAGGATGAGGGCTGCGCATCCAGTTCCGGCCGCGCCCGCGGTCGGTATTGCATACGGTTCGGGCAAGCGAAAGCTCGCCTTCGGCGGTTGTCGCACGCGGTCAATAATTGCAGCCTTGTCGCCGTCGGTCAGCCAATCATTCGGCAATCACTACGAGCACTTGCCTATGACTCCAGCGGCGGCTCAGATAAGTGTTGCGAAGCCCCGTCTCGCAGGTTCACTCGCGACGTCGTGTCCCCGTGATTAGCCCTGGCGGCCAGGCGATGTGCACTCGCTGTTCGTCACAAGCAGAGCGGCGAGTTTCGAACGAGGACCGAACACCCGCAGAATTGGCTGAGGTTGCAGCAGCTTTCACCCTGCGCGCACGCCGGGCAACCGTCGCTCGAGCCCGGTGACGGACACGGCTGCCTGCAGATATTCGCGGCGCAGTGCCCTGACGTACAGTCTGCGTCGGTGAGGCACGTCGCGTTCAAAGGACAGGGCCCGCAGCTGCCGCCGCAATCGATGGACGTCTCGTCGCCGTTCTTGGTGCGATCGGCGCACGTCGAGGCGCGACAGGTCCCCCCGGTGCACGCCATGTCGGCGCAGTCCGACCCGACGCGACAGCGCAGGCCGACCTGGCACGGCGGGCACGCGGGTCCGCCGCAATCGATGTCCGTCTCCATCGAATCCTGGACGCCGTTGGTGCACGATGGCGTCGCGCACACGCCGTTCACGCACGCCGCGCTCAGGCAATCCGCACCGTGGTTGCAGGCGCCGCCGCCGGCGCACCGCGGACACGAGCCGCCGCAATCGGTGTCCGTCTCGTCACCGTTCTTGACGCCGTCGGTGCACGCGGGCGGTGGCTGCACGCAGGCAGACGGCCCGTCTTGGACGTACCCGGGATCGCAATCGAATCCGCAATCGTCGCCACGGCAGGCGGCCTGGCTGTTCGCGATCTGCGGACAAGGGGCACACGCAGGATCGCCGCAGCCGTTGGCCGGAGAAGGATCGACGCAGAGATCGCTGCACGCCTTCTGCGACGCGGCGCAGGGAGGCGTCGTCGGCGTCACGCTGCACCCGGCAGCGCTGGGATCGGCGCAGGCCGCACCGCCGCACGAGCCGCCCTCGCACGACGACGTCCCGCCCCCACCGAGTTGACCGCCGCTCGCCGTTTCCCCGCTCTGCCCGTTGTTCCCGAAGAGACGGCTTTGCGCGGCGCTGTCGACCGAGCCACAGCCCGCGCTCGCGAGCAAGCCGACGAGCGTCCACGCGAAGCCCCGCATGCTCTCACGAAGGTACGCGCTACGCTTCCGTGCGTCCAGCAACGCCCGTATGGCCGCGCGCCTCGGCTTTGCCGCGTGTGGAGCACACGGCATCACACACGTCCGCCGCTCGTCGTAGCATTTCCCGGAGCAACGCTCGGCGTTTTTCGAGCTTCACGGCAACGCCTGTGCTCGATCTCCGGCGTGAGCCGAGCGCTCCGCGCCGCGGCACTGGAATCGCGCGGTCCTTCCGCCCGCTTTTCCGGGTTCCCCAGGGGGCCGGCCCTCCTCGCGTCACGAGCGCGGTGGTGTTCCTTGGTAGCAGTTCGAGCGACAGCAACGCAATCCGGCGCCGGGCCCTCCGGCGCGGCGCCGGTCGTCTCGGCGGCCGCGGGGAGCGCTGGGCGCAAGGAGCGCTCTATCGCCGGTAGCAATCGCCGCTTCCGCCTGCGATACGTGGGGCCATGCCGACTCTGGTCCGCGGCGAGACGTCCATCTACTACGAGGTGAGCGGCGAGGGCTTTCCGCTTTTGCTCCTCGCGCCCGGCGGGATGCGCTCCAACATCGCGCTCTGGCAACGCTCGCCTTTTCACCCGATCCGCGAGCTATCGTCGAAGTTTTGCGTCATCGCGATGGACCAGCGAAACGCGGGACAATCGCGCGCCGGCATCGAGGCCTCGGACGGCTGGGCGACGTACATGAACGATCACCTCGCCCTCCTCGACGAGCTCGGCATCGCGCGCTGCCACGTGCTCGGCATGTGCATCGGGTCGGCGTTCTGTCTGAGCCTCGCGGTGCACGCGCCGGAGCGCATCACCGCCGCGGTCCTCGAACAACCCATCGGCTTGACCGAGACGAATCGCGAAGTGTTCTTTCAGATGTTCGACGGCTGGGCGGAGGAAATCGCCGCCGCTCGGCCCGAAGTGTCGCGCGCGGCGTTGTCGAGCTTCCGGAACAACCTGTACGGGACGGATTTCGCGTTCAGCGTCACCCGCGACCAAGTGAAGCGCTGCCAGGTGCCCCTGCTCGTGCTTCGCGGCAACGACGTGTACCACCCCGCGGAGATCTGCGAGGAGATCGCGCGCCTCGCGCCGGACGCCGCGCTGATACAGAGCTGGAAGGAAGGCGACGCCGTGTCGCGAGCCGCGGCGCGGGTCACGGAGTTTCTGCAAGCGCACACCCCGGGCTGAGCGCGGCATCGCTCCATCGCGTCGCGTCGCGAGAGGACTGGCTCGCGGCCCAGCGCGACGGCGTGTTCCGCGGCGCGGCGCACGACCTGCGGGACGGCTTCATCCATCTATCCGCGGCGCACCAGATCGAAGGCACGCTCGCGGCTCGTTCGGCTAGTGCCATCGTTCCTCGACTCTCGCTGGAGAATTCCGGTGCTTCGGCATCGCACGCGGCGCCCGGTCGGGATCGCACGGCGCCGCTTGCGTCCTTGGACACGGAGTGTGACACCTGTAGTCCTCAACGACAGGGGAAGCCCATGCCTAAGTTCGATCGGACAAGACTCATCTTCGGTCTGTACCTCCTGGTCATCATCGCCGCGTTCGAGCTTCTGATCGGGCACTTCAAGGTGCCGGGCTGGCCCGCGTACGTCGCGATGATTTTCTTCTTCGTCGAGCACATGGACGTGAAGAAGGCGCCCGCGATCGTCGTCGGCGGTACGTTCGGAATCGGGCTCATCCTGCTCGCACGACCGATCATCGGCGCGCTCGCGCCCCTCGTGGGGGTCGAGCTCGCCGGACTCGTGTTCGTGCTCGCTCTCGTCTACTCCATCGTCGCGTTCGGCGAGATGGTGCCGATGCTGTTCAACAACTACGCCTTCATGACGCTGACGGTGACCGGCGTCGCGGTTCGGCAACCGAACCCGAACCCGTTCCTCTGGATGGCGATCGCGGCGGTCGGCGGCGCGGCGCTCATCGCCGGCGTCATCGGCATCGGCCGGTTGATGATGGCCCAGGCCGCCGCGAAACAGCCGGCGGCGTCGACCACGTCGTCCGCGTAGAGCGCGCCGCGGGCGCGATCGATCAGAACACGGCCTGGTACGTGATCTGCTGGCCGGTGGAGTTGTAGAACTCGCCCGGGAAGATGCACATCTCGTTCGACGCCGCGGACTCGCCGAACGAGAGCGTCGTGCCCGTCGTGTTGTTGTAAGTGCACGCCCAGGTGATGCGCGTGCCCGACGCGAGATGCAGCGGCGGATCGAACGACCGCGCCTGCGGCTCCTGCCAATCCGTGCCGTCGTAGAGCGTCTGTCCGGTGTTCGTGGTCGCGACGAAGTGGATGCCCTGCTTGTGCATGTGGCTCGCGGCGTCCATCAGGTTGATGTCCTGCGACAGCGTGTACGTCTTCGACTGCGTGCTCATGCCGGGCGGCACGCTGAGCGTCACCTGGTTCAAGAAGATCGACGCGACCTTGTTGGTCAGCGTGCTCGGGTCGACGTACACGACCTTGTAGACGACGTACGCATCCTTCGGCGCGGAGTCCGTGTTGATGAGATGCACGTTGAGGCGCAGTCCGTTGCTCGCGGTGAAAATGCGGCCCGTGCTCGTCGGATACGTGATGGTGGCCACCGGCGAACCGCTGGTCATGAGGTAGTCGTGGAACTCGACGCCGCCCTCGGGACAATCGGCGAGGTTATCCATCAGCGAGAGCTGATTGTTCGGCAGCACGAACGCGAACATGTGGTGCGACCCCGGCGTCAGATTCGTCACCTCTTGCACGATGCCGATGTCCTTGTTGAACGGGTTCGTAAAGTCCTGGCACTTGTAGACCTCGGACCCGGGCGGAACGCTGAAGTGGCCCGTCGTGAACGTGTATTCCGTCCCGGCCACCACGGGCACGCCGCCCGTCCCGGTCGCCGCGCCGCCGGCGCCGCCCTGCGCGATCCCACCGACGCCCGTGGAAGTAGAACCGCCCGCGCCTGAGACCATCGTCGAGCCGCCCGCCGCGAGGACCGGAGCGCCGCCATTGCTCGAAGGCGTCGCTACGCCGCCGGCGCCCGTCGCGACGGAGCCGCCGTTGCTTGCGATGACGGCGTCACCGCCCGCGGAACCGCCGGACGGCGAACCCGCGTTCGGCGCCCCTCCACCAGCGAACGGCGCTTCGGCTGCGTCAGCGCCGCAAGCGACGAGAGCCAAAGACGGAATCAGACAACCGAGGAACTCTAGATAGCTGCTCTTCATTTTCGGAGATGTACGGAAATGTGCATTGGTGAGCGGTACAGCGAATCCAGTGGCCCAGCCGACTCGGCCCGGTCGGAAAAATCGGATCTCAACCGCCATCAGATCGCGGCGCGGACGAGTCGACCGGCAGCCGGATGCACCGAGGGCGGAAACGCCCGGGGCTTATGCGCAAGAAACGTCCATTCGCCGCGTGACGAGCGCGCGACTCCGTCGTTCGAACGACGCGTGTGTCAAGCTTCGGGACGAAACTCGAGCGCACGTGCACACACACGCCGCGCGCGCTCACACTCCTGTCTTCGGACGATGCGCACGGCCTCGCACGCGTCCACACGAGCGGTCGTTTTTCGAGCGGCGCTTGCGTCTCCGTTCGGCGCGTGGTGCGCCTCGAACGTCGTCGCGAGCGAATGTGCGCCAACTCGCTCAACAATGGGTCCTTGAAGCTCAAACCAACTCGGTGGCACGACTACGCGGTCGACCTCTGCAGCGCGGAGACTGCAATTCCGTCTGCGCCACGCATTTACATTTCGAGGTCGGAAAAGTTGCTGAAAGACGCGCGGATCGATTGCGCGAGACGCTCAGAAGTTGCACGCTCTGTCCGCGCGCGGCCATTGTTCGAAGAGAGCGTCGAGTCCGCGCGACGAACGATTGAACGATGGCAAGTGCGATGGAGGAATTGCGGTCATGATGCGATGGAGCAACGGCACGATCGGACGAACAGCTTCGGTGATTGGCGTCGCGCTGGCGTACGGCGTGACGGGCTGCAGCGGTAGCTCGGACGAGCCGCCCGCGAACAGTCTCGGGACGGGCGGCGTGACCGCGACACCCGGCGCCGGCGGCGCCACGGGCGTCGCGACCGGCACCGGCGCGACGGCCACGACCGCGCCCACCGGCAACGGAGGCGCCACCACCACGGGAACCGGCACCACGCCGGTCACGGGCGCGGGCGGCGTCCCGCCGATCGTCGGCGCAGGCGGCACGCCGATCGTCGGCGCGGGCGGCGCGACCATCGTCGGCGCAGGCGGCACCACGACGAGCGGCGGCGGCACGACCGCGGCGGGCGGCGCGCCAGCGGGCGGCGCCGGTGGCGATTCGAGCCAGGGCTGCGGTCAGGGCACCTTCTGCATGGCGGGGGACGATCTCGCTCCGCCGGATCAGGCAGACGGTTTCCAGCTCGTCTCGCCGGCAATGACGCTCAACCCCGGGGACGAGCAGTTCTGGTGCTACTACTCGGGCATCCCGGGCACCGGTGAAGTGGATGTCGGTGGCTTCCGATCCTGGATGACCGTCGGGAATAGCCACCACTTCATCACGTTTCACTCCGCTTCACCGCCTCCGTCTGCGCCGGCTAATTTCGTGTCCTGCCCGTTCGGCAGCGGCGACTGGGTCTATGCCACGTCGAAGGCGGGCATGGTCATCGGCATGGATTTGCCACAAAACGTCGGGCTTCCTTTCCAGGGTGGCTCGTCGCTGATCATGAACATGCACGTGATCAACACCGGCACCAGCGTGGCGCACCCCGTGATCAAGCTGAACGTCCTCTACGCGAAGAACGTGATGCAGAAGGCGGGGTCCGTCTTCTCGCTCGCGTCGAACGCGCAGATCAACGTGCCGCCCGGTGGCACGCAGACGGTGCGCGGCACCTGCACCGCGGCGCCCGGTTCGAACTTCTTCCTCTGGACGACGCACTCGCACAAGTTCACGACCGAGGACGACGTCAACTACGTCAGCGGTGGCCAGACGACGAACATCGTGAAGACGACGGACTGGGAGAACCCGGGCACGCACGTCTGGACGGCGCCGAACTTCCTCACGACGAAAGCCGGCGATTCGTTCACGTACAGCTGCTCGTACAAGAACACGTTGCCGACCGCCCTCACCTTCGGCGAGACGGCGGCGTACAACGAGATGTGCCTCGCCATCGGGTACTACTTCCCGGCCGGCGGAGCGAGCTGCCTGTAGCGCTCGTCCATTGAGTTGGACTGTCGGAGCCTTCGCCCGCCCGATCGGGCGAAGGTTCCTTGCCACGCACCCGTCTGACGAGCGGGGCCGTTTTCGCGTGGGTCGCGCGACGCCGTCGCGCTCCTAGTGAACCGAAGTTATCGGCGGGCGCGTCACTGCGCCGGCGCTCCGGCGTCCCGCAGCCAGTGGTGAAGGAAGAGGTACTCGTAGAGCGCCGGATCCTGCGTCGAAAAAGGCCGCACGTAGTCGTCGATGCGCTCGCGCCGCCAATAGGGCGGTTCGCTCCCCGAAGCGAAGCGGTAGCGGTAGCGCTCCGCGCGCACGAAGCGCGGCGGCCTCGTCACGAAGGGATCGCGCGCGAACAGACTCGTGACGTCACGGTTTTCGCGCAGCAGATCGTCCATGACGCGAATGACCCACGGCTCGCGCCGGAAATCGCCGAGCGCCGCTTGCCAGAGATGCACGTCCAGGCGATGCACGTAGGGCGACGGCGAGCACGGCGCGCGCGCCGGATCGCCGGGCTTGCACGGCAGCTCGTATTCGAGCCAGTGAGCGGGACCCGAAGCGACGTCGTCCCACGTGCCCTCGAAGACGACCTCCGTTCGCGTTCGTTCCACGGCCTCGACGACGCCGTACGCGTTCACCAGGTGCAGCGGCTCGAGCGACGCCTCCATACCCGGTGTCGGCGACAGCGTGCGCGGCAAGAGCAAAAGGCTCAGCGCGAACAGGACGGCGCACGCGGCGCCGACGGCGATGAATCGCCGCCTTGAGAGCTCGGCGCCGTCCCGTGCGACGGCTCGACGCGCGATGGGCGTTCTTTCGAAGAAGGCGTCGTCGAAGCAGAACACCGAAAGCAGAAGGATCATCAGGCTCGAGAACTGCGCGCTCGTCAGGAGCGCCGAGAGCGCCGAGAGCACCGCCGTCACGGCGCCCGCGATCATCCTGACGCGGCGAGGCGCGAAAAACCCGAACGGCACGACGAGCTCGCCGAACAGCGCGAGGAAACCGAGCACCCGGTGCACGCCCGGGGGGAGCGCGTGCGCGTAGAAGGACGCGATCGTCGCGCCGGGCGCCGTCTCGAAGTACTCCGGCAAGCAGGTGAGAGAGCTCCAGCACGGGTCGCTGTGCAAGCGCGCGATGCCCGCGCCGAACAGGGCGCGAAATGCGAGCCAGCGGAGGAGAAACACGACCGGCCACGCCGGCGCGAAGCGCGGTTTGAACGAGGCGCTCGGCGAAAGGAGGATCGCGAGGAAGCCCGCTTCGACGAGGAGCAGATCGCACGGGTATGCGACGAAGACCTGTCCCGTCGTCACGAACGAAAGCCACAGGAACCACGCGAGCGCGAGGGCGACGCTGCTCGCACAGCCCGCCACGAGGAGGAGCGCGACGAGGACTCCGGTCCACGCAGCGCCGACCAACACGCCGTCCGAAGCAGACAGCCAGAACAACGACGGGACGCGCAGCGGCGCCGGCGCGCCGAACATCTCGCGTTGCGCCGCGAGAAATGAAGCGATGGGCAAGACGCCGCGACCCCCGAGGAGCCCCTTGCCGTCGCGCGCGAGCGACAGAAAAGCGAAGGCGTACACGACCCCCAGCGCGCGCAGAAAAACCGCGCGCGCGACCCGATGGCGCGACGTCAAATCCGGCAAATCAAGTGGTCACTTCGACGACCAAGAGCACAGCGTCCCGTTGGACGCCGACACGATGCGTCCCTTCGCGGCGATGAGCGAGGTCCACTGCTCGACGCCGCTGCAGCCGTCGGCGCCGCTGCCGCTGTAGACCGTCTTGCCCGTATCGCCGTCGACGCCCATGAGCGTGTTGCCGCTCATGTACCAGACGATGACGTTCGTCGTGCCGTCGGTGCTCGTCGCGATCGGTCCCGGCACCGCGCCGGCCTGCGGCGCGCACCAGGCCACCGCGGGCTTCGGCGGATTGCCGGCCGGGATTTGCACGGCCATGACGACCTTGCCGCTCGCTCCGCCCGCGGGGCAGGCTGCGTTCGCGTCGGTGCCCAACATCACGTATCGCCCTTTCGTCGTGGTGTACGAACCGAGCGCGGTGTGGACGGAGTTGACGCCGTTCGCGACCATGAAATCGACTTTGGAGCCGCCCATGCCTCCGAGGTTCGCCGGATCGAGCAGGAACATGTGGCCGTCTTTCGTCACGGCGACGACGAAGTTCGCGGGCGTCGCGCCGGGCACAGAGATGTAGACCGGGCTCGCCGAGCCCAAATCTTGATCGCCGGCGTCCATCGTGTGCCAGTTCGACGAGAAGAAGAGGTTCTGGTTGCTTCGGTCGAGCACGCCGAGGCCGGTGATCCGGACCACCTCTTCGCTGTCGCTCATCATGTGATCGCCGACGCCTACCGTGCTGTTGCCGGTCACGGCGAAGACCCCGTTCCCGTCCGACGCCATGCCGCCGGGCGCCCAGATGCCCTCGCCCTGCCCGAGGGTGGCCCAGCCGCCCATCTTCGTCGGGTCAGTGGTATCGATGCCGACCACCCAGCCATGATACGGGCCGCAGTCGCCGACGTGGCCGCCGAAAGCGACGTACAGCGTACCGTTCACGAGCGACAGCGCGCCCCGTTGATTCTGCGGCGCCGGCGTGAACGTCGTCGAGCCGCTCGTCCCCTTGATGGTCACGGGGAAGCCAGCCTTCTCCGTGCCGTCGTCGACGGAGTACGCGTGCACCTGATGCGACGTGATGCCGGTCGCGCCGCCGACCGCGCCGGCCACGTAGATGGTGCGCGACGCGGCGTCGATGACGGGCGTGCTGAGGATGCCGAGCGGGTGGATGTCGCCACAGGGGACACCGGTCGTCGACGCCGGCGTCCCGATGTTCTTCGTCCACACCGTCGCGCCCGTGGTCTCGTCCAGCGCGAGCACGTCGTTGCCCGTCGTGACGGCGAAGAACACGCCTTTGCCGTTCGGCCCTTGTTCGAGATAGAGCGGCGACGCCCACATCTGATTGGAAAACTTCGGCGCGAAGCCGGCGTCGCGCGACATCTTCGCCGCGGCCGCGGTCGTCAGCGCCGGTTGAATGAAGAAGCCGTCGCGATTCGGGTGCTTGTTGCGTTCGAGCACGGATTGCGACGTGTCAAGAGCGCCGCCGGCGCCCGACGCCCCGCCGGTGCCGGCGCCGGCCGTACCGCCGTTGCCGGCGCCGCCGTTGCCGGATCCTCCATTACCGGACCCACCGTTCGCGCTGCCGCCGTTCGCGCTGCCTGCCGTACCGGTGCCGCCGCCGCCGTTCGCACTCGCGCCGCCGTTCGCGCTGTTGCCGCCGTTCGCAGCCGTACCGCCGCTTCCGACGTGCCCGCCCGACGCGGACGTCCCGCTCGCGCCGGATTGGTTCGAGCCGGCACTGCCGCTCGCGCCCGCGGTACCGGCAGCACCCACTGGCTCGCCCCCCGAGTTCGTGCCGCTCGAGCAGCCCACCGCCAAAAAGAGGATGCTGCAAAGGAAGGGCTGTTTCATCGGGATCACCTCCGTACGAGCTCTCGTTCCGGCCCTGACACTCGACATCGGGCTTTCGCCCACGGATCGTTCGAGTCTTCAAGAGGACCGCGCCAAAGTCAACGCGGCGAGCGCAAACGTTCAAGTAACCATTTCTCGCAATTCCTTATCGAGATGCGACATGTCGGTGCGACGTTCACGCCGCTCGATGCGGCAATGCCGTCGCAGCCCAAAGTTTTCGCGCGAGCGGTTTCGCGCACGGATCGCCATGTATCCCGGAAGGAGCGCGCGCGGCGCGGTTCCGGCGCTATTTCGCGGGCCGGAAACGCATCGCGCTCCAGACGTCGTCGAGCGCGATCTGGCGGATCCCGTGGATGCCGTGCTCCGAGAGATGACGCCACAGGATGTCGCGGTTCAGATCCGTCTTCAGCTGACCGGCCTTTGGGTACGCGATCCACGCGATGCGATCTTCGCGCGCGGCCGCGAGCACCGGGGCGCACTTGGCGTCGACGTCGGCGAGCGTCTTGGCGAATGCAAGGACGGCGTCGGCCTTGCCGGAAGTCGTCGTCGCGACGTCGTCGAGATCGACGCCCGCCGGCTTGCCGATGACTCTGAGCTTCGTGCCGTCCTTGAGGTTCAACTTCTTCGCGAGGCTCACGGCGCGACGAGAATCGCAGAAGCGGCACTCGCGCGATAGAGCCTTGGGGCTCGGCGCTCCGCGAAAAGGGAGCTCACGCCTCGACGAGCGCCGCAGCCGTCGCGCGCGCGTTGCCTTCGGCCCGGCGTCGATGAATGGTCACGGGCACGCCGCCGCGCGGGCGGAGAGTGAGCGTGGGTTCGCCCACGAGCGCGGCGCGAGGATCGAGGCGCTCGAACCGCAGGCGGCCGGCGAGCTGCGCGAGCGCCATCTGACCCTCCATGAGCGCGAAATGGTTGCCGATGCAGACGCGCGGTCCGGCGCTGAACGGTAAGAATGCATGCCTCGGGATCGCGCGCTCCGCCGAGGGTTCGAACCGATCCGGCTGAAACGATTCGGGCTCGGGGAAATAGTCGGCGCGGTGGTGCATGCCTACGATGTTGAGGAGCAAGAGCGTGCCCTTGCGGATGTCGTGGCCGCCGATCGTCACGTCGCACGCGGCGCGCCGGGCGACCATGTAGACGGGCGGAAATAGACGGAGGGATTCCTTGAACACGCGCGCCGCGACCGGGAGACGCGACAGGTCTTCGAAGGTTGGACGCCTTCCGCCCAGCACCGCGTCCGACTCCGCCTCCAGGCGCTGGCGGACGGACGGATGCTCGTCGAGCAAGCTGAACGCCCAGGACAGCCCGTTGGCGGTCGTCTCATGACCGGCGATGAGGATCGTCATGACCTCGTCACGGATCTGCTCGTCGCTGAAAGCGCTGCCGTCTTCCGGATCGCGCGCGGCGAGGAGCATGGAGAGCAGATCGTTCGAGTCGACGTCCCGGCGCCGGCGCTCGCGGATGATGCGATACACGATGCCGTCCAGGTCGCGCACCATGCGGAGAAAGCGCCGGTTGCTCGGCGTCGGGACGAAGGGAGGGATCGGCAGCGCCGACAGGATTTGGCCGGTCACGTGCTCGAGGAACGCCGTGATCGCCGCGCCGATGGCGTCGATGTCCGGGCCGAGCTCGGCGCCGAACAAGGTGCGGGCGACCACGTCGAGCGTCAACCGCATCATCTCGACGGAGAGGTCCGCTTCACGCAGCGTCGCGAGGCGGGTCACGTGGCCGTCCACGCACTCGGCGATGACCCGCGCGTAGCCCGCGATGCGTGAATGCACGAACGCGGGCGCCACGAGCCGGCGGTTTTTCTTGTGAACGTCACGCTCGCTGGTCAAGAGGCCGTCGCCGAGCAGCGGACGCGCGAAGACGCTGAGACCGAGACCCTTCAAGAAGGCGTCCGGCTTCTCGGTGAGCACTTCGTGACAGAGATCGGCGCCGGAGACGACGATCGGCCGGAAGAGGCCGGCCCGAAGCCGAGCGATGTCTCCGTATTCCGCCGGGATGCGCTTCATCAGGCCGATGCGATCCCGGCGAAGCTCGGTCAGGCTGCCGAGCAAACCGCTCGCTTCGACGGTCGGAATTGTATTCGTCATGGCTTTCTCCTTGCGGGCAACGGAGGTATTATGTGAGCGATAGCTTACATTTTAAACTCGCTTTCCAGGCCGTTTGCCATGACCGCCAAGATCCGCACAAACCCAAGAAAACAAGCCACCCAAGCGCGCGCAGTGAGCACGGTCGACGCCATCTTGAAAGCGACCGCTCGCATTTTGGTGAAGGAAGGGTACGACCACGCGAGCACGAACAAGATCGCCGCGGCCGCCGGCGTGAGCATCGGATCGCTCTACCAGTACTTCCCCAGCAAAGAGGCGCTCGTGGCGACGCTCGCGGAGCGACACATCCAGGAGATGGTCGGGCTGCTCCGCGAACAGGTGCCCCGGTTGCTCGCGTTGCCGCTCGAAAAAGCCATCGAACAGGTCGTGCGCCTCATGGTCGAGGCGCACTCCGTCGACCCGAAGCTCCACAAGGTGCTCGTCGAGCAAGTTCCGCGCATCGGCAAGCTCGACAACGTGGAAGGCGTCGAGCGCGAGATGATCGAGCTCACGCGCACGTATTTGGAGTCGAAGCGTACCGAGATCGACGTGGAAGACCTGGAACTATCCGCTTACATCGTCGTCGGCATGGTCGAGTCCCTCACGCACGCGGCGGTCTTGACGCGCCCGGACCTGCTCGGCGAAGCCTTCGTTCGAGAGGTGACGCGCGCCGTGGTGCGGTACCTCTCGCCTCGCGAACGACTCTTGCAATTCGGGGAGCAACGCGCGTGAAATGAGGCCGGGAGATCCCATGCGGACGTCGGTTGATTTTCGGCTCGGGTTCGTGAGCGCCGTCGTGGGCGCGTGCGCGCTGTCGATGGCGTGCAGCAGCGACGATTCGCCGTCGAAGAGCGACGGCGGGGCCACCGGAGGCTCGACGAGCACCGGCGGCGCGACGCCCGCGGGCGCGACCAACGGCGGCAGCAGCGCGGGTGGCGCGTCCAGCGGCGGCGGCGCGAGCGGCGGACAGAGCGGCGCGAGCGCGGGCGGCACCAGTGCGGGCGGCGGTGGCGCGAGCGGCGGTGGCGGTGGCGGCGTCGGCAACGCGGGCAGCGCGAACGGTGGAAGCGGCGGAAGCAACGGCGCGAGCAACGGCGGCGTCGACGGCGGGGAGCCCGACGCGGCCGCGCCGACGAACTGCGCGCCCCCGCTGCGCGTCGACGCGCCGCTTTCCAAGCTGAGCAAGACCGGGTGCATGGACGCGACGGACGTGACGAAGCTCGCGCCGTACGTCCTTCCGTACGAGGTGAACAGCCCGCTCTGGTCCGATTCCGCCGACAAATCGCGGGGCATGCGCTTGCCCGACGGCGCAAAGATCCACGTCAAGGATTGCACCGCCAATCCGTCCGAATGCGACGGCCCGGCGGACGACGGCAAATGGGTGCTGCCGGTCGGCACCGTCATGGTGAAGAACTTCCTCTTCGACGACAAATTCGTCGAGACCCGCCTCTTCGTTCACTTCGACGCTGCAACCTGGGTCGGATACAGCTACGCCTGGGACGAAGCGCAAACCGACGCGACCATCGTCCCGAACGCGCGCACCGAGGTGATGTTCGCCACGGGTAAGCGCACCGTCGATTGGCACTACCCGAGTCGCGACGACTGCATGGTGTGCCACAACGACAAAGGCGGTCCCACCCTCGGCCCCGAGACGCGCCAGATGAACCGCGTCGTGGGCGGCAACAACCAGATCGACACCTGGAAGGCGATGGGCCTGTTCGAGAAGCCGCCGGCGACGCCGTACCTCGCCGCCATCGTGACCCCGTACGCGGGCCAGCTCGGCGCTCCGCCTCCGAGCGCGACCGTCGACGACCGAACGCGCTCGTACCTGCACGCCAACTGCGGCTTCTGTCACCGTCCCGACGGCGACTTCAACGCCATCGACCTGCGCTTCGGCACCGCGTTCAAGGACATGGGCATCTGCGACGTCACCCCGATGAAGGGCGACATGGGCGTGACCGGCGCGCTGGATCTAGTGCCGGGCCAGCCGATGCAGTCGGTGATGTGGCTTCGCATGCACGAGGCGGATCCGACGAACGGACGAATGCCGAAGCTCGCGAGTTATGTAGTGGATGCGGACGGGCTCGGGTTGGTGGGGGATTGGATCACGGGGATCCAGGGGTGTCAGTAGCGCGAATGGGCGGTTCGGTGATTCCTCGTGACGAGCTACTCGCGAACGCGCAACGATGGTTCGTATACGTACCTTCGTTGCTTACTCGCGAACGCGCAAATGATGGTTCGTATACGTACTTCGTTGCTTAGCTCGCTAGCATACAATAATGGTTCGTATACGTACCTTCGTTGTTTAGGGCCCAGGAATGGTTGATTCGATCGATTCTTCCCCAAGAACGATCGATTTTCTGCGGTTCAGGGAATCACGGAGCTCCGATACACGGCTGACTTCGCCACTCGCGGGTCCTTACTCGTGAGCGCACACGATAGTTCGTATACGTACCTTCGTCTCTGCATCGGTACCCCCCGACGAGCGCCCCTACCCTGGCGATGGTGCACAGCGGAGTTTCGGGGCATCCGGAGGAGACCGTTACGTCTCCGCTCGCGCCTCTCACCTCGAGACGGCGATGCCCCACGGCAGCTTGCCGACCTTGACGCGATTTTCGACCTTGCCGGTCGCCACGTTCACGATGGACAGGTCGTCGGAGGGGCCGTTGGCGGTGAAGAGCTGTTTTCCGTCGCGACTCACGCCGATGCCCCAGGGGCGCGCTCCCACGCCTTCGATGCGTCGCAGGACGGTCCACTTCACGACGTCGATCACGGCGATGGCGCCGGCGCGGCCGGTGGTGACGTAGAGGCGCTGGGCGTCGGGGGAGAGCGCTAGACCCATCGGGCGCTGGCGCACCCCCGCGGCGTCGTCGGGGATTTCGATCGTGCCTTTCAGTTCGTTGGTGCGGGTGTCGAGGACGGATACGGAGCGGCCGAATTCGTTCGAGACGAAGGCGGTGTTGCCGTCGGCGGCGAACACGATGGCGCGCGGGCGTTGGCCGACGGCGATCGTCTTGGTGACGGTCAGCGTCGCGGTGTCGATCACGCTGAGCGCCCCGTCTTGCTCCGAGGTGACGTAGACGAACTTGCCGTCGGGACGGAGGGTGACGCCCTCGGGCTCTTTGCCGATGGGGATTTTCTTTTTGATGGAGCCCGCGGCGAGATCGAGCACGGTGAGCTCGGCGGTGTCCTCGTTGGAGACGTAGAGCGTCTTGCCGTCTTCGGAGACGTCGAAGCTCTCGGGGTCGGCGCCGCTCGGCAACGTGCGGACGAGGCGCGACTCTTTCAAATCCACGACGCCGATGCCGTCGGCTTTGCGATCGGCGGGCGGCAGCTTCGATTCGTCGACGCCCGGCCCGGCGCGCGGCGAACCGCTGAGCGCGACGTAGAGGAGCTTACCGTCGGGGGACAGCTTGATCGCGCGGGGACGCTTGCCGACGGGGATGTGAGCCATGACCATCGCGTGGACCGGATCCACCGAGACGACCTCGTTGCCCTCCTCTGTGCTGACGTAGACGAGGTTCGAATGGCTGCGACAACCGGTGAACGCGAGCAACGCGACGGCCGCGCACGCGCGCGCGAAGCAGGCGCGCTTCGTACGAGACGACGCGCGTTCAGCCGCGGCGATCCCCACTAGACGAGCGGCTTTTGGTAGACGCGGTACTTCTTGTAGACCGTCGCGCCCATGGAACGGATGCCGAGGTTGATGGGTGAGTCGTCTTCGCGTGTCCATGACAGCTCGGCCCATCGGTATCCTTTCGCCATGCCGCGCTTCGCGACTTCCACGTACATGGCGGCGGAGAGGTAACCGTAGCGCTTCACGTTTTTTCTGATGGCTTCGCGCACGCCGAGCAGGATGAGGCGCGCCGACTTCGGCGATTTCACCTTCGTGCGGTAGAGCAACTTCGCCCAACCGAAGGGGAACAGCTGGCCGTTCATGTCCGCGATCACCTCGTTCAGGTTCGGGACGCAGATGCACATGCCCGCCGGCTTCCCGTCGATCTCCGAAATGAAGGCCATCTCGGGATCGATGACCAGCTTGAGATCGGCGGCCATCTTGTCGAGCTCCGCCGAGGAGATCGGCACGTAGCCCCACTTGCCGGCCCACGTCTCGTTGTAGATCTCCATGATGAGGTCGAGCTCTTCCCTCATCTTCTTCAGGTCGACGGAGCGGAGGCGTACCTCGGGCATCGCCTTGATCTGCTCCCAGGCTTTGTGCGTGCGGGTGTTGAAGCCCTCACGGGTGTCGTAGCGCCAGCACCAGAGGTCCTTTTCCTTCACCAGGCCGCACGCCTCGGCGAGCGCGCCCTGGTACGTGCGCGAGTGACCCATGTCGATGACCGGCGGCTCCGAGAAGCCTTCCACCAGCACGCCGATCTCGTGGTTGGCGGAGAGCGACATCGGGCCGTTCATGCGCTTCATGCCCTTGCCGCGAAGCCACTCCTCCGCTCGGGTGAGGAGCGCGCGCGCGACTTCGGGGTCGTCGATGGTGTCGAAGTAGCCGAAGTGACCGGTGTCGTCGCGCCACGTGTCGAGCCACGCCCGATCCACCGTGGCGGAGAGCCTGCCCGCGAGCCGTCCGTCCTTCCACGCCGTGTACAGCACGACGTCCGCGTGCTGGTAGAAGGGCTCCTTCTTCGGATTCAGCCGATCGCCGATCATCATGTCGAGCGGACGGACCCAAGCCGGATCTTCGCGGAAGACGACGGTGCCGGCGCGGATGAAATCTTCCGTGTCCTGGCCCGGCTGATGGGTGCGGATCTCGATTCCCATGGGCCGCGTACCTACCACGGCGGCGCGGCGCGTTGTGGAACAGCTTTGCCTCGAGCTACGCGCTACCGAACCAGCGATGGAGCGCTTCGTACACCTGAGCGCTCGAGAGAAGCCCGAGGTGACTCGTTCCGTAGGCGATGGCCTCGTGCGATGGCGGCACGGCCAACGTCAGCTGCGGGGAACGGTGCCGACCGAGAGCGCTGTCGACCGACACGAGGCCGTCGCCTCGTAACGCGGGACCGGGCTGCGTGGAGAGGGTGCCCGCGACGAAGTAGCAGTCGACTCCGCGCGGCAAAAACAGCTCCCGGCGTAGATCGCCGTGCGCCCCGAAGCGATCCCGGCCCGTCCAGTGCTCGTCGAGAACGTTGCCGTAGCGAAGATCCGTCACCCCCGCGCTGCGAATCCGCGGCAGCCGAGCGAACGGCGCGCTGTAGCGACTGACGCCGAGGACCACGCCGACCCAGTTGCCACCCTGCTCGAGGAGCGCTCCGTGATGCGGAGAGCCGATGCACACGAGCCGGCGGAGGCTACCGATCCACGCCTGCCCGTCCACTTCCGCGTAGTGGCACGCGCTGCGGGCGACCAGACCGCCCATGCTGTGGCCGACGAGCGAGAGCTCGCTGATGGGGACGGGCCACTCGCGCGCGAGCTGCTCGAGGATGTGCCCGAGGAGACGGCCGTTGACGGAGATGTGAAGGCCGCTGTTGTAGACGAGATGAAGCGCGGTCACGCCGAGATCGTTCGCGAGGGCGACGGAGTGATCGTGACCGTCGCGGCTCCATTGCCGCTCGGTCATGCTGCTGCCGTGCACGAAAACGACCACCTTGTTGGTCGCTTCTGGTAGCCGCTCGGCGAGCGACGCGCGCTCGATCACCAGGGGCTCGCAGTTCTTGCGGAGGCACATCTCGATGGCCAGCGGGTTCTTGGTGAGGAAGAGGTAGTCGCCGAAGACGCCGTTCAGGGCGCCGAGCACCACCTCTTGTTCGGACAGCGGAGCTCGTTCTTCGACGAGCCGCGCGCACTGCGTCAGCGCCGCGTCGATGCCCGCGCCGACGAGGCGCGTGATACCCCGGATGCTCGCGTAAACCGGCGCCGTGAACAGCTGCGCCGGCATGGCGAAGGGACGGCCCAGCACCGCGGGACCGCCGGCAATGGTGTCGTGCATCGACTGCACCAGGTCGGTGACGCCGGTCGTGGCGTCGATGGCGAGCCGGCTGATGCCGCGCAAGTCGTGGAGCGGATGTCTACGGCCGTTCGCCATTGCTTCCTGGGACGTAGCACCGAACCGTGAGCGCCATGGATAGCCGTGCTGTTTCCGGCGCTCACGGAGGCGCATCGCGTCGGCCGGAGAAAGACCCGGCCTGTTTCAGAATGAGAGACCCCTCTCGCCATATAGTGAAGGGCCGAACCCACTCCCCGGCTCGACGAAAGGCATCCTGATGCGCTCGCTCCCTCTCGTGACCCTCCCCGTTACTTGCTTCGCCCTCTCGGGGGTCGCGCTCTCGCTCGCCGGCTGCGGTGGACAGAGCGACTTCGCCGAAGTGACGACGGAGGCGGACGGGGGCGCCGCGCTCTCCGACAAACCGCAAAAGGACCAGGACGCCGGAAGCGACGACACGGGAAAGAGCACGGGAACACCGGGCGGGACGGCGTCTGGCGGGACCGCAGCGGGCGGAACCGCAGCGGGCGGAACTGCAGCCGGCGGCGTCGCGGGCGGCACCACTGCGGGCGGCACTACCGCGGGCGGCACGACTGCCGGCGGAACCGCGGCGGGTGGACTGCTCGCTGGCGGCATCCTCGGCGGCACGACTGCCGGCGGCACGACTGCCGGCGGAACCGCGGCGGGCACCGCCGCGGGAGGGCTGCTCGCGGGTGGCCTCATCGGCGGAACTACTGCGGGTGGATTGCTCGCCGGCGGTTTCTTGGGTGGAACCGCGGCCGGCGGAACCGCAGCCGGCGGAACTACTGCGGGTGGATTGCTCGCCGGCGGTTTCTTGGGCGGAACTGCTGCGGGGGGGACCACCGCCGGCGGCACGCAAGCAGGGGGATTCCTCGCCGGCGGTATCCTGGGCGGCACGGCCGCTGGAACTGCGGCCGGCGGAACCGCGGCCGGCGGCACTGCCGCGGGCGGATTCATCGCGGGCGGCATCTTGGGCGGAACTACGGCGGGGGGGACCACCGCGGGCGGCACGCAAGCAGGGGGATTCATTGGCGGCACCGCCGCGGGAGGGCTCTTCGCGGGCGGTCTTTTCGGCGGAACCACCGCGGGCGGTACTACCGCAGGTGGAACCGCGGCCGGCGGCACTGCCGCGGGCGGCTTCATTGGCGGCACCGCCGCGGGGGGGACCGCAGCCGGAAACGCAGGTGGCGGGTTCTTCGCGGGCGGAAACGCCGGAGGCGGCTTCATCGGCGGCGCTGCCGGCGGAACCGCGGGCGGCCGCGCGGGTGGCGGCAACGCTGGTGGAACCGCGGGCGGCCAGGCGGGCGGCGGCAATCCCGCCGGGAAATAGCTCACACGCCCCAAGCCATACGGGCTCGGACGAACGCCCCCCGACATCCTCAACTAGGGTAGCGTTCGACTCCCGTCATGGATCGGTTGTACCGAGCATCGGATCTCGCCGAGGCGCACCTGCTGCGCGATCTGCTCGAAGAAGACGGTCTGCGCTGCTGCATCGTCAACGAGAACCTCGCGTCGCTCGCCGGCGAGCTCCCGTTCGGCTTGATCGTCCCGGAAGTCTGGATCACCGACAGCCGCGATCTCTTCATGGCCCGCGCGGTGCTCAAGGAATATCTCGAGCGCAAGTGCAAGCCGGACCCCGGCGAGCGCCGTTGCGCAGAGTGCGGCGAAATGAGCCCCGGCAATTTCGATCTGTGCTGGAGCTGCCGGCGACCGTTCTAGACCCAGCGCTCAGCTGGGTCGACCATACCTGACCTGGGTAGTCCTGGGATCCGTGCGCCCTACTCCGCAGCGGTGACGCGGGTCTCCGCGGCGGGTCGCTTTTCGAAGAGCTTCGCGAGCACCGCGCCGGTGGCGGTTCGCTTCTTCGCGATGGCGCGCGGAGGGCCTTCGGCGACGACGCGGCCTCCGCGATCGCCGCCCTCCGGCCCGAGCTCCACGACGTAGTCGGCGCCGGCCATGACCAGCGGGTGGTGTTCGATCACGACCAGCGTGTCGCCGCGTTCCACGAGGCGCCCGAGGACCCGAACGAGCTTCCCGACGTCGGCGAGGTGCAGCCCCGTCGTCGGTTCATCGAGCACGTAGAGCGTCGGCTCGTGACGCGCCTTCGCGGTGAGCTCGGCGGCGAGCTTGAGGCGTTGAGCCTCGCCGCCGGAGAGCGTGTGCGAACCTTGCCCGAGCTTCACGTAGCCCGCGCCGAGATCGACGAGCGTCGTCAGCGGCGCGGCGATCGTCGGGTGATTGCGGAACACCTCCGCGCCTTGCTCCGCCGTCAGCTCGAGGACGTCGCCTATGGAGAGACCGAGGTAACGCACGGCGAGCGTCTGCGGTTCGAAGCGCTTGCCTTCGCAGGCCGGGCAGCGGCTGACGACGTCGGGCAAGAAGCTCATCTCGTGGGTGATCACGCCTTGCCCTTCGCAGGCCGGACATCGACCGCCCTTCGGCGTGTTGAACGAGAAGCGCGCGCGGTCGAAGCCGCGCACCATGGCGTCGCCCGACGCCGCGAAGATGCCGCGGATCACGTCCCAGATGCCGAGGAACGTCGCCGGCACGGAGCGCGGCGTGCGCCCGATCGGCGATTGATCGACCGAGATGGCGCGCACCAGCGCGCCGGTGCCCGAGAGCTTCCCGTGCGCGCCCGGCTCGTCGGTGACCAGACCGAGCTTCTTCCGCACTGCCGGCAATAGAACTTGTCGGATCAACGTGCTCTTGCCGGAGCCGCTCACCCCGGCGACGACGACGAAGCGCCCGAGGGGGATCCTCAGATCGACGCTCTTCAGGTTGTTCGCGGAAGCTCCCTCCAGCAATAGACAGGGCGCCTTCTCCGAGACGGCGAGGCTCGGGCGAAGATCCGGCGGCGCGGCCAGAGCGCGCCCGGTGGGCGAATCCGCGCGCCGCAGCACGTCCCGCGGCGATCCCTCCGCGACGACGCGCCCGCCGTGCGAGCCCCCGCCCGGGCCGAGATCGACCAGGTGATCGGCGGCGAGGATGGTGTCCGCGTCGTGCTCGACGACGAGCACGGTCGACCCGATGTCGACGAGCTTCTTCACGTTCTCGAGGAGCCGGCCCGTGTCGCGCGGGTGCAGCCCGATCGTCGGCTCGTCGAGCACGTAGAGCGCGCCGGTGAGGCCCGCGCCGAGCTGCGCCGCGAGCCGGAGGCGCTGCATCTCGCCGCCGGAGAGCGTCCGCGCCGCGCGATCGAGCGACAGGTAGTCGAGCCCGACCTCGCGCAGGAACTCGAGCCGTCGCAAGAGCTCCGCGAGCGGTCCTTCGGCGACGAGCGCGTCGTCGCCGCCGAAACGCAACGTCTTCAGACGGGCGAGCGCGGCGCCGACGGAGCGCCCGACGACCTCGTGATACCGGTCTCCGCCGAGCCGGACGTTGCGCGGCAGCGGAGCGAGCCGCGCGCCTTCGCAGTCCGGGCACGGCACGGTGGGCGCGTCGCCTTCGGCGCTCGAGCGGCGCCCCGCTTTCTCGACGACGCCGTCGCCCTCGCAGGTCGGGCAGCGGCCTTGCGCGGTGTTGAAAGAGAAGAAGCGCGGATCGAGCTCCGGGACCGAGAACCCGCACACCGGGCACGCGCTGGTGGTCGAGAAGCGAATCGTCGCGCCGCTTTCGGAGCGGAGCTTCACCGTACCGCCCGCCCATCGGAGCGCCTTCTTGATCTTCTCGTCCGTGAGCTGCGACGCCCGCGCCGGCTCCGAGAAGATCAGATCTATGGAATGTTCCTTCGTCTTCTTCAGACGCGGGGGCGCGTCCGTGGAGACGAGCTCGCCGTCGCACCACGCCTTCGTGATGCCCGCGCGCGCGGCCGAGGTGAAGACGTCGAGGTACGTGCCCTTGCGCGCTTCCACCACGGGCGCGAGAAGCTCGACCTTGCCCTTGGCGGCGCGAACGGCGCGCAGCACCGAATCCTCGCTCTGCGTCGCGATCGGCTCGTCGTGATCCGGGCAGTGCGGCACGCCGAGCTTCGCGTAGAGCAGCCGGAGATAATGCGCGACCTCGGTGACGGTCGCGACGGTGGACTTCGTGCCGGCGCGGGTGGTGCGCTGTTCGAGCGCGATGGACGGCGGAACGCCCTCGACGGCGTCCACGTCCGGCCGCGGCATGGTCGGCAAGAACTGCCGCGCGTAGGGCGTCAGCGTCTCGAGGAAACGGCGTTGTCCTTCGGCGAACACGACGTCGAACGCCAGCGTGCTCTTGCCCGAACCGCTCGGCCCGGTGACGACGGTCATGGCGCCGTGCGGGATGGTGACGTCGACGTCGCGCAGGTTGTGCTCGCGGGCGCGCGAGACGACGAGCGCCGCGGCGACGTCCTCGCGCGGCCTCGGGCGTTCGCTGCGCGGCCGGCGGCGAAGCCGATCCCGCAGCGCCTGCGCCGTTCGCGTATCCGCCTTCGCGAGCTGCTCCGGCGTGCCCGCGGCGACGATGGTGCCGCCACGCACACCCGCCTCGGGGCCGAGCTCGATGACGTGATCGGCGCGCGCGATGACGTCGAGGTCGTGATCCACGACGATGGCCGTTCCGCCCGCGTCCACGATGACGTCGAGCGCGTCGAGGACGCGGCCGACTTCGTCGGCGTGGAGCCCCGCGCTCGGTTCGTCCAGGATGAGGAGCTCGCCTTCGTGCTCCTCGCCGAGCGCGCGGGCGAGCTTCAGGCGCTGCGCTTCGCCGCCCGACAGCGTCGAGAGCGGCTGGCCGAGGCGCAGGTAACCGAGCCCGAGCATGCCGAGCGGCCCGAGCGCGCGCTGCACGCCCGCGTCGTCGCGCAGGAGGCGCATCACTTCGTCGACGGTCGCGTCGAGGAGCTCCGCGGCATTTTTTCCGGCGACCTCGACGCTGAGCGTCTCGTCCTTGAAGCGCTTGCCGCGGCACACCGGGCAGACGAGGCGCACGTCCGCGAGGAATTGCATCTCCACCGTTTCGTAGCCCTCGCCGGAGCACGCGTCGCAGCGTCCGCCCTCCACGTTGAAGGAGAACGCCGACGCCGTGAGCCCGAGCGACACCGCGCGCGGCGACGCCGCGAACAGGCGGCGGACAGAATCCCACGCCTTGGTGTACGTCGCGGCGTTGCCGCGTGACGTGCGCCCGAGCGGCGACTGATCGACGAGCGTGACGCGCTTTATCGCGCCTTCGCCCGTGATCGCGTCGCAAGCGCCGGGCGGATCGACGTCTCGAACGCCGAGGCGTCGCGCCACCGCGCGGTAGAGCACGTCGTCGACCAGCGTGCTCTTGCCGGAGCCGCTCGGCCCCGCCACGGCGGTGATCACGCCGAGCGGCACGCGAACGTCGACGCCGCGGAGATTGTTCTCGCGAGCGCCGCGCACTTCGATGTAGCCCTTCGCCTTCCGCGGCGCGCGAGGCCGCGAAGGGGGCGGCGCGAGCGCCCGGGCCGTCGCGCCGCCTCGCTCGACCACCTCGGCGGGCGTGCCGTCGGCGACCACGGAGCCGCCCTCGGCGCCGGCGCCCGGACCGAGCTCGACGACGCGATCGGCGCTTCGAATCAACGCCGGATCGTGCTCGATGACGACCACCGTGTTGCCGCGCGCCGCGAGCTCGCGCACGAGCTGCGACAATGGCTCGACGTCCTTCGGGTGGAGGCCCACCGTGGGCTCGTCCAGCACGAACAGCGCGTTGTGCAGCGAGGTACCGAGCGCCGCCGTGAGCGTCACGCGCTGCGCCTCGCCCCCGGAGAGCGTGCGGGCCTGACGGTCCAGCGTCAGATAGCCGAGGCCCACGCGCTCGAGGTACGCGAGCCGGCTCGCGAGCTCGCGCCGCGCCGTCTCGCCCTGTCCCGTCTTCGTGACGAGCGCCGCGAGACGCGCGTTCGCGTCGTGGATCTCGAGCGCGCGCCACGACGCGATGTCGAGCCCCGCGACGCGGTACGAGAGCGCGTGCGCGCCGAGTCGCCGCCCGCCGCACTCGGCGCAAGGATCGTAGGAGCGGTAGCGCGCGAGGAACACGCGCACGTGCATCTTGTACGTGCGCGTCTCGAGCCACTTGAACCAGCCGAGCACGCCGGGAAACTTGCCCTTCGACCACGTGCCGTCACCCTCGAGCACGACGCGGCGCTGCGCGTCCGACAGCTCGCTCCACGGCACGTCGGTGGGGACGCCGTGGCGCTTGCAGAGCTTCTCGAGCTGGCCGCGCTCCCAGGTCGTGCTCTTGCCCGTCCACGGCCGGACGGCGCCGCGCGCGATGGACAGCGACGGATCCGGAAAGACCTTGCGCAGATCCACGCCGATGGTCCGCCCGAAGCCGCGACAAGTGCGGCACGCCCCGACGGGCGAGTCGTAGGAGAAGAGGCCGCTCTCCGGCAAGCTGAGTTGTCGCGCGCAGACCGGGCACGCGAGCCCCGAGCGCAGGACGTGGGCTTCGCCGCCGTCCTTCTTTTCGTCCGCCGGGAGGCGCACGTGAGCGAGGCCGCCGCCGCGCCCCCACGCCTGCTCGATGCTGGCCGCGAGCCGTTCGCGCTCTCCGCTCGTCGCGCGCAGGCGATCGACGACGACGTGGACCTCGCGCGCCTTCACCACCGCGGACGGACGCACGCCGTCGATGTCCTCGGCGCGACCGCCGAGCCACAGCCTGCGGAAGCCGTCCCGCGCCAGCGAGTCGCGCAGCGACAGGTACGCTTCCTTGCCGTCGAAGGCGACGGGATACGTCACCAGCACCGCGCTCTCGGCGCACACCTCGGTGACACGCGCGGCGGCGGCCACCGGGTCGAGCGAAACGGCGGGCTCGCCGTGCTCCGGGCACGTGGCGACCGACTCTCGCGTGAAGAGCGCGACGAGGTACGGTTCCAGATCCGCCATGGTGGCGACCGTGGAGCGCGAGCTCTTCACCGGAGCGCGGCGATCGACGGCGATGCCGGCGGGCACGGGCTCCAGCCGATCCATGGGAGGCCGCTCGAGCCGCTCGAGGAATTGCCGCGCGTACGGGCTGAAGCTCTCGACGAACCGGCGCTGGCCCTCGGCGTACAGCGTGTCGAGCGCGAGGCTGCTCTTCCCGGCGCCCGACACGCCGGTCACCACGACGACCTCGCCGGGGCGAAGCGACAGTGAGAGGCTCTTCAGGTTGTGAGTACGAGCGCCCTCGAGCCGCGTGGGAAGCATGGGCCCCCGGGCTTAGCGCAACCGTGCGTCCGCCGCAGGGGGGCGGGGTTTTTTCCTGACATCCTGCTGACAGTTATCGCGGTCGCGCCCGCCGGGGGGCAAAGGCCCGCGGGGCGGCGTATCATGAGCGCATGCCGAAACGCCTCGCTTCGGGGTCGGTCTTGCTGGCGCTCTCCGCGACGACCATCCTTGCGGCGGCGGCCGTCGTGCAGAAGCCCGGCTCCGAGTCGTGGACGGAGTCCTCGGGCGCGACCGGCCCGAGCCACGGCGACATCCTGACGACCGCCGACTACGACGGACTGCAGATCGTGCGGCTGTGGGAGTACGGCAAGCACCCGTGCGTGCTGCGCGCGGAGGAATCCGCCTTCGCGACACGGACGCTCGGGTTGCTCGATCCGATGAAGGCCTGCGAACCGACCGTCGGCGAAGAGTGGAAGCAGGCGGACGTCGGCTCGGGAAAATTCGTCACCGCGATCGCGACGTGCACGTCGAAGGCCAAAGACGACAACACCGTGCACGGCATCGAGCTGTGGGGCGCCACGGTGGAGAGCGACGGCACGTTGAAGCCGGCCAAGGCGAGCACGCGCCTCACGTTCAGCGAGTGCAAGCGCTGGCAACCGAAGCGCGCCTGCCCCGCCGGCGCCGTGGCCACGGGGCTACGCGGTTTCTGGAATGATCCAGCGGAGGGCCTCCAGGGGATAGCCCTCCGCTGTCATCTATTGGAACAGCGCGGGAAGTAGCGACTCAGGTACCGCCGTCTGGCGGCGTGCAGGGTGCTTCGGCCGGGAGGGTGATGTTCAGGTTGAACCCCATGCCGGCCCCGCCGGCTGCGCCCATGCCGCCGCCCGTGAACATCTGCCCGAGCGCGGTCGCGTCCGCGTAGTTGAGGCAACCCATCTGGAGCATGCTCTCGTCGACGCCGCACTCACCCTTCGTCGTGCAGCACCCGATGAGCGTGATGAACCCACCGGGGACTGTCGGCAGCATCGGACACTCCGGCGGTGGCGGCGGCGGCGCCTGGACGCACTGGTTCAGCGCGTTCTTGTAACCGCAGGTGCCGCTGAACATGTCTAGGCAGCACGGCGCGCCGGTCAGATCACTGCGCATCGCGCAGACCTTCGATCCACAGCCGACGCTCCCCGTCGGGACGGCCGAGGACGGCATGCTCGTCGGCGTCGTCGACGGCGCACCGCTGTCGCCCGTGTTCTTGCCGCCGCCGCTGCCGCCGGTCTGGTTGTTCTTGTCGCTGCCGCTGCTGCCCGAGTCGCTTCCACAGGCGATTGCACCAAGGCTCGCGAACAACGTCGCCACGGCAAGCCCGCGCATCACGTTTGCCATCTTCATCGCTTTGTCGTGCCCTTCTCGATGTTCGGTGAGGAACGCTCGTCGCCGAGCGATTCGAATCACTGCCGGCGAGATCCGGCTGCGGCGAGGCTTATAACTGAGACTCGTGCGAGCAGCGACGGGGTTCGTACAAACTCGTAACCGTCCGCCCGCGGAGTCACGGCACGCTCACGAGAAATTTTTTGGCACCGTGCAACTGCGGGCGACCGACTTCGTGGACGATCGCGCCTCGAGCGGTGCATGGAGAAATCTGAGCGCGCAAGTGTACGGCGCGACGCCCGGCGCTGGCTGCGTCATCGGGGAAGACGCGGAGCGCAAATGCGCCCTCTCGTCAAGCGCGATGACGACGACTGCCATGTCACCGTTTTCGTACGCTCGCGAAGCGGGGTCGCTCGATTCCGCGGCGCGCGGGCGGCATGGTCGTCCTTCCGGGTTGACCGCCGGGGGAAGGTGCTCTTCGCTCCTAGCCTCGACTTGAGCGAGGCTTGGAAGAACAGATCCCGATTCGTCGTAGAGGCCAGGAGCCACGAGAAAACCGGCGAGGCCGGTGCCTGCTGGGCTCTGGTCGCGGGAGACGCGCGACTTTGAAGCGTGCTGCATTAACCCCGAAGTCGAGAAATCCGCGCGAAGCGCGGAAAGGTGTGAGTTTCTGCGCTCGAAAAGCGCGAAACTCGAGGCTAGCGTAGTGTCTTTTTGCCGCCTTGCGGGCTATCCGAACGTGGAGTGGAGCAGTCGATGCATCGAGCACTAGTTCGTTCGTTGTTCGTAGCGTGTTTACCGCTGGCTTGTCAGGGAAAGGAAACGCCGCCGCAACCCGCGGCGGCAGCGCCGAGTGCGCCCACCGTCGCCACGGTAGCTGCGACGGCAACGGCCGCGGATCCCGCGGCGACGCCGACGACGGTCCATGAAGCCGTTGTCGCGGCGCATCACGAAGCGCCGGCAAAGCCGGGGTCGGCTTCCCATTCGGAAACGACGGGAGCCGAAACGAACCACGCCGAGACCGCGGTGGAGCATCCCGCGGCGGTGGCCGAAGCCGCTCACGCGACGGCCACCGCGACCGCCGCCGCTCCGGCGACCGCCGCGGCGACGTCGACGCCGACTCCAGCGCAACCCGCCGCGACCGTCGCTGCCGCGACGAGCACGAGCGACAAGCCCCCGAAGCCGAAGGACAACTTGTTCGCCGCGGGCGTCAATCCGGCAACCGGGGCGGCCGCATCCGGCGACAACAAGGGCACGGCGGACACCGAACGCCACCATCGCACGATCAACGCCCCGACGCGTCCGGGCGCGGAGCGCAAGTAATGACCCCATACATTCGTCACGTCGCCGCCGCGCTGGTCGTCCTTTGGGTCGGCACCGCCTGTACCGTGGAAGAAGGCAAGAATCCCGGCGGAAAAGGCGGCGAGACCAGCGACGCCGGCACGAACCCCGATGCGTCGACCGGCGGCGACCAGGGAACCGGCGGCACCGAATCCACGGGCGGCGCGACCGGCGCCGGCGGCGCAGGCGCCACGAACGCCGGCGGAAGCACCGGAACGACTCCCGACGGCGGCGAGGACGCGGGCATCGTCGTCGGAGGTCCGTGCAACGGCCTGACCGCGAACGGCCGCTGCGACGGCGCGACCGTGGTGTTCTGCGAAGACGCGAAGACCGCGGTCGTCGATTGCTCGAAGATCGGCTCGACGTGCGCGGTCACCAACGGCCGCGCGGATTGCTCGAACACCGACCGATCACCGAGCTGCGGCAACCTGACGGCGCTCGGCACGTGCAACGGCGCGCGCCTCGACTACTGCGACTCGAGCGGCATCGCGGCGATGCCCCGCGAGATCGACTGCGCGGCGTACGGGCAGAAGTGCGATCCGCACGGCGCGACCGACAACGGCGCGATCTGCGTGCCGCAAGGCCCTTGCCCGACCGGCGTCGACGAGAACGGCGTCTGTAACAGCAACAGCCTGAGCTTCTGCGAAGACACGGGCCGCGGCCCGGAGCTCTACACGTTCGATTGCGGCGTCGACCAGTGCATGATGGAGGGCTCCTTCTCCGATTGCTTCGTGACCGGCGCGGCGGACGGCTGCAACGGCGAGACGGCGGCGGGACGCTGCGACGGAACGACGCGTGTGAGCTGCCTCGGCAACGTCGTCGCGCGCGAAGATTGTCCGACCCTGGGCCTCGAGTGCCGCGCCGCGACCGGCGGCGGCAGCCGTTGCCAGACGCCGTCGTCGTGCCCGCAGGGCGGCTGCCCCGACGGAACCGTGTGCACGTCGGGCATCTGCACCGGCAGCACGACGGCGACGAAGGATTGGACGTTCATGGTCTACATGATCGCCAACAACAATCTCTCCCAGGCCGCCTGGAGCGACCTGAACGAAATGGAGACCGTCGGCACGACCGCCAAGATCAACGTCGTCGCCGAGGTCCGCTTCGACCCCGACTATTCTCAAACCATAGACCAACAGTACCTGGGCGGCGACGTGTACCGCATGGAGGTCGACAAGGACTCGGACACCTCGGAAGTGACGAGCCTACAGAACTCCATGGACGGCGGCGCCTTCAGCATGAGCGACCCGGGCCGCGTCACGGAGTTCATCCAGTACGCCGCGAGCACGTATCCGGCGAAGCACTACGCCCTCGTCATGTGGAATCACGGGGCGGGTTACATGGAGGCGTTCGTCGACGGCAGCGCGGTGCTCTCGCTGAAAGACGTGGTCTCCGGCATCCGCGACTCGAACGTGCACCTGGACCTCCTCGGCTTCGACGCCTGCTTGATGAGCATGCACGAGGTCGCCTACGCGACGCGCGGTGTGGCAAATTACCTGGTCGCTTCCGAGGAGGTGGAGCCGGGCGCCGGGTACCCGTACGACACCGTGCTCTCCGGTCTCGCCGCGAAGACGACGATGGACGCCCCCACCTTCGGCGCGTGGATCGTCGACAAGTACGCGGAGTCGTACACCGGCGGCTATCGCCCGGAGAGCACGACGAGCGCGCTCATCGATCTGTCGAAGATCGAGTCGACCAACGAAGAGCTGTCCAGCGTGGCCGAATCGCTGCGCAGCGACGCCGTGGGGAACCGGGCGACGATCCGCTCGTCGCTGGACGCCGACTCCGTGCTGCGCTTCACGCAGAAACAAGACGCGGACCTGTCGTCGGTCATGTCGACGCTGAGCGGGCTACAGCTCACGAATTCGCAGAAGCCGACCAGCGACATGGTCACTTACATCGCCGGCAAGAACGTCGTGGTTCATTCGCAGTACACCGGCGATCTCGGCGCGGCGAAGGGCCTGGCCGTGTTCCTGCCGCAGAGCTCCTCCGGCGACTACTACGGCTCGGACGCGCTCGAAGGCTACAAGAGCCGCGTGTCGTTCTTGCCGATGCAGCCGTGGATCAGCTTCGTCTCGAGCCTGACCGACGACTCCGCGCCGCCGCCGACGCCCGGGACGGGCGCGGTCTCGACGTTCTCCGTGGTGCTCGACTGGGCGAGCACCATCGACGGCAAGACGTCGAACGTGGACCTGGATCTGTACGTGTTCGAGCCGGACGGCGAGTATGCGACGCCCTCCAACGGCACGGTGAGCGGCAGCGGCCTGCTCTCCGGCGACTCGTACGACACCGGCGTTCCGGAAGAGTCGTATCAGCTCGCGTCGACGCACGAAGTAGGGACGTACGTCGTGCTCGCGCATTACTACGGCGGGCCGGCGGGTGAGGTCGCCTACCCCACGCTGCAGGTGTTCCGGCCGGATCTCCCGGGCGGGAGCCGCACGCTCATCCGCGCGAAAGCGATGGACCGCGACCTGGTGCAGGTCCCGATGGACAACTCGAATCCGCTGAACGACAAGATCGATTCGTCGAACTTCCAGAACGTGCTCGACCTCGAGTATTCGAACCTGTGGTACATAACGACCATCGAGGTGAAGTGATGAGGACGAGCTCGGCTCACGTCGCGTCGCGGCTCATCGGCGTATCGTCGCTGGTCGTAATCACCGCCGCGTGTCAGGGATCGACGAACGGCAGCGCGCCGCCCCCGGCCTCGGCGACCGCGGCGGCGACCACGCCGGAGTCGCCGCCCGCCGGGCCTCCGCCTCCGACGGCGAACCCGGGAGCCGGAGTGCCCGCGCCGTCGTCGGGGCCGGGCAACACGCCAGATCCGACAAAGGAAGTTGCCGCAGGAACGGTCAGCGTCGCGCAGATCACGGCGATGCCGTCGGGGTCCAAGGCGACCGTGCGCGGCATGTACCTCGGGTGGCACGGCCCCTGCCAGGGCACGCCGCCCACCCGCTCGGCGTGGCAACTCGCCGACAACGACGCCCAGGGTTCCGCGTGCGTCTACGTGGACGGCCCGGCACCCGCGGGCGTCAGCCCCGCGGGGCAGGGCGCGCCGGTGTGGGTCCGCGTCGATGCAGAGCTGGTCACCGGCGGAGCCGCGCCGTACCTGACGGCGCAGCACGCGGAGAAGGAAACGCCGTGAACCGCGCGCTGTGGCTCCTGCCCGTACCTCTCGCGGCGATCGCGCTGGCCGTACTCGCGCCGCACGACCCGGCGCGAAAGCCGGCGGCCTCGCCGGAAACGCCCGCGGAACCGGGCGCGGTGACGACCGCCCCGACGTGGGTCGCCACGAAGATCCCACCGCGGCCGCCGCGCACCGCGCTCCCCAGCGCCGCGCCGAAGGCGTCGAGCGGTCCGAAACCGATGACCCAATCGCGGGAGGCGCTCCTCGACTCGCGTCCGCCCATCGTCGCGACGCTCTCGGTGGATCAGCTCGGCTCTCCGCGCGAGCGGCTGCTCGCCGCCCAGCGAGTCAGCGAAGCCAGGCAAGCACAGCTGGATCGCCTGAGCGATCGGACCGCGCGCCATCTCGAGAAGCTCAAAGCCGAGCGCGCGGAGGCGACGGGAGAAGAGCGAGCGCACCTCACGCGGACGATCCAGACGCTGGAAAAGAATCAGTCGCTTCGCGGTCGGGTGATGAAGCCGACCGTACACGTGCCCGCCCGACCCGGGACGCAGATCGCCGGCCTCGACGTCCCGGTGAGCGACAAGTCGAAACCGTAGATGTGCACATCGTCGATCTGTTCGTGGAGCGCTCTTCGACACTTGTAGCGTCGCGCTCCGAACGCGCCGCCGAAGATCTCTTCACTTCGTGCCGGCGTCGTCGCGCGAGTCGAGGAAGAGGTTACCGCGATTCGTAGACGTTGCCCTCGGGCAACTCCACGGCCGTCAAGAAGCCGCCGTCGTGCCCGCAGCCGGTGTCGATGCCGATGACGCACTCGCCGGCCCAGAGATCTTTCGGGTCTTCGGGCGTGTAACCGCTCAGCTCCGCCGGGAGGTACTCGGTGCAAGTGTGACCGAAGACGACGCGCTTGCCGCGGTAGTTCGCGAAGAAATCCTGATCGCGTAACCACAGCAGCACGACGGGTTTCTGCACCTCCTTCGGATGCAGAAAGCCCTTCGGGCCGCGTGGAAGCCCCGCGTGCACGTAGATCGCGTGCTCGTCTTCGTACCAATATGGGAGCTGCCGGAACCACGCGACGACGTCTTCCGGGAAGAACTCGCCGGTCTGGAAGATGAGGCGCTCTTCGGGACCGGGCAGCTCGTCCTCGCGCGGCTGCTTGCCGCCCGTGAACGAGCGCATCGTCGTGAGGCAGCCGTTCGAAGGCGGCAGCACGAATTCATCCCAGCCGCCGTCGACGACCTTGAGCCAGGCGTCCTCGTGGTTGCCGCGCAACGCCACGACCTTCGCCTTCGTCTCCTTCGGCAGCGAGCGAACGAACGCGATGACCTCTTTCGAGCGCGGCCCGCGATCCACGTAGTCGCCGAGGAAGACGATGGTGTCGCCTTCGGTGAGCGGCGGCAACGTCGACATCAACTTGAAGAGGTGCGACGTCTCTCCGTGGATGTCACCGATCGCGAAGGTTCTCCCGGTCATCGGTCCGCATGATATGGGAGTGTCAGGCGCTTGGGAACAACGCGATGTCCGGCGAGCGACGACGGCAGCTGAGCAGGCTCTTCGCCGTGATCACGGTGTGGGCGCTTTCCTTTCAGCTGCTCTCCCGTTACGGGGTGGACTTGCTCCCGCGATCGTTCGCGCGCGAGCTCACGCTCGAGGCGTATCTCGCGATCGTGCAGATCGTGACCCTGTGCATCGGGGTCGCGCTGTCCTTCGTCCTCCTTCACGATCCACGGCGCGATCTCGCCTTGTATCCGCCGCAGCCGGGCGCGGCCGCGTACGCCGTCGCGCTCACGCCGGCGGTGTTCGTCCTTTCGACGGGCGCGGCGTTCCAGATCGCCGAGCCGACGCTCTTGGCCGAGCTCGTCCGCGGGGGCATGAAAGAGGTGCAAAAGAACACCGGCGAGTTCGGGCGCGAGCTCACGGCGTCGCCGGCTTGGCTCGCCTTCGCGTGGGGCGCGGTCGTCTCGCCCATCGCGGAAGAGGCGTTCTTCCGCGGAGCGTTCTTCACCTTCGTACGCGACGCGACCGCGTTCGGCGGCGTGCGAAGCGCCGAACCGGGAGCGCTTTCGCCCGAGCTGCTCGAACAGGGCGCGCTCGTTCGCGCCGGCCGCGGCGCGTTCCTCTGGCTCGGCCGCGGCGGCGCCGCGACGCTGATCGTCGCGCTCGTCTTCGGATGGCTGCACCACGACATGCCCGGCGGGCTCGGCATCGTGCGCTTCGTTTCGGCGCTCGGGCTCGGCGTCGCCTGCGGTTTTTCTCGGCAATGGTCCGCGAGCGTCGTTCCCCCGATGCTCGTCCACGTCGGCTTCAACGCGCTCTCCCTCGCGACGGCGCGTCACCTCGTCGTCTCCGGCTCGTTTCCGGTGAAGTCCGGCGTTCCCACGCTCGTCGCTGCGGTCGGCGGCGCGCTCGCCTGGGCCGTCGCGCTGCACTATTTGCTCAGGCGGCGCGCGCCGGCGTGACGGCGGCGTTCACGCCGCGCGCGGCTGCTTCACTTCCGGCGTGATCGGCAGCTCGACGAGCTGCACGCCCCGCAACACGGTCAGGTTCGTGGTGGCGCCCACGCGCTCGTCCGTGAGCTGACGGTGCAGGTCGTCGATGCCGCGCACCGGCTCGCCCGCGAAGCTGACGATGATGTCGCCGTCGCGAACGCCGCTGCGAGCGGCCGGGCTTCCGCCCTCCACCGACACGACCAGCACGCCGCCCTCGGTCGCGAGGCCGTGATGGCGGACGAGCTTGCGCACCAGCGGCACCGTCTGCCCCGCCACGCCGATGAAGCTGCGCGTGATCTTGCCGTCGCGCAGCAAGCGGCCCGCCACGAACTTCGCCGTGTTGACGGCGATGGCGAAGCAAATGCCTTGCGCCGCCGGGATCATCGCGGTGTTCACGCCGATGACGTGGCCCGCGGAGGTGACCAGCGGACCGCCGGAGTTGCCGGGGTTCAGGGCCGCGTCGGTCTGGATGACGTCGTCGATGAGCCGCCCCGCCTTGCCGCGGAGCGACCTGCCGAGGGCGCTGACGACGCCGGCCGTCACCGTGCACTGGAACCCGAGCGGGTTGCCGATGGCGACGACGAGCTGCCCGACCTGCAGCGCGGCCGAATCGCCCAGCGTGACGGCCGGGAGATCGCGCTCCCACGCCTTCACGACGGCGACGTCGGTCTCCGGGTCGTCGCCGACCAGATCGGCGTGTACGGATTCGCCATCCGGAAAGGTGACTCGGATGCCTTTCGCGCCGTGCACGACGTGGCTGTTCGTCATGACGTAGCCGTCGGGCGTGAAGACGAAGCCCGACCCGACGCCGTCGCCGGGATCGGGCTCGGCGCGGCGCCCGGCGGTTGCCCGCGAGGCGCCGCGCACGTCGATCTTCACCACCGACGGGCTCACGGTGGAGGCGACCCCGGTCACGGCGCGCGAATACGCGTCGAGGAGCGCCCCGTCAGCGGGAGTTTCGTCAATGGTGCTCTGCATGTTCTTGCCTCGTCTTTCAGATGGAGAGGGCGCCCGTCCGGATCAAGTACGCGAGGCGCTCGCGTTGTTCCGGATCGAGCACGGCGTGGATTCGGCGGAGCGCCGTGACCACCGCGTCGCGCAGTCGCTCCGCGGTCTTGACGCGCAGCGAGGCGGCCTCCGACACGCGCGTCTCGTCGAACGCTTCGCCGGCGATGCCGTCGGCGAACGCGCTGGTCGACCTTCGGTCGTCGACGGCGGCCTGCGCGCGCTCGGTCTTCAGGTCGTTCAGAACCTTCGCGAGCTCGCTGACTTGCGCCTCTTCGAGCTCCAGCTTCCAGGCGAGGAAGCGCAAGGGACGCCGGACCCCGAAGGCGCCGCCCCCGAACTCGTCTCCGTGGCCGCCGCCGAAGCGATGGCCATGTTCCGGACCATGGTCTCTCCTCGGACCGCAGCCCGATCCGCAGCTCGCGTGCGCGGTCCACTCCGGATCCTGCGCATGGCGACGCCGATACCACTCGATCATAGCGGGATGCATGCTCGTTTCTCTTTCTCCTCGCCGAGGCATTCGCTCCCGGCGGGCTCTTGACGGCGCGGGCGACATTGCCTCGCGCTAGGAATTTAGGTTGGATCCGAAACCCCGCTCGTCAAGGGCCGGACGTGGCACTAGTTACCCCTCGAATGAAAGGCTTTCTTCTCGCCACCGCGGCTACCGCCGCGGCCGCGCTCGGCGCATCGACTGCGTCCGCGAAGGACGTCGTCGTCCGGCGGAGCTTCGAAGTCGCGAAGCCGGTCGCCGCCGTCGTCGACGCCATCGCCGCATACGACCAGTATTGCGCGCGCGGCTGCCGTTACTACGTCCCGAGCGTCGCCGGCGCGCGGATCCTCTCGTACGGGCGGCACCCGGACGACTTCTACGTCTGGACCTCGGTGAAGGACATCAAAGACAGTAGCTGGTTCAGCCACGTCACCATCGAACACCATGCGCGCGGCGCGCGCGTCGTGGTGCGGATGGTCGGAGACACGACCGCCAGCACCCTTCACAAAGCGACGAAGCTACCGCACGCACCCTCCGTCGACGGCACCGTGAACGTGTACGACGTCGAAGACCTCCCCGGCGCGTCCACGCCGCGATCCCACGTCACGCTGACCGAAACGGTCTCCATCTCCGGCGTCTCCGCCTTCTTCGGCAGCGGCATCGTCCACGACCGCCTGGAACAAGCCGCCCAAGCGGCGAGCCAAGCGCTCACGCAGCTCAAATAGTCGTTGAATAGGGGAGTACCCTACCCCTCGCACTTGTCTCCGGCCGGCACCTCGCAATCCGCGACCGTCTCGTGCCGCTGCCAGGTCAGCACCCGGCAGCTCTTCACCATCGGCGCGCGCGGCGCCAGCGGATCGGCCGAGCGATCTTCCACCACGTGGAGCTGGCAACTCCCCTTGCCGTCCGGGATGACGAACCAATCGACGCGTACGCCGTCGCTCTCCGAGGTGAAGAACGACCTCATTCCGTGCGCCGGGCGGCAGTCGTGGAGCGCCGCCGCCAGGCACTCGCCGGTCGTGTGAACGTCGCACGTCGCGCCCACCTTCGGCTCCTGTGTTTCGCCGCAATCGAAGACGCCGTCGCCGGCGGCGTGCTCGAGCTCGTGCACCTTCGCGCTCGGCGGGACGTTGGGGCGCCGGACGACGGTCTCGCTGCACGCGAACGCGACGCCCAGCGCCGGGACCACGAACACGCCTGCCTTCCACACCGGAGAACCCTTCACGTGACCGAGGCTATCACGATCAGAACGTGACCACGGATCGGATCGACTCGCCGGCGTGCATCAGGTCGAAGGCTTTATTGATGTCGGAAAGCGGCATCGTGTGCGTGATCATCTCGTCGATGGCGATCTTGCCGTCCATGTACCAGTCGACGATCTTCGGCACGTCCGTCCGGCCTTTCGCGCCGCCGAACGCGGTGCCCTTCCACACGCGCCCGGTGACGAGCTGGAAGGGCCGCGTGGAGATCTCCTGCCCCGCGCCCGCGACGCCGATGATGACGCTGGTTCCCCAACCTTTGTGGCAACACTCGAGCGCCTGGCGCATCGTCTTCACGTTGCCGATGCACTCGAAGCTGTAGTCGGCCCCGCCGCGCGTCAGGTCGACGAGATACGGAACGAGATCTCCCGCTACCTCGCGTGGATTCACGAAATGCGTCATGCCGAGCTTCTCGGCGAGCGCGCGACGGGCCGGATTCAGGTCGACGCCCACGATGAGATTCGCTCCGACCATGCGGCAGGCCTGCACGACGTTCAAGCCGATGCCGCCGAGCCCGAACACCACGACGTTGTCGCCCGCCTGCACCTTGGCCGTGTTGATGACCGCGCCGACGCCCGTCGTCACTCCGCAGCCGATGTAGCAAACCTTGTCGAACGGCGCGTCCTTGCGGATCTTCGCGACGGCGATCTCCGGAAGCACCGTGTAGTTCGCGAACGTCGACGTGCCCATGTAATGGAACACCTTCGTGCCGCCGACCGAGAAACGGCTGGTACCGTCGGGCATGACGCCGCGTCCCTGCGTCGCGCGGATGGCCTGACAGAGGTTCGTCTTGCCGCTCGTGCAGTAGTCGCACTGGCGGCACTCCGGCGTGTAGAGCGGGATGACGTGATCGCCCTTCTGGACGGAAGCGACGCCGGGACCGGTGTCGACCACGATGCCGGCGCCTTCGTGCCCCAGGATGGCGGGGAAGAGACCCTCCGGGTCGTCACCGGACAGCGTGAACGCGTCCGTGTGGCACACGCCGGTCGCGCGGATCTCGACGAGGACCTCGCCGGCCTTGGGCCCGTCGAGCCTCACCGTCTCGATCGACAGAGGCTTTCCTGCCGCGTGCGCCACCGCTGCTCGTGCTTGCATGGGTTCTCCTCGGTGAGTGCTTCGGAACGGACCGGACATTACCATCGACCCAGGAGCTCGTAATCACCCATGGGCGGCGGTTCGCGTGCTATGGCAGGGCGCTTTCGCGGTTCGGCATGGCTAAAGGCAAGGGCAAACACGGCGATAACATCGCGACGAACCGGCGCGCTCATTTCGATTTCGAGCTGGGCGACAAATACGAGGCCGGGATGAGCCTGCTCGGCAGCGAGGCGCGCTCGCTGCGCGAGAACGGCGCCGACGTGTCCACCGCCTGGGTCGACATCAACCACCGCGGCGAGGCGTGGGTGAAGGAGATGCGCATCCCCGAGCTGCCGCACGCCGCGTTCGCGCACACCGAGAAGCGCCCCCGCAAGCTGCTCTTGCATCGCGAAGAGCTCGACGCGCTGAAGGGCTCGATCGAGCGCGAGGGCATGACCCTCATCGTGACGCGCTGCTACTTCAAGGATGGCCGCGCCAAGCTCGAGTTCGCCGTCGCGCGCGGAAAGAAGAAGCACGACAAGCGCCAGACGATGCGCGAAAAAGACTCGGAGCGGGAGGCGCGCCAGGCCATGCGGCGCGGCAGGTGACGCGTGGGCCTCTCGCTTTCGTTCGACGGCGGCGGCGCGTGGGAGATCGTCGAAAGCGACGGCACGAACGCGGTCGTCCGCTCGAGTCGCTCGAGCCCGCCCGGCTCGACGCTGACGGGGACGACGCCCGCGGTGAGCCGTCCCTATCGTCTCAAAGTGAAGAGCTGCCGCCGCGTGGACGAGAGCGAGCTCCCCTTCGTCATCGAAGGACGCCTCGTCGACGTCACCCGCGAGCAGAAGGCGCTCTTGCCCGCGAAACCTGCGAGCTAGTGCACCACCGTCGAATTAGCCTCAATCACGGCCGAACGAATGGGGTGCTTCGGTCGGCTACTTTCATCACGAGCTAGTGGTCTGTGGGGGCGCCGTAGCGCCCCGAAGGCTACCGCCTTCTCCCCCTCCTGCGCTTCGCGCAGGGCTAGTGTCGCGCTCCGCGCTGCCGACAAGTGGTCCAACGACTGCGACTTTTGAGACGCGACACTAGTCTCGACTTGAGCGGTCTTGGAAGAACAGATCACGATCGTGGTGGAGGGCAAGAGCCACGAGGAAAACCGGCGAGGCCGGAGCCAGCTGGGGCTCTGGTCGCGAGAGACGCGCGACTTTTGAAGCGTGCCGCATCGACCCCGAAGTCGAGAAATCCGCGCGAAGCGCGGAAAATCGCGAATTTTCTGCACGCGAAAATCGCGAAACTCGAGACTAGTCGCGACCGCGCAACGATAGTTCGTATACTTACCTTCGCCTCCGCATCGACACCCACCACTACGAGCTCTACCGCTGCTGGCGCATGAGCGCGCCGCCGCTCACGGTGCGTCGGGGTCCAAGGTGAGCGTCAGCGCGCCGCCCAGCCAGAGCCCGGAGATCCGATGCACCTCGCCGTCGCTCCCCGTGGTGGAGACGGGCGTGAGAATGACGCCGATATCCGGACCGATGGCGAGCGACACCGTACGGGAAAGCCGCGCTTCCGCGCGCGCGACGAGATCGGCGTGCGACGACCACGTATCGAACGCCGCGCTCGACGGGCCGCGCGGTTCGCCGATGCGCACGGCCGCCACGGCAGCAGCGAGCCCCGCCGTGATCGTCAGCTCCGGCGATACCGCGAATCCCTGGACGCACGAGAGGTCCGCTTGCAGGAAGCGCGCGCTCGCCGACGGCGAAAACACTCTCGCTTCGCCGGCGAGCCAGGCCGCGCCGAGGGAAAGCCGCGGTCCGGAGCCGAACCGCAGCGTGCCGTCGATCGCCGGCCCGAGGAGCCACGCCGAGGAGACGCCCGCGGCCGCGCCGCGGAGACCGGCGCTCCACGTGAGTCGGCCGTAGATCGGAAAGCCGCCGTGCTTGGCGCGGGCCGCTTCGTCCGACGAAAGCGCGCGCTCTCGCTCCGCGATCTCCGCGAGGCGGCGCTGTCGCAGGCGTCGCGCGAGCTCCGCCGCGGCGAGAGCGATGCGGCGCGCCTTGAGGTTGGCGCTGCCGACCGCGGAGACGCTCCGCGCGCCGTAAGGCTGCCCGAGCTCCCAGAGCTCGACGCGCAACGAAGTCTGCGACGGCGCGAGGATCCTGAAGTAGAGCGGCGGCGCCACCGCGGACGCCGGAGGAGGAGGCACCTCGACGTCCGCGGTCTCGAGCTCGATGAGGCGTTCGGTGGCGCGCGCGTCGAGGCGCGCCGCGGCGTCGCGATCGACCTCGATCATCAGGCGATCGCGCGCGGTCGCGCGCCGCGCGGCCCCCATGGCCACGACGAAGCTAGCGAGGAAGCCCAGCGTCCGGAGGTGCCGCCGGCAGCTCGTGCTCGACCGACGGCGAAGGCGCGCCCGGCGTTCGCCCCCACTGCTCGAGCTCTGCCTGAATGTCCGCCGTGCGAGGGCCGTCCGGAAACTCCTTGAGGTACTGCTCGGCAAGCCTGCGTGCGTGATCCCGGTTGCCCTGCTCGGCGGCCATGTCGACCTGCCGCGCGAGCGCATCTTCCGCGAAGTCGCCGCTGGGAGACAAGGCCCGATACATGGCAAAGGCTTGCTCGGCGCCGGCAAAGTCCCGCGCCTTGGCGAGCTCGTTGCCGAGCATCCAGGCCGCGACCGGGGCGTTCGGGTCGGCGCCGTGCTCGCTCACGATGCGGCGGAGCGCCGTGATCGCGCGCTGGCGCTGGCCGGTGGCGCGGGCGACGTCGACCAGCGACATGAGCTGGTCGGCCGTCGCGTCGGCGAGAGCGGCATCGAAACCGCCGTTCGCCTCCAGCGATACGAGCGCCTGTGCGTATTGTCCTTCGTCGGCGAGTCGTTGCCACGTCGTCGGCGACGACGCCGTTGCCGTCTCCGCCGAGGCCGCGACCTGCGGCGTCTCCACGTCGATGTGCGGCGTCGACTCGACGTGGCGCGACGCGGTGTGACGTGCCTGCCGCGCTCGCGGCGTGTCTTGCGGGCGCGATGACGACGACGGGACCGGCGCGACCTGCGGCGTGGCCGGGCGCGGCGCTTCCGCCGGCTCCGCCCCGAGCGCTGGAACCGGCATCGGCTCGCGCGCGAGGAAGCGACCGCCGACGACGACGCCCGACACGAACGCCGCGGCCGCGACGCCGACGGCGAAGACCGGCACGGCGACGTGCTTTCGCTTCGTCCCGTGGACGAGCTCCGGCGCGAGGCGGCGCCAGCCGTCGTCGATGCGCGCCGGCGCGCCGTGATCGCGCAGCATCTCTTGCGGGATCTCCGAGAAGCTCCGGCGATCGCTCATAGCGGCGCCTCCGCGACGGTGGAGACGAAGTGCTCGCTCAGGAATGTCTGAGCGCGCAAGATTCGGCGCTTCGCCGTCGCGAGCGAGCAGCCGGCGAGCTCCGCGACCGTCTCGAGGCGATGACGCTCGACGTAGCGGAGCGTCCACGCGATGCGATCGTCCGGGGCCATCGTACGGAGCAGCGCGTAGACCTGCGCGAGGAGGGCCCGCGCCTCGGGACCCGCGTCCGACGACGCCACCGCGTCGAGATCCACCGCTTCTCCGGGTTGCACGAGCCCGAGCGCACGCAGCAAACGGCGCCGTCGCAGCCGCGTCCGCACCATTCGCACGATGATGGACCCGAGCCAGGCGCGGAACGCCGCCGGATCTCGCAGGCTGCCGAGGCGCTCGTGCGCGCGCAAGAAGGCGTCGTGGACGACGTCCTCCACGTCGGAGGCGCTCCCCTGCAAGCGCACTGCGAGGTTCAGCGCGAACGCGGCGTGGCGGCGGTACAGCGCCTCGAACGCCGTCGTCTCACCATTCGACGTCAGCGCGACGAGCTGCGCATCGCTCAGATCTGCGAAGGGGCCCGTGCCGTATGCACGAGGAACCAGGCCCGACGCGGGCTCTTGCCGTTCTGGGCTCTCCCCTTCGGAGACAAGTCGCAGACGAGCGGACTCGGCAGCCATCGATCCTTCAAAAGATGGACGCGAACGGTCAGCGTTTCGGCTCACCGGTCCGTCAGGCCGAGCACGATAACACGCCGCCGCGGAGGGCCGCCTTTCATGACCAGCACTCCCGAGATGAGGCCACGTCCAGGAATGTGCTCGGATTTCCGGTACCTGCGGCCCGAATTACTGCGCTCGCGCTTCGGCAAGGCCTTCCCCGTGAGCCGGTTTGATGGACTCGGGCATCTGGTGGGTGCGGGAAGCTGGGGCGTACGGCTCCGGCCCCTGGTTCTAGTAGGAGGCTCTGCACATGAAGATCCGTTATCTCGCGATCGTTCCGGCTATGTTCCTCATCACTGCCTGCGGCGGCAGCAACCCCGAGCCGGAGACCCCGGCGAGCGAATCGGCGGGCAGCACCGAGACGAAGCCGGCCGACGATTCGGCGAAGCCGGCTGACGACTCGGCGAAGCCGGCCGAGGGTGGCGACACGGCGGCTCCGGCGGACAAGCCCGCGGACGCCCCTGCCGACGGCGCGAAGTGAGCAATCTGCCGGGCCTCGCCCGGTGAGCAGAAGACGGCCGGGATTTTTCCCGGCCGTCGCCATTTAGAGCGTCAAGTCCACGACGAGACGCGTGCGGCCGATGAGCAGCTCGTCGCCGTGGACGAGCTCTTGTTCGCCGCGGATGCGCACGAAGACGCCGGTGCGCGAGCCGAGATCCGTCAGCACGACGGTGCCGGCTTGCTCTTCGATGATGCAGTGCTGTTGATCGACGAGAGGATCGTCGGCGAACACCAGATCGCCGATGACCGAGCCGATTTGCAGCGTGTTGCCGCGCGCGACCACGCACGCACCCGGCGCGCCGCCCTCGAAGACTTGAATGACCCGGAACGACGAAGGCCACTTCGGCGAAGAGTAGAAGTACGTCGGCTCCGGATCCGGCCCGTCGTCGGCGATCGGGTTCTTGGTCACACGGAGCAGCTGATCGCCCACGAGAAACTCGTCGCCGAACTCGAGCTCCACCGGCGTGCGGATCCGCAAGAAGACGCCGTTGCCGCCCTCGAGATCGCTCAGCCACAGGTGCCCTTGTCGATACGAGAGCTCCGCCTCGCGGGGGTGACAGAAGATCTCTCCCGGCAAATTCACCGCGCCGCTGGAGCCGATGACGACGTGATCCGAATCGGGCTCGTAGCGCTCGGGGCCGCCCGACAGGCTGCGCAGCACGTTCAGACGGAACCGCGCTTTCGGGAGCGCCGCCGCGCGGCTCGGAGACCGCAGCGGACCGGTCGTCGAACGCCGGGGCACCGCCGGTTTCTCCGGCGCCTTCGCGACCGACGCCGGCGCCGCCTCGGCGCGCGCTTGCTTCTTGCTCGCGAGGCGGCGGACGGCATCGACGTTCGGCGGTTCGGAGAGCACCGTCATGCCTCCGATTTCCCTTCCGGCGATGACGCCGTCGAAGCGCCCTTCGCGCAGCGCGAGCACCATCTCCATGTGCTGCGCCTTCATCAAGCTGCGCACGTAGGCGGCGACGTCCGCGCGCGCCACCTCCTTCTCGTAGGTGCGCTTGTGGCTCTTGATGACGCGCCCGCCGTCGGCGAAGAGATGCGTGATCACGTGCGGCGCGTCGAGCCCGGAGTCCTCCGTCTGCACGTGAAAGACCGCGTCCTCGTACTTCACGTTGTTGTTGAAGCCCATCTGCGCTCGCCGGAAGGACGGGCGCCGCATCTCGGCTTCGAGCTTCTGTAGATCTTGCTTGCCGAACTGACGGAGCGCGCCCTCGAGCTCGGCGTGCGTTCCCGGGATCCGCTCCATGCGCTCGAAGGCTTCTTGAGCGACGCGCGCGCTCGGATCGATGCGAAGCGCCTCCGCGAGGAGCTGCTGGCCTTCGTTGTCGTTCGGGCCGGCGACCGCCCAAGCGGAGAGCAGCGCCACCGCATCGTCCGGCCTGCCCTTCTCGACGAGCCACTGCGCGACCCGCCCTGCGGTTGCGCGCAATTCCGAGACGCTTCCTGTCATCGACCGAGAGCCTCGTTCATGTCCGCCGCCTCGGCAGGGGGCAAGCTCATGAGAGTGTTCGGAATATAACCGGCCCGCGGCCGCGATATACGAGCTTTTTCGAAAGGCCTACGGATCGGTGGGCCTGATCCGGCCCTTCCATCCGACCAAGTGGAGTGGAGCGGGAACGGACCGAGCCCGCGGGCGGGCTTACTGATCCGCCGTTACAGTGCTGCAATCCACCGGGCAGTTCGCGACGTTCTCGCCGTCGCTGCAGATGTGGTCGCCGCAGAAGCGCCCGTGGATGCAGTCGCTCGGGCAGTTCGTGGGGCTCTCGCCGGGCGCGCAGAATCCATCGCCGCAGCGCGAAGGAGTGTTGCAATCCGTCGGGCAAGTCTGTCCGCTCTCGAGAGGCCCGCAGGTCCCGTCGCCGCACACCGGACAATCCTTGGGGCACGTCTCTGCTTCGCCCGCCGTGCACGCACCGTCGCCGCACACGTGGCAGTCGGTGGGACACGACGTGGACGTCTCGCCGGAGTCGCAGGTGCCGTTGCCGCACTTCGACGGACAATCGCCGGGGCAGCCCTGTGACGTCTCGCCCGGACCGCAGCGCCCATCGCCGCACACGCTGCAATCATCGGGGCAGTTGAACGGGGTCTCGCTCGGCGAGCACTTACCGTCGCCGCACACGTCCGCCGGCGGGCAGTCCGTGGGGCACGTCGCCGACGATTCGGGCGCGACGCACTGACCGTCGCCGCAGCCGCCGCAGTCGGCGGGGCACGACTTGGCGCTCTCCGTTGCAGAGCACTTGCCGTCACCGCACACCGTCACGCAGTCGATCGGGCAGGTCATCTGTTCGCCCGGCGAACAGAACTGATCGCCGCAGACAGTGCCGCCGCAGTCGATCTTGCAGGTCCCGACCTCGCTCGGCGCGCAGATGCCGTCGCCGCAGAAGCCGCAGTCGGCCGAGCACGTCTTGGGATCCTCGTAGCTCTTGTTGCAGATCATGTCGCCGCAGTAACCGCGGCAGTCCACGCCGCAGGTGGAAGGCGACTCCACGAGGGAGCAGTAGCCGTCGCCGCAAACGCCGTTGCCGCAGTCGCGCGGGCAGTTCGACGGCGCCTCGGAGCCGGTGCAGTAGCCGTCGCCGCACACGGTGCAGTCCGCTGGGCAAGAGAACACGCTCTCCGTGAACGTGCATTTGCCGTCGCCGCAGGGCGCTCCACAATCGGCGGCGCACGACGCCTGGGTCTCGGAGGCGCCGCACGTCCCGTCGCCGCAGAAGCCGCAGTCGTAAGGGCAGCTGGCCGCGTTTTCCGCCGCGGAGCAGAAGCCGTCGCCGCAGTTCACGTTGCAGTCCTGCGGGCAGAAGCTCGACTCGTTGATGCCGCAGAAGTGGTCGCCGCAGTACGTGCAGTCCGATGGACAAGTCTGCGCGGACTCGGAGGCTGCGCAGACGCCGTCGCCGCACGTGCCGGGGCAATCCTTGCACGTCATGGGGTTCTCGTTCGCGCCGCACACGCCGTCGCCGCACGCGCCGCAGTCGAACGGGCACGAGGTCGTCGTCTCGCCCACCTCGCACCGGCCGTTGCCGCAGACGCGGCTGCCGCAGTCGACGGAGCAGGTCAGGGGCGACTCGGTCGACGAACAAATGAAGTCGCCGCAGTAGCCGCAATCGGACGGGCAGCTCTGGGCAGATTCGTTCGAACCGCACACCCGATCGCCGCAGTAGCCGCAGTCGGTTGGACAACCGATGGACGTCTCGTCGCTCGAGCAGAAGCCGTCGCCGCACTTGCTGCCGCAATCGATCGTGCAGAACTGGACCTCGGTGGGTCCGCAGAAATTGTCGCCGCAGTACGTGCAATCCTTCTCGCAGACGCGGGTCTCGCCGGGATCGCAGACGCCGTTGCCGCACGTCGCTGGACAGTCTTTGCAGGTCTGCGGCGTCTCGGTCGTTCCGCAGAAGCCGTCACCGCAGTAACCGCAGTCGTAGGGGCAGGTGTTCGCGGTCTCCATCCCGTCGCATTGCCCGTTGCCGCACGTCGGCCCGCAGTCGATGGGGCACGTCGTACGCGTCTCGCTCGCTTGACAGATGGAGTCGCCACAGTAACCGCAGTCCACCGGACAATTCTCCGGGACGTCCCGCCCGAAGCAGACGCCGTCGCCGCAATAGCCGCAGTCGGTGAGGCACGTCTGCGCGGACTCGCTGGGCTCGCACACGCCGTCGCCGCAAGTGCCGCAGTCCCCGGGGCAGCTCGACTGGTTCTCGTTTCCCCCGCAGATGCCGTTACCGCAGGAGTCGCAGTCGGAGGGACAATCGAAGGCGTTTTCGCCGACGCTGCAGATGCGATCGCCGCAGTAGTGACAATCTCCGGGGCACGAGGCGACCGTCTCGCCCGCGTTGCAAGCGCCGTCTCCGCAGTACGGCGTCGTCTTGCAATCCGCCGGACAGTTCGCGCCGGTCTCGCCGCTCGAGCAAATGCCGTCGCCGCAGGCCGGCTTGCAATCCGCCGGACACGAAGCGACCGTCTCCCCCGCGTTGCACACGCCGTTGCCGCAAGCGGGCTTGCCGCAGTCGATCGGGCACGTCGCGTTCGATTCGCCGCCTTCGCACTTGCCGTTGCCGCAGATCGGCCTGTTGAGGCAGTCCGCGGGACAGCTCGACGTCGTCTCGCCGGAGTCGCAGGCGCCGTCGCCGCAGCTGACGGGGCAATCGTGAGGGCACGAAGACGGCGATTCGCTCGCGGAGCAGATGTTGTCGCCGCACTTACAGTCGTCGCCGCAGCTCAATGGCGTCTCTTCGGGAGAACAGACGCCGTCACCGCAGGTCACCCCGTGCACGCCGCCGTCGAGCGCGGGACCGTAATACTCGGGAAAGCCGAGATCCGCGCGCCCGCACCCGCCGAGCACGAACGCGACGACGATCGAGCACAGAGCTACCCATCCACCGCGAAGCCACGACCCCTGATTCATCTTTGTTTTCCTGAGCGGATTATCGCGCCGCTGGCACCGGCGAGAGGTTCCACCAGACCTCCACAACCGTGCGCGGTTTCCACGTCAGGGTGTTCCAGAACGCACGCGCCCGCAAGGCGCCCCCGCGCCGGACACGGCGAGTTTCACTGCGCGTCCGTTCAGAACGAGGGAAGCGTCTGATCGATCACGTTGGCGGCGCGAAGCTCTTCGAGCCACGGCTCGAGAGGAACATCGGAGAGATCGTCGAAGCGCACGACGTCGGCGTCCATCACGTTCGCGAGCGCTTCGAGCGCCGCGGCCGCCTCGGAGTGGATTCCGGGGCGCGCGCGCGACAGCTCGAAGATGCTCGTGACCTCGTGGTCGCGGATCCCGCAGGGCACGATCATCCTGAACAAGTCCGGCGCGGTCGACACGTTCAGCGCGAAGCCGTGGCACGCGACCCACTGCGAAATCCGGACGCCGATGGCGCCGATCTTCGCGAGCCGTGCCCCCTCTCGCGCTCCGGTCCACTCGCTCACGGAGTCGAGATCCACCCAGAGGCCGACGAGGCCGTTCACTTCGCCGCCGGAGACGCCGTGACGCAGCGCCACGCGACGCATCGTCTCGGCCAGATCCCGGACGTATCTCCGGACGTCCTGGCGATCCGGCGAAAGAGCCACGATGGGGTACCCGACGAGCTGACCCGGCGCGTGCAGGGTGACGTCGCCGCCCCGCGACACTTGCACGAGGTCGACCCCCCGTGCGCGCAGCGTCTCTTCCGACAAGAGGACGTGAGCCGGATCCGCTCGGCGACCGAGGGTGACGACGGGCTCGTGCTCGAGGAGAAGCACGGTGTCCGGCGCGTGACCGAGCACCCGCGCCCGCGCGAGCTCCGTCTGCAACGCGTCCACGACGCGGTACGGCCGGCGTCCGAGCCAGACCCCACGGAACCTGCGGCGCTCGGCCATCGTTTACTCCGGAACTTTTATCCCGAGATCGCGCTGCTCTTCGAGCCAGCCGTCGATGCGATCGGTGAATTCGGCCGCGACGTCCGGATCGAACTGGCTCCCGGAGCAGCGGAGGATTTCGTTGACGCTGACCTCGTGGGGCAGCTTCAGGCGATAAGCGCGATCGCTGGTCATCGCGTCGTACGTGTCGGCGATGGAGATGATGCGCGCGAGCAGCGGGATCCCTTCGCCCTTCAAGCCCAACGGGTAACCCCGGCCGTCCCAGCGTTCGTGATGCAGGTGAACGCCCGGGATCACCGGCTCGAGGAAGCGGATGGGATCCAGGATTTCCCTGCCGTACGTGGGGTGCTTCTTGAAGATCTCGTACTCGTCCTGCGTGAGCTTGCCCGGCTTGTTCAGGTTCATCACGCAGCCGATCTTCCCGATGTCGTGCATCAGCGCGGCCTGCCTGACGATCTCCACCATCGAAGGCGTCGCGCCCATCCAGACGGCCAGCGCGACGGCGTAGCGCGCCACGCGTTCGGAGTGACCGGCCGTGTAGCGATCCATGCGATCTATGGTGCGCGCGAGGCTCTCGATCGTCTGCTGGAACGTCGCTTGTAGATCTTCGTAGAGGCGCGCGTTGTCGATCGCCGCCGCGGCGCGCGACGCCACGATGCTGAGGAGCTTGCGCTGGCCCTCGAGGAACCGCTTGCCCTCCGTGAAGCTCAATACCGCGAGCCACCCGAGCAGGCGTTCGCGCGTCCGGAGCGGCACCACCGCGATGCTGGACACCGGTTTGTCGGGTTGCTCGGCCATGAGCTCCGCGGCGCGCGCGCCGTGCTCGACGAGCGGTTCGCCGGCCGCGAGGCGGCTCACGAGGAGCTTCACGTCGAGGGCACCGACGCCGTCCGTTTCGCCGAGAGTCGGTGCTCGGTCGACCTTGCGTTCGAAGTAGCTGCCCTGACCGTCGTCGAGCCAGGTGAACGCGACGTCGGCGTGCACCTCGTTGATGGCGCTGTCGGACAGCGTCGCGATGACTTCGTCGAGGGACAGGCTCGCCGCGATGGCTTCGCTCACCTTGTAGAGCGAGAGCGCTTCACGCAGGCGCAGGTTCTCGGCCGCGAGGCGTTGTTTCTCGAGCCCGCGCTGGACGATGTGGATGACTTCCTCGACCTTGAACGGCTTCAGGATGTAGTCGTAGGCGCCGCGCTTCATCGCGTCGATCGCCGTCTCGACCGTCCCGAAGCCGGTCATGATGATCGTCATGGTGTCGGGGTGCACCTCCGACACTTCACGGAGCAGCTCGAGGCCGCCCATGCGCGGCATCTTCAGATCGCTGATGACCAGATCGAACCGCGCCCGCCGAAGCTCGTCCGCGGCGGCGGCGCCGTCGGCCGCCGTGCGGACGACATAGCCCTCCATCGCCAGAAAATCCGCGATGATGTCGCGGATGAACTTCTCGTCGTCGACGACGAGGATCCGGGCATTCTGGGCTGGTTGGGCCACGTCCGGCTGCGACACGGCCTTCACAGCTTACCCCAAACCCACGGAAGAGTGCTGAGCGCTTCCGGACGAGGCCATTCGACGAGCGCTTCAGCTGTTGGGGACTTGGGTTCCGCTCGCCGTGGCGCTCGCGCTCGCGCCGAGCAAGCCGCCAAGCGCATGACGCGGCGAAGGATCGTACGATTTGAGGTAGGCGAGATTACAAGCGTTGACGATTGCATGTGCTGCGAGGGGACCAACGAGCGAGCCCGTGAGCTGGTACATCGCGCCGAGCGCGAGCCCGACGACCGTTGCCCACGAGACCCATACCCACCGACTCGAACCGCGGATCTGATGCGCCGCGCCGAAGATGAGCGCTTGGGGTACTACTCCGATGGAAGGGGCTAGTAAGCCGCGAAAGAGCATCTCTTCGCCGAACGCGCTCAACATCGCGATGAGGACGATCGCCGGGAGCGACATGCCGCTCGCGAACGGCCGGAGCGCGGCGTGGAGCTCCCGCGCCCAAGCGAATCGAGTCACGGCGAAGCGCGTGCAGATCACCAGCAGCCCGGCGAACGCGACGCCCCAGAGAGCGCTGTACACGTGCCGCGCCGACGGGTCGAGCACGAGCCACGGGTCGGGATGAAGGAGAGGCGAGCCGCCGCGCCAGAAGCTGACGAGGAGCAGCGCCAAGATCCCGAGCAGCGCGTAGGCAGCCGCGCCCCAGCGAAGCATCGGCGGACTATGGCATGTAGCGCCCGCGAACGCACCGGCTGGAAGCGCTTCGACGCGAAACGTTCGCCGAAAAGCTCCGGGCCGGGCGCGGCTCGCCCGGGCGTCGCCGCGCCGCCTCCGTCCCGTGTAGACTCGCGCCGAGCCTGTGGAAAGCGACCGCGATGCCCCCGAAGTCCTCGAACGTTTTCACGGTTCGCTCGACCTCGTCGAGATCGTCGCGCGCCAGGTCCGCCGTTCGCTCGGAGGTGGCGTCGAGCTCGACGACCTCGTGAGCTACGGGCGCGAAGGGTTGCTCGACGCCGCGCGCCGCTTCGATGCTTCCCGGGGGGTGCCTTTCCGTGCCTATGCAAACTTCCGCGTGCGCGGCGCGGTCGTCGACGGCGTGCGCGCCAGCGCGCGTCTCCCTCGCCGCGTGCACGAACGTCTGCGGGCGCTCGACGGCGCGCGGCAAATCTCGGAAGGCGCCGCAGAAGACGCGCTCGGCGCGCCGGCGGTGCCGGGAACGCCCGCGGACGCCGAGCGGGCGCTGTCGGCTCACCTCGCCGCGATGGCGACCGCGATGGCGGTGGGGCTCGTCGCGCAACCGGGCCACGGCGAAGAGGGCGAGCTCACCTCCGTGGATGCCCGCGAGACCCCGGAGGAGGCCCTCGGCAGATCGGAGCTCTTGTCGCGAGTGCGGAGCGCGATCGAGACGCTTCCAAGGGAAGAGGCGGAGCTCGTGCGCCGACACTACCTGGAAGGAGAGCGCTTCGATCGCGTCGCGGCGGACCTCGGACTCAGTAAATCGTGGGCGAGCCGGCTCCATACGCGAGCCATTGGCCGGCTGACGAAGCGCCTGCGCGGCCTCCTCGATTGACAGAACGCGAGCCTTTTTTCCCCATGAAGAGGCCGCCGCGCGCTACCCCCCGGCAAAAGACGCGGTAGTCTAGCCGCCATGCAAGGCCGCGTGCTCGTCGCGATGAGCGGAGGTGTCGACTCCTCCGTCGCCGCCGCGCGGCTCGTGCGCGCCGGATGGGACGTCGTCGGCGTGACGCTGCACCTGTGGGACTACCCCGACGACGGCAGCGTCCGCGGCCGCTGCTGTGCTCCGGAAGACGTCTACGACGCGCGTCGCGTCGCCGACGTGCTCGGCATCCCGCACTACGCCTTCGATCGCCGCGAGCTGTTCGATCGCGAAGTGGTGACGCCCTTCGTGGAAGATTACCTGCGCGGTGCGACGCCCAGCCCCTGCGTGCGATGCAATCGCGGCGTGAAAATGAAGGAGCTCTTCACTCTCGCGGATCGGCTGGACGCTCGCTGGGTGGCGACCGGGCACTACGCGCGCGTGGAGCCCGGGCCGCCGGCTCGGCTCTGCCGCGCTCGGGACAGGGCGAAGGATCAGAGCTATTTCCTCGACGCTCTCGACGCGAAGACGCTGTCGCGACTGATGCTTCCGCTCGCCGCCGCGACGAAGGCCGAGACCCGCGAAGAGGCGATCGCCCTGGGCCTTCCGGGCGCGCAGAAAGGCGAAAGTCAGGAGCTCTGCTTCGTTCCCACGGGTCGCTACGACGAGCTGGTCGAAAAGCGCGCCGGCGATCGCGCGCGCCCCGGACCCATCGTCGACGAGACGGGGCGCGCGGTGGGGCGACACGACGGCCTCTTCCGGTTCACCGTCGGACAGCGCAAGAACCTGGGGGTGGCGACCGGGAGCCGCGCGTACGTCGTTCGACTCGACGCGGACACGGCGACGGTGCACCTCGGGTCGCGCGACGCGCTCCTCGCGCGCGGTGCGCGGCTCTCGGACATCGTCCTACACGAAGGCGTGCGGCTGCCGCTCGCCGCCGGCGTCGCGGTGCGGTATCGCGCGCCCGCGGTCCCCGCGCGCATCGTCGCGACCGGCAACGGCCCGGAAGCTCGGTTCGAGTCCCCGGTGCCGGCGGTGACGCCCGGACAGCGCGCCGTGTTCTACGACGGCGACGCGGTCGTGGGCGGCGGGACCATCGTCGCGCCGATTCACGAGTCGGACAGCGTGCGCGGCGCGCCGTCGGAGAGCGCGCCGTGACCCGAGTGACGTGTGCGCTCTTCGCGGCGACGCTCGCCGGGTGCACGACGGGCGAAGGTTCCGGGTGGGTGCGCAGCGCTCGTCTCATGGCCACGAATTGCTGGGACGGTCCGTTCGACCTGGGCCCGACGTTCTTCGCTTCCGATCCGTACGAGGACACGCAGCAGATCCGTATCCAGCGTGGCGACAACATCGTCGGGGTCTCGGACGGCGTCATCTTCGTCGTGGACGACGTCTCGAAGATCCGAAAGAGCCAGCTCGACACGCCGATTCCGCTCGGGCTCCCCATCGGCGTGACGCCACCGGGATTACCTCGTCGCGTCGAGGCGAATCCGCCGCAAGTCAGCATGTCGCTCTACCTGAACGACAGCTGCCACAACCAGAATCCCACCGTCTTCTCGGTCGGTGGAACCATCACGTTCCATTCGCTGTTCAGCGGGAACAAGAACGAGGACGAGGCGGATCAACGTCTGACGAACGCGGAGTTCGACGCCCTGGTCACGGATCCGCGCGACGCCATGCTCGAGCCCTCCGACACGGCGGACGCGGGCGCCGTGCCCGACGGCGGCGTCGTCTTCGACTACGGAGACGGGGGCGTCGTCGTGCATTACACGACGAGCCGAGTGTTGGGGCAATTTCGGTTCTATTTCCAGCGCGGCCAGCCCGCACAGCCGTTTCCGTGACGGCGCCGGCTCGCATGCGGGGGCCGTCCTCGTGAAGACAGTGGTGGACGGGCGTCTCCGGCTGGAGGCGGCTGTGTTCGACCTGCGCTACGCCTGCGAGCACTGCGCGCATTTCGATTCGCCGAGCGGCGAGTGCTCGCAAGGCTTCCCGAACGACGAGCACCGCCGCAGGCTCCTCGAATCGACGGCGTCCCTCACCTTTTGCAAGAGCTTCGAGCTCGGATGACGCGGACGCACCCGCCGACGCTCATCACGCTTGCGACGCGAACGCTTCGAGAAGAGTGTGGCGTCGAAAAAGGGGAGCGCTTGCTCGTGGCGGCGAGCGGAGGGAGCGACTCGTCGGCGCTGCTGCACGTCGCGTCCCTGGTAGGACCACGACTCGGTCTGACCGTCGTTGCTCATGGCGTGGACCACGGTCTGCGAGACGAAGCCGCGCGAGAGCTGGACGGCGCCGAGGCGCTCGCCGCGCGCTGTGGAGTGCCGTTCGGTCGCACGCGCGTCACCGTGGCGCCCGGCGGAAACTTGCAGGCGCGCGCGCGCGAAGCTCGGTACGAAGCGTTGCGCACGGCCATGAGCGAAACGGGGGCTACGCGCCTCGCCACGGCGCATCACGCCGACGATCGCGCCGAGACCGTGCTCCTGCGGCTGCTTCACGGCGCGACGCCACGAGGTCTGGCGGTCCTCCCACCGGCCGACGGCGTCACGATTCGGCCGCTGATCCGGGCGCGCAAAGCAGACGTGCTGCGTCATCTCCATCGCCACGACATTCCGTTCTCGCGGGATCCTTCGAACGAAAACCGGCGTTTTCTACGCGTGCGCGTTCGACTCGAGGTGCTTCCTTTGCTCGAGGCGCTCTCGCCGGCCATCGTGTCGCATCTCACGGCGCTCGCCGACGAGCTCGCGCGCGGACCGCTGCCCGACCTTATGGACGCGGACGGCAAGGCCGTTCCCCTGAACAGAGCCCAAACAATCGCCCTTCGCCGCGCGGTAACGCTCGGACGCGGGGCACGCATCCTCCTCTCCGAGAACCGCGAGCTCGTCGTCACACGAAACCGCAACGTGAAAGCGTACGAAGTTCGGGTGGATAAAGCGCCGGAAGCCCGAGGCATCCCCCGGCGAGGCCGGGGTTCGAAGAAGGGGGGTGCCAAATCCGGTAAAAGTGGTTAACTGATGCGGGTTAGTCGATTTTTGGCGGGCTCGTCCCCGCAAAATGCCGAGTGACTTCGGCGCGCCAGAGGTTTCAGTGAAGCAACCGCACAAGACGCTTCTTCTTTGGGTCGTACTCATCGTCGCGTTCCTCGCGATCTGGCAGTTCCTGAACGCGGACGGCCCGCAGCGGCAGCCGATGCCGTTCAGCGACTTCGTCGCGCTCGTCCGCGCGCCGAAGGAAGCGCGCCACGTCGACTCGGTGAAGATCAAGGATCGGGAGTACACGTTCAGCATCGTCGGCCCCGGGCAGAAGGCTCCGGAGCGCGGCATCACCGTGGGTCCCCCGGAGTATGCGCCCGAGCTCCTCAAGTACGACGTGAAGGTCGAGTACGAAGAGGACGAGACGAACCCGTTCCTCACGACGACGCTCACCATCCTAGTGCCGATGGTGTTCCTGCTCGTCATGTTCTACCTGTTCATGCGGCAGCTCCAGGCCGGCGGGGGCAAGGCCATGAGCTTCGGCAAGAGCCGAGCGCGCCTCTTGAACGAGGCTCAGAACAAGGTGACGTTCGCCGACGTCGCCGGCATCGACGAGGCGAAAGACGAGGTCGAAGAGATCATCGCCTTCTTGAAGGACCCGAAGAAGTTCCAGAAGCTCGGCGGGCGAATCCCGAAGGGCGTCCTCATGATGGGTCCTCCCGGCACGGGCAAGACGCTCCTGGCGCGCGCCATCGCCGGCGAAGCGGGCGTCCCGTTCTTCAGTATTTCCGGCTCTGATTTCGTGGAGATGTTCGTCGGCGTCGGCGCGAGCCGCGTCCGTGACCTGTTCGAGCAGGGGAAGAAGCACGCGCCGTGTATCATCTTCATCGACGAGATCGACGCCGTCGGCCGGCACCGCGGCGCGGGCCTCGGCGGCGGCCACGACGAGCGCGAGCAGACCCTCAACCAGCTTCTGGTCGAGATGGACGGCTTCGACGTAAAAGGCGGAGTCATCTTGATCGCCGCGACGAACCGTCCCGACATCCTCGACCCCGCCCTGCTTCGCCCTGGCCGGTTCGACCGTCAGATCGCCGTCGGGCCGCCGGACGTGCTCGGCCGCGAGGCGGTGCTCAAGGTGCACGCCAAGGGCAAGCCGTTCGCCGCCGACGTCGACCTCGGCGTGATCGCGCGCCGTACCCCCGGCTTCACCGGAGCCGACCTGGCCAACGTGATCAACGAGGCCGCGCTGCTGACCGCCCGCAACAACGGCCGGCTGATCACCACCGAGTCGCTCGAGGAGTCGATCGACCGCGTCATCGCCGGGCCCGAGCG
>DASZVB010000057.1:0-11284 GCA_035547195.1 Polyangiaceae bacterium
TCCGCGGATCACCTTCGCCGTGTCCCCGTTGAACTTGTACTTGTTCAAGAGCTCGCGGACCTCCATCTCGACCAGGTCGAGCATGTCCGCGTCTTCCACCGCGTCGCACTTGTTCAAAAACACCACCAGGTGGTTCAAGCCTACCTGCCGCGCCAACAGCACGTGCTCCCGCGTCTGCGGCATCACGCTGTCCAGCGCGCTCACCACCAGGATCGCGCCGTCCATCTGCGCCGCTCCCGTGATCATGTTCTTGATGTAGTCCGCGTGGCCCGGGCAATCGACGTGCGCGTAGTGCCGCGTCTTCGTCTCGTACTCCACGTGGCTCACGCTGATCGTCACCGTCTTCGTCGCGTCCCGGACAATCCCGCCCTTCGCGATGTCCGCGTACGACTTCGACTGCGCCATCCCGTTCTTCTGCTGTACCTTCAACAGCGCCGCCGTCAGCGTCGTCTTCCCGTGGTCGATGTGACCGATCGTTCCCACGTTCACGTGGGGCTTCTTCCGTACGAACTTCTCCTTGGCCATCGTCGCTCTACCTTCTGCTTGTGCTTGTCTTTGCTTCGCGAATTCTTCGAGCCCACCACCAGGATTGAACTGGTGACCTCGTCCTTACCAAGGACGTGCTCTACCAACTGAGCTAGGTGGGCACTGGCTTGGAGCGGGAGACCGGATTCGAACCGGCGACGTTCAGCTTGGAAGGCTGACGCTCTACCAACTGAGCTACTCCCGCACTCGGCGGGGCACTTGCTTCGAGCGCGCGGCGATCTGGCTGCTCTCGGTGCTCGCCGTGCTGTCGCACGGCTGCGCGCCTCACCCAGCCATCTCACCACGCGGTCTTCGCAATTGCCCCACCTCGTAGTGATTTCCTGAGCCTTGGGGTGCCCGGCTTCTGTGTCGTTCTTTCGTTCTGGTCGTCCTTCGGCTCTCGCCTTTTGGTCCGGGGTCCTTCGTCTCGTGTCGTCGTGCGCTCGGGGACCGGCGCGGGGGCTCAGTGGAGGGTGATGGATTCGAACCAACGTAGGCGTGAGCCGGCAGGTTTACAGCCTGCTCCCTTTGGCCACTCGGGCAACCCTCCGAACTCGAATCTGATTCCTTTGCGTTTCGGTCTCCGACTTGTTCAGGGTAGAGCGCCTTGGGCTAAAAGCCGTCGGCCTCGTCGTTGAGCTGGCGAGGGGACTCGAACCCCTAACCGCCTGTTTACAAAACAGGTGCTCTACCGGTTGAGCTACGCCAGCGGGGTCGGTCGTCGCGGCGAGCTAGCATGGAGAGCCTCGCGCCACCCCACTGAAAATGGAGGACGCTGCCAGCCGACAAGAGAACCAGACCTCGCGTCACGCTTTTTCGCTCACCGGAACGAGAAAAGGCACTTCCCCCGTCTCCCCACCATTCCCGTTCAAGGCGCGGAGGGGACCCGAGAGGACCGCGCATGGGTAACGCCAGGTCCGGAGCGTGTCAAGCACATTCCGTACCCGACTAAGCTGCTCATGTATTCAGTGTCCAACACCGGCCCGTGGGGCGGTCGCCGAACCAGCCTTCCGTGCCTTCTTCTGTGCGAGATCTTCCAGGGCTTTCTCGAGATCCGCCCTGCTGTACGGAAGCCGGTCGAGGGCCGCCTGCTCGGCTTGGATGCTCTGCGTCAACGCCTCCTTCGCGTCCGCGGCGCGCTGAACCCATTCCGAGTGCTCCCCAGTCCTCTCCGCGAGCGACAGCGTGTGCTCCATCATGGTCAGGCCCTTCTGCAGGAGCACCGAGTACCGCAAGCGCATGGCGCCTTCGAAGAGGTCGGCTTTCGCCGGACTCGCGCCCGTCGGCGGCGGGATCCGCATCAGCTCTTCGTGCAGCGACTGGTAGAGCTGCCCGACGCGATAACCCGACATCGCCGACCAATGCGCGTCGTAGGCGCGCATCGCGTCCGAGTAGGCGCTCTGCGCGTCGAGCAAGAGCTGACAGCGCTGCTCGAGCACCGCCGCGAAATCGGGCGGAGGCGGCGCGAGATGGATGCGCTCTCCGCGGATGCGCCGTAGCTCTCCGAGCGCGAAGTAGAGCTCCGCGAGATCGCGCGGCACGGCGCCCGCGGCGTCGAGCCGTTCCGTATCGATGATGTCGCGTCCCTTCTCGATGTAATAGAGCGCGCCGTCGGGCGCGTCCGAGAACACGAGAGAGAGGGCCTTGCCGCCGTACGCGACGATGCGCTCGATCGGCGACAGCTCGGTGAGCCGGGTGAGCAAGACGTCGGCGGCCTTGCCCGCGTCCGCCCAGCGCTCGAGGTGGGTGAGCACGCGCACCGCCGCCACGAGCGCGTCGCGCGACACGGGCTCGTTCGGATAACGCCGCGCGGTTTCCAGGTAGCGCGACGCCGCGCCGTCGAGATCGCCGCTCTGGTCGTGCGCGGACGCGGAATAGATGAAGGCGTCTTTCGCGTGCGGACCGTCGGCGTCGAGCTCCACGATTCGATCGAATCCGCGCGCCGCTTCGGCGAAGCGCTTCTCCGCGTAGTCGACGCGAGCACGCGCGAAGATCTCTTCGACGCTGGCCGCGTCCGTCGGCGTCACGATGGTGCGCGATACGGTGGTGGGCTCGTGGAGCTCGGACGTGCTGCCGGCCGCGAGCGGCGCGCGAGCCGGAGGCGCCTTCGCGCCGCTGCATGCGACAACTGCGGCTGTCAGGCAAAAAGCCACGCACCAACGGCCCCTATTGGCGCTGGAAACAAACGGAAATCCGACAGAAACGCTTTCGCGAAAGGAGCGCAGGGTCAGCAGCAACACGACGAAACAATTCCATACGCGCTGCCGCGATAGCGTACGTTCGACCGCGGGGCCCGTGCGTTCAGCGAACGAAATCGGTTGACCCGCCATTGGATCTCTTTAACTTGAAATGCGTGACAGGCGGGATCCTTGGCGCACCCAATCTCGTCTGCTCCGGGAGGCACGGCGTATGAAGGTTGCTGCTGTAGAGGGAAGTGCGATGGATCGCATGCGCGAGCTCGAGCTCGAACACCGCGCGCTCGACGAAAAGCTGCGTTTACTGACTCGTCGGGCATATCTGACTCCGGACGAACAGCGTGAAGCGAGCGAGCTGAAACGCAAAAAGCTCTTCGCGAAAGATCGCCTCTACGCCCTCTCCCGCGTCGGTTCCGGCTAGCGGGCGCTGGAGACGCCCCGCTTCAAGGGGCCGGCGGAGCTACCGTCATGGACGGAAGCGGCTCCGGCGCGTCGCTCCCCGACGGCGCGGGCTGGGCGGCGTTCGCGGAGTCCGCCGCGGGCGTCCCACCCGGGCCACCGAACACGTCCTTGTTGAGGTCGGTGATGGCTTCGTCGGTGCGCGTCTTCCATTCGGGCGTCAGGCCGCCCGGGGTCTCCTGTTCGAACGCCTTGGCCATCGCGAGCCAATGGCGAGCGTCCGGACGAAAGCCGAGACGGTAATCCGTCATTCCGCGCAGGTACGCGTAGCGCGCGCGGTCGTTCGGCGACAGCGAGTCGATGTCGGGCTCGATGTTGCGAAAGAGAGCGAGCGCGTGCTCGTACTCGTTCTCGTCGTACATCCTCTGCCCGCGGTTCAAGTGATCGCGGTAAGTGGTGCACGCGCAGACGACCAGCGCCAGAGTCGTAACGAGCCGAGAGAGCCGCCGCATCGGTTGCAGAGGGTAGCGCGCATTGCCGGGACATGGAACATGGGGCTTATCGACGCTCAAAGCGCTCTAGTGTACCTGAGCCGTACTATGGGCAGCCCGTCGGCCACCGCTCGTCGTTCGCGCGTGCTCATCGCGCTGTAGGGATTCTCGGCGACGCGGGGCCCTGGGCGGACGGGCACGAAGAGCGGCACGGTGTTCACCCGCTGTTCGAATTGCTCCGCGCGCTCCTCGACGTCCGTCTGGAAGAACAGCTCCCCCCCCGGAACGAGCACTCGCGCGAGCTGCTCGAGCAGCGAGACGGACGCGACGAGGCGCTTCTGGTGTCGCTTCTTCCACCACGGATCCGGGAAGTGAATGAACGCGGCGGACGCGGTGCCCGTCTTCAAGCGCGGCAGCGCGTGCCTCGCGTCCTCCGCGAGCACGCGCCCGCGGCCGCCGAACCCGCGCGCGCGGAGCCGTTCGTCGACGATGGAGGCCCACTTCCTCCGGATCTCCAGGCCGAGCATGCGGGCTTCCGGCACGGCGGCCAGGCGCTCGAGGATGAAGGTTCCGCGGCCGGGGCCGATCTCTATCTCGATCGGCCGCGCGCGATCCTCGAACAGCGTTCGGGGATCTATCTCCTCGCCCTCGGGCAGCGTCGGTGCGTCGGCGTAGGGGTTCAGGAAGGGCACTGGCCGCCGCGAGATAGCTCGAGTCGGCCCGTGGCGCACGGAGCAAGTTGCAGGGCGAAGCCGCGCGTAGGAGAAATCTGCCGCGATGACTCCGAGCGACCGGGCCCGCCGCGCGTTGCACGACGCGCTGCCGTACGCGCCGGCGCTCGCGATCGCCGCCGTGCTCGGCTTCGTCACCCTCCGCGCCGTCATCGCGCGCGCGGGCATGCCGGCGGCGCCCCTCGACGACACGTACATCCACTTCCAGTACGCGCGTTCCATCGCCGAGCTGCATCCGTTCCGCTACACGGAAGGCGCAGCGCCGACGCCCGGCGCGACGAGCCTGCTGTGGCCGCTTCTGCTCGCGCCGTTCTACGCGCTCGGCCTCCGCGGCGCGTCTTTGCTCTGGGCGGCGTGGATCCTGAGCTTTTCCTCGCTCGCGCTGCTCGCCGTCGAGACCAAGCGCGCCGCCGAAGGGCTCGTCGACGCGAAGCTCGCCGTCGCCGCCGGCGCGATGGTGCTCTCGTTCGGCGGATACGCGTGGTTCGCCGGCAGCGGCATGGAGGTCGTCCCGTTCGCGTTCCTGCTCGCCCGCAGCGCGCGACAATCCGCGGCGTGGATGGAACAGAAGCCCGCGGCGACGTCGCCCGGCGATGGCGAGGCGACCCGCGGCGAACGCCGCCGATACCGCGAGCTCGTCGCGCTCGCGTTCCTGACGCCGCTCATGCGCCCGGAAGGCGCGGTGGCCTCGCTCTTCATCGCAGCGGCGCTCACTCACCGCCCGTACCGAAGGCGGACGTACGCCGCACCGGCGGCTCTCGGGATGTTCGCGCCTGCGCTGACGTCGCTCCTCTTCACCGGGCAAGCCATGGCTTCCACAGCCGTGGCGAAGTGGCTTCCGCTGAACCCGTACTACCCGGGCAACCGCCTCGCGCTGGCCGTCGCCAGCAACGTCGTCATCTTCTTCGGCACGCTGCTCGACGGCCGGCTCTGGACGGCGCTGTTTCTGCCGTCCGGCTCGCGCGTCGTCGCGGCGCTGAGCCTCGCGGCGATCCCGATCGCGGGAATGCGACAACACAGGTGGCCGCGCGCGCTCGTCGTGCTCGCCGTCGCGGTCGCCATGCTGATCCCGACGACGTACGAGACGTTCCTCGTCAATCGCGTGCGGTACATCTGGCCGTTCGCCTGGGCTTGGTTCGTCGGCCTGGCGGCGCTCGCGGAGCTCGCGGGGGGCGCGCTGGAAGCCGCCTCGGCGCGCGTGTCGCTCGCGGTGAGCGGGCTGCCGCTGCTCCTCGCCGGCATCGCCGTCGGCAGCCTCGCGTCGATGCTTTCGCCGAGCATCGAAGATCTCTCGACGAGCGCGGAGGCCGTCACGCACCAGCAAGTCTCGATCGCGCGCTGGGCGAAGAACGAGCTCGCCCCGGGCGCACGCATCGGGGTGAACGACACGGGCGCGATGGCCTACTTCGGCGACCACGCGACGTTCGACGTGGTGGGGCTCACGACGCGCGGCGAAGCACGCTACTGGACGGCGGGCCCGGGCTCGCGCTTCGAACACTACGAGCGCTTGCCCCGTGAGCGCCTGCCGGCCTACTTCGTCGTCTATCCGGAGTGGTTCGCCGTGGCCCCGTTGCTGGGCGACGAGCTCACGTCGCGCTCGGTGAGCCACACCATCCTGGGCGGCTACACGATGGCGGCGTACCGTGCGCGCTACGATCTCCTCGGGTCCGGCAGCCGACCCACCACGACATATGGAAGGAGCGCGGAGCCGCTCGACGCCCTCGACGTCGCCGACATCGAGGACGAGGCCGCGCATCGCTACCAGCTGTTCGACGCGACGCGAGAAACCGACGTGGTCGTCGAAGAAGGCGCCCGCGCCGACGGCGGTCGGCTGCATCGCCAGCGCGACGAGTTCACGCTGCGCCTCGCGCCGGGAGGCGCCCTGGTCTGCCGTTGGGGCACGGACCGGGAGACCCGCCTGCGCGTCGCGATCGACGAACACACGATGGCCGAGCCATTCCTTCTGCCCGGCGAGTGGCAAGAAGTCGCGCTCGACGTGCCGAGCGAGCTCTCGGAGGGCGCGCACACCGTGCGCGTCGAAGCGATCGAAGGCGAGTTCGATTCGCTCCATTATTGGTCGTACCGGTAACGCCGGATCCGCGCTGCACCCTGTCCGCTTCTGGGGGCCGTGGGGGATGAGGCATCCCCACTCGAACGGTGACGCCCTCTCCCTCGAGCGAGCACCGCACGCGAGCGGAGCTCGCGCGAGCGAAGCGAGTGGCGGGCCCGGAGGGACGGAGGGACCGCTGCGCGTAGGCGCACTAAAGGCGAGGAGCGCACGCGAGGGTTCCGCGCCGTGCCGCGACGGAAGGAGAGATGATGCTATACGTCGCGCATGCGGCTGCGCGCGCTCGGTAAAGGCTTGCCCGACGTCTCCGAGCTCTCGCTCGGCACCTGGGGACTCTCGGGCGACGCCTACGGCGGCATCCGCGACGCAGAGCAAGACAAGGTGATCGATCGCGCCGTCGCGCTCGGTATCACCCTGTTCGAAACCGCCGACGTCTACGGCAACGGCGCCATGGAGAAGCGCCTCGGCGCGCGGCTCCCGAAGACGGCCGTGATCGTGACGAAGCTCGGTACGGACAGGAACGCGTCTCCCCCGCAAAAGCGTTTTTCGCCGGCGTACCTGGGGGAAGCGTTCGACAAGAGCCGCGAGCGCCTCGCGCGGGAGGTGGTCGACGTCGTGCTGCTGCACAATCCGGTGGCCGCGACCGTGCAGGCCGGCGAAGCGACCGGCGTCCTTTCGGCATTGAAGAACAGCGGCGCGATCCGCGCGTGGGGAGTGAGCGCGGGGTCGGTCGAGGTCGCTCGCGCGGCGCTCGCCGCGGGCGCGGACGTGCTGTCGCTGACGTACAACGTCTTCGCCTCGGCGGACCTGCGTTCGCTGCACGACGAGCTCACCGGCAAGGGCGTCGGCGTGCTCGCCCACAGCGTGCTCGCGCACGGCCTTCTCACCGGGTTCTGGTCGCTTCACCGGGAGTTCGCGCCCGGCGATCACCGGGGCGATCGCTGGACGCCCGACGAGCTACGCCGGCGCGTGCAGCAGCTCAGCGCGGTCCGTCCCCTCGTGGCCGGTGACGTGCAGACGATGCGCGCTGCGGCGATACGGTTCGCGCTGACGTGCCCCGACGTGAGCTCCGTGGTCCTCGGACCGAAGAGCGCGCTTCAGCTCGATCAGCTGGTGCGTGAAGGCAACGTCGAGCCGCCGTACCTCGGCGAAGATCAGCTGCGGGGGCTCTCGGCGCGTCTCGAGCAAACGGGGGCGAACCGGTGAGCGCGCTGCTCGAGCACCTCGTCGCGCTCTCGTTCGAAGCCGCTGGCCTCATCAGGGAAGTGTATGCGACGCCCTTCACCGTCGACCTGAAGGGCCCGGACGACCCGGTAACCTCCGCCGATCTGCGCGCGAACGAGCTCATCTGCAAGAGGCTCGCCGAGCTCTATCCCGGAGTGCCCATCGTCGCCGAAGAGAGCGCTCCCGAGAGCTTCGCCGCGTATCGAACCGCGCCGCGGATCTTCTTCGTCGACCCCCTCGACGGGACGTCGGAGTTCGTCGCCCGCAACGGGCAGTTCGTCGTGATGATCGGCGTCGTGGAAGGCACACGCGCGACGGCCGGGGTGGTCACCGCGCCCGCGGATTGGACGGCGTGGGCCGGTGAGGTCGAGACCGGCGCCTTCCACATCGACGGCAACGGCGTACGTGAAAAAATCCAGGTCAGCGCCGTCACGCAAGTGCACGACGCCGTGCTCCTCGCGTCCCGTTCGCATCGCAGCCCACAGCTCGAACGCGCCCTGCAGGCCCTTGGCGCGCGCGAAACCCGCAGCGTCGGCAGCGCGGGGCTGAAGGGCGCGCACGTCGCCACCGGCGTCGCGGACGGGTACGTCGCCACCGGCAGGGTGGGCAAGCGGTGGGACGCTTGCGCGGTCGACGCGCTCGTGACGGCCGCCGGCGGCCGCTTCACGGACGCGCTCGGTCGGCCCATCGACTACCGCACCGAGAACCTCGCGAACCGCGACGGCATCGTGGCGACCAACGGCCACCTGCACGCAGCCATCGTCGAACGCCTCGCCCGCCTCTCGGCGTAGACCTCCGTCGCGGTACCTCGACGCGACGCGTAGACACCCTGTGTGCTGATGTGAGTTCGTTGACAGGACGAACGTGGGAGGGATACCGTGCAACGCGCCAGAAACCGAGGGATTGCAGGCATTTTCGCCGGCCACGCCGGTGGTCTGCAATCGCGCGGCCGAAGGCAATGTTCCCGCATTCGCCTGGAGGATTAGATGCTCCGATCGTCGCGCACCCTGGCCTCGCTCGTCCGCGTGCTGCTCCTGTCCGCTCCGACGCTCTCCACTGCCTTCGCGCTGACCGCGGTGGGCTGCAAGGACGAGAGCCAGCCGGAGTACTGGGTCGACAAACTCTCGGAGCCGGCATGGCAAGCCAACTCCGTGAAGCGGCTCGAGCAGTTCTTCGACGACACGTTCACCCGAACGAACAAAGACCTCAACGCGCCGGACATGAAGGCGCTCGCCGACAAGCTCGTCGATCCGCTGACGAAGCTCTACACCACTCAATACGACAGCCTGGACGACAAGACCCGCGAGTCGGTCATCAAGCTCGTCGCTGCGTTCCGCGACAAACGGGGCGAGCCGGCGCTCAAGAAGGCGTTCGACGAGTTCGCGAAGACCGGCAAGAACGCCGCGGACGTGAAATGGGCGGCGCGCGCGGCCGGGGAAATGAAGCTCGACAGCCTGTCCGATTCGATGATCCAGGCGTTCGACAAGCTGAAGGCGTCGTCGAAGGACGGCGCGAGCGTCTACCGCGATCTGAACGAGGCGATGCTCAAGAACCCGAGCCCTTCGTGGGGCGGCATCCTGAAGACGAAGCTGCAAGAGGACATCGTTCCGCCCACGAACTCGAAGGATCCGTCGGCGGTCGACACGTTCCGCAATCAGCTCTTCTGGCAAACGACGAGCGCTCAGCTCCTCGGTGAGATCAAGGACGAGTCGGCGGTCGAGCCGCTCCTCAAGGTCATGCTCGATCCGGCGAAGGCCGACGTTCAGGCGACGGCGGCGCTCGCGCTCGTGAAAATAGGCAAGCCGGCTGCAGCGCGCGCCGTGAAGCTCCTTCAAGACCAGGATCCGGATCTGGCGAGTTACGGGCTCGCGCGGGCGCAGAAGGCGAGCGGCGCTTCCTCGGCGCCGACGAACAAGCCGTACATCCAGACCGCCGCGGTCGTGCTCGGCGTCATCGGCCGCCCCGACACGCTGGATCCGATGATCACCACGCTGAAGGGAACGAAGGACGTGGTCACGCGCGCCATCATCGCCCGCGAGATCGCGAAGATTCCGCCGACGCCCGCGTCGAAGCAGGCCTTCAAGGACGCCTACGAGGCGACGCCGCTGGACGCGCAGATCCCGCCCGGGTCGAACGCGCTGCAGACGTTGACCGAGTCCGCCGGCAGCTTCTACGATCCCGATTTCGTGCCCTGGCTCATCGAGCGCGCCGACAAGACGAAAGCGACGGGCGAGGAGAAGGAAGAGAAGACGCTCCTCGAGAGCACGGCGACGATCACGGCCATCAAGCTGATGCGCGCCGATCAGCTCGGCGCCGTCAACGACGCCGTGAACAAGTGGGGCACGCAGCTCGAAAAAGACGCCTTCAAGAACGGGAGCGGCCTCGTGAAGAGCTGCGCCGACCGCGTGGACTGCTACCTGGCGAACATCGAGAAGCCCGAAAACCAGGAGAAAGCCGGGCAGTCGATCGGCATCAAGGCCGGGTACATGATCGCGATCTACGGCAACGACAAGACGCGCTCCGATCTGATCGACCGGCTCGGGTCCATCGAGAATGCTGCGGTACGATTCGTGGCCGGCGAGGCCATCGACTTTCTCTCGCCCAAGGGCAGCAAAGACGCCGCCGACGCTCTGGAAAAGATCATCGACAAGGACGCGAAGACCGCGGACAAAGACAAGATCGCCGGAGATGCGCCGCTCAAGCAGGTCATGTATCGAATTCGCGCGCGCGCCGAGTAGCGCGCGCCGCACGCGTTCATGTCGAAGCTGCGCCTCGAGGTAATCCATCGAGGCCGGACGGTCTCCGTCGTCGAACCCGACGGAGACGTCGTCCACATCGGTCGCGCCCGGGAGGACGAGCCCCGCGCCGACGCGAATCGCATCGCCCTGGACGACGTCGAGCTCTTGCCCGACCACGCGCGCATTCTCATGCGCGACGAAATCGCCTTCGTGGAGGATCCGCGGGGAGAAGGCGGCGTCGTGCTCCGGCGCGGGCAAGAGCGGCGCGTGGTCCCGGCGGGAGCACCCATGGCGCTGGCGGCGTCCGACGTCGTCGAAATCGGGACGCGTACGCAGGACGGCGTGCCCGTCGAGGTTCGAGTCCACCTGGACGCCGACCCGGAGGCGCCGCGCGTCTTCGAAATGCGCCCCATCGCGAAGCTCGTCGGCGGCAACGCCGTCGCGGCGAAGGGCGATCCCGTCTTGCGGACGCTCTGTGAGTTGCAGCGCGCGATCGACGCCGCCGACGAGCTCGCCGCGGTGCTGGAAGCCGTGGCCGACGCCGCGCTGGTGCTCGTTCCGCGAGCGACGCACGCGACACTGGTCCTGCGCGAAGAGCTCGGCAAAGGGCCCGAAGAGAGCCCGCTCGTCCCCGTGCTCACGCGCGTGCGCGGCGACGGCGGCACGGGGACGACTCCGACCACGCCGGTTCGCGTCGCGCGCAGCGTCTTCCGCAAAGTCGTCCGCGAGCGCGCCGCCGTCCTCGTCGCCGACGCCGCCACGGGAGAGCTCGCGTCCGAATCGCTGCAGGGCGCGAGCATCCAGAGCACGATCGGCGTCCCGCTCTGGCAGAAAGAGACGATCATCGGCGTGCTCCAGATAGACAACCGCGCCGCGCCGGCGATGTTCACCTCCGCGGACGTCGACGCCGCGT
>DASZVB010000058.1:0-26601 GCA_035547195.1 Polyangiaceae bacterium
GAACGCGGTTTGGCGGCGGCGCTCTGCATCGCGCTCGGCGCGGGGGCGACCGGCGCGGCCGCCTTCGCCGCCGTGGCTGCGGCGCGCGGCTGACTCAACACCTGGTTCACCTTGTCGATGAGCTTCTGGGTGTCGAACGGCTTGTCCATGAAGTCGTCGACGCCCGTCGCCGCGCCGCGCGCCTTGTCGTACGGGCTCTGCTTGCTCGCCATGACCACGACGGCCATGGAAGGAGCGATGGCCTTCAGCTCCCGGCAGAGATCGTAGCCGGTCATTTCCGGCAGCGTGTGATCGACGAGGGCGAGCGCGGGGCGCTCCGCCTTCGCGAGGCTCAGCGCTTCTTCGGCGCTCGAGGCCAACACCGTTTTGAAGCTCTCGCCCGCGAAGGTGATCTCGAACACCTTTCGCATCGTGAGGCTATCGTCGACTGCCAGCAGAGTGGTCGTCACAAGGCTTCTCCGCGAGAGACCATCATCATCAGTTTGTCTCGGAAATCTGTCAAGTTTTCCGGCTTCGCCAAGCGACGCTACCCAACTACTCGACGATGAACCATCGTACCGAAGGTCTCACCTCGACGTGAAAATGATTTCGATGGGGCCGGTCGTGATCCGGGCACAGCTGCACATGGAACAAGTGAGCGTCCGCGGCGGCGCAGAAGATCGCGTGCAGCTCGCGCGCTTCCGGCGTGTCCGGATCCGGCGGAGCGGCCGCCTTGCCGCACGGAATCGCGCCGATTCTGCCGTGGAAATCGCTCTCGACGTCGAGCGGCGCCCGCGCGCCCCGCTTGAAAAGGCGTAAGTCCGCGGCGAGCCCTGCCGGATGCGCCGTCGCGAGCTTGCCTTCGGGGAAATGGCGTGAAGGTGGTCGCCACGCGGAGAACATGCGCACCTCGTCGATGCCGTGTTCCGTAAGCGTCGGGCTCCACGCCGAGAGCGCGACGACGAGGCGGCAATCGAACACCTCGAAGGGAACCTTGTGCCGCTGTGAATCGGGAAAGTCGGTTCGATAAGAGACGCCGTGCACCGGCCCCGTGAGCCGGATCGGCATCGCCACTCCCGGCGACGGACCGACCTTCTCGAAGCGGATGTGTTCGCGCTCGAGCTCCGCGAAGCACTCCGATTCGGTGAGGCGCGCCGCCCGGCTCGCCGGCGAATCGTCGGCGCCCGCCGGGTAAGCGGGCGAATGGCCGTGGTGGTGGTGACGCCCCTTCGCGGGCTTCTTCCCCTGCGAAAATCCGGAGACGGCGGTGCCCAGGACGAAGAGCAGCGCGCGGAGTGCGAGAGGTCGCGCCGTCATCCAGCGACCATTCCGCGGTTTCTGGCCATGGCCGGCGACCCAGCCGGGAGTACGTTGACGACCGGGCCGAGGCGGTTAAAAGTTAGCTTCGTGAGCGGTCTCTCCAAGAGAGAGCGAGCCATTCTGAGCGCAGTGGTCACCGAGTTCACCGCAACGGGTGAGCCCGTCGGGAGCAGGACACTCGCGAAAAAGTACGCCTTAGATCTTTCGCCGGCCACTATCCGGAACGTTTTGGCCGACTTGGAAGAAGCGGGGTACCTGGCGCAGCCGCACTCCTCGGCGGGCCGCGTCCCGACGGAGGCCGCTTTCCGCCTCTTCATCGACGCGCTCATGCGCCTGCGGCAGATCTCGGCGAACGACGCGACGAAGATCACGGATTGGTTCGGCGATCTGCCGCCCGGCGCGGATCTGTTCCGGGGCGCTGGTCGTTTGCTCAGCGACATGACCGGCGCCGCGGCGGTGCTCGTCCGCCCGCCCGTGCCGGAGCGGACGCTCTCGGCGTTGCGCTTCATCCGGACGCGACCCGGAGAGCTGCTCTGCGTCATCGTTCTCTCCGACGGCTCCGTCGAGAATCGATTCATCCACGTCGAGCAAGCGCCGACGGATCGCGAGCTCGAGCGCCTGCACAACATGCTCGCCGAGGTGGTCGAGGGCCGCACGCTCTCCGTCGTCCGCGACTATTTCGAGAGCGAGCTCGTCGAGCAGCGCGACGAGCTGCTCAACCTGCGGCGCGTCGGCGTCGCGCTCATCGATCGCGCGATCGATCTCGCGGATCGCCAGCCCACCGTCATCATCGAAGGACAGTCGCGGCTGCTGGAGAGCCCGGAGTTCAACACGGCGGAGCGATTGCGCGAGCTCGTGCGCGCGCTCGACGAGCACGAACAGCTCGTCGGCCTGCTCAATCGCATCATCGAAGCGGATCACATCCAGGTGCTCCTCGGCGGCGAAACGGAGCAGCGCGTCGGCATCGCCGTCAGCGTGGTCGCCGCGCCGTACCAGGCCGACGGCCGCAAGGGCGGCGCGGTCGGCGTCATCGGTCCCGTCGCGATGGATTTCCCGTCGGTGATCCCGCTCGTCAGCGCGACGGCGGACGCGATGAGCGCCGCTCTCTCGCGCTCCCGTTCCTGAGAGGATCCCGAAGCCCGTTTGCGGGTTGGCACTCGAGCCCGGCGCGCGAGCTTTCGAGTCGATCTGGTCTCGGAGGGGGCTCGGGAGCGCGGGGAAGTCCCGGGCATATTCAAGGATCCGGCAGTAGTGTTAGGCTGGTCGACAACTCGTCATGGCCGCCAAACCGCCTCCGTTGAACGCGCCGCAGACGGGCGAGCTCCCGCTCGATCGCGCGCTCTCTCTCGACGTCTCGGGCGAAGCGGAAGGGGCTCTGCGCTGGGCCGTGCCGCTCGCGAAATCGGACCTGACCGCGCCCGGACCGCTCTTCGTCGTGGGCCGCCAGCTCCGCAAGCTGAACCAAAAAGACCTCGCGGTGCAGGCGCTGGAGACGGCGGCGGATCGCGCCGCGGATTCGGGCAACCTCCCGATGGCGCTCGCGTCGATCGCCGAGCTCGCCGCGCTCGGCGCGGACACCTCCGAGCGCGCGGAGTCCATCTCGAAGGCGTACGCGAAGGGTTCGGAGCGACTGACGCGCGCGTCCGCGCCGAGCATGCCGCCGTTCGCGCCGCCGGAGCTTTCGCCGCTGCCCGCCGCGACGGCCGGGCCGGCGCTCATCGAGGCCACCTCCCAGCTCGTGGAGTACGCCCGCGCCGCGCAGGACGGCGATCGCAGCAAGCAGAAGTCGCCGAAGGCCCTTCCGACGCAGAGCCTCTTCTCTTCGCTGTCCGCGCCGGCCTTGCGCGCACTCATGGGAGCCTTCGAGGTCCGCGTCGTCGCGAAGGGAGAAAAAATCATCGAACAAGGCGCTCCCGGCGCCGAGGCGTTCGTGCTCGCCCGCGGCGAGCTCGAGGTATTCCGCGAGCAAGAGGGTCAGGAACCCATCCTGCTCGCCCGCCTCGGCAGCGGCGCGGTGTTCGGCGAAATGGCGCTCTTGTCGCGATCGCCGCGTGCGGCAAGCGTGGTGGCCGCGCGAGCCAGCGTGGTGCTCATCATCCGCGCCGAGGCGCTGGACGAAGTCGCCAGCAAGTCTCCCGAGGTCGGGTCGGTCATCGCGGGGTACTGCCACCGGCGTATGGTCGCGAACCTGGTACGGACGAGCCCGCTCCTGGCGTCGCTCTCCGCGGGCGAACGCCAGGCGCTCATCGAACGCTTCAAGGCGCGGACGTTCGAGACCGGCGACAAGATCATCTCCGAGGGCGAGGAGTCGGACGGCCTGCACGTCGTCGCGTCGGGATCGCTCAGCGTCGTGCGCAACGAGGGCGGCGAAGACGTGGTCATCGCGCAGATCGGCGTGGGCGAGGTCGCCGGCGAGGTGTCGCTCGTGTTCCGCCGGCCGTCGAACGCCGACGTCGTCGCGGCGCACCCGACGATGACGCTGTTTCTGCCCCGGTCACGCTTCATGGAAATCGTACGCGAGCATCCGACGCTCCTTTCGCAGCTGTACGAGCTCGCGGCGAAGCGCGACGACGAGACCGCGAGCATCGCCGCGGCAGAGGCGTCGGACGCCACCGACCTCATCATCTGAGCGCCGTGTCGCTGCTGCCCTTCGCCGCGCGCGCCCTGGTCGCCGCGCGGCTCCGCGCGATCTCGGCGTTCTCGGCGGTCTTCGTCTTGTGGCTCCTGTTCGAGCTGCCGCTCGCCATTCGACCCGACGGGCTCGCGATCCGCGGGCTGCGTTTCACCGGAGATTTCTTGGTGCTCCTGACGGCGTATTTCCTTCTGCGCCGGCGGCGCGGGGAAAGAATCCTTCGGCGAGTCTGGGTCGTGCTGATGGCGTCGCTCGTCTTCGTGCGCGTGGATTGGACGGTCTCGTGGCTCATCACGCGCACGCGCCCGCTCTTCTACGACCAGCTCTTCTTGATTCGTCATCTCGTCGTGCTCGTCTCGGATCTGTGGAGCGGACCGGTGGCGCTCGGGCTCGTCGGGCTCGTCCTCGGCGTCGTCCTCACCGTGGTGATCGCGCGAGCGCTCTCGCGGGTAGGTCGCGCGGCGTTCGAGCCGCCGCTCCGGCGGCCCTTCGGGTACGCCCTGGGCGTCGCGTGGTGCGCGATCGTCGTACTCACGTTCGTGGGCGCGAAGGCCGGCGCGGATGGGCCGCTCGCGCGCTGGATGTTCCCCGAGCTGGTCGTCAACGTGCGCGAGTCGTACCGCACGTATCGCGACGTGCGCGAAGCCATCGTCGACTCGCCGTACGACGTCTACAAATCGATCCGGCTCTTCCGCCGCCCGAACGTCAGCTTCTTCTTCGTCGAGAGCTACGGCAAGGTCATCGCCGACAGCCCGGATCTCGCGAAGCGGTTCACGCCGCGGCTCGCCCGCATCGAGCGATCCTTCGACCGCGACGGCTGGCACATGGTGAGCGGCTTCTGCACGGCGCCCGTCAGCGGCGGCCGCTCGTGGCTCGCGGTGGGCAGCATCTTCATGGGCACGCCGGTACGGTACGAATCGGTGTTCCGTCACCTCGTCGGTGCGTCGCCCCGCGTCCCCTCCATCCCGCAGTTCTTCGCCGGCGAGGGCTACCAGACGATCGGCCTCGAGCCGTCCGATCGCGTGCGCGCCGGCGTGGAAGACGTGAACTACTATCACCTCGCGCGACAGATCCGCTTCGACGACCTTCACTATACCGGCAAGGCCATCGGCTGGGGTCTCGTCCCGGATCAGTACGCGCTCGGTTACGCCAACAACAACGTGCTCGGCACGGCGGTCGAGCCGCGGTTCTTCATGTTCCACATGGTGTCGTCGCACATGCCCTGGAGCGTCGTTCCGACCATCGTGAACGACTGGCGCACGCTCGGCGACCCCGAGGGCCAGGGCGTCTGGGACGCTCACAGCGAAGAGCAGACTCTGCGGCAACACCTACACACCATGTGGGCGCGGCTCGCGCGCTACGGGCGCGACGAGCTGCACCAGCTGTCGAAGCCCCCGAGCTTCGACAAGGATCTCCGCCAGCGTTACGTCGACACCGTGCTGTACGATCTGTCGCTCATCGAGCGGCAGCTCGTCACGGAGCGGGGCGACGAGCTGGTCATCGTCATGGGCGATCACCAGCCGCCCGCCGTGACTTCGGACGGCGAGAGCTTCGACGTTCCCGTGCACGTCTTCGCGCGCGATCCGGCGTTGCTCGCGGAGTTCGTCGACCGCGGCTTCGCGCCGGGCCTCGCCCTCGACGCGAAGACGCCGCCGGTGGTGGAGCACGCAGGCCTCTTTTCCTTGCTGGTCAGGGATCTCGTCCGCGTGCAGCCCTCCGCGCCGCCGCTGCCCCGCTATTTGCCTCATGGGGTTTCCTTCACGAAGGGCTGAGCGGCTGGCGGTCGGTCGGCCTCGGCTTTCTCTGCGCAACCACGAGCGAAACGGGCCGGTACGGGCGACCACGGCGAGCCCTCCGCCCCCGCTCCTTGACGCCTGGTGCCCCCCGCGGGTAAGCCCCCGGACAAATGAGCCTCGTCAAACGGTTTTGCGGCACGCTCGCGGCGTGCACGCTAGTGAGCACGCTCGCGTCTACCGCCCTGGCGGAGATGAAGATCGCCGTCGTCGACACGCAGCGCGCCGTCATGGAGACGGAAGACGGGCTGCGCGCGCAGGCCGCGCTGAAGAAGCACTTCGACAAGCGGCAGCGAGATCTCGACGACAAGCAGGTCGCGCTGCAGAAAGAGCGCGAGGACATCGAGAAGCAGAAGGACGTGCTCAGCAAGCAGGCGCTGCAAGCGCGCGTCGACAAATGGCAGAAGGAGATGGCCGAGCTTCAGACCGTCTTCGTCGACTACAACAAAGAGCTGCAGAAGAAGCAGGGCGAGATGACGCAGCCCATCTTCCAGAAGACGATGAGCATCATCCGCCGCATCGCGACGCAGAACGGCTACGACCTGGTCGTCGACAAGCAAGCCGTGCCGTACCACCGCAGCGACCTCGACCTCACCGATCGCGTCATCACCGAGTACAACCAGACCGCGGAAACCGCGCCGGCCGCGTCGGGCAAGCCTGCTTCGACCCCGCCCGCGCCGGCCGCCGCGAAGAAGCCCTGAAGCAAGCCGGCTTCGGGATACGGCGGGTCCCGTGAGCTCCGAGCGGTGGGGAATCGGGCTCGTCGCGGCGTCGAGCATCGCGGCGCTGGAGCGTGAATACGGCGGCGCGGCGGACGGCGGCGTGAAGGACCGCGTCGTTCGCCGTCTCGTCGCCGCCGAGCACGCCGCGCGCGAGGACGACCTCGCCGTCGTGACGTCCTTGCGCTGGGCGCAAGCGGCGTCGGCGTCGCCGGCCGCCGTCTTGTGTGCGCCGGAGGTCGCGGCGCGGTGCCCGGAAGGACGCCGCTGGGTGCACCCGCACGCGATGTACGTCGTCGCGCGGCTCATGGCGGAGCCGGAGCCGCCGCCCGGCGTCGACGCGCTCGCCACGGTCGCTCCCGGCGCGGTCGTGGATCCCACGGCGCGGATCGGCGCGCGCGCCGTGGTGCACGCCGGAGCGCGCATCGGCGCGAAGAGCGTCATCGGCGAAGGCGCGATCATCTACGGGCGCGTCCACATCGGCGAGCGCGTGGTCGTCGGGCCCCTCGCCGTGGTGGGCCACCCCGGCTTCGGCTGGGCGACGGGGCCGCGCTCGGAGCTCGTGCGCGTTCCTCAGCGCGGCGGCGTCGTCGTCGAGGACGACGTCGAGATCGGCGCGCTCGCCACGGTGGACGCCGGTACCCTGGGACCCACGGTCCTCTCCCGCGGCGTCAAGCTCGACGCGCACGTGCACGTCGGCCACAACGCATCCGTCGGCGAAGGCACGCTCGTCGCGGCGCAGTCCGGCTTCGCGGGCTCGGCGCGGATCGGGCCGCGCGTGCTCGTGGGCGGGCAGGTGGGCGTGACGGATCACGCGGTCGTCGGAGAAGGTGCGCGCATCGCGGCGAAGAGCGGCGTCATCGGGGATGTCGCCGCGGGCGCCGTCGTGGCAGGATTTCCAGCCGTACCGAGGACTTCGTGGCTTCGGGCGTGGGCGAAGCTTCTCGGCCGAAGACGGAAGTGGCAGTGAACGCGCAAAAGCCCGTGCAGATCGACATCGCGAAGATCCTCGAGGTGTTGCCGCATCGCTATCCGTTCGTGATGGTCGATCGCGTGACCGAGATCACGGTGGGGAAGAGCATCCGCGGGCACAAGATGGTGAGCTACAACGAGCCATGGTGCGAAGGGCATTTCCCTGGGCGTCCGATCATGCCCGGCGTGCTGATCATCGAATCGCTCGCGCAGATCGGCGGCATCCTAGCTTACGCGAGCGAGCCGTTCGACAAGACGACGAGCCTCATGTACTTCCTCGGCATCGACAAGGCGAAGTTCCGCCACGTCGTCATGCCGGGCGACAGGCTCGATCTGTACGTCGAAATCATGCATCACCGTTCGAACGTCTGGAAATTCCGCGGCGAGGCGACGGTCGACGGCACGCTGGCGGCGCAGGGCGAATTGCTCGCGTCCGTCGTGGATCGCGACGCCTAGGATCCGGATCATGGTCGCGCCGCTGCACTCGATGACGACTCCGTCGCGGCGCGCCACGGCGGTGCATCCGAGCGCCGTCGTGGATCCGGGAGCGCGCCTCGGCGACGGCGTGGTCATCGGTCCGTTGTGCTACGTCGGCGCGGGCGTCGAGCTCGGCGCGGGCACGGAGCTCGTCGCGCAGGCCACCGTGCTCGGCCCGTGCCGCATCGGCCAGGAGAATCGCGTCCATCCTCACGCGACGCTCGGCGGCCCGCCGCAAGACAGGTCTTTTTGCGGCGAACCGACGGAGCTCATCGTGGGCGATCGCAACGTCTTCCGCGAATCGGTCACGGTGCATCGCGGCACGACGAAGGGCGGCGGCACGACGCGCATCGGCTCGGGCTGCCTCGTCATGGTCGGCGCGCACGTCGCGCACGACTGCGACGTGCGCGACGGCGTCACGCTGACCAACTACACGAGCCTCGGCGGCCACGTCACCGTCGGCGACCGCGCCGTCATCGGCGGCCACGTCGCGATCGCGCCGTTCGTGCGTGTCGGGGAGCTCTCGTTCGCCGCGGGCGGCGCGATGATCGAACGCGACGTGCCGCCGTACGTCATCGTCGCCGGCGACCGCGCTCGCGTCCGCGCGCTGAACCGCGTCGGGCTCCGCCGGGGCGGCGTTCCCGAAGAATCGGAGCGCGCGCTCGACCGCGCCTTCCGCGCGCTGTTTCGTTCCGGCGAGCCGATCGCCCTCGCCGCGCGCGCGGTCGAGTCGGAATTGGGTGCGGATCCGTACGTCCGGCGTTTGCTCGACGCGTTTGCCGGCTGAGGGCGTCACGTTCTACGACGTGTGCGTCTCTTGGCGGGCCAGAGTTTTACAGGAAGACGGAAGGTCAGGAAGGTTCTTGGGTTGAAGCACACAACACGGCACGGTCGTCCCATTGCCGGTTCTTGCTACCCCAACAAAAAATCCTTCCGCCCTTCCGTCTTCCTGTTAATCCTCTGCCCGATGGCTCGAGTGGGAATGGTCGGGTTGGGCCTCGTGGTGATGGCGTGCGGCGGCTCTGCGACGCCAGAGCCGAAATCGGCGGCGCCCGCGGACACGGCGTCCGCCGCGGAGGCCGCGCCGAAGGACGACGCGAGCAATTCGTCGTCCGACGCCGACGACGGCGCGAAGTCGAGCAGCGACTCTCCGAAGAGCGACGACACGGGCTCGCAGGGCAGCGGCGTCTCCGGAGACGAGCTCAAGACGGTGCTCCAGCTGGTCATCGAAGACGCCGAGCTCGACAAGTACTTGAAGCTCACCGAACCGGGTCGCTTTCCGCTCAAGATGTCGGGCAAAGACGTGCCGAGCGGCATCGCGCTGATGAAGTCGGGACAGCCGGTGAAGATCTTCGAAGGCGAACCCACGAAGAAGGACGCCGTGCTCGTCATCACGAACATCCAGATCGCGCCGCCCGACGCAACCGTGGGCTACCGCTACGACGCGGAACGGATCGTCGGCACCGCGCACCTGAAGAAAGAGTCGTACGGCTGGGAGCTCAAGAGCAGCCGCATCGTCGAGCACTACCGCTCCGACGACGGGAGCAGCGGCGACGGCGACAGCAAGAAAAGAAGGAAATGAACGTCGACCGGCGAGGACGTGTTCTTATCTTCAGACGATTCCGACTTGCGAAGCCAGACGTGCGTGAAGGAGCCAGGGCTCCTGAATATTATAGAGAAGCGAAAGCGTTTGTCGGATTGATACGCGGTAGGCGTCGAGAACCACTTGGGGTTCTGCGCGAGCCTCCGCAGAAGCGAGCGCGTCCTGCAGCGTCCGGAGGTCGGCGAAGAGTCCAACCCACACGCTTTGGATTCGGGCGATCGTGTTCACACCGGCGAACTTGTAGACGTCGACCAAGTTTACTTCTCCGTCACCATCGATATCGCGCGGGTTCATCAGCCACTCGAAAAGGCTGAATTGGTAGAGGTTCGCGTGCCATTGCACGAGCCCGGGCGAACCGTCCCTGGTCGATAGCGGTGACTGAAGACGAATGAGCGTGCTAATCGTCGGGTAGAAATTCGTCGATCCCACGAGCACGTATTGTGGCGTACCGCTGGTCGCGTCCATGAAGTGGAACACGCCCGCGTAGCACTGGCAGAGGAAAACGATTGCGACCTCGGCTTGCTGGACCGAGCTGATGGCGTTGAAGAGCTCTTGGGGAGAAAGCCGCGCTCGTCCTGCACCTGTTGCTTCGAGCCCGAATTGGCCGCCATGACCTCCGCAAATAGCTACGACGTATCGGAACGTTTGCTTCGCAAGGACGCTCGCCACATCCGTCAAGAGGTGCACATTGGCGATGCCATACGGATCGAAGTGGGATCGGGCGGCGGGGTGATCCGTAAAAACGAGAATCGCGGTATCCGAGACGCCTCGTCGACGCAGTACGTCGACGCAGAAGATGATGTCCTCGAGGTGGCGAGCTTCCTGCGTTGCCGCTAGGAAAATCCAGCACGTGTTCGTGCCACCCACCCGATGGCTGATTCCCATGACGCGAAGCGACTACTTAGGGATTGTTGATGCGGATGACGGGCTCCGCGTGACTAGTGTCTGCAACGTTGATCGGGCGTTCGATGGAGAAATCGCTGAGCCGTTTCTCGAAAATGGGCTCCAAAATCCGACCCGTCGTCGAGAGCCCGTGCAGCACGCCGTCGCTGGTAACGAGAAGGTATGGCTCTGAAGACGCGCCACGAACCAAATATATCGTGTAGACCCCGCCGCGTACGAGACGCGCCACAATAGGCGGAAGCTCAGGGAGCTCAACGGTCGCCATTAAATGGATTCTAGCCTCCGTGTCCCTGGAGTCAAAGAAAAGCCCGGTAGGCACAAGTTTCTCGTCCTCTCGACACGAGAATGACCGCAGGCGCCTATACGCCACATCGTACCGCTGCCTTTGCCCTGCCCCGGCGAGCGGAGCTGTTCCTACTTCGACTCGAACAGATCGTCGAACGCCGCTTCGAGCTCGTCGTCGCTCTGGATCTGGCGCATCCGTCCCGCGGCTTGCTGAACGACGGGCTTCTTCGGTTCGAGGGTCTCGATGCGGTCGCGCACGTCGCGGTAGCCAGGGTCGCGGCGCGCGATCTTCTGGAAGTAGTAGAGCGCCTCGGGGTTCATGCCCTTCATCTCGTAGACGTTGCCGAGGTCGTAGTAGAGGCTCATCTCCTGATCGATGGTCTTCTGCGCGGCGCCGAGCGCGGCGATGTACGATTCGGCGGCCTCGTCCAGACGCCCGAGCTCGAGCTGGATCATGCCGATCATGGCGTTGCACGTGCACTCGAAGCGCGTGTCCTTCGCCGCGAGCTTGAACTCGTTGATCGCGTCGGGCAAAAGCCCCATTTCCTTGTACGCGACGCCCAGATCGTAGTGCGTCGAGCTGTCGGATTCGGAGACCTGCGCGCGCACCCCTTCCTTGAACTTGGCGAAGACCTGATCGACGTCGATCTCGTCGAGCTGCCGCACCGACGACGGCGGGCGCGACGAGCGCGTCGCCATCTCGAGCTCGTCCAGCGCGTCCAGGGACGCGGCGAGGTCGAAGGCCGAGTCGTCGGCCGTGATCACGAGCTGACCGGGATCGGTGCGCTCGTGCGTGCCGCTCTGTGCGCCGACGACGCCTTCGAGCTCTCGCAGCCGTTCGCTGAGCAGGGGGTGATGCGGCGCGCGTGACAGCGCGTCGACCAGGATGGTGCGGGCGTCTTCGATGAGCCCGCGCGACGTGAAGAAGTCCGCTTCTTCCAGCGCTTCGTCGATGGCCTCGACGGGCAGCGTGCCGCCGCGGATCGACGTGTCGCCTTCGTGCGGGCGCGGCGCGTCCAGCGTTCGCGCGGCGGGCCCGGCCTGGGGCACGTCCTCCAGGTAATCGTCGAGATCTTCTTCGCCGCGGACGTCGAGCGGCGAATCACGAAGCGACGCGGAGTCGTCGGCGAAGTCGGCGATGGCCGCGGCCGCGGACACTTCTTCCAGGTCGTACGAGGGCAGCGGCGCGTCGGGATCGTGCACCTCGCGGATGAGCTCCGGCTCGGCGACTTCCGTCGTGGTGCTGTCGTAATGCTCGTCGGTGTACTGCGCGTACCCCGCTTCCGGCTCCTCCGCGGCTTGTTGCGCGGCGGCGATCTGCTCGAGCATCTCGAACGCGGTCGGATGGCCCGGCTCTATCTCGAGCACCTGGTAGAGCTCGCTCTCGGCGAGGTCGTTTTCGCCGCGATCCATGTGGATCGCCGCGAGCGAGATCATTTCGCCGATCGCGCCGTCGCGGTCCTGGGCTTCGGTCAGGATGTCGCGCAGCTTCTGGCGGATGGCGATGGACTGCGGGTCGACCTCCAGCGCGATGCGAAGCGTCTCGATGGCCTTGCTGAAGAGCCGGAGGCTCCGGAACGACTCGGCGTCGGATATCGCCTTGCGCGCGTGCGCTCGCGCGTCCGCTTCGTCGAGGACTTGGACGCCCTCGAGGTCCTCGTCTTCGACGACGACGTCGGGCGCGCTCGCCATGAACGGCCGTCCTTCGTCGAGCTCCTCGATCTCGACGTCGGCGGGCGCGTCGGACAAGGCGCGTTTCGACATCGGCGCTTCGTCGAAGTCGAAGTCTTCCTCGACGTCCGGCGTCGTCGGCGCGGCCGGGCGCCGCGAGGGCCCGCGCTGCGGGTGAACGGACGACTCGAGCTCCGGCTCCGCCTCGACGTAGCTGGTCGACTCCGGCGCGAGCGAGGTGGAGTCGCCGCGGAGCAGCGCCTTCACCTGATCGTCGTCGGGCGCCGTGCGCTCGAGGTAAGCCAGCACTTCGCCGAGGATTTCCGGGCGATTTTGCTCGCGCGCGAGCCGCGCCATCTCTTTTTTGACCTCGAGCGCCTTCGGCGCCTGGCCGATCGCGATGAAGGCGCGCGAGAGGAGATCGAGCACTTCCAGGTTCTTCGGGTCGGCCTGGAAGCAGAGCTGCAGCTTCGCGAGCGCCTGCAGGCCGTCCTGGTGTCCGCCGCGCTCGAGGTAGAGCTCCGCGGCGACCTTTGCGTATCGCGCTTCCGAGCGGAAATGTAAGATTCGCTCGACGACCTTCAGCGCGTCGTCGCGACGGGTGAGGCGAATCAAGAGCTCCGCGGCCGTCCAGAACGAGTCGATGGCCTCGTCGACGGATTGCACGCGGCAACACGCTTCGGCGAGGCGCAGATGCGGCAGCGGATTGGTCGCGTCGAGCGCGACCATCTTGCGGAAGACGTCGATGGCGTCGCGATCGCGGCCCGCGCGCTGCAGCCGGGTCGCGACTTCGTCGTAGGCCGCGAGCGCGTCGCTGGTGAGCCCGAGCTCGGTGTAGATGGTCGCGAGCTTCGGGACGATGTGCCCGTAGCGATCTTCCAGCTGCGGGACGTGCTTCTTGATGAGCTCGCGGATCTGCTTGTAGACCGCGATGGCCTTCAGCGCGAAGCCCTGCGCCGAGTAGAACTGACCGACGCGATCGTAAGTGGCGATCGCCTCCGCGTACGCCTCCATCCGCGCTTGCAGATCACCGATCTTCAGCAGAGTCCGAGCGTCGTTCGGATCCTGCTGGATGATCTTTTGGTACTCCTGGATCGCCTTGTCGAACTTCTTCTTGTCGACGTGCTTTTGTGCGGCCTGGAGTATCTTCTCGCGGTCGACGGCCAAATGCCTCTTTGCTTCGGAAATTGCAGAGTTTTTCTGACGCTATAAATTTAGTCGCAAGCCCACGGGAGGGTCAAGGAGACGGGCTCCGGCAAGGTCGTAGCGGGGCCCACATGTATACGTGGCGGGCTCATCGGTCGATCCTGCAACGGCGCTTCGCGATGCGTCGCTCGCTTTCGAATTCATAAGCACGAAGCGAGATGAGCGAAATAGCTCATCTATGTGGTTCTGCTGGTTCTTCCGCGCGGTTCCGCCCGCTCCGCGAGCTTTTCATGCTTTTCCCGGGCGGGCTTAACGGCGTTTTCAAAATGGCTTCATTACAGCCAGGAAAACGACGAGGACGGCGGCGCCCAGGATGCCGAGGGTGAGCGCCGGAACGGCGGCGGCAGCGGCGCCGTCCCCGTTCGCGACCTTCTTGGCGCGCGCGCCCATCACGTGGTGCAGGCCGATGACGACCAGCGCGAAGAGCAGCTTCGCGTGCATGAAGTGGGTCTGTACGAAGTAGTAGTCGGGGTTCAGCAACAGACGAACGACCCCGGCGACGAACGAGACGCCGAACGCGGGCACGGCGAGGCCCTTGTAGACCTTCAGCGCGAGCGCTCCTCGGATCTTCGCATCGCCTTCGTTCACCTCGATGATCCGGCCGACCGCCAGGATCGAGCCAATCCAGACGACGTTCGCCGCCACGTGCAGCGACGTCACGATCCCGGCAATATCCATGGTCGCCGACGCTAGCGCAGCTCGCGGAGGGTTGCTCGTGGACAGGTGATTCGGGGGCGCTTTCAAGTCGCGGAGGCGGGGGTTGGGGCCCCGCCGACACACTTGGATGCTCGCCGATTTACGTGCTTGCACGGGCACGGCGGGAGCCCCATCTTGCGGGTTACGCCCATGATCACCACCAGCGAGGCTTACCGCGCTCCGTTCGCGCCCGGCAATTCGATAGGCATCGACGCGGAGATCTGCCGCAAGCTCCTCGACATCGCGCTCTCGCGCGGCGGTGACTATGCGGATCTCTTCTTCGAGTACTGCGCGAGCGGCAGTTTGGGCTTCGAAGAAGGCATCACTCGCAGCGCGGCGCGCAGCACCAGCGTCGGGCTCGGCGTACGCGTTCAGCGAGGCGACGCGACCGGCTACGCCCACGTGGAAGATCTTTCGTGGGACGCGATGCGCCGCGCGGCGGAGACCGCGGCGCGCATCGCCGCCGGGTCGTCGACGGCCACGGTGCCGCTCGCCCCGTCCGTGTTGCCGGATCGCTATGCCCTCGAACGCATCACGCTGGAGGTCGACGGTCGTGAGAAGCGCTCGCTGCTCGAGCGCGCCAGTCGAGCCGCGCTCGCCCGCGACCCGCGCATCAAGAAGGTGCAAGCGTCGTTCTCGGAAGAGGTGCGGGAGGTCCTCGTCGCGACGAGCAGCGGTCACCTCGCGCACGACGTCCAGCCGCTCTTCACGTTCGGCATCACCGTGATCGCCGAAGACGGCTCGCGCCGAGAATCGGGGCGCAGCGCCGGCGGCGGTCGCAAGACGCTCGGCTATTTCGACGGCCTTTCGCCGGAGTACCACGCGGAAGAAGCGGCGCGACAGGCGCTGGTGCTCCTCGACTCACGGAAAGCCCCCGCCGGACAGATGGAGGTCGTGCTCGCGCCGGGCAACAGCGGCATCCTTTTGCACGAAGCGGTCGGCCACGGGCTCGAAGCGGACTTCAATCGAAAGGGCACCAGCAACTACACCGGCCAGGTCGGTAAAAGCGTCGCGAGCCCGCTCTGCACCGTCGTCGACGACCCGACTCTGTTTCAGAGCCGTGGTTCCATCAACGTGGACGACGAAGGCGAGGAGCCGCGCAAGAACGTGCTCATCGAGGGAGGCGTCCTGCGCGGATACATGCACGACAAGCTATCGGCGCGACACTTCCACACGACTCCGACGGGCAACGGCCGTCGCGACAACTTCCACTGCGTGCCCATGCCCCGCATGACCAACACCGTGCTCCTCGCCGGCCCTCACGACCCGGACGAGATCGTCAAGAGCGTAAAAAAGGGAATTTATGCCAAGACTTTCGGCGGCGGGCAGGTCGACATATCGAACGGCGACTTCGTCTTCTCGCTCACCGAGAGCTATCTGATCGAAGATGGAAAAATAACGGCGCCGCTCAAAGGCGTGAATCTAATCGGTAACGGTCCCGAAACATTACGCGATGTATCAATGCTAGGTACCGATGTGGCCGTCTCGGACGGTATCTGGACGTGCGGTAAAGACGGCCAGAGAGTCCCGGTCGGGGTCGGCTGCCCAACCATCAAGATCTCGCGAATAACAGTCGGTGGTACCGAAATCGTCTGATCACAAGTCCGTCCGCGCCCGCTCGTTCGTAGCGGTCGTCGGACACGGCCCACTTCTCGAACGTGACGACGGTGCAGCATCCACGCTGAGGCAACTCGGCGCGACGGTTCGCACGCTCGACCTGTGGGACGACCCCATCAACCTCTTCGCAGAGGACGATCCCGACGACGAAGGGCGGCCCCGGGCCCTCCTGTTCGAAGCGCTGGACCGTCCCGATCTTGCCATCGCGGCGCTGCGCGCGGTGCGCAAAGAGTCGACGTTCGACAACGTCGGCGCGATCGTGTCCGTCACCGTCGGGCAGATGGCGCGCATCGAGCCGTCGAGCGGCTTCGACGATTTCGTGCTCCATCCTTACGTGCCGGAGGAGCTCTACGCGCGCATTCGAGCCGTCGAATGGCGCAAGAGCGAGTTCGCGACCGAGGAGCGGCACAAGATCGGCGGCATCATGGTCGACAAGGCCGCACAAGAAGTCAGCGTCGACGGCCGGCCCATCCAGTTGACGGCCAAGGAGTTCGCGCTGCTCGCCTACCTGTGCGATCGGCGCGGCAAGGTCCTCTCGCGGGATCACTTGCTCGCGCGGGTTTGGGGCAACCGCTACGACGGCGGCCCGCGGACCGTCGATATTCACGTCAGAAGGCTTCGCGCCAAGCTGGGCGAAGCGCTCCCGCTCGACACGTTGCGGGGGTCCGGTTACAAGCTTCGGGTGCCGGACGCTCCCGGCTCCGAAGAGGAATGATCGTAGTTTCGACGGGTTGCCCCGCTGGAATAGGCCCCGAGGTCTCCGTCCTCGCCGCGTCCGAGCTGCGCGGCGTGGAAGCCGTGCTCGTCGGTGACGAAGGCACGCTGCGCGCGGCCGCCGAATCCGTCGGCGTGCCGCAGCGCAAGCTCGTCGCTTACGACCCGTCGTCACGCCGCGGAGCCGGCAAGATCGCGGTGTTGAACGTCGGCCCGGCGCTCGCTCCAGCCGATCGACGCGCCGGCAAACCGTCGCGCGCCGCGGGACGCGCGCAGCTCGCGTACGTGGAGACCGCGTACCGTCTCGCGAAGCGTCTCGGTCGCGCCGCCACGGTGAGCGGACCCGTCAGCAAAGCGGCGATCGCGCATTCGGGAGCCCGGGGCGCATCGAGCTTCCGCGGCCACACGGAGTGGCTCCAGAAGCTCGACGGCGCGGCGCACGCCGTCATGTGCTTCGCGGCGCCGGGGCTCGTCACCAGCCTCGTCACCACGCATTTGCCGCTGACCCGGGTGCCGCGCGCCCTCACACCGCCGTCGGTGTGCGACGCGACCGTCGAGCTCGCGAAGCTGCTCGAGCTGCTCGGCAAACGCCGCCCACGCATCGCCGTCGCGTCGCTGAATCCGCACGCCGGCGAAAGCGAGCTGCTCGGCGTCGAAGAGTCGCGCGCCATCGTGCCCGGCATGAATGAGGCGCGCGCGTCGCTCGGGCGCTCGGCGAAGCTGACCGGCCCCGTCGGCGCCGAGACCGCGTACCGAAAGATGCGCGCCGGCGCCTTCGACGGCGTGGTCGCGATGTACCACGACCAGGCGACGATCCCGATGAAGCTCGTCGCGTTCGGCGACGCGGTGAACGTCACCATGGGCCTCAGCGTTCCGCGCACCAGCGTCGATCACGGGACGGCGTACGACATCGCCTGGACGGGCAAGGCGGATCCATCGGGCATGCTCGCCGCGATGAAGCTCGGCGAGCGGCTCGCGACTACGACGCGTCCCCGGCGTCGTGGTCGGTGATGATCAGCTCGGACAGCCAGTCGCGGAATCGGGCGCGCGCGTTCGCGTCGGTGACGCCGGCGCTCTCCCGCATCGCGTCGCCGGCGATCGCTTCGCCGAAGATCGTCGACGCCACGAGGAGCATCCGGAATTTGGTGTCCTCCAACGTCGCCGGGGGAGCGCCCGGGTGCGCGGCGGCTTCGAGCTCGAGTCGCCTCGCATGCGCGGCCTCGGCGATGAGCTTCATGCGCGATTCGGCGGGGAAATCCCACGCGCCGGAGAGAAGCAGCCACGCCGCGACGCGGGCGTGACCGCCTCCGACGAGCACGTCGAACGCCCGCTCCACGAGCTCGGCGCCGAGCGGCTTCGTGGACGACGGCGGCGCCGCGATCGCCGCGATGAGATCCGCCTCCAGTCGATCCATCGCCCGGCGGACGACGGCGTTGATGAGCCCTTCGCGGCTTCCGAAGTGGTGGAGTATCGCCGGGTGTGAGACGCCCACCTCTTCCGCGATCTGCTGGAGGCGAATGCCGGAAGGGCCGTGTTCGCGCAGGCTGCGCTCGGTCGCGTCCAAGATTTCACGCTGCGCGTCGTCGGCCGTGCGGCGGACGCGCGTGGGCTTCTTCTTTTTTTTCTTCGTGCTCGTTGACATCGTCGCGACTAGTGCTACTTACATTGTTGTAAGTATCGGCTCGAGGCCGGGAGGCATTCAACCATGGCTCTTCAAGATACAGGCGACATCCGCGTCCGCGACGCACTGCGCGCGCTGCGTGCCCTCCTTCGAGATCCCGACGATACCGCCCAGGTTTTTCGCATCATCGACGCGCTTTCCGGCCGCAACGGCGAGCGGACCCTCGCGCGGCTTCGAAAGAGCAAGTCCGGCAAAGCGCTCCTTGCCGAGCAGCCGGATCTGCTGTCCAAGTTGACCGACCGCGCCGCGCTCCTCGCGCTGCCCGACGGCACCCTCGGGCGCGCATACCTCCGTTTCCTCGATTCGGAGGGCATCACCGCGGAAGGGCTCCTGCAAGCGAGCATCGAGGGCCGTCGCGAGCTCTTGCCGGGCGTCGATCCGGATCTGTACTTCCTGCGCGATCGCATGCGCGACTCGCACGACCTCTGGCACACCGTGACGGGCTACAAGGGCGATCTCATCGGCGAAGCGTCGCTCCTGGCGTTCAGCTTCGCGCAGACGTGGAACCCCGGCGTCGGTCTCATCGTGCTCACGGCGCTCGTTCAGGGGCGCGATCCCGCGATACGCAAACTCATCGCCGGCGGTTTCTCGCGCGGCCTACGCGCCGCCTGGCTCCCGTCCGTCAAATGGGAAAACCTGCTCGATCACCCGCTGGAAGAGGTGCGACGCCGGCTCAACGTCGGCGCTCCCGTCGCGTACGAGCCGCTGCGGACGGCCGCATTCAAGACGCCGCAGGCGGCGTAACGCGCGAGAGGGGGGACCTGTGGGTCATCTGCGGCCGCTCGGATCAAAGCGACGCAAGATTCGTGGAGCCGAGGGGGATCGAACCCCTGACCTCTAGCATGCCATGCTAGCGCTCTCCCAGCTGAGCTACGGCCCCGGAGGGGAGCGGCAGACTAGACCCAGTCTCCTTCGAAGGCGAGCCCGAAAACGACGCGCTCTCGGCTCGTTCGAGTGCTTTTCGGTGCTTTCGGTGGCGAACCCCGGGCTACCGCTCGTCCTCCAGGTAGCAGGTGGTAATCTGGTACTTTGGGGGCCGCGGCTTGACCCTCCCTCCGGCGGAACCATACCCTCGCCGGTACTCGCGGCCCGTCACGCATGGCTCAACAGCAGCAGCGCTACCGAATCATCGAGCGGATCGCCGCGGGCGGCATGGCCGAGGTGTACCGCGCCGAGAGCGCCGGCCTCGAGGGGTTCAAGAAGGTCGTCGCGATCAAGCGCGTGCTTCCTCACCTCGCGGAGAAGAAGCAGTTCATCGGCATGTTCCTCGACGAGGCGAGGACCAGCGCGCACCTCTCGCACTCGAACTGCGTTCAGGTCTTCGACATCGGCGTCGGCGACAACACGTACTTCATCGTCATGGAGTACGTGGACGGCTCGGATCTGAAGGCCATCATCGAGCACCGTCGCTCGCGCGGCCAGAAGATCCCGATCCAAGAGGCGAGCCTCATCTGCCTCAAGATCTGCGAGGGGCTCGCCTACGCCCACGACGCGGTCGACACGAAAGGCAAGAAGCTCGGCATCGTTCACCGCGACATGTCGCCGCCGAACGTGCTCATCACCCGGCACGGCGAGGTGAAGATCGCCGACTTCGGCCTCGCCAAGGCGAACAGCCAGCTCGAGCGCAGCGAGCCGGGCATCATCAAGGGGAAATTCAGCTACCTGTCGCCCGAGGCCGCGATGGGCGAACCCGTCGACCATCGAACGGACATCTTCGCCATCGGCATCATGCTGTGGGAGATGCTCGCCGGCAGGCGTCTCTTCCTCGGCGAGACGGATCTCGACACCGTCCGGCAAGTGCAAGCGGCGCGCATTCCCTCGCTGTCGCAGCTGAACTCCGAGGTGACGCCGGAGCTCGAGCGCATCGTGCAGAAGGCGCTCGCGCGCGAGGTGAAGCAGCGCTACCAGTCCGCGCGAGATCTCGGACGAGATCTGAACGTGCACCTTTATCGCGTCGGCAAGGCCGTCTCCGCCTTCGACGTCGCCGCGCTCGTGCGCGAGACGATGGTCGTGCGCGAGACCGAGCGCCGCCAGAAGCTGAAGGACGACAAGGTCTCGATCATCGGATCGCTCATCGATCAAGCGATGGTCGAGTTCACCTCGCTCGAAGCGGGCGGCCGTAGCAGCGACGGCAGCGTGGTCGCGGCGTCCGGCGCGCCGACGGTCGGCGCGGCGCCGCTGAACCTGGGCTCGTTCGAGGCCCTCGAAGGGTGGGGCAAAGAACAGAGCGCGCAAAAGAACGCCGCGCGCCGGACGTCGCTGCCGGCAGATTCGTTCGAAGCCGGCAACCTCGCGGCGCTCGAAGAGGACGACGACCCGCCCTCGCCGAAAGCGAGCGGCGCCGCGGCCGTGCCGACGTCGAGCGCGCCACCGGAGCCCGTGGCGGTACAACCGACAACTCAGGTTGTCGGAAAAAAGAGCGGCGGCGGGTCGGGCGCGCTCATCGCCGTGGTCGTGGTGGTCATGGCCGCCGCCGGGGCGCTCGGAGCGTATTTCGGCGGACTCTTACACTGACGACAGCCGCTGCTAGCCATCAGCGCTCGGTCGCTTATCTTTGCGCGACGTCGGGGCCGCGAAATCCCGTCGCGCGGCCAATACCGCGCCTTTTTTGAGCCGACCTGAGCGCGAAATGCGCCTACGTTTTCAGGTCCAATGTCGCGCTCCTCGGGAATCGCCGATCGCCCGCCGCGGGTGATGTGCGTGGTGACCGCCGGGGACGCGAGCGCCGAGGACGACGCAGCCATCGTCGCCGCCGTTCGTGCTCGCCTGCCGCGCGCAGCGGGGCGGTTGTGGGATCGACACTCCGAGATGGTGCGGAGGATCCTGCGGCGCATCCTCGGGCCATCCGCCGACGTCGAGGACGCCGTTCAGGACGCGTTCCTGCGCCTCTTTCGCGATCTCGAGTCGCTGCGCGATCCTTCCGCGCTGCGCGGCTTTCTGATCGGCATCACCCTCCACGTCGCCAAGGCCGAGCTGCGGCGCCGCCGCGCCAAGCGCTGGCTCCTGCTCTCGAGCGACGGCGTGCTCGCCGAGCCGGAGCCGCACGAGGGCGCGCCGTACGTCGAACAGCGCGCGGCGCTCGTGCGGCTCTACCGCGTGCTCGATCGACTCGGGAGCGATAGTCGCTCCGTGTTCGTGCTCCGCTACGTCGAGGGTCTCGATCTCACCGAGCTCTCCGCCGTTCTCGGCTGTTCTCTTTCGACCACGAAGCGCCGCGTCGCCGACGCGGCGCGGCGCGTGTGCTTGCTGGCCGCGGGTGATCCGTTGCTCGCGCCTTACGTAGCGGGGCCGCCGTGAGCCCGCCGCACGACACGGCCGCCGACGAACGCGGCGCGACGAACCTCGGCACGCTGCCGCGCCTTCTTCACGGAGGCGTCAGCGAGCCCGAGCACGCCGCGGGCCGCGAGCGCCTGATGGTGTCTTTCGGAACACGCGCGCGCGCGGTGCCGTATAGGATCATCACCGCCGCCGCGCTGCTTTCGTTCGCGCTCGTCGCCGTGACGTTGCTGTTGCAGAAGCCTGCGCCGCTCGAGTACCGCGTCAACGGTTCCGCCGTCACCGGCGACGGTTGGCTCGACGTCCCCGCGGATCGCGGTGCCCTGTCCTTACGTTTCTCGGAGGGCACGGAGATCGATCTGGGGCCGGGAAGTAAAGGCAAGGTCGCGGGCGTCACTCCGGAGGGGGCGCGCGTGGTTCTCGGAGCGGGCGTGCTGCATGCACGGGTGGTCCATCGCGAGCGCGCGCGCTGGACCGTCGCGGCCGGGCCGTATTCGATCGAAGTGACGGGAACGGCGTTCGACGTGGGATGGTCGGTCGGCGGCGAACGGCTGGAGCTGAGCCTCCACGACGGCAGCGTCGTGGTGCGCGGGCCTTCGCTGCACGACGGACTTCGCGTGGCCGCCGGTCAGCGTCTCGTCGCCCATGCCCGCACCGGCGGCGCCGAGCTGTCGTCGCTGTTCGCGAAAGAGAGCCCGCCCGAGCCGTCGAACGAAACGACGCCACCTTCGCCGAGCGCCGCCGAACCCGGCGAGCCGGTAGAGCCCGCGCCGCCGCCGCGCCCGGCGCAGACGTGGGCGGAGATGCTCGCGTCGGGAAACTTCCGCGGCGTCATCGAGGGGGCGCGGGCGCGTGGAATCGTCGCGACGCTGAGCCGCGGCACGCTCGCCGACGTCGTCGCGTTCGCGGACGCGGCGCGCTACGCGCACGAAAGAGATCTCGCGAGGCGGGGTCTGCTCGCGGAGCGCGCGCGGTTTCCCGGCTCCGCCGAAGCGCGGGCTGCGGCTTTCGTGCTCGGCCGGATGGCGGACGACGCGGGCGCATCGGAGGAGGCGCTCGATTGGTACGATCGATATTTGAACGAATCTCCCGGTGGCTCTTTCGCCGCCGAGGCGCTCGGAAGAAAGCTCGTCGTGCTCGTGCACTCCGGCGACGTGCGCACCGCGCGCGGCGTCGCCGCCGCGTACCTCTCGCGCTATCCGCGCGGAGCGCACGCCGCGTATGCGAAAGAAGTGCTCCCGAATCCGTGACCGGTTCGGGACGATCGCGCGTGCCGCCCTCTATTCGTCCCCGCCTTCTTCGTCCTCGTCTTCGTCCTCGTCCTCGTCTTCGTCGTGGTCGAGATCGGGCTCGTCGTGCTCCTCGTGCTCCGGCTCGCCGCTCTCGCGCTTGGCGGCGCGTTCCTTCTGGCGCTCCACGGACAGCTTGTGCAGCACTTGCGGTCGCGGCGCGAGGATCAAGCTCATCGCGCGCGCTTCCATCGTCGGCGGTTGCTCGACGGTCGCGAGATCGTCGGCCTTCTCCCGCAGCCAGTCGAGCTGCATCTGTGCGCGCTGCGGATGGGCGATCTCGCGGCCGCGGAAGCGCACCGTGAACTTCACCTTGTTCCCCGACTCGATGAAGCGCCGCGCGGCCCGAAGCTTCACGTCGAGGTCGTGATCGTCCGTCTTCGGACGGAGCTTCAGCTCCTTCACTTCGACGACCGTCTGCTTGCGCTTCGCCTCGCGGGCGCGCTTCTTCTCCTCGTACTTGAACTTGCCGAAGTCGAGGATCTTGCAGACGGGGGGAGCGGCTTTCGGGTTCACCTCGACGAGATCGAGGCCGCGCTCTTCGGCTTCGCGCAGCGCTTGCTGCGTGCTCATCACTCCGAGCATGACTCCGCCGTCCTCCAGCACGACCCGGACTTCGGGCACGCGAATACGGTGATTTACTCGGATCTGTGGGGCTCTGGTGTCACGGAAATTCCGTCGGTCGGTCGCCATGCGTCGGGTGTTACCTGCTTACTTTCTGGGCTTCGTCGCCACGTTTCACGAATTTAGGAGATGCGCGGTGGCCGCGCTTCGGCGACGAGCCGCGCCTTGAATTCGGCGAGCGGCATCGTGCCGAGATCCGTTCCGTCGCCGCTCTTCGGCGCGATCGATCCGGTCTGCGCTTCTTTATCGCCGACGACGGCGATGTAGGGGACGCGCATCATGCGCGCGTTTCGGATCTTCGCGCCGAGCTTGTCGGCGCCGTCGTCGAGCGAGACGCGAAGGCCGGCGCCGCGCAGCTCGTCGGCCACGCGGTGGGCGTATTCGTTCTGCTTCTCGCTGACGGTGACCACGACGACCTGCTCCGGCGCGATCCACACCGGGAACTTCCCGGCGACGTGCTCGATGTACATCCCGATGAAGCGCTCGAGGCTCCCGAGGATGGCGCGATGGAGCATCGCGGGCCGGTGCGAGCCGCCGTCGTGGCCGACGTACTCGAGTCCGAAGCGGTCCGGCAGCACGTAGTCGAGCTGAATGGTTCCGAGCTGCCAGCCGCGCCCGATCGCGTCCTTCACGTGGAACTCGATCTTCGGGCCGTAGATGGCGCCTTCGCCGGGGATCGTCTCGAAGGGGAGCTTGGCGTCGCGCAGCGCGTCGTCGAGCGTCTTCTCGGCGAGATCCCACTGGGCGTCGGTGCCGACGCGCTTCTCCGGACGAAGCGTCAGCTTCAGCGACAGATCCGTGAAGCCGAAGACTTTGTAGACCTCGAAGAGCAGCCGATTGAAGCTCGCGATCTCTTCGCGCACCTGGTCCTGGGTGCAGAAGATGTGCGCGTCGTCCTGCGAGAAGCTCCGCACTCGGTTGAGCCCGTGCACGACGCCTCCGCGTTCGAATCGATGAAGGCGCCCGAAGTCCGCGACGCGCCAGGGCAGCTCGCGGTAGCTGCGCCGCCTCTGGCCGAAGATGAGGCAGTGCCCGGGGCAGTTCATCGGCTTCAGCGAAATCGCTTCGAGCTCGCCGTACGCTTTCTCGCCGTTCGCGCGCACGTCGTCGACCGCGTCCGGCGTCGACGGGAAGTACATGTTCTCGCGGTAGCTCGGCAGATGACCGCTCGTCTCGAAGAGACGGCGATCGAAGATCTGCGGCGTGATGACCTCTTGATAGCCGTACTCCGCGTAGAGCCCGCGGATGTACGAGACGAGCTGGTTATACACGAACGCGCCGCGCGGCAAGAAGATGGGCATCGCGGCCGCCCATTCGTGGAACGTGAACAGATCCAGCTCTTTTCCGAGCTTTCTGTGATCTCGTGCGCGCGCTTCCGCGAGCATCTTCAGGTGCGCGTCGAGCTCTTCTTGAGTCGCGAACGCCGTCCCGTAGATGCGCTGGAGCATCGGGTTCTTCTCGTCGCCGCGCCAGTACGCGCCGGCGACGCTGGTGAGCTTCACCACGCCGAGGTACTTCGTCGAAGGGACGTGCGGCCCGCTGCAGAGGTCGACCCACTGCGTGTCCGGCTTGTCGTCCTTGCCGTGCCAGTACAGGCTGATCTCCTCGCCTTCCGGGATGGCGTCGATGAGCTCGAGCTTGTAGCGCTCGCCCATGCCTTCGAAGAGATTCTTCGCTTCCTGCCTGGTGACGGGCTTTCGGTGGAACGGCAGATCTTGAGCGATGATCCGCCGCATCTCTTTTTCGATCTTGCCGAGATCCTGATCGGTGAACGGACCATCGGGCTTGTCGAAGTCGTAGTAGAAGCCGTTCTCGATGGCCGGGCCGATCGTCACCTGGGTGCCGGGGAACAGCCGCTGCACCGCCTGCGCCATCACGTGCGACGTCGAGTGACGGATCACCTCCAGCGCTGCCGGATCTCCGCGCCGGACCGGTTCGAGAGGCGCGTCGGCGTCGACGGGAGTGAAGAGATCCACGATCTCTTCACCGTTGCGCGCGGCGATGACGTCCGGTTCGAGTTGTTTGCGCTCCGTGAGGATCTCACGGGGCGTTCGACGAACCGCGGCGGTCATTGCCGGACGAAGCGTCGCGCGAGGCGCAACACGGAACCCGAAACACGGACAGATTCGTCAGGCACGCAGCGTGGTTAGCTCACCCCGGGCCGGCCCGCAAGTGCGGACGATGCCCGGGTTCGCCGTCGCGCGGCGCGGCCGGCCGTAAAACGCAACCGGCACCGGCGGCGTGGCCGGCCCGTCCGGTTCACCGAGCGCAGGGCACCGCGCTTGCTTGTCCGTCTTCGCGAAAAGAAGACGTGAAACGAGGGAGCGAAGAAATGCCGACTTGCTCGGGAAAGAGCCGAATTTTTGCGGTGCTGTGCACGGTCTCCTTCGTCTCGAGCGCCGTTTCGCCCGGGTTCGCGCAGCCCGGAGCCCCGCCCGCGGCCCCTGCGCCGGCTGGTGGCGAGCAGGAACAACCGCCGCCGAGGCTCACGGACGAACAGCTCGAGGCGCTGGTTTCCCCCGTCGCGCTTTACCCGGATCCGCTTCTCGCGCAGGTGCTCGCGGCGTCGACGTATCCACTCGAAATCGTCGAGCTCCAGCAGTGGCTCGGTCAGAACGAGGACCTGAAGGATCAGGCGCTCGTCGACGCCGTCCAGAAGCAGGACTGGGACCCGAGCGTTCAAGCGATGGCCGCGGTGCCGGACGCGGTGAAGCTCCTCGCCAGCGACATCAAGTGGACCACGGAGCTCGGCAACGCGTTCTTGGCTCAGGAATCGGACGTGATGGACGCCGTTCAGCGGATGCGCGCCAAGGCAAAGGAAAAAGGCAACCTGAAATCGGGCGACAAGATGAAGGTCGAGACCAAGAAGGTGGAGAACGAGACCGTCATCGTCATCGAACAGGCCGATCCGAAAGTCGTCTACGTTCCGGTGTACAGCCCCACCGTGGTGTACGGTCCCGCACCGTATCCGTATCCGTACCCGCCACCGCCGCCGGGCTACGTCGCTGGCGCGGCCATGATTTCGTTCGGCGTCGGCGTCGCGATGGGCGCGGCTTTCAGCGGGGGCTGGGGCTACGGTTGCGGCTGGGGCGGGCCCCACACGACCGTCGTCAACGTCAACAACCACAACACGTTCGTGCGGAA
>DASZVB010000059.1:0-260591 GCA_035547195.1 Polyangiaceae bacterium
AGGGCTCATTCACATGCCAGGTCGCCGACAGGTCCATCTGACCGCTGCTCTCGCTGGCCAACTCGTTGGCGTACGCGAGGAGGGCCACGACCGCTGGCTCGTCTCCTTCATGCACGTCGACCTCGGCTACGTCGAACCCTACTATTGCAACCGATTCACTCCGAGCACGCTGCCACGCCCTCAGGCAGCCAGCTGAACGTGTCACCTATGTACCCGGTCAGAAATGTCACCCATCTTTCCGGTTGCACACGTCATTCGACGTCTGAACCACGTGATGCGCCGCAGCTGCAAACCCCCTTTGCGGCCTTGGCGCTCTTTGCGGCCTTGGCGCTAAAAACCAAGGCCGCAAGTCGGCACGACCCGACAGGCCCTGCGCCGACGTCACGAGTCGCGGGATCTCAGCTCTCGATGAACGACTTGAGCTGCTTCGAGCGCGAGGGGTGACGCAGCTTGCGCAACGCCTTCGCCTCGATCTGGCGGATGCGCTCGCGGGTGACCTCGAAGTCCTGGCCGACTTCTTCGAGCGTGTGATCGCTCTTTTCGCCGATGCCGAAGCGCATGCGCAGCACCTTCTCTTCGCGCGGCGTCAGCGTCTTCAGGACCTTTCGCGTTTGCTCGGAGAGGTTCATGTTGATGACGGCGTCGGCGGGGCTGATGACGCTCTTGTCTTCGATGAAATCCCCGAGATGGCTGTCCTCTTCCTCGCCGATCGGGGTCTCCAGGCTGATGGGCTCCTTCGCGATTTTCAGAACCTTCCGGACCTTGTCGAGCGGCAGCTCCATCTTCTCGGCGATCTCTTCCGGCGTCGGCTCGCGCCCGTATTCCTGCACCAGGTAGCGCGACGTGCGGATGAGCTTGTTGATCGTCTCGATCATGTGCACGGGGATGCGGATGGTCCGCGCCTGATCGGCGATCGCGCGGGTGATGGCTTGCCGGATCCACCACGTCGCGTACGTGCTGAACTTGTAGCCGCGTTTGTACTCGAACTTGTCGACGGCCTTCATCAAGCCGATGTTCCCCTCTTGGATGAGGTCGAGGAACTGTAGCCCGCGGTTCGTGTATTTCTTCGCGATGGAGACGACGAGCCTCAGGTTCGCCTCCACGAGCTCCGCCTTCGCGCGCTCGGCCTTGCGCTCGCCCTGCTGAATCGCCTCGTAGGTGCGGTTCGTCTCGTCGAGGTCGATCTTCAGCTCTTCCTCGACCTTCTTCACGCCGCGCTGGGCGTCCTTCAGCGTCTCGTCGATGTCGAGGATCTCGGACGTGTCCATGCCGAGGCGGGTCGCGAGCTCGGCGGCGACCTCCTCGTTGTCCTTCGCCTCGCGCACCATCTTGCGGAGCTGCGCCTTGGTCGCCCCGGCCTGCTTCTCCAGATCGACGGCCTTCGACTCGGCCCGCTGCACCTTCTGGATGATGTTCTTCAGCTTCTGGACGATCTTGTCGATCGTCTTCTTGTTGAGACGCATCTCTTGCAGCGTCTTGACGAGCTCGCCCTTCGTCTCGGCGACCTCTTTGTCGATGAGCTTCTTGCGGACGTCGACGGCGGTGCGCCGCTCTTCCGCGAGATCCAGGTTCTTCTTGTCGAGGCGCTTCACGCGGTCGATGAGGCGAATGATGCGGCGATCCGCCTCTTCCTCGTCGAACTCGTGCTCCTCGTCCTCCGCGTCGCGGACGATGTCCTTCACGCGGATCTTGTGGTTGCGCAGCCGCTCGCCGATGTCGATGATCTCGCGGACGGCGATGGGGCTGTTGAGGATCGACTCGAGGATCTCGTTTTCGCCTTCCTCGATGCGCTTGGCGATCTCGACCTCGCCCTCGCGGGTGAGCAGCGCGACGCTGCCCATCTTGCGCAGGTACATCCGAACCGGATCGTTGCTCCGGCCGTAGTAGCCCTCTTCCGTCTCGATGCCCTTCGACTGCGGCGCCGACGCCGGCGCTTCGCTGTCGTTCGACGCCTTACCGCGGGCGGCGCCTTCTTCCTCGGCCATGCGCTTGGCCGGCGCGATCTTCAAGTTCGCGGCGTCGTCGACGATCTCGATGTCCTCGTTGTCGAGGACGTTGAGCACGTCGTCCATCTGGTCCGGATCGACGTCGTCGCCCGGAAGCGCTTCGTTCACTTCCGCGTACGTGAGGAAGCCCTTGCTCTTGCCGAGGCTGATGAGGTCGTCGACCTCCTTGCCCTTCGCGCCTTTCTTCTTCGCGGCCGGCGGACCGCTCTCGCCGCTGCCGCGCTCGCTCGACGGTTCGTCCTCGTCGTCGTCGTCGAGCTCCCGCGACTTGCCGCGCGCCTTCACCTCGCGCGACGGCGGCGGCTCGCTGCCCGACTTCTTCGCGGGCTTGCCGGCGCCGTGGCCGTTGAGCTTGCTCTTCGCCTTGTCCTTCTCTTTTTCCGGCGCTTTTGCGGCGACCGCGAGCGCGGCCTTGCCGTTGCTGCTGCCGTTCGTGGCCGGCGCGCCGTTGCTCTTCGCCTTGCTTGCGACGGGCTTGGCCGCAGCGGGCTGCGGCTTTGCTTTCGTCACGACCGGGCTTTTCTCGAGAACGACTTTCTCAGTTGCGCCTTTCTTCGGAAGGCTGTGGCCATTCTTCCCCGCGCGGTCCGACTTCTTGACTCCCACCGCATACCTCTCTCTCGATTGAATCGGGCTCACAGCCCACGCGACTCGCGGGCGCGACGCGCCTGCTCTTTAAGGAGTGCCACCTCGCGATCGAAGTCACCGGACGCCTGCACGCGCGCGAGCTCCTCGATGACTTCGAACTTGTGACGCGATAGCTCCAAGCGTTTCAACTTCTCGACGTTTAAAAGAAGCTCTGCCCTTGCGTCATCCATCGACGGGTGCCGAGGCGCGGCCAGGCGAGCAGCCGCGAATGGATGGATCGGCCGTGGCAGCTTAGCAAGGAGTTGTTCGGGGTTCTGTGCTAGACCAGGCCATTGACGCAGTGCGGCAATTGCCAGGGCTGTGTCGCCGTCGATCGCTTGTGCGGCTTCAGCCACCTCGGGTGTGTCGAGCAGCTCTGGGAAATCAAGGAGCGCGCCAAACACCTCGAGCCCGATGTCTTCGCGGCGGTTGCGCGAGCGCGCGCGCTCCGGAGGAGGCGGAACGACCGGCCCCTGCGCGGCTTGCGGACGGCCTGCCACTGCCCGCTGCACGACGGATGCCAACGCGGCGAGGGTTCGCGCGTCGCCGATACCGAGCCGCTCGGCGATGGAATCCGCGTGCCGTTCAGCGAGCGCGCGGACTGCAGGATCTTCCTCGATCTGGATGAGCTCGCCGACGGCGCGGATGCGTGCGCCGAGGCCCTGCGCGTCGCTGAGCGAGGCGCCTTCCAGGGTCACGTCGATCATGTATTCGAGCATGCTTCGGGCGGCTTTGACGACTCTGACGATCGCGTCTCTGCCGCTCTCGCGCACCAGCTCGTCCGGATCCTTACCGTCGGGCGGAGTCGCCACGCTGACCTCGAGCCCCGCTTCCCTGCAAGGCTCGCGCGCCGCGCGGACGGCGCGCTTGCCGGCGCCATCACCGTCGAAGAACAGCGTCACGCGCGGCGCGTAGCGCTTCAGTTGCATCGCCTGCTCCACGGTGAACGCGGTGCCGAGCGGCGCGACGGCGTTGGTCACGCTGCGCGCATGCAAGCTCACCACGTCGAAGTTGCCCTCGACGACGATCGCTCGCTCTTCTCGTCGAACGGATTGGCGGGCCTGGAAGAGGCCGAAGACCGCTTCGCGCTTCTTGTAGACGGGCGACTCCGGAGAATTCAGATATTTCGCCGGCGGCTCCCCGCTTCCGCCCATCGGCTCGAGGGCGGCGGCGCGCAGCGCGTCCGCGCTCGGCTCTTCGAGGGAGCGACCGCTGAACCCGATGATCTTCCCGTCCAGATCGAGGATCGCGAACATCAGCCGATGGCGGAAGCGGTCGTAGTGGCCCGGGCCCGATTTGCGAGGGACGAGGAGGCCCACGGCTTCTGCCGCGCGCAGCGACCCGGCGCTGCTCTTCACGTGCCGGACGAAGCCGTCCCAGCCATAGGGCGCGTAGCCGATGCGAAACGCCGCGAGCGCCTCCGCCACGGGACCGTCGCGGAGAGAGGGATCCAGCCCGCGCCGGTGCAACTCTGCGACGGCGAGCGGCGCGAGGGGATGCGTGCGCAGCATCTTCTCGAAATATGCCGCGGCGGTCTCGCCGATCGCGAAGAGCTCGTCGCGGCGACGCCGCGCTTCCGCATACTCGCGCCGCTCGTCTTCCGAACCGGTCTCGACGATCTCGATGCCCTGGCGTTCGGCGATGTAGCGAACCGCGTCGACGAACGAGAGCCCGTCCATCTCTCTCAAGAACTTGATCGCGTCGCCGGACGCGCTGCAGCCGAAGCAATGATAGAAGCCGCGCTCTTCGTTGACGTGGAAGCTCGGTGTCTTCTCTTTGTGGAAGGGACACAGCCCGACGTGCGAGCGCCCGCGCAGCGTGAGCTTCACGCGTTCACCGACGATGGCGACGATGCGCGCTTCGCGCCTCACGCGATCGATCGTTTGTTCGGCGAGCATCTAACGGATATCGGCTAGCGGATCGAACGCGAGTAGTGAAGGGCGAGAGCGAACGAAACGAACACGTGCCCGTGGGGTGTGTCGCCGATGTACCGAGCCCAGGCCGGGTGCGCCCGGAGCTCGAGCAAACGACGGACGGAGACGCGCGCGCTCACGCAATCTCCCACGATTTCGGCTTTAGAAAAGGGGGGAAGAGCGATTTTCGAGGCCCTTGCGCGGGCACTGAACAGGGGTATAGTCCTTCGCGATGCGGCCGCTCCCGATGCGAAATCCGCGGTCGCCTTGGGAGTCGACGCACGTCGAATATCTCGGTGAGCCGCCAGCGACGCCGCTCGAGGTATTCGAGGACGATTCGAAGAGCATTCTCTCGAAGAATGACAGCCCCGACGTTGGTTTCCGTTGGAGCGTTAATCCGTATCGCGGTTGTCATCACGGGTGTGCTTATTGCTATGCGCGCCCATCTCACGAGTATTTAGGTTTCGGTTCGGGCACCGATTTCGAACGGAAGATCGTGGTGAAACGCCGTGCGCCCGAGCTGTTGCGCGCCGCGCTCGCGCGCAAGTCCTGGAAGCGAGAGCCCATCGTCTTCAGCGGAAACACGGATTGTTACCAGCCGCTCGAGGCGAGCTACCGACTGACGCGCGGCTGTCTCGAGGCCTGCGCCGATTTCGAAAATCCGTGTCACGTCATCACGAAAGCACCGCTCGTCGAGCGCGACATCGACATCCTTCGTCGCCTTACGGACCGCGTGGGCGTCACGATAAGCGTCCCCTTCTTCGACGAGCACACGGCGCGGGTGATCGAGCCGGGCGTTGCCACGCCTTCCCGCCGACTCTTGGCGGTGCAGCGCCTGGCACAGGCCGGAATACGGGTTTCGGTGAATGTCGCGCCGGTGATCCCCGGTCTCACGGACAGTGACATCCCGAAGATCCTCGAGGCGGCCGCCCGTGCCGGCGCGTGCTCCGCCGGCATGGTGATGCTCCGCTTGCCGGGCAACGTGAAAGAGGTGTTCGAGCAACGTTTGCGCCAAGGTTTCCCGCTCGCGGCCGAAAAGGTGCTCGCTCGGACGCGGGAGGTTCGCGGTGGCCGGCTGAACGATCCGGCGTTCGGCGCGCGCATGCGCGGCGAAGGCGAGTACGCAGACGCCATTCAGCGCCTCTTCGAGACGACGGCGCGTCGTTTCGGTCTCATTGCCGGCGACCACGACGAGCGCCCCAGCCGGTCCGCCGTTGCTCCATCCAGAGCGCCCGAGGTGCCGTTACCAGGCGCTCAGCTCTCGTTGTTTCCACAGAAGGAGAAATAGCGTCGGTAAGCCCAAGGAGAGGGGACCCCATTCCAGGTTGCCCGGAGCGCGACGGAGTCGCGCGACACAGAAGAAGTCACCCGGCACTCGTCACACCGGTGCCCAGGACGTCGGAATCTCCGGCCCTCACCCGAGTGGGGGAGATTCCGCCAGTCCACAGAAGGAGAAATAGCGTCGGTAAGCCCAAGGAGAGGGGACCCCGTTCCAGGTTGCCCGGAGCGCGACGGAGTCGCGCGACACAGAAGAAGTCACCGGCACTCGTCACACCGGTGCCCAGGACGTCGGAATCTCCGGCCCTCACCCGAGTGGGGGCCGGAGATTCCGCCAGTCCACGCAATGGACGAGTGCCATTGGCAACCAGCGCATCGCGTGATAGACGCGGGCCCGGTTTTGCCGGTGGTCGAAACTTGTCGAGCCGCTGGTTCGTGGTCTTCTAGGCAAAGTCGAGGCGATAGAGCGATGGCCGAAATCAGCAAAGCAGTTCAGGGGTCGGCGGGCGTTGGAAAGATCACCCAGGTGATCGGGCCGGTCGTCGACGTGAAGTTCTCGTCGGGCAAGCTCCCGGCGATCTTGAACGCGCTGACGGTGACGAACCCGAACATCTCGGACAAGCCCGACAATCTCGTGCTCGAGGTCGCGCAGCACCTCGGCGAGTCGGTGGTGCGCGCCATCGCGATGGACTCGAGCGAGGGCCTCGTGCGCGGCGCGCCGGTGAAGGACACCGGCGCCCCCATCCTCATGCCCGTCGGCCCCGAGACTCTCGGCCGCATCCTGAACGTCGTGGGTCAGCCGGTGGACGAGCGCGGCCCCGTCGACGCGAAGAAGGCCTCCCCGATTCACCGCCCCGCGCCGAGCTTCGTCGACCAGGCGACGACCGTCGAGATCTTCGAGACCGGCATCAAGGTCATCGATCTGCTCGCCCCCTACCGCAAAGGCGGGAAGATCGGCCTGTTCGGCGGCGCCGGCGTGGGCAAGACCGTGCTCATCATGGAGCTCATCAACAACGTCGCGAAGGCGCACGGCGGCGTGAGCTGCTTCGCCGGCGTCGGCGAGCGGACCCGCGAGGGCAACGATCTCTACGTCGAAATGCAGGAGTCGAAGCTCGAGTCCGGCGCGTCGGTTCTCAGCAAGACGGCCCTCGTCTACGGCCAGATGAACGAGCCGCCCGGCGCGCGTGCGCGCGTGGCGCTCAGCGCGCTCACCTGCGCCGAGTATTTCCGCGACGAAGAGGGCCAGGACGTCCTTCTGTTCGTCGACAACATCTTCCGTTTCACGCAGGCGGGCAGCGAGGTGAGCGCTCTGCTCGGTCGTATGCCGAGCGCCGTCGGCTACCAGCCCACGCTCGCGACGGAGATGGGCGCCCTTCAAGAGCGCATCACGTCGACGACCAAGGGATCCATCACCAGCGTGCAGGCGATCTACGTGCCCGCCGACGACCTCACCGATCCGGCGCCCGCCACGACGTTCGCGCACCTCGACGCGACGACGGTGCTCTCGCGCTCCATCGCCGAGCTCGGCATCTACCCGGCCGTGGATCCGCTGGACTCGACGAGCACCATGCTCGACCCGCAGATCATCGGCGAAGAGCACTACCAGGTCGCGCGCGGCGTCCAGCAGACCCTGCAGCGCTACAAGGATCTGCAGGACATCATCGCGATCTTGGGCATGGACGAGCTCAGCGAAGAAGACCGGCAGATCGTCGCGCGCGCCCGCAAGATCCAGCGCTTCCTTTCGCAGCCGTTCTTCGTCGCCGCTCAGTTCACCGGTCTCGCCGGCAAGTACGTTCCGCTGAAGGACACGATCGCGGCGTTCAAAGAGATCCTCACGGGCGCTTTCGACGACGTTCCGGAGCAGGCCTTCTATCTCAAGGGCGGCATCGAGGACGTGAAGGCCGCCGCGCAGAAGCTGAAGGAAGCCTCGTAGTCCCATGGCCGAAGGCGCGATCGATCTCGAGATCCTGACGCCCGAAGGCGTGGCGCTCCACGAGACGGTGCAGTCCATCACCGCGCCCAGCGTCGACGGCGAGTTCGGCGTGCTTCCGGGGCACCGCCCGCTGCTCGCCGCGCTGAAGACGGGCATCGTCACGTACATCAAGGACGGCCAAGAGGTGAAGGTCGCGGTCGGTCCCGGTTTCGTCGAGATCCTCGACGACCGCGCGGTGCTGCTCACCGACAACCTCGTCCGCAAAGAAGACATCGATCCGGTGCGTGCGCGGCTCGATCTGAAAGACGCCGACGAGGCGTTGGACCGCCTCGAGTCGGAGCCCGGAAGCGTCGCGTACCTCGAGAACATGCGCAAAGAGCTGTGGGCGGCCGCCCGCCTGACGCTCTACGGGGATCCTCCGCCGCCCACGGTGCACACGTACTCGGAGGTGCTCTCGGGCCCGCAGGAGTCCTTCGAAGAAGAAGCCGTCGAAGCCTCCGAGCACGAGTAGGCGGCTACAGGCCGGCGTCCGGCGGCGCGAGTCGCTTGCGCGCCGCCGGATCGAACACCTCGATCGGGCGATCGATGACCACCTTGTCGCGCACGACGACGCGGACGTTCCAGAGCCCCAGGGGATCGCCGGGATGGAACGCGAGCACGTGGTCGAGCGTGGTCTCGCCCGCGCGCGCCACGTCTTTTCCCGAGAGCGACGTGCGCGGCGGCGTCGCGCGCTCTCCCGCCGCGCGCGGTCGCTTCTTGCGCTCCGGATCCGCTTTCGGCACGTCGATGCGCCATTCGACCTCGGTGTCTCGCGCGAGCGGTTCCGAGAATCGGACCCGGAACCCTTGCGTCTGCTTCGCCGGATCGAGCTCGAAGGGGACGTCCGTGCGCTCCTCGACTTGCCCGCCGTAAAACACGCCGAGCTTCGCCGACTTCACGAATGGCAGCGGCTCGGGCCGGGCGCACGAGGGCGACGCGCCGGCGACGGCGATCGCCAGCAAAAGCCCTCCCTTCGGCTTCATGAGCGGCTCCTCGTCAGCTCGCTCGCCATGCGGGCGAACGCCGCGGCGTCCAGCGTTTCGCCGCGCGCGTCGAGGTCGATCCCGGCGCCGGCAGCGGCGCTCGCGAGTCGTTCTTCGTTCATGCCGGGGAGCGCGCGCCAGGCGTTCCGCAAAGTCTTTCTTCGCTGCGAGAAAGCCGCCTTGACCACCGCCCGGAACTCGTCCGTCTCGTCACACAACGGCACCTCGCGCGGCGTGAGCACCACGACCGCGGAATCGACGCGCGGCTGCGGATAGAACGCTCCGCGGCGGACGAGCAGCTTGCGCTCCACGGTGAACGCGGCGTTCACGAAGACCGTGAGCGCGCCGTACTCCGGTTCGGACGCCTTGGCGACGAGCCTCTCCGCGACCTCGAGTTGCACCATGTACACGGCCCGATCGAAGCGCCGCGCGTGGTCTACGGCGAGCCGCAGCAAGGGTCCGGTGAGTTGATAAGGGAGGTTCCCCGCGATGGCCTTCGGCGTCGCGGCCCCGTCGAGGAGCGCCGCGTAGTCGACCTGCTTCGCGTCGGCCTCGACGAGCGAAAGGCTTCCGGCGTCGATGGCCGAGCGGAATTCTTCTCCCAGCGCCGGCACGAGATCCCGATCGCGCTCGATGGCGATCACTCGGCTCGCGCGCTCGAGCAGCGGCCTGGTGAGCGCGCCGAGCCCGGCGCCGATCTCGACGACGGTGCCGCCCGGAGGCGTGGTGGCAAGCTCGGCGATCTTCCGCGCGATGCCGGCGTCGGCGAGGAAGTTCTGGCCGAATGGATGCTTGGCACGAAGCCGGTGGCGTTCGAGGAGCTCTCGAGGGGACGGCGTTTCAGCCACCACCACCGCCTTCTTCGGCAGGGAGACTCGGGCGCCCGATGGCCCGCGGTCGCACCCTTTCCACCGTCACGCCGAGGCGCCGCAGGGCGTGCTCGCCCACGCTTTCCCCGGCTCGCGCGCGGGTGACGATGGCCGCGCCCACGGCGCTCGCCACGATCCCCGGACCGCGCGGGACGCCTTCCTCGAGCTCCGGCCGCACCCAGCGGATCTCGACGCGCCGGCGCGCGTGCTTCTTCAACGCTTCGGTCACCACCTTGCGCTTTTCGGGGTCCGGCGCGGGAGACCAGACGTAAAGAAGGCTCGGGTGCGGCTTCTGCCGCGGGAGCTCGGAGAGGAGCTCGGCGAGCGTCTCGTCCGTTCGCGGGCGGTCCGGCTCGAGCCGCGCGGGGGAGGGGATGCCGAACGCCGAGAGATACCCGCGCAGCACTTTGTCGGCGGGGTCGGCGCCGACCAGCGGCAACGGCGCGAACGGCGCGCGGCTGAGCAGCGACAGAGCGCGCTGCGCGAGCTCGACGCGGTCGCGCGAGACGCCCGACGCCGCCGCGGGATCGAGCGGTTTCATGTGCTCGAGCACGCGTGACGCCACGTCGTCGGACGCGAGACCGCTGCGGTCCGCGTCCAGCGTCATGGACGCGTACACCAGCGCGTGCGCGATGTGCGCGGCCTGCGCCGGCCCGCGCTCCGGCGGCAGACGCGCCAGGACGCGACCGGCGCACACCGCGAGCCCGACGTGATCGCCGCGCGCGAGGTGCGCTTCGGCGACGGCCATGGCCTCGTCGATCGCGTGATCCAGCGGGGCGTGACCGGGCGGACCCGCCCAGAGCTCGACGGAGGCGTCGAGCAAGATCCAAACGACGTCGCGCTCCTCTTGCTCGTGATCGCGCACCATCAGCTTGCCCCGTCGAGCCGAAGCTTTCCACGCGACGCGCTTCAGCGGATCGCCCGCGCGGTGCTCGCGGATCTCCCTGAGCTCGTAGCCGTCGCCCGAGAGCGTGCCCGGGCGGCCCGCTTCGGTGAGCGCGCGGCTCCTCCCGCCGCGCGCCGAGCGCAGCACGAGCCCGAACGTCTTCGGCATCACCTCGACGCCGAAGGGGTTCGCGAACGTCAGGGGGATCTCGAAGAGCCCGGGGCTCCCGCGCACCTCGAGCGACAGACCATAGAGCCCGTGCCGTCCGACGCGAGGCGCGCGGGCGCGGATCGTCACGGCGAGGCGTCCGCCCGCGGGCACCTCGCCCGACGTCGGCGTGATCTCGATCTCGAGCTCCGGCGAGGTGACCGCGCGGAGGGCGACGTAGCGCGCGGCGCGGGTGTCGCGATTGCGCACTTCGGCGGCGATCTCCGCCGTCTGCCCGCGAGCGATGCGCCGCGTCCGTCCGGTCTCGCGCCACAACATTTCGAACCCCGCCGCGCGCACCCGCGTGACGCCGATGAGCGTGACCGCGCGCGCGACGGCGAGCCCGACGAGCATGGCGCCGCCCCAGGAGAGCACGGCCGGCTCGGTCAGCAGCACGCCCGCCGCGACCGCGGCGATCCCCGCGCCCGCCACGTGCACGGCGTTCGTCGTCGGGTAGAGCTGCATGGGGCGATCCTACACCAATCGAACCCGAGGGCCCCGACGCCGCCCCCGCCGGGGCGCCCCTGCGCGCGGTCGACTCCCCATGACGTCGGAACGACCGGCGCAGATGCGCGGCGCCGGGCTCATCCCGCTTCCCAGCGTTCACGCTGGAGCGCTGCCACGATGTCCCGAGTGCGGTGGGGGAAGATGGGGTGCGGCACGAGCGACATTTCGTCGGCGAGGGACGCCGCGGCCTCGGCGGGAGTGACGCCGCGCAGGCTCGCTTCTTCGAGGACCTTCCGAGTGACGACGTACACCGCGTTCTCCCACGACCGTCCGAAGTGACGGAGGATGGCCGGATCCTCGGGCAGGCTGCCGTATTGTTCGTTCGCGCAAGTGACGATGCCCATGCGGTTCGCGACGAAGTCGGGGACGTAGGTGATGCCGCGCTCCTCGAGCGCGCGCGCGTCGCGCTCCTCGTCGAGGAGCGGGTTGTTCGCCGCGCCGCAGACGACGCGACACCGGAGGTTCGGTATCGTCTCCGGGTTCAGGACGCCGCCGAGCGCGCACGGCGAGAGCACGTCGCATTCTTCGGCGAGCACGCTCGTATCGCCCATCGCCACGTGCCGGATCGTCACGTTCGCGCCGGCGAAGCGCGCGCTGACCGCGGCGCATCGGGTCGCGTCGACCTCCGTCGCGACCACGCGCAGCGCGCCGCGCTCCAGGAGATCGCCGATGAGCGAGGCGCCCACGTTGCCCGCGCCGTGCACGGCGATGCGCTTTCCGGCGATCGCGCCGAGGCCCAGGTGCTCGAGCGCGGCCTCGATGGCGCACACGACGCCCTTCGCGGTCGCCGGCGAGGGGTTGCCCGAGCCGCCGACGGCTTCCGGCACGCAGGTGACGAAGCGGGTCGTCGTGAAGACGGCGGCCATGTCCGGGGGCGTCGTGCCGACGTCCTCCGCCGTCACGTACGCGCCACGGAGCGAGGTCACGAAGCGGCCGTAGTCCTCGTACACCGTCGTTCTGTACGACGGATCTTTGTAGCGATCTCCCGCGGCGCGCAGGATGACGCCCTTGCCGCCGCCCCACCAGAGCCCGGCGAGCGCGTTCTTGCGACCCATGCCGCGCGAGAGGCGGAGCCCGTCGCGGATGGCGTCGCCGATCGAGGCGTATTCCCAGTGTCTCACGCCGCCTGCGCCTTGACCGCGCACCGTCCGATGAAGCGTCGCGGTGAGCAGCGCTCCCGAGGCTCGTCCCACCTCGAAGAACACGCCTTCGTGGTCCGCGAAATCCGGCGAGCCCTGGACGGCTCTCGCGAGCGCATCGAGAGCGGGCAGCGACGGCTCGAGGCGGCGAGCGTCGGGCGAGAAGATGAGATGCGCGCGCCGCCGCCCTTCGCGGCGGAGCAGCGCGATGAATTCGTCGGGCGTCATCGTTGCGCTCGTCTATTCGTCATGCATTCAGACCGGCCGCACGGCGCGGCGATAGCCGACCTTGGCCAGCGCTTCTTCGACGATGGACGAGCGGGCGGCCGCGTCGCCCTCGAGCTCCGGCACCAGCACCAGGCGATGGGCGAGCACGGGCTCCGCCACCGCGCGGACGTCGTCCGGCGTCGCGTAGGGCCGGCCGGCGATCACCGCGTTCGCCTTCGCCGCGCGCACGAGGCTCAGCGTCGCGCGGGGTGAAGCGCCGAGCATGACCTTCGAGTGCGTGCGGGTGAACGAAGACAGCGCGACGGCGTACTCGCGAATGTCCTCTTCCACGTGGACGCGCGCGGCGATCGATTGGATCTGAAGGACGTCGCTCGCCGAGAGCACGCCGGAGGGCTCCGGCCCGGTGACGTTGTGCGCCCTGAGCATCGCGACCTCGTCGCGCTGCGACGGATAACCCATGCGGATGCGCACGAGGAAGCGGTCGATCTGCGCTTCGGGCAGCGCGTAGGTGCCCTCCAGATCGATCGGGTTCTGCGTGGCCAGCACCAGGAACGGATTCGGTAGCTCGTAGCGATCGCCCTCGATGGTGACCTGGCGCTCCTGCATCGCTTCGAGGAGCGCGGATTGCGTCTTGGCGGGCGCGCGGTTGATCTCGTCCGCGAGGACCACGTTCGCGAACACCGGACCCGACCGGAGCGCGAAGGTACCGTCGCGCGGGTTCAAGACGTAGGTGCCGGTGATGTCCGCGGGCAGCAGATCCGGCGTGAACTGAATGCGGCGCACGGTGCAGCCGAGCGTCGCGCCGAAGGCCTTCACCAGCGTCGTCTTGGCGACGCCCGGCACTCCTTCGAGCAAGACGTGCCCGCGAGCGAGCAGCGCGACGAGCATCATCTCGACGGCCACGCCGTCTCCGATGAACACGCGCCCGACCTCACGCCGGACCGAGGCGAGCCGCTCCCGGGCCGCCTCGATCTCGCTCACCTGCACGGCGTGCGTCACGGATGCTTTCTCCGCCGCTCGTCGAGCTCGGCGAGGATGCCGGTCATGGCGTCGTGCATCCTTCGGATGGCCGTATCGGCGATGAGGATGCGCTCGGTTCGCGACACCGCTGCTTCGGCCCGGGCCATCTCCGTGATCATTTCTCTCAAGGCTTCGGAATTTCGCCGACTCAGGGCCGCTTGTCGATCGATCTCTTCGGCCAGCCGCGGGAGCGACGCGTCGGCGATGCCCATGCGCTCCCGGACGGCTTCCTCGAGCGCGGCCTTGAGCTCCAGGATGACCAGGGCGCGATGAGTCGTATCCGCGGACAGTACGGCCGCGCGTCCCGCCAGACCCCCCTGGGCGACCAGGGGCGTTGGGCGGGCGTATCGCGGCGCGGTTTTGCGGTATCGGCGCGTCGTTCGCGACATCGCCCAGAGCGTCGCGCCGCCCGCGCAAAGCGCTGCCAGGAGAATCGCGAGCGTCGCGGGCAGGCCGTCACGACGAGTCTCGGCCACGAGGCGAGCGAGCGCCTCGAGCCGGTCGTCGATGGCGCCCGAGAGACCACCGTGCTTTCCGAAGCTACCGCGCTCGGTGAAGTCGTTCGCGGCGAGGTAGAGATTGCCGCTGCGGCGGCCCCAGGTGTCGTCCCCGACGAGGTACTCGACCAGCCGCGCCGCGAACGCTCGGTTGCCGGGGTAGCGGAGCATCAGGTTCATCACCGCGGACGGGTCGCCCATCGCCAGGAGCCGACCGCAGCGTCCCGCGACGGGGCTGCTCGCCGCCGTGGTGGGCTCGTCCACCCCGTCGGAGACGAGGCCGCACCGTTTTGCGTCGCCGATCACGCCGATGAGCGCGAGCGGCGTCGGCGGCTCGGATAGCGAGGGCATCTCGAGCACCGTCGTCAGGCGAAGCCCGCGATCCGTCTCCAGGCCCGTCGGGTGATTCGTGACGACGCGATCGACGCCCGCGACGACGGGATGCGGGCGGGAGTCGGGGCCGATGGAAGGTACGGCGATGGGGAGGTTCGGATTGTCGCGGAGTGGATCGCGCGGGTCGAACGGCGCGCTCACGCGATGAATTCGAAAGCGTCGGAGGAGCGCGTCGGCCTTGCCGTAGTCGTCGAGCAGTCCGAGTCGACCGCCGGCGGCGAGGAACGCGGCGACCTCGCGGTAGTCGAGCTCGCGTTCTGGATGCAACACGAGGAGCGCGTCCGTAGGCTGGATCTCTTCCCACGGGATGCTCGCGACGATCCGGACTCGGCCTTTTCCGAGTTTCTCGCTCGCGATGGTGACGAGCTCGCTCGTCCCTTGCCAGGTGGCGTCCTTGGGCTCGAACGCGGCTCGGGCGCTATCGCATAAAAGCATGATGAAAAGCGCCACGGTGGCGTGACCGAATCGCGCAACGCGCGACGCGCGTCTTGACGCAACGCCGTCCACAGCCACCGCGCGGCGAGGGCCGGCCGTCGGGTGTCGACGCAACGCGCCTTGACATCGGAGCTGGAAAATCTGCTTCATGAGCGCGAATAGGTGACGGAAATCACCGAATTCGGCGGCCGGGCGTGGGGTGATGTACGGTTTCGTCGCTGGCCGCTTGCGCGACCCGCCGTCCGTGAGCATCCCTGACCAACGCCCGAGAAACAAAGGCCAAGGTGGAGAAAGACGCGCCGTGTCCCTGCCGTGACTTCGGAGGGAGTCGCTCGCGTCTTGACCGCCCATAACGAGCTACTAGATTACTCAGTAGGACTGGCGGAAGGCGCAAGACAACCGATGTTACCTCCGTTCATCATCGAGCAAATCCGGCAGCGCGAAGAGCAAGAGCGGCTCCGGCGCGACGCCGAGCAGCCACGTCTCGAGCTGCCGCTCGAGATCCATCAGCCGGCGCGGCGGCCTCCTCAAGAAGAGGAAGAAGAGGTCGAGCGCGGCGTGACGATTCTCGACTTGGGCTGATCTCCGCCGTATTCGGCGGGTTTGTGTCTCGGTGCTCCGCTCCTTTGCCGTCGTGATCAGGGGCGAGTCACGGTACCGAGGCGTCGTGGAAGGCGTTCGGGGGCCGCGCCGAGCTCCCGAATGAGCTGAAATGAGCGCGTGCTCAAGCCAGCCCGTTTTGGGGTAGGCTCCGCGCGCCCATGGCGCGACCGCGCATATTCTCAATACTTACGGGGCTTCTTGCCGGAGCCCTCGGCGGCGCCACTGGCTGCTTTCCACCCGACGAAGGTCGGTCCGTCCCCCTGGATCGCATCTACTTTCCCGTTGGTATCCAGGTCTCACCCGGCCGGAGATGGATGTACGTCGCCAACAGCGACTTCGACCTGCAGTTCAACGCGGGATCGGTACAGGTTTACGACCTCGAGGCGATCCGGAACAAGGTTCCCGTCTACTGCAATGACGACACCGTGTGCACGGACAAGGGCTACGTCTCCTGTGACCTGACGGGCAAGGGGACGGCCTCCGGCGGCAAGGACGGTGCGCCGACGCACCGGTGCGTGGACAAGAAGAACAATCCTTGTGCGGCCGCGGGCACCAGCGTGCAGTCCGTGGCGGATCAGTCGTTCACTCCCGGCCTGTGCGCGTACCTCGAGCCCGCGCCGCTCTTGTACGGCGGCGTGCAAAAGGGAACCGTCGCCATCGGGGCGTTCGCCACGGATCTTCTGTACGCGACGAATCCGCTGAAAGAGGGCAAAGGCGCGAGGCTGTTCGTGCCGGTTCGCGGTGACGCGACGCTCCACTGGATCACCGTCGACGACGACACGAGCGCGGATTTGCCGAACGGTAAGTCCGGTGTGTATCCCGACGGCTCGGATCACTCCACCGGCGTCGCGCTCGACTGCGGGCAGTCGGGGCCGACGAACACTTGCGACGAGAATCACCGGCGAGGGCAGGGGACCAACGAAGCGGTTCTCACGGATCCGACGTTCAACCTTCCCCCGGAACCGTTCGGCGTCGCGCTTCAGGCGCGCCGTTACGGCGGCATGGTCGACACCGCGGGAAGCGAGTTCATGGCCCAGGCGCGCACGCCGGTGAATCCGTCGCTGAAGCCGCAGATGGAATTGCCGGACGGTGGCCTAGCCCCCGACGCCGGCCCGTCGCCTGCCGCGCAGCTGACGGACACGCAGGACACGCTGAGGGAGGCACAAGAGACGCTCGTCACGACGCACCAGACGACGGGCGAGGTCGCGCTCTTCCTCAACAAATGGTCCATCCCACCGAACGCCGACGACGGGCCCGAGCTCCTCACGGTGGCGGGCGGATTGCCCTCCGGCGCGCTCGCCGTCGCGTCGGTGCCGTTGCCGGCGTTCTGGGTCGAGAACCAGAGTCGGGTCAACTATCAGCCGAGCTACCTGATGACGTTCACGAACGCGGCGCAGCTCACCTTGCTGCGCACCTTCGACGATTCGGAGTCGGCGCCGCCGCGTCCGTTCGTGGACGCGTCGCGCTCGATCGCGATCACGACGAACGCCTCGGGGTTCGAATCGCGGGGGGTCGCGATCGACAACAGCGCGCGCCAAGCTTGCGAAGCGCCGGTCGGCGGAACGTGCGATCCGACGCATCTGCCGCCCGACGTGCCCGATCGTCCGAGCTGCCTCATCAAATACTGCATCCCGATCCCCTACGACGTCTACGTCGCGAACCGTTCGCCGGCGAGCCTCGTCATCGGGCAAACGCCGCCGAACGTCCCGAACACGCTCACCGACGATCTGCCGCGCTTCTACCGCTCCGTGCCCACGAGCGCCGGCCCGTCGCGCGTCTTCGTCGGCAACATCATCGACAAGAGCGGCAACCTGTCGCGGCGGGTGTTCGTCATCTGCTTCGATTCGCGGCGCATTTTCGTCTACGACCCCGTCACGCCCGACCGCTTCGAGACGGAGATCGTGACCGGCCGCGGCCCGCACGCTTTCGCCCTCGACTCCCACGTCGACCCCGACGACCCCACGCAATCGTACGCTTATGCGTACCTGGGCCACTTCACCGACTCGTACATCGGCGTCATCGATCTCAATCAACAGCACACCCAGTCGTACGGCACCATCGTTCTCAGCATCGGCCAGCGCACGGCTCCGAGGGCTTCCAAGTAATGCTTCGCGAAAAATCCTTCGTGCGGTTCGCGCTGGCGGCCGCGTTGTGCTCGGCGGGGTGCACGCAGACCACGCAACCCGTGGTGCTCCGTTCGCTCGAAGCGAGCGGCCGCTTCTCGTCGCTGTGCCTCGGTTCGAGAGACGACACCACGTCCACGTACCCGCTCTGGGAGCCGCGCAACCTCCAGGATTGCCCGGACACGAGCTTCGCCGACGGCGAAGACCGGCATGCCTTCTCGATGGTGACCCAGACGACGCGCGGCGAAGTCGCTCTCGTCGATCTCACTCTGGAACTGGTGTCGGACTCCGAGCCGACGATCCCGGGGTACAACTTCGTGACCGTCGGCGCTCAGCCGACGGGGATCGTATCCACCCCGGGGTCCCTCGCCACGTTCGTCGGCGTCGCCGAGCCCGGCAAGGAAGGGATCTTCGCGCTGCCCACTTCGTGCGTCGTCCCGCGCCAGACGAACGCGCCACTGCGCGACCTGACGACGTGGCCCGCGTGCCGCTTGCCGAGCGCGCCCGGGGAGCTCGCGCTGGTCATCGATGCGCCCCCCGACGATTCGAACCCCGACGTCTACCGGCAGACCTGCAGCGGCGACACGACGCCGACCACGCCCGCCCCGCAGTCCGCGACGGACGCGAACGGGAACCCGCGTGAGTGTCCAGCGGACTTGTCGCAGGAAACGCAGCAGCCGGGGCGCCGCAAGATCCTCGTCTCCTTGCCGGAACGCAAGTCGATCGCCGTCATCGACGCGCAGGACCTGCTCGATCGCCCCGCGGGCGAGTACGCGCCGTGCGTCTTCGACGAGGAGATCCGGCTCGGGTCGTACAAGCCCGATCCGAATCATCCCATCACCCAAGTCGAGCCCGCCGATTTGAAGGCGCTGGGGGGCATGGTCACCGGGCTCGCGCATCCCCAGCCGCCCGACGAGTTCGAGCCTTCGCTGGGCGGCTTCGCGCAGATCGAAGACACGACGACCAAGGAACACCGGCTCTTCGTGGCGGATCTCAACGCGCCGGTCATCCACGAGGTCGACACCGGCGACGTGTGCGCCCCGAAGGAGACGGATTTCCTGTATCCCGTCGCCTTCGGCGACCCGGGGCGGATCGTCACGACGACGCGGCTCGCGGCGAGCCCCCTCACGATCCCGCCCGGCGATCAGCCGGTGACCGCGGGCAATCGTTACCTCTACGCGATCGATCAATTCGTGGGCTCGGTGATGATGTTCGACGTGAGCCCCGGTTCGACGAACCGCACCCCGTTGCTCCGCACGCACGCCGCGCTCTTGCCCTTCGAACAGCCCGATCGCCTCGACTTCGGCTCGCCGGCGCGCGACGTCGCGTTCGCGCTCCGCGATCACGTCCAGGTCGATCCGGCGACGGGTAGCCAGCGATTCGGCCAATTCTGCAACCCGGATCCGAGCATCTCGCCGCTGGATCCCGGGGCGCTCTACCGGCCCGCGGCGGATCTCAGCACCGGCGCGTCGCCCTCGTTCCTGCGCGGCGTGTTCGGGTTCGCGGCGCTCGACAACGGTCACGTCGCGGTGGTCGACGTCCAAGACTTCGACGCGCCCTGCCGCCGCCCGATCTACCCGAATCCAGGCCCCGACGAAGACTTCCGCGGCTGCGCGAACGACGTCGTACCGAAGAGCAAAGGCGGTCTTTACCAGACGACCGCCCTGGTTCCGACGGTCACCGACGAGGTCAGCTGCAACGTCGTGGAGACGAATCGTGAGCGAAGCGCCGCCGCCATCCGGAACGACGTGACCCTCGGCGTTCACGCGCCTTCGCTGATTACGTTTCCGACGCTGGTGTCGGATCAGGGCCGGTCGCTCCCGACGAACGGCACGCCGGACGGCTTGAAGAACCCGCGCATGCTCGGCGTGGATTTCTCGGCGAAGGACAAAGCTCAGGTCTGGCTCGGCACCACGCTGTACGCGGCCGGCGATCGCAGCAATCCGCTGCTCATCGATCCGGCGCAGGCGGATTCGGCGTCCCTCGTCCTGAGCTTCCAGGAGCCGCGCATCTATGCGCCGCAGGAAACCTTCTCGGCGATCTACGAGGGCATCACGTCGGGGCCGCACACGTCGGGGAACCTCACTCTGTACGCGGACGCATACATGAAGCTCAAGGATTCAGGGGCTTCGTTTTGCGACGAGGGCGTGCAGGACGAGCCCGTGGCGCAGCAGCGAGGTCCCCTCTACCAAGTCGCAGATGATGACCTCCCGACGTTCGGCCTACAGCACGCCGACTACGTCGAGATCACCTCGGACCTCTTTCCGTCGGACGACGACGTGTACTGGACGAAGGGGCACGCGGGTGCATCCTGCGGCGAAGCGGATCCGAACACGCCCGGTGCGGGGTTCCTGGCGTGTCAAACCGCGTTCGGCACGGCCGCGAACCCCAACACGAAACGTCAGTTTCACGTGATCCATGCGTCCAAGAGCGAGCTTCTCCTGAAACCGCGCTCGGGTGCGAACGCGAAGCTCGTCGAGCTCACGGCCTGCTGCTTCCCGTCGGACATCTCTTACGTGGTTCGTGCTTCTCGAGAGTGGGTCGTCAGGGGTTCGGTCAGCGGCTCTCCGACCGACGAGGAGACGACGACGCTGATGCCGTATCCGCTCACGACGCCCCCCTGGGTGCCCCCCGATAACACTGCGTGCAGCCTCAATCAGGGTCAGGATCCGCTCAAGAAGTTTCTGCGCAGCCGCGCCCTGGAGGTGTCGTGCAAAGGCACGGATTGCGCGCCCAACTCCGGGGGTCAAGCCACCGTGGGCCCTGCCGATTCGAAGGAAGTGGCCTGCGTGTTTGCACCGGGACAACTGCCCGATCCGGTGCTGACGAACGCCGCGGACGACTGGTGCATCTACAATGGCCTCAATTCGGCCTTCATCATCTACAAAGGCACGACCTCGTCGGTTCAGAAATACGAATACGACTGGACCGTCACCGGCGGCTTCTCGCCGCTCTCCATCAACCTATCGGCGACGACGGACACGAATACGTCGCCGCTCGCCATGATCTATTCGCCGGCTCGCGACGCCCTCCTCGTGGCGGACGGCTCGACCAAGGGCATCGTCACCGTCGACCTCAACACGCTGGCGATCACCGTCATTTACTAGCGTCTTTCGGAGATGCGGAACCCTCGCTTGCGCTCCTCGCCTCCGGCTGCGGTGCTCGCTCGCGCGTCGCGCGTCACCGTTCGAGTGGGGGCTGCCTCCCATCCCCCACACCCCCAGAAGCGGACGCCCTGCGACTCGCCTGCTATAGCCTCCCCATGAGCGCCCGCGCCACGCCGCTCATGCAACAGCACCGGGCCGCGAAGAACGCGCACCCGGACGCGATCGTCTTCTTTCGTCTCGGGGATTTCTACGAGATGTTCGAGGACGACGCGGTGCTCTGCGCGCGCCTGCTCGATCTGACGCTGACGAGCCGCAACAAGGGCAAGCCCGACGAGGTGCCCATGGCCGGAGTGCCGCATCACTCGGCGCACGGCTACATCGGGCGGCTGCTCTCCCTGGGCTACAAGGTCGCCATTTGCGAGCAGCTCGTCGACCCGGCGACGGTCAAAGGCATCGTCCCGCGCGAGGTCGTGCGGGTGCTCACGCCGGGCACGGTGACGAGCAGCGAGCACCTCGACGTCGCGACGAACAACTGGCTCGCCGCGCTCGAGGTCGGAGAGTCGCGCGTCGGGGTCGCGTTCCTCGACGTGTCCACCGGCGAGCTCCGCGCCGCGGGCTTCGGCGACCTGACCGGCGCGCTCGGCGAGCTGTCGCGGTCGCTTCCGCGCGAAGTCGTCGCCGGCGGCGCAGTAGCGGGCGAGGGCGGTGCGTCGCTCGCGGCGTCCATCCGCGCCGTCCTCGGAGACACTCCGGTGCGCGACGACCCGGCCATCGACGCCGCGGCCGTCGAGGCGGCGCTCGGTCCGCTCGCCCGCGAAGCGTCGCGCTTGCCGGTGGAAGTGCGCGCGGCCGTCGCGCGCGCGCTCCGGTACGCGCGCGCGTGCAGCCCCGGCGTCGAGCTTCCGGTCCGCGGCGTCGCGGACTACGATCCCGCGGAGCACCTGGTGCTGGATCCGGTCGCGCAGCGGCACCTCGAGCTCGTCGAGTCGCCGGCGGGCCGGAAGGCGACGCTGCTCGGCACCATCGACGTGACGCGCACGCCGCCCGGAGCGCGTCTCTTGCGGCGGCGGCTCCTGTCGCCGCTCGCGAACGTCGCTCGCATCCGAAGGCGGCTCGACCAGGTCGAGCTCTTCGTCGACGAGCCGCGCTTGCGCGGCGAGCTACGGCAAGCGCTCGGCGCTGTCGGCGACCTCGAGCGGCTCGCGGTTCGCGTCGAGCTCGGCGAAGCGACGCCGAAGGATCTGGGCGCCCTGCGCGACGGGCTCGCCGCCGCGCGCGCGGCCGTCGCCGTGGCGACCCGCTTCGACGCGCCCACGGCGCAGGAAGTGCTGAGGCTCGGCGAGTCGATCGACACCATCGACGACATCGCGTCGGCGCTGTCGGACGCGCTCGCGGAGCGGCCGCCGGCGAGCGAAAAAGAGGGCGCCATCTTCCGCGCCGGGTTCGACGCCGAGCTCGACGAAGCCGAACGCCTGCGCCGTCACGGCACCGAGCTCATGATCGCGCTCGAGACGAAGCTGCGCGAAGAGACGAGCATCGCGACCTTGAAGGTGCGCTTCACCCGGGTCTTCGGGTGGTACGTCGAAGTGACCCGTTCACAGGCGGCGCGCGCGCCCTCGGCGTGGCGCAGGAAGCAGACCGTCGCGGGCGGCGAGCGCTTCACCTTGCCGGAGCTCGACGAGCTCGCCGACCGCATCGCGCACGCCGAAGAGCGACACCGCGAACGCGAGCTCGCGCTCCTCGGCGAGCTCTTCGCGCGCGTCAAAGCGGCGAGCGAGCGCATCACGGCGCTGTCCGAGCGACTCGCGCGCTGGGACGTCGCGTCCGCGCTCGCGGAGATGGCGCATCGCTTCGACTACCGCAGACCCGACGTCGACGCCTCCGACGTCCTCACGCTCGAAGACGGGCGGCACCCGGTCGTCGAGCAGCTCGCCGCGGCCGGGCGCTTCGTCCCGAACGACGTATCGCTGGAGGCGTCCGCCGACCGGCTCTGGATCGTCACCGGCCCGAACATGGCCGGCAAGAGCACCCTTCTCCGACAAGTCGCGTTGTCGGTAGTGCTCGCCCAGCTCGGCAGCTTCGTCCCGGCGCGTTCGGCGCGCATCGGCGTCGTGGACCGCGTCCTGTCGCGCGTCGGCGCGAGCGACAACCTCTCGCGCGGCGAGAGCACCTTCATGGTGGAGATGCGCGAGACGGCCGAGATATTGCGCAAGGCCACGCCGCGTTCGCTGGTCATCCTCGACGAGATCGGGCGCGGGACGAGCACGTTCGACGGCTTGGCCATCGCCTGGGCGGTCGCCGAATACCTGGACCAGGCCGCGCGCTGCCGCACGCTGTTCGCGACGCACTACCACGAGCTCACCGCGCTCGCGGCCACGAGCGATCACGTGCGCAACGTGAGCGTCAGCGCCGAGGAGTCCGGCGGGGACGTCGTCTTCCTGCACCGGCTCGTGAAGGGGCCGGCGAGCCGCAGCTACGGCGTCGCGGTGGCGAAGCTCGCGGGTCTACCCGAATCCGTGCTCGCTCGTTCGCGCGCGCTCCTCGAGATGCTCGAGTCCGGCGGCAGCGCGTCCGGCGCGGCGCCGTCGCCCGCCAAGCGAACCCAGAAGACGCCCCAGCTCGATCTATTCGGCGCGTCGGGCGCGCTCGCCGGCAACGAACGCGAAGTGCTCGACACCCTCCGCGGCGTCGACGTCGACCGCCTCACGCCGCTCGACGCCTTGTCGCTCGTCGCGCGCTTGAAGACCCGCCTCGGAAAGAACACGTCGGATCCGACCAAGTGATTTTATGGGGGGTCACTGCGCGTCACGACCCGTCGTGGGGCCGTCGGAGGGCGAGCAGAGATTTACAGGAAGATCGGAAGATCGGAAGGGGGATTTGATGAAAGCGGACTGTTGCCAAAGGCCGATCTGCTGCCGAAAGCCGCACGCGGAGAATTGGGTTTTGTACTGACTCTTCCAACCCAAAAAACCTTCCGACCTTCCGATCTTCCTGTGAAAATCTCTCTTCTATCCGAGTCGTGCGGTGACGGTGACTTCGTCGCGATCGTGGTAGAGCTGGCGTGCGCGGATGGCGATCCATCCGCCGGCGCGGAGGATGGCGATGGCGTCGCGGACGATTTCCGCTTTTCGGCGCATCGGTAGCTTGAAGTTCGCGACGAGCAGCGTCGCGTTCTTTTGGCGTCCCCAGCGCGCGAGCATCTTCGCGACCTCGAGCGGGCGGAAGGCCATGTCGCAGAAGAGCCAATCGACGGGCTCTTCCGGTTCGAAATCGAAGGCGTTGCCGGCCACGTAGGTGAGCCCGCGCCGGCCGAGCAAATCCGGGCGGAGCTTGCCGCGATCCACCGCGATGACCCGCGCGCGGCGCTCGAGCAGCACCCAGGTCCATCCGCCCGGCGCGGCGCCCAGGTCGACGCAGAGCTCTCCCGGCTCCGGGGCGACGCTGAGCCACGCGAACGCCTCCGCCAGCTTGCGCGCGGCGCGCGAGGGGCGCTCGGAAGACACCTTCGCGCGCGATCGCCCGCCGGGCGCGAGCGACAGGGCGCGATCGGAAGCGACCACCCCGACGGCCGCGCGCTCCTTCGACAGCAAGCAGAGCTGCACGATGGGGAGCCCCCGCGGCCCGTCTTCTCGCGCGTCGACGCGTTCCGCGTCCGGCAGCTCGCGCTCCAGGAACGCCGCAGCGGCCTCTTCGACTGCGCGCGCTTCGTGCGCCAGACGGTTCGTCTGCTCGCTGTCCGGTACCCAGACCTGAAGCGCCCAGCGCGGCGCGCGCGCGAGTGACGCGGCCGCCCGGCTTGCCGCATCCACGCCGAGCGCCGCCGGCGAGGTCGCGGACACGACGGCGGAGACGGAAAAGGCCTGCCGTGCAAAGGTGAGCTCGAGGCGTCCCTCGTGGCGCGGTGCGCGCCCGGCGACGACCAGCGAGGGCCCGGCGATCCTCACGGGCCCCACGCCGGCGAGGAAGAGCTCGTCAGCGAGATCCGTCTCGGCGCCTTCCCGCGTCGTGAACAGCCACTCGCCGGCCGAGGGCGGCGCGGGATCGCGCCGCGGCGGGGGCGGCGAGGGATCGCGTCGCGGCAGGGATGGTGAGGGATCGCGCCGCAGCGGGGATGGCGAGGGATCGCGCCGCGGCGGGGACGGCGAGGGATCGCGCCGCGGCGGGGGCGGTGCGGGATCGCGTCGTGGTGGGGGCGGTGCGGGATCGCGTCGTGGCGGGGACGGCGCGGGGCCGCGTGGCGAAGCTTGCGGCGCGGGCTTCCGCAGCGATGCGGGCGGGGGCGCGTCGCGCCGATCCGCTGGCGAAGGGGCATCGCGGCGCGGCGTCCGAGAGGGCGGCCGGTTTGCGGATCGCCGCCGCCGATGTCGTTCCACGGCGCCGTTTTCGCGCATTGCTCCGAGGAGGGCAACCTCGGCTATCGTGGTTCGCGGCCGCTCCATGAGCCATAAAGGCGCACGCGAGCCACTCCGGTCGGCGGAAGATGAGAATTCGGGCTGTCGCTTTCGGCGTATCGGTTCTGTCACTGTGCCGCGCCGCCGGGGCCGCAGCGCCCCCGCCGCCGCCGGAAGACGACGTGGTCGTCGAAGACGAGCCTCCGCCGCCGTCGAGTCACGGCTACCATCTGGAGACGCCGTCGAAGCTCGGGTTCGGGCTGGAAGGTTACGCAGGCATCGCGACCGCATTCAACAGCGGGGAAGATCGCGCGCACGCGCTCGCCGGCGGGCTCGCTCGGTTCAGGCTTCACTATTTTCAGCTGGGAGGCAGCTTCGAGATCACCGACTCCGGTGCGGACACGGGGCTCGGCGAAAATCCGATCGAGCACTGGCGCGCGTTCGGCGGCTTCGCCGGCGTCTTCTTGCCGTTCGATCACTGGGCCACCTTCGACGCGACCCTCGGTCTAGGCGCGCGCACCTACGGGAACTCGCTTTCCATTTACGGCGACAACGGGCTCTCGAAGACGCTCACCGCGCTGACGTTGCGCATCGGCGTGTCGGATCGCATGACCCACAAGCTCATCGCGCCGCGCATCGGAGCCGCGCTGGCCTTCTCCAGCGATCTCTCGCGCGTCGACGTCCCCTGGCAGCGTCGCTACGTCGACGTCGACGGCAACGTATCCGAGACGAACGGCGCCACGCCCATCGGAGCCATTTCCATTTCCCTGGTCGTCTCCATCGGCCTGGAAATCGGAGGCCGTCCGCGCTAGCGCTCCGTTCGAAGAAGCTCCGCGCCCCAACGCGACTGATCGCAAAATTCCTCGTCACCGACGAGTGGGCCGGTTCGCCGATTTTGCGCGACGATCTACTCGCGATCGCGCAACGGGTAGTTCGTATACGAACCTTCGTTCGCGCAACGGTAGTTTGTATACGAACCTTCGTCGCGCAATGGTAGTTCGTATACGAACCTTCGTCCGCGCGACGGTAGTTCGTATACGTACCTTCATCTCTACATCATCAGCGCCACCCCCAACGATCTCTCGCACCCGCTGGCGCTCGAGCGCGCCGTAGCCGCCCGCCGGCCATCGTCCGTTCATGTCGTCGGATGCTGGATCGCGTCGACGGCGATCCACCGATGGCTACCTCTCCCCTCGTCTCGGCCTCGGCGCTGGCGGCGCTGGCGGCGCCGCGGTCCTTCCGTCCTCCGGCCAGGCGTGCCTCGGATAGCGACGCGACAGCTCTCGCCGCAGCGCCGGATAATGGCGCTCCCAAAATCCGACGAGGTCACTGGTCACTTGGACTGCTCGCTGATTCGGCGCGAGAAGATGGACGGTGAGCGGCACCCGCCCCCGCAAAATGGTCGGCGTCTTCGTCATCCCGAAGAAGTCCTGTAGCCGCGATTCGACCCACGGCGGTTTGTCCGGCTCGTAATGCACGGCGACGTTGCGCCCGCCCGGGAGCGTCAGCCTCGCCGGCGCTTCTCGCTCGAGCAAGGAGCGCGTCTCGTGGTCCAGCGCGGCGAGCAGCTCGCTCTCGAGGTCGAGCTCGCGGAGCTCGGCGAGCTTCGTTCGTCCTTCGCTGCCGTGCTCGAGCGCGGCGTCGAGCCCCGGCGCGCGCGCGTGCTCGCTCACCGCGTCGGGAAAGTGCCGGGCGACGAGGGAAAGACGCGTCCCGAGGCCCTGGAGCTTGCCGTCCGGGTCGAGCTCGACCGCCTTCGCGCGCGCCGCTTTGAGTAGCAGCGCGGACGCCTCTCGCGACGGCGCCGCCGGCTTGCGCTCCTCGTCGAGCACGACGGAACCGAATGCGATGCGGCTGACTTGCTCCACTTGCTCGCTCGCGCCGTTCCAGACGAGCTCGTCCGTCATCTCCACCATCGCCGGGAAGAGCTCCATGAGCCAATCGGGCTCGATCGCGCTCGCCAGGCGGACGACGACTTCGCGTCCGACGTCCTCGGCGTCGAGCGCGACGAGCAGCGGCGCGTCGTGCACGACGCTGGTCTCCGAGAGGCGCGCCGCCTTTCCGGAGAAGAGCGTCAGGGCGCGCTCGCCGCGCGCTCGCCGTCGCGCGATGCGGTCCGGAAATCCGGCGAGCAGCGCGATCTGCACGGCACGCTCGACGGCTCCGGCGTCTTCGGGGCGGGGCGTCCGCTTGCGGAGCGCTCCGGTCAGCTGCTTCGCCATCCGAGCGACGGCGCTCGCGGCGCGCGCATCGAGCCCCATGTAGCTGGCGCGCCGCGGGTCGAACCGCTCGTCGGCGAGCTCGTCGAAGCGGTCCATCAATTCGAGCACGTCGGAAGGGCCGCCGAGGTCGAGGCTTGCGCCCCGGCGCGCCCCGCCTGCGCGCCCGACGTCGGTGCGTGCGCCGAGCCGGATGTCGCGCTCGGAGAGCAGCGCGACGGCGAGACACGCCTCGGACGCGACGCCGCGCGCCTGCCCCTCCACGACGACGCGCGCGAGCCGCGGCGGCAGCGGCAGCGCGAGCATCTGCCGTCCGACGTCGGTCAGGCCGCCGCCTTCGGCGATCGCGCCGAGGCGGGTGAGCAACGTCTCCGCCGCGGCGAGCGCCGCGGCAGGCGGAGGGTCGAGGAAGGCGAGCTCCGACGGGTTCGTGACGCCGACGCCGTGGAGCGAGAGCACGGCTTCCGCCAGATCCTCGCGCAAGATCTCCGGCTTGTCGTGCTCCGGTCGCGCCGCGAGGTCGCCGCTCGTATAGAGGCGCAGCACGCGCCCGGGCCGCGTGCGCCCCGCGCGCCCGGCGCGCTGCGTGGCCGAGGCGCGGCTGATCTTCGCCGTCGTGAGCGTCGGCAGGCCGCTCCACGGCGAGTGGCCCGCGACGCGCACGAGCCCCGAATCGATCACCGCGGTGACGCCTTCTATGGTGACCGACGATTCGGCGACGTTGGTGGACAGAATCACGCGCCGTTCGCTCGACGGCTCGACGGCGCGCGCTTGCTCAGCGACGGAGAGGTCCCCGTGCAGCGGCAACACGAGCGCGCCCTTCTCGGCGTCTTTGGCGAGCGCGTCGAGGCAGCGGCGGATCTCGCGCGCACCCGGCAGGAAGACCAGCACGTCGCCGGTCTGCTCTTCACGCAGGATGCGCCGGACCGCGCCGGCGACGCGGCTCTCGAGCGGGCGGTCGTCGGGGCGCGCCTCGTGCTCGATGGTGAGCGGAAACGCGCGTCCCTCGCTGTGTAGATGCGGAGCGCCCAGGTGTGCCGCGAGCTTTTCGGCGTCCAGGGTCGCGCTCATCGCGACGAGCATCAGATCCGGACGCCTGCTCCGCTGCAGGCGCGCGAGCAGCGCGAGCAAGAGGTCCGTCGTGAGATGCCGCTCGTGCACCTCGTCGAGCACGACCGCGTCCACGCCGGTGAGCTCCGGATCTTCGAGCAAGCGGCGGAGCAGCACGCCCTCGGTCGCGTAGATCAGCCGCGTGTCGTCCGTCGCGACGTGCTCGAAGCGGACCGAGTAACCCACGCCGCGGCCGACCTTTTCGCCCCGCTCGGAGGCGACGAACGTCGCGGCGAGGCGCGCCGGTAGTCGCCGCGGCTCCGACACCAGGATCTGCCCGCTGCCGAGCTCGGCGTCGAGGATCGCCGCCGGCACGCGCGTCGTTTTTCCGGCGCCCGGCTCGGCGGTGAGCACGAGCGACCGGCTCTTCGCGAGCGTGTTCACGAGCTCCGGCAACAGAGGATCGATGGGGAGAGGTCGCAACGCCGCGAGCGTACAGCGAAACCCTTCCGCCGCCGCCCGGACGATGCAAGCCTTCGTTCGGAGGCATTGCTTGGGCCGAAAAGCCGCTCTGTTCGACATGGATCGCACCCTCGTGCGCATCGACACCGCCACGCTGTACGTCCGTTACCAGCGCGACAAAGGGGAAGCCGACTGGCGCGACGCGACTCGCGTGGCGTGGTGGATGTTTCAGTACACCCTCGGCGTCATCGACGCGGAGCGCGTCGCCGAGCGGGCGCTCGAGTCCTTCCGCGGCAAGGAAGAGACGTGGTTGAAGACGACGTGCGAGGAGTGGTACCTCGAGTACGTACGGCCGCACGTCGCGAACGCCGGTCGAGAGGCCGTGGAGCGGCATCGCTCCGCCGGCGACGTGCTCGCCATCGTCACCGGCGCGACGCCGTACGCCGCGATGCCGCTCGCGCGCGAGCTCTCCATCGACCACGTCGTCGCGACGCGCCTCGAGCTCGACTCGGTCGGCCGCTTCACCGGCCGCGTCGCGCCGCCGATGAGCTTCGGCAATGGTAAGATCGTGCTCGCCGAGAAGCTCGCCGCCGAGCAAGGGTTCACCCTCGACGACGCGACCTTCTACAGCGACAGCATCACGGATCTACCGCTGCTCGAGCGCGTGAAGACGCCCATCATCGTGAACCCGGACCGCCGTTTGCGGGGCGTCGCGCGCTCGCGCGGCTGGCCCATCGAACGGTGGTGAGAGAAGGGTTGAACGGGAAGACGGAAGAACCTTTCCGCCTTTCCGTGAAAAATCATCCCTTCACGCGGATGGCGTAGGTGAGCTTCGCTACGCTCTTCAGCACGTTCGGTACGCGCTTCCACAGGTTGATCGAAGGCGGGCGCTTTTCTTTCACTCGCACCGGGATCTCCCGGATGTTGAGGCCCGCGCGATAAGCGCGGATGACGAATTCGCTCGCGAACACGTCCTTCTCCACGACGCACGCTTCTACGTGCTCGATGAGCTTCGCTCGGCGAAACGCCTTCAGGCCGTGCGTGTCGGTCCCGCGGAACCCGAGCAGGGTCCGAAGGAGCCCGGTGTAAAATAGGCTGGCGGCGTGTCGCGCCCACGGGCGCTCGTCTTCCGCGCCTTCGATGAGCTTCGACCCGATCACCATGTCGTAGTGGCCCGACTCGAGCATCTCGATCGCGCGCTTGTGGAAGTCGGTGTCGCACAGGTCGATCTCGTCGCAGAGGACGAACTCGCCGCGCGCCTTGCGGATCCCCTTGCGCAAGGCGCCGCCGTAGTTGGGTTCGCCGGCGGATACGTAGTCGACCTCGGGGAAGCGCTTGCTGAGCTCGGCGGCGAGCTCGACGGTGCGGTCCTTCGAGCCGTTCTCCGCCAGGATGATCTCGTACTCCCATCCGAACGGCGCGAGCCGCTCGCGCAGCTCCACGACGGAAGATTCGAGGATCGCCTCTTCGTTGTAGACGGGAATGACGATCGAGATGCGAGGGGAGTTCGCGACGGCCATCGTGGACGGCGGGCTCACCGGCCCGCCACGTTGGGCCGGGAAGCTAGGAAACGCAGCGTGGAATGTAAAGCTTCAGTGTGCGTCACTCCAGTTTTTACCCCGACCCACGTCGACGACGAGGGGCACCTCCAGAGGATGCACGGACTCCATGGCCGCTCGGATCCGCTGCGCGGCGACGTCCACTTCGGCCTCGGGAACCTCGAACACCAGCTCGTCGTGAACGGTGAGGACCATTCGCGCTCCCGGCGACGGCGGCTCTCTGAAAGCGAGCATCGCGAGCTTGAGCAGGTCCGCGGCCGTCCCTTGGATGGGCGTGTTCATCGCGACCCGCTCCGCCGCGAGCCGAAGGGACCGGTTCTCGCTGCGGATGTCGGGGACCATGCGGCGCCTGCCGAAGATGGTGCGGATCGAGCCAGCCGCGCGAGCGGTCTCGAGGACGTCGCTCATGAAGCGCCGCACGCCCTCGTACTTCCTGAAATACGCGGCGATGAACGACGCCGCCTCCGCGCGCGGGATGCCGAGGCTCTTCGCGAGCCCGCTGTCACCCTGACCGTACACGATGCCGAAGTTGACGGCCTTGGCGCGCCGGCGCATCTCCGCGGTCACTTCGTCGGCCTTCACCCCGAACACCTCGATCGCCGTGCGCGTGTGCACGTCCTGCCCGGAGCGGAACGAGTCCACGAGCACGGGGTCCTTCGAGAGATGCGCGAGCACGCGCAGCTCGATCTGCGAGTAGTCGGCGCTGACGAGCAGGTGACCGGGCGGGGCGATGAAGGCGGCGCGGATCTCGCGTCCGAGATCCGAACGGATGGGGATGTTCTGCAGATTCGGATCCGACGACGAGAGCCTCCCCGTGGCGGCGACGGCCTGCTCCCAGCGCGTGTGAATGCGCTTGGTCTCGGGGTGAAGGAGCGTGGGCAGCGTGTCGATGTACGTCCCTTTCAGCTTGGAGAGCTGCCGGATGTCCAGGATGACCTTCGGGAGCTCGTGCTGCTCGGCGAGCACCTCCAGCGTGTCGGCGTCCGTCGAGCGGGACGTCTTCGTGCGCCGGACGTGCTTCAGCGCGAGCTCGTCGAAGAGCAGCGCTTCGAGCTGGCGCGGCGAGTGCACGTTGAACTCGCGCCCGGCGATGCGATGCGCTTCCTTCTCCAGCGCGGCGAGCTGTTTCTCGACGCGTTCGCCGAGCGCCCGTAGCCGCTCGGGGTCCACGAGAACGCCGGCGCGCTCCATCTCCGCGAGCACGCCCGAGAGCGGCAGCTCGATCTTCGTCAGCACGTCGGTGAGCTGTTCTTCGGCGAGCTTTTCGGACAGCCGATCCGAGAGACGGCGGACCGCGGCGGCGCGCGCGCCGATGACGCTCGCGGCTTCTTCCACCGGGACCTCGTCGAAGAGCACCTCGCGTCCCTTCACCTTGGGGACGAGCGTCGAAGGCGAGACGACGCCGGCGGCGATCTCCCGCGGGGACAGCTCTTCGAGCGTATGCGACGCTTCCGGGTCGATGAGGTAGCTCGCGAGCATCGTGTCGAAGGTGACGCCGGCGAGCGTCATTCCGGCGCGCGCGAGCGCGACCTTCACCTGCTTGCCGTCGTGGCAGACCTTCGGCAGCGCGGCGTCGGCGAAGAGCGGCCCGAGCGCGGCTCGCGCGGCGTTCGCGTCGAGCTCGGCGGGCGCTCCGACGTAGCGATGTCCGAGCGGCAGATAGAAGCTTTCGCTCTCGGTCGACAGCCCGAGGCCGACGAGGACGCCGCGCATCGGGGCCTCTGTGCTCTGCTCCGCGACGATGGAAAATGTTCCGGCGGCGAGCGCGGAGCGCGCCTGATCGAGCGCGCCGGCCGTGAGGATCGTGCGCGTGGGACCGAGGCTCGTCGGCGACGGCGCAGGCTTCGGTTCCGTCGCGAACGCGAAGCCCGTCTGTTCGCCCATCGCGGCGCGTGGTTTTTCTTGCGCGACCGCGGGCAGCGCGGGCTCTGGCTCGGTGTCGAGCGCCGCGAGCTGCCGCGTGAAACCGAGCTCGCCGTACAGGTGCCTGAGCCGCGGAACGTCGCGGCCGCCGTACCGAAGCTTCTCCGGTTCGAACTCGCACGGCACGTCCGCGCGGAGCGTCACGAGGTGCTGGCTCAAGCGCGCGGCGTCCTCGTTTTCGCGGAGCTTCTCGCGCAGCGCCTTCCGGTCGATGCGGTCGATGTTCGCGTAGATGCCGTCGATGTCGCCGAACTCGACGAGCAGGTCGCGCGCGGTCTTCGGTCCGACGGAGGGAACTCCGGGGATGTTGTCCGACGTGTCGCCGGTGAGCGCGAGCCAGTCTCGAACCTGGGCGACCCCGACCCCGAAGCGCTCCAGCACCTCCGCCGTGCCGAACACCTTGTCGCGCATCGTGTCCCAGAGCACGACGTCGTCGCCGACGAGTTGCATCAGATCTTTGTCCGCGGAGACGATGACCACGCGCCACTTCCGAGCGCGCGCTTGAGCGACGGCCGACGCGATTAGATCGTCCGCCTCGAAGCCTTCTTTCTGGAACACCGGGATCGCGAAGGCGTCGACCATCTCGCGACACCGCGCCATCTGCTGGCCCAGGTCCGGCGGCTGCGGAGGCCGGTGCGCTTTGTACTCCTGGTAAATCTCCTTGCGGAACGTCGGGCCCTTCGAGTCCATGGCCACGGCGAGGAGCGCGGGGCGCCGTGTCCGCACCATCTTCTCGAGCATCGCCACGGTGCCGTACACCGCCTGCGTCGGTTCGCCCGTCGTCGGCGAGTTGAGCGGCGCGATGGCGTGGTACGCGCGAAACACGTACCCGGACAGGTCGACGATGTAGAGGACGTCGAGCGCGCCCGGCTCGAACAGCGGCGTCGCCATGAGCCGTGCCCCTAGAGCACCGAACGGTTCGACCGTTCGGTGTCCTCCAGGTTCTTCCTGGTCGGGGTGGCACGCGCCGCCCCGCTCCGACGAAGTGAATTCATCGGGGCTCCCCTCCAAGCGGTACCCAGGCGTCGTCGTTCCACGTGTTTCGTCGCGTTCCCAAATCGGCTCCCGCTCTAGCACGGTGACGCGATGTTCGGGCGACCCGAACGGCCTGACGCGCCGCCCCGTCGACGCGCGTCAGGCGCGTGTAAGACTCGGATTTTGCATCGGTATCCGGCAACTACAACGCGGTGCAATGAATTACAACTGGATGACAACTCGAGGTAGGTGGGGGTGTTACTGAACAACCGGACAATGGCGCCTTTCCTTGTGCTGTACATCGTCGTCCTTCTTCTTCTGTGTACGTACGGGGGTCATCGCGCGCATCTCGTCTGGCTTTGCGTGCGATACCGAAAGCAGCTGCGTGCTGCGCTCGTTCGCCCCGAAATCGTCGAATCGGATCTGCGGACGGTCACGGTTCAGCTCCCGCTGTTCAACGAGGCGACCGTCGTCGAGCGGTTGCTCGACGCCGTCGCTCGCTTCGACTACCCGGCGGAAAAATTCGAAATCCAAGTGCTCGACGATTCGACCGACGAAACCGAATCGCTGGCACGGCGAAAGGTGGCGGAGCTCGTCGAGCGTGGGCTCGATGCGGTGTATCTCCGCCGGCCGAACCGCGTCGGATACAAGGCCGGCGCGCTCGAATACGGCCTTCGCTACGCGAAGGGCGAGCTCATCGCGATCTTCGACGCGGATTTCGTCCCCCAGCCAGATTTCCTGAAAGCCGTCGCGACGGATTTCCGCGACCCGCGCGTCGGGATGGTGCAGACGCGCTGGGCTCACCTGAATCGTGACGAGAGCCTGCTCACCAGCGTTCAAGCCCTCATGCTCGACGGTCATCACCTGGTCGAGAACCGCGCCCGGTTCGGCTCCGGGTGCATGTTCAACTTCTCCGGCACGGGCGGCATCTGGCGGCGCGCGGCGATCGAAGATGCGGGCGGCTGGGAGCACGACACGCTGACGGAAGATCTGGACCTGTCGTACCGCGCGCAGCTCAAGGGCTGGCGCTTCATCTATCGCCAGGACGTCGTCACGCCGGCGGAGCTGCCGGCCGAGATGAGCGCGTTCCGTGCTCAGCAATACCGGTGGGCGAAGGGCACCGTTCAGACCGCGCGCAAGCTGCTGTGGCGCGTGCTGCGAGAGCCGCTCACGGTGAGCCAGCGCGTGGAAGCCAGCTTCCACATGCTCCCGCACTTCGCGTACCCGCTGACGCTGCTGCTCAGCATCCTGCTCTTGCCGGCGCTCATCCTGTTGCCTGTCACCGACGGCCGCGCTCTGCTGCTGATCGACTTGCCCCTCTGTATGGGCGCGACGGGGTCGCTGGTGACGTTCTACTCGATGGCCGAGACGGCCCAGGGAGGCACGGTGTGGGGCGCGCTTCGTCGCGTCCCGGCGGTCATCGCGCTCGGGGCCGGGTTGAGCCCGCACCTCACTCGCGCCGTCGCGGACGGCATGCGCAGCATGGCCGGCGAGTTCGTGCGGACTCCGAAGCGCGGCGCGGCGGCAGGCCGGTACTGGCAATACGCGCGGCTGCCGTTACTCGAGATCGCCCTCGGGCTCCTGTCGTTCGCCAGCGTGGTCGCGTCCATCGAGACGCGCCATTGGTTCGCGACCCCCTTCGCCTTCCTTTTCATGATGGGCTACGGCTTCGTGGCTTGGCTCGTCGCGTCAGAACAGCTCGGCCAGCGCCTCGCGCCCCGAACCGACGTCGAGCCCGCGTCGACCGACGTCCCCGAGCCGCTTGAAGGCGTCCAGGCGACGGACCCCTCGATCGCCGGCGCGATGTAACCCGGGCGAAGCGGCGTCAGGCGCCGCTGGTAGGCCGAGTAGGATGATGACCCATACAACCGCGCGAGACTGGTAGACTTTTCACCTCGCGTAGGGCATCATCGGTATACGCTAAGGTTCCACTTACCTCGAAGTGCGTCCGGTTCTTGGGCCGCCGGGTCCACCCGCGACGCACCCGTGGAAGTGGGGCGACTTCCCCAAAGGGGGCCCTGATGACCAAGGCCGACATCGTCCAAGCGGTGTACACGAAGCTAGGTGGCTTCTCGAAAAAAGAGTCGGCAGACCTAGTGGACCTCGTCTTCGAGACGATGAAAGAAACGCTGGGGCGCGGGGAAAAAATAAAGATTTCCGGCTTCGGCAACTTCGTCCTCCGGGACAAGCGCCAGCGGCAAGGGCGAAACCCGCAGACCGGCGACCCGATCGTCATCACCGCGCGCCGGGTCCTGAATTTCAAGGCGAGCCAGCTGCTGAAGCAGGCGCTGAACGACGAGCACGGCGTGGTGCAGCCCACGCCGGAGAGCACCACGGCGGAGGAGTAACGGTTGGGCTCATCGCGCGAGCTGGTCAAGCTCTACTACCGCATCGGTGAGGTCTCGCAGATCGTCGGAGTCCAGCCGCACGTCCTCCGGTACTGGGAAACTGAATTTCGCACGATACGCCCGCAGAAGTCGCACAAGGGGCAGCGGGTCTATTCCAGGCGCGACGTCGAGAAGCTCTTGAAGGTCAAAGACCTTCTGAAAAATCAGGGCTTCACGATCGCCGGGGCCAAGAAAAAGCTCCGGGATCCGGACGCACAGGTCTCCGTCGAAGCGGAGCTCGAGCCAGTCGTCGAGCAGGCCGTCGCTCCGAAGGCGTCGGCGCCCGCATTGCCGGCGCGTGATCCGATGCGAGAGCAGATGCGCGAGGCGTTGCTCGCGCTGCGCGCGGATATCGCGTCCATGCTCGACGACCTCGGCGCGCCCCCCCGCCGCCCCAAGATCCCGAGCATCCCGTAAGCCGAGGCCCGGACACGAGCTGTCAGCGCGCCGCTTGACTGTGGGGCCATGCGCGGGCACATGTCCTCCTTCCTCGGAGGCGACGCGAATGGCTGATGGCTTGAACAAGGTGATGCTCCTCGGAAACTTGGGCGCCGACCCGGAGCTGAAAATGACGAGCGGCGGCCAAGCCGTCCTCAAGATGCGCCTCGCAACGACAGAGACGTATCTGGATCGGAACAAGGTCCGGCAAGAACGTACGGAGTGGCACAGCGTCGTGCTCTGGGGAAAGCGCGCCGAGGCGCTCAGTCGGTTCCTGAGCAAGGGGTCGCGCATCTTCGTCGAAGGCGGCCTGCGGACGTCCAGCTACGACGACCGCGACGGCAACAAGCGCTACAAGACGGAGGTCGTCGCGAGCAACGTCATCCTGGCCGGCGGGGCCGGCGGGCGCGGCGGTGGCGGTGGAGGTGGAGGTGGTGGCGGCCCGCGCGACTCGGGTCCGCCCGACGATTCGTACGACGAACAGCCGCCGTACGGCGGTGGTGGTGGTGGCGGCGGGGGCGCCGGGGGCGGTGGCGGCGGCGGAGACGACGACGACATTCCTTTCTGAGCAAGCCGCTCGGCGGGCTCGACGCGCGAGCGCTGCACTGGCGATCGCGATGTCGTGTCTCGTGTCGGGCCTCGGCTGCCGGCACGACCGACGCGAAGCACCAACGGCGGCGAGCGCTACCGTCCTCGCCGTCGTTCCAGAGCCCGCGGGGCTGCTCCTCCGCGGTGCGCTCCGGCAGCCCTCCGCCGTGTACAGGGAGCTACAGCGAACGCTGGGCGGGCGCGCGCGATTCTTGCCGAACAATCTTTCGGTCGCGATCGCGACGACGTTCTTCGACGCGCCGCTCTCGGCGGGGCTCATCGACGACGGCTCGCCGATGGCTCTGTGCGTCTTGCGGAACGACGGCGGCGACACGAACACGGTCGCGGCGCTCCGGCTGACGAGCGGGCGCGAGCTCGTCGCGGCCGTGACCACGGGAAGTGACGCGCGGTTCACGGCTCGCAAGGACGCGAGCGGCGTCACCGTGCTGTCGAGAGCGGCGCCGGATCCGCGCGTCGCGCTCGGCGTGTTCGCCGATCGGCTGTTGTTTTCGGACTCCGAGGCATCGCTGCTCGCGGCCGGGCCGTTCCTCGCACGATCCGAGCGAGCGACGAACGACGGCCCGGAGCTCGAGCTGGTGGCGCCGCGTTCGTCGTTGCAAGGCCCGCTCGCGGCGGCGTTGCGCGCGAAGATCGAGGCGCTGCGGGACGCAGGGCTCTTGGCCGAAGCCGTCGCGCGACAGCGGCACGGCGGACGCGCGCCGGATTTCGGCGACCCGAGCGCCGTGGTCGCGATCGTGTCGAGCTTCGCGGAGGGTTTCGTCGCTGCGCTCGCGAGCGGCGTCGAGGCGCGGGTGACGGCGACGCTCTCAGCGGAGCTGCCCGTGATGCGGGCCGAGCTCACGCCGGGCTCCACGGGGTCCGCGCGCGAGCTCACGGACTCTCTCGCGACGGGCGCGCTCGACGCGCTGCTCACCTTGCCGGATTGGGTGCAGGCCGGCGTGTTCAGTCGCGTGTCCCCCGCGCAAGGGCCGGACGCGGGGGCGCAATCGGCGAATCGACTCGAAGCCGTGCTCGGCGATCGACTCTCGCCGCGCGATCGCGCGCGGCTACGCGCGTGGCTCTCCGACGTCGGCGTCGGGATCGGCGACACGCGGATCGCCGGCGTATTCGACGACGCCGCGTTCGGAGTCTTCGCGCTCGGTACCGCGGGTGATGCGGCCGCGCTGAAGCGCGCCACGCTGTCGCTCCCCTCCGTCGCTTCCGCCTCCGCCATCGCAGCGCCGCTGCGCGCGCTCGTGGGGCGATTCGACTTCGTGCCCGCGGCGAGCCCGTCGAAGGACGTCGCGGCGCTCGGCGTCCGCGTGTCGTCGAAGAACGGAGCCGCGTCGCGTCCGAGCTCCGTGTCCGCCATGACATCGTCGATCGACGGCCGCGTCGTGGTCCTGGCCGCTCACGACGACCCCGCGCAGAAGATGCGCGATCTGCTGGCGCCGGACGGCACGCGCACACTGGCACACGACGCATCCGTGGTGTCCGCGGTCGCTCGCGCCGGCGCGAACGCGAATGCGGCGGCGTTCGTGCGCGTGCAGGACGGCGACGGCGGCGCGAACGCGATCGTGCTGACCTTCGGTAGCGATCGAAAGGTCACGTGGGCTGAAGTGGGAGCAAGTAAGGTGGCCGTCGGGACGCTGCTTCGCGCGTGGGTTGGTCGCTGAGTCGAAGATGCCGCGATCGCGTCGTCGTGGTTCAATGACTCGATGCCCTTCGTCCGCCCATCGCTTCGTGAAACGAATTTCATCTTCTTCGCCGCCGCATCCGCCGTCGTGTTCGCTTCGGGCTGCTTCGGGCGGTCGGGGTTGGACGAACAAGACATGTTCGGTCCGGAGAGCGGCGGCAACGGTGCGGGCGCGAGCGGCGGCGCTTCGGCGTCCGGAGGGCAGCGCGCGTCGGGAGGTGTCACCGGTAGCGGCAGCAACGTCGGCGAAGGCGGGTTCGTCGGCGAGGGCGGGTTCATCGGCGAAGGCGGGTTCATCGGCGAGGGTGGTGTCGTCGGCGAGGGCGGGTTCGTCGGCGAAGGCGGATTCGTCGGTACGGGCGGATTTGTCGGTACGGGCGGCGTGATCGCGACGGGCGGTGTCGTGGCGAGCGGCGGTACGTCCACCGGCGGCTTCGTCGGGACCGGCGGCGTCGTGGGCAGCGGCGGAGTGTTCACCGGCGGCGTCGTGGGCAGCGGCGGAGTGTTCACCGGTGGCGTCGCCGGGACGGGCGGCAACGCGACGGGCGGCGCGGGTGGCGCGCCGGTGTGCGGTCCTTTGACGTGCAATGGCTGCTGCACGAGCGGCGGCCTGTGCGTGACGGGGACGGGCACCAACGCCTGCGGCGTCGACGGCGCTCGTTGCACCGACTGTGGTTCGAGCGGCTTCGGATGCGACAAGGGCGTTTGTCAGGGGACGGCGCCGTCGTGCGCCGCGTCGTGCGCCGGCTGCTGCGACTCGCTCGGCCGGTGTCGTCTCGGAAGCGAGATCGACGCCTGCGGCATCGGCGGCGGCGCGTGCGCCGTCTGCTCCGCGAGCGGCTCCGCGTGCACGCTGGGCAAGTGCGGCGGCATGCAACCCGCGTGCGACGCGACCAATTGCGGCGGCTGCTGCGACGCGAAAGGCGTCTGTCGCGCGGGCACGGCCAACACCGTTTGCGGCACCGCCGGCGCGTCGTGCGAAAACTGCACTACGCAGGGGCGCACGTGCAGCGAGCCAGGATCGTACTGCGCGTTCATCCCTTCGTGCAGTCCGACGACGTGCCCCACCGGGTGTTGCGACTCGAGCGGCGTCTGCCACGACGGCCGCGCCGACGCCGCGTGCGGCACGTCGGGCCAGACGTGCACGAATTGCACGACGTCCAGCGAGACCTGCGCTCCCTCCGGCTTCTGTTACAAAGGCACGCACTGCGGACCGGACACCTGCGCGGGTTGCTGCGCGGCCGATGGTACGTGCCGGCCGGGCACGAACGCGCAGATGTGCGGCGCGTTCGGCGCCGTCTGCGAGAATTGCACATCGCAGAGCGAGACCTGCCAGGCCGGCGCGTGCGGCGTGAAGGGCGCGACGTGCCCTGCGCCGTACGCCGGCTGCAACCCCGGCACGGCGACCTCTCCGCCGACCAATGGCACGAGCTGCAGCGCGTCGGATCTTTCTTTCGCGCAGACGGCGTGCCAGGGGCTCACGGATCCCGCGGGCTGCTTGGGCGCGCTCGCCAAGCTGATTCAGTCGAGCCCCGGCTGTTACGATTGCCTGCAGCAGTTCCTCTACGACGGCGGCGTCGCGAAGTGCCTGTCGCCGTTCTTGAGCCCGACCTGTAACCACGAGCTCACCTGCTACCTGGGCTGCCTCGACACGACCTGCGGCCGCTGCGACGACGCCGACCGTTCGAACTGCCAGGGGACGGTCTCCGCGTCCGGAGGCGATTGCTTTTCGACCGTTTCCGGCGAGTACTGCGCGGCCGCCGCCTTCAGCGGTCCAGCCGAGTTCTGCGACCTCGGGCAGATAAAGGACGTTGGGGTCTGGCTCGGCGGGGTCGGGGCGTATTACTGCTCGGAGTGATGCCCCCGAAAGAGGAGACGGTTCTCGTCACCGGATTCCCCAGCTTCCGCGGCCGCAAGATGGTCGCGCAGCTGCTCTCCGCGTCGCGCTCGACGCGTGTCTTCGCGATCGTCCATCCGAAGCTCGTGGAGCAGTCGAAGGCGTTTCTCGATCAACTCGACCCGCCGGATCGCGAGCGCGTGGAGGCTTATGAGGGGGACGCCGCCGCCATCGATCTCGGTCTGAGCGGCAAGGAGTACCGCGAGCTCGCCGCGCGGGTGGAGCGCATCCATCACGTGGCGCAGGTGACGTATCCCGGCGTCTCGCGGAAGATCGCCGAGCTCGTGAACGTCGGCGCGATGCGTGAGATCCTCGAGTTCGGGCGCGTCTGCGAGCGGCTCCAGTGTCTCGTGTGTCACTCGAGCGCCCAGGTGAGCGGCAACCGGACCGGGCTGGTCCTCGAGGAGGAGCTGTCGGCGCGCCAATCCTTCCGTTCTCCGGTCGAGGAGACGCTGGCGCGCGCCGAGCGCCTGGCGCGGGACGCCATGCCCGAGGTGCCGATCGCCATCGTGCGTCCGACGCAGATCGTCGGAGACTCCCGGACCGGTGAAGTCGACCGCTTCGACGGTCCGTATTTATTGATGCTGCTGATCCTCAGCGCGCCTCAGGATTTCCCGGTGTTGCTCCCGGCTCGCGGCGACGCCCCGATGAACCTCGTGCCCATCGACTACGTGGTCCAGGCGGCGCACCGCATCGGAGCGAGCCAGCAAGCCATCGGCAAGACTTTCCACCTCGCGGATCCGAAGCCGCTCACGGTGAGACAAGTCTTCCAGCTCGTGGCGCAGAGCGGCGGACGACGGCTGCCGGGTGGCTTCATCCCCTCCCGCCTCACGAAGGCGCTCTTGAGCACACCTGGCCTCAACCTGGTTTCGAAGAGCCCCCGTGCGTTCGTCGATACGATCACGACCCCGGTGCGGTACGATACGAGGAATACCGACGATGTGCTCGCCGGTTCGGAGGTCGTGTGTCCCCCGTTCGAATCGTACGTCGATGCTCTGGTGGCCTTCGTCCGGCAGCGGGTGCAGGAGCGCCGGATCAAGTATGAAGAGCCCGAAGTCGACGACCCTCTCTCCTGATTCTGCGAGGGACGCGGCGGTCGTTCTCACGGCGCTCTCGGCGCTCTCCGTCGTGACGTGCGCCGCGGCGACGCGAACGCCCATCGTCGCGAACGCGATCGCGAAGGTCCCCGCGCAGGAGACGACGCCGCTTCCGACGCGTCCCGTCGAGCCGGCGTCGCCCGCTCCGTCCAGTTCCGTCGAGACGCCGGCGACGACGACGCCGATCGTGCCGCAGGGCTCCACGCTCGCGCGGTTTCAAGCTGCGCTTCGCGACGCGCCCCAGCGGTCGGACCCCGTCCGCGTCCTGTGGCTCGGGGATTCGCACACCGCCGCGGACTTCTGGCCCGACGCGGTCCGCAAGCCGCTCCAGGCCGCGTTCGGCTCCGGCGGCCCCGGGTTCGTCTATCTCGGCCTGGGCGTGTATCGACACGCCGGGATGAAGATCTCGCGCGAAGGCAAGTGGCGCGTCGAACCGAAGCAGCCGTCGCTCTGGATGCGCCAGGACGACGGCGTCTTCGGCTTGGGGGGGATCCGCGCCGTGCCGGTGGACGCCACCAGCACGCTGCGCGTCGAGCTCTCGGCCGACTCCGTGCGCGGCCGGGCGCGCTGGGACGTCGCCGTGCGGCTGCCGACGAACCGCGCGCGCTGCACCATCGCCGTCGAAGGAGGCGAGAGCCACGCCGTGGACGCGACCACCACAGCGGTCGGATCCATCGCCCACGTCGCCTTCCAGACGGAGCGCGGCGCCGCCGTGGTCATCGGTCACGCCGCGAACGAGCCCGAGCTCCTCGGCGCCGTCGTCGAGAGCGCGGATCCGGGCGGCGTCGTGGTCGACGATCTCGGCATCAACGGAGCGCGTATCGCGACGCCGCTGGCGTGGGATCAGGCGAGCTGGGTCGAACAAGCGCGCCTTCGGAACCCGAGCCTGTTCGTGTATGCCTACGGCACGAACGAAGTCGGCGACGAGGTCGCTCCCGCGCGCTACGGCCCCCAGCTGGAAGAGCTCGTCGCGCTCGGGCGCAAAGCGGCCCCCGACGCCGATTGTCTCGTCGCCGGCCCGACGGATCGCGAAGGCCCCGGCTGGACGCCGCTCCCGCGGGTCGCGGAAATCGACACCGTGGAGCGCCAGACCGCGGAGCGGCTCGGCTGCGCGTACTTCAGCGTCTACGACGCCATGGGAGGCGAGGGGAGCCTACGGCGCTGGGCGGCGATGGAGCCGGCGCTCGGCGGGACGGACCGCGTTCATTTGACGGCTCGGGGGTATGCCGAGCTGGGGACGATTATGTCGAAGTTGTTGCTCGAGGGTGCCCGTCCGCAGTGACGGCGTTGGGACGTTCAGGCGAACATGCAATATGGAACATGCAACATGCAATGTGAAATGATCCGACACGCTCAGGGGTCGTTCGGCGTTCATTGCATGTTGTTTGTTGCATGTTGCATGTTCCCCGTCAGGGAGCGGGGGAACGACTCTTGTATTCGTCGTAGCTCTTCATCATCGCCGAATACAGCCACTTCCCCAGCTTATCCGCGCCCCAACTCGTCGGGTGCGTGTAGTCACCCGCGCCGTACCCTTTGCGAACCCAGGTGGCCATGGAGCCTTTGCCGCCCATCGCCTCGAACGTCGGGTAGAACGCGCATCCGAGCTCCGCGGCGACCTTGCGCTGCTCATCGACGATGTGAGGGATGATCGGCACGGTGACGAGGTGGTCGTTCTCTTTTCTCGCGCGGTCCATCGCGCCGACGACCAGACACCCCGCCGCGGGCACGGCTCGCTCCATCGCCTCGATGAGCTCCTTCATGGTGCGATGATATTCGGGCATGGGATAGGCGAAGCCGTCGCCGCTCTCGTTCGCGCCGAACTGGAAGACGAGCAGGTCGGGGCTCCGCCACGCGAGCGCTTCGGCGAAATGCGTCGCGTCGTTCTCGGCGAGCGTACGGATGCGCGCGCCGACGACGCCGATCGCGTCGAGCACGACGCCCGGGACGTCTCGCTCGAGGACGACGCCGAATAGCCGGACCGGCGCGGAGCGGATCACGAGCTCGAGCTCGTGCGGGCCGTCGGGCACTCGGATTTCGGCGAAGCCTGCGTGCTTGGTGGCGTCGTTCGTGTCGATGACGCGGGCCGGGGTTCCGTCGACGCGCGCTTCGATGGAGCCGCCGCCGGGTACCGCGAGATAGGCGATGCTGAACCGCGACACGCGCTGCCCGTACTCACCGCTCTTCGCCGTGCCGATGCGCGTTTTCAGGCCGGGCGCCGCGGTGAAGCTCACGCCGCCGAGCCCGTACAGCGAGTCCGCGGCGCGCGGGCCGACGATGCGGCTCACGTGAAAGCCTTTGTCCGCGGCTCGGTAGACGTCGTTGTGGAAGTACTGCGGCCAGGCATTCGCGACCAGGACGAAGCCGTGACCGGCGTCGCCGAAGCGCGCGTCGAGCAGGCGCCGCAGAGTCCCCGTGCCGAAGTCGCTGGCGACGACGGAGTCGCCGAAGAACGCGATGCGGGCGATGGCCGAAGGCTCGTGCCGCTCGGCCCGCGACAGCACGGCGAACAGCTTGTCGAGCGAGTGCGCCTCGTCGACGATGGGCAGCGGTGAGACGTCGGCGGGCGGCAACGCCGTAGGCTCCGCCGCGCCTTGCGCGATGGGACTCGCGGCGCGCACCGGCGCCTCGAGCTTCTCGGGTTGCGCCAGATCAGGCCGATTCTCGGTGGCGCGATCGAGCTCCGCTTCTCCTACCGCGGTCGACGCGGGCGGCACCGCCGGAAACGCCTCATGATGCTCGCTGGGTCGCGGCGTGAGGACGCGCAGTCGCTCGAGCCGCGGCGAGAGCTCCGCGACGGCGGCGAGGGCGAGTAGCGTGAGCACGGCGCGGACCGGCTTCGACCACAGCACGCCGCGGAGATTCGCGGCGGGGGCGTTGCTTTCGCGCGGCGCGGCTTGGGGATCGGGTCGAACCTTGAGCTCCACGGCGCGCGTCAGAACGGCGTGTCGCGCACCAGTCCACCTCGCGGTTCCGGCTTGGTGGAGTCCGGCTTGGTGTGCCGCGGCGGCGGCGGTGGCGGCGTTTGAACGGTGGCCGGCGCGGGCGGCGCGGTGTTCTGCGGCGGCGCCTCGGGTCCCTTCGCGGTGTGCTTGTCCGCCGACGGGAGCTGCTCGATGCCCACGCTGTCGGCGTCGAGCGCGGCGATCTCGTTGGCGGCGCGCTTGCGCAGCATGGAGCCGACGTCCGGCGATTTCGCGATTTGATCGAGCAAGCTGCGCTTGCGCGTGCGATCCGTCTCGTTCGCCGCTTGCGCGAGGACGCCGTCGGCCCACTTCGTCTGGATCTCTTTGAACGCCGTCGACTCGCGCAGGTTGCTGTCTTCCGGGATCTGTTGGGATTTCTTGAGAGCGCCCTCGAGGTCGCCTTTGGCCAGGAGATCCTCGGCTTCCTGCAGAGCGCGCGCCGCGGGGCTCACCTCGGCGGGTGTCGCCGCGATCGTGGGCTCGGAGTCGTGGCGCAGGAAGAGAACCCCGGCCAGGACGACGGCCGCGACGACGACGGCGACGATGGCGACGGCGCGCGTCGGGCTGCGCGTCCCGGCGCCGTCGTGGTCCGGCTCCAAGCTGGCGCGCCGGACCGAGCCCGCCGGCGGCTCTTGCGGGAGATAAGGCTGGCCCGCGGGGACGAATCGCAGCTGCACGTCGCCGAGCTCGATGACGTCGCCCGCGTCGAGGATGGCGCGCTTCAGCTCGACGCCGTTGACGCGCACGCCGTTCGAGCTGTCCCGGTCGAACACCTCGTATTTTCCGCCCTCGATCACGTGGATCTCGGCGTGGATGCGGCTCACCGAGGTGTCGTTCACCGGCAGGTCGCAATCTTCGCCGCGGCCGATGACGAGTCTCTTGTCGAGGAGCGGAAAGCTCGCGCCCACGGCGGGCCCGACGATCATCACGAGCCGGTTCGGAAGCTCGCGAATGGTCTGGCTCGGACGGCCCGGGATGGTCGCGGTCTTGCTTTCCGGGTCCAGGCGGGCGAGCACCTCTTCGTCGATGAGCTCCAGGCGATAGTCGCCCAGCTGCAAGAGGTCGCCGTGCTTGAGCGGGCGCTCCCCGGCGACGCGGCCCCCGTTGACGAAGCACCCGTTATAGCTGGTCAGATCCTTCACCACCCAGCCGACGCCGTTTTTCCGCAAAAGGGCGTGCTTGCGTGAGATGTTCCGCTCGGTTAGGCGGACCGTGTTCGCGACGTCACGCCCTATCGTGTACTCGTCGCGCGACAGATCGACGACCGTCTGATTGGCCTGGTCGTCCTCGATGGAGAGCTTCCACATCGTCCGCGATCGCGATCCTGCCGTGATTCGCCGCCGAGGCCAAGTCGGCACCGAAGATAATTCAATTTTTTCGTGGCGGTCCGGCCTCCGTTTGCGGCCGTTCCGGCTCTTCGGTAAAGGCTTTTTTGCCTGCTTCGAGCCTTACTCTTCGCGCAAACGGCACGCCTCGGCGAAGAGCGCGTCGTGGAGTGGGGGCCGGGCCTTACGGATCTCGATGTTATCGCGTGTCGGATTCACGCGGTTCGTCAGGATGACCGCGACCACGGCTGCTTCGGGGTCGCACCAGATGCTCGTTCCCGTAAACCCCAGATGTCCGAACGACTTTGGGCCAAAAAGGGTGCCTGCAGCCGAGCCTTCCGCAGCCTTCCCGTCGAACCCGGCGCGGAGCGTCCCGAGCGGGCGCGGCCGACTCAAAACGTGCGCTTCCACCGGTGTCAGCCAGCCGGTGTCGGCCCCCGAAAGGGCGTCGAGAAAGGCCGCCCCGAAACGAGCGACGCCTTCGGCGGTGCCGAACAAGCCGGCGTGTCCGGCGATGCCGTGCCCGGCATACGCCCAGGCGTTCTCGTCGTGAACCGCGCCCACGATCTCGCCGCCGCGCCAGGCGACGACCTCCGTCGGGGCCACTTCGTCGAGGAAATCGGGCCGCGTGGCGGCGTACGACGCGGCAGAAGCGAGGTCCAGGCCGAGCACCGAGCTCGTCTCGCGAGCGACCAGCTCCGCGAGTCGAAGCCCCGCGGCTCTGGAAGCAGCGGCGCCGGCTAGGAGATAACCGAGGTCGCTGTACAGCGGAGCGAAGCCTTCCTCGGGCGGCTCGCCGGCACAATCGGCGCGCCGCGATTCGGCCGCGGCCAGAAGCATCGCCGCGGGCTCGACGGCGTGCCCCGAGACGAGGGGTGCGTAGAGCGCGCGATGAGCGTCGACGCCCGCCCGATGCGCGATCAAGAGCTCGAGCCGCACCGGGCCCGTCGGCGTGGCGGAGAGCTCGGGAAGGACGGCGGCGAGCGGCGTTTTCCAGTCGAGCACGCCGGCCCGGACGAGCCGCGCGATCGTCGCCGCGACGAGTGGTTTCGTGACGCTCGCGAGGTCGAAGGGCGTTCCTTCGTGGACCTTCGCGGGGCGCTCGCGGGAGCGCACACCGTGCGCACCGGCTGCGAAGCGCCAACCCGTCGCCGCGCGAGCGCCGATGGCGAGCACGGCGGCCGGCGCGACCCCGCGATCGACGATGAACGCTCGCGCGAGATTCTCCAGTGTCACGACGCGCATGGGGCGCTCATGTGGGTGGATGGACGAAAAACAGGTGGTTCGACGGAAAGATTGCCTCGAAGGGGGCGCATTACCTTGGGTTCGCCTGCGCGCCCGGGTTAAGCTTTACCCTGGCGAAAGGCACGCCGAGCGACGAGCATGGCCGAATTCACCTGGGAAGCACGCGCCCGTAGCGGCGAAGTCCGTCGCGGCGTCATGGAAGCGGACGACGCCGAGGCGGTGAACCAGCGCCTGCGCCAGCAGAACCTGAATCCGGTCAAGGTTCGCAAGAAGGGCATCGAGATAAACCTGAGCTTCGGCGGCGGCGTCGATACGAAGGATCTCGTCACGTTCACGCGCCTCTTCGCCACGATGATCGACGCCGGGCTTCCGCTCGTCCAGTGCTTGGAGATCCTCGGCGGCCAGCAGAAGAACAAGACTTTTGCGGGCGCCTTGAAGGACGTCAAGGGCTCGGTCGAGCAAGGCTCGACGTTCAGCGACGCTCTCGCCAAGCATCCGAAGATTTTCGACGAGCTCTTCGTCAACCTGATTCACGCGGGCGAGCAGGGCGGCATTCTCGACAACATCATGAACCGGCTCTCGATCTACCTCGAGAAGCGCCAGAAGCTCGCGCGCCAGCTGCGCGGCGCGCTCGCCTACCCGGGCATCGTCTTCTGCATCGCCATCGGCGTCATGGCGGTGATGCTCACGTTCGTCATTCCCGCGTTCGAGAACATGTTCAAAGAGTTCGGCGGCGGAAAGGACAACCTGCCGGCGCTCACGCGGGTCATGGTCGCGCTCTCCCACAGCTTCGTCTCGTACCTGCCGCTGGTGATCCTCCTCGGTATCGGCATCAGCACCGGCGCGACGTACTTTTATCGGACGCCCGCCGGTAAGACGTTCGTGCACAAGTCGCTGCTCCAGCTGCCGGTCATGGGCTCCGTCTTGCAGAAGATCTCCGTCGCGCGCTTCACGCGAACGCTGGGCACGCTCTTGCAGTCCGGCGTGCCGATCCTCGACGCGCTCGAGATCTGCGGCAAGACGTCGGGCAACGTGATCATCGAGGCCGGCATCATGCTCGTGCGCCAGCGAATCAGCGAAGGCAAGAACATGGCCGAGCCGTTGCTCGAGGCGAAGGTGTTCCCGGACATGGTCGTGCAGATGATCGCCGTCGGAGAGCAGACGGGCGCGCTCGACCAGATGCTCAACAAGATCGCCGATTTCTACGAAGAAGAGACGGACATCGCCGTCGCCGCTCTCACCAGCTTGCTCGAGCCGATCATGATGGTCGGCATCGGCGGCATGGTCGGCGTGGTGCTCGTCTCGATGTACCTGCCGATCTTCTCGCTCGCCGGCAACATCCACGCCGACTGAAGACGCCGCGGCTCACGCCGTTGAGCCGGCTTTCATACCGGACCTGCTTCGATGCCTGTGAGACTGGGAGTTCCCGAAGCGGTCGAGGGGATTCCGCTCGCGCGGAGGCTCGCGTGGGTCGTCCTCGCGCGCGTCGCTTTTCTCGTCGTGGCGATCGGCGCGCTCGCGTTCGTCAACGTGAAGCGCGGCTTCGACTTCGGCTCGACGACGATTCAGATCGTCCTCGGCGTCGTCGCTGCTTCGTTCGCGCTCGCGGCGATCTACGGCGCGGTGCTGCGGATGGGGAAGGGGCTCGTCGAGCTGGCGACGGCGCAGCTCGTCCTGGATCAGGCGACCTGGACGGTGCTCGTGTACGTGACCGGCGGCGCGACCAGCGGAGCGACGTCGTTCTACGGGCTCACCTGTCTGCTCGGCGGGTTTCTCATCGGGTTGCGCGGCTCGGCCGTCGCCGGGATCACCGGCATCGCCTTCTACGGGGTGCTGATCACGGCCCTGTACCTCGGGCGGATCGCGCCGCCTGCGGATCAATCGCCCGAAATCTACGCGGTCAGCGCCGAGCAGCTCGCGTCGTACCTGCTCCTGAACGTGCTGGTCGTGGTCGTCGTGACGCTGCTCACGAGCTACCTCGCCGATCGACTGCGCGCGGCCAGCGGACAGCTCGTCGCCGCGGAGGCCCGCGCGCAGAGCGCCGAACGCCTCGCGGTCCTGGGGCGGCTCGCCGCGGGGCTCGCTCACGAGATCCGAAACCCCCTCGGCTCGATCGCCGGCTCGGCGCAGCTCTTGCGCACGAGTCAAGTGCTCTCGGACGAGGACAAGAAGCTCTGCGAGATCATCCAGCGCGAAGCGGCGCGGTTGAACGACCTCGTCTCGGACATGATGGACGTCGCGAAGGCCCGCAAGCCGGAGCTACGGACGGTGGACGCGGCGCGGCTCGCGCGCGAGGTGGTCGCGCTCGCGTCGCGCTCGGGTCGGGCGGTGTCCGACGTCAGCATCGTCTTTTCGGGAGAAGAGTCGCTCTGTGTGCGCGCGGACGCGGCTCAGCTGCGGCAACTCATCTGGAACCTGGTGAGGAACGCCGTTCAAGCGTCCACCGCGGGGGGCTCCGTCGGGGTCCGCGTCGAGGAGGTGGGCGGCATCGGGTTCCTCGTCGTGGAGGACGACGGCGTCGGGATCGATCCCGAGGCGAAGGAGCGTCTGTTCGACGCGTTCTTCTCGACGCGGACGCACGGCACGGGCATCGGGCTCGCCGTGGTGAAGCGCATCGCCGACGAGCACGGCTTTTCGATCGCCGTCGACAGCGAGCGCGGTCAGGGAGCGCGTTTCCGCGTGGCGCTCGGGTCGCGCGTGCCCTCCGACGGCGAAGCGACCGTCACGGTCGCGCTCGGCTCCGTCCCGCCGCCGCCGTAACCACGGCGATACGTGTTGCGCCCTGGCAACGGTTCGCATTCCGGCGTAGCCGGAATTTCCGTGGCGACTCCGCGGTTTCCGCACCCTTGCGTGCTCGAAGTGCGTTCGTTTCCACGCATTTTACGTGGCATTGCTCTTGCGTAACGTCTTTCGCGAATGAGACTTCCCCGTGTCTCGGGGCGCTCCGGCCAGCTTCGTCGAAGTGGCGGTCGGCCCGGCGAAGGGATCATCAGAAAGACACGACATGCGACATTTCTCGAAGTTTGTCCGGGGTTGTTTGATTGCCTTGGCGCTCGCCGTGGCGACGCCCGCGATGGCCGCGGACGAGAGCGCGCTCAGCTTCATGAAGGAGCGCCAGACGGAGCTGGTCACCCTCATCCACAAGGGGGGCGGGCCCGAGAACACCAAGAAAATCGAAAATACCTTCGACGCGATCCTCGACTACGACGCGCTGGCCCAGGGCTCGCTCGAGGCGCAATGGGCGGAGCGGACCGAGGCGGAGCGCAAGGAGTTCCAGGACACGCTGAAAAAGCTCGTCCAGCGCGCTTACCGCAAGAACCTGGACCGCACCGCGAGCTACGACGTCAGCTTCGACGGCGAATCGAAGCAAGGCGACGGCATGCTGGTCAAGACGACCGCCAAGAGCCGGACCAACGCGCGGGAAGAGCCCATCTCCATCGACTACATCGTGCACAAGGCGGGGTCGGTCTGGCGCATCGAAGACATCATCACCGAGGGTTCGAGCCTCGTTAAGAACTACCGCCAGCAGTTCACTCGCATCATCAAGAAGGACGGCTTCCCGGAGTTGATGCGGCGCATGAAAGCCAAGCTCGCGAGCGGCAACGTCGGGTGATCTTGGCCGTGCGGAACGAGGCGCTGCTACGATCGAGCCGTGGCTCGTTCCGTCCGCGCACCTTCCGGCGCCCCGTCGCCGCCTGGCCCGCGTGATCCCGAGCTCCGGATCCCCCTCCGGCTGACGGTCACCCGGGGCGCGCTCGGGCTCGAGCTCTACGAGGGGTTCGAGCTCGGTCCGCTCCGCGTGGAGCGTCTCGACGTCACGCTCCCGAACCTGAAGTTCCCCGTGGATCTCTCCGGCGGCGTGCGGGTGTTTCGGCACCGACGCGGGCGGCTCGAGCGGCTCGTCGTCGGCGTGGAGACCGGACGCCTCGCTAAGTGGTTAGAGACGCGCCTGCGGGAATCGCTGGGCGGGCTCACGAGGCCGGTGTCCGTATGGCGCGTGCCGCACGGGCTCGGCGTCGGCTTCGTCGGCGCGCGCGGGGCGGTCGCCTTCGACGTGCTGTGGGCGCCGGTGGAGGGCGACGCGCGCTTCGTCGTCGCCCGCGCGCGCGGCGCGGCGCTGGAGGGGCCGGCGCTCGGCGCGGCGCTCCACGCCGTCGATACGGCCATCGGCGGTTTCGCGGAGCGAGAAGGGCGCGCGTTCACGGCGCCGCGGGCGGCGGCGACCATCGTCCGGCAGGTCATGCCGGCCATCGGCGCGCGCGCGCCGAGCGCGGACGTCCGCGCCGGAGACGTCGACGGGCGCGGCGACGCCGTGCACGTCGAGCTCGACGCGGCGTTCCCTCCGCTCGGCGTCGCGAAGGCCGTCATGTCCGCCGTGGAGCTCGCGGACCTGGTGCGCGACGCCGACGAGCAGCTCGCGCGCGGCAACCTCGAATCGGCGCGCGCCTCCTACGTCGCCGCGCTCGAACGAGCGCCGCGTCACCCCGAGATCTCGCGGCTGATCGCCGACATCGACGTCCACGCGGGCGGTCGCGCCGAGGCGTCGCTCTCGGTGCTCTCGGACGCCTTGGATCCGGCGGAGGCCGGCGCCGTGGGCGCGGCGCTGCTCTCGCGCATCGGCGACGTCGACGGCGCGCGCGCCGCGCTGCGTGGCGCGACTCACGACGAGGAGTACGGGCCGATCGCAGCTCTGCTCTGGGCGGAGCTCGCGGGTTACGAGACCGACGCGCGCAGCAAATTGATCGCGCTCGACGAAGCCGTCGCGCGGGCGCCCGGCCTGACGTCGACGCGCCTCCTGCGCTTCGAAGCGCGGCTCTCCATCGGCGATGTGAGGGGCGCGCTCGCCGACGCGGAGCACCTCGAGGCCAGCGTGACCGGCAGCGCCGCGCGGCACGAGATGACACGGGCCTGCGCGGAGCGCCTGCTCGCGAACGGCTTTCAACGCGACGCGGGCCGCCTCTTCGAGCGCTCTTTGCGGTACGTGCCCGACGACCCCGCGGCGACCGCGGGGCTCGGTCGCGCGCTGGTCGAGGCGGGCCGGACGGAGCGCGCCGTGGCGCTCTTCGAGCGCGCCATCGAGAGCGGCGAACGCCGCGGCGAGCCGCAGGGCGACGCGCTGCTCGATCTCGCGAAGATCCTCGCCAAAGCCGGCGATCTTCCGCAGGCGATCGCGCGCGTTCGTCAGATCGCGAGCCCCTCGGCGCGCCTCGCGGAAGCGCGCGCGCTCGAGGGCGGTTGGCGCGAAAAGCTGGGCGATCTCGCCGGCGCGACCCTGGCGTACGGCAGGATGCGCGAGGTGATCGAGCTCGCGCCGCCCGCGGACACGAAGCGCGCCGTGGATTTTCTGATGGAAGCCGCGCGCTTCGAATGGGAGAGCCGCAAGGACGCGACGCTCGCCGAACGCCACCTCGCCGTCGCGCTGCGCCTGTCGCCGCGGGATCGCAAGCTCGGCGACGAGTACAGGAAGATCGCCGCGATCGTCGCCGCGAGAGCGCGAGCCCCCGGCGACGAGTGACGGCGCGCGCGCCGGCGTGCGAGCGTGCACGTCACCCCTTGCCGGTGATCGACAGCACCTCGTCGATGAGCGGCTTCGAGAACACGCCGTTCCGCAGGCGCTTCACCGCCTTCAAGAACACCCGATACCACTCGATCTTGTCGTCGTCGGTCGGGTGCACGATGGTCATGCGCTTCATCAGGCGATCGCGCGCTTCCAGGTCGAGCTGGCGGATGCGATCGCTCTGCACCCTCGCCGCGCGGCGCTGCATATCGCGGAACAGCGTGCGCGTGTCGGCGGGGATCGCTTCGAGCCTTTCTTGCTTCATCAACGTCGCGCCGATCGCCGCGACGATCGGCTGGTCATTGATGTGATCGAGGTACGGGACCCACTGCAGCTGCTCGGCCGCCAGCGGCGGCGCGCCGACGACGTTCACCGTCCCGGCCTGGAGCGCGGGCAGGACTTCGGCGATGTCGAGGGGCACCGGTACGATCTGCCCGATGAGCGAGAAGAAGAGAGGCGCCATCGGTTCGTTGCGGAACACCATGGGGCGCTTGCCGCGCAGATCCGTCGGAGAGCGCACCTCCACGCCTTTGCTGAACTGATAGACGAGCCCGATGTCGCCCCACGAGAGCAGCTCGAAGCCCGCGGCGCGAAACCCCTGCTCGATGGGTTCGTGCAGCATGTTCCGCACGAGCTCGGCGAGCGGCCACGAGTTGGTGATGCCGGGCATCTGGAGCACCATCACGTCGTTGAAGACGTGCGAGAGGCCGATCGCGCTCAGCGCGGCGCCGTCGAGCTGCCCGGTCCTCATTTTCGACACGACGGTCCGCTCGTCGCCCTGGACCTCGTTGAAGTAAATGTTGAGCTCGATCTGTCCGCCGGTCTTCTCTTCGACGGCCTTCTGCCACGCCTCGAGCACTTTCCCCCACGTCGAGGCGCGCGGCGCGATCGTCGCGAAGCGGATCGTGTGCGCGGCGCTCGCGTTCGCGGAAGCGCACGACAGCGCGAGCAGCGCAGCGAGGGAAAAAGCCCGTAGGACGATCCGCGGCGTCACGACGCGGGCATTATAGCCCTCATGCGCTCGGAGGACGGCGCCAGCGACGGACGCCGAAGGCTCCGGCGGCCCAGAGCGTCTCTTCGGCCGCATCCCACGCGAGCGAAACGACCTTCGTCCATTCGTCGAGATCGTTGTCGAGATCCGGATCCGGCGAGAGCTCCGAAACGACGTAGGCGTCCCCCGACGCCGCATCGACCCATACGAGCGACGCATGGCCGCTCGCCGCGTCGAAGAGCGCCGCGAACGCGGAGGGGCGTCCGCCGAGGCGCCCGGCCGTCACGGCCGTGGCGTGCGAGCAGCCCGCGACGGTGCGGAAGCCGACACCGCCGTCCGCGGAGACGCGCACGCCGCTGCCCGGATCGAGCAACACGACGACGTCGTGATCGGACGCGAGCTCCGTCCGATCGCTGGCGGCGAGCTCCTCGTCGAGACGGCGGAAAGCGCCGGACGCTTCGGAGCGGAACAAATGCGCTCCACGGGATCCTTCCACGATACACATGGGGGGAACGCCCGCCGAGACGGCGAGGACCGAGCCGCCGAGGTCCACGCGACGCCACGTCGTCCCGCGATCCGTGCTTTCGAGCAGCACGCCGCCGCCCGCGGAGACGCGCAGCAGCGCGGCTGGCCGGGTGCTCGGCGTCGGGCCGCCGAGCGACAACGAGACGGGCTTTTCCGGATCCAACGGGAGCGCATCGCGGAAACCGACGAGCTCTTCCGCGGCGGCGGTGCCCCCGAGCAACCGGAACACTTTACCGCGATCCGTGGCGAACAGGACCGTGCCCGCATCGTCGAGCAAGAGCGTCGTGACCGGGGCGCCGAAGCCGTCGCTCCGGACGTTCACTTCGCCCTCGGCGCCGAGGATCGCGACGCTTCCACCTCCGGCCGCGACGAGGCCTTTGGCGGAGCGGACGACGCGGCAATCGGACAGGGGGGCGACCGGCACTTCGAGCCACGAGCGCTCCGCGCGACGCGGGGGCTCCTCGTCGTCCATTCCGAGTAGGTGATCGGCTTCGTCGCTGAGGGCGCCCTCTTGTTCGTCGGCCTCTTGCATGAGCACGGGAAGATCTTCGTCGATGAGATCTTCCGGCTCTACCGTTCCTTCTGCGTCGTCGGCGTCGAGCTCGAGACCCGCGATATCGTCGAAGAGGCCGTTGCCCGCTTCCCCCGTCGGCCCGACCTCGTCACCGACGAGCGCGTCTTCGTCGTCGCTTGCCTGAACGATCTCGCCGATGTCCAGCGGGGAGTCCGAGTCCTCGGGGAGGGAAGTGCTTTCGTCGTCGAGGTCTACGCCCGCGTCGAGCTCTTCGGCTTCCGAGTCGTCGAGGCCGTCGTCCCCTTCGAACGACCGCAAGAGATCCGAAAAATCTCCATCGGAATCGGTCTCGTCGCCCTCACCGAGCGGCGGCAGCTCGGGAAGTCGCTCGGCGTCCTCTCTGGTCTCCGGCACGTCGGTGGTATAGCTCCCCGCGACGTGGACGGCAAAGCATGGCTCGGCGCGCTGCTGGGGGACGAGCTCGTCGAGGTGCGGCTCCGAGTTCGGGAACCGGACGTGGTGTTCGTAAAAGGCATCATGGAAGCGAGCGAGGGGCTCGGCGCGATGTTTGCCGAGCCGCGAAAGCGCGGACGTCGCGGCGCGCCGGACGATCGTGACGGCGGCGCGCTCGTGATCGTCGCGCCGCGATCACGAGCGGCCGAGCTCTGCGAGCTGATCGAAGACCTGAAGATCGCTCTTGGGGGATGCTTGTGGAAAGACGAATCGGAAAATCACCGACAAGATCACGGTGCGGACGATCGCGAGCGAGGGCACCGAGCACCGTCGAGCACTTGAGAACGTCGAAAAAGAGTCGCGTGTCACAGGTTGCGATCGTTCGTTCGATCCTCTAGCTTCGGCAAATCGTGCGGAAGTGCTCTCCTCATGCCGGCGAACACAGGAGCGACGCGACGCCGTTGCCAAGCGTGCCGGCGCGCGGAGCCGACGCGCGGCTCGTCGATGCGTGGTGTGCTTTTCTCGCGCGGCTCGCCACGGACGCGGAGGCCGCCCTCGCCGCCGCCATGGCGTACAAGGAGCTCGCCGGCCCCGCGCGCGATGATTGGATCGCCGCGCTGGAGCACGATCTAGATCGCGTCGCGGTGCCCCCCATCGCCGTCTACGCTCCGCTGCTCGCGGTGGAGACGGATCCGCGACGGCGTCAGCGCATCTTGGCCGCGCTCGGTCCGGTGCAGGCCGATGCAACGCCCACGACCTCGGCCTTCGCGCTCTCCAGCCGTCCGAGCGGTGGGACGCGAATCGCCGTCATCGTCGCTCCGCTCTATCTGGATTTCGTGCAGGTGCTCGCCTGCGGCTATCGCCCCGCCGAAGGTTTCGACTGGGTCAAGCACGACCCGATCGTCGAGCGCGATCACGCGCCGCGCGCCGGTGAATTCGTCGGAGGCGTCGAGGTCGAGGCCACGCCGCTCGGCACCGTCGTCGACGATCTCGCCATCACCGTCGTGGCGCACACGCGCACGGGTGGCACGCTACCCGAGGCGCTCAGCGTCTTCGCCGACCTCTTCGGCCCAGGCGGCGAAGCTCCGGCGCGCCTCACGGTGGCTCCGTAGCGCACGGTGGGATGAACCTCGCGCCCTTCGTCGCCGCCGTGCTCCTCGTTGGGTGCGCGTCCAGCGAAGGCGCGCGTCCAGAGACGCCGCACGCCGAAGCGAGGCCGGCGTACGACTACCTCGCCCTCGACGGAAAGCGGATCAGCTCCGAGACCAATCGCGGCAAAGTGGTCGTCATCGCCGTCATCGCGACGTACGATCTGGGCTCACAGGTCATCGTGCGCGAGCTTTCGGAAATCCGCGCTCGACGACACCGTGGCCTTTCCGTCCTCGCGCTCGCGCTCGAGCCGCCGAAGAACGCGCCGCTCGCAGAGGCCTTCGCGGCGACCATGGAACTGCCTTTTCCAATCGCGATGGCCGATCAGGCGACGCTCGAAGCGCGTGGCCCGTTCGGTCCCATCGACACCGTTCCGACGACCATCGTCTTGTCTCCGGACGGGACCGAGGTGTGGCGGCATCAGGGCGCCGTCATGGCCACCGAGATCGAGCGCGCCATCGCGCGAGCAATGAAGCAGTCAGCCGTCAGCAATTAGCCGTCAGCAATTAGCCGTCAGCCGTCAGCCGTTCAGCGTTTTCTGGCCGACAGCCGATAGCCGATGGCTAACGGCTGATGATCGCGATAAAGATCGGCGCGGCATGAGCGATTTCATCGATCGCCCGCGGGAGATCCGAGAGGGCGAAGAACTCGACGTCGGGCGCCTCACCGCGTACCTGAAGGACCACGTTCCCGAGCTCTCCGGTATCTCGGAAATCAAGCTGAAGCAGTTCCCGAGCGGCCACTCCAACCTCACATACCTGCTCCAGGCGAACGGCCGCGAGTACGTGCTGCGCCGCCCGCCCTTCGGCAGCAAGGTGAAGAGCGCTCACGACATGGGACGGGAGTTTCGCATCCTGTCGAAGCTCCACGGCGCCTATCCCCTCGCGCCGGAACCCGTCGCGTTCTGCGAGGACGAGGCCGTCCTCGGGGCGAACTTCTACGTCATGCGCCGGATACAGGGCGTCATCTTGCGCAAGGAGCTCCCGCCGAACCTGTCGCTCCCGCCCGAGACGCTGCGTTCACTGCACACGAACTTGATCGACAACCTCGCCCGCATCCACGCCGTGGATTACGCGAAGGCTGGGCTCGGCGATCTCGGAAAACCCGAAGGCTACGTGCAGCGGCAAGTAACCGGCTGGACGAAGCGCTACTCGGACTCGCAGACCGATGACATCCCGGCCGTCACCGAGGTCGCGAAGTGGCTCGCCGAGCGCATCCCGAAAGAGAGCGGCGCGGCGCTGATCCACAACGACTACAAGCTCGACAACGTGGTGCTCGACGCGAGCGACATCACCAAAATCGTCGGAGTGCTCGACTGGGAGATGTCCACCCTGGGAGATCCGTTCATGGATCTCGGGACGCTCCTCGGGTACTGGGTCGAGCCCGGTGACGACGACGCCATCCAGGTGATGCGATGGGGTCCCACGACGGCGAAAGGTTCGCTCACTCGCCGTGAAATCGTGGAGCGGTACCAGCAGGTGACCGGCAAGACGGTCCCGAACCCGGTCTTTTATTACGTGTTCGGCATGTTCAAGACGGCCGTCGTCATCCAGCAAATCTATTACCGGTACAAGCAAGGCCTGACGAAGGACGAACGCTTCGCGATCATGATCATGGGTGTTCACGCCCTCGCCTCGAAGGCCCGTCACCACATCGAGCTCGGGTCCGTCTAGACTCGACTTGAGCGGTCTTGGAAGAACAGATCACGATCGCCGTGGAGGGCAAGAGCCACTTTTGAAGCGTGCCGCATCGACTCCGAAGTCGAGAAATCCGCGCGAAGCGCGGAAAATCGCGAGTTTTCTGCACGCGAAAATCGCGAAACTCGAGGCTAGAGGGACTTTCAGTCGCTCGGCACACCGTTGAGACTCCGGCGCGAGCGGGGTTGGGGCCCCGCTCGCTGCCACGCCGCCGACGGTCCTTGGAAGAAGCGATCACGATCCGCCACGGAGAGGCGAGTGGGAACACCGGCGGGGCCGGCGCCGGCTGTTTTCAACCGCATCCGACGCGCCCAGGCGTTCAGGATGGAGCGGTGACGAACGAAAACCCGCGAGAGGACTGCCGGACGAGAGACGCGGCCAGGCCGATTTCAGCCGTCAATATGAGGAGATTTCTCAGCTGTTGACCCGCGGAGCGGACGTTTTATCGTTCAGATCCCCTTCGACAGGTCCGAAGGCAGCGGGCGTTCGACGAGGAAGGGGCGAGGAGTGTTCATGGCGAAGCTCGAAGGAAGCAAGACGCACCAGAACCTGAAGGACGCGTTCGCCGGTGAGTCGCAGGCGAATCGCCGTTATCTCTACTTCGCGAAGGTGGCGGACGTGGAAGGTTACCCGGAGGTCGCCGGTCTCTTCAAAGACACGGCCGACGGCGAGACGGGCCACGCCCACGGTCATCTCGAGTTCTTGAAGCAAGTCGGCGATCCGGCGACGGGTCTCCCCATCGGCCCCACGCTGAAGAACCTCAAAGCCGCGGTCGCGGGCGAAACGCACGAATACGAGACCATGTACCCCGGCATGGCCAAGACCGCGCGCGAGGAAGGCTTCGCCGAGATCGCCGACTGGTTCGAGACGCTCGCCAAAGCGGAAAAGTCGCACGCCGGCCGTTTCGACAAAGCCGCCAAATCCCTGAACGACTGAACGAACCGTCTTCAGTCGCGCATGGGAGTGCCCGACAGGAGACCCGCAGCTCCGCCGGAATGGAATCCGCGGGAGCCCCGTTACTGGGACGAGCGCGACCTGGAGGCGGAGCTGCGGAGGACCTTTCAGGTCTGTCACGAATGCCGCATGTGCGTCGGCTACTGCGGCTCGTTTCCAATTCTATTTCGGGCCGTGGATCGCCAGGTAGACGCGGGCCGCGCCGAGGGCGCCGAGACCGTCGACACGGCGACGATCGGAGAAGTCGCGGACCACTGCTGGCAGTGCAAGCTCTGCTACATCAAGTGCCCCTACACCGCGGACGAGGGCGCGTCCGAGCTCCTCGATTTTCCGCGGCTCATGGCACGGGAGAAGGCGCAGCGCGCGCGCAGGGAAGGCATCCCCGTGGTGGACCGCGTCCTCGGCGAGCCAGGGCTCATCGGCAGGCTCTCGGCGGGGCCCGGCGCGCACGCCGCGAACCTCGTCAGCGCGAGCCGCCTCGTTCGCCGTTTGGTCGAGCGCGCGACCGGCGTCTCCGCGGAGTTCCCGCTGCCGCCGATCGCGCCGGCGTCGTTCGACAGCTGGGCGCGGAGGCACACGCCGCCGCCGAACGCCGGCAGCGCCGGCGAGGTCGTCCTGTTCGCGACCTGCTACGGGAACTACAACTTCACCGACGCCCCGCGGGCGGCGGTGCGTGTGCTCGAGCACCACGGCTACCGCGTCGTCGTTCCCTCGGGGCTCGACTGCTGCGGCATGCCCAACCTCGACGGCGGTGACGTCGGCGCCGCCACCCGGAAGATGGAGGCGAACGTCGCGGTGCTCGAGCCGTTCGTCGCGCGCGGGCTCCCCATCGTGACGCCTGGCCCGACCTGCGGTTACACGATGAAGAAGGAGTGGCCGGTGTACGTCGGCACGGAGAGCGCCCGAAGCGTCGCGGCGGCCGCGGTCGATCTCATGGGCTTCTTCGACAAGCTCCGCGTCCAGAAGAAGCTCGACCAGGGATTCGTCCAATCGCTCGGCAAGGTCGCGTATCACGCGGCGTGCCATCTTCGGGCGCAGAAGATCGCGATCCCCGGCGCTCGTGTGCTATCCCGCGTCCCGGACACGGAGGTGCGTGTCGTCGAGCGCTGCTCGGCGGTAGACGGCACCTGGGGCATGAAAGCGCGGTTCTACGAAGAAGGCGCTCGCTACGCCGCCCGCCTCGCGAGCGACATCGAGGAACATACGCCGGATCTGGTCGTCGGCGATTGCGCGCTCGCCGGCCAGCGCGTTTTGAAACAAACCGGACGTAAGATGATCCATCCTGCGGTGGCGCTGGCGCGGGCGTACGGCATCGACATCGATTAGCCCGGGAGCGAGCGTGCGAAGGGAGGCGGCGAGTGAAGCCAGTCGAAAGAAGCGAGATCCTGGAGCTCGGTGAGTACGAAGAGGTGCGGGAGCATTTCCGGCGCCGCGTCATCGAGCTCAAGCGGCTGCGACGGGTGGCGGTCGGCGGAAATCTGACGGTATTGTTCGAGAACCGCGACACGGTGCTCTACCAGATCCAGGAAATGATCCGCACCGAGCGCATCACGCGCGAGGACGCGATTTTGCACGAGATCGAGACGTACAACGAGCTCTTGCCGAGCAAGAACGAGCTCAGCGCGACCATCTTCATCGAGTTCCCGGAGCGTACGGAAAGAGAGCGCATGCTCGTCGAGCTCGCGGGCGTCGAGGACAAGTTCTATCTGGAGGTGGACGGCGAGCGCACCACCGCACGGAACGAAACCCGCGGCGTGCGGCCCGATCGAACGACCGCCGTCCACTACGTCAAGTATCCGCTGGGCGACGCCGCCGCGCGCTCCGTCATTTCGAAGAAGGCGAACGTCGTGCTCGGCGTCGACCATCCCGCGTATCGCGCCGAGGCCGCGCTCGTGCGCCGGACGCTGGAAGAGATCGCGACGGATCTCGCCTAGCGCCCGACGAGCCTCACGGCGTCTCCGTGGAGAAGCCGTAGCGCTGCATCATTTCCTTCGGTATGCGGCGCGGCTTCGAAGTATCGGTGTCGATGAGCGCCCACGTCGTCTCGGCGTGCAGCAACGTGCGGCCCTGACGTTCGATCACCGTGCGCCGCCGCGACGTCGCGCCGCGGAGATCGGCCACCCACGTGAGCGCCTGGAGCGTCTCTCCTTCGAGCGCCGGCGCGAGGTACTCGATGTCGTGCCGCCGGACGACCCAGATCACGCGCATCGTGAAATAGAGTTCGCGGTCGAGGCCCACCGACCGCGAATGCGCGATCGCGGCTTCGTTGACCCAGCGCACCCACACCACGTTGTTCGCGTGTCCGAGCTCGTCGATATCCGAGGGCTCCACCACGATTTCGTGGCGGTAGGCGCCGTCGGGCGGGATGAATTCCGTTCTGATCGGCATGGAGGCGCTCGTCGGCGGCGCGCGTCGTAACACGGACCCGCGGGCAGGCCATGCCGAAACTGTCCCGATCCGGCGGGCCGCTGTATAAGGGCGCTGTGATGCCCACTTCTGCGGAAAGGACGCGCGCTCGACCGGACAACGTGCGCTTCATCCGCGCCGCGACGCGCGAAGCACGCGCTCTCATTCGTCTGGCGACGCTGCTGCCGTTGGATCTGGAGCGTTCGGTTCCGCTCGACATCCGCCCGGGCGACGACGTTGCCGTGCTGGTGCATGGTTCGCTGGCGACCGGCGGCGCGTGGCGGCCGCTTCGTCGCAAGCTCGAGGCGCGAAAGGCCTTCGTGGTCACCTTCACCTACGGACCCCGAGCCGGGGTGCGGGAGGTCGCCGGTGAGATCGCGTCGATCCTCCACGGTCTCCCGAGCGGCGCTCGCGTCCACTTGGTCGGCCACAGTTTGGGAGGGCTCGCCGTGCGGTGGTTCGTTCAAGAAATGCCTCACGACGCGCGCGTCGTGCAGACGATCTCCGTGGCGGCGCCCTTCGACGGCGCTCGCGGCGCGTGGCTCCTGCCCGGTCCGGCGGGACGCGACATGCAGCGGGGGAGCCCCGCGCTGCGGCGTCTGGCGGAGACGGCCTGCTACGCGGGCATTCCACATTTATCCATCTTCGGCACCGCCGATACCGCCGTGTCGGCCGACACGACTTTCCCCGTCGGCGACCGCCTCGTCGTCGGGGACGCGGGCCACAACACGCTGCTCTTCGACGACAGGGTGGTCGATCGCGTCGTGGACGCGATCACGTCGCGGAAGTAGCCCGGCCGACTCGGGGCTTTCTCGTTCGCGACGGCCATGGTACCCGGGGCGCGCGTGTCTTTACGGCTTTCGTCCTTCGTCGCGCCCCTCGCCGCGGCAGTGGTGTTCTTGGTGCCGGCCCCGGCCCGCGCCGACGTCTCTTCCTGGCTGTTCCTCGGCGGCGGCGTGTCGGGCGTGTTCGCGCCGCACACTTCGGGGCACGGAGACGCCGCGCTGCAGGTCGATGCCGGGCTCGGCTCCACTCCGGCGGGGTCCGTCGTGCTCGGCGGTCTGTTCCGGATGCAGACCCATTTCGGAGACGGCACCGATTTCGGCGCGTTCCTTCGAACTGCGACGGGGGGCTTCGCGCGCGGCACCTGGGGCGGCGCGATCGATCTCGGCGCGATCGTGCGTACGTGGAATCCCTCGCCGGGGTACGCGGGAACGCTCGTGCTCGGCGGTCCCTGGGGCTTGACCCTGTCGCTCGGGGCCGCGCGCGACGGCCACGAGCTCACCACGACCACCGCGGTGTTCGGCATCGACCTCGCGCGCCTCACGGTGCACCGGACGAGCGGCCAGCAGTGGATGCCGAACCCGTTCCCGTCGCCGCGGGAAGAGCGGTAGCCTCGACTTGAGCGAGGGTTGGAAGAACAGATCACGATCGTCGTCGACCCCGAAGTCGAGAGATCCTCGCGAAGCGCGGAAAATCGGGAGTTTTCTGCGCGCGAAAATCGCGAAACTCGAGGCTAGCTAAACCGCGTCGAGCGCCTGGACGAGCGCGTCGAGGTCCGCCTTCGAGTGGCGTTCCGTCACGGCGACGAGAAGGCTGTCGGCGTGGGTGCGATCCATCCGTCCGAGATCCAGCCCCGCGACGATTCCCTTCGCCTCGAGCTTGGTCGCGACTTTCGCGGCGCTGCCGCCGCGCACGCGCACGGCGAACTCGTTGAAGAACGGCGCCGTCGCGAAGGTCGCCGAGTAGCCCGGCAGCGAGAGGATCCGTTCGCGCAAATAGGTCGCCTTGGACAGGCACTGCTTGCCGGCCTCCACGAACGCGCGCTTGCCGAGCATGCTCATCCGGATGCAGAGCGACAGCGCGAGCAGGCCCTGATTCGTGCAGATGTTGCTCGTCGCGCGTTCGCGCCGGATGTGCTGCTCGCGGGTCGACAGCGTGAGCACGAAACCGCGTTTGCCCTCCGCGTCGACCGTCGCGCCGCACAGGCGGCCCGGCAATTGCTGCAGGTACTGACGATCTTCGCGGCAGGCGAACAGGCCGACGCCGGGACCGCCGAAGCTCGGCGGGCAAGCCATGGGCTGCCCTTCACCCGCGGCGATGTCGGCCCCGAGCGCTCCAGGCGACTCCGCTATGGAGAGCGCGTACGGCTCGGCGCACGCGGTGACGAGGAGCGCTCCGCGCGCGTGCGCGACGCGCGCCATCTCCGCGACGTCGGCGATGGGTCCGTAGAAGCTCGGGTAACCGATGACGACGCAGGCCGTGTCGTCGTCGAGGGCTTGCTCCACTGCGGCCCTCGACGCCGCGCCGTCGGCTCCGAGCGCGACCTCCACGTAGTGGCCGCCGCTCGGCCCGCCGAGATACGTCTCCGTCACCTTGCGGTAGTCGGGATGGACGCAGCGGCTCACGAGCACGCGATCGCGCTTCGTCAACCGGCGCGCCATCTGCGCGGCTTCCGCGGTGGCGCTCGCGCCGTCGTACATGCTGGCGTTCGCGAGCGGCAGACCGTAGAGCTCGCTCACGATAGTTTGAAACTCCCAGATCGCCTGCAGCGTTCCCTGAGCGACCTCGGGCTGATACGGCGTGTACGCCGTGTAGAACTCGCTTCGCAAGAGCAGCTGGTCGACCGCGGGCGGGATGTGATGCGCGTACGCGCCGGCGCCCAGGAACGAGAGCATCGTCGCCCCCGTATTCTTGGACGCGATCGCCGTCAGGTGCGCCATGAGCGACACCTCGTCGAGCGCTTTCGGGACGGCGAGGTCGCGTTCGAAGCGAACCTCCGGAGGGACGGACGCGAAGAGATCGTCGAGGGATGCCTTGCCGATGACGGCCAGCATCTGGGCGATCTCTTCCTCGGTATGGGGGAGATAGCGCATGGTCAGTGGGCGGACTCCGCGACGAGCTTTTTGTAGCCGGCCGCGTCGAGCAGGTCGGGGGCGCCGCCGCTCGGCTTGATGACGACCATCCAGCCTTCTCCCCAGCAGTCCTCGTTGACGAGCTCGGGCTTTTCTTCGAGCACCTTGTTCACCTTCACGACGGTACCGCTCACGGGAGCGAAGAGATCGCTCAGCGTCTTCACGCTTTCTATCGTCCCGAAGGCCTTGCCCGCGGTGACGCTCTCGCCGGGCTTCACGTCGATGTTCACCAGCGTGATGTCGCCGAGCTGGTCTACGGCGAACGCGGTGATCCCGACGACGAGGTTACCCTGCTCGTCCTTCGCCCACTCGTGGTCCTTGGTGTAGCGGCGGTCGTCCTTCACGTCAGTGGTCGAGGCCATCGTTCATTCTCCCTTCGGCCACCCATTACCATTGCCAACGGGGAGTGTCTTCCTGCCTACGCTACCTTATGGCCGTTCCCGCTCGACTTGGCTGTCACCCGATTGGGCTCCCGTCGGGACGAGAGCCCAATCGGGCTGGCAACCCGCTCGAGATCTGGTGGCCGCCCTGGGCGTTCTCGATCAGCTCAACCGAGTCGAGCCGTGGCGCGCTTGTAAAAGGGAGTCGGGACGATGCGTGCTTCGGTGTCGCGGCCTCGGCAGTCCACGACGATGCCCGTTCCGACCTTGGCCGTGCCGACGGGCACGTAGCCGAGCCCGATGCTCTTGCCGAGCGTCGGCGACGGTCCGCCCGATGTGCAGACGCCGACGGTGTCACCCGCCGTGTTCTTCAGTGGATAGCCGTGCCGGGCGACGCCGCGGCCCAACATTTCGAACCCCGCGAGCGTCCGGGACGGTCCCTCGGCCTTGATCTTCGCGATCGCGGCGCGGCCGACGAAATCCTTGTCGAGCTTGACGACCCAGCCGAGCCCCGCCTCGATCGGGTTCGTGGTCTCGTCGATGTCGTTGCCGTAAAGGGCGAGCCGGGCTTCGAGCCGCAGCGTGTCGCGGGCGCCCAAGCCGACCGGTAGAATGCCCTCGGACGCGCCGGCGGCGAGGAGCGCGTTCCAGACGTGCGGCGCGTCGTCGTTACCGCAGAAGATCTCGACGCCGTCCTCGCCGGTGTAGCCCGTTCGCGCGATGATGGCTTTGCGGCCGGCGACCTCGGTCTCGCGAACGCGGAACGACGGCAGCGACGCCGCGGCGTCGGGGATCCCGACGCCGGCTTTCTGCAAGATGGAGAGCGCTTTCGGCCCTTGCAACGCGAGGAGCGACGTCTCGTCGCTCGCGTCGCGGTAGCCGGTCTTCCCCTTCGTTCGCTCGGCGAAATGGGCGGCGATTTTGTCGTGATTGGAGGCGTTGCATACGACGAGCACCCGTTCCCGCGAGAAGCGGTACACGATGAGATCGTCGAGGATGGTCCCGCGTTCGTTGCAGCAGCACGTATACACCGCGCGCCCGTCTTCCTGACGCGCCACGTAGTTCGTCACCAGACCGTCGGCGGCGTCGGCGGCTCCGCTCCCTTCGAGCCACAGCTCGCCCATGTGCGACACGTCGAAGAGCCCCGCGCGCGTCCGCACCGCGGTGTGCTCGGCCGTGATCCCCGAATACTGGACGGGCATCTCGAAGCCCGCGAACGGCACCAGGCGCGCGCCGAGGCGCACGTGCTCCGCGTAGAGCGGAGTGCGGCGGAGAGGTTCCATCCCAGCTCGGTACTTTGGTTTTCCAGCAGCGACAAGGGACTGGTACGCCGCCGCGCATCGAAGCGCGTCAAAGCCTCCGTCCCTCAGGCCGCGCGACTCGCTTCGCTCAGCACCGTGTAGCGGTCACGAGTCACGCAAAGCGCAAGTCGTTCAGCGTCCGCCTCTGGGGGCGCGGGGGATGTGAGGCAACCCCCGCTCGAACAGTGACGCCCCCTCCCACGAGCGAGCACCGCAGCCGGAGGCGAGGAGCGCAAGCGAGGGTTCCGCGGTGAACCGCGCCGAAGGACCAGAAACCGCACGACGCCCGCGTCTTCATCTCGCGCCGTGTCCGCTTCTGGGGGCGCGGGGGATGAGAGGCAACCCCCGCTCGACCCGCGCCGCACCCTCCCGCGAGCGAGCAGCGCAGCCGGAGGCGAGCAGCGCAAGCGAGGGTTCCGCGGTGAACCGCGCCGAAGGACCAGAAAACCCCACGTCGCTCGCGTCTTCATCTCGCCCCGAGTCCGCGTCTGGGAGCGCGCGAGCAGCGCAAGCGAGGGTTCCGCGAAGCCCCGCGCCGAAGGACCAGAAAACCCCACGCCGCTCGCGTCTTCAATACACGACAAAAAACCAAAACCCCACGACAACCAACGCCGTCTCACCGCTGATTCGCGGGGTCCAGGGGCATGCCGTTCGGCTTGTAGCCGGCGCGCTTCCATTTGTCGGCTTCGGACTCGGTGGGGTCCGCGGTCTTCGGCGGGATGGGGGTGAGGTCGTGCATGACGATCTCCGTCGCGTTGCCCGACGAGGTGACCTCGATGCGGTACGTCTTCGCCGGGTCTCCACCGAGGACGTGGACGGCGTTGAATACCGTTCCCACGGCCGCGAGCTCGACCCGCTTCACGTCGACGCGGTCGCGCACGTAGCTGGTGACGTCCTCGGCGCGGAGCGGGCCGGTGGCGTGAGCGATGCGCGGAAAACGCGCGGATACGTGCATCCCGTGCGGCAGCACGAGCCCGTCCAGCACCTCGGTGCCCGGCGCGAGCTCACCCGGAGCCAGCCGGTCGATGGGCACTGCGCTGCGCGCGGCGCTCGGTGCCGGTGCGACGTCGTGTGCGCGCCTCCGGCAGCCTGCCGCCAGCGACGCGATGCACAGCGCGAGCGCCGTGGTGCGAACGGCACTTACTCGATGATGGGAGCCCACGAGTCGAGTCGGGCAGCTGCCCGCGGCGCGTCGATGGCGATGGTGTCTTGGGCGATGGTGTTCGGGCTCGAAGTGGAGCCGCTGCCGCTGCTGCTACCGGCCTTGCCGCCGCCTTTCTGGATGACCAGCTCGAACGCGCCGGCCTTGGTCGCCGACACGTTGGTGATCGCTCCGTATCCGAGGATCGCGTCCGTCGTGGTCGCGTCCACGGCGCTGCCGACGGTGCTGCAAGACGGACGCTGGCGCAGACCGACGCCCGACACGACCACGTTCGGATAGTCGATGGTCGGAAGGTTCTGCACCGGCAAGGGCGCGGGGCTCGACGGCACGGACTGAAGATAATCGAGCCCCCAGACGGAGCTAGTCCCGATGTCGTTGCAGCCCGGCGAAATCGTCTGCAAGAACGTCGAGAAGTAGAGAGTCCGGTTGAAGAGGGTCATCGGGCCGAGCACGCGCTTGCCGCCGTCGAACTCCTGCCTCCAGTTGAGGTGCGACTGGAAATGCGTGACGCCCGAGGTGTCCGTGGTCACCGCCTCGGTGAGGGACGTGACGAAGTTGAAGGTGGTGGGTGCGTTCGGGTTCGGATCCGGCGTCAAGTCGTCCTGGTCGCCGGTGGAGAAGGCGACGGTGATCTGTCCCTTCGAATCGACGCTGAGCACGGGCGGCGTCTGCATCGGCTGTCCGTTGGGCTTGTTCGCGTCGTAGGGATCGTAGAACAGATTCATCGACCATTTCGTCGTGTCCGGGTTCGACACGTCGACGCGCCACAGACGACCTTCGGCGTCGCCCACGAAGATCCGGTCCGCCGGCAAGCCCGTACCCGCCGGATACGCCACCGGCTGACCGACGATCGGCGCGGCGATGTTCAGATCGTGCGGCGTCCCGTTCTCGTCCAGCGCGGAGGTCGTGAGATCCGACCCCGAGCCCGACGGGAACGTGACCGGTAGCGTGACGCCCGCGGGGCGGAAGGTGCGGATGATCTCCCCGGTGTCGAGCCGCACGATGGTGAGCGAGCGCGCGGCGATCGAGTTCTGCGAGTTCCCGTTGACGCCGTAGCAGCGCAGCGTCGCGCGGTAGCTCTTGCTGCCGTCGTCGGCGGCGATCGCCGTGGCGGTGTCGCCGGTGGCCGCGCAACTCGGGCCCGTCGGCGCGTCGCCCGTGCCGCCCGGCAAGACCGCGACGTCGACGAGGCGCACCGGCGACGTGGCGAGCTTCGTGTCCATGTAGACGGTGGTGATGAGCGGCGTCGACGTTCCCTTGCCGAAGAGCTGATTTCCAGCGGCGTCCGTCGAGAGCTGCCACAAGAACGTCGGGCCCGTCGTGGTCGGGTTCGCGGGGTCGATGGTCGGCTTCGTCACGTCGAGGGCGAAGTAACCGCCCATCTTCGGTCCGTAGCCTTGAACGACGATGGTGCGGAAGCTGTTCTTCTCGTTCTGCGTCGCGTCCGGCGCTGCTTTGCGCTCGAAGCGGTACGGGTAGTTCGACGTGAGCTGGCGTGGCCCGCCGACCGTGACGGGCACGTCCTTGATGACCGGGACGCCGTCGAGCGCGGGGATGCGGTTCAACGTCGGCGTGGTCACCGACGGGTACATGGAGGCGACTTCCGGCAGCACCGCCGGCGGGATGAACGACCACTCTTCGTTGTTCTTGTTCGACGTGACCTGATGCGTGGTGTCGCTCGGATCTCCGGGCGCCACGCGGAAGGCGTGGAAGAACCCGTCGTTGCTGGACACGTAGAGCAGCGTGTCGCGCAGGTGTAGATCCGCCGCGTATTGCAGGTACGAGTCGTCCTGGATGAACTCGTTCGGCTGTCCCGCGCGCAGCTGCGGCAGCGAATGGAAAATGTCGCCGATGACGCTGCAGTCCGCGGCGCCGACCTGCGGGCAGCGGCTGACGGGCTGTGCGTTCGGGAGCCCCACGAGCCAGTTCAAGAGCTGGGTACGGCACGTCGCTGGAGCGACGGGTGAGGCGGCCGTGCCGCACGTCGTGTTGGTGATCTTCATCGACTCGGGATCGATGTCCGTCGCGAAGTTCGTCGGGTTCTCGAACGCGGTCTGCGTGCCCGAATAATGACCGAGCCCGTCGTCGACGGACGGATCTTGATAGAAGGGGCGCAGCGTCCAGGTGGCGTTTCGCTGCGTCGAGTTCGTCACGACGTCGGGCTGGAAGCTGAACACGACCCGGTCGCTCGCGGTCGGGTTCACGTTGACGTTCGCGATGAAGTCGTCGCCCTTGCTCACGTCCACGTCCTGCACGACGGAGTTCAGGCTGGAATCGCAGGTGAGTCGCTGGCGGTCGAGCACGCCCTCCCACAGGCCGGTCGGAAGCACCTTCGCACCGCTGGTGAATTCGTAGCCCGTCGCGCCGGAGCGGTCGCTCGCCGACGCGGTCGCGGTCACCGGAGACGTTCGGCCCGTGACCTGCTTCAGCAGGGTCTGGAACACGCGGGAGAGGGCGCTGCGCAGCTCGGTCGGGTTCTTCGGGAAGACCGCGTGGTCGTCCGGCGGATATCCGACCTGCGCCGGCGGCTTGCCGCGGAGCGACACCGGCGTGCCGTTGTAGGCGATGTTGTTCAACGTGCAGCACGCCTGCAGCGACGGATCGGAGGGCGGCGGCGTGCACACCGAGAGATCCATCGTGCCGCAGTCGATCGGCGTTCCGTTCAGGTTCACCGTGCTGAGGGCGAAGCCGACGACGAACGTGCGCACCTGCGGGTTTTGCGTGGACGTGACCAGATCGTTCGCGATGTTCTCCGGCTTGTCGTACGGGCACATCGCGCTCGACATGCCCTGCTCGCACGAAGGCCGGAGATCGGTGTTCGGCACGCCGTCGGTGAGCAGGATGATGTAGTTCGGGCGGCACTGCGCGCTCACGAGCGGATCCTTCGACGGGCCGAAGAACTGGCCGTTGTTGAGCGGATCTGCGGTGTCGTCGTACCAGAGGAAGCTGCGCGCGTCGTCGAGCATGCCGGCGATCGGCGTCGCGCCGTACGGCCGCGTCGCGAGCAACACTTCCTGGATCCACTCGTTGCGCTTCGTCCCATCCTCGGCGGAAGGACCGAAGCCGACCATGCGCCCCTCCCACGGCGGCGCCGCGGCGTTGCGCGCGCCCACCTCGAAAGCCGCGGGCGTGTTGCAGTTCCACGGCGTCCCGACGCAGCACCCGGTGGGATCGCTCGTGCCTCCGGAGACGCACTCCGGCGCGCCGCCGATGCGGTTGCAGCGCGAAGGGCTCGTCAGATAGTAGCTCCACGTTCCCTGTATGCCGTTCTTGAAATTGGCGCTGCCGTTGAGCACGCCGGTGCCCGGATCGGGGTGCGTGTCGAACGTCATCAGGCCGAAGCGCAAGAGGCCGTCGAAGGCGTCCAGCAAGCCGTCACGCTCTTGGTTGAACGCGCACGGCGAGGTGGTCAAGGTGGTCGCGCCGCCCTGATAACCGTTCAGAGCGATGGAGCCGCCGACGAAGGGGCGGAACGTGATCGCGCCGGTGGGGAAGTCGTACGGCGAATTGATCTGCGGCAGCACGCCGGGCCCCGGCGCGCACAGATCGCTCATCGGCCGGTTGTAGACGTCGCCGTAACCGAGATCGTACGGCGGGTTCGCGGCGCTGAGCTGGAACTCCTGCGAGAAATTCGACGATGCGTTGCGCGGCTCGGCGTAGCAGCTGTAGTCGTCGATGGTGCCGGTCAGCGTCTCGACGAGCTCGATCCACCGGCTCTTTTCGTTCGTCGACACCGTGGCCGTGTTCGGGTGCGTCGGGTCGCACGCGGGCGACACGTCGCCGGACGACTTCCACTCCATGGATCCCGACGTATCGACGAGGAGCAGCACGTTCGGCTGCTGTGTGACGACGTCCGGACCTTCCGTCTGCGCGAAGGCGGCGGACGCCGAGAACACGATACCGCACGCGACGGCGCTCCTCTTGACGATACGTAGGTTTCTCATTTTCAATGCATCGTGGGCGGCCCGGACTGGACGTAGGTCACGTAGCCGCGCAGCCATTGCCTTTCGGAAGAACGCATCACCGACACGGTGCACTGTCCCGCGGCGGCGGTGGTGAGCGGTATGAGGGCAGCGCTCACCGTGAGCGTGTCCTGCACGATCTGCATGTTGCCCGCGATCTGGAAGCCCTGAAGCGGCTTCGGCGGCGGGTGATGGTCGGTGGCCTCGACGCGAATCATCGCGTCGACGGCCTGGTCGGAGGGCACGTCCGGTCGGTTCAGGGCTCCGAAGAAGCCCTCCGGATCCGTCGAGATGCCGCTGTTGTCGGCGTTCGCCATGCGGATGGCGTCGGTGCGCTCCATCGGCACGCAGAAGTCGATGGTGTTCGTCGGCAAGAGCGGCGTGAGCGCCTTCGACGCGTAGCACTGGCCGGGTGAGTTCATCGCGACGTAGCTCGAGGGATCGTCGGCGATGGTGGCGACGCGGAGGTTCGCCGCGAGCTCGGCGAGGTAAAAGGCCGACGCCGCGCGCCGGCTGTAGCCCGACGAGAGCTGCGCGAGGCTCGTCGCGTGCATGGCGAAGACGCCGATCGCCGTGAGCAGCGAAATGACGAGCACCACCACGAAGAGCGCGGCGCCGCGTTCGTGCGTCCGTCGCTTCACAGCCACGCGACCCCCCGCTGATTGCGGATGGCGATGTCCGCCTGAACCGTCCGCACGCGCGCGAACGGGCCCGCACCGTTCGTGCCGACGCCGATGCGGTAGAGCCCGGGCCCGAACGACCCGCCGTCGGGCATGCCCGACAAGCGATCGGCCTGGCGCGAACGGACGCTGAGCCGCGCCCGGACGCCGCGGATGCGCTGCGGACCGTGGAGCGCGTCCATCGTCGTGGTGTCCCCGGCCCAGGCTTGCGTCGCAACGCCCGGAGCGAACGTCTCGAGCTGCTCGATCTGTCCGCCGGAAGCGCCGGACGCGAGCTCCGACACGGTCACGCCGAAGCTCAGATCGACGGCGAATTCGGACACGATCTCGGCCGAATCCGTGATCACGTTGCCCGACGTGTCGAGCTCCTCGCGCACGAGCTCGGTGCGGCCGACGTCGGTGGCCGGCGTCGCGCCGGGGCCCGCCGTGGTGGTGCCCGCGGAGAACAGCGGCGCGTAGCGCGCGTCGGTGCTCATGTCCTTGATCGAGTAGCGGACGATGTTCACCACGTTCACCACGTGCTGCGCGCCGGTTCCCATCACGCCGCACTTGCCCGTCGCGTTCTGCCCCAGATACGCGATCGGCGGGGCCGACTGCTTGAGCAAGATGGTGGCGACGCTCCCGCCCTGGACGTCCTCGATGGTCCCGTACTGCTCGTGGCCCTCGGTGTCGACGATGCGCAAGGCGCGACCCTGGCCGAACACCGTGAGCAAGAGCGCGCGCTGATCGTTCGCGGTGGTCAGCGCGCTGTATCCCAGGCGCGCGATGCCGCCGAAGGTCATGTCCAGCTGCACGATGTGGTTCGTGCCCGACGCCTGGATCACCGCCGCGGGGAACGAATCCGAAGACGTGTAGCTCCCGGCGAGCGTGATCTGGTCCGGCGTGATGTGGTTGCCGCGCTGCACGGGCATGCCCGTCGTGTCGGTCGGCTGGATGTAGATCCCGGCGAGATGCGACAAGTACGCTGGCCATGTCGCGTCCGGCCTCACGCAGACGGCCGGATCGTGGCGCAGGTTCGGCGTGACCAGGAAGGACGCGCGCTCGATGTCGAGCCGCATCCGCTCGAAGCCGACGACGGAGCCGAGCGTCGCGTTGCTCATGCGCGCCTCGGACTGGTAGAGCCCGGTCGCCTGCTTCGCGAGCATGAAGACGGCGACCGAGACGAAGAGCCCTCCGGTGAGCGCGACCATGAGCTCCACCAGGGTGAAGCCGAGCGTCAGGTCCCGCGACGCCGCCCTTAGACGATCGAAGAGTCGCTTCATAGGAGCCCCTGGGGCGCCTCGGCGATCGAGGTCGTCAGGTAGATGACGTTGAAGGCGCCGATGTTGCTCGACAGCATCGCGTCGGTCACGGCGCACAGGTTGCCCTGCGCGGCGGCGGGGATCGCCGTCGCGGAGTTCTCGGCCGTCCAGAAGACGCGCACCTGCGCTCGGATGACGCCGGCGCCCCGGGTCGCGTTGTGAAGGTACGCGAACCGTATGTGCGTGCAGAAGCGCGCGAGCGACGCGTTCACCGCCGGATCGAGCGGGACGCCGAGCGCGCTGAAGGCGGGCCCGAAGTTCCGGAGCGCGCTGTAGGTGGGGACGAACCAGTCCACGACTTGACCGGGGTTCGCGAGCTGGAGCCACACGGTGTTCGACAAGGTGGGCACGCCCGCCGTCGTGATCGTCCACATCGATCCGTCCATCGCGAGCTGGTCGGCCCAGGCTTCGGCGATGCGTGAGGCGATGGAGAGATCCTTCGCGTGGCGGTTCGAGGCGACCGCGACTTTTTGCATGGCGATGACGCCGCTCGCGCCGATGGCGAGCACCGCGAGCGACATCACCAGCTCCACGATGGTGTATCCGCGCGCGAGGCTCCGGCCGAAGCGGCGGCTCATAGCGCGAGCCTCGCGGTGCCCGTGGGCAGGATGAGCACGGTGCGCACTCGGGAATCCGTCGTCGGCGTCGCCGAGCTCGCGCCGCGGAACACGCTGAACTGCGGGACGCCGGTCAGCGCGGAGAAGGGCCCGGTCGTGCCGTAGCGCACGAAGGAGCGACCGAGCGGCGTGAAGCACAGCTCCATGACCGCGCTGCTCTGCGCGGCGCTGTCGGGGGTGAGCTCGGCGTAGACGGCGACAGGGAGATTTTGGGCGGTGTCGTTGAGGCCCGGCTCGGTGCCGACGTCCACGGACTCGATGGTCCGGTTCTGGGTGTTGCCGTCCGTCCAGTTCACCGCGGAGCAGTTCGACACCGGGCCGAGCGCGCAGGGGTTCGTCTGGGTGCCGCCGACGAGGCCCTCCTTCGTCACGAACACGCCTTTCCCGGATCCGGTCGTGTTGTCGTAGTGGACGAGGATCGCGCCGCCCTGACCCATCGCGCGGAGGCGCGCTTGCTGGTAGATGAGCGCGACGCGCTGGGCCATCTCGTGCACGCGCCGATCGCGCAGCTGCACCGTCACCTGCGGGATCGCCATCGCCGCGAACACGCCGACGAGGATGACGACGACGGTGAGCTCGATGAGCGTGAACCCCCGCTGGCGGGCTCGAGCACGGTGCCCCGGCCACCGTCGCGGTGTCTCGATTGAAGGAAGCGTTGAACGGTCCACTGGGCCGACCTCCGCACAGCAAGTGCCGTGCCGTTTTGCGGACGCTGAGGCGGGGGAAATCCTGTGTAATTTCCGTATGCCCGGCCTACACACGGGCGGCAAGGATTGCGGCGCTCTGAAATGATTGCAGAGTCGGCGACCGGGTCCCCACGTGCCCCGACATCGTGAGTTCGTGTATCGCGAAGTGCTCGCCGCATCCTTGCGATCTCGACCGCGGGCGATCTATTCGGCGGTCGATGGAGCCTCGCTTCTGGGTCCCGGCCGTCGCGCTGTCGTGTCTCGCGTTCTCGGCATGCAAGCACGACGACGACGAGAAGGGCGCCGCGCCGCCGCCGGTCGCGAGCGTCAAGCCCGGGGTCTGCGCTTCCGGAGGCGGCACCGACTCCGACGCGGTCTCCGCGCCGTTCTTCCCGCGCAGCGTCTCCGGCTACTGCCTCGACCCGAACGGCGACACGCGCGCCTACGGCGAGAACGCAAAGGGCACGCTCGACGACGTCTGCATCCAGCAGCTCGACGGCGAATGCGACGTCTACAAATCCTACGGCTTGAAGCGGCTCGTGAGCATTCGCTACATCGACGACAAGGGGACTCCGGGCGCCGTCGCGGTGACGCTCTCGCGCTTCGCGTCGAAAGAGGGCGCGTTCGGGTTCTACACGAAGCGCGTGGTCGCGGACGGCGATCCGTCGCGCGTCACGCTCACGGGGCTACCGGCGGGCGCGGCCGCGGCGCTCGGCAGCGGCGTCGCCTACGTGTTCCGCGGTGATTACCTCGCCGAGCTCGCGTACACCAACGAAGCCGAATCGCCGGATCAGATGCGCGAGAGCGGCAAGCGCGTCCTACCGGACATCGCGAAGGCGATCGGCGAGCATTTGCCGGGCGACACGTCGCTGCCCGCCGCCGTGCTGCTCTTGCCGACCGAGCACCGCCTGCCCATGGGTGTTTCTTACTCCGTGGACGACGTCTTGCGTCTCTCCGGCGCCGGCGGAGGCGCCATCGGCTTCTACGCCGACGGCACGAAGCGCTGGCGCGTGGTCGGGCTCGTGCGCGCCGACGAAGACGCCGCGAGCGACGTGCTCGAGACCTTCAAGAAGACGCACCACGCCTCCGTGCTGAAGGATCTGGTGTTCCCCGCCGTCGCGCTCTCCGTGCAGCACGACGACTCGCCGAAGACCGACTGGGTCTTCGGCCGCCGCGGCAACAAGGTGTTCGGGGTCGGCGACGAAGAGCTCGTGCTGGGAGAGGGTAAGTCGAAGGAAGACGAAGCGCGGGTGAAGACGACCCGGGACGAGAAGATCGCCGTCCTGAGAAAACTGATTTCGGGATGAACAGCCCGGTCTCGGCCTGAAACACCCGGCGAACGGGAGAATGCGTCCCGTTCGGTGCCGTGGCGGCACGCGGCCCTGCGTTGCGCGCCGGGGGCCGGGTGTTAGGTTTTTTAGGATGCAGTTCGATCTCCCGGAATCGCACGAGACGTTGCGCGCCATGGTGCGGGAGTTCTGCGAGGCCGAGGTGTCCCCGCGGGCCCGCGCTTGGGACGAAGAAGAGCGGTTCCCGCGGGAGATCGTGCCGCGCCTCGCGGAGCTCGGCCTGCTCGGTATCCGAATCCCCGAAGAGTACGGCGGCGCGGGCATGGACACCCTGGCGTACGCGCTGGTCGTGGAGGAATGCGCGCGCGCCGATGGGTCGCTCGCGCTCACCGTCGCCAGCCACAACGGCCTCGGGACCAGTCACATCCTGACCTTCGGTACGGAGGAGCAGAAGCGCCGCTACCTCACGAAGGCCGTGACCGGCGAGTGGCTCGCGGCGTGGGCGCTCACCGAGCCCGGCTCCGGCTCCGACAGCGCCGCGGTGAAGACGACCGCGGTCCGAGACGGCGCGGATTGGGTCCTCAACGGCACGAAGATGTTCGTGACCCAGGGGTCCGTCGGCGGCTTCTGCGTCGTGCTGGCCCGCACGAACAAGGACCAGTCTCCCCAGCGCGGCATCACCGCGTTCGTCGTCGAGCACGGGACCCCGGGGTTCGGCGCCAGCCGTGAGCTGCCGAAATACGGTTGTCGTTCGAGCGACACGGCGGAGGTGTCGCTGGTGGACGTGCGCGTGCCGGACTCCGCGCGCATCGGCGCCGTCGACGCGGGCTTCTACGACACCATGCGCATCCTGGATCGCGGGCGCGTTTCCATCGCCGCGATGGCGCTCGGCCTCGGGCGCGGCGCGCTCGCCATGGCGACGAAGTACGCGGGGGAGCGCACGGCATTCGGCAAATCGATTGGTCGCTTCGACGGCGTGCGCGAGCTCCTCGCGACGTCGCGAGCGGAGCTCGAGGCGGCCGCGCTGCTCGTCTATCGCGCCGCGGTGATGGCGGACGGCGGTTCGCGCTATTCGCGCGAGGCCAGCATGGCAAAGCTCTACGCGAGCGAAGCCGCGACCCGCGCGTGCAACCGCGCGCTCCAGGTCCACGGCGGCTACGGCTATACGCGCGAGTTCGCCGTGGAGCGGCATCTGCGCGACGTGAAGCTGTGCGAGATCGGGGAGGGGACGAGCCAGGTGCAGCGCATGGTGATCGCCCGACACGTGATCTGAGGGCCGGCGTTTGGGCGCGCGAGGTGCCCGTGCTCGCGCCGCTGCGTGACTCAGCTCGTGCGGCGCAGGAGCTGCACGAGCTCGCTGCGGCTGCCGAGCACGTCGGCGAGGGTGTACCCGTCGAGCGTCGAAAGGAAGGCGTCTCGCGCTTGTGACAATGCTCTCTTGAGCCCGCACGAAGGGTTCAGGATGCATCGATTGGTCTTCGGGTCGAAGCACTCGACGAGGGCGACCGTCGGTTCGGTCTCCCGCACGAGCGCGCCGATGCGGATCGATCGCGGAGCGCGCGCGAGGACGATGCCGCCGCCCTTGCCCCGCTCCGCGCGCACGTAGTCGTGCTGAGCGAGCCACTTGGCGACCTTCGCGATGTGGTCCGGCGAGATGTCGTACGCCGCGCTGATCGCCGACGCGGGAACGACGACGCCCGGACGCGCGCCCAAGTACATCAGCGTGCGCAGCGCATAATCCGTGAACAGCGTGAGTTGCATCGGAGTGGGCTCTCTACTGTAGCTCGTGTCGGCCGCGGGCGCGAACGGGAAGCGTTCGTGAAACGTCGTCGAAGCAATAATGGGTATTGTGAATACCTATTATTGTCGTTATGAAGCCCGCCATGTCGCTCAACGCAGTCCTTCTTCGCCAGAGTTTCGACGCCATCGTCGAACGCGAGCCGGCCCTGACCCGGCGCTTCTACGACGTCCTCTTCAGCCGATTCCCGCAAGCAAAGCCCCTCTTCGGAAGCGCCAGCATGGATCGGCAAATGGAGATGTTGCAGTCCGCCCTCGTGTCGGTGCTCGACCATCTGGAAGACGCGAGCTGGCTCGCGTCGACGCTCGGCGCGCTCGGAAGAAAGCACGCCGGCTACGGCGTGACCGCCGAGATGTACGACTGGGTCGGCGAGAGTCTCGTCACCGCGCTCGCCGAAAGCGCGGGCCCGGCGTGGACCACCGCCATGCGTGAAGCGTGGGCGGACGCCTACGGCGCCATCGCCCGGCTGATGCTCGCGGGCGCCGCGGAATCGGCCTGACGGCGGAACGAGCCGGCGAAGCCGGAAGAGGTTGCTTTTTCCATGGCTGACGACGCGCGACGTACCGGTCGACGCTGTCTCCGGCGGCCATCTCGCGACGGAGCGAAATCCCCGGCATCGGCGAGTTTTCTAACAGTAGTGTTGGAGCGCGATGCACGAGCGTTATCGCCTGTACGGGGCCGAGATCAGCTACTTCACGGGCAAGGTGCGCGCGTACCTGCGCTGGAAGGGGTTACCGTTCGACGAAATCTTGGCGGACGCCGGGGTTTATCGAGAGATCATCGTGCCCCGCGTCGGGTTCCCGGTCATCCCGGTCGTCGTGACGCCGGCCGACGAGACGCTACAAGACAGCACGGAGATCATCGACGAGCTCGAGCGCCGTCATGGCGAGCCGTCCGTCGAACCGAGCACGCCGATCCAGCGCTTGGTCTGCTCGCTGCTGGAGCTTTACGGCGACGAGTGGCTCGTGATTCCGGCGATGCACTACCGCTGGCATCACAATCGACGATGGGCGTTGAAGTCCTTCGGGGAGCTGAGCGCGCCCGACGCGACGCCGGAAGAGCAAGCGGCGATCGGCGCGAAGCGCGCGGAGCCGTTTGCGAACGCCGCCGTATTGCTGGGCGCCGAGCCGCACATGCACGCGGCCGTCGAGTCGTCGTACGAAGCGCTGCTCGGCGAGCTCGACCGGCACTTTGCGAAGCACGCTTATCTGCTCGGCGATCGTCCATCCCTCGGCGACTTCGGGCTCATAGGGCCGCTCTACGCGCATCAATATCGCGACCCGGAGAGCGGCAAGCTGATGCGACGGCTCGCGCCGCACGTCGTCCGCTGGGTCGAAGGGATGCAGCACCCGCTGGCGCCGCGAAACGGAGCATTTCTTCCGGGCGACGAGATCCCTGCGACGCTCGTGCCGGTGCTGTCGCGCATGATGCGTGAGCAATTGCCGGTGCTCGTCGACTCGTCCCGGCTGTTCCGCGAATGGCTCGGGGCTCACCCGGGCGAACGTGTGCCGCGCGCCATCGGCGTCCACGAGTTCGAGCTCGAGGGCCGCCGCGGCAAGCGCATCGTGCGACCCTACAGCCTCTGGATGCTGCAGCGGGCACGGGACGTGTACGCGGCGCTCTCCGGAGCGGAGCGCGCCGCCGCGGACCGGTTGCTGCGCGCCGCGGGCGGCGAAGCGTTCCTGACCTTCGAAGACGGCCTTCGTCTTTCGCGAGACGGGATGAGCGTGAAGCCGACGGACTCGTGACCGCAGACTCGCGCGCGCTCCACGCAGCTACCGACTCGTCGACGGCGCCGGGGTCACCGGTACGTCGGCGGCGGTCGGCCCTTGCCGTTTCGGCGAGAGGACGCCCAGGAAGCCCAAGACGCCGTACAGCACGAGCGCCACGAGAACCGCCCACGGCGTCCACCAGTACGGATCCTTCTCTGGTTTCTCCGGTTTGTCCGGTGCCGACCCGCTCATCGGACGTCAGACTAGCCTCGACTTGAGCAGTCTTGGAAGAACAACAGATGACGATCGTCGTGGAGGCCGAGTGCCACGAGAAAAACCGCCGAGGCCGGTGCCCGCCGAAGCTCTAAAGGAGGGTCGCGTGCCCGGTCGCGACCGGCGCTTCCAAGCGTCCCCCTGCGTACGTCTTGAAGACGACGTCGCTTCCGACTCGGTACCCCACGGTCTTCAATGTTTCGCCCGGCCATACCGGCTTTCTGAACTGCGCGGTGAGCGAACGCAGCCGCGCGCCGTCGCCCTGGCATTGCCGGCGAATGATGGCTCGCGCGACGAAGCCGTAGGTGGCGAGCCCGTGGAGGATTGGGCCGTCGGCGAAGCCGACTTCCTTGGCGAACTCGGGGTCGGCGTGGAGCGGGTTCACGTCGCCGGATAGTCGATACAGGAGCGCCTGCTCGCGCGACGTCGGCTCTTCGTGTTCGAACGCCGGCTCCGCTCCGTCGGGGACCTTCGGCGCGATGACCTTCGGCGGGTGTGGACCCCCGAAGCCGCCGCCCTCGCGGAAGAGGAGCTGCCATTCCGTGCGGCACACCACGGCGCCGCCGAGCCGGCTTTCGGTGCTGCAGAGCATCTGCACGAGGCGCTTCATGTCGTAAACGCCGTCGATGCGCGCCGTCGTGACGAGCGTGCCCGCCGGCGGCAGCGGTTCTTCGACGATGGTCGTCTGTGCCCCGTGGACCATGCTGGCGATGTTGCCGCCGCTCTTCCGCAGCAGCTCGAAGACCGGCTCGAACGCGGGCACGACCGCGAACGTCGGATACACCTTCGGGCCGCGGCCCTCGTAGAGATAGTCGAGCTCGTCGACCTTCGCGCCGATTCCGAGCGCGTACAGCTCGACGTCCCGCGCGCGATAGGAAAACTCGTGAGGTTCGGAGACGAGCCCGGCGCAGGAGGTGTCCAGGGTCATGGTCCGCGCACGGTTAGCGGTCGTGAAACGTCGAGTCAACGGGGCGGCGCTCCTCGGTCGCTCTTTTCGGCGCCGCGCTTTCGTGTGAGTCTCGGTGTAACGAACGGTGCACGCGGGGCTGTTGAACGCGATCTTGGCGGAGCTCGACGGGGGGCGCGGGACGCTCCTCGGCTGGGCCGTCGCTTGGGCTCGCGTGCTGCCCGCGCTGTTCATGGTCCCCGCTTTCGGGCTCGGGATCTTGCCGGGCTCGTTGCGCGCGGCGATGGCGCTCGCGTTGGCCGTCGGCATCGCCCCGGCGATGCATCCGTCGCGGGTCGAGCTGGCCGCGCCGTGGCCTGCGGTGCTCGTTGCGGAGGCGCTGCGCGGCGTACCCGTCGCGCTCACCGCGTCCGTCGCTCTCTGGGCCGCGTCCGTCGCCGGCGGCGTGGTGGACGCCGGCGCGACCGCCACACGCCGCGCGACCCTCGACGGACCCGTCGGGCGGCGCCTCACGCCCCTGTCGACGCTGTTCGGGCTCCTCGCGGCGATCGTCTTTCTTTCCAACGGCAGCGCGGCGCGCCTCGTGGCGCGGCTCTCCGATCGAGGGCCGTTCGGCGCGAGCGCGCTTGCGCGGGCGGCTTTCGACGTCGCCGCGGGCATCGACCTCGGCGCGAGCATCGGCGCGCCGGTGCTCGTCGCGGCGCTCGCCTTCGACGTGGCGACGGCGGTCGTCGCGCGGGAGCGGTCGGCGTTGTCGCTCGAGTCGATCTACGCGCCGCTGCGTGCCGCCGTCGTGCTCGTCGCGACCGCCGTCTTGCTCGACCGGATGCTCGAAGCGGTGTTCGTGCTGTCTCCCGTCGTGCGATGACCTCTCAAAAGACCAGACGCGATCGGAACGCGGCTGTCAGCGTGACGTCGATCGCCGTGACGCGGCCTTTGAGGGAGGCTTCGTCGCCGAACGGGCTGTGAACGGGGTTGTCCGGCAGAAACCAGTTCGAGTATCTGCCCCACGCGCCGATGACCCACTGTTCGGTGACCTCGTAGTGGAGGCCCGCGGTCGCGCCGATGCTGAAGCCCTCCGTCAAGAGCTCGGCGGCGCGCGGACCGACCAGGGCATAGCCGCTCAGGGCCTCCTGCACGAGAAAGAAGTCGTTCAGCACGACGAGGCCCGTCGTCATGCCGACGAAGCCGTCGAAGTGCTGGGCAAATGGGATGAAGTAGCGCCCCGCCGCTTCGAGCGAGAAGTATCGGCGCGAGTGATCGCGTGTGATGTCCGGCGGTTCGTTGGTCGGTGCGTTCGTGCTCGAGGTGACGCCGAGCATGACTCCGGCGCCCGCGCTGAAGTTTCCGATGCGGAACATGGGCCAGGCGCTCAGGGTGAAGCTGCTGTCGCCCTTCGCGCACCCGACCTGGCGCTCGATGCAGACCTGTGCGCCCGGCAGCGTCAAGTACCCCACGCCGAGCTCGGCCATGCCGTGCATGATGTTCGCCTCGTCGCGTTCCGCGCGGAACTCGTCGGGGTTCGCGGCGCGCGCGCCGGACGCCAGCAGCAGCGCCGTCGCCGAGGCGCTCGCGCCGAGGCAACGGCGACGCCTCACGGATCCCTCGTCCCGAGCTCACGGAGCGTCTTGCGCGTCGTCGCGAGCGAGAGAGTTCCGGAAGGGCCGTCGACGCGCGTGGCCGCCGCGCCGAGCAGCGTGGATCTCTGCATCAACGCGCCGAGATCGAGTCCCGATGCGCGCGCCGCGTCGACGAGCGCGCGCCCGAAGACGCGCGCGTCCGGCGCACGGGCCAGCGGGCTCTTGTCGAGGTTCTTCTCGACGAGTCGCGCGAGCGGCTCCGGGACGGCGCGCGCGGGCGCGAACGAACGCACGTCGGGCGGCGCCGCTTGCGCGTGCTGGATCAAGACGTCGACGGGGCCCGGTCCGATGAACGGCGGCCTGCCGGCGAGGCATTCGAAGAGCACCGTCGCGATGGAGTAAACGTCGCCGGGCGGTCCGACGCGCTCGCCCCGCGCGCTCTCCGGGCAGGCGTACAACGCGGTGCCGAGGATCGCGCCCGCGTGCGTGGCGATCGAGCTGTCCGCTTCGCCGACGCGCGCCACGCCGAAGTCGAGCACCTTCACGAAATCGGCGTCGGCGCCGACGCGCACGAGCATGACGTTCTCGGGCTTCAAATCTCGATGGACGATCTCGTTCGCGTGCGCTTCGCCGATCGCGTCGCAGATCGAAAGGGCGATGCGCAGCGCTCGCGGCAGCGGCAGCACTCCGGCGGACGCGGCGAGCGCCGAGCGCAACGTGTGCCCGTCGAGAAACTCCATGACCAGATACGGTTCCGCGCTGGACTGTCCCGGGCCCTCTTCGAGCTCTCCCGCGCCGTGAACGGTGACCAGGTTCGGATGCGACAGCCCGCCGGCGACGCGCCCTTCGCGCAGAAACCGCGCCACGAGATCGCGCCGTTTCCGGTGCTCGCGGTGGAGGATCTTGACCGCCACCGGCCGCCCGATATCGGCTTGCGACGCTCGATAGACGCGCCCCATCGCGCCGATACCGACGAGGCGTTGCAACTGCAATCGTCCGCCGATCTCGAGGCCGAGATAAGGATCGCCGAGGGCTTCCGGTTTGCGCGCCGCGAGGGGCGCGCCGTCCCTTGGACAGAACAGCGCTTCGCCGCCATACGACTCCCCACACGTGGGGCAGGTTCGGCGCGCGTCGCCCATGCTTTCCATGTTAGCTGAAAAGAATTCGGGTCGCATATCCGGGCCGGCGTATTAGGCTCCGGGCCGTGCACGGTAGCTACTCCGATATCGGAAGGCGGCTCGTCCTTTATCTGGTGACGATGCTGCTGTCCCTGACGGTCCACGAGTTCGCGCACGCGTTCGTGGCCGTTCGCCTCGGAGACGAAACACCGCGCCGCGACGGCCGGCTCACGTTGTCGCCGCTCGCCCACTACGACGTGTGGGGCACCTTCCTGATCCCGATCATCTCGGTCGTCATCAGCGGCGTGGCCCTCATCGGGTGGGCACGGCCGGTGGAGACGAACCCCGGGAACTACACGCGCCGTCTCTCGATGCGAAACGGCCACCGCCTGGTCGCGTCGGCCGGGCCCTTATCGAACCTGCTCCTCGCCGTGCTGTGCATGGGGGGGCTGACGCTCTTCGTGAAGACCGGGTCGATCGGCGACGGTGCCGGCACGGGCGGCGCGTTCGCCTTGCTGCTCGTCGCGATGGTCAAAGTGAACCTGGCGCTCTGCGTCCTGAACCTGCTGCCGCTTCCCCCGCTGGACGGCGCGCGGCTTTTGCCGCGGAGCCTCGACGGCTTCCAGGCGGCCATCGCTCCGTACTCGTTCTTCATCGTGCTGGTGGTCCTGAATTTTCCGGGCCTGAGTCGAGTGCTGTTCTGGCCGGTCGGGGTGCTCGGGGCGTTGCTGCAGGCCCTCTTCGGGCTCGACGTGGGGCTCGCTTGACGGGCGACGGGGAGGACGATCGTCCCCCGCCGGAGCCGAGTGCCGCGAGCGAGGGAGAAGCAGAAGCGGGACCGGGCATCGCCAAGGCGCGCGCGTCGGAGGTCGTGCCCCGCGAGCAGGACGAGCAGCGGCCGGAAGGCACCCCCGGCTATCGGGTCACGCTGCCCACGTTCGAGGGCCCCCTCGATCTTCTGCTGCACCTCATCCAGAAGCACGAGCTCGACATCCTCGATATCCCCATCGGCTTCGTCACGGAGAAGTACGTGGAGTACATCCTCATGATGGAGCAGGTGAACATCGACATCGCGAGCGAATACCTCGTGATGGCCGCGACCCTCGCGCACATCAAGTCGAAGATGCTGCTGCCGACGCCGCCGGCGGACCAGGACGAGGCGGAAGAAGAGCAGGAAGATCCGCGGGCCGAGCTCGTACGCCGCCTGCTCGAGTACCAGAAGTACAAGCTCGCAGCCGAGCAGCTGGGAGATCGCTCCGTGCTCGGGCGCGACGTGTTCGTCCGCGGCAGCTCGGAAGCGATCGACGAGGGGCCCGCGCCGCTCGCGTCGATGAGCCTGTTCAAGCTCATCGACGCCTTCGAAGCGATCCTGAAGCGGGTGGAGCAGCATCAGGGCCACCAGATCGACTTCGAACGGATCAGCATCACCGATCGCATCAATCAACTCAGCGACATTCTGCGGCAGCGCCCGTCCGTGAGCTTCGACGACTTATTCTCGAGCGATCGCTCGCGGGCGGACGTCATCGTGACGTTCCTCGCGCTGCTCGAAATGACGCGGCTGAAGATGACGCGCATCACGCAAGAGAGCGCGTACGCACCCATCTACATCGAGCTTGCCGTTCGCGACGATGGAGAAGACGTCGCGCCCAACGCCGAAGGTGAACAGGAATGAGCAAGAAGACGACCCCGCGAGCGCCCAGGCAAGACGGCGCCGCGGCGGCAACGAAGAAGGCCGCGAAGTCCAAGCCCGCGGCGAAGACGAAAGCCGCGGCGACGACGAAGCCGGAAATCGCGAAGGCGAAACCCGAGGTCGCAAAGGCGAAAACCGAGGTCGCGAAGGCGAAGCCCGAGGTCGCGAAGGCGAAGGGCGACAAAGCCGCGGCCAAGCGCGCGCCCGCGAAGAAGGCGGAGCGCGCGAGCACCAAGGCGAAGCTCGAAGAAACGCCCGCGAAGGCGAAGCGCGCGGCGAAGCTCGAAGAGGCGCCCGCGAAGGCGAAGCGCGCGCCGGCGAAGCTCGAAGAAGCACCCGCGAAGGCGAAGCGCGCGGCGAAGGCGGAGAAGAAAAAGGACGCGCCGAAAGCGAACAAAGCGGAGAAGCCGAAGCGATCCGTCAAGGCGAAGGGCGAGCCCCGAAAGCCCGGCAAGGAAGAAGCCGTTCCGCAGAGCGAACGCCGGCCATCGGCGACATCGCGGCGCAAGAAACAGAGCCCGGGGGTCGCAGGACGTCTCGACGAGGCGGATCGGGCCGAGGCATCTACGCTCGAAGACGAGAAGCCGTCCGGCGACGATGAGCTGGCCTTTCCCGAGACGTCCGCTGACGAATCCAGCGGGTCCCCTGCCGCGGGCGACGAGGTCGACGCCGGCGTTGCCTCCGAGCCGATCGCCGTCGCCAAGGCGATGGACCCGGGCGAGCTCGACGGCGACGAGGCGCGCGCCTACTTGAAGGGCCTGGTCGAAGCCATTCTGTTCGTGGCCGAAGCCCCGCTCACGATCAAGGAGCTCGCCCGCGCCGCGAAGATCGATCGGAAGCGAGCGACGGAGTTGCTCGACGAGCTCCGGGCCGAGTTCGCGCCGCGGGGGCTTCAGATCCAGGAGGTGGCCGGCGGCTTCTGCTTCCGCTCGAACGCGCAGTACGCCGAGTACGTTCGCGGTCATCTTTCGCAGCGGCCCGTCCGGTTGTCGCGTCCGCAGCTCGAGACGCTCGCCATCATCGCCTACCGCCAGCCGATCACGCGCCCGGAGATCGACGACATCCGCGGCGTCGACTCCGGTCCGGTGCTGAAGGGCCTCCTGGAGCGCGATCTGGTGAAAATCCTGGGCAAGAAGGACGAGCCGGGGCGGCCGATGCTCTACGGCACGTCCGGCGGCTTTCTCACGCTGTTCAACATGCAGTCGTTGCAGGACTTGCCCACTTTGAAGGAGTTTACCGAGCTGTCGGAAGAGTCGCGGCAACGCTTCGAGCAGCAGCTCGGCGAAGACGCCCCCGACGGTACGGTGGATCTATCGCGCTTCGAGGCGCCGCCGCCCACGCCGGGCGACGAGAGCCAATACGACGATCCCGAACCTGCGCCGGAGGACGGCACCGCGGAGATCGACGCGGAAGCGTTGCAGCGCGACGCGGACATCGAAGTGGCGTCCGATGACGGCGAGACGTCCGACGACGAACGCGGCTTCGAGGCGTCGATGGTCGTGGAAGACGACGAGGGGGACGAGGACGAAGACGACGAAGACAACGACGACGAAGACGTCGACGAGGACCAGGACGACGAAGATACGCGCGCCGAAGAAGACGAAGACGAGGACGAGGAGGAGGAGTACGACGACGACGCGCGCGCCGTGAAACCGGAGCCGCGAGGCGAGGGCGACGACTCGGACGAAGACGACGCCGGACCGGACGACTCGGACGAAGACGAGGACGAAGACGACGACGAAGAGTGGGAAGACGACGAGGACGACGAAGACGACTGACCCGTTGCGTTAGGTGTCGTCGCGGGCCGGACGAAACATTCGTCGCACCGCGCCATTTGCTCCCACCGGAAAAGTGGCCGAGCGACCAAGATTTCGCAGACGCGCTGCGACTGGTCTGCTAAAGCCGAGTACCGTCGTGATCCGGGTGCAGGCGGCGATCCACGTCGGACGCCGACCCGGCGCTCATGAAAAGAAGGAAAGGTTCGCATGTACTCGTTCGAGCCCACTGAAGAGCAACAATCGATCATCGATACGGTGCGCGATTTCGCGAAGACCGAGATGCGCCCGAAGAGCATGGAAGCCGACGAGAAGGATTCTCTTCCGCAAGGCTTCCTCCAGAAATCGTGGGATCTCGGCCTCGCCGTCGCGGCGATTCCGGAAGCCTACGGCGGCAGCGGCATCGAGCGCTCCGCGGTGACCGGCGCGCTGCTCGCGGAAGAGCTCGGCTACGGCGACGTAGCGATGGGCATCGCGACGCTGGTGCCGGCGCTGGTCGCGTATCCCATCGTCGACTACGGCACCGAGGAGCAGAAGAAGAAGTACCTCCCGCTCTTCACCGGTGGCTCGTTCCCGAAGGCGACCGCCGCGCTGGTCGAGCCGAGCATGGACTTCGACGCGACGGATCTGACGACGACCGCGCGGAAGCGCGGCTCGAGCTACGTGATCTCCGGCAAGAAGTGCCTGGTGCCGCTCGGCAGCTCGGCCGAGCTCTTCATCGTGTTCGCGCGCGAGGGCGGCCCGGGCTTCGAGAACGTGCAGGCGTTCGTCGTCCCGCGCGGCGCGAAGGGGCTCACGGTCGGCGAGAAGGAAAAGAACATGGGCGTGAAGGCGCTCGACACCGTTCGCCTGACGCTGGAGGACGTCGAGGTTCCTGCCGACGCGCGGCTCGGCGGCGACAAGGGCATCGACTTCGAGAAGATCATGTCTTACTCGCGCATCGCGCTCGCGGCGCTCGCCGTCGGCGTGTCGCGCGCGGCGCTGGATCACTCGGTGACGTACGCGAAGGAGCGCACGGCGTTCGGCGAGGCCATCGGCCAGCGGCAAGCCGTCGCGTTCATGATCGCCGACATGGCCCTGGAGATCGACGCGACGCGCGTCCTTCTGTGGGAGGCGGCCTGGCGTCTCGACAAGGGCGAGAAGGGGACGAAGGAGACGTACCTGACGAAGCTCTACGCCGACAAGATCGCGCTGAAGGTCACCGACAACGCCGTCCAGATCATGGGCGGCCACGGATACATCCGCGAGAACCCGGTCGAGGGATGGCTGCGCCACGCGCGCGGCTTCGCGACGTTCGACGGCATGGCGCTGGTCTGAGGAAGCAGGAGAAAAAGAAGATGATCGACTTCGAGCACCACCCCGTTGTTGCGCAGACCGCGATGATGATCGAGCAGATGGCGCAGAGCATGATGCGCCCCGTCGCTCGCGAGATGGACGAGCACGAGCACGAAGACCCGACGGCGTACATCAACTTCATGTACGACGTCATGAAGAGCGGCGCGGGCGGCGCCGCGGCGACGCAGTTCACCGGCGGCTCCCGGAAGAAGGACAAGGACGCCGATCCCAACGCGCCGAAGAAGCCCGGTTTCGGCAACGTCCTCGGCGCCGTCTCCATCGAGATGATGTCGTGGGGCGACGCGGGCATCTATCTAGCGACGCCGGTCGCCGGTCTGGGCGGCGCCGCCGTCGCGGCCGCGGGGACCGACGAGCAGAAGGAGCGCTTCCTCAAACGCTTCAACGAGGGCGAGCCGAAATGGGGCGCCATGGCGATCACCGAGCCCGGCTGCGGCTCGGACTCGGCCGCGATCACCACGACCGCGAAGCTGGAGGGCGATCACTACGTCCTCAACGGACACAAGATCTTCGTCACCAGCGGCAAGCGCGCCATCAAGGACTCGAACGGCTTCGTCGTCGTTTGGGCGACCGTCGACAAGAGCGCGGGTCGCGCCGGCATCAAGTCGTTCGTGGTCGAAGCGGGGACGCCGGGCATGACGCTCCTCGGCCTGGAGAAGAAGCACGGCATCCGTTGCTCCGACACGGCGCAGATCGTCTTCGAGAACTGTCGCGTTCCGAAGGAGAACCTGCTCGGCAGCGCCGAGGTGGATCGTAACAAGGGCTTCAAGGGCGTCATGGCGACCTTCGACGCGACGCGGCCCGCGGTGGCGGCCAGCGCCATCGGCATCGGTCGCGCGGCCCTGGAGTTCGTCAAAGAAGAGCTCGACAAGGCCGGCGTGAAGATTCGCTACGGCATCAACCCGCACAAGCTCACGGCGCGCGAACGCGACGTCATGGAGATGGAGGCGAACCTGAAGGCCGCCTGGCTCCTCACGTTGAAGGCCGCGTGGATGAGCGACAACAAGAAGCACAACAACCTCGAAGCGAGCATCTGCAAGGCGAAGGCCGGCCTCGCCGTCACCCACCTCACTCAGAAGGCCGTCGAGCTGATGGGGCCGCTCGGCTACTCGCGCGAGCTCCTTCTCGAGAAGTGGATGCGCGACGCGAAGATCAACGACATCTTCGAGGGCACGCAGCAGATCAATATGCTGATCATCGCGCGCCGCGTGCTCGGCTACGGCCGCGATCAGCTGAAGTAGGACGGCCAGTCGAGTGGACGAACGAGGGCGGCGCGAGCCGCCCTCGCCGTTTTTGCCCTGAATTTCCCCTTCGCGCTGTGCTCATTGAGCAGTGCGTCATGAGCGAAGCGCGCGCCGCTCCGTGACGAGCGCGCGCACCGCCTTTCGAATCGCGGTGTTCGATCGCACGAAGCGGCCGGTTCAGCTTGACGTCCGAGAACGGCATTCGTATTCGTGCGCGCGTCGAACGGCGGCGTTCGCGCGAAAAATCACCTGGTTCAACCAGTATCGTCCGCGATGCGTTCGTCGTTCGTGCACGGTGCCGCGCAGTGAAGACACCACAAGGGAGACAACGACATGGCTGAATTCCAGGCGAGTACCCCAGAGGAGCTCAAGGCATTGATCGACGGCAAGTCCGACGACGAGATCAACGCCGGGCTCAGCGCGTCGGGGCCGGCGAAGGCTCTCGATCAAGTCTTTCAGGGCATGGTCGACGCTTTCATTCCGGCGAAGGCCGCCGGTCAGAGCGCGGTGATCCAGTACGACGTCAACGCGCCCGACGGTAAGCATTCCTACCAGCTGAAGGTCGCCGACGGCAAAGCGCAGCTGGTGAAGGGCGCGCCCGAGAGCGCCCGGGTGACGCTCACCCTCTCCGCGCCGGACTTCCTGCGCCTCGTAACCGGCAAGCTGAATGGTCAGACGGCCTTCTTCCAGGGCAAGCTGAAGCTCGCGGGCGACATGATGTTCGCGCAGACCATGCAGTCCTGGTTCAAGATGGTTTGAGAGAGTCGAGATCGAGGGCGCGCTGCGCGCGCCGGCCGAGAACGCCGGCGAAGCGGAGACGGGGAGCGCGCCTCAGGGGGTGTGGCGAGCAGATCGCGCCGGACGCGGATGTCCCGCGCCTACGAGAGCGTCGCGCGCCTACAGGGGAGCGTCACCACGAAGATCGCGCCGGACGGTTTGTTGTCCTGGATGGCGATCCGGCCGTCGTGGCCTTCGACGAGCCGCTTCACGATGGAGAGACCGAGACCCGTTCCGCCGACCTGGCGTGTCGAGCTGGAGTCGACCTGGTAGAAAGCGTCGAAGACCTTGAGCTTCTCTTCGTCGGGGATGCCGATGCCGGTGTCGCTGACGCGGAGCTCGATGGCCGCTTGCTTCGAGCGCAAGAGCACGACGCCGCCGTCGTCGTCCGGCGGGGCCACGTCGACGCTGGTGGCGCGCGCGGAGATGGTGACGGTGCCGTTCGGCGGGGTGAACTTCAGGGCGTTGTCCGTGAGGTTGAGCAGCACTTGCCGGAGCCGCGTGGGATCCGCCCAGAGGCGCGGGAGCGCGCCGTCGACCTCGCTCACGAGGTTCACGCCGCGCTTGCGAGCCGTGGGCGACACGGTCTGCACGACGTCGGCGACGAGCGCGTCGACCGCGACGTCGCTGCGCCGCATCGCCAGCGTGCCGCTCTCGAGCTTCGAGAGATCGAGCAGGCCGCTGATCAGCTCGAGCAGCTGCTCGCCCTTCTCGTGGATCGTCCGGACGAAGTCCTTTTGTTCCGCGGTCATGTCGCCGGCGATGCCCTCGGCGAGCATCTCGCTATAGCCGATGATGGACGTGAGCGGAGTCCTGAGCTCGTGCGACACCGTGGCCAGGAAATTGCTCTTCAGGCGGTCGAGCTCCTTCAGGCGATCGTACGCTTCCTGCAGCTTGCCGTTCTTCTCCTGCAAATCGCGGAAGCTCTCGCGCACGGAGGCGAGGTGCATGCTGCTCGTCAACAGCGCCTTGTGACCGCTGAAGAGGATGAGGTCCAGCGTGCCGCGCAGGTGGCGGGCGATCTGGCGGACCGTCTCTTCTCGGGCCCGCGGCATCCGCAGGAGCAGCTCCTTGGCCGTCGCGACGTCGACCTCGGGCTCGACCGCGAGCAGCGTCTGCGGAACGTCCTTCACGTTCGCCGGCAGGAACGGCCCGAGCACGAGGCGCCCGAGCTTGCGTCCGTCGTACTGGATCGCGACGACGTGGTACACGGCGCCGGTGAAGCAGTTGTACGCCGCTTCGCCCTTCGGCCCGGGGTCGACGCGTTTCACGCCGGCGACGACCTCTTGCAGGGCCGCCTTCGCGCGCCGGTGGTTCTCGGCGAGATACTCGTAAATGGCCGGTTGCGCGCTCGCGTCGGCGAGCAGCACGCCGGCGTCGCTGAAGATGCGCAACGGCACGCCGAAGAGCTGATGGAAGCTCTTGGCCATCTCGCTGAGCGCGCTCCGCTCCACTAGCTCTTCGAGCGACAGCGACGAACCCAGGGTGAGCTCGTCGAGCGTCCGCTCGCGGATCTCGGGCATCGTCACGGCATGGCCTCCGGACGCAGCACCTCGAGCGCGCCGCCCACGCACGTCCCGAGGATCTCCTGGATCGGTCGGGGCATGCCGAGCTTCGACGCGACCTCGGCGAGGAACGCCTTGGAGTCGAAGCCGAATTTGCGGCCGAGCTGGTGCTCCGCTTCGAGCGCGCTCCAGGTGAGGTGCAAGAGACCGATGAAGCTCTCGACCACGCCTTTTCCGGAAGTGGCGACCGCCAGGTAAACGGGCTCGCGTCCCTGCGCGGCGAGCTCGGCGATCTCCGCGTCGGTGCGGACGCCGGGGAGATCCCGCTTGTTGAACTGGATGATGAGCGGCATCTCTTTCAGGCTGAGCCCGTTCGCCTTCAGGTTCTGCCGCAGGTCGAGGAAGGCGTCCGCGTTGTGCTGCGTCTCGCTCACCCTCGAGTCCGCGATGAACGCGACGCCGTCGGCGCCCTGCACCACCAGGCGTCGCGTGGACGCATGAATCACCTGTCCGGGAACGGTGAACACCTTCACGCGGACGGAGAGGTCGCCCTTACCCTTGAAGGTGAGCGGCAGAAGATCGAAAAAGAGAGTTCGATCGTCCTTCGTCTCCAGCGTCATCAAGCGACCGGTGGAGCCCGGGTCGGTCGCGTCGTGAAGCGCCTGTAAGTTGGTTGTCTTCCCGCTGAGCGCGGGACCATAGTAGACGAGCTTTACGGTGAGCTCTCGCGCCGCGAAATCAAGCTGCAAAGGTCATCTCCCAAATCGTGCGCATCGGGGGGCACGTTCTCGGAACGCGACAAGGGCCATGGGAAACCATCACTTTAGCTTACGGCGCGTCCGCTCCAAGGCTTACCCTTGAGCGCCGCGCTGATCGTCGTGTGGTTGGGCACGGCCGCGAGCCAGCGCGCTCATCAGCCGGATCTCGACGGGTGGGCTGTGTCGCGTGAACGGCGGATCGCGCCCCCGCCCGTCGAGCCGCCGCTTCCCCCGGCCGGCCACGACGATACCGCCGCCGAACGAGTCGAGGCGCTGCTCGCCGAGGCGCGGACACAGGCATACTCCGGCGATACGGCGGCGGCGGAAGCCGCTCTCGACGCCGCGGACGCGCTATTGAAGCGCTCCGCCGAGTTGCCCGAGTCGGCGTGGCTCGCGGGAGAGATCCTGCACGAGCGCGCGATGGTCGCGGCCCCGCGCGATGCCGCGGTGGCAGCGTCCTTCGAGCGGCGTTCCGTCGCGCTCGTCGGACCGCGAGCGCCGGCGTTTGCAGCGACGACGAAAGAAGGCAAGCCGGCGAAGAGCGGTCCCGCGTCGCCGCTGGCGGTAGAGGTCCCCGCGCCCCCGGCGGAAGCGACGGCAGTCGCCGGCCTCACCGGGCCGATGCCGAACGACTCGGTGGAAGTGGACGGCGTCGAGGTCGTCTCTCCGCGCACCGTTGTCCACGGTGCGCATCATGTGCGCGTGCTCCGGGCCGGACGGCTCGCCTGGGCAGGCTGGATCGACGTCGCGGGCGACTCCGTCACCATCGCCGTGCCGAAGCCGACGCCCTGCAGCACGGCGGATCTCCCCGCCACCGGCGCGGGCGCGGGCGCGAACGCGTCGGTGCTCTGCGAAGGATATGCGCGCGCGCGCCCGGTCGGTCCCGAGCGAATCGAGGTCCAGCTCTGTCATCGCGCTTCTTGCGGCGAGTGGCTTCCGTGGAGCCGGACGTGGGGCGCGGCGTTCGAGGGGCCCATGCAGCCGCCTCGGAAGCCGCACACCGCGCCCCCATGGTTTCTGTGGACCGCCGCCGGCGTCGCCGCGGTGATCATCGGCGGCTTCGTGCTCGCGGAGACCGGGGCGTTCGAGCGCCACGAGCCCCCGCGGCAGACGTTCACGTTCGTCGTGCCGAAGTGACGCGCTCGCTCAGCGCGTCCAGCGCGCGCGCGCGTCGGCGATGGCCTCGACGACGCGAACGCGCGCGGGGCCGCCCTTGACCGCGCGCCGCTCCACGGCCTGCTTGGGATCGAGGGCGCTCCCGACGTCGGGATCGCCCAGGCTCGGGTGAGCGCCGACGAGCACGTCACGCGGAAGCTCCCCGAGCTCGACGCCGCGGCGCTCCGCTTCCGCGACGAGACCGCCGACGATGTGGTGCGCCTCACGGAAAGGTACCTTGCGCATCACCAGGAAATCCGCGAGATCCGTCGCGCACAGGTGGCCCCGCTCGAGGGCGCGCGTGAGCCGATCCGCGCGGAACGACGCGGTCGCGATCGCGCCCGAGAGAGCGCGCAGGCTGACGAGCGCCGCTTCGAAGGCGTCGAAGATCGGCCGTTTGTCTTCCTGGAGATCCCGCCCGTAGCCGAAGGCGAGGCTCTTCTCGAGCGCGTAGAGGGCGGTGACGTCGCCGATGAGGCGCGCGGCCTTGCCACGCACGAGCTCGGCCACGTCGGGGTTCTTCTTCTGCGGCATCATCGACGAGCTCGTCGAAAACTCGTCGGAGAGCGTGACGAAGCCGAACTCGGCCGTGGACCAGAGCACCAGCTCCTCGCCGATACGCGACAGGTGGACGCCGATTATGGCAAGTGCACTTGCCACTTCCATGAGGAAGTCGCGGCTGCCCGTCGCGTCGATGGAGTTTCTCGTCGCCTGCTCGAACCCGAGGCTCTTCGCGACGGCGTCGCGGTTCACGGGGAAGCCGGTCGCGGCGACGGCGCCCGCGCCGAGCGGCGATTCGTTCAGCCGCGCTCGCGCGTCGAGCAGGCGGCCGCGGTCCCGGTACAGGAGCTCTTGCCAGGCCATCAGGTGGTGCGAGAGCCGGCTCGGCTGCCCGCGCTGCAGGTGCGTGTACGCCGGCATGAGGACGTCTATCTCGCGCGTCGCGACGTCCAAGAGCACCAGCGCGAACGCTTCGACGGCGTTCACCGTCTCGTCGATCTTGCGACGCGTCCAGAGGCGGAGGTCCGTCGCGACCTGGTCGTTGCGCGAGCGGCCCGTGTGCAGCTTGCCGCCCACGGGCCCGGTGAGCTCCGAGAGCCGTGCCTCGATGTTCATGTGGACGTCTTCGCGCGCGGCGTCCCACTTCATCCGTCCTTCGCGGATCTCCGCCGCGACCGCGTCGAGCCCCGAGGCGAGAGCGGCGGCCTCCTCCTTGGTGATGACGCCAGCGGCTTCGAGCCCGCGCACGTGGGCGCGCGACCCTTCGATGTCCTCTTGCCAGAGCTCCGAGTCGATGTGCACGCTGGTGTTCAGCTCGACCATCGACGCGCTCATCTCGGGCGACAACCGCCCGCCTCTCGCTACTGTCATGCTCGTGTTCTATAGCGGGCCCGTGCGCGGTGGAACACTCGGTTCATTGGTGTAACGAAGCGAGGTGCGGCGCGAGCATCCCGTTCTCCAGCGCCTCTAGGCGCGCGAGAAAACGGCGATAGTCGCGGAGCGGACGCTGGCCCGGCGGGGTTCGCATGGAGAAGTCGGTGATGCGGGTCGTGGCGAAGCGGAGCGCCGCGAGCGCGCCCTCGACGGGAAGCGCCGCGCGTTCGTCGGGCTCGATCCTTCGCACGGCGTTGTAGCCCTCGAGCAGCGCTCGGACGAGCTCCGGGCGGAACGCATCGGCGTAACACCAGGCGTGGAGGGTCACCATCACGTCGTAGGCGAAGAAGCCCTGGGACGCGCTCTCGAAATCGATGAGCGCCGCGATCCGTTCGCCGTGCCACAGCACGTTGTCGCGGAACAGATCGCCGTGGATCACGCCGGCGGGGATCTCGAGGTTGCGACGCGCCGTATAGTGGCGCAGCCTCCGGCGGATGTGGAGCGCGGCGTCGCGATGCTCCGGGCTTTCCGCCTCGATGCGCTCGAGACGCGCGAAGAGATCTTCGACGCGGAAGCGGCCCCCGGCTAGCGGCGTCACTCGCGACGTCGCCAGGTGCAGCCGCGCGAGCGCGTCTCCGACGGCCGCGCAGTGGACCTCGGTGACGCGTGGCTGACACAGGATGTCGCCGTCCACCCACGGATAGAGCGCGAATGGCTTGCCGTTCACGAATGCGACCGGCGAGTGTCCGGCTTTGAGCGGCGTCGTGGTGGGCACGCCTTGCTGCCCGAGCTCGTCGAGCAAGCGCAGCTCGGAGAGCGCGCCTTCGGGGCCTTGCTCCTCGTAGATGCGGCCGAAATACCGTCGGCCCGACGAGTCGGTCAGGCGGAAGTTCGAATTCACGGAGCCTTCCGACAGCGGCTCCACCCTGGCGACGTCGGCGCCGAATTCCCTACCGACTGCGCGCGCGCGTTCTAAATCGAGCTCCGTGAAACGTCCCATGACGCGCGCCGGAGTACACCATTGTCGGCGCCAAGCCCATTCGCGTCTTGCGGGAGGGTGAACAGGTGATTATCCTTACTTAAGCAAACGCCCGGAATGCCGGAGATATACGGAAACGTCTCGGGGCTCGGCCCGCAAGCTCAACACACGCTCGAGCGCATCTATCGCCGGCGTGTCCCGGCAGATCGCATCACCACCCCGGAGCTCGTCCGCTCGCTGGCGGAGGCGTCGCGAGAAACGAAGCGCCAGGTCGGCGCGCTCGTTCATCGTTCGGGCGCCGTCGAATACGTCGTCGTCGGCACGGCGACGGGGCTCATGCTCCCGGACATCGGACGTCTGCGCGCCGCCGAGGGGCGGTTTCGCGCGCTGCGCCTCGTGCACACGCATCTCTTCGGCGAGCCGCTCACGCGCGACGATCTCACCGATCTCACGCGCCTGCGTCTGGATCTCGTCGCCGTCGTGGGCCTCGACGAGAACGGCGAGCCGCGGTCGCAATCCTGGGCCTACAACGTTCCCTCCAGCGAAAGCGAGCTGCCGTATCGCGTCTCCGGGCCTTCGCCGTACGGGCAGCCCGAGCCGAACTTCAGCGAGCTCATCGCGTCGCTCGAGCAAGAGTTCGCGCGGCGCGGCCGCACGCGCGAAGTGGCGAAGGACGGCCGCGCCATCCTCGTTCACGTCGGCAGCCGCCGAACGCCGGGCGCGGGCGACCGCGCGCGTTCGGGCCTCGCCGAGCTTCAAGCGCTCGCCAGGACGGCGGGCGTCGAGATCGCGGACACCGTCGTGCAGCTGCGCGATCAGGTCGATCCCAAGTTCGTGCTCGGCCGCGGCAAGCTCGAAGAGGTCATCCTGCGCGCCATCGACCTCGACGCCGAGACGCTCATCTTCGACCAAGAGCTGAGCCCGTCGCAGGCCAACGGCATCGCCGCTCATACGGATCTAAAAGTCGTGGATCGCACGCAGCTCATCCTGGATATCTTCGCCCAGCGCGCCGAGAGCTCCGACGGCAAGCTCCAGGTCGAGCTCGCACAGCTCAAGTACGCGCTCCCGCGTCTCGGCGCTCGGGACGACTCGCTGAGCCGTCTCACCGGCGGCATCGGCGGCCGGGGCCCCGGCGAAACCAAGCTCGAGATCGGCCGCCGCCGCGCGAGGGATCGCGTGACGCGCCTGGAGCGCGAGCTCGCGCAGCTCTCGAAGAAGCGCAGCGAGCAACGCCGCCGTCGCGTCACCAGCAGCATCCCCGTCGTGGCGCTGGTCGGCTACACCAACGCCGGCAAGAGCACCCTGCTGAACGCCCTCACCGGCGCCGGCGTCCTCGCCGAGGACAAGCTCTTCGCGACGCTCGACACCCGCGCTCGGCGTTTGCGTCTTCCGTCCGGCGATTTCGTCGTCCTCACGGACACCGTCGGCTTCATCCGCGACATGCCGAAGGATCTCTTCGCCGCCTTCCGCGCCACCTTCGAGGAAATCGCCGACGCCGATCTGTTGCTCGAGGTCGTCGACGGCGCGAGCGGCGAACGAGACGACCACGTCGAAGCGACGGAGCGCCTCCTCGAACAGCTCGAGCTCGGCCGGATCCCGCGGCTCCGCGTCTACAGCAAGGCGGATCTTCTGCCCGACGAAGAGCGAAGGCGTCTCGACGAAGAGCCGCGCGCGACCACGTTCTCCGCGCACGACGACGGATCCGTGAAGGCACTGCTCGAGCGCCTCGCCGCGATCCTCCCGAGCCCCACGCCGCGAACGCCGCGAGCGGAAATCGCCGCGGACGTCTAGCCGTTCTACAGCGCTTCCGGCAGGTGTCTCACCGCGCCGTGCACCGCCACCTCGAGCGCGCGCGCTCTCGTTCCCGGGAGCGCGCTGCGATCGCCGGCGACCGAGCCGGTGCCCTGCATCGCGGCGATGATGGCGCCGTTGTTCTCGTGGCGCAGCGTCGCCGAGACGACGCAGATGGCGTTCGTGCCGTCGTGCGTCGCGCGGGCGTCGAGGCGGACGAGGGACGCGGAGAAGACGTAGTGCAGGGGTTTCGTCGCGCGGTCGAGCTCGAGCCGGGCGATCTCGCGTTCGACGAGGGAGCGGAAGAGATCCAACGTGGGGGCGTCCGCCGAGCTTCCGTTCGCGCTGATCTCGCCGACGGTGATCGACGGGCGTGCCTCGGCGGCGTTGCCGATTCGGAGCGCGACGAGGACGCATACCGAGAGCGCTCGGGCGAGAAAGCGTCTGGGGCTCATGCACACTCCTTTCCGCTTTCGGAAGGGTCAGTCGGTGGTATCCGCGGAATAAATGAGCGCGCCGCCCTGGGCCAAGCTTTGGGCCGCAGGTTGTGCGATTCGGCCATGGAGCTTGTCGCGCGATGCTTCGCTATGTGGAAGAAGTCTCAGCGCTTACCGATGATGCGGTCTTCGGTGACGACCTCGTCCCACTCCGGGCCGTAGCCCTCGTAATGGACGTGAATCTTCGTGCGGCTCTCGAGCGCCGTGATCGTCGCGGTGTAGACGGATTCGCGCCAGCGCACGCGCACGCGATCGCCGACGGCGTAGCTGCTCGGAACGGTCGCCGACGCGCTGGGCGTCGGGTTGAGCCCCATGGCGCGCGCGACGCTCTCCGGCGGCGGCGGAATCGTCGCCGGGCCTTTGATGCGGCCCTTGATGCGATCCACGGTGACGTCTTCGTCCCAGCGCGCGTCGTAGCCGTCGAAGTGCACGCGATACTTGGCGCTCCCCTTGCGATCGATGATGTAAGCGGGGTAGTCGCGCCCCTGCCAGTCGACCCAGACGAATTCGCCGATGCGGTAGTCGTCGTGGCAGGCGACCGCGGCGACGACGCACAAGACGGACAGCGCGACGGGCCACTTCATGGTGCGAGCGACACGGTGCGACCGGAAAAGCCCGCGCGCGCGACGGTGTCGTCGCCGCTCGCGAGCAGCGCCAGCATGCGATCGCGGGTCGCGCGATAGGCGTACTCGAGCATCTTGCGACGCCCGGTGAAGCTCGCGGGACTGAACATGAACAGGATGCCGTCCGTGGGATCCGGCTCGATGAGGATGACGTCCGCGCGCTTTTCCGTGCGGATGCGCGTCAATGCTTCCCGCAGCAGCGTGTGCATGCCGATGCGGATGGCTTGATTGGCGACCCAGAGATAGCCCTTGTCGCGCACGCTCGGCCGGTGACCATGCCCGGTCGGAACCTGCTCCGCGCGCACGGGGACCATCGGATTGACGACGATGAGCACGTCGGAGCCCGCGTCCACCGCCGCGTCGACGTGCGCCACCTGAGCGGCCATCGCGTCGATGTAGAAGCGATCCCGGATTCGAACCGGCGAGAAGAACGGCGGCAGCGCCGTCGACGCGATGCACGCGCGCGAGACGGGCACGTGGTCGGAGCCTTCGCTGCCGAAGAAGACCGGCGCGCCGCTGTCCAGATCGTGCGCCATGATGAGCAGCGGGTGCGGCATCGCTCGGAAATTGTTGGGGACTCCGCGGCGCGCGAAGAAGTCTTCCAGGAAGCGCTCGTAACCTTCGAGCTTGAACACGCCGGTCGGCAGCGAGTCGTACAGGCGATCCAGCTGCTCCCAGAGCGCTTGCGGCGACGGCGACGGTTTGCGCTTGAGCACCGACTCGCCGCCGTGACGAACGGCGCCGAAGATGGTCCCGAGCGCGCGCGCCCACTCTCCGAGGTCCACACGGAGCAGGTCGCGGCGTTCGAGCGGGAAGAAGACGTCGGCGGGGTCGAGGAGCGCGCGGTACATGCGCTGCACCGGGATGCCTCCCGCGAGCGCGGCCGCGACGCTCGCGCCGCTCGACGTGCCCACGTAAAGTCCGAGGTCGTTCGCCTGGAAGCCCTGAACCACGTCCTCCAGGGCGGCGAGCGCGCCGATCTGATACATCGCGCCGGTCACGCCGCCGCCCGGCAAACACAGAGCGATCTTCGGTTTCATTCTGAGTCCTCCGCCCGGCCGCGGCGCGCGTCCGGCGAGCGCGCGGCCACGATGGTCACCGCGAGCATCAACGCCGCGGTGACGAGGATCCCGGCGAGCGCGGGCAGGAGCTCCGGCGCCGGCGGAGTATCGAGCGACACTCGTCCGGTGAAGAACGCGAGCACCGGCACCGCGTTGAACGCGACGTGCATCGCGAGCGACGGCAGCAGCGAGCCGCTCACGACGCGCAGCTGCGTGAGCACGAGCGCGACGACCGCGAGCGCCGGCCATTTGCGGTAGTTCAGGTGCCCGATCACGAAACACAGGCCGCTGACCGCCCCGGCGCCGAGCGCCCCGTGACCGCGCCGCAGCGCGCCGAAGAGCGCTCCGCGGAAGAACAGCTCTTCCACGAGCGGCCCGATGCAGGCGATGACGGCGAGCACGACGACGAGGCGCAGCGGCGAGCTCGCCGCGAGCAGCGAAGCCTCCGCGGCGAGCTCTTCCGCGGAACCAGGCAGGTGCCGCTCGACCACGGCGTCGAGCGCCTCCGCCGGGAAATGTGCCACGAACCCGAGCGCGAGCCCGAGGATCGGCAGCGCCGGATGCGTCGGCCTTATGCCGAGGGACGAGGGCAACGGCGCTTCCTTGCCGTGGAGCGCGAGCACGCCGAGCACGCCGAGCACGAACACGAGCGCCTCCACGGCGCCGAGCTGCACGACGTCCGTCGCCGCCGCGGGGCGCACGGACACGCTGAGCCGCATCAAGAGGAGCAAGCAAGACGCCGCGCCGAGCGTCCACCCGAACGCGAGCGGGTAGGTGATGGGAAGGCGCTTGTTCACGGTCGCAGGTGAGGCAAGACACCGCGCTTGACGACCGTGTCCGAGAGCCACCGATCGTCGAGCGAGGGGTAGTCGATCGTGAAATGAAGCCCGCGGCTCTCGTGCCGGCTCGCGGCCGACGAGATGATGAGCTGCGCGACGGTCGCGATGTTGCGGAGCTCGAGCAGGTCCTTGTTGACGAGGTGCTTCCAGTAATACTCGCGGATCTCTTCGTCGAGCAGGGCGGCGCGCCGCGACGCGCGGCGGAGGCGGGCGGTGCTGCGCACGATGCCGACGTAGTTCCACATCAGGCGTCGGATCTCGTCCCAGTTGTGCGTGACGACGACCGCTTCGTCGCTCGGGACGGCCGAGCCGGTCTCCCAATCCGGTACGTGCGGGACCGGCCATGGCTCGCGCGTGCGCTCTTGCTCGATCTTGATCGCCGCACGGCGCCCGAAGACGAGGCCCTCGAGGAGCGAGTTCGAGGCGAGCCGGTTGGCGCCGTGCAAGCCGGTGCACGCCGTCTCGCCGGCGACCCACAACCCGGGAATGCTCGTGCGTCCGTGCAGATCGCTCGTTACGCCGCCGCACATGTAGTGCGCCGCGGGAACCACGGGGATCGGTTCCTTCGTGACGTCGATGCCGAAGCGCAGGCACTCCCGGTAGATGTTCGGGAAGCGCTCGCGGACGTAGTCCGGGCTCTTGCCGGTGATGTCGAGCAAGACGTTGTCCGACCCGGTGCGCTTCATCTCGTAGTCGATGGCGCGCGCCACGACGTCGCGCGGCGCGAGATCTCCCATCGGGTGATGCCGCGCCATGAACGGCTCTCCCGTCGGGAGCCGGAGCACCGCGCCCTCGCCGCGGAGCGCTTCGCTGATGAGGAAGTTCTTCGCCATCGGGTGGTACAGGCACGTCGGATGGAACTGGTAAAATTCCATGTTCGCGATCTCGGCGCCCGCGCGGTACGCCATCGCGACGCCGTCGCCCGTCGCGACGTCCGGGTTCGTCGTGTAGAGGTAGACCTTGCCGGCGCCGCCCGTGGCGAGGACCGTCGCTCGCGCGAGCACCGTCGTCACGCTGCCGTCGCGCTCGTCGAGGACGTACGCGCCCACGCAGTAGTCCGGGCCGCCGAACTTGCCGAGCGTGATGAGATCCACCCCCATGTGCCAGTCGAGCATGCGGATGTTCGGGTGCCGCGCGACCGCTTCGGCCAGCACGCGCTGGATCTCGCGCCCGGTGATGTCGCCGGCGTGCACGACGCGGCGGGCCGTGTGGCCGCCTTCGCGCGCCAAATCCAAAATGCCTTCTTCGCCGCGGGAGAACTCGGCGCCGAGCTCCATGAGCCAGCGGATGCACTCCGGCGCTTCGCGTACGCAGAGGTCGACGACCACGTCGTGGCAGAGGCCCGCGCCGGCTTCGCGCGTGTCCGCGGCGTGCGCCGCGAAGGAGTCGTCCGGCGACAGCACGGCGGCGACGCCTCCCTGTGCCCATTGCGTGGCCGAGTCGTCGCGATTGCGCTTCGTGACGATCGTCACCTCGCCGTGACGCGCGGCGGTGAGAGCGAAGGACAGCCCGGCGACGCCGCTGCCGAGCACGAGATAATCGGTTACTAGGGCCGCCATGGGAGGGAGCGGTTCGGGAGCCGCTGTACGCGCTCCGCGAAGCCTTTTCTTGCTTCGGACGAAGACGTACCACAGCCCTTGACACGAGGCGCGTCAAAGCCCATCCTCCCGCGCCCTAACGCGACGACGAAGGCCTCCGGGGCGTAGCGCAGTTTGGTAGCGCGCACGGTTCGGGTCCGTGAGGTCGGGAGTTCGAATCTCCCCGCCCCGACCGGAGATCAAAATCGATAGTTCTCTCCCGTCGCGCGGAGCGTGACGGAGCCGCGCCCCCTATTGAGCGCGGATGGTCAGCACGGGACAGGGGGCGTGGCGGACGACCTTTTCCGCGACGCTTCCGAGCAGGAGGTGCGCGACGCCGGTCCTGCCGTGCGTCCCCATCGCGATGAGGTCGAAGCCCTCCTGTTCGACGAGGGCGAGGATGGTGGCGTACGGCGCGCCCGGGACCACCTGGCTGGTCACGTTCGCGCGCGTCGCGACGTCCGCGGTCGCGAGGAAGTCGCGCATCCCTTTTTCCGCTTCCGCGCGCGTGTGGTCGGCGAGCGTCTCGCTGATCTCGCCGGACCACACCGTCAGGTCGGGACGCAGATAGGGGGGGACCTCCCACGTGTGCAGGACGTGCACCGACGCGCCCATGCTCTCGGCGAGGACGAGCGCCCACTCGAGCGCGCGTTTCGACGACGGCGAATAATCGACGGGGACGAGGATCTTCTTTTGTGTCATGGCCGAGCGCTCCTTTCGGCGTCGAGAGCAAGACTTGCGCCACTATCGGCCGCTACGACGGGACTCCCGGCATTTTACCGCTGGAGGTCGTACGAGCTACATTTCAATATCGTGGTTCATCCCTGGAGGCCCGCGCAATGAAGGTCGGTGTTCCGTATGAAATCAAGGACGACGAATATCGGGTGGCCCTGCGCCCGGTCGGTGCAGAGCTGCTCGTGCGCGACGGCCACACCGTGCTCGTGGAGCGCGGCGCGGGGCGGGGCAGCGGCTACACCGACGAGGAGTACGAGCGTGCCGGCGCGCGCATCGTCGAGGGCCCGGACGTGATCTTCGCCGAGTGCGAGCTCATCGTGAAAGTCAAAGAGCCGCAGTCACCGGAGCTCGAGAAGCTCGGGCCCGAGCACACGGTGTTCGGCTATTTCCATTTCGCGGCGTCGCACGAGCTCACGTCGCGGTCGCTGCGCGCGGGATACACCGCGATCGCGTACGAGACCCTCGCCGATCCATCGGGCAAGCTGCCGCTCCTCACGCCGATGAGCGAGGTCGCGGGGCGCATGTCGATCCAGGAGGGCGCCAAGCACCTGGAGAAGCCGATGCGCGGGCGCGGCATCCTGCTCGGCGGAGTGCCGGGCGTCGAACCCGCGAACCTGGTCGTCCTCGGCGGCGGCGTCGTCGGCGCGAACGCCGCGCGCATGGCCGCTGGGCTCGGCGCGAACGTGACCATCATGGACACGAACCTCGATCGCCTCCGTGAGCTCGCCGACTTCATGCCGGCGAACGTGACGACGATCTACTCCGATCCGCACTCGATCGACGCTTACGTCACCCAGGCCGATTTGGTGATTGGCGCCGTGCTCGTCCGGGGCCGTCGCGCGCCGCGGCTGGTGACGGCGGATCTCGTTCGGAGGATGAAGGCGGGCGCCGTCATCGTCGACGTCTCGATCGATCAGGGCGGTTGCGTGGAGACGGCCCACCCGACGACGCACAGCGACCCCATCTACCTCGTGGACGACGTCGTTCACTACTGCGTCGGAAACATGCCCGGCGCGGTCGGGCGCACGAGCACGCAGGCGCTCTGCAACGCCACTCTGCCGTACGTCCGGCAGCTCGCGAAGCTCGGCCCGGACGCATTCGTCGCGCGCGACGCCGGACACGCGGCCTCGCTCAATCTGCGTGGCGGCAAGATCGTCAGTCCGGACGTGGCCGACGCCTTCCCGGATCTACCCACGGCTTGACCCGACCTCCGACGCAGGGCACAAACCTTGCTCGTTTTGTCCACCATGCTGCCGAAAGTATCCAAGATTCTCGTGCCGCTCGACTTTTCCGAGCACGCGGAGGCGGCCCTGGTCTACGCGATGGGGCTCGCGAAGGGGTTCGGTGCGGCGGTGCACCTCGTTCACGTGTACCCCATCACCGCTTACGCCGCTCCGCCGTTGCTTCCAGGGCCGGTGGTCGTCGGGCAATTCCGCGACGAAAGCCAGAAGGTGTTCGACGAGCTCATGACGCGCGTGAAGCGGGACTACTCCCCCGACATCACCGGCTCGCTGCACGAAGGGGTTCCGCACGTGGAAATATTGCGCTGCGCGTCGGACATCGGGGCGGACATGATCGTGATGGGAACACACGGACATACGGGCCTCGAGCACTTGCTGCTCGGCAGCGTGGCGGAACGCGTCGTCCGGGGCGCGACGGTCCCCGTTCTGACCGTGCCGCGTAAGCACGCCGCCGCGTAACACGGTGCAGGTTGAATGAAGGACGCCGCTCCGTCGTCACTTCTTTCACGCCGTCCGGCGGCTCGGAAATTCTGACGCAGGCGTCACTTTCGCCTCGACAAACCCCCGACGGAGCGGGCAGCATCCTTTTCGTCATGAAGCTCACGCATCGTCTTCTCGCCGCGCTCGCGATCTGTTCTTCGGTGACCGCGGTCTCCGCCGCGTCGGCCGCGGAGCACACACTCCGGATCGCGACCATCGCGCCGAAGGCGTCGTCTTGGGGCAAGGTGTACGGCGCCTGGCAGAAGGCGATCGAAAAGAAGACCGACGGTAAGCTGGAGCTGCAGATTTACTTCAACGGCGTCCAGGGCAACGAGGACGCCATGGTCAGCAAGATCAAGACGGGCCAGCTCGACGGCGCGGCCATCACCGCGGTGGGCCTGTCGCTGATCTACAAGAGCGTTCTCGTCTTGCAGCTCCCCGGCGTGCTCACGTCGTGGGATCAGCTCGACAAGGTCCGCGCGCAGATCCAGCCGTCGCTCGACGCCGGGATCAAAGCGGCGGGTTTCAACATCGTGGGCTGGGGCGACGTAGGTCTCGTCCGCCAGTTCACGAAGGGTTTCGAGATTCATCATCCGGACGACGTGAAGAACAAGCGCCCCGCGGTCTGGCGCAACGAGCCCACGGGCCCGGCGCTGTACGCGACCATCGGCAACGTGGTGCCGGTGCCGGTCGACGCGATGGAGATGCTGCCGATGCTGCGCTCGGGCAACGTCAACGTCATCGCGGCGCCGGCGCTCGCCGCCGAGCAGCTTCAGTGGACCCCCTACCTCGATCACGTCAACGACAACGTGATCGTGTGCGCGCTCGGCGGCCTCATCTTCAAAGCGGGCGTCCTCGAGTCGCTGCCCGCGGACATGAAGGCCACCTGGGACGAGCTCGAGAAGCGGGCCACGGCGAGCCAGCAGGGCCGTATTCGCAAGCTCGACGACGAAGCATACAGCCGCATCCAGCAGAAGATGACGCTGGTCAAGCTCACGCAGGCCGAGCACGACGAGTGGGAGAAGCTCCTGCGCAGGGTCGTGAAGCAGCTCGCGCGCGGCACCTACGACAAGACGCTCGTGAACAAGGTGCTCACCATGCGCGGCTACGAGCCGGTCGACTGAGCTCGTGCGGCGCGCCGGGCGATCCGAGGCGGCGCTCATCGCGCAGCTGACGCGCGTCTTTTCGGAGAAGGGCGCGGGCGCGCGCGGCGTCGAGGTCGGAATCGGCGACGACGCCGCGGTGCTGGCGCCGATCCGCGCGCCGCTCGTGTGGACGGTGGACGCTTGCGTCGAAGGCGTCCACTTCGACGCGCGCTGGCTCTCTCCCGCGGACGTCGGCGCGCGGTCGTTTCACGCCGCGGCGAGCGATCTGGCGGCGATGGGCGCGCGTCCCGTGGCGGCGTTGTCGAGCTTGATCGTCCCCGCTGCGTTCGCCGACCGGCGGCTTCTCGAGCTCGTCCGGGGGCAAGCCGAAGCTTCGCGCGAGCTTGCGTGTCCGGTCATCGGCGGCAACGTCTCCCGCGGCGACGAGCTCAGCGTCACGACCACCGTTCTCGGCGTCGCGGAGCGCCCGCTGCTACGCCGCGGCGCTCGTGCCGGCGACGAAGTGTGGTTGCTCGGCGACGTCGGGCTCGCGGCGGCGGGCCTCTGCTGCCTCGAGCGCGGGCTCTCGGCCCGGGGCGGGCGCGCCGACGCCGTCGCGGTTTGCGTCGCCGCGTGGCGCCGTCCGAGGGCGCTCTTGCGTGAAGGGCGCCGGCTCGTGGGCCGCGCGCACGCCGCGATCGACGTGTCCGACGGCCTCGGCGCCGACGCCGGACACATCGCGAGCGAGAGCGGCGTGCGGTTGGTCGTCGAAGAGGGCCGCCTCGCGCGCGTGCTGCGACCGGAGCTCGTCGAGGTTTGCCGCGAGCTCGAGCTATCGCCGCTCGAGCTCGCGCTTTCGGGCGGCGAGGACTACGCGATCTTGGCGACCGGGCCGGAGCGCGCGCGCGTGCGTGGAGCGAAGGTCGTCGGGCGCGTCGAGCGGGGGCAGGGCGTGGCGATCGAGCGGCGGGATGGGAGCCGATGGGACGGCGCGGCGATGGGGTTCGACCACTTTGGTGGTCGGAGCGGAGCGCGGGGTAAGGGTAGGGCTCGAGGTAGAGCTTGAGGGTGGGTGAGAGGGGAGCGCTTCGCGTCAGTTGTTGGGGGCGCCGCAGGCTAGCCAGCCGAGCAGCGTTGCGCTTTCTTCGGCGGTGAGCGGAGTGCCGCCGTCGGTGGGGGGAGGCATGCTGCACGACGTGATGTCTTGAATGAAGGGGCCGCTCCAATGGACTATCTCGTCGACGTCGTTGAGGGGCCACGGGCCCTTCGCGTCGGCGCCGTCGTGACAGCTGAGGCACTTGGCGTCCAAGACGGGAACGACGTCCTTCTTGTAGCTCGGCTTGGGGTTCGGACACGTCGTGACGGAGGGGACCGCGCAGGAACGCTTCGCGCGCGCGTCGGAGCTCCCGTCGCGACCACCGTCTACGAGCGCTTTGCCGCTATCGGCCGAGGCTCCACCGCTGCTCGGCGCTCCCCCGCTGCCCGTCCGTGTTCCGCCGCTGCCGGTATCCCGAATGCCCGCTTCCGGCGTGGGCGTCGGGATGTAGGGATACGTCGCTTGATGATCCGAGCAGCCGTAACAGAAGAAAAGAAAAGCCGCGTAACGCTTCATGAGAGCGAAAGCGTCGCACGTCGTTCCGGGAGCCGCAACTCGGGTGGCCCGCGCCGCGTGAAGAAGACGTCAGCTCGCCGTCTCGTTCGTGGAGTCGCTCAGGCGAGCATTTCTCCGAGCGCCAGCTGCATCCGGGTCTGGATTCGCTCCGCGACGTGCGGCGCGGCCTCCGCTCGCGGGACCGTGACCGGCGGCAATACACGGATGCGGACGCGCACCGGCAGCGGCAAGAACGGAAGCCACGGCCCTGCGCTGAGGAGCCAGCGCAGCGCAAACGCCAGCGGAAGCCGCTCGTTGCCGGCCCAGCGCTGCGCCCCGAATCGCTCGGCGATCGCCCGGCGCGCGCGGAACACGTCGGCGCCGTGATGCGCCCCGTACGCCACGATCGGCACGATGGGCACCTTGGCTCGCCGCGCCACTTCGACGAACCCGGTGCGTGGCTCGACGCTGCGCCGCCGGACGTGCCGCGCTCGCAAATGGCCGTCGGGATACACCAGAACCTGTCCTCCGCCTCGAAGCACGCGCAGCGCGTTCGCCGGCGTCGCCGGAATGGCTCCGAAGCGCTGCAGCAGGCGTCCGAGCGGCTTGAACTGCCGCATCGCGAAATCGGGCGCGAGGGCATAGAGCGGGCTTTCCGGCGTGAGAACGCGCCACAGCGCGCCGAGCGTGCAGAAGAAATCCGGACCGAGCATGCCGCCGTTGTGATTCGAGACGAACATCGCCGGGCTGCCGTCCACGTGCTCGAGCCCCTCGCAGCTCGAGCGGAAGTAGTGTTGGTTCACGGCCTCGAGGACCGGCAAGACCTTGGCGATGAGCTCGGGCTCGCGACGGTCCAGCGCGTCGGGCATGTACGGCTTCATGCGACGCCCTTTCTCGCGAAGCCGGTGTACGCGAGCCGCGTCGACCGAGTCCTCGTGAACGCGAATTCGCGCGGCACCATTCCGCTCTTCAGCATGCGAGCGAACGCCATGTCGAGCTTCGGGCGCGTCCCGAAGAGCTCCATGATCTCCAGGCCGGCGGCGTTGCAGGCGCGCCTCAGCTCTTCCGGAGTCGAGAAGAGGCGCAGCACGTGCAGGTGCAAGGGGGTGTCCTTCACGAACCACTCGACGCCCTTGATGACGACGAGCCACGACAGGAGATTTCTGTTGAACGTGTGAAAGAAGAACAAGCCTCCCGCCGCGAGGACCCTTGAAGCCTCCGAGACGAGCAGCGCCGGCGCTTCCACGTGGTCGAGCACGTCGACGGCGCAGACGACGTCGAACGCAGCGGGACCGAACGGCAACGCGAGGGCGTCGCCCAAGCGGTAGTCGACCTTTCCCGAGGTATCGTGGGCGTGCGCCACGCGAAGGCTGGCCTCGGCCGTGTCGAGGCCCGTCACCAGGTGACCCAAGCCGCTCAAATAGTTGGCGAGGAAGCCGGCGCCGCACCCGACGTCGAGCACCGCGCAGGCGCGTCCGGGGAATCGCGCGGCGATGGTTTGGGCGATCCAGGGATTCCGGAGACGGGACTCGGCGCGCAAGAACGCGACGGGGGCCTCCTCGGCGTCGTACCATCGTTCGCCGAGCGTTCCGTGGAAATCGTCGTTGACGAGCGGGCGGGTTAAGTTCGCTTCCATCGTAAGTTCCAGTCGAGTTTATTTGATGTGGCAACATTTATGGCCATGTCGTCGCCGGCTCGTCGAGGGCGACCCGCGACCCGCGACGGTCACGGTTTTCGTCGATGGGCCCGCCGTACGCGTGACGCGCGCGCGGTCTTCGCGCCGCGCGCCGGCGGCGTCCGATGCGCGCCGTGGCCGTGAGCGGCTCGCGAGCCGCTGCTCTTCGCCCGCTGCGTTCGGGAGCCGCCGCTCCCGGATTTCCTCTCTTGGGAGCCGCTCGCGATCTTCAAGCTGCGCTTCAGCGCGGCCATGAGGTCGAGGACATCGCCGCCCTCGGGCTTCTCGGCGGGCGCTTTCGAATGGACGACGTCGTCGCCGCGCCGATGCTTCTTCCGGGCCAGCTCCTCGACGCGTTCGGCATGCTCGTCGGTGAGCTCCGCCGTCGGGAGTCGCTTCGTCTCGAGCTCGGCGATGGCGTGCTCGAACTTGGTGACGAGAGCCGCGGAGGCTTTCTTCGCCTTCGGGAGGCCGACGGTCTTCGGCGAACGCACCTCGTCGTGAAATCGCAGCGTCTCCGCCCGCAAGAGACCGGCGTCCGAAAAGATGGCCACGAGATACTCGCGGTCGCGTAGGACGAAGGTCGCGATGCCGGCCCGCTTCGTGTCTTCCATGACCCGCGCGAGCAGGCGGTACGCTTTGCCGGCTTCCTTGCTCGGAGCGAGGAAGTAGGCGCGCTCGAAGTACATCGGATCCACGCCGTCTTCGGGCGCGAACAAGCGCAGATCGATCTCGCGGCTCTTCTTCGGGTCCACCTCTTTCAGCTCTTCGTCGGTGACCGTGACGTAGCGACCGTCGTCGAGCTCGTACCCGAGGACCAGGTGCTCGTTCGGAACGTCGGCGTCGTCTTCGGGACAGTAGTAACGTCGGTGCAGCGGCGTTCCGTCTTCGTCGAGCAATCGGAGCGGCGCGCCCCCGGAGCGCGTCGCCGGATAGAGATCCACGGGGATGCTCACCAGCCCGAACGAGAGCATCCCCGACCAGAAGGCGCGATTGCCGCGCCGTTCGCCTTTCTCGTCGCGTTCGTCAGGCACTCTTTCTCTCCTTGTTCACTCGGGCGATGCTCGCTTCGAGCGCGGCGGAGAGCGACCTCTCTGGTGCGCGCCTCGGCGCTATCGCCTTCTTCGGTGTCCTGCCCCGGGCCTTGGCCTCGACCAGCGCGCGCACGCGGTCGCGGTGCTCGTCTTCGTAGTCCTCGGGCAAAAAGTCGCCGCTCAGCGCTTGGACGAGCTGCTCGGCCATGGAAAGCTCGCGCGCTTCCGCCGCGCGTTGCGTGGGCTCGACCTTCGGCGGCTTCACGACCTCGTCGATCGTGCGAAGCGTCACGATGACCAGATGCTCGCCGTGCGGCAGGACGGCGCCGTGGTACCGAATCTTGCGCATGACCCAGTGCGCGACGCCCACCTCCCCCCGTTTCTCGAGGGCCGTCTTGAGCGCCGCGTAGCTCTCTTCCTGGCCGTCAGGCAGCAGGTAATACGGCCGGTCGTACCACGCCGGACCTATCGCGCTCCGGGGCACGAAGCCGTGGAATCGGATCTCGCGGGACGGCTCGGGCTCCAGCGACCGAAGCTCGTCCTCGGTGAGCAGTACGAACGAACCCGGAGCGATTTCGAAGCCCTTGTGGACCTCCCCACCGCTCCGCGTCTCGCCCGTGACAGGATTCACCAGTCGCTGACGGACGCGGATCCCGTCCTCGTCGTGAAGCAGATGGAAATGAACGGCGACGTCCTCCACGGCGGCGTGCAGCGTCGTCGGTACGCTCAGCTTTCCGACGCGAAGCACGCCCTTCCACATGGCGCGGGTGGGCATGGTCGCCTGCAAAGCAAGAAGCGTTCTCGCGGCCGAGCTGGAACCGATGTTGCAGCGTCATCTGACGGGCAGGAAAACGAGAGGACCCCGCGTCATGACAAAACGAAAGAGCACCACTCAAAGTCAGAATCCAACGCATTGGGCTCCAGGGTCGAACGCGAATACCTGGTCTTCCGGTCGCGGAAAAGGCGGCGGCGTCGGGGGCCGAGGTGCAACTGACCAGGAGTATGGTCAGACCAGCAAACCAGGTGAGCAGCGTCACGACGATCCGACGAGGGGTCGCGGGCAGCCTTCGGGGGCGAACAAGGGCAAGACGGGTTCGGCCGCCCCGATGCGCAAGCCGCCCGCTCGTCGATCCGCCGGCGGCTCACGCTGAGCTCGAGAGCGGTGTCCGCTTCGAAGTCAGCGAGGCGTGTTTCGTGGTGCGTCGCGATCGCCGCGGTCGCGTGCACGAGCGAGACGGTCAAGCCCGCGGCAGGCGCGAACGCGGCGCCGCCCGCGCAAGACGCCTCGGTGCCGTCCGACAAGGCGTCGTTCTTCGTGTCGAGCGACACGTCGACCGCGGCAAATCTCGGCGGACTCTCCGGCGCTGACGCGCGATGCGCACGGCTCGCCGCCGCGGCGAAGCTCCCGAAGCAGACGTGGCGCGCGTACCTCAGCGTCGAGCACGGCGACGGAGGTCCCATCGACGCGCGCGACCGCATCGGCGCCGGACCCTGGTACAACGTTCGCGGCGTGAAGCTCGCCGACGATCTCGCGTCGCTCCACGCGCGCACCGGGGACGCGGACGTCTTTCTGGACGAGCACGGCGACAAGATCCCGGGTCAATGGGCCGGGTCGCCGGCGCCCGTCCAGCACGACGTTCTGACGGGCTCGGCGTCCGACGGAACGGTGCTCGCGGGAAAGACCTGCGAGGATTGGACGTCCGAGTCGGCGACGGAAGCGGCCCAAGTCGGTCACACCGACGGCCTTGGGCCGAACATGAGCTCGAGCGCGCCGTACTCGTCGTGGAACTCTGCGCACGCGAACGGTGGATGCAACGACACCGCGCCGCTAGGCGGCGCGGGACGCATCTACTGCTTCGCTGTCGTGCCTTACAGCGCCTCCCAATGAGGTGGAGCACCCGAAAACGTGCGCCGACGAGGGCCCACGACGACCGTGATCTGTTCTGCCGAGACTGCTCGAGTCGAGTCTAGCGTTACTTACACGACGCCGGCATGCCGGCGCCGCGGAGCATCGCGGAGATCGTCGCGGCGACGCCGGACGTGTTTCCGCCCGCCACGGCGGCTTTGCAAACGGCTGCAGCTTGCTGCATGTACGTCTTCATCGGTTCGACCTGGCTCTCGGAGTTCTGCTGAAGAGCGGAACAGCATGCGCTGAGACCGCTCCCGCCACCCGAGGTGCCGGTGTGATGCGGCTTCTCCGCGCTCGCGGAGGGCGCAGGGGGAGGGCCCGCGTCCACCGGCTTGAGCTGCAGCGGCGCGGGGGGCGCGGTCGCGACCGGAGCCGCCGTCGGCAGGGGCGGCGGCGGCTCCTCTTTTTTGCAGCCAGTGACGACCGGCGCGGCGAGCAGGGCCAGCGCGACAACGAACGACCCGGGTATGTTTCGCGACATCGGTCAGAAGAGTCGCTTAGCCGCTGGTCGTTTGACAAGAGATATGGCGCTCGTCCATTGCGTGGACCGCCGGGAAGGAGGCGAATCTCCCGCCGTCCTTGCCACGGCTCCGACGAGCGCCATGGCCATTTACATGGTCGCGCGACTGTGTCGCGCTCCCTCGTGAACCTGGGGAAGAGTTCCGAGACCTACGAGCAACCCATGGAGTTGCCGCAGTTCAGGCACTTGTAGCAGGCCCCATTTCTGACCGTGATGTGGCCGCAGGAGTCGCAGAACGGGGCGTCGCCCATCATTTCTTCGAGCTGCGCGTCGAGGGCGCCACGCTTTCCGGCTCCAGCACGCTGGTCCTCGGCATGCGCGCGCGCGACCGGTAGCGCCGGGGGCTCGGGCAGCTCGGCCTCTTCGAAGCGCGGTGTCGTCGGGTCGTCGATGGCCGGCGCTTCCGTCGGCTGGACCTGGGCGAAATCGTACCGCTTCAGGTACTCGACGCCGAGCACCCGGAAGATGTAGTCGACGATCGACGTCGCGAACTTCAGGTTCGGGTGGCCCTCGACCACGCCGTGCGGCTCGAACTTGGTGAAGGTGTACTGCTCGACGTACGTCTCGAGCGGCACGCCGTACTGCAGTCCGATGGACACCGCCATCGCGAAGCAGTTCATCAGCGAGCGGAACGCGGCGCCTTCCTTGTGCATGTCGATGAAGATCTCGCCGAGCGTGCCGTCTTCGTATTCGCCCGTTCGCAAGAAGACCTTGTGTCCGCCCACGCGCGCCTCTTGCGTGAAACCGCGGCGCTTCGTCGGCAGCCGCACGCGCATGCCGACGGGCCGCGGCGATCCCACCGCCGCGGCTTGCTTCGCGACGGCGTTCGCGGGAGCTTCCTCTTCTTCCGGCGCGATGCTCTCGCCGCTCGTCGTGCTCAGCGGCTGCGACGCTTTGCAGCCGTCCCGGTACAGCGCGACGGCCTTCAATCCGAGGCGCCAGCCCTCTTCGTAGATCTGCCGGACGTCGTCGATGGTCGACTCGTTCGGGAGGTTCACGGTCTTGCTGATGGCGCCGGACAGGAACGGCTGCGCCGCCGCCATCATCCGGATGTGCGCCATGGGCGCGAGGAACCGCTTGCCGATGCGGCCGCAACGGTTCGCGCAGTCGAACACGGCATAGTGTTCGTCGCGAAGGTACGGCGCGCCCTCGACCGTCATCCGGCCGATGATGACGTCGTTCGCCTCGTCGATTTGCTCCTGCGGGAACCCGAGGTGCCGCAGCAGCGAGAAGCCCGGCTTCGACATGACGGCCGCGTCGATGCCGAGGCGTTCGTAGGTCTCCTTCCCCAGGACCCACGGCGCGAACGCGAGGTGAAGATCGAACACGCCGGGGAGGGCGTCTTCGATCTTGTCGAGGTCGTCTTCGACGAGGCCGGCCGCCTTCAGGCTCGCGCGATTGACGTGCGGCGCGCCGAGCAACGTGTTCGTCCCGGAGACGTAGGCGACGATTTCCTGTGTCTCGACCTCGGAGTAGCCGAGTTTGCGTAGGGCGTTCGGGACGGATTGATTGACGATCTTGAAGTAGCCGCCGCCGGCGAGCTTCTTGAACTTCACGAGCGCGAAATCCGGCTCGATGCCCGTCGTATCGCAGTCCATGAGGAGGCCGATGGTGCCCGTCGGAGCGAGCACGGTCGCCTGCGCGTTGCGGAAGCCGTGCGCTTCACCGAGGTGCACGACGTCGTTCCAGTCCTCGACGGCCGCGCGCCACAGGGCGTCGGGGCAGTTGTCGCGATGGATGGCGTACGCCGCCTCGCGATGCATCTTCATCACGCGGAGCATCGGCTCGCGGTTCCTCGCGTAGCCGGAGAACGGGCCCTTCGAAGCCGCGATGAGGGCGCTCGTCCGGTAGGCATGCCCGCAGAGAATCGCCGTGAGGGCGCCGGCGATGGCGCGCCCTTTCTCGGAATCGTACGGGACCCCGAGCAGCATCAGCAGCGTCCCGAGGTTCGCGTAGCCGAGGCCGAGCGGACGATAGTCGTGGGAGTTCTTGGCGATCGGCGCCGTCGGGTACGCCGACAGATCGACGAGGATCTCCTGCGCGAGCAAGAAGACGGCGACCGCGTGCCGGTAGCCCTCCACGTCGAACGTGCTGTCGGCGGAGAGGAACTTCGTCAGGTTCAGCGAGGCGAGATTGCACGCCGAGTTGTCGAGGAACATGTACTCCGAGCACGGATTCGACGCGTTGATCCGCGCCGTGTTCGGGCACGTGTGCCACTTGTTGATCGTGGTGTCGTATTGCACGCCGGGGTCGGCGCAGCGCCACGCGGCGTCGGCGACCTTGTCCCAGAGATCCGACGCCTTGTACGTGTCGACGACCTCGTTCGTGGTGCGCGCGCGCGTCTCCCACTGGCCGCCGGCGAGCGCGGCCTTCATGAAATCGTCCGTGACGCGGACGGAGTTGTTCGAATTCTGTCCGCTCACCGTCTTGTACGCCTCGCCGTTGAAGTCGGCGTCTAGGCCGGCGGCGATGAGCAGCTGCGCCTTCTTCTCTTCGCGGGCCTTCCAGGTGATGAAGTCGGCGATCTCTGGATGATCCATGTCGAGGCAGACCATCTTCGCGGCGCGGCGAGTCGTTCCGCCGCTCTTCGTCGAGCCGGCGGCCCTGTCGAACACCTCGAGGAAGCTCATGAGCCCGCTCGACGTGCCGCCGCCCGAGAGCTTCTCTTGGCGACCGCGGATGACGCTGAAGTTCGTGCCGGTGCCCGATCCGTATTTGAAGAGGCGTGCTTCGGCCTTCATCAGGTCGTAGATGGACATGAGGTCGTCGCGCGCTTCTTGGATGAAGCACGCCGAGCACTGGGGGCGTGAGTAGGCGTTCTCGGTCTCCGTGATCTGGTCCGTCGCCGGATCCCACGCCCAGTTACCGCCGGAGCCCTCGATGCCGTACTCGTGGAAGAGGCCGCAGTTGAACCACACCGGCGAGTTGAACGCGCCGTATTGGTTGACGAGAAGAAACGTGAGCTCGTCTTCGAAGGTGTCGGCGTCCTTCTTCGTGGCGAAATAGCCGCCGAACTGCTCGCCGGCGGTGCGGATGGTGTGCGCGATCCGGTGCACCACCTGGCGCACGCTGCCTTCGCCCTTCGTCGGATCGCCGTGAATGCCGGCTTTGCGGAAGTATTTCGAGACGACGATGTCCGTGGCGAGCTGGGACCACTCGGCCGGGATCTCGGCGCCTTCCATTTTGAAGACGATGGAGCCGTCGGGGTTCGTGATGACGCTGCGCCGACGTTCCCACACCACGGCGTCGAGCGGAGGTTGGCCCGCCACGGTATACCTTCGCTCGAGCGGCACGCCCTTGCGCTTCTTGCCGCCCTTGGTCCGCGTCTTGTCCGCGCTGGCCGCCTCCGAGGAACCTTTGATCGGCCTAATCTGTCCCACGACTTCCGACTGTGCCATTGACGACTCGCCTCCGCTTCCCGAACTGTTCGACCCGACACGTCCCCGCACGCCCAGCCGGCGCCCCAATGCGCCGCGGGCTCACACTTCACCGCTGGTCTCACTCCGAGGCCGTCGAACCAGGGGTCCGACTCACCGGCGCCGTCTCGGCTCGCGGACCGAGGATGACGCCGTTCTGTTGCTCGGTTGCCTCGACTCTGCCTTCGATTCGTTCGCTGAACGCCTGTCCGACCTGAGGTCCGCCTGGGACGAATTGCCTGCCACGATGAACAGCAGAGGCCCAGGAGGGAGCGATCTTTTTACCCCAATACCTTGGGCAACGGCAAGGATTTCCCACGATAGGTAGGGAACTTAGCGATTCGCCTCGAGAAACACCTGAACAGACAGATGCCTGAACAGCTTTTCCACAGCGCGATCAGGTCTGAACGCAGGATGCCCCCTGCAAGTCAGCAGACTTTCGACATCCTTCGCCACACGTTTTCCAGAGGCTGGGGATCGTGGAACTCGGGGTTAAAAAGGCCGTCATGGGAACGGCGAAGACGTACACGGGTGGCTGTCACTGCGGGAAGGTTCGATACGAAGTCACGGCGGACCTCTCGTTCGCGATGGATTGCAACTGCTCCATTTGCGCGAAGAAGGGGCACATCCTCACGTTCGTGCCGAGCGCGCAGTTCAAGCTGCTCTCCGGCAAAGACGCGCTCGTCGATTATCAGTTCAACAAGCACGTCGTGCATCATCTGTTTTGCGGCACGTGCGGCATCGCGTCCTTCGGATCCGGCAAGAAGCCGGACGGCACGGAGATGAGCTCGATCAACGTGCGCTGTCTCGACGACGTCGACGTCCGCGGGCTCGAAGTGCAGCACTTCGACGGCAAGAGCAAGTAGTCCTGCTCGCGAAGGAACGTTCGCCCGCTCGCCCGCACGGGCAGGCGAACATTCCGAAGGAGCGCTCACGTCCCGTTGATGCGCGGGAGCTCCACCGTCGCCGTCGGATCGTACGCGAGGGTCGTCCGGGTCACGAATCCGCTCTCGGCGTCGACGACTTTGACGGGGCCGAAGTGGCTCAGCGGCTTGCCGAGCCGAGTCGCGTCGCCGGCGACGACGACGATGGCCTTACCGGTTTGGAAATAGCGCGCGGCGAGCGACGCGACGGCGTCCTTCGTGACGTTGCGCACCGCCGCGCGGTACGTGTCGTAGTAGTCCGTCGGAAGGCCGAACACGCCGAGATCGGTCGTCAGGTTCGCGACGGCTCCCACGGTGTCCACGCCGACCAGAAAAATGTCCGAGAGGTACCGAGTCGCGATCGACGTCTCGTCGTCGGCAGGCGTGGTCTTGCCCATCGCGTCGTAGTGCGAGAGGAGCGCGTCGAGCGCGAGCCCGGCCTTCGCCGTCTGCGTGCCCGCCGACAGGATGATCGGCGACGGGCCGTGAGCGAGCGGCTCGACGCTGGAACGCGTGCGGTACGCGAGCGAGCGCTTCTCGCGGACGTCGAGGAACAACCTACCCGCGACGCCGCCGCCGAGGATCTGGTTCGCCGTGCGTATCACCGGCCACTCGGTGCTCTGTCGTTCGGGCCCGAGCGTCGCGACGTAGACCTCCGCTTGCGGGCTCGACGGGCGATCGACCAGGAAGATGGAGAGCGCGTTCGGGGGCAGCGCGGCGGTCACCGCCGGCGTTTCGGGACGTTCACCAGCCCACCCCGCGAAGGCGCGTTCCACTTCTTGTCCGGCGCTCTTCTGATCGACGTCGCCGGCGACGACGATGAACGCGTTCTTCGGCGTGACCTCGCGCTTGTGCCAGGCGCGGCAATCCTCGAGCCGGAGCGCCTCGATCTGCTTCGGCATCGCGTCGAAGCGCGAGTAGGGGTGCACGCCGGCCGGCAGCTGGAAGAGCTCGCGATAGAGCACCATGTTGGCGACCCAGCCCGCGCTCGTGCGAGAGAGACTCGAGACGCGGTCGATCTCGCGCCGCTTGAGCTTCTGGAACTCCGCGGCGTCGAAGCGCGGCTTCACGGCGACGGCGGCGAGCAGATCGAGCGCCTCACCCAGGTGATCCTTCGTGACCGCCATGGTGATGCGCGTGGAGTCGCGATCCGTCAGCACGTCCAGGCTGGACCCGAGCGATTCCGCGGCGTCGAGCAGCGAGCGGCTCGTCCATTTTCCGGCGCCGCCGGCCTTCAAGAGCTCGCCGGCGACGGCGGCGATGCCCGGTTTGTCGCCGTCGGAAGCCGACCCGCTCAGGATGACCAGCTCGAGCTCCACCACCGGAAGCGCGTGGCGCTCGACGACGCGAACGAGCAGGCCATTGTTCGCCGTCTGATCGGCGATCTTCGGGAAGCTCCAATCCGGAGAGATCCCTGGCGGCGGCGGCGAATCGGTCGCCGCCGTCGCCGGCGCGGCGCTCGCCACCGGTACAGGCGCGAGCGGCGGGGGAGGGGGGGCCGCCGGCGGGGGCTGTTGCTGCGCCTTGCTGCACGCCAGCGCGAGAACCGGTATCAAAACGAAGGACGCGAGCTTTCGCGAAATCATTTGGCCTTCTCCTGCGTCGTCGCGCTCTTCGCGCCGGGCGCCGGCGCGCTCTCTTTCGCAACCTTGCCGGGGGGCGTCACCGTGACCGTGCTCCTTCGGTTCTTCACCATGTATTTCGCCACCGCGTCCTTGATCTGAGCCGCCGTCACGGCCTTGTACTGTTCGAGCTCACGCGACAATAGCCGCGCGTCGCCCCAGAAGACCTCGTACTCTCCGAGCTCCGTCGCGCGGTGCAGGTTCGACTCCAGGCCGAACACGAAATGCGAGGCGATTTGCGACTTCGCCTTCTCGACTTCCGAAGGCGTGGGCCCTTGCGCGGCGAGCTTCGCGATTTCCGCGTCGATGGTGCGCGATACGACGGGGAGCTGTCCGCGTTCGCTGAGCACCGCCTTCAACATGACGAAGTCCGGTCCGCGCTGGTCGTCGGTGCCGACGTCGACGGATTGTGCTTGCCCGTCGCCGCGCACGAGCCGCTGGTACAGACGCGAGCTCTCGCCGCCGCCCAGGATCGTCGACGCGAGCTCGATCGCGTAGTGATCCGGCGTGCGGCTCGGCGGAATGCCCCACGACTCGAGCAGCCCCGGGGTCTTCGCGTTCGTGTCGGTGAGCTCGGCGCGCCGCTCGGTCTTCTGCTCGGGCAGGGGCGGCGGGGCGAACGCCGGCGCGACCTTCCTTCGCTGCGCGTTGCCGAAATTCTCGCGGACGAGCCGCATCGCCTCGTCCGGGTCGAAATCGCCGGCGATGGTGAGCACGGCGTTGTCGGGGCCGTAGTAGGCGTCGTGGAACGCGGCGACCCACTCGAACTTCGCCGCGTCGAGATCCGCCATGGAGCCGATGGTGTCGTGCTCGTACGGGAACCAGCCCTCGTAGGTCAGCGCCCGGAGCCGCACGAAGCCCTCCGCGTAGGCTTGGTTGGAGACCCGCATGCGGTACTCCTCTTCCACGACGGAGCGCTGGTTTTCGACGTTCTCCGGCGTGACCGCGAGGCTCTTCATGCGATCGCCCTCGAGGAAGAGCGCGAGGGCGAGCTCGCTCGACGGGAGCATCTCGAAGTAGTTCGTGCGGTCGGTGCTGGTGGTGCCGTTCAGCGTCCCGCCGCGCGCGGTGATCAGCTTGAAGTGCTCGCCCTTCGCGACGTGCGCGCTGCCCTGGAACATGAGGTGCTCGAACAGATGCGCGAAGCCGCTCTTGCCCGGCTCCTCGTTGCGCGACCCCACGTCGTACGTCACGCAGACGGCGACGTCGGGGCTCGCGTGGTCGACGTTCATCACGACCCGCAGGCCGTTCTCGAGCGTCGCCCGCTGGATCGAGAGAGACAGCGAGCTCACGTCGCCCCGTGCCGGCGCGGGCGGAGGCGCCGCGCGCGATGTAGGTGCGGCGAGCGCAATCGGCGCTGCGAGCGCCACGAGGATCCATAACCTGGTGCGAGACGCTTGGGTCACGATGGTTTTCTTGCTCCTTTTGCTGTCCTACCCGGGCGTACATTCGACGACCAGCTGCAATTTCTGTCGAGGGTGTTGTCGCATCGGTCGAGGTCTGTAAAATCTCGAGAGCAGAAGCCTCTTCTCACATGCGGACGCTGCAGGAGATTCAACCCGGCCAAACGCTCGGGCGCTACGAGTTTCTCGTTCCCATCGCCGAGGGCGGCATGGCATCCGTGTGGGCCGCGCGCCTCAGAGGCTCCCGCGGCTTCTCCAAGACCGTCGCCGTCAAGACGATGCTGCCGAGCGTCTCCGACGACCCGCAGTTCGAGCAGATGTTCCTCGACGAAGCGCAGATCGCGTCGCGCATCCGGCACCCGAACGTCGTCGAGATCCTCGACCTGGGCGAGCAGGACGAGGTGCTCTACCTGGTGATGGAATGGGTCGACGGCGAACCGCTGTCGAGCTTGCGGCGAGCGGCGGCGAAGCACGGCGGCATCCCGCGGAGCATCGCGCTTCGCATCGTCGCCGACGCTTGCGCGGGGCTGCACGCCGCGCACGAATTGAAGGACGACGCGGGCAACCCGGTCGGCCTCGTACACCGCGATATCTCTCCGCAAAATATCCTCATCACCTTCGGCGGCGCGGTGAAGATAGTCGACTTCGGCGTGGCCAAGGCCGCGGGTCGCTCCACCGGGCAGACGGTCGCCGGGCAGGTGAAGGGCAAGCCGCCTTACATGTCGCCCGAGCAGGCGCTCGGCGAAGTCGTCGATCGCCGCACGGACGTCTTCGCGCTCGGCATCATTCTCTACCAGCTCACGACCGGCAAGCACCCGTTCCGCGGCGAGAGCGATCTCGTCACGCTCCAGAACATCGTCTCCGACAAGCCCATCGTGCCGCCGCGCTCTCACGACCGGCAGTATCCGCGCGAGCTCGAGGCCGTCGTGATGAAAGCGCTGGATAGAAAGCGGGAGCGCCGCTACCAGAGCTGCGCGGAGTTCGAGGCGGCGATCGAAGAAGTCTTCCAGAAGGGCGTGCCCCGCGCGCGCACCGAAGAAGTCGCGAAGTTCGTGCAGGACATGCTGGGCTCCCGCGGCGAGGACCGGCGCAAGGCGCTCGCGGAGTCGGTGCGAATCGCGGACGAAAGGTCCGCGGGGCTTCGCAGCAGCGGCGTCGAGCTGCCGTTCAGCGGTGCTCCGGGCGAAGTGAGCGGCGTGACGCCGGCGGCGCGTCTCGGCATGCCCGCCCACGTCACGGATTTCGGCACGGATCCGCGCGCCGCACCGGTCACCCCGTACGACGCGATGATCCCCGCGCAGCGGTCGCGCGGCGGCAAGGGAACCTTCATCGCGCTGGCCCTCGTCGTCGCGTTCGGCGGCGGCGCGTTCGTCGGATTCGGACAGATGGGATGGCTCGGCGGAACCAGCAGCGACGCCGCGTCGCGCGCCGCCGCCCACGGCGCGAAGCCCGCGGCACCCGCTCCCGCTAAAGCCGCGGACACGACGCCTGCGGCAACCGCGCTGGTCGCGCCGGAGCCCTCCGCGCCGGAAGCAACGGCGGAGCCGGCCAGCGACTCTTCTCCCACGGCTGCTCCCGCCGTGAGGACGCCGCGTCGTACCGTCGGCCGCGCGGTGGCGCGCGTCACGCCGTCCGCTCCGGTGACCGAGCCGAAGCCGGTCGTGAAGACGAGCGCGAACAAGCCGAGCGGCAAGAGCGGCTTCGTCCCGCCGCCGATGAGCGATCCGGGCTTCTAGAGCCATTTCGCGGCAGTCGGCCGTTTAGCCACGGTCCTCCTCTCGCGGTGGTATGCTGCGCGCCATGAGCGCCGCACGACCTCTACCGGTTCCGTCGGATCCCGAAGCGACGGACCATTTCGTATACCTGCGCGGGGTGCGCTGGAGCGAGTACGAGGCGCTGCTGGCAATGCGAGGCGAGCGCAGCGTGCCGCGCATCACGTATCTGGAGGGGACGCTCGAGCTGATGTCGCCGTCGAAGTATCACGAGAAGGACAAGACGTTTCTTGGTCGCCTGCTCGAAGCGTGGGCGATCGAGAAGGGAATCCAGCTCGAAGGGTATGGCTCCTGGACGCTGAAGAACAGCAAGGAAGAGCGCGGCGTCGAGCCGGACGAGTGTTACACCATCAATCGCATTCCCGTGAGCGAGGACGATCGCCCCGACATCGCGATCGAAGTCATCTGGACGTCGGGTGGCATCAACAAGCTTGAGGTATATCGAAAGCTCGGCGTCAAAGAGGTCTGGTACTACGAACGCGGGAGCTTGCGCTTCTACACGCTCGAGGGCGACGCCTACGGCGAGATCGCGCGGAGCGCGCTGCTGCCCGACGCCGAGCCCTCCCTGTTCGTGCGTTGCATGGGCGAAGCGTCGCAAACGGACGCCGTGCGCGCGCTGCTCGCCGCGCTCCGGTCCGGTTCGAAGTAGCCGGCGCTATCGCCCCTCCCACCGCGCCCATTCGTCGAGGTAGTAACCGACGAGCGCCTGGTTATCGAGGCGGTTCACGGCGACCTCGTTCCGCGGGCGAACGTCGCGCGGCAGGTCGAACAGCGCGGCCATCGCGGCGGCGTTCAAGAACCGGAGCGGCGCGTTCGGGAGCTCCGACGGAATCGCGAACGGCTCCGTGCGCGCCAGCGCGAACCCCCAGATCCCGAACGACGGCACGAACGCCTGATACGGCCGGACGACGAAACCCGAGGCTTCCAGCGTGCGCACGATGCACGAGAACGTCGCGTTCGACAGAAACGGCGAGCTCGACTGCACCACGAGGGCGCCGCCCGGCGCAAGCCGTCGCTTCACGCTCCGGTACATCTCGGCGCTGTAGAGCTTGCCCACGGCGTAGGTGCCGGGATCGGGAAAATCGAGGAGCACCACGTCGGCGTCCGCCGCGCCGTCTTCAAAGTAGCGCAGGGCGTCTTCGTTGACGACGCGCACGCGCGCGTCGTCGAGCGCGCCGCCGTTCAGCGCGCGCAGCGGCGGATAGCTCCGCGCGAGCGCCGTCATCTCGGCGTCGATGTCGACGAGGGTGACGCTCTCGACGTCGCGCCACTTCAGGATTTCGCGCACGGCGAGCCCGTCGCCGCCGCCGCCGACCACGACCCGGCGCCGCGGGCGCGCCGCCGAAAGCGCAGGGTGCACCAGCGCTTCGTGGTAGCGGTACTCGTCGGCGGAAGAGAGCTGCAGGTTGCCGTTCAAGAAGAGCTCGAGCGCGCCGCCGTGCCGCGTGAAGACGATGCGCTGGTACGGCGTGTCGCGCGCGAGCACGACGTCGCCTGGATACATCGCCGCCTCCGAGAGCTCCGTCGCCCGGCCGGAGAACGCGAGCAGCGCGGCGAGGCAGACCACGACGATCCCGGCGCGGGCGCGCGCGCGCACCAGCGCCGAGGCCTCGCCGTCGTCGGCGGCGGGCAGCACGTAGGTGCTCGCGAACGCGACGGCGGCGTTCACCAGCCCGCACGCGGACGACGTGTGCGCGAGCCCGAGCTTCGGCACGAGCACGAACGAGAACGCCAGCGAGCCGAGGAGCGCGCCGGCGTAATCGAACGTGAGCGCGCGCGCGATGAGCTCCCGCAAGCTCGATCGCCGCTCCAGGATGCGGATGAGGAGCGGCAGCTCCAGGCCGACCAGCGCGCCCACCGAAAGGACCACGCCGAAGAGGACGAGCTCGAAGGCGTGCGTATACGCGAACGAAAGCAGCAAGCAAGGCACGCTCATCCCCCCGACGACCGCCGCGGCGAGCTCCACGTCGACGAACACGATGGCGAGCCGTGATTCGACGTATCGCGAGGCGTACGCGCCGACGCCGAGGGCCGACAGGTATGCTCCGATGACCAGCGAGAACTGCCGCACGGAGTCGCCGAGCAGATAGCTCGCCATGGCCGCGATGGAGAGCTCGTAGACGAGCGCCGTCGTGGCGATGAAGAGGACGATGGCCAGCAGGGCCCGCGGCGAGCCGCGCTTCTCTCCGCTCGCCCATTCGGGGACCCGAGCCCGACCGAGCGGCGCGCCGCGTTCCGCGGCGGGAGGCGAGCCGGGCGCGTCGTCAGCCACCGACGGCGGAAGCGATGATGATGCTGAGCCCGAGGATGACCGCGCCGATGAGGATCGCGAGCGCGACGTTCTGGTCCTCCTCTATCTCCTTGCGGATCGAGAACGGAACGACCTTCGCGATGACCGCGAAGCTGATGGCGAAGACGACGATACCGAGGAGGGAGTAGGCAAAGGTGAGTAAGAGGGAGTGAAGCATCGCGGCTTTCGCCCTTTCGGAAAAGACGTTAACATGCCTCGCTTACGCATGTGGTCGCGACGAACTTGGTGTAGGGCTCGCGTCTTCACGATGGCGGGCGTTCGATGGCTGTCGACCGCCGTGATTTTCGCGGGCGCGGCGCTCCCGCTGCTCCCCGAGACCGCTCACGCGCAGAGTCAAGACGAGCTCGAGCGCGCGCGGCAACAGTTTCGTCAGGGTCTGAGCCTCGAAGCGGCGGGCGACTGGGCCGCGGCGCTCGCGAAGTTCCAGGAGGTCGGCAAGGTCAAGCTGACGCCTCAGGTGCGCTTTCACTCCGCGCGCTGCAGCGAGCAGCTCGGCCGATTGAACGAGGCGCTCGGTGAATATCGGCTCGCCGAGTACGAAGCGGGACAGCAAGGCTTGCGCGAAACCGCGGAAATCACGCAAGCCCGCCAGGCGCTCGAGTCCCGCGTGCCGAAGCTCGTCATCCGTCGCGGCGAGGGCGCGGCGGCGGCGCGCATCGAGCTCGACGGCGTCGAGCTCGGCGAATCGCAGATCGGGCAACCCGTCAACGTCGACCCCGGACCGCACACCGTCGTGGCGAAGCTCGGTGCGGATAGGCAGATCGAACAGTCCCCCACGGTGAAAGAGGGCGAGACCGCGGAGGTCGTCCTGAACGCCCCCGCCGTCCTGACTCAAGAAGTGACGAACACGACGGCCGACACCGGCCCGGTCGCGCCGGACTCGCGCGGAAAGCCGCATCCATCCGTCCTGCCGTGGGTCGTCGGTGGCGTCGGCGTCGCGAGCCTCGCGGCGTCGGGCGTGTTCTTCGGCCTCCGTCAGGTCGCGAAGAGCGACCTCGACAAAGGCTGCGACGGCAACGTCTGCCCGAAGTCGCTGCAGGGCAAGGAAGACGACGGCAAGCTCTTCACCACGCTCTCGTTCGTCACGCTCGGCGTCGGCGTCGCCGGCGTCGGCGTCGCCACGTATCTGTTCATCGCCGGCTCCGGCAAGGCGAAGGAGCAGGCGTCGTCGTTGCCGGTCGACGTTGCGATCACGCCCGCCGGCGGGTTCGTGACCGTGCGGGGGCAGCTTTAGGGGCTACTGCTGACAGCAAACCGTAATCGGACTGTCCGGCGTCGCCGCGCCCACGACGTTGCTCGCGCCCATCCCGCACACCGGTCCCCCGTCGTCCCACCGAATCGAGAGCGTATCCTGTCGATTCGTCCCGGTTCCCGTGGGGGTCGGATCCTTCGGCAGCGTCGTGCAGGCCCCGCTCATGTCGACGGTCGTCGGGTTCTGCGTGCAGTTCGTGTCGGTGAACGCCGTCACCTTGCCGCCGCAGCCGATGGCTCCGCAGGTGCACGAGGTGCACTTGCGGCTGTCGCTCCACGTTTCGTAGTACTGCGGGCTCGTCGGACTCACCGGGTAGCTCGACGGACACGAGGTGACGCCGGCTTTGAAGATGCAAAGCTTCGCGCCGAAGGGCGACGCGGGCTTCGGCATGCACACGCCGAGGCTGCAGCCGCCGCCCGTCGTGGCGGCCTGTGAAAGGCCGCATCCCTCGGCGTCGAGGCCCCACGTCGGGTTCGGGAACGACGGCGCGATCTGGTTCGGCGTGCAACTGCCCTGCGCATACGGCGGCAGCGCCGGCGAGTGCTGATCCGGCGGGGTGAGCTGCGCGCTGTCGATCGAGGCCGACAGGGGGTTGAAGCTCTTGCTGTAGAGAGACAGAACCTCGGGCACGCACGCGCCGTCGGGATCCACCGCGACGTCCCACGCGGCCGACGCGCTGCAGTTCGAGGACGTGTCGTACCAGAAATGCAGCGTGTTGCAGACGGAGTCCGAAGACGGCCTGCAAGCGCAATCCGGGCACGCATAGGAAGGTACGTTGAGCTTGTCGTGCGCGAGGAAGAGCCCCGTCGGATACGCCGCCGGGCAACTCGGAGCGGCGTTCGGCGTCCCGGACCACAACGCGAAGGGCCCTTGCCACCCGGCGGGCACGCTGCCGCAGGTGTACCCCGTCGTGCAATCGGGATCCGCGCAATCGACCAGACCGTCGCGATCGTCGTCGATGCCGTTCAAGCAGTTCTCTACGAGCGTCTTGCACTGGCTCGAGACGCACTCCTGTTTCGCGGCGCAGGGCTTCCCGCAGCCGCCGCAGTTCGCGTCGTCCTTCGACGTGTCCACGCAGGTGTTGCCGCAGGCCGTGGTGGGAGTCGTGCAGCTCGTGCTGCAGACGCTGCCGGAGCACACTTGCCCCATTGCCTGGCAGTTCGTGTTGCAATTGCCGCAGTGCTGGTCGTCCTTCGTCGTGTCGAAGCACTGACTGCCACATCGCGTGAGCGAGCCGCAGTCGATGAGGCAGCTGCTGCCGTCGCACACGGTGCCGCCGGGGCAATGCTGGTTGCACGCTCCGCAGTTGTTTTCGTCCTTCGTCGTGTCGACGCAGGTCATGACCGTGGATCCGGTCGGCGTGCACGGCGTGAGCCCCACCGCGCAGGGCGGCGCACAGGTGCCGCCGGTGCAGACGTCCGTGCCGGTGCAGGCGGTGCCGCATTTTCCGCAGTTCGCGTCGTTCGATTGCAGGTCCGTGCACTTGCCGTCGCAGAGGTCGAGCCCCGGCGCGCACATCGGGCCTCCCTCGACGGGGGGGTTGCCGCCGTCGGGCGGCCCGGCGTCGCCGGTCGTCGTCGTGGCACCGCCGCTTCCGCCCCGGCCGCGACCGCCTTCGACGATGGCGATGATCCCGCCGTCCGCTCCGACCCCCGGTCGATTCCCCGATGCGGCGATCCCGCCGGAGCCTCCGGCTCCGGGGGTCGTGCCGCCGCTGCCCGTCTGCCCGCCCGTCGTCGTCGTGATGGATGCGTCCGGTGAGCCGCCGCCTTGGCCGGCCCCCGCACTTTTTGCTCCGGCGCGACCGTAGAACAGGTCGTCGTCGACGAACTGGTGATCGGGAAACCCGCAGCTCTCGGCTGCGAGCACGCTCACCGTGACGAGCGCGAGCGCGGCTGCCCCTCTGCCGAAAAACCCAAGGCGATCAGCGGACAAAGTGCCTCGACTATACCACTTCCACTCCGCCCTTTGGACATCCTTCGCAGCGGGCGCGATTCTCGCTCGCCCATGAACATGAATCGTCGTGAGCTTCTCGGGCTCTTGCTCGGCGCGCCGCTCGCGACCGAGGCTTGCCATTTCCTCCCTCGGCGGAGAATCCACGGTGAGCTCCGGGGAGCGTCGATGTCGGTGGGACACCTCCTTCGCGACCGCGCGACCGTGGAGCAGGCGAGCTCGGCACGCGCCGCGCGCGTTCCGGTGATCATCGTCGGGGCGGGGCCGAGCGGGCTCGGCGCCGCGTGGCGCCTCGAGCGTCGCGGCGAACGCGGCTACGTCGTCCTCGAGCTCGAACCCGTGCCCGGCGGCAGCTCGACCTACGGCACCGACGGCGTCGTTCCTTATCCATGCGGTGCCCACTACGTTCCCTTGCCGACCGCGGACAACCCGGCGCTCGTGGAGCTCCTCGCGGAGATGGGCCAGCTCGAACCGTTCGCGGCAGGCGGGGGGGCCGACGTGCGCGCCGTCGAAACCGCCTTGATTCGGGAGCCCGAGGAGCGGCTCTTCATCGGCGGCGCCTGGCGCGCCGGGCTCTTCCCCATGGAAGGCGCGACCTTGGACGATCTCACGGAGCTCGCGCGCTTCACCCGCGAGATCGACGACTGGGTCGAGCGCCGCGACGCGAACGGTCGCCGCGCGTTCACGGTCCCGCTCCGGCGCTGCTCGACCGCGGCGGAGTTCGCCGAGCTGGATCGCATCAGCGCCGCGGCGTACCTCGAACGCCGCGGCTACCGCAGCGCGCGCCTGCGCTGGTACGTCGACTACGCTTGTCGCGACGACTACGGCCTTTCCATCGACCACACCAGCGCGTGGGCCATGCTCTTCTACTTCGCGGCGCGCGTCCCGGCGAAGGGCAAGGAGTCGGCGCCGTTCCTCACCTGGCCCGAAGGCAACGGACGCATCGTGAGCCACCTCGCGCGCTCGGCGGGCGACCGCGTAGTGACCAACCGACTCGTCACCGACATCGTCCCGCGCGACGACTCGGTCGAGCTCGCCGTGCTCGACGCGAAGACCCGCAAGCTCGAGCGCTACGTCGCCGATCGGGTCATCGTCGCCACGCCGAAGTTCGTGCTGCCGCGCATCGTGCGCCCATTTCGCGACGCGCTGCCATCCCATCTCGGCGCGTTCACCTACGGCTCGTGGATGGTCGCGAACGTCCACCTGCATGGACGTCCGCGCAGCCCCGGGTTCCCGTTCGCCTGGGACAACGTCCTCTACGACAGCCCCTCGCTCGGCTACGTCGTCGCCACGCACCAGACGCTCGTCGACACCGGCCCCACGATCTGGACGTACTATCGACCGTTCATCGATCCCGATCCCCGAGTCGCGCGCGAGCAACTCGCCGCGGCCGACCACCGCGCAGCCTGCGACGCCGTCCTCGCCGATCTCGGACGCGCTCACGACGACCTCGAGACCTTCGTCGATCGCATCGACGTCTGGCGCTGGGGTCACGCCATGATCCGCCCCGTACCGGGCTTCATCTTCGGAGAGAGTCGCATCCGGGCAGCGGCGCCGTTCGGTCGACTCCACTTCGCGCACTCCGACCTCTCCGGCCTCGCCCTGTTCGAAGAAGCGCTCGACCACGGCGTTCGGGCCGCCGACGAAGTCCTGGCGGCGCGACGAGGCCTAGCCGTCCAGGCAGGTTGAGGGCAAACGAGCGGCGACTCCGTGGCGACAGGTGAAACCCGATCGTGCGAGATATTCGAACGCTCCGTGAGGTCGACGCTCCGTGAGGTCGAACGCTCCGTGAGGTCGAACGCTCCGTGAGGTATTCGAACGCTCCGTGGAGAGGTACTCGACAGGTACATTGAAGCGTTGAATGGAGAGCCAGGAAGGCTCGACTTGGGCTTACTTTGCCGCGTTCCAGCTCCCGCTGGGAGCATCGAGGGACATCAGCGGGACATCGAGGGTCGCATGTCCCGCTGATGTCCCAAGCTCGCGAGAGACGCCCCCGTTCGAGCTGATTCTGGCTGGTTCGTGAGCACGCGCGAGCGACTAAACCAAGTCAGATGTCCCGCGCCGGTACCTGACGTTTCGTGCTCCGGAGTACTCATGGTGTGCCAAAGCACCCTAGAGCTCCGCCGGCCGACTCCGGGAGCTCCGCGGCATTGAAGTCCGTGGCAAGCTGGAGGCCGACCGCCCGTGAGCCGCGTGGACAGCGTGACGCGACTACGCATCCAACATGCCGGATTCCGTTCGCGGTTGGCTCGGATTTTTCGTCCTCGCAGGGTTTTTGGGTTGCGGCTGTTCGTCGAATTCCGACGAATCTTCCGCGGGCGCGGGCGGCGTGGGCGGTGCGTCGGGCCAGTTCGGGGGCGGCGTCGTCCCCGGCGCAGGCGCGTCGAGCGGATCTTCCGGCGGAGCGAACCCTGGAAGCGGCGCGACGTCGGGCACCGGCGCAACGAGCTCAGGCGGCGGAGCGCTCGGCAGCGGCGCGGTCAGCGGCAGCGGCGCAATTTCCGGCAGTGGGGCGGTCAGCGGCAGTGGCGCCGCGACGGGTAGCGGCGGAGTGACCGGCGGCGGTGGCACGTCGAGCGGCGGCGCCGCAGGGACGCCCGGCAGCGGCGGAGCACCGGTCGACACCGGCGGCCCCGTCGCCGTCGACACCACCGCGGGACGCTGGCGCACGTCGATGGACCCGTCGACGGGGCGTTTCCGCTTCATCGCGCCGGACGGCACGCCGTCGGTGCTCAGGGGCATCTCCATGACGGGCCTCGAGACCGGCACCCGCGAAACAGCGGCCGGCGCGGGCTTCTGGCTCTACCTGTCCAACATGTCGCCCGAGTCGACGAACACGCCGACGGTCCTCGGCAACGTCATCAAGACGCTCGTCGGCAACTGGAAGACCACCGTCGTGCGCATCCCGATCTGCGGCTCGGCGTGGGCGCAGAACTACGTCGTCCACGACTGGGGCAACGCGAAGATCGCCAATTACAAAGATTGGGTCGACATGGCCGTCAAGCAAGCGCGGCAGAGCGGCGCGGTGGTCATCATCGACAACCATCTCTGGGCGATCGCCAAGATGGGCAACGGCACGGACGTGGACCGCGGCACGTTCACGAGCAACGGCGTGACGCACAAGTACTCGGAGTTCGAGGACGGCTGCACCGGCGTCAACAAGGTCTCGGGCACCGACAGCTGCGCGCCGCAAGACTGGTATACGTCGGATCCGAACACCTGGGAGTGCGCGATCGCGAACGCCGACGGCGTCAGCATTCACAACGCCTACAAGAACAAGGACAACATCAGCTCGATGTGGCAGGACATCGCGAGCCGCTACAAGGGCGACAGCGGCGTCTGGTTCGAGCTCTACAACGAACCCTATTCTCGAGTAGCCGCCACGCCGTTCCCGAGCGCCGGCGTGAACCAAGACGAGAAGGACTACCCGTGGGATCTGTGGTCCGACTACATGCTCACGCAGATCACCGCGATCCGCGACACGGCCCAGGCGCCGAACATCGTGCTCGTGAACGGTCTCGATTGGGGCTACGACTTCGGTCCGGAATACGGCCCCATCGCCTACCCCGGCAAATACCTGCCGTGGAAATCGAAATACGCGAACGTCGCGTACGCCTTCCATCCCTATCAGCACGGCGCTTGTTGCGGCGACATCGGCGCGTCGGGTACCGACGCCAGCGCGACCGATCCGTACGAATCCGCGTTCTGCTCGTATTACAAGGACGGGTCGACGTGGGGCGCGGCCAGCGGCGCGATGCTCCCCGCGCCGGGCAAGACGTGCACGAACAACGGATACGCGTCGACGCAGGATAAGAAGATGCCGCCGTGCACGTGGGTGCCGACGGCGATGAACCCGAAGACGAACAGCATGGGCCTCTGCGCGGGCGATCGCACCATCTGCAACCCGCTCGGCCAAGCCGATTGTCAGAAGATGGACTGGAGCTCGCCGGCCGCGGGCGGCTGGTCCAAGTACGCGCTCCCGATGACGCAATACGGCCCACTCATCGCGACGGAGTTCGGTTCGTTCGACTGCAGCTCGGCTTACGTGAAGACGCTGCTCAAGTACATGAACCAGTTCGGCATCTCCTACACGTCGTGGGCGCTCTGGCCGCAGAACAGCGGCGGCCCCGACGGCCTCGGATCCTGCGGTTACCCCGCGGTGATGACTCCCGCTGCGGACCCCGGCGACTTCCATCAATGTTTCGACGCCGCAGCCTGCTCGACGTTGATGAAGCCGCTGCCGTGGGCCGGCGCGGCGACGTTCGCGGATCTGACCAGTCACTAGGTCGTATCTCGCATCGGGGCTCTTTGCCCCGCGGGGCGTTGGGGCGTCCGTCCACGCCGTCTTTCCGCGATCGATCGCCGCTCGCCCGGTTCGGCGCGGCGAACCCCGGCGCGATCGTTGCAACGGGGCGCCGGCCATGACGACCAACGCAATGCTCGAGACGCACCCCGCTGGTGCCCATCACGCACGCGCGGCCAGCGCTTACCTCGTTCCACTTGGGCGCCTGCTCTTCGCGGCCATCTTTTTGATGTCCGCGCCCCGGCATTTCGCGGGACAGACGATCGAGTATGCGCGTCACGCCGGAGTGCCCGCTCCCGATCTGCTCGTTCCCATCTCCGGCGTCCTCGCGCTGGTCGGCGGCCTCAGCATCTTGCTCGGCTACAAGGCGCGGGTCGGCGCATGGCTCCTGGTGATCTTTCTCGTGCCGGTGACGTTGATGATGCACAAATTCTGGGGCCTCGCCGATCAGAACGCGGCCATGGTCCAGCGGGTCATGTTCATGAAGAACGTTTCCATGCTGGGCGCCGCGCTGATGCTCACTCATTTCGGCGCCGGTCCTTTCAGCGTCGACGCGCGCCGCTTCGAAGCGCACCATCACTGACCGGAAGTCAAGCGCCCTTTTCCTATCTTTCGGCGCGGAACGACGCGCGAAGTTCCGAAAGACGTAACGAACGGCGAAAGCGTCGCGTGGTAGAGGCGCGAAATGCGTACTTCGTCCCGCGCGGCCCTCTTCTCTTTCGCCGCGATCTTTGGCTTTTCGTCGGTGCTCTGCCGTCCCGCATTCGCGTATTGCCGGGCGACGACGTGCGATCCGACGAAGACGAGCTGCGGCGACAACGGGCACGGCTGCTACACGAAGGGGACGCCGATCCAATGGAAGGACGGCACCCTCCAGCTGCTCGTCGACAAGGCGGGCTCGGCGACGCTCGGCATCTCCGGAGCGGACACGCAGAAGGCGGTGGAATCCGCCCTCAGCACGTGGATGAGCGCCGATTGCCCCAAAGGCGGGCATCCGTCCTTCACCGCCGATACGGAGCTCGCCTCCGGATTGAGCGCGGAGTTCAACGAGAACGGCCCCAACCAAAACGTCGTGACCTACGAGGACGACGGCTGGCCCTACGAGCCCGGCGCCGTCGGCAAGACGCTGCTCGCTTTCGAGCTCGACACCGGCGACATGCTGGACGCGGACGTCGTCTTCAACTCCGCCGAATTCCCGCTGGCCATCGATCCAACGTCGTCGGACGAGATCGATCTCGAAGCGGTGCTGACGCACGAGATCGGACACGTGCTCGGTCTCGCCCACAGCGACGTGCCCGGCGCCACCATGCAACCGGAAACGCAAGGCTTCGCGACCGCGGCGCTGAAGACGCTGGAAGCCGACGACATGGCGGGCATCTGTGCGATCTATCCGCCCGCGAGCAAGGACAGCAGCGGCGGCGCCAGCAGTCGCCCGGCGAGCTCTTCGTCGGGCGATGATAAAGATGCCTCGACCGAGCCCGGGCCGACGTCCAGCTGCACCGTGAGCGGCGGGCGCGCGACAGATGGGGCGTTCGGTACTGCGCTGTTCGTCGCCGGTGTCGCCCTACTGCGCCGGCGTCGCAAGACCGCCTGACGGCGAGCGCCGCCGAGTTGCGCGCGGGCGCGGCCTCGTGCCGGGGGACGTGGGCTCGCCGGGCAACGGCGCCGGACGAGCGACGGCGACGAGCGTGGCGCTCGTCGAACGCCGATCTCCGAAAACGAACGCGCGCGTTCACGACCCTGCGCGGTCAGCGGACGGATCCGCTCGCGACGACTCGCTGTGTTCACCTATGTCGTTGCGCCTTGATACAATTGCCTCTGGAATGTCACGGATTGGATGGGAAGCTCTGGCTACGTTCACCGGCGTGCGTGTAACACTATTGCCAGAAACTTTGGCAGAACAGATCCGGCAGCAGTGGTAAGAGGAGTGGGCAACAGCGCGGCGTTGTCTTCGAAGCGGGTCGAGAAAAAGACATGATCGGAGCGCGTACGCGGACCGCACTGTTCGGATTGGGGCTGACCTTCACGGCCTGCAACATCGGCGGCGAGCTCTTCTATTTCCCCTTCGGTCACGGTGGCGGCGGCGAACCCGAGTCCGACGCCGGTAAGCGGGATCGTCCGCCGGTGCTCACGTTGACGTACATCGCGCCCACGCAGACCGACGTCGGCGCGTCCATCACGCTGAACGCGGAGGCTGAAGATCCGGACGGCGATCCCGTCGAATTGCGCTGGTCCGGCGGCGGCGGAACGGTCGCAAACCCGCGCTCCGGCGAGACGACCTACACCTGCACGGAGCCCGGAGAACACGCGCTCATCATCACGGCGCAAGATCCGGATGGGCTCACGGACGTCGCGGCGTTCATCGTCACCTGCGTGTGACTACTTGTACGTCGTGACGCGGATCGCGTCGAAGAGTGCTTCGAACGGATCGCTCCGGAACGGCTTCTGAACGCCGAGGCGCACGGACATCGATTTCACGCCGTCGGGTGGCTTCAAATTGGTCTGCGCGACCAAGTCGGCCCATTTGTCGGTCGTGTAGAACGTGCCGATCGTGTAAGATGGCGTGTGAACGAGCCCCTGACAGCCGTCCTGGTCGAAGAACCACACTTCGATCTGGGCCTGTCCGCCGTCGATCTGCCCGCGCTTGATGTAGACCGACGCTTGATACTGATAGGTTAGGGTGGAGTCGACGGTGATGCATTGGCTGGCAGCGGCCTCGACCGGGCCGTCGAAATCCCCGATTGTCGCGACCTTCACGCCGAGCGATCCGGAGCCCGACGCGTTCTGCGAATCGAAGTTCACCCAGCGGAGGACGGCTTGGTTGTCGCTCGTCCACCCCTTGATATCGGTGTTGAAGTCCGCGTTCAAGGCGACGGTGTCCGCGCAATCCGCGTCCCCGTTCACGAAGTGCATGCAGCCCGTGTTCGTCGGAGGCGGGAGATCGGGCGTGAAGCTCGCGTCGGGGGGACCGCCGCCGGCGTCCAGGGAGTAGTGCACCTGTCCAGCGTCCTTGATGTACGTGAGCGGCCTCGCCTGTCCGTCTGCGACGACGAGCGCGGCGTCGCTCGCGCTCGCCTCGAGGTAGCGATGGTCGAGCGTGCAGCCGTAGGACGGCAACGCCGCCAGGGCGAAGATGACGGCGCCGTAGACTCGCATTTCCCCGCCCTTTCCGGCACGCCTGAACACGCCTGCCTCCATGCGAAGGCGCTATAGCAACGTGACGTTGGCCGGAACAGTGACGAAATCGTCGCTTCTCGGTGTCGCTTCACGAACGCGAACGTCGATTCATCGTCACGCAATGAGGTCCATCTCTATCTGACCCCGGCAGGGTCGGAGAGCGGGCGCCTCACTCCGCCTTGCGAGCGATCGAGGAGGGCGCGCGCGCGGCCGGCGCCAGGGCCACCTTACGGTTCGTCGTGTCGAGCTTCACGAGCTCCACGTCGATGACCACGTCGCCGAACGCCTCGGCGTATCCGGACGGACGCGGCGTGTCGCCGAACGCGAGCTTCGCAGGGATCCACAGCCGTCGCTTCTCTCCGGCGACCATGAGACGGAGCCCCTCGGCCCAGCCCGGGATCACCTGGTTCAGGTTGATGCTGTACGGCTTTCTGCCGTTGCGATCGAACATCACGCCGTCTTTCCGCCAGGCGGCGTAGTTGATGTACTCGATGTCGCCCGGTTGCGGATGCTCCGAGCCGACCCCCGGCTGAAGCACCTTGCTGTAGACACCGTCCGCCGTCTTCTCCGCGTCCTTCGGCGGCGCGGCGACGTCCGAAGGCGCCGGCAACGCTTCCGGCATCGCGGGCGCCGGGCGGCGCGTGGGCTCCGCCGCGGCAGCAGACGCCGAAGCAGCGGCCCGAGCGACGGGGTTCGCCGCCGGAGCGCTGCTGTCCTCCGACTTGCATCCGGCGAGCGCCGCGATCGCGATGACGCACGCCGCTCCGAACAGCGTCGGGGCAATGATCGAACCGGAGTCACAGCGACGGGCGTTGCTGACGTGCATGTCGAACCTTCCTCGGAGAGCGCTGAACCGCGCTCCGTGAAAAATCGTGCGATCGTCGCACGACGTTCGGTGTTTCGAGAGGAAGCCCACTTAGCGCAGGGCTTCCGTCTAGTAAACGACCGATCCTTGAGTCCACGACATTGTTTCTCGTGTGGCGTGCGTGAGGCGCGAGAGTGACGAGGTGGGAAAAGCAAAGGGCGCACTCCGTCATGGAATACGCCCTTCGTGCCGTCGTGCGTTTCGGGATCTACGCGATCAATAGTGCGTCCCGTATTGGCAGTTCGCGGTGGCCGGATCGTCCGCCGTCGGGGGATTCGTATTGACGTTGATCTCGCACCCGGGAATCGGTGCTGGGTTGCCTTGACCCGCGGCCTTGCAGGCGTCGACGTTCGTCGCGTCACCGCAGACGGTGGCCTCGTTGAAGTCCTCGCAGTAGCTCGTGCCGATGTTGACGCTGCCGAGGGACGTTGGCAGCGGCACCAAGCCGAGTCCGGTCGCTTTGTCACCCGCGTGGCCGTTCGCGAAGCAGTTCGCCATCAGCAGCTGATCGCTGCTTTCGGACGCGAGATTCTCGAAGCCGTTCAGTGTGTTCAGATACAATGGCCGTGACAGCAGGTACGTGCTTGCACAAGTCGGACAGGACTTGAGGTAGTTCTGAATGCACAAGTTGTTCGGATCGATCTGGTTCACCTTGAGCGCCAGCGCGTCCGTCCCGACACTCGCGGCTGACCTGCCCGCGAGCCCCAAGCTGCAGGGGCTTGCTTGGACGAGGCAGCCGATTTGCTCGGTGGCCGACGACTCGTGGCACGTCGGCGCGCCGTTCGCGTTCGCCATCACGTGAACGTTGTGGAGCTTGTAGAACGCTCCGACCATGTTCACGGACGCTACGGCTGGCACGGCGTGCGGACTGGCGAACCCCGTGGCACGGGGGACGGTGATCTTGGTGAAGGACGAGCCGTTGGCTCTCCACGACGTCAGGTTGTAAACCTGGCCTTGATAGGCTTGAACCTTGATAGTTGTGTTCGAGTGGGGCGGTGCGTTGCAGACGGGTGTATTGCCGAGAGCGACGGACGTGATTGGCAACGGACAGAACCCCTTAGGACAACCGCCTGCGCCCTTATTGGGATCGCCGCCATCCGCGCAGAGCTCGTAGACCGCATTCGAGAGCGCACCGAAGTCCAGTCGAGGTTGCGAAATGGCCGCGCAACTGAATCGACCGCTGGTGCAGCCATTGGTGGGGAAGATCTCGGCGGGCTGTCCAACGTCATCGGGAATGTTCCAGATAGGCAATAGCAATCCCAGATCGCCGCGCACTGAACATACATCTTCGTTTGGATCACATAGAATCCGAATTGGATCGCGGTCTTGCATATCGGTGAAGTATTCGCCGCGATAGGGGCTGAAGGAGACTTCCGGATCAGCCGTGATGTTGTACAGCGGGTTTCGGGGGCGATTATTGGGAGCCTGTGGCATGAACGCGCCGAAGGAACTCACAGATAGCTGTCCTGTCTTGCCCTTGATGCAAGATTTTCCCGTTACCGAGCCCGGATCGGACACGCAGGCGTCAGCTAGTCCAACGCCGCAATCCGTGTCTACATTGCACGCGAGGAATAAGCGCGACGCAATGCAGACGTTCGGTCCGCCTGTGACCGGATTCACATTGCACGACTTCAGCGGTACACCGCGACAGTCACTGTCGTTCGCGGTGCACCCGCCCGTCGTGATGAAGCCACCGGGTGCTGCCCCGCAGTCAGCATCGGTTGTACAGGTCTGTCGACCCTCGCAATGATGGATCCCATCGTTCGCAGTAACACACGCCGCGCCGTCGTCGCAGCCGGTTTGGGGCGAGTTCCCGCTCGCCGGTGTGCAGGTATCGCCGTTCGCGTGCGACTCGCTGCCCCAGTTGGGGCCTCGGGTGCCGGCGTTACAGAAGGGGACGCTATTGTTTGCGAGGTCGACGGCCCCAGCGTTGACGGCGCTGACGAACAAATCGGTGGTACCCGATTCATCGTTGAGGCGGAACAGATGCTGGATACCCGTGCATGTCCCACCGTGACCAGCGCACCCGCCTTGAAACATCTGATAGTAGTTTGCCGCGAGTGCCTGGCGCTCCGGGCTCGCGCAATTGCGCCTAGCTAGCGGGGTGAAGCCCGATGGAGGCGGCGGTTCGCTGAATCCGAAGAAGAGGATCCGCAGCACCTGTTTCCAACTCGAGACGTTGTACGCGCACTGACCGTTGATACATGACTCACCGAATACCCCCGGTCGAGCCGTTGGATCGCTGCAGTCGAGATCGACGCTGCACGGCGCCGGCGGAATCGGAATGGTCCCGCTGAACGAGAGACCCGCGGTTTGCGGCAGGCAAGCCGGCGAATTCGTGCCGTTACAAGCGGTCGCTCCAGGAGCGTTTACCGTAGATCCTTTCGCGACCAGAGAGACGCCGTCGAGCGCGAACACCAAGCCCTCAGCCCGCGTCCGGTTCGCGTTTGCACAGAGTCCCGAGCCGTTATTCAGCGCGCGCGACATCGGCGCCACGAACTGCCCGGAACTGGTATCGACGAGCAGCGCCTGCCCATTCGCAGAGCCCGTGCCATCGTAGTCGAGCGATTCCGCTGGAGTGTTCCCAACACCGCCGCAAACGATCGCAGGATCGTGCAACAACGCAAGCGTCGTCGCCTTCAAAGTATCGGACCCCTTGAGATTGAGATTGAGCGCGCTCGCGCCCACTGCGCCAGCCCCCATCGTGGCAAAAGCTACGATCGCAATTGTGCTTTTCATTTCATCCTCCCTAGACCACCGGAAAACTCAAACACGCGTATCAGGCCAAAAAGCAAAGGGCGCACTCCACGGAGGAGTGCGCCCTTCCTTCCCCCCAGTCTATTTCAGTCTACGCGCTCATCAACGACCGCCGTAGATGCAACCCGCGGTGGCCGGGTTGTCTGCCGTCGGCGGAGTGGCGTTGAGGTTGAGCTCGCAGCCCGGGATGGGCGCCGGGTTGGTCTGACCCGCCGCCTTGCAAGCGTCGACGTTGCTCGCGTCGCCGCACACGCTCTGCTCGTTGAAGTCCTCGCAGTACGCGCCGATGTTCACGCCGCCGATCTGCGCCGGAAGCTGGATGAAGCCGAGGCCGGTCGCCTTGGCGGCTGCGTTCCCGTTGGCGAAGCAGTTCGCCATCGTGAGCTGATCGCTGCTCTCGGCGCCGAGGTTCTCGAAGCCGGTCAGCGTGTTGAGGTACAGACGGCGCGAGAGGCGGTAGGTCGCCGTGTTGTTCGGACCCAGCGTGAGGAAGTTCTGCACGCAGAGGTTGTTCGGGTCGATCTGATTGACCTTCAGGGCCAGCGGATCCGATCCGACGCTCGCCGCGGAGTTACCCGCGTAACCGATGCTGCAGGGGCTCGCCTGCACGAGGCAGCCGATCTGCTCCGTCGCCGAGTTCGTGTGGCACGTCGGCGCGCCGTTCGCGTTCGCCATGACGTGGACGTTGTGGATCTTGAAGAACGCACCGACCATGTTCACCGGGGAGTCCGAGGCGAGCACGTGCGGCGGGTTGCCGAAGCCCGTGGCGCGGTTGAACGAGATCTTCGCGAAGGAAGAGCCGTTCGCCTTCCACGAGGTCAGGTTGTACACCTTGCCCTGGTAGGCTTGGACCTTTTGGGTCGTGTTCGTGTTCGCGGGCGCGTTGCAGATCGGCGAGTTGCCGAGGGCCGCGGACGTGATGGGGATCGGGCAGAAACCCTTCGGGCATCCGCCGGCGCCCTTGTTCGGATCGCCGCCGTCGGGGCAGTTCTCGTACACCGCGTTGGCGAGGGACGAGAAGTCGAGGCGCGGCTGCGAGACCGGCGAGCAGGTGAAACGACCGCTGGTGCAGTTGTTCGTCGGGAAGACCTCGCTCGGCTGACCGGCGTCGTCCGGGACGTCGGTGATCGGCAGCAGGAGGCCGAGGTCACCGCGCGCGGAGCACACGTCCTCGTTCGGATCGCAGAGCACGCGGAGCGTGTCGCGGTCCTGGTAGTCCGTGAAGTACTCACCGCGGTAGCCGCCCGTCACCTCGGGATCCTCGCTGATGTTGTAGAGCGGGTTGCGCGGGCGGCTGTTCGGCGCCGCCGGCATGAACGCGTCGAACGTGCTCGCCGCGAGCTGGCCGGTCATGCCCTTGATGCAGGACTTGCCGGTGACCGAGCCGGCGTCCGCGACGCAGGCGTTGGTGAGGCCGGCGCCGCAGTCCGCGTCGACGTTACACGCCAGGAACAGACGCGACGCGACGCAGATCTTCGAACCGCCGCTGATGGGGTTCGCGCTGCAAGCCTTCGTCGGAACGCCGCGGCAGTCCGAGTCGTTCGCGGTGCAGCCGCCGGTCGTGATGAAGGCGCCCGGAGCCGCGCCGCAGTCGCTGTCCTGCGTGCAGGTCTGGCGTGCTTCACAGTGATGGATGCCGTTGTTCGCGGTGACACAGGTCGCGCCGGACGCGCAGCCGCTCTGCGGCGTGCCGCCGTTGGCGGGCGTGCAGGTGTCGCCGTTCGAGTGAACCTCGGTACCCCACGCCGGACCGACCGTGCCCGCGTTGCAGAACGCGACCGTGTTGTCGGCCTGACCGATGGAGCCCGCGCTCACCGCGCCGATGAAGAGGTCGGAGGTGCCGGACTCGTCGTTGCGGCGGAAGAGGTGCTGGATGCCGGTGCACGTCGCGCCGTGACCCGAGCAGGCGCCTTCGAAGAGCTGGTAGTAGTTTGCCTGAAGGGCCTTGCGCTCCGGGCTCACGCAGTTGCGGTGGGCCAGGGACGTGTTGCCGGAGGCGGGGGGCGCCTCGCTCATGCCGAAGAACAGGATGCGGAGCACGTTCTTCCAGGGAGCGGGGTTGCCCGCGCTGTTGATGGTGTACGTGCACTGACCGCCGGAGCACGTCTCACCGAAGATGCCGGGACGGGTCGGATCGTTGCAGTCCGAGTCCTGCGTGCAGCTGACGGCGGGCAGCGGGATCGTCCCGTCGAACGCGAGACCCGTCGGGCTGGGCGTGCAGTTCGGGCTATTCGCGCCGTTGCACGACGAAGCCACGGCGCCTCGCGCCATGATGGAGATGCCGTCGAGCTCGAAGACGATGCCCTCGGCCTTGGTCCGGTTGGCGTTCGTGCAGATGCCGGCGCCGTTGTTGAGAGCGCGAGACATCGGCGCGATGAACTGACCGGAGTTGGGATCTAGAATGAAGGCCTGACCGTTGCCAGAGCCTGTTCCATCGTAGTCGAGCGAGCCAGCGGGCGTGTTGCCGACACCACCGCAAGTCAGCGTGGCGTCGTGCAACAAGGCCAGCGTGGTGGCCTTCAGTGTATCGGATCCCTTGAGGTTGAGAGCGCTGACGCCGGCTGCGCCTGCTCCCACCGCAAGGAATGTTGCGATCGCGATTGTTGTTCTCATTATATCCGTGCTCCTCGTTGAGATCACTGCACCGGCACGTCGGCGCCAGGTGTCCTCCCGTGTGAGCAAGGATCGGACCGCAGCGGGCCAGCTGCCCCTCTCGGGCGTATCACCTTTAGATCCGGCAACTTGAGATGTCGCAGCAACCAGCGTCCCTTTTCACGGGCTTCCGGTCATCGGACTTTGCCTCCGATTTTCGTATGCTCGTTCCCGAAGGCGAGGGTTCGCGCGACATCGCCGGATCTTCACCGTGCCCGTTTCGCCGTCGAAACACGGGAACATCGATGACGAACACGCGTCGCGCATTTCACGCGAGCGCAACGTGACGAGCGCCGAATCCGCTATCGCTTTGGAACCGCATCCAGAGCGATCGACTGTCCGCTCGCGGTGCGGAAGTACAGCTCCGGGCGACCCGATGCCCACGGCACGAACGCCCGTGAACCCCTGCCGAGCGAGACGCCGATCAGCAGCGAAATGCCGAGCAGAAGCGCCAGGGCGACGCGGCGCCGAGCCCGCTCGCTCGACGGCAACCGGGTATGGGTGTCAGGGGGCATGGGGAGATGGAGGCGGTGGGCTCGTCCGTGCCGGCGCTTTTTGTAAGCAGCGCGCGATGCCTTCGCGCATCGGAGCGGTGTCGATGCCGTCGATCCGGACATTCATCTCGAACGGCTCGAGAACACTCGAGACCTCGAGATGCTCGTCACGGCCGACGGCCGCGAGACGCCGATTCACGCGGGCGTCGATTTGCTGGAGCGGCAGCCCGGCGCCCGTCCCATTGTTTCCGGAGCGCGAGTCGATGCTGTTCACGCGATTGTCACCGAGGACGAACACTTCGCCCGGCTTGACCACATAAGTAGACGTGAACAGCCGCGCGGGCGGTGCGTACAAGGCCAGATGCGCCCGGCCGTCCAGGAATTCGACGTGAAGGCGCGCGGCGACGGCGCCGCCGCTGAGCGGGTACAAATACCCGCCCACATCGCAATGCGGCACCTTCCATCCGTTGATGACCGGTTGCATGCCGTTCATCTCGATCCGATCGCCGGGGAGCCCGAACACGCGCTTGATGACCAGGTCCGAGCTTTCGGGCCTTGCCGGATCCCGGAAAACGACGAGATCGCCGCGCGCGGGCAACTTGCCGGGCGTGCCTCCGAGAATCGAGCGATACGCGATCTTGCTACCCGCGACTAGATCGTGCGGTGCGAGCGTCGGGAGCATCGACGTGCCCACGACGTGGTACGAACCGGCGCTCGCACGTAACCCGAGCGCGAGAGCCGCGGCGACGGCGACGGCGATGATCGTGCCCCTGATACCGCGTGCTTGTGCCGACGCATTCGATGGCGCCTCGACGAGGATGGCGCCCCAGTACCTGCCGACCACCGCAAAACAGAAGAAGAGCGCGACGCCGAGCGCCACTGCGTGGCCGTCGGCTGCCTTGGCGAACCCCGCCGCCCAGGTGCCGCGCGCGGCGCCCGGAGTGGGCACGAGGAATCGCAAGCAAAAGAGCGACAGCAGCGCGGGCAGCACGAGGCTCAGCAGAAAGAGCAACGCTTGCGCTACCCACCGGTCGTCGTTGTGGACCGTCGAGTCGAGAGTTCGCCCGTCGGTGCTCACGGCGTGAGTGCCTCGCAATGGTCGTACGACGGAACGGGAGCGATGCCACGCTCCAACCGCCTATCGACGTAGAGGAAGACCGCAAGGCCTCCGTTGATCGCGCCACGGTAGGACCATTTTCGAAGATCTGGGATCTTCAGCTTGGGCGCGTCGGGGTTTGCCCAGCTTGCCGGGCATTGCGGCAATGGCTTGCCGTCGACGGTCTTGAAAGCTTGAATTGTTTGTTGAACAGAGCTCGTTGGCACCACGCACCACGGCATGAGATTCCCGGGCACATAACCGGCGTCGTCGACGGTTCCGCGATCGTTCCCCAGCGGTGCTCCAGGCGAAAGGTCGGAGACATTGAAGTAAGAAGTCGTCCACGTCCCAGCCGCGGCGCCGCTGCTCAGGTAGATGGCCGTCACCGGTTTCGGATTGTCGATCGAGCACAGGTTGGCCCAGAGTTCGGCGTCGCCGTTGTCCGGAAACATGACGCCTCTCTGGAATTGAAAGAACAGCGATTGATCCCACGCCCAGGTGCCGATGCTCGGGGGTTGGGCAATGACGCTGAAATCGACGGCCACCTGCCAAGTATTTTCCAACATTCCGTTCTGAGGGACGAAGGCGGCCGGTGGAAAGAGACTCTCGCAGAGCGTCTGTACGGGGCCGAGCATGTTCGCACCGTCGACGCCAGGCAGCAGACGTGGCCTTCCAAGAATCGGCGTCGACGTCACGACGTCGAGGATCGCCTTCGGGATCTTCTTGCTGGTGCCTCCGAGGGCCATCCACGCGAGGTAGCGCGCCGACCAGTCGTCCGCGCTCACCGAGCTGCCGCTCACGGCGAACACGGCTTCTCGGTTGGCGCCCGGGTTGGAGACCGGTCCGAAGAGACCGTCCCGGAAATTCGCCACCCGCGCGTCACCGCCGGTCATGAGTTGGAGCGTATCTGCCTGACGGCCGTGCGAGTCGGCGAGGGGCCCATGGCAGTTGACGCAGACCATGTTGAACACCGCGGCGCCCGGCCACTCGCTGTAAACGTACGCGTTCGGGTTAGGAGGGACGATTTTCGGAGTCACCGCGGCGTTTGCGTAGTCCATCCACTTCGGGCGCGACGCTCCTTGAAAATCGGACACCCTCTTCTGATTCGGGTAGGTGCAGCCCGTCTTCTGCTTCCAGATACCGTAAGGGATGTCGTTGGTGGCGTAGGCCAGGATCGCGGGCGTCATGGTGACGCCGGGGTTCGAGGTCGACGGACTCGCAGGGCTCAGAAAATCGACTACCCACTGTTCGTGGGTGATGTCGTCGGCTGATTTATTTTGGGTCGCCGAATCCGGCTTGTGACTCACGAGCACGTCAGCCCAGTCCGACCGCCGCGGTTGCCATGGCCCCGGGTTGTCCGTCGTATCCGTCGGCACCCAGTGCGGGCGATCCGGCACGCCTTCGTCAGGCCAGAGAAGGACCGCGTCGTGGGGTACCACGCGGCCGAGCTCGTCGAATTGGAGGCCGGAGGTTGGGCCAGTGATGACGGGCTGAAAGTCGACCGGGATGTTGTACGTCTCTTCGAGCTTATTCGCCGTGGCGTCGGCCTTGAACTCCGTCTTCAGGTCCACGGGCGCCAGGTGCGCGGCGTCAGCCGAAGTGACATCCCAGTCGACGATGTCGGTGGTGTCCGGGCAATAGCCATAGCGGCCGAAATCGTTCTTATCTGCGCTGAGTCCGGCAGCGCCGCCACTATGATAGGCGTCGAGCCGCTGCTGAGCGGCTTGGACGGCTGCGTCGTAGTTAGGCGCGTGGGGCCCTGCGTCCGTCATGGTGACGGGCACTTTCACTTCGACGTAGGGCTGTTCCTCGGTGTCCGTTCCGGTGTTGTTGTGTAGATGTGTAATCTGGTCTTCATCCGGATTCTGGACGAGCGTCTCGTCGATGCCCGGGTTCTTTCGCACTGCCGGGATGCTCACCATCCACTCGGCCATGATCTGCGGTAATCGGCAGTCGAACCCCGGCACGTTCATGGGCATGTGCGGGAACAAAGCGAGATCGTTCGAGTAGGCAAAGGGCGTGTCGACGTTGCGATAAATGAGGCTTCGCCATGGCGCGAGGACCATTCGCGAGGCTTGCTGTGGAGGCTGCGTTGGATCCCCAGAGAGATCGTGCTTGACTTGGTGGTTCAGGTCGGCCTGCGCCGGATAGTCGACGAGCGACGGCGTGATGTACGGCATTCTCACCGAGCCGCCGAGATCTCTGAAGATGCGCGGGCTGAATGCGTTCCTTGGGTCGCCCGGTGTGTCATTCAGAGGATACTGGAAGATGCCGTCGATTCCGCCCGCGCCCGGCAAGAAGCTGAGTGCCGGCTTGAGCGTGTCCGGGTTCTGAACCGACGGATACCCGAGCGGATTGTGGCAGTGCGCGCAGTTGCCGACCATATAACCCTGCGCGACGAGCTCGTAGTCGTTGCGCGGGAGTCGCGGATTGTCGGCGGGCCCTTCGGATTTCTCGAGCAAGCGAATGTCGGACACGTTGTCGATACCCGTGATGACGCCGTAGTCGATGAGGCGCCGGAGCTGCGTGAGATCGTCACGGCCCGGTGGTTCGATGATGCCGCCGACTCCCAGAGGACGCCGATTTACCTGAAGCGGCGTGAAGCCCAGGCTGAAGCTCCGGCTCGGGCTTCCCATGTGGCATTGAATGCAGCGTTCGCTGCCGGGGATGGCGTAGCGCCGCGTCGCGCCGGCGCGTTCGAGCTCGCGCGTGAGATCGAGGCTCGAGGCGCCGCCGGCCTCGGCCATACCGCTGCTGATTTGCTGAAAGAGCCGCTCGTCCGCGTGCAGCGTGATCAAGCGATCGGCGAAGGGTTGCTGGTCGCGCAGCGGGTCCTGTACCAGCAGGGCCTCGCTCTCGTCGTCGCTCCAGGCGTAGGTGCCGAACAACGCGGTCTGCACGTCATTTCCGTTGGCGTCCTTCGTCGGCGTGCGCGTCACGATGATGCGCGTTTCGACCTTCCGCCAGCGTTCGGCGCCGTCGAGCTCGATCACCTTCTTGAAGAAGGTCTTGTAAAAACGCGTATTGTCGGGGATCTGAAATTGCTGCGTGTCCTTGTCGAAGACGATCGACTTCCCGTGGGGGACGCGCACGTAACGGATCTTGCGTGCGTTGTCGGACCACAGCGGGTAGGCAGGCGCGTACGCGACGACGCCGCTCTGCGCGAGCACCTGCGAGTCGAACGTCGTGATGTCCGTATCCTCGATCCTCCCCGGGAGCGCGGTCATCGCCGCGAACTTCGCGTCCATGGCGTCGAGAGTCTTGGCCGGCAAAATCCCGATGAGCTCCTTGTTCGGGATGCAATTGCCGAGGTTCGTGAGTCCGAGCCCGACGCTCTGTGACAGCTTGAAGTCGCCCCCGCTCGTGGTGCTGGCCGGAGGTGGATAAAAGTCTGGGGGACTCCCCGCGTCGTACCAAGCCTTCAGCTTGGTGGCGAGGAGCAGGGTTGGGTCGGAGTTTGGATCGCGCTGGGCCACCGGTTTCGAGCCGGGTGGCATGATCAGATTCGGATCGTCCGAGTTGATTCTGGCGAGAGCTCCGTGCGGAAGCGTGCCGTCGGAAGCGGCGCGATTGTCTTCCGCGAGCATGTCGGCGCGGAACGTCGTCGCGCCGACGTGGAAGCCGCCCGATGTTTGGTCCACGTGACAGCCGCCGCAGTTCTGCCGGAACTGATCGAAGAGATCGCGTACGAACAAGAGTGACGGTTGATCGGCGGCGCCGCTTTGCAGGAGCGCTTCGCGCGCAGGAATCGGCTCCAGCGTGCTCGCGGCGGTGCACGCGCCCAGCAGAAGCGTGCTGCCATCCGCACCGGGCATCGTGCTTTCTCCAGGAGTGGAAATGCTCGAATCCGGAGTCGAGCCGCTCGTTCCACCGTCGCGCGGAGACGTCGCCTTGCCAGGACCGTGCGGCGTATTGGTGCTGTTCGCACCTTTCTCCGAGAGACCGGCGCCGACGGGGCCCTCGCTGTAACACCCGCGCAACGCGAAAGCGAATAGCGCGAGCGTCACTGCGCGCGCGGCCGAACGGTAAGAGGAATTCACGGCAGCGGTCGCTCCCGTAGCATGGGCGCGCGAGTCGGAAGGAAACAAAACGAGCAAAGGTCCGTCGTCGAAACGCGCCCTGTCTTATCGGATTTCGAATGGCGCTTTCCGAAATTCGGAGGGTGCAGTGCTCGAGGGAATGAAGCGTCACCATTCGAGCAATCTGCGCATCCGCGGCGCTCCCAACTCGAAACGCGTCGGGGTTTGCGCGAAACGATGACGAGTTTGAGACGGCTTTGAATCAATTGGCACACGCACTCCGAAAACGGGTGCCCCTCTTCCGATTTCCGAACACCACAACGTGTACAGAATGATAGAAGGCCAACCGCGGATAGGCGGAAGCAAGGGGATCCATGCGCGCATTCGTCCGTCTCGATCGAGTGGTCATGTTGGCCTTCCCCTTGCACTAGCGCGGCTCGCCCGGGGTGCTCTCACTCGCACCTGGAGCTTTTGTATCAATTTGGAGGTCCACTCAAATGAAGTTCACGAAGCACTCCCTGATCGCGCTCTCGGCTATTGCCGGCTGCGCGGCGCTCGTGCCCGCATGTTCCAACAACGACGGCATTTCGCCGACCGGCAGCAGCACCGCCAACAGCCCCAGCGGGCGCATCTCGCTGAACCTCGTGGCGGGCGGCAAGCAGATCAACTCGGTGGACGAGACCATCACGTACAACGATGCGGCGCCGCCGCAGACGGTGATCACGCAGACGTTCGACGTCCACACGGATAACGCCCTCATCAAGGCGTTCACGGGCGACCTCGCTGCGCCGAACCCGAACAACAACTACACCGCGGCCTTCGTGGCGCACGCGGCGGACGGCAGCACCTGCACCGGGTCGCAGCCCTTCCAGGTTTCGCCGAACACGACCACGACGGTCACCGTCACGCTCACCTGTGGCGCGGACAACACGACGCCGTCGCCGACCGGCAGCGCCGTCATCAACGGCCAGGTCGTCACGCAGACGGTCTGCCCGGTTCCGCAGAACGTCGCGATCGCGCCGCTGCAGACGGACGTCGGCGCGGACGTCAGCCTCCAGACCGCGCTCAGCAGCACCGGCACCGTCACCTGGACGGCCACGCCGGACGGCACGCCGACGGCCCCGACGGGCGCGCTCAACTCGAGCACGTACACCTGCCAGAGCGCCGGCACGAAGACCATCACGCTGACGGTCACGAAGGCGGGCACCGCCTGCAGCACGATCGTCACGCAGGACGTCGTTTGCGTCGGCGGCGGCGCTGGCGGATCGACGGGCGCCGGCGGCACCACGAGCGCCGGTGGCACCACGAGCGCCGGTGGCACGACGGAGGCTGGCGGCACCACGAGCGCCGGCGGCACGACAGAGGCTGGCGGCACGACGAGCGCCGGCGGCACGACGAGCACTGGTGGCACGACGAGCACTGGTGGCACGACGAGCGCCGATCCGTTCTGCGGTCTGCCGTACGTGGAAGGCACGGCTCCCGCGGGCTACCAAGGCGTGCCCGTTACGGCCTCGACCCCGGCGACCTGCTCGGCTTGCGAGAACGACCCGAACAACTGCCCGCACGATCCGACGGGTTGCTCGGATCCGGGCGGTTGCAACACGCAGCCGTTCTGCACCGACTACCCCGCGGCTGCGGATCAGGCGGCTTGCCAGACCGTGCGCGAGTGCGTCCGCCAGACGAACTGCGTCGCGAACGGCATCACGTTCTGCTTCTGCGGCAACACCGATCTGAACTCCTGCCAGGGCAGCATCGCGGGCGCGATCGGTCCCTGCAAGAACTCGATCGTCGCGGGCTTCCCCGCGGGTACGACGGCGGGCGCGATCCTCGCGGGTCTCACCGACGTCAGCGCGCCGGCTGGTGGCGCAATGTCGCTCGCCTCGTGCGATCACGACCTGTGCGCCTCGCAGTGCATCCCGTACTGCCAGTGAGCTGACTCTCGTCAGCTGCCTCGCGGCGTAGCGAGGCTGAACGTGGAGGCGCCTCGGATCGAAGCCGAGGCGCCTCGCGTCTATTTTTGTCGCTGCTGAGTGAAGAACGCGTGCGCGTTTTGTCACGTACAAGATGCACGGCACTTCCGGAGCCGTGCGCTATGCGGGCGTCGTGACGATGATCGATCGGAAAGCCCGCTCGAACGGGATCTCGAAGGTACGGTCCGCCTGCATCACGGGTGGCCTGGCCGTGGCGCTCTGCGTGGCCGCGTGCAGCAAAGACAAGAGCAGCGATAACGCGCAAAGCGCCTCCGCTGCTGCCGAGTCGCGCACCGAAGGCAGCGCGAGCTCCGCTTCCGCTGCCGGTGAGCACCAACCGGCTCCCAACGCACCGCAACCGGAGACCGAGGGGCAACCAGACGCTTTCTGCGCCCTTCCGTTTCAAGAGGGCGCTGCTCCTGCCGGTTTCAAAGGAGTCACCGCATCGCCGTCCCGCGCCCAGAAATGCGCTGCTTGCGAGGCTCGCCCGAACAAATGTCCGCGCGACGCAACCGGCTGCGACAAGGGCGCGTGTAGCGTGCAGCCCGCCTGCGACGACTACCCGACGGCGGCGCAAAAGACCGCCTGCCAGAACGTCCGCCGCTGTGTCCGCCAATCGAACTGCCTCGCAAACGGCGTAACCAGTTGCTACTGCGGCGACACCGATCTCAACGGTTGCACGGCGAATCTCGCGGGCGCCGTTGGTCCTTGCAAAGAGGTCATCGTCGCCGGCTTCGCATCTGGAACGACCTCGGCGCAGCTTCTCGCGCGCCTGACCGACGTCAGCCAGCCCGCGGGCGGCGCCATGGCGCTCGCGCAGTGCGACCACGACGTGTGCGCCGCCGACTGCATCCCCTACTGCCAGTGACGGCTTCTCCACAGGCAACATTGCGCACGATTTCCCCGCCGTGAGCGGTCGCGGCAGGCGCTCGGTTTTGTCACGCACAAGACACAGCTGGCCGCCGGGGTCCGTGGGTATGAGGCCTCAGCATCATGAAACGCGAGCGAAGCGGCGGCACCGTCCGCAAAACGTGGCCGACTTCCGTCATCGGCGGACTCGCGCTCTCGTTCGTTCTCGGCGCGTGCAGCGGTGACAATCGCTCGCTGCAAATGAGCGACGGCGGCGGTGGCTTCAGCGGATTCAGTGAATCCGGAGGATCCTCTACCTTCGACGCCGGCTCTGGTGGCAACGGACAGGACGCGTCGACCTCCGCTTCTTCGAGCGGCGGGCAAGCGCACGGCGGGTCGGCGGGTAAGTCGTCAACTTCGTCGCATGGTGGTGCCGATGCGTCGGCGGAAGCGGGCGGTTCGAGTGGAACCATCGGCGCGGGCGGCTCTGGCGGATTGAGCGCGGGCGGGACTACCGCATCCGGAGGTTCGAGCACGTCGACTGGTGGTGGGACGAATAGCGGCGGTGTGACGAGCAGCGGCGGCGCTAGCGGCTCCGCTGGAGGTTCTGCAGGCAGCAACGGGGGATCGACCGCCGTCTGTGGCAACGGGAAGATCGAACCTCCCGAGGAGTGCGATGACGGTCCAAATAACGATGACACTGGGAATTGCACGACTGTCTGTACGGACAACAAGGCTTGCATAGCGTGCCTTCAGCAACCTTCGTCCGTTTGCGTCCGCGATCCGTCGGGGTGCGCGAATGGTGGTGCTTGTGACACGCAGCCCTGGTGCGACGACTATCCCGACCCCACGGCAAAACAAGCGTGCACGTCCGTGCTGACGTGTCTTGTGCGCACCCAGTGCATGTTCGAGCAAAACAAAATCCCGAACGTGCAATATTGCTACTGTGGGACCGACGACGTCGACACGTGTCAGGATAAGGCTAGTGCGTCTGGACCTTGTGCAAAGGAAATCGAGGCTGCGTTCAAGCTCAATGCTGGACCTAGTTTCATGCAGCCGATCTCTCCTGCTACCATAATTCCTTCGCTCACCGACGTAAGCGTTCCTGCGGGCGGGGCTATGAGCCTAATGCAATGTGCCCAAGAGCAGGGGAATTGTGGTTCTCCGTCGGCGGGTGGCGGCGGCAAGGAGGAGACTTGCGCGTGCCTGACGGATCCCACCCAGCGCACGACTCAATGCGGTACGGCAGGGGCGAGCGGATCTGGCGGCGCAACCGGGAGCGGCGGATCGTCTTCAGCTAACGGCGGCACGAGCTCCGGCGGCACTTCAAGCGGCGGCACGAGCGCCGCCGGCGGCACGACCTCCGGCGGCGGCGGGACTCAAAGCGGTGGCGCCTCGAACAGCGGTGGCGCGACCGGCAATGGCGGCGTGACGGGCAACGGCGGATCTGGCGGCGCCGGTGGAACCACCACGGCGAGCTCCGGCGGCACGATGGGTTCCGGGGGTGCAGCCAGCGGCGGCAGCACCGGCACCGGCGGCGGATCCGGCGATCCTTATTGCGGTCCTCCGTTCGTGTCTGCCGTACCGTCCGGCTATCAGGGGGTAACGGTGGCACCCGATACGCCGAGCACCTGCAGCGCTTGTGAGCAGGATCCACTCCACTGTCCGCACGACCCCGACGGGTGTGCTGCGGGGACGTGCGACGCGCAGCCGGCGTGCTCGGATTACCCGACGCAGGCGGAGCAGTCGCAATGCATGGCCGTCCAGCGCTGCGTCCGTCAGACGAGTTGCGCTTCCGACGGCGTGACGTCTTGCTTCTGCGGTAACACCGATATCAATAGCTGCACCGGCAGCCTCTCGGGACCGAAGGGTGCGTGCAAAGACGAGATCATCGCCGGGTTCCCTCAAGGCACGAGCGCCGCTCAGATGCTGGGGAGCCTCACGGACGTGAGCAGCCCCTCCGGAGGCGCCATGTCCCTTGCCCAGTGCGACACCGACGACGCGGTTTGCAAATCGGAATGCGGCGCTTACTGCAAGTGACGGAGGGCACGATGGTGAAGGACGCGGGCCAAAATGCACGCAGCGACAACGGACAGGGTCGCATCCTGTTCGCGGCGCTGCTCGGGCTCGCCGCCGCCGGATCCGCCGGCGCCGTTCGCGCCGAAGAAGCTCCGCAGCGCTCCCGCCTCGATCAGGACAACCTCGCGTGGATGCAATCGGCGCATCCGGCGGCAGCGGACGAATTGCTTCGCGGTGAGGCGCTGCTCGCGAACGCCAAATCGGGGACGGACATCGAGAAGGCTGCGGAGCTGTTCAAGGCCGCGTCCGCCGAAGCGCCGGAAGGCTGGCTCGCTCCGCGGCGGCTGTGCCAGGCGTACACAGCCCTCGGGAGGCACGCGCAGGCGGTCGCTGCTTGCGAGGACACCTTGAACAAGAGCGGTACGGCGCTGTCGCTTCGCGCGGCCGTCGGCGCGCTGATGTCCGGCCCTGCGAAGCCGACGGCGGAAGAGATGGGCAGGGCGATGATATTCGCACGCCGCGCCACCGAGCTCGTCCCGAACGAGCCGTGGGGTTACGCGGCCTGGTGCGACATCGCCGTGAAGATAGGAGACGCTGAGATGTTCGACGATTGCGCTGAACGACTCGAAGCCATCGCACCGAATCACTACGAGACCGATCGCGTTCGCACGGAGGCGGCGTCGATCCGACCCGGTGTCGGCGTCCTCGCCGGATGGGCGCTGGTCGTCCTCGCCGCGCTCGGCACCGCGATGCACGCCGCCCGGCGAGCGTTTCGCGGCGGGCTCGCGGCGCGTCGCGCGGGAGGCGTGGCGCTGCTCGTCGCGCTCGGCGCGTTGTCGATGGCCCGCGGCGCGAGCGCCGCCGCCGACGACGACGGTACCGGCGGGATGCCTTCGTACAAGCACGGCTTGAGCAAATTCCCCATCAGCGACACCGATCCCGTGTCCAGCGTGCCCCCGCCCGAAAAGCGCGACGAAGATCCGCTGAACTACGGCTATTTCCTGATGGACCTCGGCTACAAGGCCGTGTCCGCCGCGCAGCGCGGCGATCACGCTGCCGCTGCGCGCTTTTACGAGGCCGGGATCAAGGCCGATCCCGATACAGCGGTTCCATTTTTCAAGGCTTGCGAGCAGTACGAAGCCCTCGGGAACCTGGACAAGGCCGCCGAGACTTGCGGCGCGGCGCTCTCGAAGCCGGGCGCGCGGCTCGCTGACTACTCGCACTACGCCCGCATCCTCTTCGACAAGCCGAGTGGTCTGGAGCAGAAGGACATCGCCGACCTCGACGCGGTCGTCGGGCACCTGAAGGGCGGTCCGGACGCCGGGCACGCCGCTGCGTACGACATCGAGTGTCAGCTCGGCGCGCGGCTGGACGACCTGGTGCGCCTGCAAGATTGCGCGCCGGCGCTCGCGAAGATGGGGCCGAACGATCCGAAGGCGACCTTCTTCCAGTGGGTGCTCGCGATCAAGAAGAAGGATTATCCCGCGGCGCTCGGGTTCGTGAAGCAAGCCAAGGAGCGAGCGAACGATCCGGAGCACCGGGCAGAGGCGCTCCGGATGGAGAAGGCGACGCTAGAAGCGATGCCGCTCTGGCGCAAGGGCTTCGGCTTCCGTGACTGGCGCGTCGGCGCCACGTTGACGGGGCTCCTCGCCATCGGGCTCACCTTGCTCTTGATGCGGCGCAGCCCCGTCTCGAAGACGCGCGACGCCTGAACGCGTTCGAGCCGCGCCGCCGGCGGGCGCCGTCTTCGAAGGACGAGAACCGGCGGGCGGGCGCCCGCGCGGCGACGAAGGCGCAACGGCGCACGAGGTGCGATAAGCTGAAGCGCGGGAGAGACTCGATTGAAGGTCGGACCCTGGCTCTTCGGTCCTCGTCTGGATCTCGCGGCGTTCACCGGAAGCGCGGCCGTCGCGCTCGCGTTGGTCGCGCTGCGACGCTGCGCGGGCTGGCCAGAAGGGTTGCCGGAGTGGGGTTGGGTCGCCTTCGTTCTCGGCGTCGACGTCGCGCACGTCTACGCCACGCTGTTTCGAACGTACCTGGACGGAGCGGAGCTCAGGCGTCATCGCTTCCGGTACTTCGGTCTTCCTGCCGTGCTGTACCTCGCGTCCGTCGCGCTCCACCTTGCCGGCGGTCCGGTCTTCTTTCGTGCCCTGGCGTACCTCGCGGTCCTGCATTTCGTGCGACAGCAGGTTGGGTGGGCGGCGCTGTATCGCGCACGCGGTCCGGGCACCCCGTTCGACAAGGTCGTCGATGATGCAGCGGTTTATGCAGCGACGGGTTACCCGCTGCTCTATTGGCACGCGCACCTGGACGAAAAGCGATTCGCGTGGCTCATCCAGGGCGACTTCGTCGACGTCCGCGGCGTCGCGACCGCGTTGCTCGGCCCGGCGAGGCTCGTGTGGGGGGTCGCGCTCGCCGTGTTCCTCTTGCGACAGCTCGCCGTCGTTTCGACGGAACGCAGGCTGCCCCTCGGCAAGATCGCCCTCGTCGGCACGACCGCGGCGACCTGGTACGTGGGCGTCGTCGGATCCACGGGCGACTTCGACTTCACGGTCACGAACGTCCTGACGCACGGCGTGCCCTACATGGTTCTCTTGTTCGTTTACGGTCGCGCCGCGCAGTCCAAGGCATCCGAACCGGCGCTCGGGGCGGCCATCCTCGCGCGCGGAGCGGTCGTGTTCGTCGCGTTCCTCGTCCTTTGCGCGGTCGTGGAAGAAGCGCTGTGGGACCGGCTCGTGTGGCACGATCACGAGTGGCTGTTCGGGGCGACCGACGTGAGCCTCGGCAGACTAGCCGCGTCGCTCGTGGTCCCGCTCCTCGCGTTGCCTCAGCTCTTGCACTACGCGCTCGACGGCCTGCTCTGGAAACGCCGGGAGCCGGCGCTCGCTCTGCGGCCGGGCTTCGTCACGCGCTATAGTCTTCCGTCGACGCCATGACCGAGGTCGAAGAAGGGACGCTGCTCTGGCAGCCGAGCGAAGCACGCAAGGCGGAAAGCCGCATGCATCGGTACATGCAGTGGCTCTCGAGCACGCGCGGGCTTTCCTTCGCCGACTATGGGGCGCTGTGGCAGTGGTCGGTCGACGACGTCGAGGCGTTCTGGGACTCGATCTGGCAGTACTTCGCCGTCCGATCGTCGAAGCCGCGCCGGGCGGTGCTCTCCTCGCACCGGATGCCGGGCGCGCATTGGTTCGAAGGCGCGGAGCTGAACTACGCCGAGCACGCCCTCGCGCGAGCGGGTGACGCCGTCGCCGTCGTCTACCGTCGCGAGGACGGCGTCCGCGTCGAGCTCAGCCGGGACGAGCTCCGCGATCGGGTCGCGCGCGTGCGCGCCGGGCTCGTGCGCGCCGGCGTGGTTCGCGGCGACAGAGTGGCGGCGCTCGTGCCGAATTCCGTGGAGGCGATCGTCGGTTTGCTCGCGACCGCGAGCCTCGGCGGCGTGTGGTCGAGCTGCGCGCCGGAGTTCGGCGTGGACAGCGTGCTGGATCGGTTCGGGCAGATCGCGCCGAAGGTGTTCATCGGCGTGGATGGTTACGACTACGGAGGACGAAGGTTCGATCGTCGCGCCGCGCTCGAGCAAATCGCCGCCGCGCTGCCTAGCGCGACCACTAAAGTGGTCATTTCCAGGCTCGGCGGAGCCGCGCCGTCGGGGTTCGTCGGCTGGGACGAGCTCGCGGCCGAGCCGGGGCCGCTCGCCTTCGACGCCGTCCCCTTCGAGCACCCGCTCTGGATCCTGTATTCGTCGGGAACCACGGGGTTGCCGAAGCCCATCGTGCAGGGGCACGGCGGCATCCTCCTCGAGCACCTCAAGGTCCTCGCCCTGCACTCGGATCTCGGCGAGGGCGATCGCTTCTTTTGGTTCACGACGACGGGCTGGATGATGTGGAACTACCTCGTGAGCGGGCTCGCCGTCGGCGCGGCCATCGTGCTCTACGAAGGGAACCCCGCCTATCCGGACATGATGGCGCTCTTTCGTCTCGTGGAAGAGGAGCGCGTCACCTATTTCGGAACGAGCGCTCCGTACCTGCTCGCGTGTCGCAAGGCGGGGATCGTCCCCATGCACGAGGTGGCGCTCACGTCGGTGCGCTCCATCGGGTCGACGGGCGCCCCGCTTCCCGCCGGCGGCTTCGGCTGGGTCTACGACAACGTGAAGCGCGACGTGCTCCTCGGCTCCGTGGCCGGTGGTACGGACGTGTGCACGGCGTTCCTTGCGTCGTGTCCGCTCTTGCCCGTTCACGCCGGGGAGATTCAATGTCGGGCGCTGGGCGCGAAGGTAGCCGCGTATGACGCGAACGGAGCGCCCCGCGTCGGTGAGGTCGGCGAGCTGGTCATCACCGAGCCGATGCCGTCGATGCCGCTCTATTTCGTCGGAGATCCGGACGGCAAACGGCTCACCGACAGCTACTTCGCCGATTTTCCCGGCGTGTGGCGTCATGGCGACTGGGTGAAGATCGACGAGAAGGGGGCGTGCACCATCTATGGCCGCTCGGACGCGACGTTGAATCGCGGCGGCGTTCGCATGGGCACGGCGGAACTCTACCGCGTCGTCGAAGCGCTGCCGGAGGTGGAGGACAGCCTGGTCGTCGATACGGGTTCCCTCGAAAGCGAGGGCAAGCTGTGGCTCTTCGTCGTGCCGCGCGGCGGCGTGGATCTTTCCGACGAAGCGAAGCAACGCATCGCGTCCGCGCTGCGCACGCACGTGTCTCCGCGTCACGTTCCGGACGCGATTGTCGCCATCCGTGAGGTGCCCAGAACGCTGAACGGGAAGAAACTCGAAGTACCCGTGAAGCGCATCTTGATGGGATCGCCGGTGGAGCGCGCCGTGGCGCAGGGAACGGTGGCGAATGTCCAAGCGATCGACGACATCGTACGTAAAGCCGCGGCGCACGCGCCGTGACGCGCTGTGCGCGCATGTAGGAAAGGACGTGCCCTGCGTCGATGTCGTGAAACGGCGCGCAGCGTGTGCGCCGTGAGTGTGGCGCAATGTCGTCCACGACTCGCTACGTGAGAGTTTGCCGCGCGTGTACTAACATCGTGTTTCGGAGTCGATTCGCGGTACGTGCCCGAGCTAGAGCTGGACGAGGAAATCGAGCGCCGTGCCGCCGCAGCGGTGGGTACGGTTCTCGATCGCAAGTGGCGGCTTGATCGCTTGCTCGGGTGCGGCGGTATGGGCGCCGTCTACGCCGCGACTCACCGCAACGGCACGCGTGCGGCGATCAAGATATTGCACCCCGAGGCCGCGCTCTCGCCGGCGCTCCGGCGCCGGTTCTTGCGGGAAGGCTACGTCGCCAACAAAGTCGAGCATCCCGGGGCGGTGTCGATCCTGGACGACGATATCGACGCCTCGGGCAACGCCTACCTCGTCATGCAGCTGCTCAACGGCGAGACGCTCGACGCGCGCCTGAACCGGTTCGGTGGCCGGCTTCCCGTCGAAGAGGTCTTGCAGATCGCCTCTTCGATCCTCGATTGCCTCGAGGCCGCGCACGCGCGCGGGATCGTCCATCGCGACATCAAGCCGGGGAACTTGTTCCTGACCACGGAAGGGCAGGTGAAGGTGCTCGACTTCGGCATCGCGCGCCTGTCCGAGAGCCGTGGCAAGCGCGGTGACACCACGGGCATGCAAGCGCTCGGCACGCCGGATTTCATGCCGCCCGAGCAAGCGCGCGGCCACTGGGATCAAGTCGACGGCAGAAGCGACATCTTCGCCGTGGGCGCCGTCATGCTGTACGCGCTCACCGGCAGACCGCTGCGAGAAGCGCCGACGACGAACGAGCAGCTTCTGATGGCGATGACGGAGCCGCTGCCGTCGCTCGGGGCGCTGCTGCCCGACGCGAGCGACATGGTGGTAAAGCTCGTCGATCGCGCGCTCGCGTTTCGCAAAGAGGATCGCTTCGCCGACGCCGCTTCGTTCCGCCAAGCCGCGCGCGCGACGTACGGCTCGATCGCCGCGCAGCCCATCGAGCGGGCTCCGGCGCTCTCCGTCAGAGCCGTCCCCAACGGGCCTGTCTCGACGCCGACGTCGGAAGCGCCGGAGCGTCCCTTCGGCATGCCGGAGGAGGCGCTCATCTCCATGCCGGCGTCGTCGCTCCCGGCGCGTTCGCCGGGTCCCACGAAGATCATCGTCGCGCGACCGGGAGCGCGCCTGCTGCGCGTCTCGGTCGTCGCCGTCACCCTCGCCGGGGCGCTCTTCGCCATGACGTATCGCGTGGCGCTCTGGCCGCGCATCGACGACGTGGCCAAGGCCAAGAGCGCCGCCGCGGGAACGCTCGCGCCGATCGCCCCCCGTCTCGCCCCCACGGAGCCCGAGGCGCCCCTCACGCCGCCCGCCGTTTCCACCGAGCAAAAGGTCCCGGCCTCCGACGTCGCTCTGCCCAATTCGACCAACTCGGGCGAAGCGTCACCGCGGCTGACCACGGAGGACACTCCCGTTCGCCATGGCGTGCACATGGGGAAGCGGATGGCCGTCGTGGCGCTCGCGCCCTCGAGCGCGCCGCCCTCCGCGGCGTCGCCGGCGGCGCCGGGCGACGAAGCTGGGGCAGCGCCGTTGAAGCCATCGGCTTCGGAGGGCCCGAGCGAGGCTCCCCATGCTGTGGATCTCTTCAGCCGCCGCAAGTAGCCGTGCCCGTGCCCACGCGAATGCGAGACGGCGTCGATCGGACCGAGATAATGCTGACGCCGGGGATCGGATCGCCCTTATGCTGGTGGATGGTGCGACACTCGGCCTTGCTCGTTGCCCTGCTGTTCATGGCGGCGCCGGTGCGCGCCGCCGATGGAGACCCCGCCGCCGCGGAAGAGCTGTTTTCGGAGGGAAGGGCGGCGATGGACCGCGGCGACTTCGCGGCGGCGTGCGCGCGTTTCCAGGAGAGCCAGCGGCTCGATCCCGCCGCCGGCACGCTGATGAACTGGGCCGAATGCCTGAACCGCCAGGGCAAACCGGCTTCGGCGCGCCTCAAGTGGCGTGAAGCGCTCGACACGCTGGCGCCCGACGACGATCGTCGCGCCGCCGCGCAGCAACGGGTCCTAGCGCTCGACGCCGTCGTCCCGCGCCTCGAGATCCGGCTGGACGCGAGCGTTCCACCCGGCGCTCGCGTCGCGCGTGACGGCGCCCCTGTCGATCCCGTCACGCTCGGGCTGCCCGTTCCGGTCGATCCCGGTATCCACCGGATCGAAGTGAACGCCGACGGTCACATGCGGAACGAGGTCGTCGTGACGGTCGCGGAGCGCGAGCAGCGCACGATCACCGTCAGCGCGGGGCCGCCGATCGTCGTCGCTTCGGCGAAGGTCACCGACGTCGAGTCGTCCCGGCGACGCGGCATCCCGCCGGGTGCTTGGGTCGCGGGTGGCGTCGGCGCCGCGAGTCTTCTGACCGGAGTGACCTTCGGAGTCCTCGCGATCGTCGAGAAGGGGCACATGAACGACGATTGCTCCCGCGCTTCGGGCTCTCTCTTGTGCAACCAGAGCGGGCTCGCCGCCGCGCATCGAGGTCAGACGTACTCCACGATCGCCAACGTCACGGTGCCCATCGGCCTGTTCGGGCTCGGGCTCGGCGGGTACATCCTGTGGTCCAGCTCGCGCGAGGACGTTTCCTCGCGAGCGGCGCGCGGGACGGAGCTTCACGTCGCGAGCACGTTCTAAGGGGCGCGTGGAACGAAGACTCGCTCGACTCGTCATCGCCGCGTGCGCCTCCGCCGCTGCTCTCGGTTGCCAGAACCTGATCGGCGCCGATTTCGACTCCGCGCGCGCCGCTCCGGCAGCGGCCACGACGGACGGTGGCAGCTGTCAGCTCGCGGATCCTCCGGCGCGCCCCAGCGACTTGCCGAAAGCGGCCGACAGCGTCGATTTCACCGTGGTCATCAATCAGCTGGACTTCGGGGACGATACGCCCGACGCCGGCGTGACCGGTCTCGTCGGTTACGACCAAGACCACCTCTGCACGACGGAATCCGGGCCGCCCTCGTGCAAGCAGTACTCCTGGCTCCCTCAAAGGCCTACGGTCGACGGCCCCGGCGGACGCGACGACGGCGTCGGCGTTCTCTTCAAGGAACAGCGCTCGGTGCTTCCGGGCGGATCGCTCATTGGCAGCGCAGAAGAAAATGCCGGAATCGCGTCCGGCGCGACGGCGCCGCCGGGCGTGCTTCGGATCCGCGGGTTCTCGGGCCTCGGGAGCGACGACAAGGTCGTCGTGGAGTTCTTCCAAGCGGCTGCGTTCGACGACGTCCCGCAGCCCGGGGCGTCCGGCGACGGCGGTGGGGCGCGCCCGCATTTCGACGGCAGCGATCAGTGGCCGCTCGTCCGCGCGACGCTGGCTCCTTCGGACGGCGGCGATCTCGTGGAGACCACGCAGAGGGACGACGCGGCGTTCGTGATCGAGGGTACGCTGGTCGCGCACTTCGACGAGCTCCGGCTGCCGATGCACAACGTCTACCTCGACGTCTCGAAGGTCGTCCTGACCGCGCACCTCACCTTCGACAAGAAGGCGGGATGGACGTTGCGCGACGGCACCATGGCTTCGCGACTCGAGACGAAGTCGCTGCTCGCCTTCGCGCCGCTCGCCACGGTCTCCGCGGTGAACGTCGCGCTCTGCAAGAACGACGCGCTGAACTACGCGTTCGTGAAGAAGATACTCTGCGAGTCAGCGGATCTGCCCGCCATCGACGGAGATCCGAACAGCGCTTGCGCGTACACGTCGCTCGGCATGGGCTTTCAGACGAGTCCCGCGTCGCTCGGAAGGGTCGTCGACGTCGCCCAACCGGTGGATCCCTGTCCGCCCGATGCCGATCCGGCGATGGACACCTGCGAAGTCGAGAATCAATAGGCCACGGAGCGGACGGCCGTGTCGGCGCGGTTTCGCGTGTGATTCACATTTGCCACGCCTCGTTTACGCGTCGTATTCGCGATTGCGCGATTGAGACGCAATGTCGCGCGGTGTGGCAACTGCCTGCAGACGGTCAGCGCCTGCATAACTCGAAGGAAATTCGCTAATCCGAGTGACCGGACTACATTTTGTACGATAAGCGCTTGTCAGACGGGTGCCGTGAGGGCAATCGTCTCGAGCGGCGGCGCGCTTTGGTGGAAGGCGAGTGAGCGCTCGTGTGTTTGGTGTATCGCATGCGTAGAAATCAGCGAAAGGCAATGCGCCGTCGTCATCGGCAGCGACGGCACGTGAGCCTCTTCGCGTCCGTCGATCGTCTAGGAAACAATCGACGGATTTCGATTCGATCCGCGGTGAACCGGGCACGAGACCTGCATGGAGCGCGCAGGGAAGGTTCCTTGGAGATCCTCAGTAATGATGGATGGTTTTAGCGATGGATGGTTCTGCAGCTGACGAGTCCAGGTCGACGAATCGCGATGCTTGGGTCGCGCTCTTGTGTCACCACTTCGATTCGTGGGGCTTGAAGGACGCGGTCCTGGCCCGCACCGCGGCCGAGCGCGTGATGCAGGCGCTGCATCGTCGGGGCACGGCGTTCGGTTCGGTCGACCCGTTGCAGCTGGCCACCCGTTGGATCCAGGCGATGGCGGACGACGGCTCTGGGGATTCGTCGGACTGGTTCTTCCGGGCCCCCGCTCTACTCTCGCGCTTCCCGGCCGCGTTCCTGGAGACCGACGTTCCGGACGCCGGCGCCGCCCTCGCGATCGATTTCTTGCCGGAGCTCGCGCCGCTGGCGATGCCGGAGCAGGAAGTCATCGGTCCGATCACGCACGCCGTTCGGGTCGCGACGGAAGCGATGGAAGGCGCCATGGAGGGCGTCGCCGCGCAACGCACCGGCGCGGAGACGCGCCTGCCGGGCGGCTCTTGAAGACGCAGGAGCCATGACCAGACACGCGCTGCGCACCGTGTTCGTCGTGGTGCTGCCGGTTATTGTGGCCACCACGGTTGCCGCAGGGCTCCTCACCGTCAGCCTCGGGCGTGACGGCTGGTCGCCGCCGGACGTCCTTCTGCTCGGGACCTTCACGGTGCTCTTCGCCTGGATCGCGTTCTGGCTCTGGGTCGCGCTCATCGGCGCTTTCCGCCTCGCCGTGACGCGCAGAGCACGGCGCGCGCTCTCGGAGCTCGCCTCGTCGCGGTCGCCGCTCGAGACGTTGAAGACGGCGATCGTCGTGCCGATCCACAACGAGGATCCGGACGCGGTGTTCGCCCGAGTGCGGGCGATGCTCGAGTCGCTCGCCGCGATCGGGGCGAGCGCGGCGTTCGAAATGTTCGTGCTCAGCGACACGACGGATCCGGACGTGTGGCTGCGCGAAGAGCTCGCGTGGGCCGACATCCGCAAGGCGCCCGGGTTATCGCGCACCTTCTACCGCAGGCGCCAGCACAAGTTCAGGAAGAAGAGCGGCAACGTCGCCGACTTCTGCCGGCGCTGGGGCGCGCGCTACGAGTACATGATCGTGCTCGACGCCGACAGCATCATGGATGGAACGGTCATGGTCGAGCTCGTGCGGCGCATGGAAGCGGCGCCGCGGCTCGGCATCCTGCAAACGCCGGCGTTGCTCATCTTGCGCGATACGCTGTTCGCGCGAGTCGAGCAGTTCGCCGCGGCCACGTACGGCCCCGCCGTGTTCGCCGGTCTCGCCTATTGCTTCGACGGGGCCGGCAACTACTGGGGTCACAACGCCATCATCCGGCTCAAGCCGTTCGCGGAGCGTTGCGGCCTCCCCGGTCTGCCCGGCCGCCCGCCGTTCGGGGGGCCCATCTTGAGCCACGACTTCGTCGAAGCCGCGCTCATGCGGCGCGCGGGCTACGACGTGCGCCTCGCGTGGGATCTGACGGCGGGAAGCTACGAGCAAGGGCCGGCTTCGCTCGACGTGGCGCGCGAGCGCGACGTCCGCTGGTGCCGCGGCAACTTGCAACACGTGAGGCTGGTGTTCGCGCCGGCGTTCTCGGCGGGGTCGCGCGCGCACTTCGCCATCGGCGCGCTGTTTTACGGCATCTCGGCGCTGTGGTGCGCTTACGTGCTCCTGATCGCGGCTCGGTTCGCTCTCGACGCGGACGCGGCCGCGGGCGCATCGTCGCTCGAGCGATACGCGCCGCTCGTCCTCTCGGCGTGCGTCGCGTTCGCCCTCCTCGGCGGCAAGGTGCTCGCCGCGGCGCTCGCGAGAAGCGAGGTGCCGCCGGGACAGCGCGTCGGCCGGCTCGCGACGAGCACCGCGCTGGAGATCGTCATCAGCGCGATCATCGCGCCGATCCGCATGGTGTCACAGCTGACGTGCCTGGTCGCCGCGGTGAGCGACACCAGCATGGACTGGGCGGCCGCGCGTCGCGACGAGCAGCGGTGGACGCTCACGTCCGCGCTGCGCGCGCAGGGCCTGGAGACGGTGCTCGGTATCGCCATGGCCGCGACCCTCTTCCGGCTCGGGCACGGCCTCGCGTGGTGGCTGTCACCCATCTGGTTCGGGCTTCTCGCCGCGATTCCGATCGACGCGTTCTTGTCGAGCCGCCGCGTCGGCAGAGCCTTGCGCGCGTCAGGCGTGTTCGTGACGCCCGCGGAGGCCGATCCGCCCAAGGTCGTTCGTCGCGCGCTCGAGTTGGAGCGAGAAAAGAGCGGCGCGCCGTCCACGCTCGCCGACCGCTTCGAAGCATTCGTCGCCGACCCCTGGCTGAATACGCTGCACGTCGGGTTGCTGCGCTCCACCGGAAGTCGGGAACTATCGGCGAGCGTCGTCGAACCGCTCGTCGAGCGGCTCCTCACGGACGGCATCGACGGCCTGTCGAAGCGCGAGGCGATGGTGGTGTTGTCGGATTCGAAGGTGATGGAACGACTGCACCGCGCGAGGATGGCGGCTTGAGGGTCGCGCAGCGCCTCGCCCTATCCCATCCCTCCAATCCGCCTCCGGGCGATCCCGCACGCCAGCCGACTCCGATCGATCCCCACCCCCCGCCGTCCAGCCGCGACGGCGGCGACGATAGTCGTCCCCGATCCGCACATCGGGTCGAGCACGTTCGCTCCTTCGTGCGTCGCGATTCGGACGATGCGATCCAGGAGCCGTAGGGGCTTTTGCGTCGGATATCCGGTCGTCTCGCGCGTGAGCGGTGTGTTCGCGGTCATCGCGGGACAGTCGGTCCAGACGCTCCCGAGCTTTCTGCCCTCGTCGGCGTAGTAGCGGTACGTCTTGCCGGAAATCGTCCGCTCGCGGTAGCGCCTGCCGCTGGGATCGACGTGACGGAAATGCATCGACAGGCTCGTGTCCGCATAGCTCTCGCGGAGAGTCTTGTCGTTCGTGTTCCAGACCATCTCGCGGTCCTTCGCGTACACGAGGATCGTCTGATGCGTCATGCTGGGGCCGGCGATGCGTCGCGCGCCGTTGCCGGGGACCCAGACGATCTCGCCGCGAAAGGCGGTGCGTCCGAAGACGCGATCGGCGAGCACCTTCGCGTCGTGGACGGCGCGGAAGTCGAGGTGAAGAAAGAGGCTCGCGCGCGCCGCCATCGCGTCGCGCATCGCCGCGAGCCGCGGCTCGAGGACGGCGAGGAACGCGTCGAGCCCGCCCCACGCATCCGAGTATGCGGTTCTCCCCTTCGCCCGCGCGCCGCGGCCTTCGCGCGCGCCGCGGGTGCCCCCGGCGTTGAACGGTGGATCGACGTAGATCAAATCGAAGAGCCCCGACCGCGATACGGCTTCGCCGATCCGCGTCAGGCAGTCGCCCTCGAGCACCAACGCCTCGCCCTTGCGCGCGCGTGAAGCCTCCGCGGTTTCGACGACCGGCGCTCGTTTCTCAGCCCGACGGGGCACTCGCCGGCTCCTCGGAAGACGTGACGCGAACGGGGTCGTCGCGGGCGGCGTCGTACAGCGCTTCGTCGTCGAGCCCGCCCGTGGGAGCGGGCGGGAGCCATTCCCATCGCGGGCCGCCCCCTTCGCAGCCGGACACCATCTCGGCCGGCGTGCACGCGATGCGCATGTGGATGTGGTCGTTGTGCACGAGGCTGTCGCCCGGTTGCATGAGCACCGTCTCGGCGTGCCAGACGACGTCCGGCGGCTCCCCGAGCGCCCGCGCGTAGTCGATGAGGAGCGCCTCCACGTCGAGCGAGCAGAACATCCACTGCACGTCGATCTCCTTCGACGTGATGAGCTCTTTGACGAGACGCCATTCGCGCGGCAGATCCAGGCGGACGTAGGCGCCGGGTACCTGACGGCTCGCGAGGCCGTCGGGACCGACGGGCAAGAACCCCGGGTTCTGGACGGGAACCCCGCCGGGCGTGGTGAAGAACCAGGGGAGATCCACGTCGCGGCCCGTCCGGTGAGACTCGTGCCGCGGGATCTTTCCCCCGTCCTTCCCCGACAGATCCCCGATTATCAGCGGCGCGCCCCCGGGCATCTCGTCGTGGATCTTCTTCGCGGCGTTCACGATCGCGTGCACGAGCCGCGGGTTGCCCCAATGGCTCGACCCGTTCTTGCGATAGCGCACGAATCCCGGGCCCTCGACGGGCAGCTCGATGGCGTCCGTGAGCACGCCGTGATGGGGCACGCCGACCGAGCCGGAGAGTCCAGGAGCGAGGGGAGTAGGGGTTCCGAAGCAGCCGACGCAAAACAGGGACGCGGCGGCGAAGAGGCGCTTCATTCCGGGACCTCTCGGTCGAGGTACGTGACGACGAGCCCCTCGGCTGCTTTCACTGCCTCCGGTGTGGCGGTGACGAGCTCCATCTTCGCGGCATCGGTTCGGAGGACGCCGTTGTCCACCAGCGCCGCGAGCGCGTTCTTGATCGTCGGCTGACTGACGGCTTCGGGGCGCTCGACCTCGCCGGTGAAGAACATCCGCTTGCCGGTCTGGAGCGTCTTCTTCAGGAGATCCTTCTCCGGCAGCGGACCCTTCAACAGCGCGCCGAGACCGCGCGCCGCGATCCGGTACGACTCGAGGAAGTTGCGCAGGAACGCCGCGTACGTCAGGAGCCATTCGCGGCCGCTCCAGCCGAGGCGCCCCGGGCCGGCGTCGATGCGCCCCTGGGCGTCGACGACGACCTCCGACGCCGCGCTCATGCTGGCGAGCGTCTCGGCGAAGATCTCGTCGAACGGCGCGTCGGCGCGGAAACGGAACTCGTGCTTGAAGAGGCGCGAGAGCTTCTGCACGCGGTCGCGGACGGTGTCGCGGGGGAGCGGCGCCCCCGGTGGCGCGAGGAGCGCCACCGAGACCAAGCTTCGCTCGACGAAGAAGTGCACGATCATGTTCTTCGACGTGTCGAGCTCGAGCCGCTTGCCGTCGGGGATCGTGTAGATCGTCTCCGGTCCGATGACGTTCGCTGCGCCCGCGGCGTCGGGCTCCGCCGGCGCGTGGGCCTCGATGAGGTCCGCGTCGGTGAAGAGCTGTGCGGCCTCGCGGATCGCCTCCGGGCGGAGCTCGCCCGAGGACGTCGTCGTGCTGGGTGTCGTGCGCGCGCCCATCTCTTGCAACACGTGCAGCAGGCGCGCGCAGCGCTCGACGAGCTCGTCGTGCGGAAGGCCGCGGTAGCCGTGCGAGAGGAGCGCGATCGCCGTGAGCGACCCCGGCGTCACCGCGGTCACCCGGTTGATCTCGTCCATCACCCGGTTACCGAGCCGCGTGACCAGCGCGCGCCGCTGCGGCGGCGTGAGGTCGACGCCGCGCCGCAGCTTCAGGTCGTCGCGGATGTCGTCGAGGGTCAGCGTTGCTCCGAATTGCAGGCTGATGCGGCCGTAGCGGTGTCTTAGCACCTCCCGGGTGCGCAGCAGCCCGGCGGCGTCTTCCTTGACTTTTTCGCCCCCGGAGAGCTCGCGTTCGTAGGCGCCGGTCTCGACGATGCGCTCGTAACCGATGCTGACCGGCACGAAATACGCGACTCGCTGCGGGACCGTGAGCGCGCTCTCGACGATCATCCCGAGGAGGCCGAACTTCGGCGGCAAGAGCTTTCCCGTGCGGCTGCGCGCGCCTTCGACGAAGAGCTCGATGGGGAACCCGTCGCGGATGAGGCGGCGCACGTACGTGTGGACGACCGACGAGTACAGGCGATCGCCCTTGAAGGAGCGGCGGATGAAGAAAGCGCCGGCGCGCCGGAACACCGGTCCGAGAGGGAAGAACGACAGATTGTCGCCGGCGGCGATGAGCGGCAGCTGGATGTTCTCGTCGTTGAAGACGTAGCTGAGGACGAGGTAGTCGATGTGGCTCTTGTGGCTCGGGAGGAGGACGACGCACCCTTCCTTGCTCGCTTCGCGAACGCGCTCGAGTCCCTCGCGGTCGATGTCGATGCCGGCGTAGATGCGATGGAAGACGCGGTCGAGGAACACCGCGAGCGCGCCGATCGTCCCGCCGTCGGGTACGGCTTGCAGCTTCTTCAGCATGTTCGCCGCTTTTTCGGTGAGCTCGCGGAGGTCTTCTTCCTTCGTCTGGGAAAGGTGCTTGATGGTGCTCTGGAGCTTCGGGCTCCGGAGGATCTCGTCGCGCACTCTGTCCGGCGGCTTCTCCGCGGGGCCGGTCACGCTGCGTCGCTCGCGTTCGAGCCGGCGGAGGATCGCGTACACGACTCGACGCACGTGCGTCTCGTCGGACGCGCCGCCGGCGCCTTCCAGGTACGCCCGGAGATCCAGCGGCTCTCCGGCCTTCAGCTGGACGTGCCGGTAGTTGCCGAGCAGCTGCCACATCGTACGGACCGAGCTCGGCCATTCCCGCGGTCCGACGAGGAAATCGAGCGCGCGCGTTCCGCGGGTATCGGGACGCTTCGTCCACACGAACACCTGAGGTACGAGGAGGATCGGCCGGCTCGTGTCTTCCCGCTGGATCTCGAAGAGCGTGCGAATGAGCTCGTCGCCCTCCTTGAGACCGCGCCCGCCCGTGGCTCCCGCCGCCAGATCGAGCACGCCCGGCGGCCGCTTCAAGAAGAGCGCGGCCGAGCCTCCGTCCTCGACCGCGCCGCGGAGCTGCTCCGCCGGCGTGCGCCCGCGTCCCGGCGTGAGGGCTTGCACCAGGCCGTCGCCGAGCGGATTCAAGATCCACAAGCCGAGGTCGTTCGCGAATCGGACCTGCGGCAACCCAAAGCGCTTCGTCAGGTGGTCGAGCGCGAGAAAGTCGACGAAGTTCAGGTTTCTGAGGACGTAGACGACCGTCCCCTTCGACGCCATCTCGCGCACCGAGCGGATCCACGCCGGGTCGACGGCGATGGAGTCGAAGAACTTCCGGTAAACCGCCCGCAGCGCGACGTTGGGCTGGTACGTTTTGGCGGGGGAGCGGTCGTGCATCCGGAGAGGCAGGCCTACACTATCAGAGCTCGCTCGCGCGATGGAAAAGCCGGATTACTGCTGGGTGCCCTCGACTCGAGTTTCGCGATTTTCGCGTGCAGAAAACTGGCGATTTTCCGCGCTTCGCGCGGATTTCTCGACTTCGGGGTCGATGCGGCACGCTTCAAAAGTCGCGCGTCTCTCGCGACCAGAGCCCCAGCTGGCTCCGGCCTCGCCGGTTTTCTCGTGGCTCTTGCCCTCCGCGACGATCGTGATCTGTTCTTCCAAGACTGCTCAAGTCGAGTCTTGACGAAGACGGCACAATTTGGCGACACACTGACGCACGACCGCCGGGTTATGCCCTTCGGGGACCCTCAGGCCATGAATCGAGATTATCTCCGGTCGCGCGGGTTGGAACAGTCGGTGAACGGCCCGCGCGCTTCGCGTCGTGATCAGGGTATCGCGGTCCTGGCGGCCGCAACGCTGGTCGGGCTCACGGTATGCCCTGGGTGTAAGCGGCACGGCCCCGCACCCGCCGCCTCCGCTCACGCCGCCGAAAGCGCCAGCGCCGTGGCGAGCGCGCTCGCCGTCGCGAGCGCCACACCGGGAGTCGCGCAACGCTGTGCGCCCGCCAAGGGCGATGGGGAACACTTGCTCCTCGGGCTGGGCGCGCCGGCGGATACGGACGACGACGAAGCCATCGATGCGCCGTTCGCTCCGGAGATTGGAACGGCTACGGCTCTGAAGGACGCCTTCGCCGTGGGGGTGCTCGAGCCACGGGGCAAGACGACGAACGCAGGGCTCCTCGTCGTCGGCGGTTCGCTCTCGGTCGGCAAGAAGATCGACCTCGGCGCGGTCCACGGCGACGTGCTCGCGCCGCGCCCCATCGCGAGCGGCGCGAGCCTGGTCGTGGCCGTTCCGGACGGAGCGCCGCACGGCACGCTGCTGCGCCTCGCGCGCGTCGACGATTTGCTCGGTGCAGCGCGCGTCACGTGGGGCGCCGAGGTGCTCGAAGGCAGCGACGACTCCGACGCGTTCGCCATCGAGAGCGGACAGAAATCCATCTTGCTCGCCTGGGACGACTGGGATCCCAAGGCGGGACATTCCATCGTGCGCACCGTCGCGATGATGCAGGGCGACGTCGCGAAGGCGCCGCCGCCCTCCGTGGTATCGGGAGAACACGACGACGCCGAGGCGCCCGCGCTCGCGCCGCGCCCCGGCGGCTTCTGGATCGCGTGGATCGCCAACGCCAAGCGCGCACCCGATCACAAAGAGAAGCACGAGGCGCAAGATCCGGCGGAGACCGCGGAGCTCGAAATGGGGCCGCGCTACCTGATGGTCGAGCCGCTCGACGATGGCGGCAAACCCGCCGGCGCGAAGGTGGCCGCGACGGCGAAGGACGGTCACGTCACCGGGTTCGATTTGGGGTCCGCGCGCGACGGCGGCCTGATCCTCACCTGGCGCGATGACCGGGCCGCTCCGGGTACGGCGGGCGGCAGCGTGCGCGCCGCGCTGGTGCGCCCCGACGGAGCCATCGAACCGCGCGTGGTCACCGACGACGACGTCGGCCCGGGCGCGCCGGCGCTGGTCGTCGACGACGCGCCGGCTGCCGATGCGTCCGCGTGGCTCACGATCGCGAACGACGCGGACGCGCTCCGACTCGTTGCGCTCGACGCCGATGGCCGGCCGCTCGATGAGCTCGCGGTCGAGCCGAACCTCGGGATGGCAAGCGCGCTGGCCGCACGGAGCGGCAGGGTCGTGGTGTCGAGGCCCGCCGGAAAGGGCCTGGAGATTCAGGTGATGCAGTGCGCGAAGGGGAACCGCCCCGAAGGATCCGCTACTCCGAATTGACGATCGCGACGTCGGTCGAGTCGAAAGGAGGCGTCGCGCCCAGCGAAAGGGCGACCGCGAGGGCCTGCTTCTTCCCGAGCAGATCCTGAACGACGCGCAGCGCGGCGTCGACGGCGCCGCCGGGCGTCGCCGCCGTCACGACGCGGCCGTCCTTGCAGAAGCGTGAATCCACGTCGGGCCGCGCGCGGGGAGCGACCTCGCGCAGCAGCGCGGCGCCGTCGGCGGCGATGGACACCGTTACGTCGTCGAGCAGCCCCGCCTTGCCGAGCAGGAGGGCGCCGTTACCGACGCCGAAGACGTGCGCGGCCTTCGCCCCCGCGCGCGACAGGTAGCCGACCACGGCCTCGTCGTCGAGCGCGCGGCGCGCGCCGTACCCACCCGGTACGAGGACGAGATCCGGCGACGGGACGTCGTCGAACGACGCCGTGGCCTCGAGCGTGAGCTGGCTCGGCGTCTTCAGGCGTCCGGGGCTTCCGGCCACGGTCCGAACCTTGAAGAGGCGGAAATTCCAGCTCCTTCCGGCTGTCGTGAGCACCTCGAGCGGCGCGGCCACGTCGAGCAAAGCGACTTCGTCGAAGAGGACGATCGAGAGGCACCGGGAGCTCGTGCGCATGCGCGGAAGAGGGAACTCGAGCATAGCTCGGGGCGACCCCGAAAGCACCACGCCGCCTTCGGGACGGATCCCTCGGGCGGCGTGACGAACTCTCCGTCGTGGCCTCGCCGGGGCGGAGAGTCAGGAGGCGTGAGTCCCCCCTTACCTGATCTGGGCGTCCTCTGCGCGGGCTCGCGGGATCGCGGCGTCGCGCCGAGGCGTTCGGTGCTCTAGCTCAGGGGAACGGCGCGGTCTTCACCGGGGCGATGCGCTGACGCTGCAAGAGCCGGTCGATGTAGCCGCTCATCGAGACGGTCGCGCCGTTGTCGACGGTCACCTGGATCGCCGACGTCCCGCTCAGGTTCCACCCTTCGAGGAACGAGTCGAACTTGTAGGTCGAGAGGGGCACGAGGTTCACCGAGGTGACGTTCGGATGCCCGAGGTTCGCGAACTGCACGTTCGCGGTGACGCTGCTCTGGTTCGTCACCACGAGCACGACGCGCAGCGTACCGCTGAGGTAAGGGATGCGATACGCCCCGCCCTGGAACGTGCTGCCGCCCGTGGAGAAGATCGAGCTGCCGTATTCGACGTACGTCTGGAAGACGGCCAGCGGATCCGAGCCGACGGCGTCGAGGAAGACGGCGCCGTATCCGTTCGCGAACGCCGGGTGAAACAGGTTCACGTTGTGGGTGGCCGTCGTGTCCGTGTTGATCGTGAGGGTATCGACGAGCACCGGCGCGGAGGCGGTCCGCCCGCTGTCGGTCGTCTTGTCCCCCGAATAGAAGACCTGCACGGTGATCGGCTCGCCGTCGGCGGTGATGGCGATCGTCGTCGCGCCGGGATCGACCAGGTTCAACAGCGTCGCGTCCGCGAACTGCGACTTCTGCTGGACGGAGCCGGTCACCTTCGGCGTCTCCGTCGCCCCTTCTATATCTCCCGAAGCCCATTCCCCGTTACTCGAGCAACCTGCGAGCACAACTAGTCCGGCCAACAAGCTGTACGACCTCATGAAACCTTCCTCCTTCTTCGGGCCGAGGTGTGACTCGGCCAACATCAACAATCCGCGAAGGGGAATGAATCTCAAAGCACAATCGTGAGCATCGCTTTCGTTCGTTCATCACGGTAAAGCGCGCTTGTCTCTCGGTGAGCGTGTCGATCGTAAATCCAGCATGAATCATGCTGCATTATCGATCCGCGTGGCACGCAATCCAATACACGCACCCACACGTCGTGCGCGAGTTTCCGGCCGTCGCTTTGCTGTTGTGAAATGTGTGCGGCGGTGAGAGCTCGCGAGTCTCAGCGGCGGCTCATACGTGCGGGTTGAAGCACGCGACGCGATGTCCGCTCCGCTGCGGCATCTCGACGAGCTCGGGCGCTTCGACGTCGCACGTCCCCGGGATCGCGCGCGGGCAGCGCGGATGAAACGCGCATCCGCTGGGCGGCGAGAGGGGGCTCGCGGGCTCTCCCTCGAGCACGATGCGCAAGCTGCGGCGCGCCGGATCCGCGACCGGTATGGCGCTCACCAGCGCGCGCGTGTACGGGTGAAGACGGCGCTCGAACAACGACGCCGTCGGCGCGACTTCCACGACGCGGCCGAGGTACATCACCATGACCCGCTGGCTCACGTATTCGACGACTTTCAGGTCGTGCGAAACGAACAGGTACGACAACCGATACGTCTCTTGAAGCTCGAGGAGCAGATTGACGATCTGCGCCTGGATGGATACGTCGAGCGCGCTCACCGGTTCGTCGCAGACGACGAACTTCGGCTCGGTGGCGAGCGCGCGGGCGATGCCGACGCGCTGGCGTTGCCCGCCGCTGAGCTCGTGCGGGAGCCGATGCATGAAGTCCGGCCGGAGCCCGACGCGCTCAAGCAGCTCCGCCACCTTGGCGGCGAGCGCGGACTTGCCTCGGACCAAGTCGTGGATGGCGAGCGGCTCCGTCAGGGTCTCGCCGATCGTCATCCGCGGATCGAGCGACGCGTACGGGTCCTGGAAAGTGATCTGCATCTTCTTGCGGATGGGCCGGAGCGCGCGCTCGCCGAGATGGGTGATCTCCACGCCGTCGAACACGATCCGTCCGACGGTGGGTTCGACGAGGCGCAAGATGGCGCGGCCGAGGGTCGTCTTGCCGGACCCGCTCTCTCCCACGAGCCCGAGCGTCTCGCCTTCGCGCACGTACAGCGACACGTCGTCCACCGCGCGCACCAGCGCCGCGGGCGCGAAGAGGCCGGCCGGCGGCCGGTACACCTTCGACAGCCGCTCGACGCGGAGGAGCGGCTGCGCGCGCTCGGCGCCTTCGCCAGCGCGAGGAGCGTCGGGCGAGAGGCTCGGCCGCTCGGCGTTTTCGCTTCGCGAGCTCGTCATGGAGCGGCGTCGCCGTAGTGGCAGCGGACCCTGCGTCCGTCGCCGAGGGTGAGGAGCGCGGGTTCCTCGGACGTGCAGCGTTCGTAGCCGGGAGGTTTGGAGCGGTGGAGCTTGCAGCGATCCGCGAAGCGGCAGCCGCTCGGCAGCGCCGCCAGATCCGGAACGATGCCGTCGATCGCGTCGAGACGGCGCGGGCGATCCGTCCTTCGTGACGAGCATTGCGGCGGCGCGCTTCCGAGCAGCGCGCGCGTGTACGGGTGGCGCGGGTCGCGGAAGAGCGACAGCGTCGGCGCCGTTTCCACGACACGGCCGGCGTAGAGCACGACGACCTCGTCGGCGATCTCGGCGACGACACCGAGGTCGTGCGTGATGAACAGCATGCTCATCCCGGTCGCTTGCTTGCGCCGGACGAGGAGCTCGAGGATCTGCGCTTGCACCGAGACGTCGAGCGCGGTCGTGGGTTCGTCGGCGATGAGCAGCCGCGGCCCGCACACGAGCGCCATGGCGATCAGCACGCGCTGGCGCATGCCGCCGGACAGCTCGTGCGGGTAAGCGCCGGCGCGCTCTTCCGGCGAGGGGATACCGACGAGGCCGAGCATCTCGACGGCGCGCTTGCGGGCGGCGGCGCGGCTCACCTTTTCGTGCAAGCGCACGGCCTCTGCTATCTGTGCGCCGGCCGTGTACACCGGGTTCAGCGACGTCATCGGCTCCTGGAACACCAGAGAGACCTCGCGGCCCCGGACTCGTCGCATCTCGCGCTCGGCGAGCGCGAGGAGATCGCGTCCGTCGAGCAGGACCTGGCCGCGTTCGATCGCGCCGGGCGGCGACGCGATCAGCCGGAGTAGGGCGAGTGCGGTGACGCTCTTGCCCGAGCCGCTCTCGCCGACGAGCGCGACCGTCGTGCCGCGCGGGACCTCGAACGAAACCTCGTCGACGGCGCGGATCGGCCCGCGGTCCGTCTCGAACCGCACGACGAGCTCGCGCACGCTGAGCAGAGGCTCGGTCACGCCGGCGACGTTACCACGCAGAAGCGGTACGTCCCCCCGTCTCGAGGTACACCTCGAGCCGCGGGGCGCCCGCTCGGGCGGTGACCAGCGTCACGCCGGGACCATGCGAACCCTTCGCCGTGATGGCGATGCCGTGGTCCGAGGGCGTGCGCGCGAGCTCCCTCACGATGGACGTGACGTCCACGCGCACCGGTGAACGCGGGCTGTTTCGCGCGATGCCGTTCGCCGTCGGGTGCGTCAACCCCGGGCGCGCGCCGAGCGAGACGGATTCCGGCGACCAGTCCGCCGCGACCGTCGAGACTTCGAGCGGGACGTCGTCGGAGGGCTCGGTGGCCGGCGAGATCGTGAGCAGCAAGAACGCCGCGGCGATGTCGGCCCGATCCTTGTAGCTCGTGCCGAAGCGCGCGTAGACGAGCGCGTCCCCGTCGTGTTCGCCGCCGAGGGTAATGGTGGGCGCGAACCGGGCTCGACCGGCGCTCACTTCGGAAAGCGCGGTCGGCAAGAGGACGATGCGCTCGGAATCGCGAGGGACCGGGATACCGCCGCTCGGGGCGCAGCGGTTGGCGAGGCACTCGTAACCGGTACCGCAAGTAACGCCATAGCAGGGTGACCCCGCTCGGGTGCACGCAGTGCCGAGAACGCCGAACGCGAAAACCAGCGGACGCGCGGAGGGCCACATGAGCTTGCTGCCCTTTTTGCCGCGATGCGCCGCTCTCGACAAGAGCCGGCGTTGCGCGGCGGTTTAAGAGAGAGAGAAACAGGAAGAGGGAAGTTCGGAAGGATTTTTGGGGGGGCGCCTTGCGCGGCCAAGGGCGGCTCTGGAACGTCACGGGCCGTCGATTGGCGAGGGCAATCCGCCGCGACCGCCGCGCAGACAACCCAAAAAAATCTTCTGCCCTTCCCTCTTCCTGTTTATCTCTCTATCTGTATCTGTCTCGATCACCCCGTGCAGGGGAGGACGCGGACGATTTTGATCTTCGTCGCGCTCGTGCCTGGTGCCGCGTATGCCGCGGTGCCGTCGGAGTAGTCCCTGAAGTCTTGGAATTGGTTGCTCGGGACGTCGATCGTGATCTGCGATCCGATCGCCGCCCCGGTGCCGGCGTCGAAGACCTGTCCGACCATGGTGTCGCCGGACGCGGGCTTCCACGCCCCGAATAGGTGACTGCCGTACTTGACGAGGTGGGGTTTGTCGCCGCTGCCGAGCATGATGTCCGCCGCGGTGCCGCCGGCCGACGTGAAACGGAGCAGATGCAACGCGCCGGAGTCGCTCACGAGCACCCAGTAATTGTTCGGCATCGAAGACAAGACGAGATTGCTGACCGCGGACATCGACGCGCTGATCGCCGAAATTAGGTTCATCGCGTTCACGTTCAAGCCGACGTGGGGGTACGCGTCGGAGCGGCAGATCATTTCGAAGCGGCCCGCGGCCTGGTCCCACAAGATTTTCTCGAAGCCGCTGTGGCTGCATCCCCAGGTGAACCCGTCGTGACCTTGCAGCAGGCTGCCGGTCGGGCTGACTACGCGCATTTCGTCGCCCTGGTGGATGTTGATCGCGGTATTGCCGCCCGTCGTGCACATCTGCGAGACGCTGGTGGCGGCGCCGTAGTACGCGGCGAAGTTCGTTCCGTCGGAAGCGATGCGCCCGTGATGCGCGTACCACCAGATGAAGTACGTCTGCGGCCCCATCGGGCCCGTGGAGTAAGGCGGTAGCGTCGCGCTCGTCGTGGTGAGCTTCGTCGCCCACGTCTCCGTCTTGCCGTCGAAGCGCACCATGTACATGTCGTAACAGGGGATGGGCGGGCTCGGCGGCGTCCCGCACAGGTTGGACGGAGCGCCGCAGTTCAGCGTTCCGCCTCCCTGTGCGTCGCGCGAGACGAGCAGCACGCCGCCTTCGTCGTCGGCGTAGATGTCGCCGTAGTCGTTGCCCGGGATCGTGAAGCCGTCCACGACGTGATCGTCGCAATCCAGGTTCGTGACATGGACATTCGAGTCGCTGCTCATCCACGCGACGCGGGTGCCGCCCGACGGGATCGGCGAGAGGGAGAGCATTTTGAGCGCCGCGTCGTCCTCGTTCACGACGACCGTCGCGCCGACGTCGATCTCCGTGATGCGGAGTTGCGGCGTCGTGCACGCGGTCGCGGTGAGCGGCGTGCACGTACTTTGGCTCGCGCCGCCGGCGCCCTGCGACGAACCGCCCGCGCTCGGCGTTCCGCCCGCGCTCGTCCCTCCGTTTGCGGTTCCACCACTCGAAGGAGCGCCTCCCGACGCCGCGCCGCCGTTCGACGACGTCGCTGCACCGCTCGACGTGGTCGCGCCGCTCGACGCGGTCGCGCCGCCCGATGCGGCGGAGTTGCCGCCGTTTGACAAGCCGGTGGAGCCCGCGTTGCCTCCCGTCGCGCCACCGTTCGACGTGCTCGTTCCCGATGCGCCGCCGGACGCATTAGAAGAGGAAGAAGACGAGCTGCAGCCCGCGCCCAGCGCGCAGTAAGACGCGAAAAGTACGGCGGCTATGGATGGGCGGGCGTCGAGCATCGTGAGTCTCCGTTCGTGAAGCGCTCCCAGAGAGGTGAGCGCTCTACAGTTGTCGGAGCGCGCTCCGCAGCTCAGGCAATTTGGCGTCTGGGAATCTTTAGCGCTCACGTCTCAATGCGTATGAAGATTGACGGCAAAGGAGCATTAAACTGGCGCCCCAGCGTGCCAATCAGTGCGGAGAGGGTCCGAAAATGACGGCCAAAGGTCCTGGAACGAATTTGGGGTTGCTCTTCGCGAGCGTGTCGCTGCTCGCCGTGGCGTGCGGCGGAGATCACAACGCAACGACGGGAGGCGTGCCGACGGCCGTAGTCCCCGCGCCCGGGACGGTGCCCACGGTGGCCGGACCGACGAGTCAACCGACCGCGCCGGGTGCGGCGGCACAGAATCCCGGCACCGTTTCCACTTCCACCGGGACGAGCGCCGGACCGACGGGCGCCCCGACGAACGTCGTGCCGCCCTCGACCACGCCGACGACGCCGACCGCGATGACCAGCCCGGGGACCGTGCCTGCGACCACGCCGACGACGGCGCCGACGACCACGCCCACGGCCGTGCCGACCACCACGACGCCGAGCACGGCCGCGCCGACCGTCGTCTGCGGCGACACGCACGGCATGTACCAGGGCGACGAATACTGCATCCTGCCGCCACCCGAGGGACAGGGTTTCCAGATCCACTGGGGTCCGTCCGATTACGACGACCCCGACGAGCTCGCGAAGTACGTCATCAATCCGGGGCAAGAGGAAAACATCTTCGTACCCGAGACGTCGGGTAACACGACGCAGGTCTACTACTACCCGCGGCAGTACCGCATGCGTCCCGGTTCGCATCACATGATCATCTCCGAGGGAAGCACGACCAATCCGTTCGCTGCTACCCGCCGGCTCGGCGGGAGCCAGAACGAATCGCGCGACAACCCCGAGGGGACGCCGGCGCCCGAGAACAAGGGTATCGGCATTCCGCTCGCCGCGAACGACTCGCTCACCCTGAACCTTCACCACTTCAACGACACCGACACCCCGCTGCTCAAGGAGTCGTGGATCAACTTCTGGTACGTCGATCCTTCGACGGTCACGCAGACGGCGAACGAGCTCTATCTGTTCGCGGCGGGCCAGAGCGTCCCGCCGGGCGGACACGTGGTTTTCACCGGTAAGCAGGCGATCACCAACCAGGCGCGCATCCTGTCGATGTACGGGCATCGGCACGCCAGCACCGTCCGCTTCACCGCGTACCTCACGCACAACGGTACCAAGACGCCCGTCTATCAGGACTTCAACTGGGAAGAGCCGTCGGTGTTCGAGTTCAACAGCACGACGACGAACCCGCCCGCGGATCCGACCATGAAGGTGGCCGGTGCTTACAGCGGCGATCTGAACCTGGTGCCTGGAGACGAGCTCGACTGGGAGTGCGAGGTAGAGAACACGACGAGCATGACGATCACCTACGGGCAGAACGAGGCGCTCAACAGCGAGATGTGCATCCTCATCGGCGACCTCATCGGGCCGGCGCTGATCGCATTCCTCTAGACTCGAGTTTCGCGATTTTCGCGTGCAGAAAACTCGCGATTTTCCGCGCTTCGCGCGGATTTCGCGACTTCGGGGTCGATGCGGCACACTTCAGGAGCTCCGGCTCGACGTTGTCAGCGATCGTTTCGGCGCCGGCGGCGTGAGAGCAAGAGCTCCGCCGTCGTCGGCGGGGGGTTCGGCGCGCCGGCTTCCGCTGTCGCGCTCGGCTCCGGCGCGGAGACGGGCTCGACGACCACGGCTCCGTCTCTCGAAGCGGGTTCGGTTTGCGCCGTGTCGGGCGGCGCGGGGGGCGATGGTGGCTCGTTCGGCCGGGCCGGCGCGGTCGTCGCCTCCGTGCGCGGAGACGCGCTCGCGAAGCGAAGGCGCAGGCCGAGCGACGGAATGCGCCGCAGCGCCGCCGAGAGCAACATGAAGAACGCCCCGAGCGCGGAGAGAAGGGCCGACAAGGAACGAAAGCCGCGGCGTGAATCCGGGCGATCGGCGAACACGCCGTCGAGCGTCCCGCGCATTTTCCCGCCGGTGAGCTTCGCGATGCGCTCGAGCAGCGCGCGGTCCGTCCCGGTGGGCTCGAGCTCGTCGCTCGCGGAGAGCACCGCGCCCGCGCTCCCGGCGCTCGTCCCGGAGACGTCGTCGCGCACCTCGGCCACGTAGGTGCCGGCGTGCGCGAGCGGCACGAGCGCTTCGTAGGAGCCCGGGCTCGTCCCTTCGAGGCGGGCGCTCCGGACGAAGCCGTCGGGCCCGACGACGGTGGCGGTCAAGCTCCGATGCGAGTCGAAGCCGCCGTCGTCGCCGAGCGCGCTCGCCCCGATGCGTAGCGCGCCGGCGGACACCGCTGCGTCCACCGTGATGGTCGGATCATCCGCGCCGCGCGCCAGGCTCCGTCCGAGCTGTCCGAAGAGTCGCGCCGCGCCCGGCCAGGCGCGGAACGCGGTGCCCCACGGCTCCGAGTAGTCGCTCGTGAAGGCGCCGGCGTGTCCCGAGCCCGCGGACCACGTGGCGAGCAGGGGGTCGCCGTCCGGCGCGAACAGCGCGACCTCGGCGCGGGGCTTCGCCGTCGTGACGACGTATCCGCCGAGCGCGGGAGCCTGGGAGAAATCGACTCCGCGCGTTCCAGGGATCGATATCCCCGGACGCGGGCGAAAGAGCTCCTCGTGGAACGCGCTGCCGGCGGCGATGGTGGTCTCTTCGGCGAACACCGCCGGCAGTCGCGTCGCGTCCTCGACGAGATAGAAGCGGCCCTCGCCCTCGCGCGAGAGGCGTTCGAGCCCGCCCGTGTCCTGACCGCGTCCGAGCGCCACGACGCTGGTCGTGATGTTGCGCGCGCGGGCGGCGCGGGCGAGCGCCGGCGCCTGGCTCCGCTCTTCGGCGTCGTCCCCGTCCGCGAACAGGAGCACGTGCTTCTGCTCGACTTGCTCGCGATCGAGCGCCGCGTATGCCGTCTCGAGCGCGCGGTCGACGTAGATGCCGCCGCCGCCCGTGCCGACGGCGCGGACGGCGCGTCCGATCGCGGCCTTGTCGGCGATCGGGCCGAGCGGAACGGTCCACGTCGCGGTGGTGTCGACGTGCAGGACACCGAGCCGGTCGATGGCGCCGAGCAGCTCCGCGGAGCGCACCGCGGCTTCGTTCGCGAGCTCGAGCTTCGTGTGATTGCCCGCCGTCACGGCCATCGATCCCGAGTAGTCGATGGCGATGACCTCGGCGAGCCGCGCGCGGCGGCGTTCGTTCTTGAGCTCGAACGACACGGGGCTGATCTTCTCCACCGGCGTCTCGGTGTATCCGCCCGGGCCCATCGCGCGCTTTCCGCCGAGGAGCAGGACGCCCCCGCCGAGGTGCTCGACGTAGGAGCCCAGCTGATCGAGCTGGTCGCCGGAGAAATCCCGCGCCGGCACGTCGCCCAGCACGACGAGGTCGCTCGACAGAAGCTCCGAGGCGTCTTCGGGCGCGCGGGTCGCCGTCGTCACGTCGACGTCGAAGGCGGCGGATTCGAGCGCGCTCCGGATCGGTCCTGCGTGCCCCGCGTCGTCCTCGATGACGACGGCCCGGGCACGTCCGACGACGCGGACGAACGCCGTTTCGGCGTCGTCCTCCGCGACCGCGTCCGCCGCGGCATCGTCCGGGACGATCTGGACGGCGTAGCGGTGAAGCCCCGCCGCCGGCGCGTGCGCCCGCACGAAGAGCGCGTCCTCTCCGGCGTGGAGCGCGACGCGGCTTCGCTCGAGCTCTTCGCCGTCGAGGAGAAGATGCAGCGTCCCGGACGTATCGGCCGACGAGCGGACGACCACGCGGAGATCCATCGATTCGCCCTCGGACGCGCGCGCCGGAGCGCGCAACGATTCCACGCGGACGTTCGGACGCGGCGCCTGCATCAGCGGCAGGACGTCCACCGGGACTCCGGCGAGCGCCGCGGCCGCCGCTCCGGCCATGGTGTCGCCGCGAGTGGCGACGCCGTCGGTGACGAGCACGATGCGCGCCGCGGAGTCCGGCGGCGTCTCGGAGAGCGCGCGCCGAATCGCCGCCGAGAGATCCGTGCCGTCGCGGGAGAGCGCGGCGCGCTGCGGCGATCGCGGCTCGGCCGCGCCGCGGAGCGGCTCCTCGAGCGCCGCTTCCGACGCGAACGCCACGACGGCGAGCTGGTCGCGCGCCTTCATGTTCTTCGACGCGGCGGCGATGGATGCGTCCACCTTAGTGGACGCATCCGGCACCAGATCCACGCTCCGGCTGCGGTCGACGGCCACGATGACCGCGAGCCGGTCGAACCCGAGGCGGAGGGCCGCGCCTGCGCCTGCGAGCGCCGCCGCGAGCGTCGCCGCGGCCAGGGCTGCCTCCACACCGCGAGCGCGTCGCCCCGAGCCCGAGAACAAGAATGACCCTGCGAGGACCGCGACGCCGAGCAGGAGCCACGCGGGTCGCTCGAACGTGAGCGGCGCGTTCCGGAGGTGCGGGACGACGGCGAGCGCGTAGACGGCGAGCGCCGAGCCGACCGCGAGGCAGGCGGCGAACACCCCGCTCCTCCGCGCGATCGCGCCGGTTCTCGGCGAGGCGCGCCGCGACAACCACCACGCCTCCGCGAGGCAAGCGGCGAGCGCGAGCGCCGCGAGGTACGGCGCGAGCGGAGACGGCGCGCCGGCCTGCGCGCGAGCTTCGCCCTCGGCCGCGCCGGGGACGCGCGAATCGGGAAGCGAGCGCAAGTCGCTCTCGCGGAAATCCTCCACGTTGACCGCGACCGTCTGCACGTGGTGTCCGTCGGCGAGCACGTCGTAGAAGCCGGGCACCGGGGGTGGGGCGGCGAGCAGCGTCCCGAACGTCGCGCGCGCTGTCAGCTCGCCCCGCGGGCCGCGCACGGCGAACGTCGAACCCTCCGTCGGGGCGGCGACGCGGAGCATCTCGCCGGTGCGCGCGCTGCCGGCGAAGGCGCGCGCCCGGTCCGCCCGGGCGAGCTCCGTGACGTTCCGCACGAAGAGCACGAACGACGCGCGGAGCGGCCAGTCGCTCTTTTGCCAGTCGAAACCGACGAGGGTGCCGACGCGTCCGGGCAGCCCGAGATCGGCGACGACGCTCGCGTCGCCGGCTCGCACCAGCGAGGCGGCCCGGGACGCGTCGAGCCTTCGCGCCGTCGGCACGTGCACGTCGTCGAACGACACGAAGCGGAGGCGCGCGTCGCGCTCGGACCACGAAGTCACCGCGCGCGGCTCGATTTCGTCGCCGACGTGCACGCCGAGGCAATCGCCGGCGGGCGGCGCGACGACCAGGACGTCGCCGTTCGAGGCCGCGCACGCGCCGATGGTAACGAGCAACGCGCCGCGAGGCACCGCGCCCGCGGGCAAGGGAATGGGCGCGCGCCGGAGCTCGACGCCGTCGTCGGCCTCGAGCGCGCGAACGAGCCATGGATCGTCGGCGCCGGCGACCACGACGGGCAGGCGCGGGCCCGGCGGCACGGTAGCGAACGCCGCGTCGTCGGCGGCGAGCGCGTCGCTCGGAGACAGCTCCGCGTCCACGCCGGCGCCGGTGGCGTCGTCGGTGACGTCGAACGAGAGCGTCACCGTCGCCCGCTCGCGCGGCGCGAGCGCGACGCGGCGTGACGCGAACGGCTCGCGAGCGCCGCGTCGTGACAGCGCCACGAAGCGCGTCGTCGCGCTCTCCCCGAAGCTCTGGACGACGACCAGCGCGTCGACGCGATCGCGGCCGCTGGTATCGGACGTTCTGCGGAGCTCGAGGCGGGTCACGGCGACGTTGTCCGCCGGCGCGCCGACGCGCACGACCTCGACCGCCGACCGCGTTCGCTCGGGGACCGAGCCGTTCACGTCGGTCACGACGGCGACGCGATGTCGTCCGGGGAGCGCGGCGAGCCGTTCTTCGGCGAGCAGGATCGCGGCGCCGAGGTCGGCGCCTTCGGCGCGCGGAGCGATGGCGTCGACGACGTCCGCGAGTCGGTCGGGATCGTGCTCGATTCCCGTCGCGGCGCGCGGCTCCTTCGCGGCCTCCACGACGAGCACGTTTCGTCCGGGCGAACCCCGGATGAGCCGCTTCGCGGCTTCCTTCGCGCGCTCGAGCCGGCTCTCGCCGCCGTCCAAGGCGCCCATGGATTCGCTCGCGTCGACGACGATCGCGACGGCGTCGCCGGCGCCGAGCGAGCCTCTTCGCGACGGCCCCGCCGCGGCGAACGCGAGCGCCAGGACGGCGAGCGCTTCGATGAAGAGCGGCGTCGCGGGGACCAACCGCCGGAGCTTTCGCGCGGCCGTCAGATCGCGCCGGGCTTCACGAAAGAGCCAGACCGACGCGACGATCGTCCGAGTTCGCCGCGCGCGCAGGACGTACAACGCGACGAGCGGCGCGAGCAGCAGAAGAAGGTAGAGGCCGGCCGGGTTCGTCCAGAGCGAGGCGGCAGGCACGCCTTCATTATGACAAGTTCATCGAGCCCCGTAGCCCGGGAAAGCGCGCGTTCGTGGTGGCGCCGGCCGCCTCTCCTGGGCTACAAGGCGCGACGCTTGCGTTCACGCCGCCGATTCTTAGAGAGCGCGCTTGCGCCGCGCGCTCCCGCTCCGCGGCGTTCGCCGCGCGCGTTCGCCGCGCTGGCGCTCGCCTTCGGGGTCGCGTGGGCACCGCTTTCGGCGCGCGTCGCCCGCGCCGACGATTCGCCCATCGACATCCACGACCTCCACACGCCGCCGGCCAAAGTGCGTCCGTCGCTCGGCTATTGGAGCGAGGGCACGCCGCGCTGGTTTCTGTCGACGAAGAGCGACCTCGGCACGTTCTACGCGAAGCCGTACCTCTCCGGCGGCTACGGTTTGCCGCACTGGATCTGGGCCGGCGCGGATCTGAACGCGATCTCGACGCTCGAGTTCGGCCAAGTATACGGCGGTGTCCGCGCGTCGTCGCCGCTCCTGGATCTCGCTTTCGGCGTGCGCGACACGTTCGCGTATCAGAAGCCTTTCTTGGTGCCGCGTCCGTCGTTCCACGACGAGGACGTGCTCAGCGGGCCCGGTCCGAAGGCGCGCTATTGGGCTTGGGAAGCGGAAGCGGTGGGCATCGTGCCGCTCCCGTACTCCGCGATCCTCGCCGACTACATCGCCGTCAGGACGCTGGACGTGCCGGGGAATCGATTCGTCTACGACGAGTCTTATCGGGCGGTCGTCGGCAAACCGTTCTTCCAGGTCCTGCGCGTGGCGGCCGTCGCGCGGTTCTTGCGCGAGAGCGCGCTCAAGGTCGGTGTCCTCACGGAGTACCTCTTCGACACCGGGCGCCCGAAGGGTGTCTTTCGAATGGGCCCCGCGGCGGCGTTGCAGCTCACCGATCACCTGGAAGCTTTGTGCACGTTGAGCCTCGCCGTCACGAGCCCCGATAGCCTCGGTCTCGCGCTCGGCGCGTACGGGCTCGCCGGCCTTCGTTACCGATGGGCGACCGGCGAGCCTGAACCGAAGCTGCCGTGGCAGGGATCCATGATCCCGTGAGCCCTCAGCGACACCGCTCGACCCAGTCGAGCGGCTCGAGAACGTCCAGGGCGGTGACCAGAGCTCGAGCAGTCGCCAGCTCGATTCGGCTCTCGCCCGGACGGGAGCCGGATCGGGCGACCGTCAACCCGAGTGGGAACCGCCATAGGTCGCGTCGCGGTCGCGAAAAATGTCCGCGTAGAGCGCCTCGACGGCGTCCATGCCCAGACGCGTGACGGTGCGCAGGTTCGCGCGCGCGATGCGCTCGCGTAACGGCAGCGTGTCTTCGCGCGTCCAGTCGAGCGTCATGAGCACCTTCACGTCGACGAATTGCGTCCCCTCGTTGAAGCCCTTGCGGACGCTCTCCAGCGCTTCGTAGCGGACGAGCTGGATCGTCGGATCGGGCGTCCGGCGCAGGAACGGGATGGCGCGCTCCGGATCGCCGAGGTCCGCGCGCGCATCCGGGTGAAACGCGGCGAGCGCGAACGGCGCCGTGCCGAGCTCGCGGCGCTCGGCGTCCTTCGTGACGATTTCGGAGACGAACCGTTCGAACGCCTCTCGACCTACCCGGAGCCTCGGAAACAGGAGCAGACCGATTTGGACGGCGTCGTCGCGGGAGAGCGCGTCGATCGCGGCGAGGACCGGGGCCGGCTCGAGCCCGGTCGAAAGGATGACGTCTTCGCGCACGTGGCCCTCGAGCCGCGTCCGTTCCGCCCAGGGGCAGAGCCTCAGCGCCTCCACGATTTCCGTCTGATAGCGGCGATAGAGGCGAACGGCTTCGCGGCGGAGCGCGGCATCGTCCATCTCCACGCGAGCCTAGCATCCACGCCGCGCGGCGTGGAAGCGCGTTCGCGCCGAGCGCTCACCGCGTCACGAGCATGCGGCGCACGACGGCGACGGGGGGTTCGTCGCTCGTCGCCTTGACGTAGAGCGCGCCGCTCTTTCGGGCGAACGACGCGAGGCTCTCGCACAGCGCGCCGAGCCGCTTTTCGTAAGCGACGAGCAGCTCCGCGTCGGCGGACGTCTCCACCGTCTCGCCCGTCTCCGAGTCGACGAGGGCGACGTCGCCTTCGAAGCGCGGATGCAGCTCTTCGGGCGCGAGCACGTGTACCAGCGTGACGTCGTGCCCTTCGTGGCGAGCGCGGCGAAGCGCGGAAAGGACCGGGCCGTCGTCGAAGAAATCGCTCAGAACGACGAGCCCCCCGGGGCGCTCCGAAGCGGCCACGGCGTGGGAGATCGCCTCCGCGACGCGGACGTCGCCCGACGGCGCGATCGCCGACAATTCCCGCAGCACGAAACCGAGCGAGGGACGCCCGCGATGAATCGGCAGCGCCTCGATTCTTTCGCCGGCTGCGGCGATCACCTCGACGCGGTTCCCGGCCGAGAGCGAGAGGTACGCGACGCCGGCGGCCACTCGAGTGGCCATATCGAGCTTTCGCGGGGAGCCGAAGCCGAGCGACGCCGAGCCGTCGACGACGAACCGCGCGATGGTGTCTTCGTCCGCGCGGTGCTCCTTCGCGACGGGCTGTCCCGTGCGGGCGAACGCGAGCCAGTCGAGGCGCCCCGCGTCGTCCCCGGCGGTGTAGGGCCGGTGTTCTTCGAACTCCGCGCCGCGCCCGCGACGGCGCGCCGTGCTCCCCCCGGCCCCGCCGGACCGGGCGCGCGTCCGCAGCAGCGCGCGGAGCGTCTCGAGCTCACGGACGAACTCCGGCGTGAGCAGCGTCGCGGTCAACCGAGCACGCCGTCCGTCGTCGCTGGAGAAGTCCGAGCAGCGGCCTCGTCTTCCGCACGTAGGCGTGCTTCGAGGGCGCCTTCGGCGGCGCGCGCGGCGCGCGCGATCGTTCGAAGACGCCGGAAGCCCATGGCGCCGAGGACGGCGCCCAGGATCGTCCAGCCGACCATTGCGGCGACGCCGGCGGCGAGAGCGGGATGCTTCGCGGCGACGCCGATGTCGTCCAGGAGCGCGAAGACGTAAAGGGGTGACGGCGCGGCGATCCAGTAGGCGTTGCCTCCGAACGACGTGATGAGTCCGGCGATCGCGAGGACGAAGAGCGGCCCGGCCACGGCAGCGAACATCGCGAGCGACAGCATGGCCCGCGGCGGCAGTCGGCCGCGCGGAAACGAGCGCGCGAACAGCGCGAACCCGGCGAGAAAGCCGAAGAAGGACGTCGCGTAACCCGCGAAGAGCGCGTTCCCGATCCGCTCGCGAGAAGCGCCCGACCCGGTGGTGTTCGCCGCCGCGCCGACGACGGCCAGCGCCAGCTCGGCGAGCGCCGTCACCGCGACGAGCAGCGCGAGCGTCCGGGCGAGACCGGGTCCGAAGAAACGCCGGAGCGGGCCGGCCTTGGCGAGACGCCACTCGGCGAGGATGCGTCGCGACGGACCCGCCGGCTCGGCGCAGAGGACGAGCAGCGTGAACGCGGAGAGCAGCGCCTGCGCCCCCTGAGCGATCATCGCGATCGCCCAAGCATGGCTCCGGGACAGCCACGGCGGCAACGCGCCGATCACGACGACGAGCGCGGAGGCCATACAGAACCATCGCTTCAAACCGCTCGAACGATCGTCGTTCGGATCGGAGAGGTTGGCGATCGTCACCTCGCGGAAGAAGCTCACGAGGATCCAGGCGACGCCGACCGGCAGCGCGACGAGATAAACGGTGTACGCGGTGTTCAGGTCGGCGCGCGCGTACGCCGTCGGGAGCCACACCGGCATTCCTTGCGGCACGGTCGCCCACACTTCGTGGGCGAGCATGGAGCCGCCCACGCCGAGCCCGAAGTACGTCAGCATCGACGCCGACACCGCGAGCGGCAAGGTGACGAGGAGCGCCATGGCCGGCGTCGCGGCGCCGGAGCTCACGGCGAGGCCAAATCCGGCCGCGACGACGGAGAACACCGCGAGCAGCGCGTAGCCGAGCACGACTTCCGTCGCCGTGACGCCGCCGAACAGGAACGGAAGCGCGGCCACTGGCGCGAGCGCGGCCAGATAAAGCCCGAGATACGAGAGCGCGGCGAGCAGCTTGCCTTGCGCCACCGCGCGCGGCGAAAGTCCCGTGAGGACCAACGGCTCCCACGTACGGCCGGCGCGCTCGCCGACGATCGTCAGCGCCGCGACGCCGGGGCCGATCCAAGAGACGACCGCGAACGCCAGCGAAAAGAACGCCTGGTAGAGGATGCTCCCCACTTCCGCCGGCGGCGCTTCGGTGCTCGCGGCCCCGCCGATCGCGCACACGAGCAGGCCGGCGATCACGGTCACGATGGAGAGGATGACCGGCGTGCGCGACAAGCGCGCGGCCTGACGCATTTCGCGGACGAGCACCGGATTTTGCAGGAGCTTCGTCACTCGCTGCGCCCCTTCGTCACTTCCAGGAAGAGGCGCTCGAGCTCGGCGCGCTCGGGCTCGACGGCGACGACGTCGGCGCCCGCGCCCACGAGCGCGCGCACCAAGCCTGCGACCAGCCGATCGTCCCCCGTGTGCTCCACGGCGAGCCAGCCTCCCGCGCTCGCCTCGACGCCGTGAACGCCGGGCGCCCCGCGGAGCAGCGCGAGGTGATCCGCGGCTTCGCCGAGGACGCGGAGGCGCACGCGGTGGCGCGCCTGTCCTGGCCCCGCCGGAGCAGCGTCGAGCGTGGCCACCTGCGTGGTCGCATCCAGCGTCGCGTGGGCCACCGACGCGAGCTTCGCTCGGCCGATGGTCGCGAGGGGCCCGGAGATGAGGAGCCGGCCGCGTTCCAGGATGCCGACGGACGTGCAGATGTCCTCGAGCTCGGACAGGATGTGGCTCGAGAGAAAGATGGTCTTGCCGAGCGTCGACAGCTCGATGAGCAGATCCCGCATCTCGATGCGCGCGCGCGGATCGAGGTCGCTCGCGGGCTCGTCCAGGACGAGCACCTTGGGGTCGTGGAGCAGCACGCGAGCGAGCCCGAGCCGCTGGCGCATCCCCTTGCTCAGGGTCGCTACGAGCGCTGCCTCGAGCGCGCCGAGGTTCGTGAGCTCGACGGCGGCGTCGATGGGCGCGCGGCCGTTCACGCCGGCGGCCACCGCGAAGAATTCGAGGTACTCGCGCACGGTGATGCGTTCGTAGACGCCGGAGTGATCGGGCATGTAGCCCAGCGCTCGACGCACCGCGACCGGGTCCTCGACGGCGTCGATGCCGTCGATCTCGACCCGGCCCGACGTCGGCTCGAGGAGCGTCGCCATGATGCGGATCGTCGTCGTCTTGCCCGCGCCGTTCGGGCCGATGAACCCGAAGATTTCACCGCGCGGCACGTCGAGCGACAGATCGTCGACCGCGACGCTCTCGCCGAAGCGGTGGGTGACGTGCCGCAGGCGGATCGAAGGTCGTGCGACGTCGCTCATGGAGCTCTCCCCAGCACGCGCACGAGGACCCGGTCGTAGTCGATGGAAAGGCCCGAGTCGCGGCCTTCTCCGTCGCCTCCCTCGAGCTCGCCGATGAGCGTCGGGCGATCGTCGGGCCAGAAATCCGTGCCGTCGCGCCCGGCTTCTTCGACGGCCGACCACGCCGCGGACGTTCCGCCGGCGTCGGCGTCGGCGAGCGCGGCGAACCGGTAAGAGTCGAGCCGATGCGGGGTCGGCAGCGCGGGCGCGAGCGGCGCCGGCACGACGCTCGGCGGAATCGGAAGCGCCTTGCCGCGATCGAGCCTCTGGCGTTCGCCTCTGCGGATTCGGGAGAAGTAGCGCAGATCGCCGCCGGGCGCGCGGGCGACGACCGCGACGAGGTCGCGGGGCAAATCGTTCTGCACGGCGAGCGCCTCGCCTTCGCCGACGAATTGGACCGTGCCTTTCAGATCGATCATGCCGTCCTCGCGAACGAGCATCGTCTCCCAGGGGCGGCCGTGCAGATCGACGAGCTCCGCGGTTTCACGACCGAGCACGAGCGTGCGCGCGACGTGGGAGCTCGTGGCGACGACGTCGATCAAGCTCGACGGATCCGTCGCGGGTACGCGCAGAGAATCGGCGGACGAAGCGAAGAGCGCGCGGAAGCGGACCGCCGCGGCGCGCGCTTCGCCCGCGCCGCATTCGACGACCGACAAGCGCCGGGCGCGCGAGCGTCCTCCCTTCGCGAACGCGCCGACGAGCACGATGAGCGCCGCCGCGCCGAACGACCAGAGCGGCAGCTCGACGAACGCACGCAGCGGCGCGCCGCGGCGCGCCGCGCGCCGGAAGCTGAGCGGCCCCGCGAGGAGCGCGTAAACGACCAGCACGATGGCCGAAAACCAGATCGACCAGCGGCTGCCCTCGTTGGGGTCGAGCAGCTTGCGCGCGGCGGCGTTCCGGCCGTCGTCGAACGCGGCGTCGTTCGCGAGCGCGATGGACGCCCGCCGGTCCCAAGCCTCGCGCACCAGGTCGACGATGGAGCGCCGCACCCACTGGTCGTCCACGAACGCAGGTGACGTCGGATCGAAGGCGAGGGCGTGCACCTCGCCGAGCCCGAGCTCGCGGCTCGAACCGTAGCGCGTCGGCGTGAGCTGACCGCCCTTCGCGCGCACGAGCTTCGCGGCGATCGCTTCGGCCGGAGCCGCGGCGTGCGTGGAGTAGCTCGCGCTCGCCGGGGAGTTGCCGTCGGCGTCGGCGATCTCGAAGTCGAGGCGCTCGGCGAGCTCCCTTGCTGGCTCGAGCGACGTCCGGCCGCCGAACAACGTGACCAGGCGAGGATCGCCGAGCACGGCGTCGCCGTCGAGCGTCACCGCGAGGGAGCCTCCGGCGTAGACCCAGTCGAAGAGCGCGGCGGCTTGCTTCTCCGGGAGCGCGGCGAGCGCGGCGCTGGACGCCAGCACCACCGTCGCGCTCGCGTAGCCGAGCCCGCGATCCGGCAGCTCCGGCTCGCCCGAGCGCGCGTCGATGACCGGATGGGTCACGGTGAGGTCGAGGCCCGCGGTCGGCGCCCAGGCGCGCGCGAAACGACGGACGGCGACGCGCTCGCCGCGCAACGCCGCTTCGAGCCGAGCCGTGCGCCCGAGATCGACCAATAGCGGCGAGTCGCTCCGCAGCGAGGGCACGCCCGTTCGCGTCAGGACGACCCCGTCTTCGTCGCGAAGCACCACCTCGAGCGCCCGCCCGAAGCCGTAGTGGGAGTAGAGCTCGACCAAGACTTGCTCGCCGCCGGCGACGGCGAACGGAGCGCGTGCCTCCGCGCCCGAGCCGTCCGTCAGCTCGAGCGTCCCGCGCGACAGCCCGGAGCCGCGCCCGCGCACCTTCACGCCGAACGGCTGCCAGCCGTGCTCCGCCGGCGCTTCGGCGCCGAGGAGCGGGCTCACGGTCATGTCCACGTTCGCGGCAAAGGCCGATGTCGCCGAGGCGATCGTCGCGAGCAGCGTCGCCGCGGCGAGGGGGCGCAGCGGCGTCACTGTTCTCGCGCCGCCTTCTCCACGGCCTCCGGGCGCGCGGGCACCGCCGAAAGCACGGTCTCGACGACGGCGTCGGCGCCGATGCCCGCCGCTTCTCCTTCGAAGCTCCGGATGATGCGGTGACGGAGCGCGGGCAGGGCGACCTTCGCGACGTCGGCGAGCGCGACGTGGGCGCGGCCGTCGAACAACGCGACCGCCTTCGCCGCGAGCGTCAGCGCCTGCGCGCCGCGGACGCTCGCGCCGTAACGGACCGCGCGCTTCACCTCCGGCGGCGCGGACGGGTGCGACGGATCCGTCGCGGCGACGAGCCGCGCGACATAGCGCAGCACCGGCTCGGCCACGACGATCCGGCGGCAGAGCTCGCGCAAGGCGAGCACTTCCGCGCTGCCGAGCACCGCCGCCGCCGCGACGTCGCTCGCCGCCGTCGTTCGCTCGAGGATGCGCACGAGATCGTCCTCCGACGGTGACGACACGAGCACCTTCAGAAGAAAGCGGTCGAGCTGGGCCTCGGGGAGCGGGTACGTCCCTTCCATTTCGATCGGGTTCTCGGTGGCGAGCACCATGAAAGGCTCTTCGAGCTTCTGTCGCGATCCGGCGATCGTGACCGCGTGCTCCTGCATCGCCTCGAGCAGCGCGCTCTGTGTCTTCGGCGGCGCGCGGTTGATCTCGTCGGCCAGCACGAGCTGCCCGAAGATCGGACCGCGGTGCAGCTCGAAGCGTCCGCTCGAACGCCCCGCGGGGTCGAGCACGAGCACGCTCGCGCCGATGACGTCGCTCGGCATCAGATCCGGCGTGAATTGGATTCGCGAAAATCTGAGGTCGAGCGACGCCGCGAGCGTCCGTACCAGGAGCGTCTTACCGAGCCCCGGCGCGCCCTCGAGCAGCACGTGTCCGCCGGCGACGAGGGCCCAGAGCACCTGGTCCACGACATCGTCTTGTCCGACCACGACTTCACCGATGGCTCGGCGAAGCTTGGCCTTGGTCGCGGCTGCCGCCGACAGCGCAGGTTCGAGAGCAGTCACATCGCCGGAGCGTAATACGACTCTCAGCCTCACGGAGCGAAGTAACGCCGGACCTGTTCGCGGTACTCCCGGGGCACGTTGGAGCGCTCCACCGCACCTACCTCGCCGGCGCGCGCGGCCGAAAGCGCCGCGGTGTGCTCCCGCGCCGGCAGCGTGGCGGCAATCGGTGGGGACGACCCCGGCGCCGGGCCGATCGGCACGCCGCCGAGCGGCGAGCCCGACGCGCGCGACGTGAACGACGAGCCTGCCACTTCGGGGGTGCTCCCGGCATGCGGTCCATCGGCGCCCCCGCGGTTCGTTCCTCCATTCGTGTCGCCGTTCGTGTCGCCGGCACCTTGCCCCTGGCCGTTGCCGTTCGCATCGTCCCCCGCGCCCGCGTTCCCCGCGACGCGCGCCTCGGCGACGCCGATGGCCATGCTGGCAGCGGCGAGGGCCTCTTCGCCCGCGCTCTCCGTCGACTTTTCGCCGTCGGCGAGCTCCTTCAGCGCGCGGCGCAGCGCTTCGCGCGCTTCCTGGGCCTTCAGCGCGTTCGCGAGCGCGACGAGCTCTGCTTTCGACAGCTGATTCTCGCCTTGCATCGCCGAGGCACGCGCCGCGAGCGCCCGCGCCAGCCGCTCGCGCTCTTCCTTCGTGAGCCCTTCCACCGCGCTGGCCATGGCTTCGGCGATCGCCTCGGATTCCTTCGAGGAGCGATCCAGGCGCGCAAGCTTCCGTTCGACGTCCTTCGGAAGCGCGTCGCCGAGGAGCCGCGACAGCTCGCGCAAGCTTTCCGAATCCGCGGCGCGACGCTTCAAGAGACGTTGCTGTTCGTCGAGCGCACCGGCGAGCTCGCCGTCGCCGCGGGCTACCGCCGCTTCGCGGGCTTCGTCGAGCGCCGCGATCGCGGTCTTCCTGGCGTCCGCTTCCAGCGTGCGGGCGAGCCGATCCATCTCCGCGTCGAACGCGACGAGGTCGGCGCGCCGGAGCGCATCGGCCGCCGCGTGGAGGTCGGGCGCCTTCGCGAGCGCGCGCGCCGCGGCTCGCCGCGCGCCGTCGTTCGTCCGGTTCTCGGCGCGTTCGGCCTCCACGGAATCGCGCAGCTTGCCGAGGGCGTCCAGCGCGTCGCGCTTGGCCATACCCTTCGCGGCGCGTTCTGCGAGGGCGCGCGCTTTATCGGCGATCGCCGATCTCCGTGCGCGCTCGGCTTCGGTGCGCGCCGCGATATCCTTCAGCGCCTCCACCCGCCGCAGTTCCTCGAGCGATGCTTTGACGCGCTCCGCGGGTCGCTCGGCCTTCAGCGGCGGACGCTTGGCGGGGACGAATCGCGGAGCAAAAGCGACCACGAGCAGCGCGACGGGAAGCACCGCGTGGCGGACGAAGAAGATGCGCGGCACGACGGCGCGGCGATCCGCGCTCGAAAGTGTGCGCGCTGCGACGCTAGCGAGCTGCTCTTGCACGGCTTCGTCGGCGACGGGCGAAAGCGCAGAGACGACGGCTTCTCCGCTCCCGAGGCGCGCGTCGACGAACAGCGCGACGTCGGCGTCGCCGAATCGACGCATCTTGGCGGTGACGGCGCCGTAGCACGCGCCGGCGAGCGCGAGCGCAAGGGCCGGCCACGCCGGTTTGCCGAGTGCCGCGAGCGCAACCGACGCGACCGCCGCGGCCGCGGTTCCAACGACGGCGGCGTCGAGCACGCGCCGCGCGCCGAGCGCGACGCGAACGCGGCGCGCCGCCCTGTCGAACAGATCCCGGAAGGGCGCCACGCCTTCAGTCTACGGCCGCTCGCCCGCGCCGCGAGCTCCGTCCGAAAAGGCCTTCGAAAGGCGGGCGTTGCGGCGTGTTACTGCCCGAACGCCGCCTTGTACGCGGCTCCGGCGTTCGGGTATTGCCCGCCCGAGAGCATGCCGCTGAACGCCGTGTTCGAGTTCCAATACGATTGATAGACGACGTCGTGTGCGGCGAACCACGCTTTCGCTTGCTGAATGTAGGGCCCCGCTTGGTCGCTCATGATGCCCCATTCCGAATAGGCAGTCGGTTTGTGGTGCGCGGCGGCGAAATCCTGGTGCCACTGCAAACCATACTTCTGCGTCAGCTTGGAGCTCCACGCGGTGTTCGGGTCGGCGGGGTCGTATTGGAGGTTCCAATAGAAATCCATGCCGATGATGTCGACGGACGCGTCACCGGGGTATGCGTCCTCGGGATTCATTCCGCTGTCGCCGAGGTTCACGTTCCACTCGAATCGAAAGCGCGACGACACGGAGCGGAACGCCGCGACGAAGTGCTGAAACGCGCCGGCGAAGTCCTTCGCTTTGCCGTCCAGCGCGGTCCACGGGAACCAGTCGCCGTTGAACTCCCAGCCCGTGCGAACGTAGAGCACGCTCTCTTGTGGCCGGTACGTCGCGAGCGTTTGGGCGGCCTTCGTATAGTGATCGTCGTACATGCCCGCGGCGGCGTCCGACAACGTCGCGCCGGTCGGGATGAGCGGAACCGACCAGAGGACGCGGCGATCGAGCGCGCTCCAGAGGCCCGTCGCCCAACCGACGGAGCCGTCGAAGTCTTGCCAGGACGCGCTGCCGGTGTACCCGAGGATCCCGCCGGTGGGCTTGCCGAACCAATTCTCGAACTGGGTCACCGCGTCGGTGGAGTTGCCGCAGTACACGCCTTGAATTTCGTGATCGAGCTCACCCGACGAGGCTCCGCTTCCGCCGGTGCTCGACGTGCCCGCGGCGGCGATCGTACCGCCCGTGGACGGGGTGCCACCGGCGTTGCTTCTTCCGCCCTTGCTCCCGGTCGCATCGTGACCGCCGGTGCCGCCGGCGCCGTTCCGCCCTCCGGTGTCGTTCGCATTGCCGGCATTGCCGCCGTCGGCGCCGGTACCGCCGGTGCCGGCGTCGGTGTCGTTGCCGCCGTTGCTACGCGCGGTCGCTCCGGCACGATTGCCGGTGCCGTTCGGGTTTCCGGTGCCGCCGGAGATCGCACCGGCTCCTCCTGCTGACGCTCGCCCGCCCGAGGCCGCCGTTCCACTGTCTCCGACGGCAGCGCCGGGGCCGCCGTTCGCATGATCGTCGTTCGAGCGAGGGGAATCGGAGCCGCAGGCGGTCGCGAGCAGCGCTCCGAGGAGGGCCGCGGTGCTCCACGGGCGGGCCGTTCTGCGCGCCATTGCCGTGGTGAAGGACGATTCGGGCGCCATGGGTAAAGGGTAGGCGCTCGGTTCGAGCCGCGCGGCTCAGGAAAATCGCGTTGTGCAAGGTCGTGCGATTGTTTGCGCTCTGGCGTAACCTCTCGTCGAGCTTTCCATGACGATCACCAAGGTCACCGTTCCCGCGATTCGCGAACGCAAACAGCGGGGTCCGAAGCTCGCCGTCGTGACCGCTTACGACGCGACGATGGCACGGCTGCTCGACGAGGGCGGTGCCGACGTCCTGCTCGTCGGCGATTCGCTCGGCATGGTCGTGCAAGGCCAGCCGAGCACCCTCGGCGTCACCGTCGACGAAATGGCCTACCACGCGCGTGCCGTCGCGAGGGGCACCGAGCGCGCGCACATCGTCGTCGACATGCCGTTCATGAGCTTCCAAGTCTCGAGCGAAAAGGCGCTCGAGGCAGCAGGCAAGCTCGTGAAAGAGGGCAACGCGGAAGCCGTGAAGCTCGAAGGCGGCGTCGAGATCGCCGAAGCCGTCCGTCGCATCGTCGGCGCGGGCATCCCGGTGATGGGCCACGTCGGCCTCACGCCGCAGTCCATCCACGCGCTCGGCGGCTTCCGGGTCCAGGGCAAGAGCGAGGACGCGGCCGCGCGCGTCCTGCAAGACGCCAAGGCGCTCGAGCAAGCCGGCGTGTACGCCATCGTCCTCGAAGCGATGCCCGCCGATCTCGCGCGGCGCATCACCGAGACCGTCGACGTGCCGACCATCGGTATCGGGGCCGGACCTCATTGCGACGGTCAGGTCATCGTCTGTTACGACTTCCTCGGGATGTACCGCGACATCCAGCCCAAGTTCGTCAAACGCTACGCCGAGCTCGGCGACGCGATCGTGAACGCGATGCGCGCCTACGTCGGCGACGTCCAGACCGGCGCATTCCCCGAAGCACGCCACAGCTTCGGCATGGCGCAACCGAAAGCCGTCGGCGAGCCCACCGGCGCGAAGCCCGTCGTGAGCGGCGCTGCGCCGCAGTACGGGCCCGCGGACGAAAAGTGACCACTCTGGTAGTCATATTTCGTCGTTCTACGAGAGAGAGAAACAGGAAGAGGGAGGGGCGGAAGATTTTTTTGTTGCTGAGCGGCGTTCGCGTCGGTGAGCTCGCCAATTGGCGGACCGAGATTTGCTAGCGTGTGCCGGGCCGCCTAGAGCTCCCCCCAAAACCTTCCGATCTTCCCTCTTCCTGTTCCTCTCTCTCTCCGGCCCCTGCCGGATCGAGCGGGGAGGTGCGCGCGCCCTCGCGCGGTTGCCTTGCCGAGCGCGCAGCCTTCTGTTAGCGCACGGATCCGGACGATATGGCTTCTCTCGAGTTATCCGCGTTGAAGGCATCCGCCGGCGAGCTCGGGCGCCGGTACGCGGAGCTCCGCGACGAGCGGCTGTCGGTCGACATGACGCGCGGCAAGCCTTGCTCGGAGCAGCTCGGCTCGTCGAACGGGTGATCATGGCGCTCGAAGTCGTTCACACGGTGGCGGAGCTGCGGACGAAAATCCGCGAGCGCGCCGGCGACGGGGGGACGCTCGGGTTCGTCCCCACCATGGGAGCCTTGCACGAGGGCCATCGCGCGCTGATGCGCGAAGCGAAGCGGCGCGCGTCGTTCACGATGGTGTCCATCTTCGTGAATCCGACGCAGTTCGGTCCCAGGGAAGACTTGTTGCGCTACCCGAGGGACCTCGAAGGCGACGTCGCCCAATGCGCGGCGGAAGGCGTCTCGCTGGTGTTCGCGCCGTCCGTCGCGGAGATGTATCCGGAAGGGGAGCGCACGCGCGTCCACGTGAGCGGCCTCACCGAGCACCTGTGCGGGGCGTCGCGCCCCGGGCACTTCGACGGCGTCGCGACGGTCGTGACCAAGCTGTTCGCCGCGGCGGGCCCGTGCGTGGCCGTCTTCGGGCGAAAAGACTATCAGCAGCTCGCGGTCATCCGGCGGCTCACGCGGGATCTGCTGTTGCCCGTGGAGATCGTCGGCGTGGCCACGGTGCGTGAAGCCGACGGGCTCGCGCTGTCCTCGCGCAACGTCTATCTCTCGGCAGAAGAGCGACAACGCGCGTTGTCGATTCCACGGGCCCTCGCGTCGGCGGCGCGGGCGTTTGCCGGCGGGGAACGCGGCGCGCGCGCCCTCCGGGCTCCCGTCGTCCAGGCGTTGACCGACGCGGGGCTGCGCGTCGACTACGTCGCGCTCGCGGATCCCGACGCGCTGTCGCCCGTCGACGACGCCGGGGCCGCCGGGGATCGCGTGCTGCTCGCCGTGGCGGCGTTCGCCGGCACGACGCGGCTCATCGACAACGTCGTGCTCGGAGAAGACGAAGGACCGTGACGCCGCCGCGCTTCATCGTGCTCGAGGGCATCGACGGCTCGGGCACCACCACGCAAGCGGCTCGCCTCGTGAAAGAGCTCGCGCGCCGCGGCATCGAGGCCGTCGCGACGTGCGAGCCGACGGCGGGCCCCGTCGGCAAGCTCATCCGCGGGGCATTGAAGCGGGAGCTCGTCACGGACGGCGGAACTCCGCACGCGCTGCCCTGGACGTCCATGGCGCTCCTCTTCGCCGCCGACCGCCTGGATCACGTGGAGTCGTTCATCGCGCCGGCGCTCGCCAGAGGCACCACCGTGGTGTGCGATCGCTACGTGCTGTCGAGCCTCGCGTATCAATCGGCGACGTCGCCCGAGGGGCAGGGGGCGCTCGACTTCATCCGTGCGCTGAACGCGCGCGCGTTGCGGCCGGAGCTCACCGTCGTTCTCGATGTTCCGGAGGACGTCGCCCGCGCGCGTCGCGAGAGCCGCGGCGGGCCGCCGGAGCTCTTCGAGGTGCAGGAGCTTCAACGGCAGCTCGCGGCCCTCTATGCACGCGCCGGAGAGCTGTTGCCCGGTGAACGCGTCGTCCATGTCGATGACGGCCCGATGGACACCGTTGCCGCGCGGATTCTCGAAGTAGTTTTCGCGTAGTACGGATAGGCGACGGACGGGGCCGCTCGAGGCGTGCGCCCGCCTCCGGGGCTCGGAACTTGCCCGACCGCGCGCCGTCTCTCATAGTCCCCGGCGTGCGAACCGCGCTGCTGCTCTTGTCCGCCGTGTTTGCCGCCGGGTGCGGCGGCAACCTCATGGACGAGCCCGTAGAAAACGCCGCGAGCGCGCCCGAGGTTCCCGATCCGACGACCGGCGAGGTGTCGCCGCCGCCGGGGTCACTCTTTCGCGACGACGTCGCCGCGACGGTGGATCAGGGCCTCGGCTATTTCTTGCAGCGCGTGTCGGTCGACGCGGAAGTGGTCAACGGGAAGTTTCACGGGTTTCGAATCGTCGAGCTACGTCCGATCGAGTACTGGCAGGGCGTCGACCTCCGGCCCGGCGACGTCGTCACACAAGTCAACGGAATGTCCATCGAGCGTGACATCGACGCCTACCAGGCGTTTCAGTCGCTCCGGACCGCGCCTGCGCTGCGCGTGACGTTCGTGCGTGGCGGAACGACGCACGAGCTCGTGTATTCGATCGTCGAGCCGCGCGGAAAGAGCGCCGCGCCCAAGCCGAAAGCCGCGCCGGCGCCCGCCGATCCACAGCCGAAACAACCGTCGTCGAAGGCCGCCGGGTAAAGGACCGTTTCGCCCCGGCGTGTGCCGCTTCGCCGCGGACGAAGGCATCTTGGTCGATGGCCGGGCTCCAATGAGGCTTGATCGGAGGCGTGAGGGCCTTAGGATGCGAACTGCAATGTTCGGCAATTTCAAGAAGGTCCGGATGCCGACCTCCGAAGAAGCGCTGCCCGGCCGGGCCGAGCCGATTCAGGTGCCCGTTCGCCATTTCGTGAATGGAACGCGCATCGTGCCGCCCTTCGACGGCATGCGGCTCGCGCAGTTCGGCATGGGTTGTTTCTGGGGAGCCGAGCGCAAGTTTTGGGAGAGCCGCGGCGTCTATTCGACGGCCGTCGGCTACGCCGGCGGTTTCACCCGCAACCCCACGTACGAAGAGGTGTGCGGCGGCCAGACGGGTCACGCCGAAGTCGTGCTCGTCGTGTACGACCCGAACCAGACGAGCTACGAGGCGCTCCTGCGCGTGTTCTGGGAAAACCACGACCCCACGCAGGGGATGCGTCAAGGCAACGACATCGGGACGCAATACCGCTCGGCCATCTACTACTACGACGACGCTCAACGCCGCGCCGCCGAGACGTCGCGCGACGCCTACCAAGCCGAGCTCGACCGCGCGGGCTTCGGCAAGATCACGACGGAGATCGCGCCGGCGGGTGAGTTCTATTACGCCGAAGAATATCACCAGCAATACCTCGCGAAGAACCCGAACGGCTATTGCGGGCTCGGCGGCACGGGCGTCGGTTGCCCGACGGGAATCGCGACTCGAGCGAGCGGCTGAGCCGCGCCGTTTACACATGGCAACGCCTTTGGATAGTACCGCGACGCTCCTCGTCTCCTGCGCGGATCGCCGCGGCATCGTCGCCGCGCTCGCGCAGCTTCTCTACGGGCACGGCGCGAACATCCTCGACGCCGATCAGCACACCGACGTCGAGGCGGGGCAGTTCTTTCAGCGCATCCGCTTCGACATGAAGGAGCTGCATACGGATCGTGTCACGCTGTGGCGGGGCATCGCCGAGGTCGCCGAGCGCTTCGGCATGACCTACCGATTGTCCATCGACGCCGAGGTCCGTCGAGTCGCCGTCTTCGTGTCGAAGTACGATCACTGCTTGTACGATTTGCTCCTGCGGCATCGCGCCGGCGAGCTCTCGTGCGACATCGCGCTCATCGTGAGCAATCACCCGGATCTCGAGCCCATCGCGCGGCAGTTCGGCATTCCCTTTCACGTCTTCCCCATCACGCCGGAGACGCGCCGCGCGCAGGAAGAAGCGGAGCTCACCCTCGTGCGCTCGGCGAAGATCGATCTCGTGGTGCTCGCGCGCTACATGCAGATCTTGAGCGCCGAGCTGGTGGCGGAGCTCCCTCAGCGCATCATCAACATCCACCATTCGTTCTTGCCCGCCTTCGTGGGCAAAAAGCCGTATCACCAGGCCTACGAGCGCGGGGTGAAGCTCGTCGGGGCGACCGCGCATTACGTGACGGCCGATCTCGACGAGGGCCCCATCATCCACCAGGACGTCGTGCACACGAGCCATCGCGATTCGGTGGATGACCTGGTGCGCAAGGGACGGGACTTGGAGCGCACGGTGCTTTCGACCGCGGTTCGGGCACACCTCGAGGATCGAATCCTCGTTTACGGCAACCGAACGGTGGTGTTTCGGTAGTTGCGTGGCGCAGGGCGGCAACGCACGGCCACTGTGACGCTCGGTACACGGTATTCTCCCGTCGCGCTCGGAATCTGACCCGTGGAGTGGTCGCCAGACGACTACGCATAGCCGAGGCTCCGTCTTCGGAGCCGAGTGCCGAAAATGATACGTGGATTCGCCTGGACGCTCGCGTTGTCCGCCGCGCTGTCTACCGCTCGACCGGGCGCGGCCGCGTCGTTGCAAGAGGTCACCGGGTTCGGGACTAACCCCAGCAACACACGGATGTTCCTGTACGTGCCGGACAAGGTCGCGCCCGCGCCGCCGATCTTGGTCGCGATTCACTACTGCGGGGGATCGGCGAACGCCTATTTCACCGGCACGGGGTATCACTCGCTCGCCGATCAGTACGGCTTCATCGTCATCTACCCGCAGACCACGTCGAGCGACGGTTGCTTCGACGTCCACTCCGACGCGACGTTGAAGCACGACGGCGGCAGCGACTCGCTCGGCATCGTGTCGATGGTTCGCTACACCATCCCGAAGTACGGCGCCGACGCGACGCGCGTGTACGTCACCGGGACGTCGTCCGGCGCGATGATGACGAACGTGCTCCTCGGCGCGTATCCGGACGTGTTCCGAGCGGGCGCCGCGTTCGCGGGCGTGCCCTATGCGTGCTTCGCCGGCCAGAGCGCGTGGAGCACCGCGTGCGCGACGGGACAGATCACGAAAACCGGACAGGAGTGGGGCGACCTCGTGCGCGCCGCGTTCCCCGGCTACACCGGCCCCCGTCCGCGCGTGCAACTGTGGCACGGCACGGCGGATCAGACGCTCGACTTCCACAACTTCGGTGAAGAGATAAAAGAGTGGACGAACGTGCTCGGCGTGAGTGAAACGCCGAGCACGACGGAGCAAAACACGCCGCAGTCGGGCTTCACGCGCACCCGCTACAAAGACGGAAACGGCATCGCGCAAGTCGAGGGCATCGTGGAGCAGGGCGCGACGCACAACCTGACGGTGCTCGCGTCGGAGGCCGCGCACTTCTTCGGTCTGGACGGCATGGCGGATCCCGGCGGTCCTCGCGGCACCGGCGCGGCCGGCGCGGCCGGCAGCGGCATGACCGGTGGCGGCGGCAGTACCGCGAGTGGCGGCAGTACCGCGAATGGCGGCGCTACCGGTAATGCGAGCGGCGGCAGTGCCGGCACCACGATCGTCGGCACCGCCGGCGCGCCCGGCGGCGGAGCGCCGGCAGCGGGCGGCGGGAGCAACTCCGGCAGCGGCGGCGCGCCGAGCGCGTCAGGCGGCGCGAACGCCGGCGGCGCCGTGGTGCAAGGTGCTTCGGGCGCGGGCGGCGCGTCGTCGGGTGGTGCGTCGAGTGCCGCGGCGGGGCAGAGCGCGGCGGCGGTCACGTCCGGCAATGGCGGCTCGGCAATCGGCGGCAACGGTGCGTCGAGCTCGTGCAGCGTGCGCGGCGCCGCGGGGCGCACACGGTCGAGCGCGGTTTCCATCGTCGTGGCGCTCGCCGCGCTTTGCGTTCGACGATCGCGGTCGACTCGCCGGCGCCGGTCGAGCAAGCGTGCGCCCTCTCCGGATCGAAAGGCAAGATCATGAACAGGCCAAGCCCACTTCGTTCACGTCGAACTGCCGCGCAGGCCTCGCTGCTTTGCACCGGCGCCGCCTTGGTCGCGCTTCAGGCGCTCGGTTGCTCGTCGAGCACCGGAGACGACTCCGGTGCGCGGGGCGCCGGCGGTTTCGTCGAGAGCGGCGGTGCGTCGAACGGCGGCGCCACGACGCCGGCGAGCGGCGGTCAAACGTCCGCTGCGCCGTCGAACGGCGGCGTGACGAACGGCGCCGGCGGCACACTCGGCGCCGGCGGCACGTCGAACATCGGTTCGGGCGGTGTAACCGGCAACGGCGGCGCTCTCGGCAGCGGCGGCGCGGCGCCCGGAGGCGCGACAGGCAGCGGCGGCGCGGGTTTGGGCGGTACGTCCGATAACGCCGGACAGACTGGCTCCGGCGGAGGCGCCTCGAATGGCGGAGCGACTTCGAACGGCGGCGGCGCGGGCAGCGCCGGAGCGGGTGGCGCGGCGAGCACGACGAAGTTCGTCGGCAACATCACGACGAACAACGCCGTTCGCGACGGCTTCGCGAAATACTGGAACCAGATCACGCCGGAGAACGAAGGCAAATGGGGATCGGTGCAGCCGTCCCAGGGCAGCTTCAACTGGTCCGCTCTCGACAAGATTTACGCGTACGCGCAGAGCAACAACGTGATCTTCAAGGAGCACAATTTCGTCTGGGGAAGCCAGCAGCCCAGCTGGGTGAACAACGGCAACGCGCAGACCGCCGTACAAGCTTGGATGAAGGCGTTCTGCGACCGCTATCCGAACACGAAGCTCATCGACGTCGTGAACGAGCCGCCGCCACACACGACTCCAGCGTACATCGACGGCATGGGCGGCGCGGGCGCGAGCGGCTACGACTGGATCGTGAACGCCTTCAAGTGGGCGCGCGCCGCTTGCCCGAACGCCATTCTGATTCTGAACGACTACAACAACATCGAGTACTCGAACGACAACGCGAACTTCATCGACATCGTGAACAAGATCAAAGCGGCCGGCGCGCCCATCGACGCGATCGGCGCCCAAGCCCACGACGCTTACAAGATTTCGACCGCCACCGTGAAGACGTTCATCGACAAGCTCGCGGGAACCGGACTCCCCGTCTACATCACGGAGTACGACATCCCCGTCGCCGACGACGACATGCAAAAGTCGATCATGCAAGATCAGATCACGATGTACTGGAACGACAGCAACGTGAAGGGTGTCACCCTCTGGGGTTACATCGTCGGGGCCACCTGGAAGGCCAACACCGGCATTCAGCAGCCGAGCGGCGCCATGCGCCCCGCGATGACCTGGCTCATGGGTTTCCTCGGCCGTCCGACGATGTAAGGCGGCCCGAGCCGGCGACGCGAAGCGCGGAAAGGCGCGAAAGCGGGGAACCGCGACGTCTGGGTGCTCCCAGCTGGTAGGATCCGCCGTCATGAAGGAGCAGGTGGTCGAGAAGACCGTCGCGCCTGCCGTCGGGGGGGAAACACCCGCGGAGAGGCAGCTTGCCAAGGCGCAAGCCATCACACACGTCGGCAGCTGGGAATGGGACGCGGTGACGAACGCCGTCCGCTGGTCGGACGAGCTTTATCGCATCTACGGTCTCGTCCCTCGCTCCGTCGCCATCACCCTGGAGTCGTTCCTCGAACGGCTCCATCCCCAGGACCGCGAGCGCATCGCGCGCGAGGTAGCGGGCGCGCTCACCACCGGCGCGTCTTTCTCGTATCCGGAGCGGATCGTGCGTCCGGACGGATCGGTCCGTCACCTCGAGACCATGGGCGAGCCGATTCGAAACGTGGAGGGGCGGATCATCGGGTTGATCGGAACTTGCCGCGACGTGACCGAGGAGCGACGGCGCGACGAGCAGCTGCGCTTGTACGCCGACATCGTTCAAAACATCCAAGTCGGCCTCGTGGTTCTTTCGGTCGAAGATCCGGAGGACATCGACCGCACCCGTTTCGTGGCGTTCAACCCCGCCGCGGAGCGGCTGTCGGTCGCGCCGCTCTCGGACTTCCTCGGCCGGCCGCTGCGTGAGGTGATTCCGTACGCGGTGAACGGGAAGTTCGAGGCGCTGGTGCGCGACGTCGCGCGCGACGGCAAGGTGCGCGAGGCCGCGGTGTACGGCTCCCGGGATCCCGCGAATCCCACGCGATCGCTGTCGTTCAAGGCGTTCCCGTTGCCCGGTGGCTGCGTGGGCGTCGCGCTCGAGGACATCACGGCGCGCACCCTCGCGCTCTGGATGGCCGACGCCGAGCAGCGCATCTTCGAGATGATCGCCGAGGGCGCGCCGCTCGAAGCGATCTTGACGACGCTGGTTTTGGCGATCGAAAAACAGTCGCCGCCGACGCGCGCTACGATCCTCCTGCTGGACGCCACCGGTACGCACGTTCGCGTGGCCGCCGCACCGAGTCTTCCCGACGACTACAACCGCGCGATCGACGGCCAGCGCATCGGCCCGCGCGCGGGCTCCTGCGGCACGGCGGCCTATCTCGGCCGCCCCGTGGTGGTGACGGACATCGAGCGAGACCCGCTGTGGGACGATTACCGCGCCGTCGCGAGAGCGGCCGGGCTGCGCGCTTGCTGGTCGACGCCGGTGGTGTCGAAGGAAGGCCGCGTGCTCGGGACGTTCGCGCTCTACTACGGCGAGCCGCGGGCGCCGTCGGAGCGCGAGCTGACGCTCATCGGGCGGGCGACATACATCGCGAGCATCGCGATCGAACGGCGGAAGCTCGAGGCGCAGCTCGTCGCGCTCTCCGAGCACGTGGAGTCGGCGCGGGAAGAGGAGCGCACCGGCATCGCGCGGGAGATCCACGACGAGCTCGGTCAGGCGCTGACGGCGTTGAAGCTCGAGCTCGCGTGGATGGGCCGGCGCGTGTCCGCCCCTGGGGATCTACCCCGCGCGGCGTTGCTGCAGAAGCTCTCGGACACGTCCAAGATGGTCGACGAGATCATCGGCCAGGTACGGCGGATCTCGTCGGAGCTCCGGCCCGGCGTGCTCGACGATCTCGGGCTCGTGGCGGCGCTCGAGTGGCAAGGGCAGGAGTTCGAACGACGAACCGGGTTGACCTGCGTCGTGCAATCGGAGGTCGCCGACGACGAACATTTCGACCGAGCGCTTTCGACGGCGATGTTTCGCGCGTTCCAAGAGGCGCTCACGAACGTCGCCCGCCACGGCGAAGCGACTCAGGTGGACGTGTGGCTCGGGCGCGACGGCGAATCGCTCGAGCTCCGGGTCACCGATGACGGCGTCGGAATCACTCCCGAGGCGATCGGCAGCTCGGAGTCCCTCGGCCTGCTCGGCATTCGCGAGCGCGCGCGACGGCTCGGCGGCAGCGCGACGGTGAGCTGCTCGCCGTCCGGAGGCACGGTCGTGACGGTGCGCGTGCCGCTCTCTGGGAGGCCGTCGTGATCAAGGTCCTGGTCGCCGACGACCACGCGATCGTGCGCCGTGGCCTCCGGCAGATCCTCGCCGAGACGCCGGACATCGTCGTCGCCGGCGAAGCCGAGACGCCGAACGACGTCATGCAGCTCGTTTCGCGGGAGCCCTGGAGCGTCGTTTTGTTGGACATCAAACTGCGCGGCGGCAGCGGGCTTCCGCTCGTGAGCTGGTTGCGACGTGAGCGGCCGCAGCTGCCCGTCCTGGTGCTCACGGTCTTCCCGGAGGAACAGTATGCGGTTCGCGCCATCAAAGCCGGCGCAGCTGGTTTCCTCACCAAGGAGAGCGCGCCCGAGCGGCTCATCGAAGCCGTGCGCAAGGTCGCGGCGGGCGGCCGCTACGTGAGCGCCGAGCTCGCGGAAACGCTCGCGTCCATGGTGGCCGGGGAAGCGACCGGAGCGCCGCACGAGCGCCTGTCGGATCGCGAGTTCGAGGTGCTCAAGATGCTCGCGTGCGGCAAGACCGTCTCCGAGGTCGCCGAGGAGCTGTCGCTCAGCGTGAAGACCGTCAGCACGCATCGCACGCGCATCTTGAAGAAGATGAACATGCGCACGAACGCGGAGCTTACCAGCTACGCCGTCCGCAGCGGGCTCGTCGAGTAGGACGAACACCGACAGAGCGGCCGCCCTTCATCCGACGCCCGAACGACGGAGTGTGGCAATGGTCCCGTCCGCCCGTCGACCGTACGAAAAGGCTAGGGACGGGACCATTCGTGAACCACACCTCCAGCGACGTTTATCGATCGATCTTCGACGGCACCACCGAGGCGCTCGCCGTTCTCGGAAAGAACGGGCGACTTCTCTTGGCCAATCGGGCCGCGCGGGTCCTCGGCGTCGACATCGAAAGGTTGCCGCTCTCGGGCGGCGGTTTCCGGACCATGACGCTGTCGCTCGTCGACCGAGCCGGAGCAGAGCGCGTCCTCTCCGTCGACGAGCGCCCGCTCGACGAAGAGCGAGTGCTGCTCGTCCTGCGCGACATCACGCGGCAAACCGCGGCCGACGAGGGGCCGCCGCAGCGCGCCGGCATCGAATCCATCGGCTACCTGACGGCGACTGTGGTGCATGACTTCAACAATCTGCTCGTGCCCATCCTCTGCACGAGCTCGCTCCTCGAGCGGGAGCTCGCCTTCGAGCCGCTGCTCGAAGCGATGGCGGCGGAGGTTCGAATGGCCTCCGAACGCGGCGCGGAGCTCGTGCGCGGCCTGATGAACCTCGTGCGCCGGCAAACCCCTGCCGCGGAGCGAGTCGATGTCAACGCGGTGCTCGTCGAGATGATGCCGCTGTTGCGGCGCGGGCTGCCCGAGAACGTCGATCTGGCGCTGGCTCTCCACGGCTCGGCTCTCGAGGTCGTGGTCGATCGACACAGGCTCGAGGTCGCGCTTCTGAACCTCGTCGCCAACGCCCGCGACGCGATGCCGGACGGCGGAAGGATCCTCGTCACGACCGCGCGCCACGGCGCCGACGAGCGATGGCCCTCCGCTCCGGCCGGTCACGCTTCCATCGTCGTCGCCGACAACGGCCAGGGCATGGACGAGAGCGTACGCCAGCGCGCCTTCGAACGCTTCTTCACGACGAAGGCCGAGGGCCGCGGAACGGGGCTCGGCCTGCCCGCGGTGCAGTACTTCGTCACCGACTACGGCGGACGGATCGCGCTCGAGAGCGAGCTCGGTCGCGGGACGACGGTCACGCTGTCGCTCCCGCTCGCAGCGCACGTGGAGGACGAGCCGACGAGCAGCCGGAAAAACGCCGAGCTACCGGCCGGCTCCGAGACCATCCTCGTCGTGGAGGACGACGAGGCGGTGCGCTACGCGGTCCGCTCCGTTCTGGAGCGCTACGGGTATTCGGTCGTCGACGCGAAGTCCGGCGTCGAGGCGCTCCGGGTGCTCGACGAAGAGCGTACGGTGGATCTCGCGATCGTCGACGCGGTGATGCGCAACATGAGCGGTCGAGATCTCGTGAGGCGCCTCCGCGCCGAGGGGTACCGAGCGAAGGTCTTGTACATGTCGGGACACCTCGACGCCGCCGTGAACGCGCACGCGACGTTCGGACAGGAGCGAGTCCTGCGCAAAGCGTTCTCGCCGTCCGAGCTCCTTCGCAACGTCCGTCGAGCGCTCGACGGTCCGTGAGCGCTTCTGGTAGGTGCTTTTCCCTGATCTTCGCGTTGCAGGCCACTCGCGCGGTGCGTTGACTCCGCGAGCAAACGAAGTGGCGCCGCTTCGAAAAATTCTACGAAGCCGCGCTCTGCGCGCGTCCGTGCTCGGCAACATCGGTTAAGAAAACGGCGGGCAGCAGCGAAGGTCGATCGCGAGTCGGTGTGTATTCTGCATCGAGGTCGCGGTGATGCGCGTCGAGCGCCGCTCGCCCGCGGCCCTCTCGAGGCGCACGATGATCCGTCGATTGCATTCCATCTGGCTTCCTGTCGTCACCGCCGTCTTCGCTGCATGCAGCTCCGGACAGGATGGAACTCCAGGAAGCAACGCAGGTCTGGGCACGGCCGGCGGCGCGGGCGCAGGCGCAGGCGGCACGCCGATCGCCGCGAGCGGCGGCGCGCCCGTCGTCGGCGCCGGCGGCGCGCCCGTCGGGCAAGGGGGTGCGGTCGGCACCGGCGGCACGGCGATCACCGCGAGCGGCGGCACGGCGCCGATTGGTAACGGCGGTAGCCCGATCGCGACCGGCGGCGCCGTCAGCGGAGGAGCGGGGGGAACCGGCGCCGGCGGAAGCTCCGTTTCCACGGGCGGAGTCGGTGGCGCGAGCGGCGCGGCGGGCGCGGCGGGGACCGCGGGTGCCGCGGGCGCCGGCGCGGGGGGCTCGAGCAACGATTGCTCGAGCTTGCCGCCGGTCACCGACTACACGATGCCGGGCCCGTTCGCCGACGCAAAGATGTTCACGAGCGTCGGCCCGAACAACAACTACACCTTGTATCGCCCCGACGCGTCGCTCGGAAAGAACGGCTTCATTCATCCGATCGCGACGTGGGGCAACGGCATCCTGACGACGCCGGATCAATACAACAAGACGCTCAGCCTCATCGCGTCGCACGGCTTCGTGATCATCGCCTGCAACGACACCATGGCCGAGCGGCCTTGCCTGAACGCGGGGATGGACTGGCTGGTTCAGCAGAACACCGCCGACGGCCCGATGAAGGGCAAGCTCGACGTCAACAAAGAGGTCGCCATCGGGTATTCCTGGGGCGGCGGCGCGGCGATCGACGTATCGGATCGTCCCAACATCAAGGCGACCGTCTCGCTGCACGGCATGCCCCCGCGCGTGAGCAACGCCTTCGATCTGCTGCATGCGCCGCTCCTGCTCTTCACGTCCACCGGCGACATGTTCGTCACCGCGTCGCAATACGTGACCCCGAACTACCAGAAATCGATGGTGCAGACCTTCTACGCGACGCTGAACGACTCGATGGCCGGCCACCTGTATCCGGTGGACGTGGGCGCATCGATCTGCATCGGCGCCATTCTCGGCGCCACCTTCGGCTCCTGCGGCGGCGACATCCAGGAGCACGCGCCGACGATCGCGTGGCTCAGGTACTGGACGTGCGGCGATCAAGGCGCGAAGAAATTCTTCTTCGGTTCGGATTGCACGCTATGCGGCCAGAGCCCCTGGAACGCCGAACAGCGCAAACCCGACGCCAGCTGGCAGTAGAAGAGAGAGACAGAGAGAGATGGAACAGGAAGAGGGAAGATCGGAAGGATGATTGGATTGGAGAAGGCCACCGGCTCGCATCAGGGCTTCTGGTGGCCCCCCAATTCCCCTTCCGCCTTTCCGTCTTCCTGTAAATCTCTCCTCGTATAACGCCGTGTAGCGTCGTCTCCGCGACGCCTATTCCCACACAGGAGTCAGCCAGCTCTTGCGGTGCTCCACGCGGCCGTGGACGACGTCGTCGAAATGCGTTTTCACGCGCTGGGTGATGGGCCCGGGCTTGCCGTTCCCGAGGACACGGCGGTCCACGGACGCCACCGGCGTGACCTCGGCTCCGGTGCCGCAAAGGAAGATCTCTTCCGCGACGTAGAGCTCGGTGCGTCCGATCACCCGCTCCTTCACCTTCAGACCGAGGTCCTCGGTCGCCATCGTGATGATGCTCCGGCGCGTGATGCCGTCGAGGTTGTCTTCCGTCGACGGCGGGCTGACGAGCTCGCCGTCGCGCACGATGAAGATGTGCTCGGCGCTGCCCTCCGAGACGGAGCCGCGTTCGGTCAGCAAGATGGCTTCGTCGTAGCCGTTGTCGGTCGCCTCGCGTCTGGCGAGCGCGCTGTTCAGGTACGCGGCCGTCGGCTTGGCGCGCGCGGGGATGGCGTTGTCGCCGAGGCGGCGCCACGACGACACGCACACGTTGACCGCTTCCTTGTCGATGTAGCGTTTGAGCGGTAGGCAGTAGACGGTGAGGCTCGCGTCTTCCGGTTTGAGCACCGGGGACAGCTCGATGGAGCCGCTGAACACCATCGGGCGGACGTACACGTCGTGGTGCACGCCGTTTCGCCGCAAGAGCTCGACCACGATCTCTTTCAGGCGCGCGGGCTCGACGGTCAGCGACAGCTTCAACATGCGCGCCGAGGCGTCGAGGCGCGCTACGTGCTGGTCGAGCCGGAAGACGTGGACCTGCTTGCCGTCGTCGGCGAGATACCCGCGAATGCCGCCGAAGCAACCGATCCCGTAGTTCAGGGCGCGCGAGCGAACGCTGATCGTCGCGCCCTCGTCTTCGACGAATCGACCGTCAAGATACGTGACCATGGCGACTCCTTATAGCAGCCGCTTCGGCGGTGTGGCGAGACGCCGCGCGGCGCTCGCGTCACGCCGCAAGCGTACTCGCCGCGCGCGCCTTCGAGTTACCGCGAGAAGTCGATGGCGGCGCCGACCTGGAAATCGAAGCGCACGTCGGTGGACGCGCCCGACGCGTTGTCGAGGTGTCGCAGGCGGACGCGATGCAACGCGATGCGGCCGCTGCCGACGCCGCTGAACGCGTCCGGCGCGATGTTGCCCGACCCCGCGTCGTCGCGGAAAGTGCAGAGGACGCTCGCCGACCCGTCGTAGGCGAACAGCTCGGCGTACACCAGATCCGACGTTTCCCCCGCGGTCCACGTGACCTCGGTGGCGGAACCGGTGTGCAGGTCCGTGACCTCGCCGAGCGGCACGCCGCCCACGAGCACGTTGGCCGGGGATTTCGGCGCGTCCACGACGGCACGGAGCGCGGGCATCGCGCCCGAACCGGTCGCCGAGATGACGTACGGCTGGGCGGCGGGAAGGGCGCTGCTCGTGCGATCTTTCGTCGTGTAGAGCACGCCGGAGGCGAAGCCGCCCACGGTGGGGAAGGCGTGCGGGACGAGCGGCGTTACCGCATCTGCCGTCGTGATGTTCACGTCGCCCGCCTCCAGGAACTCGACGCCGCCCTGCGCCGGCGGAGGTTCGAGCTCCACTTGGCTGCCGCTCGCGAGACAGGTGTCGACCGGCGGAAGATCCAGCGTGACGCCGGCCGCGGTGAGCACGCGATTCACGTCGGAGACCGCGGGGAGGCTGACGAACCGCGCCACGGCGCTCGCGCTGCCGGGGGCATCCGACAAGGCGGCGTCCGAGCGCTCGACGCTGAGCACCGCGTGCATCTTCCCCGGCTCTTCGTCCCCGACGGCGGTCGGAGGTTCGTTCGCACACGCGACCGCGACGACGCCCAGGCACAAGCAGGTGGGAAGGAGAACGCGGATCGCCATGTCCAGGGCGTGTTCATGGTATGCGGCGCGCCCGCTTTCGGCAAGCCCGAGCGCTCCGTGGAGAGCGCATAAGCTCGCGACGCTTCAGAATTTTCCGATGATCGCCCCGGCGGGCGCGAGCGTCAGCCCGTGGACCGACCCGTCGCGTCGCGCAGGGTCGCCGAGCTCGGCGGGAAAGGACGCCCGCCCGGATACGCTCTGGTATGCCACATCGAGCTCCACGGCGACGAGGACGGGCGAGAGCCCGACCGCAGCGCCCACGAGCCCGCCGCCGTACCAACGCGTCGTCGAGAAGGTGGCGGACGGTGCAGGTGCCTCGCGCGCGGGCGCGAGCGGCAGGTCGCCGTCCAGCCGTTCCACGCCGCCGCGGGCGCCGGCCCACGCTTGCACGACGGAGGCCGTGCTGCGCCATCCGAAGAGGATCGGTACGTCGAAACCGTAACCGGTCGCGTGCAGGTCGCCCCCGGTCGGCGGAATGCGTCCGCTCGTCGTGGATGGGGCGTCGGCGAGATCTCGAGGATCCGAGAACACCGCCGATGCCGCGGCGCCCACGCTGAGAGCCGTAGAATCCCCGGCGAACGCACGCCGTGCGTCGGCGCGTACGCTTCTGCCGGTGTACGCGAGGCCCGCCTCGAATTGTCCGCCCAGGCCGGCCCGGGCGGAAGCCCAGGGCGCGATGCCCGGCGAGAGCGCCGCGCGCGCGATCGCGTCTTCGAAAGTGTGTTGCTCCGGCGGTCCCGACGTCGGGCCGTGGAACGCGAACTGCCCGCTCACGCCGGCTCCGGCCGACACGTGCCCGGACGGGAGCACGTGCGCCGGATGCAGGAGCGGCGCGCCGCCGCCGCAGCTCGTCGTGAAGCAAGCGAAGACCACGGCGAGCGAACGAACTCGGTGGCCTTCGGGCATATTGGCACGACTCATAGCTCACTCGACGCGAGTTTCGCGCTTTTCGCGTGCGGAAAACGCGCGCTTTTCCGCGCTTCGCGCGGATTTCTCGATTTCGGGGTGGATGCGGCCGGTTCAAAGTCGCGCGTCTCTCGCGACCAGAGCCCCAGCTCGCACCGGCCTCACCGGTTTTTCTCGTGGTACTTGGTCTCCACGACGATCGTGATCTGTTCTTCCAAGGCTGCTCGAGTCGAGACCAGAGGCTCGCGTCGTCTGCTTTCCGTTCGCATTGGGGGTGCCAAGGGAAGGGGAGCCGGGTACATTCGCGCCGCCAATGCGGCTTCCGGGCTCTTTTACGACGTGGTCGATCGCGGTTTCGCTGTTCGCGTTCGCGTGCACGCCGAGCATCGGCGACTCGTGCAAGCTTCACACGGACTGCTCCGCGACCGGCGACCGGCTCTGCGAGCCGACCCTGCCGAATGGCTACTGCACCATCGCCAACTGCGAGCCCGACAGCTGCCCGAGCGAAGCGGCCTGCGTCGCGTTCGGGGTCGCGCCCTCGGTGCAACCGGAGTGCAGGTTCGAGCAGCAGCAACGGCTCGAACGCACCTACTGCATGGCGCGCTGCTCGAGCGACAGCGGCTGTCGCAGCGGCTATAGCTGCGTCGATCTCCTCACATCGGACAACATCTGGGGCGCCGCGGTCGTCGACGCCAACAACGATCGCGGTACCAAGATCTGCACCGTGAGACCCAGCTCCGCCGCCGAAACGGCCACCAACGGGTTTCTGGCGAGCTCGTCGGATCAGGTTTGCTCGCCGCCCGACGCATCGTTTCCGCCGCCGCCCGACGCGGCGGGTGCCTTCATGCCGGGCGCCGTATCGGGCGAGGCCGATGCCAGCGCGTCGAAGGACGGCGCGGCGGTGTCTTCCAGCGACGCCCGCGCGCCCGCCAGCGACGCGGCCCGCAGCGCGCCGGACGCTCAGGGCGGCCCATGAGCTCGCCGCGAGCGCGCTCCGGTTTCGCCGAGCGGCTCGCGAGTGCCTCCCGCGTCGCGGCCGCGGCGGTGTCGCGCAGCTTCGGCGCGCTCTGGGTCATGGTGGCCCTAGCGTCCCTCGTCTTCCTGTCGCTGCGCGTGCTGCCCGGAGATCCGGCGGCCCTCGTGCTCGGCGAGCAGGCAAGAGAGGCGGACCGCGCCGCGCTGCGCGCACGGCTCGGGCTCGACCGTCCGCTCGGCGCGCAGTACGTCTCGTTCTTGTGGGGGCTCGCGCGGCTCGACCTCGGCGATTCGTTGAGCCGTCCGGGCGTACCGGCCTTCACCGAGGTGCGCCGGGCCTTCGGCCCGACCGCGGCGCTCGCGTCGACGGCGGTGCTCCTCGGCGCGGTCCTCGGCGTCGCGGCCGCGCTTCTCTGCGTCGGCCCCTGGCTTCGCGAAAAACGCGAGTGGGCGCACGGCGCACTCGTCGGCGTTGCGGCAACTCCGCTGGTCGCTTTTGCCCCCGTCGCCACGTTCTTCTTCGCGGTCGAGCATCGCGTCGTGCCGCTGCCCGGCGATCCGGAGAGCGGCGCGGCCGGGCTCCTGTTCGCCTCGGGGCTCCTCGCGATTCCGCTCGCCGCGCAGGTGGGCCGCATCGGGCGCGCCGCGCTCCTCGAACAGGCGCGCGCCAAATACCTGGACGTCGCCGCGGCGAAGGGCGGCTCCCCCGCGCGCGTGTGGCTCGTGCATGCGCTCCCCGTGGCGTCGGGGCCGATCGCGGTCACCGTCGCGACGCAGCTCGGCGCGCTCCTCGGCGGCGCCGTCGTCCTCGAACGGCTCTTCGAGCGCCCGGGCCTCGGCACGCTGATGCTGAACGCCTACGCCGCCCGCGACATCCCGGTCCTCGAAGCCGCGGTGGTCGCGGCAGGCTCGCTCTTCGTGCTCGCTCAAGGCGCCGCGGGCGCGGTCACCGCCGCCGTCGATCCGCGAGGCCGTCGATGAGCGCGCCGTCCCTCCGACGACGGCCGCGCGGCGATCGGCGCGCGAGCGTCGTCGCGCCGTTCGTGCCGGCGTGCCTCGTCGTCGTCGCCGCCGCCGCGGTCGTGACGCTCGGCCATCGCTCACCGACGCGTCTCCTTTTGTCCGATTCATGGGCGCCGCCGTCGTCTTCGCGTCCTTTCGGGAGCGGCGACGCGGGGGTCGACGTGCTCGCCGTCGTCGGGTACGGCACGCTGCGCGCCATCGGGCTCGCGCTGTCGGTCGCCGCGACCGGGTTCGTCGTCGGCGCGCCGCTCGGCACCGCCGCTGCCCTCCGCGGCGGCCTCGCCGAGCGCTGGACGCTGCGCGCGGCGGACCTGGTGCAGTCTTTTCCGACGTTCTTGCTCGCGCTCGCCGTCCTGTCGGCGGTGCGCACGCCTTCGCGCTGGCACATGGGCGTCGTGTTCTCGATCGGGGCGTGGGCGCCGTTCGCGCGCCTCTCCGTCGTGCAGGCGCGCGCCATCGCCGCGGCGCCGTTCGTCGAGGCGACCCGCGCGCTCGGCGGCTCGTTTTCGCGCGTGATCTTCCGTCACGTGCTGCCGAACGTGCTCGGTCCAGTCGCCGTTCAGATGGGCAGCGTGGCGGCGGGCGTGGTGCTCGGCGAGACCGCGCTCGGCTTCGTCGGCCTCGGGCCGCCGGACGGCGTGAGCCTCGGGTCGCTGCTCGAGCAGGGCACCGCCGGCATGCTGCGCGCGCCCCACGTTCTGGTCGCCGGAGCGCTCTCGGTCATGGTCGTCAGTGGATCGCTGCAGATGGCGAGCGAGGGCGTGCGTCGCTGGGTGAGCGGACATGTTCGGGTTTGAGCAGTTGCCGCGCTCGCTCGACGCCGCCCTGCGCGACGTCACGAACGACAAGGAGCGCGTTCGGGTCTCGGCGCTCGCGGACCTCGCCCGGCACGCCGACGAAGCGGGCGAGCGCGGCACCGCGGCGATGGTCGCGGCGCTCCGGGGCGACAAGTCACCCGAAGTGCGAGCCGCCGCAGCGGTCGCGCTCGCCGACGCCGGCGCAAAGGACGCGGTGGACGCCGTGCTCGAGGCGACGTCCGACGCCAACGTGCGCGTGCGACAGATGGCGCTCATCGCCCTCGGAGAGCTCGGGGACGGGAAAAACCCGCGCGTCGCGAGCGTCGTGCGGGCCGCGGTGTCGGACGTAAACGCCGCGATCCGTTACCAGGCGCTGATCGCGATGAACGCTCTCGCGCTGCCGTTCGCCGACGAAGCGCTCGTCCACGCGGCGTCGGACGCCGACGAGGAAGTGCGCCACGTGTCCTTGCGGCTCCTCGAAGAACGTGCCCCGGAACAGGGCGCGCGCATCCAGCCGAGCGACGCGACCGTCCGCGCTGCGGTGGATCGACTGGCCGACGCATCCCTGCGGGTGCGGCTGGCTGCGGCCCTGTTGCTCGGCCACGCTGGCGACCGACGGGGCGTGCGGATCATCGTGGAAGCCGTCGAGGCGCTCGGCGGGCCGCTCGACGCCGACGACGAACAAGCGGCCATCGTCCTTGCCGGAGAGCTCGCCGTGCGCGACGCCGTTCCGGGGCTCGCTCGCCGCGCGTTCCGACCCTTCGGGCGAGCCCGCGACTTCGCCTACGACGCCCGCATCGCGCTCGCGAAAATGGGGGATGTTCGCGCGAAAGCGGCCATCCTCAAGGGCCTCTCGGCCTTCACGCGCGACGCCCGAACCCACGCGGCCGTCGCCGCGGCGCGCGCGCACCTTATGGAAGCGCTGCCGCGCCTCGAGGAGATGCAATCCGACGAGCGCCGCGCCGATCCGGCGGCCGTACGGGAAGCCATCGTGTCGCTGAAAGGTAATGTAGCGTCCTGACGTCGGTCTTTCTCGTCATTCGCGTCGGCCGCCCTTCGTGAGCTCACGAGCCGCTTCACCGGACGTGCTTCCACGACGGCGGTATCGGCGATTCTCTCTCAGGTTGCCGGGAGCACGACCCAACGAGAAAAAAACAGTGGCGCTCGTCAGACCGATGCAGTGGCAAAGGAACCTTCGCCCGCACGCGGCGGTTGGTTCGGGGCGACGCGCGGTGCCGCCTCCGCCGCGAGTGAATCGCGACGGGGCCCCGCCCTCGGGCGGGCGAAGGTTCCAAAAGTCCACTCAATGGACGAGCGCCTCATTGAGCTTTTGCGCGCAATGATTCGACGAACGACTTGAGAACCAACCGATGTACATTGCCTCGAACGCACAATCGGATGACCGCAGCGCTCAATTTCGCGAACGGTGCACCGCGCAATCACTGGGGTCGTTTGCGACCCCCGGATTTCATTACTTCAAATCGCACGAGCGGCGTTTGAATTGCGCGCCGGCGCGCATATAGTCCCGCTGCCCTTCTTCGGAGCAAAAGCGGGAATAGCTCATGGATACCTCGGTCGACGCGTTCCACCCGAAGTTCGAAAACCTGGTCGCCTTACTGCAGTCCGCGGTCAAGGACTACGGCCCGCGCCCGCTCTTCGGAACGAAGCGCGACTCGTCGATCGAGTGGACCGCGTACCGCGAGTTCGGGACGCTCGTCGACGAGTTCCGCGGCGGCCTCGCGACGCTCGGGGTCGGGCGCGGCGATCGCGTCGCGGTCATCTCGAACAACCGCCTCGAGTGGGCGGTGGGATCCCACGCGACGTACGGTCTCGGCGCGGCGTACGTGCCGATGTACGAAGCGCAGCACGACAAAGACTGGCACTACATCCTGAACGACTCGGACTCGAAGGTCGTGCTCGTCGCGAACGCCGACATCAAGCGTCGCATCGAGGCGATGCGCAAGTCGCTCCCGAAGCTCCTGCACGTCGTGGACATGGACGGCAGCCCGGAAGATCCGTCCTCGTATGAAGGGCTGCTCACCATCGGCCGCAGCCATCCCGTTCCGGTCGTCACCCCGAACCCGGACGATCTCGCGTCGCTCATCTACACGTCGGGCACGACGGGCAATCCGAAGGGCGTCATGCTCACGCACCGCAACCTCTGCAGCAACTTGAGCGGCCTGCTCGCCGTCGCCGACGTCCAAGGCGAAGACCGAGGCGTCGCGTTCTTGCCCTGGGCGCACGTCTTCGGCGGCTGCGTGGAGCTGAATCTATCACTCGCGACCGGCGGCTCGACGGCGATCTGCGGCGACGCCACGAAGCTCGCCGAGTACCTGGCGCTCGTGAAGCCGACGGTGCTCTTCGCCGTCCCGCGCGTCTGGAACAAGATCTACGCCGGCGTGCAGAAGTCGATCGCGACGAAGCCCGCGGCCATCCAGTGGGCCTTCAACAACGCCCTCGTCGCGAAGAAGAAGCAGAAGAAGGGCGCCCCGGTGACGATGCGCGAGTCGATCGCGCTCGCCATCGCCGAGAAGGTCATCTTCCCGAAGGTGCGCGAGGGCTTCGGCGGGCAGCTCCGGTTCGCCTGCTCGGGCGCCGCGGCGCTCGCCCGCGAGGTCGCCGAGTTCATGGAGTGCCTCGGCATCGAGGTGTACGAAGGCTACGGCATGACCGAGGGCAGCGGCTGCACCACGGCGCAGCCGAAGGGCGCGGCCCGGCTCGGCTCCGTCGGCAAGCCCATCCCCGGCGTGCGCATCTTCATCGACAAGGACGCCCCCGGCGCGAGCGGCGACGAAGGCGAAGTCATCATGTACGGCCCGAGCGTGATGCGCGGTTACCACAAGCTCGAGAAGGTGACGCGCGAGGCGATGACCCCCGACGGCGGCATCCGCACGGGTGACATCGGGCGCCTCGACTCCGAGGGGTACCTCTACATCACCGGCCGCGTGAAGGAGCTCTACAAGCTCGAGAACGGCAAGTACGTCGCGCCGGTGCCGCTCGAAGAGAAGCTCCAGCTCTCTCCGTACATCGCGCAGTGCATGGTGTTCGGTTCGGACAGGCCGCACAACGTGGCGGTCATCGTTCCGGACATGGCCGCCGTCCAAGCCTGGGCCGAGTCTCAGGGCCTGACGGAAAAGGGCGACGCGCTCATCAGCCATCCCCGGGTGCGCGCGCTGCTCGAGCAAGAGGTCGCCAAGTACAACACGGAGTTCAAGGGCTACGAGCGCATCGTCGACTTCGTCCTCGACACGGAGGAGATGACCATCCAAAACGGCCTTCTCACCCAGACGATGAAGCTCAAGCGCCGCGACGTGGTCTCGAAGTACAAGGACGTCTTCGACTCCCTCTATCCTTCCCGTCCGTCGGACCGCCCCGAGCCCCGCGCTTCGTACATCCGCGAGCTCGTCCCGAGCAGCGCCGCCCGCACCGCGTAATCCCCCTTCGGTAGCTCGAAGGCTTGCCCGATCGAGCGGGCGAAGGTTCCGGCAGTCCACCTACTGGACGAGCGGTATATTGCGGCGCCATGGCGAAAACCTACGACGCCCTCGTCCTCGGTGGAGGCCCCGCGGGGTACGTCTGTGCGATACGACTCGGCCAGCTCGGCGTGAAGACGGCGTGCATCGAGGAGGACGAGCTCGGCGGCGTCTGCCTCAACTGGGGCTGCATCCCTTCGAAGGCCCTCATCAGCACCGCGCATCTTTACGACAAGGCGCGCACGGCCCAGGAGATCGGGATCATCATCGATCAGATCCGCATCGACCCGAATCCGATGCAGGACTGGAAAGACAAGATCGTCAAGAAGCTCACCTCCGGCGTGCGCACGCTGTTGAAGGCGAACGGCGTCGACGTCGTGTCGGGCAAGGGGCGCCTCGTCGCGCGCGATGCGGTCGAGGTCACGTCGAGAGACGGCGGCAAGGAACACATCTCGGCGGCGAAGGCGATCGTCGTCGCCACCGGCTCGGAGACGATTCAGATCCCGGGCTTCGCGTTCGACGGCGAGCGCGTCATCGGCGCGCGCGAGGCCGTCAGCTTGCGTCGCGTCCCGAAGCGGCTGCTCGTCATCGGCGGCGGCGTGATCGGCCTCGAGCTCGGGATGGTCTATCAAAAATTCGGAAGCCAGCTCACCGTGGTCGAGCTCACCGAGTCGCTCTTGCCGGGCATCGACCGAGAATGCGTGCGCGTGGTCGATCGGCATCTGAAGAAGCTCGGCGCCACCGTGATGACCGAGGCGAAGGCCGAGAACGTCGAGAAGCGCGCGGACGGCACGCTCGCGGTGCGCGTCGCGTCGAAGGAAGGCGCCACGACCGTGGAGTGCGACGTGGTCCTCGTCGCCGTGGGCATGAAGCCGCGCTCGCGCGGGATCGGGCTCGAGGAGGCGGGCGTCGAGATCGACGCGCGCGGTTTCGTGAAGACGAACGACGTGGCGGCGACGTCGGTGCCGGGCATCTACGCCATCGGCGACGTGAGCGGCGCGCCGATGCTCGCGCACAAGGCCATGAAGGAAGGCGAAGTGTGCGCCGAGGTCATCGCCGGGCACCGCGCGGGCAAGGACTGGGTCACCGTGCCGGCGATCGTGTTCACCGATCCGGAGATCGCGAGCGTCGGCCTCACCGAGGAAGCCGCGAAGGCGACCGGCCGCTCGATCCGCGCCGGCAAGTTTCCCTTCGCCGCGCTCGGGCGGGCGATGAGCATCCGGGAGACCGATGGGTTCGTGAAGGTGCTCACCGACACCGAGAGTGGTCAGGTCGTGGGGATCCACATCGTGGGACCCGCCGCGAGCGATCTCATCAGCGAGGCGGCGTTGGCGCTGGAAATGGGGGCGACGGCCGACGACGTCGCGCTGACGATCCATCCGCATCCGACCTTGGGTGAAGCCCTCATGGAGGCGTCCGCCGCGTCGCTCGGAAAGGCCATTCACATCGGCAATCGCTGAGATTCCGCGAAAAGCTCGTCTCGCCCTTTTGCGGCGGCCGGAGGGCGTGGCAAGGTGATCGCCATGGGGCTCTTCGACCGAATGAGCCGAGCCGCCTCGGCGAATTTCAACGCGCTGCTCTCGAAGCTCGAAGATCCGAAGAAGGAGATCGAGCACACCATTCGAGAGATGGAACAGCAGGTCCGGCTCGGCCGCCAGGAGATCGTCTCCGCCGTGGCGTCCGAGGATCTCGCGAAGAAGAAGATGGCCGAGCTCGACGCCGAGATAGATCGCTGGTCGAGTCGCGCCGAGCTCGCCGTGAAGCACGGCGACGACGACCTCGCGCGCGAGGCGCTCCGTCACAAGCGGCGCGTCGTCACGGAGCGGGATCGCGCCGAGGAGCTCCGTAGAGCGCAGGCGAACGAGGCGGCGAGCGCGCGGAGCGAGCTTGCGCGGATGGAGCAGGTCCTGGAAGAGGTGAAGGGCAAGAAAGGCATCCTCGCTGCTCGCGCCGCGCAGGCGCGGGGCGGCGGCGGCGCCGCGGGCCTCGGCGCGCGCTCGGGAACGAGCGCGTTCGACGAATTCCGGCGGATGGAAGATCGCATCCAGGGCGCGGAGACCGAGGCCGCCGCCGCGCGCGAGGTGAATCGAGTCCTCGAGCGGGAGCCCGGTCCGACCGGTCTCCGCCCCGGCGAGCTCGAGGCGAAGTTTCGCGCGCTCGAGGCGGACGCCGGCAAGGTGGCCGCGGAAGGCGACGTCGACGACGAGCTCGCCGCCATCAAGACACGGGTACGCGTCGATCCACGATGATGAATCGTCTCGTCCTTTGTTTCCGGTTCCCCGATCTGGCGGCCGAACCGGAGGTGCACTTCGCGCGGGCGCGCGAGCTGCTCGAGCAAGCGACGGCGCACGGCGCGGCGCCGATCGCGACGGGCATCGAGCTGTACGCGTTCGAGCTCGACCCGGATCTGCTCGAGGACGGCATCGAGTTCGCCGTGGACGCGGCGCGGCGGGGCGCGGCGGGCGGCGTGCTCGCGGTGGGTGTCGGCGAAGGGCCGCTCGCGCACGAAGGCGCGCTGGGCGACAAGGTCTCTCTTTCGTGGGGGCCGTCGCTCTCGCACGCGGCGCTGCTCGCCTGCGTCGCGGAACCGGGCGAGGTGCTCGTGGACGCCGCGCTGCGCGCCGCTCGAGAAGGCCTTCTCGCCGTGCGCGCCGCGCGGACGACCGCTTACTCCGGCGTTCGCGTTCACGGCTTCGTGCTCGACAAAGAGCACCCGTGGAAGAGCGCGCCGGCGCCCGAGCCGCGACCGGAGCCGTCGCCGAGCCGTCCGCCGCTGTCCGAGGGCGACATCGACTTGCTGTCTTCGTTACCGCCCCGATCCATCCCGCCGCGCGCCGCCGTCCGAGCGCTCCGGAGCGGCGATCTCGAAGCCGTGGAGCGCATCGCGGACGAGGTGCGTCACCTGCAGGGGCGCGCGGGGCTCGCCGAGCGCCTCGACGCGATGGCGAACCTCGCGCGCGGAGAGACGTCGGACGCGATACGAAGCCTCGAGGCGGCGGCGGAGGCCGCGCGCCGCGACGGTTCGCGGGATCGCTGCCGCGCGTCGCTCGCGCTCGCGGTGGCGCTGTCGGCTGCGGGCCGCCACGAGGACGCGCTGTTCCGCGCTCTCGACGCGCTCGCGCGGGCGAGAGAAATGGACGATCTTCGCGGCGAAGATGCCACCGTGCGTTTCTTGTCGCACCTCGCGGCCGCCGCGGGGCACCAAGAAATCGCCGAGCAGTGGGCGGCGCTGTCGCCGGTCTAGGCTAGTCGAGCCGCGCGAGCTCTTCGTGGGCGCGGCGGCGCGCGCGGCGGAGCTCGGGCGCGCCCTCGGCCTCTCGCCGTTCGCGTCTCTGCTCTTCCGGCGAAGGAGCGAGCCGATGCAGCCAGGCCGCTCGCCGCAGCGCGACGTCGGCCGCGGCGAGGGCGACCGCGACCATGATGCTCGTCCAGGCGATCCGACCAGCGGCGTTGCCGGAATCGGCGAGGAGCGCGTCGCTTCGCCCGATGTGCGCGGCGAGCGCCGGAAAAATCCCGGCGAGTGCGTACCAGACGCCGGAGAGCGCGATCGCGGCGAACAGGAGCGTGCGCGCCGCATCGACGGCGCGGAACGCGTCGAACAGCCGTGAGCGGAGCGGCGCCGCGGCCGGCCTCGCGACGGCGAGCCCGGTCTGGACGAACCCCACGACGAAGGCCGCCGCGCCGGCCGCGGCGACGAGCGGCGCGACGAGCCACGCGACGTCCGTCGCGAGCGACGCCGCATCGACTTTTTCCGGAGTCGAGACGGCGGCGCGCAGCGCTTCCGTGAAGCGCGCGCTCATCGCTTTGGCGAGGGCGGGTAACAGCGCGGCCGCTGTGACGATGCTCGCGACGCGTCCCGCGAACGGCGAGAGCGGCGTGTCGCCCGCGGCGAGGGCGCGGCGCAGGCGCGCGGGTGACGGCGGCCGCGTCTCCGGCATTTCAAAGGCGCGGCAAGGGCACCCACGTGCCGCCGGTCGATCTCCAGAGGTTCGCCGTTTGCTGGATGATCGGCGTTCGGATCGCCGGAGGCGGATGCGTCCGATCGAATCCGAACAGGATGTCTTCGGGAGACAGCTGATCCGAAGACGCGAAGAACTGCATCATCAGGAGCGCGCCGCCCTCGGTCAGGTGGTAGCCGCTCCTGCGCGCTCCGGCGGTCAAGATGGTGTCGGTGCCCGCGGTGTCCGCGGCGATCTCGTTCGGCTGATTGAACATCGGCACGGTCTCGGACAGCCCGCGGAGTATGTTGCTGCTGCCGAGGAAACCGGTCCCTCCGGTGCAGGGCAAGTGTCCAAGGTGGTGATGCGCGAGCTCGTGGCCGAGCACGAAGCCGAGCATCTCGTCGAAGACGTCGTGCTGGCGCGCCACGCGCCGCGCGTCGGCCTGCTGCGCCGGATCGAAGAAGCCGCGCGGGGGCTGGGAGACCGGCGCGTTCGGCTTCTGTGTCTGCGCGATGAACTGGATGTAGTCGTTGACCTTGCGCGTGCCGAACACGTCGTCGTTCGCGCGCGCTTGCGCGAGGTGCGCGCTGATGTCCAGCAAGCCGTCGGTCACGACCATGGCGGCGGTGCCGTTGTTGCACGTGGCGAACGCATTCACTTCGCCCGGCGTATCGTCGATCGAGAGCGGGATGCCCTGCACGCGTTGCTTCGCCACGTCGGGGAGAGCGGCGACGTCTTCTTGCATGAGGCTCGCCGCGCGCTGCCGCAGCCAGTTGATGTCGGTGTTCGTGATCGGATCCATCGCGCCCTGGACGGAGGGGACGGGCATCGGCGGTTGCGTCGCCGGCGCCGTTTGCGGCGGCGAATACGCAGGCGTCTGTGGTGGCGCGCCGTACGGCGCCGGCTGCGCGCCGTACGGCGCCGGCTGCGCGCCGTAGCCCGGCTGGCCGTAGCTCGGCGGCTGCTGGCCATAACCATAGGCGTAGGGCTGCGCCCCGTAGGGCGGGGGATACGACGCGGGTGGCGGAGGCGACGAAGTGGTCGAGCACGCGGCGGCGGCGAGCGCGCTCAGCGCGAACCCTGCCGTTGATCGGAGCAAAGTCATCCGCGCGGAGCTTACCGCGAAAGGCAGGCGGCGCGCGTGTCACATTCGCCCGACGCCGTGCGCGAGGCATTTGCCATGCGACGGACGTTGCGCAATGGTTGGTGAGCTTGTCGACCATCGAGCTCTCGACGCACGAATCCGTGGGCGAAATCGGCGAGAGCGAGTGGAGCGCGCTGGTCTCGGAAACCACGCCGCCTTTCCTGAAGTGGTCCTTCCTCGACGTGCTCGAAAAGACGGGTTCCGTCACGCCGGACCGCGGTTGGCTGCCGTGCCACATCGCCTTGCGCCGCGGCGGCGTCCTGGCCGCGGTCGCGCCCGCTTACCTGAAGGGCAACAGCGAGGGTGAGTTCGTCTTCGATCACGGGTGGGCGAGCTTCGCAGAGGGACGGCTCGGCATCCGCTACTACCCGAAGCTCATCGTCGCGGTGCCGTTCACCCCGGCGACCGGACCGCGCCTCCTGGTGCGCCCAGGCGAAGACGAGCGCGAGCTCGTGAGCGCGCTCGCTCGCGCGCTGCCCGAGCTCGCCAAGCGCCTCACGGTTTCGAGCGCGCACGTCCTGTTTCCGTGCGAGCGCCAGGCGGACGCCTTCGAGAGCTCCGGCATGGCGCATCGCTTCGGGCTGCAGTTTCACTGGCAGAACCAGGGCTACGCGAGCTTCGACGACTACCTTTCTCGTTTCAACTCCAAGCGGCGCCACCAGATCAAGCGCGAGATGCGCGCTCCCGCCGAGCAAGGCGTCGAGATCGAGACGCTCTCCGGCGGCGAGCTCGACCCCGAGCTCATCGACAGCGTGTTCGACTTCTACCTGTCCACGGTGAACAAGTACTACTGGGGCCGGCAATATCTGAACCGCGCGTTCTTCGAGGAGCTGTGCGCGCGGCAGCCGAACGACGTCATGGTCGTCCTCGCGCGGGATACATCGTCGCGGCGGCCCATCGCCGGCGCGTTCAATCTAGTCGGCGGGGGCGCGCTCTACGGACGTTATTGGGGGGCGACCGAAGAGCGCCCGTTCTTGCATTTCAACGTCTGCTATTACCGCGGCATCGTCGAGTGCATCGCTCGCAAGCTCTCACTGTTCGAACCGGGCGCGGGCGGCGAGCACAAGCTCGTGCGCGGCTTCGAGCCCACGGTCACGCACAGCGTCCATCACCTCGTGGATCGCAGGCTCGACGCGGCGGTGCGAGATTTCGTCGAGCGTGAGAAAGAGCGCGTCGTGGAGCACGTCGATGATTACCGTCGGGAGCCGGTGGTTCGTCGGGGATAGTTCGGCGCGGACACGTCTGTTGTCGGATCTGTTCGGGGGGATTGAACAGGAAGAAGGAAGATTAGAAGGGGATTTGGGGGGCGCGCGTTGCGGCGGGGCCCGGTTCTGTTTCGGCTCGAATCGGAGATGGACGAGGAGAACGCCGCGAAGTGCCACTCAGCAAAAAAAACCTCTGCCTTCCTGCCCTTCTGTCTCCTGTTTCCCCTCTCTCCGCCGCGCCCTACGTACCCCCGGTCATGAAGTGCCAGCCTACGGTGACTAGGGCTATCGCTTCTCCGGAGGGGGCGTGCGATGCGCCGGGGTCGTCCCAGCGGAGGTAGCCTCGGGCTCCGAGCCACGGGCCCTCCACGGTGTTCGTGAACGGGACGCCGAAACCGAGGGACACTTCGAGGCCGCGCTTGTCACCGAAGACGCCTCCGGCGGGCTCGCGAAAGTAAGCGCCGACGCCGAGCGAGATCGAGTCGATGACGAGATCGGGCAGGCTGCTTCCGATCTGCAAGTTGTTCGACCAGCGCGGGATGAAAGCCGGTCGCATATCGACGCCGAACGACGCGCTCCGCCGCGTGGCGCGCGCGCCGTCGAATGCGTCCGCGTAGCTCGCGTAGACGCCGGCCATGAACATGTAGTGCACCGAAGCGAGCGCTGCGCCGGACGCTCCGTCGCCGTCGAAGGCGGCGCCCACGTCGAGAGAGACGTCGAAGAGTCCGTCGAAGCGACCGTACACGCCGTCGCCGGACCTGACCGGGCGCTCGGCGTCGACCTCGTTCGGCAAGGTGCTGGTCGTGCGACGACCCGGTTGCCACGGCACGAAGCGCGTCTCCGCTCGTGCGACCTTCGGGCACGACGAAGCGATCAGCGCGGCGAGGACGGCGCCGACGCCGCACCCCGAAAGCGACGAACGGCTCATCGATCGACCGCCCGGACGAGCTCCTCGCGTAGCTCCGGCGGAAAGATGAGCCGGACGCGTTCCAGCCGTTCTCCGCGGAGGCGTCCGAGCAGCAGCGAGACGTCGCTCGGTTTGCGAGCGACGCCGTTCGGGAAGATGACTTGCAGCGGGTCGCCGTCGTCGAAGGGCACGTCGCTCGCGACGTCTAGACCGACGTAGTGGTCGGGGTCGAGGCCGTGCGCCCGAGCGACGTCGCGTGCGACGTCGAGGTAGCGGCCGCGCGTATCCTCGTTGCGAGCCTCGCCGTACAGCTCGTGCGTCTTGAACAGACGGCGGGCGTAGAGCCGCTCCGAAAAATCGCGCAGCACGGGGTCCTTCGCCGAACGGAACGCGGCGATCGCCGACCACAGCGTGTTGTCGTCGAGGTCCAGATAGTCGCTGAGCGGTGCGTCGCCCTCTTCGGCGATCGCGGCGATGGCTCGCGGGACGCTCGCGACGCGTTCGCCCGCCGAGACCAGCTGACAAACTCGCCCGAGCAGTCGTCCGACCATCCATTCGCACGCGCGGCTCGTCTTATGGAAGTAGACGTGTTGAAACATGAAGAGACGAGCCAGGATGAACGATTCGATCGCGGGTAACCCTTTGGCTCCGTCGATCGCGAGATCCGGCGCTTCGCCGTCGTCGCGCGGCTGGGCGAACCGGAGGCTGCGGAGCAGCCAGTCGAGGTCGAACATGCCGTACTCGACGCCCGTCGAATGCGCGTCGCGCAAGAGGTAGTCGCAGCGGTCGACGTCGAAGGTCCCGGATACGGTGCGCGACAGGTACATGAGCCGGTGTCGTCCATGGACGAGCTCGTTGACTCGTCCCGGCAGCCCGGGGTCGCTTTCCGCAAGCACTTGATGCACTTCCGTTGAAGGATCCATCACGATCCGCGTCGTCCATTCCTCGTGACGCGGGCTCGCGGGGACTGCTTCTTCGAACAGATGCGAGAAGGGGCCGTGGCCGACGTCGTGCAGCAACGCGGCCGCGACGGCGTCCCTCGCCCGTTCGGTCGTGACGCGTTGCCAGAATGGCAGAACTTCGTGAATCGATTGGAGGCGCCGTATAAACCGCGACATGACGAACGCCGCGCCGACTGCATGCGCGAAGCGCGTGTGATCGGCTCCGGGATAGGCGAAGGACGTCAGCCCGAGCTGCCGAATCCGCCGTAACCGCTGGACTTCGCGCGTGTCGAGGAGCCTGGGAATAATCGAGTATTCATCGGCCTCGAACGAAACGAGCCCGTGTACCGGATCTCGGAGGATCATCGGTTCGCACCAACCGCGGTAGTAGTCACTCGTTCCGCGGGTATCCATCTACCCGCGGCGCAGGCGGCCGACGTCGCGAGCGCGTTCGCGCTGTTTCCCCAAGGCTCGGTCGCTGGATTCATTGAACAATCAGGCTCGGTTGCAGTTCACTGTACGACGCGAAGTGCGGGTCTGAGAACGTGGTTGCGCGTCGTGTTTTGGTTGCGCGCGCGACGAACGCGGCCAACGCGACCAAGTGTACGAAGATTACACAGTTCGCGGGAGTAGAAACGCGAACGGGTGCAAGGCAGTTCAGCGGGGAGAGAACCGAAGAGCAGCTGAAGAACGCGGCCGATTTAAAAGCGTCGAGGGTTGCGAACGAGCACTTTTCACGTTAGTTCCTGAACGTAGAGTTATTTTGCCCGAACAAGGGTCGGTGTCATGTCGAAGGTGCGCAAGAACAACGAACCGAGGGGGAATCGGTCGCGCGCCATTGGGCTGACCGATATCCTGCGAGTGCTCCCGGAAAAGGAGATCGCGTCGCTGGTCGATCGGCTCGGCATCCACGTAGATCCGGCGAAGCGGATCGACGTGCCCTCGCAAGTCGCGCGCGCGCTCGTCGCGACGCCCGAGCTGCGCGATCTTTCGCACTTCCCCGGACCAACTCGCGAGCTGGTGCATCGCATCGCGGAAGCGAAGGGCGTGCTCCTCGTCGCTTCGTTGCCGCCGGCCTTGGAGCCGCTCGCCGCGCGCGGCATCGCGTTCGCGCGCGCGGTCGACGAAGGCGTCGAGCTCATCTTGCCGATCGCGTTCTTGCTTCAACTCCGGTCGTGGGAGGGAGAAGACCCGCGCGGCGTTCGAGCGCTCCTGTCGCAGACCTCGAACGAAGTCGGGGCGACGATCGCGGCACATTACCTCGGGCGTCCCGCCACGCCGCCCGTCGTGCTCGGGCTCGAAGCCGCGTGGACCGCCCTCACGGACAAGGCACGTCTCGCCGAGGAGCTCGAGGCCCTCGCGCCTCTCGAACGCAAGTTGCTCCAGGCCGTCGAAGACGTCGGGGGCGAAGTCGACACCGAAGAGCTGCTCGATCTCGAACGCGAGCCGATGCGGCTTCGCGGAGCGACCGGCGCGACGCCCTCGCGACGCGGAGTGGGGTTCGCGCTGGAACGGCGTGGCTTCCTCGTCCCGATCCATCCGAACCGCCACGTCATTCCGAGCGAGGTGAGCTCGATCATCAGCGCCCGCCGGCATCAAGAGCGGGAGGCGCGACGTCGCGAGATCCGCACCTTCGTCCTCGGGGAGGATCACGCACCCCGCCGCGCGCGCTTCGCTCAAGATCCCTCCGTGCTCGCGCTCGCGATGGCGCTCGCCGTGCGCGAGCCGAACGTGGAGGTGCGCAACGGCGTCGGTACGCCGCGGTCCTTCGTGTCGAAGCTCGCGGCGCGCTTCGGCCGCGAAGCGGAAGCGGTGGCGCTCGTCGCCGCGTTGAGCCGCGCCACCGGTCTCTGGGATCCATCGGCGGCGGTGCCGAATTCGCCGCCCGGCTCCGAGCGCGTCGCCGATCTCGGCGATCTGCTGTTCCGCGCTTGGCGTCGCGGCGGCGCGTGGGACGAGGCGCGCCCCGACGGCGAGACGTTGCGCGTGGGCAGCGAAGCGCGCGAAGCGAGCGTCGTCGGCGTCGTGCGCGAGATGGTCCTCGAGGCGCTGCAAGAGCTCGGCGAGGGCCGCTGGGTTCCTTGGGAAGCCGTCGCGGGCTTCGTGCGCACCGACAGCCGCACGCCGGGCATCAATCGCCTCATCGAGCGCTGGGCGCAGCGCTCCGGCATCGAACCGATGACGGTGTCGGAGGTCGCGCATCGCATCGCCTTCGAGAGCCTCCACGTCCTCGGCGTCGTGGATCTCGGCGACGTCGACGACGACGGCGACGGCATGGGCCCGACGCTCCGGATCACGCCGCGCGGGCGAGCGTACCTGGGCGCGTCCGAGCCGTCGCCTCCCGTCGCGGAAGCGCCGAGCCGGTTCCTCGACACGCACGCGCTGCGCGTCGGACCCGCGGCGCGCATCGCGGAGGTCATCGCGCTCGCCCCCTTCACGGAGATCGGCGCGGTCACCGGTCATCTCGATCTGCTCGTCACGCCAGCCGGCGTGGCGCGCGCCCTCGGCGCGGGCATCGAAGCCGAGCTCATGCGTGCGCGGCTCGAGAGCCTCGCGCCGCTGCCGGATCCGGTGCATCGCTTGCTGGCTCAGGCGAGCACGGTGCTCGGCCGCGCGGAGTTCGTCCCCTCGCAGGGTTTTCTCTGGGTGGACGATCCGGAAGTGCGCGAGCTTCTCAGGACTCGCCGTCAAAGCGCGGATCTGTTCGTCGATCCGTCGCCGCCTGGCGGCTTGCTCATCGCCGCCGGCGTCGATCTAGATCGACTGGCGCGCCGTTGCCGCGCGCTCGGCGTCGAAGTGCTCGTCGAAGGCGACGTCTACCGGACCCGCTCCACGGCGCCGCCCCGTCGTGCGAGCGTCACGCCGCCGCCGGAGTCCGGCGCGGCGCCGCGCTCCACGGCGCGCATCGGAGTCCGCCGCGCGTCCGTCGCGCCCGCCGCGATAAAGCGAAACGGCTAGACTCGACTCGAGCAGTCTTGGAAGAACAGATCACGATCGTCGTGGAGGGCAAGAGCCACGAGAAAAACCGGCGAGGCCGGAGCCGGCTGGGGCTCTGGTCGCGAGAGACGCGCGATTTTTGAAGCGTGCCGCATCGACCCGAAGTCGAGAAATCCGCGCGAAGCGCGGGAAATCGCGAGTTTTCTGCACGCGAAAATCGCGAAACTCGAGACTTGAGCGAGGGTTGGAAGAACCGGCAAAGCTCGAGGCTAGGCGTCGTTCACGCCGAGAGCCGTCCCCGGACCCACGCCTCGCGGCCGGGGCTCTGGCTGACGGAGCGCACCGTGCCGCCCGAAGCGAAGATCTCCGCCGGCAGCGGCCGGCCGTTGTACTCGCTCGCCATGACGTAGCCGTAGGCGCCGGCGTCGCGAATGACGACGCGCTCGGGAAGCGGGTCGCCGAGCGGATGCTCGCCGAAGTCGTCGGCGCTCTCGCAGACGGGACCCGCGACGTGCCAGAGCGGCGCCGACGGCGCGCGATCGAGCGGCTCGATGCGATGGCGCGCGCCGTACAGCGCGGGACGGATCAAGTCGTTCATCGCCGCGTCGAGGAACGCCCAGCTCGCGGCGCGCGAACGCTTCTGCTGAATGACGCGAGCGACGAGCACGCCGTGCGGCGCCACCATGGAGCGACCCGGCTCCGCGAAGAGCGAAAGGCCATCGAGACCCTCCTCCGCGATCAAACGCCGCGCGGCGCTGAGGAACTCCGCGGGGCGCGGCACGGGGCCGGTGCCGTAATCGACGCCGAAGCCGCCGCCGAAATCGACGAACTCCAGCTTCTTGCCGCTCGCGAGGCGCGCCCGCGCGGCGTCGCACACGACGCGCGCCGACGCGAGATACGACGTCACCTGCTTCAGCGTCGAGCCCACGTGCGCCGCGACGCCGACGACCTCGAGCATCGGTTCGCGATCCGCGCGGTCCCAAGCGGCGCCGAGATCGGAGAGCAAGATGCCGAACTTCGCGCGGTCGTGTCCGGTGGCGACGTGAGCGTGCGTGTCGATGCTGACCCCCGGGTTGATGCGCAACGAGATCCTCGTCACCTTGCCGGCGGCGCGCGCTCGGGCCGCCACGCGGTCGAGCTCCTCGATGCTCTCCATCTGGATTGAGCGAATGCCCGCCGCGATCGCGGCATCGATTTCGTGGTCGGCTTTGGCTACCGCGGTCGTCAAAATCCGGCCAGGGGGCACGCCGGCCCCGAGGGCGACCTCGAGCTCGGCGCGCGAAACCACCTCGGCTCCGCACCCGGCGCGCGCGATCGTTCGAATGATCGAACCGGCGGAGTTCGCCTTGACGGCATACGCCACGACATGGCGTGGATCGCCCAGCGCGGCGACCATGTCGCGGGCTTCCTGCTCGATTGCGTCGAGGTCGTACACGTACGCCGGCGTCCCGGTGCCCGCCGCATCCACCAGACTGCCGAGGTCCGCCCCGGCTAGAACGGCCTTGCCTTGCGCATTGCGCATGAAGCCAAGCATGCGGGGCGTCTTACCCCGGCCCCGTCCCGCCGCAACGCGGGAAATGGCGTCCGGGGCATCCCGGAAAGGCCAGGCAAGGCGGGGGGTTCCCGATGGCCGGTCCAGGTGGAATCGGGCTTCCTTGCCGCGCGAACCTCGCGTAAATCAAGGAATCGGATGGGTTGGGGCTCGTGATAACAGCGCTCGATAGAGCACCGGAACTCCCGAAGTACGAGCTCCTCGAGCGCATCGGACTGGGGGGGATGGCGACGGTGTACCGGGCGCGGGATCGAAGGCTCGGTCGCGAAGTGGCCGTCAAGCTCATCCACCCCCACCTCCGGGAGAACGCCGAGGTCGCAGCCCGGTTCGTCAGCGAGGCGAAGGCCGTCGCTCGCCTGCGACACCCGAACGTCGTCGAAGTGTTCGACGTCTCGGACGAGAAAGAAGAAGAACGCTATCTCGTCGTCGAGCTCGTGCGCGGCACCACGCTGCGCACGCTGCTGAGCCGGCACAAGCGATTGCCGCCCGAGCTCACCGGCGCCATCGGTCTCGAAGTAGCCGGCGCGCTGTCGCATGCGCACCACCAGGGCATCGTTCACCGCGACGTGAAGCCCGAGAACGTGCTCATCGATCTCTCGGCGTCCGGCTCGAGCCCGTCGCCGATCGATCGCGGCGTGGACCGCGCGAAGATCAAGCTCACCGACTTCGGCATCGCGAAGCTGCTCGATGCCCAGGGCGTCACGTCCACGGGCCAGGTGCTCGGCTCGCCCGCGCACATGGCGCCGGAGCAGATCGAGGGCGGTGAAGTGGGACCTCGCGCCGACGTGTTCGCGCTCGGCGTGATGCTGTACGAGTCGATGGTCGGCCGCCTGCCCTTCGACGGGAAGAACCCCGCTCAGGTGCTGCGGCGCGTGCTCGACGGATCGTACCCGCCGGCGGATCGCGAACAGCCGACGGTGGGCGCTCGCTGGGCCGCCGTGCTCGCGAAGGCGCTGGCGCGCGACGCCGCGGATCGCTACGAGTCGATCGAGGGCTTCGCGACGGCCATCAAGGCCGAGCTCGAGCTCGCGGGCGTCTCCGATCCGCGCGCCGAGATCGATCACTTCCTCGCCGACCAGGACGCCTACGCAACGTCGACGGAAGCCTCCACCGTGGAGGCGCTGGTCCGCTCCGGCGAGTCCGCGCGCGCGGGCGGCGACTACGCGCTCGCGACGGCGCAGTTCAATCGCGCGCTCTCGTACCGGCCCGGGGACCCGGAGCTCGTGCGGCGGGTGACGCGGCTCGTTCGCCGCAAGCAGTTCGTCGTCGGCGCTCGTACGACGGCGGGCGTCACGCTGGTCCTCGGCGTGGCGTTCGTCCTGGGGATGAAGCTGCGCAATCACGCGGCCGGCGTGCACGCTGCGCAAAAGGCGGGCGCGAAACCGACGACGACCAGCGTGCTCGCCCCCGCAGGCAACCGGCCGAGCGTGGCTCCGGTTCTACCGAGCGCCTCCGGCGCGGCGCCGGTGCATCTGCTTCCCCACCACCGGACCTTGGTCCCGCACGAGCCCGCGCACCCCCCGGCGGAGACGGCGACGCGCGCCGTCGTGGTCGACGTCACGGGGCCCAAAGGGGGGTACCTGAAGATCGACGGCGTCCGCGAGGATACGTGGTTCGGCGTCCAGCACCAGCTGCCGGTCGGGTCGCACACCTTCGAGTTCGTCCCGGCCGACTCGGAGTGCTGTCGTCCCTCGCCGCCCCTCCGCCAAGATATCGAAGAGGGCGATTCGGTTTTCCAAGTGCTCCTGGCAGTCGGCTTCCGAGAGGCAAAGCTCAGGGTCGACCGCTCGCCGCCGGGGCTGCTACGGTGTCGCTCGCTGTTCAGCGCAGATCTCGTGGTGCCGGGAGAGCTCCCGGTGCCGATGTCCCGCCTCTCCGCTACTGGGTTGTGCACGATGACCTCGAACGATCCCGCGCAGGCCCCGTCGACGAAAGAGGTGACGCTCACGGCGGGACAGACCACCGAGATCTCGTGGCCGTAGCAGCGGCTGAAGATGCACGGGTACGGCTCCTGGTTTCGCGCAAGCTTGCTCGCCCTGACGCTGTCGCCTGCGGCGGCGTGGGGCCAGTCTGCGCCGTCGAGCCCGCCCGCGAAGCCGCCGCAGCAACCGGACGGCTCCGAAAAGCCGCCGGACGGTAAGCCGCAGGCTCCGAAGAAGCCGAGCTCCAAGACGCCCCGCGCGGATCTCGGCCTATCCGCGGAGACGTCGCTCGCTCGCGCGACTGCCTTCTACGAAGCCGGGCAGTACGCCCAATGCGCCGACGCGTTCGGCGCGCTCCTCGACGATCCGACGCAGGCATCGTCGATCGCGCCGCGCGCGCGGGAGCAGGCGAGCGTCTACCGGGCCGCGTGTCTCGTCGCGCTCGGTCGCGGGGACGAGGCGGACGAGACGTTCCGGCGAGCGATCCGCGAGAACCCGCAGATGGCGGTGCCGAACGCCATCGTATTCCCGCCCGCGGTGATCGAGCGCTTCATCGTCGTGCGCACCACGTTGATGGAAGAGATCCGGCGCGCCGACGAAGAGCGCGCGCAGCGCGAGCGGCAGGCCGCGATCGCCGCTCAGCAAAGGGCGGAGCGCGAACGAATCCGCGTCCAGCACCTCGAGCTGCTCGCGTCGCAGGAGACGCTCGTCGTCCAGAACCAGCGCTGGATCGCGTGGGTGCCCTTCGGCGTGGGACAATTCCAGAACCGCGACTACGTGCTCGGAGGGTGCTTTCTCGCGGCCGAAGTGCTGCTCGCCGGCACGGCGATCACCGCGACCTCCATCGAGCTCAGCTTGAACGCGCAGGCGAAGGGCGGCGCGGGGCTCGGCGGCGACGTCCCGCAGCTCAATAAGAACATCCGCGCCGCGAACGAGGTGGGGCTCATCGCGACGAGCGGCTTCATCCTCGTCGCCGGGCTCGGCATCTTGCAGGCGAACCTCGCCTTCGTGCCCGAGTTTCCCGGAGGCGTCCGGCAGCGGACCAAGCCGACGCGCGCCGCTTCCCCGTCGCCGCCCGTGGTCGGGGTCGCCCCGATGCCGGGAGGCGCGGCGTTTTCCGTGTTCGGGCGGTTCTAGACTCGAGCTTCGCGATTTTCGCGTGGAGAAAACTCGCGATTTTCCGCTCAAGTCGAGGCTAGAGCTCTCTTATATGCACGCCGTCGCGGCGCGCGGCGCTCTCGGCGGCCTCGACGCTGGTCACCGCCGGGCCTTCGCTGCCGAGGACGGCCTTCAGATCGACACCGAGGATCGAGAGAAGCCATTTCGGCGGCTCGAGCGGGAGCCCGGGTTCGCGGCCGAAGACGCGAGCTAGCTCCCTGGCGTACGCGCGACTGAGCTCGAGCGTGTCGAGGCGATCGAACGCGCGCGACTTGGGCCGACTCGCCAGCGGAAGACAGACGAGGGCGACGTAGACCAGCGAAAATAGAAGACGCAACCGGAACACCGCGACGCGTGACGAGCCTTCGAGCGCCCGCTTCATGAAGTGCACGTTCAGCGGGACGTGGAACGCCTCGTCGCGGGTGAGAATCGTCAGCATTTCACGGAACGCCGGGTGCCGGATGCGGCCGAGCGCCATGCGGTACGTGGTCGACCCGATCGTCTCGAACATCAGGTTCGTGAGCAAGATCGTGTCCATGCGCTCCGCGCGCGCATAGAGCCGGTACAGAAGAGTCGTGACGCGGCCCATGGGCTGCACGCCGCCGCCCAGGTGCGCGAGGAAACCCGTGAGCAGCTCGCGGTGCCAGCCCTCTTCGTCGCCGTACATCCGGAACGTCTCGGCGAGCTCCGGGTCGCTCTCGGCGAGTCGCGCCGCGAGCGCGTGAGCCTGCGACAGACCCGACTCTTCCGCGCGGTAGGCCGCGTTGAAGAACTTCAGCGCCGCGCGGCGCTCCTCGTCGGTCGAGAAATCGATGGGCTCGCCGAGGTGCAGCACGTCGTCCGTGCGGCTGTCGGCGCGGCGCTGCAGAGTGGCGAGCCACCAGGCAGTGGGGCGATCGGCGACGCTCGTCATCCGTGTTTGGCGATCGCGGCGATCCAGAAGCCGCCGAGCCCGCTGAGGGGCGAGTCGCACAGGGCGCGCTCGGCGGTACGGAAAGCGTCGCGAAGGAAGGGGAGCCGCATGACCAGGGCCGTCGGCGTCACGATGCGAACACCGCGCGCCGCTACGAGCTCGCCGCCGCGCGGGATCATCGCGCGAACGTCTCTGGGTGAGTGGAACCGCGTGTACACGTGATGCTCGTTCGCGTCCGCAGCAATTTTTCGAGCCGGCCCGAGGCGGCGCAAGAGGCCTCGAAGACTCCAAGGATTGTAGAACTCGGCGAGGACATGTCCGCCCGGCCGGGTGACTCTTAGCATCTCCGAAAGGGCGCGTTCCACGTCGGGCACGTGGGCCAGCACTTTGAAGGAGCAGGTCACGTCGAACGAGGCGTCCGAGAACGGCAGATCGGTCGCCGATCCCTGCCGGACGTGCAGGCCCCGCCGCCGGGCGTGTTCCAGCATCCCGGGGCTCAGGTCGACGCCCTCCGCTGTTCTTGCGAACCGCTGGATGCGGCGCAGCACGAGCCCGGTGCCGCAGCCCACCTCTAGGACGTCGCCCCCGCGCGCGAACCGCTCGACGAAGCCTGCCTCGAGCTCGTCGAGGAGCTCGTGGTAACCCCCCGGGTCGTTCTCGCCGCGGTGCCGCTCGTACCCATCCGAGAACGCATCGTAGTACGCGCGGTTCGAATCATGGCTGCCGGAAGCGTCCATCTGCCCTAGATCTCCAGCGTAACCCGAGCTCGTTTTTCTTCGCACCCTCATCGTCATGAAGCCCGGCGATCATCCCGACTTCTTCCGGCTGCCGCCGCCACCAGGCCGCTCGCGCGAAAGCCGCATCGTGCTCGACGAGCTCGGTCGCTTCTGGAACGGCCCCGTGCTCATCGATCACGAGGGCATGGCGACCGCGTTCGCCTCGTGGATTACCACGCACCCGGACGACGGCAGGTTCATTCTCACGAACGGGTATGATTGGACGTATTTCACCGTCAAGGACGCGCCCTTTCTGGTGCGCCACGTCGAAAGTGGAAAGGACGGCCCCGTTCTTCGCCTCTTCGACGGGACGGAAGAGGCGCTCGATCCCGCGACGGTGTCGGTTTCGAGCGACGGCGTGTTGTACGTCCTGGTGAAGGGCCGCCGCTTCGAGGCGCGCCTCGCGCCGGGCGCGCAAAAAGAGATGGTCGACGTCCTCGACGAGGACGCCCTGGGGGCGCCCGTCGTTCGCGTCGCCGGCGCCGAATACCCCGTCCTCGAGCGGCGTCCGTACAGCGGCTAGCCTCGACTTGAGCGGTCTTGGAAGAACAGATCACGATCGTCGTGGAGGGCAAGAGCTACGAGAAAAACCGGCGAGGCCGGAGCCAGCTGGGGCTCTGGTCGCGAGAGACGCGCGACTTTTGAAGCGAGCCGCATCGACCCCGAAGTCGAGAAATCCGCGCGAAGCGCGGAAAATCGCGGAGTTTTCTGCACGCGAAAATTGCGAAACTCGAGGCTAGCTCGGGTCCTGGCCCCTTTGTCTGGCGGGCCGCTCGCCCGAGCCGTTCGTTGCGCCACCGGCGACCACCTAACTCGACGATCCACGGGCGGTTTCCAGCCGGTCGCCGACCCCTGAATGAGCTTGCAGAAGGGCATTCCGTGCACTAGGATGCCGCTCGAAAACTTGTGGGCTCCGGCGGACCCCAGTCTTGAGGGTCCTTTTTTTTTCCCGATTTCAAATCCCTCTGCGTGTTGCTCGATACGTCCCCCGCTCTCGTTCTCGTTCGAAGTCCGGTACTTCGGGTCGGTGGCCCACGGGAACACGTCCCGATGAAGATCGCTCATGAAAGCCTGAAGGGTCTCGATCGCGACCGCTTGGTGTCGGTCGTCGAGCCCGTATTGCGCGCTCATGGCGTCGACGTCGTCGAGCTCGTTTGGCGGTCGGATCAGCGCGGATGGGTGCTCTACGTCACCGTCGAACGCCCCGATTCGCCGGATCCGTCGCTCGGCATCACGTTGGATCTATGCGCCGACATCTCGCGGGATCTGTCGGCGGCCCTCGACGTGGCGGACGTCATCGGCGCGCGCTATCGACTAGAGATCGGCTCGCCCGGGATCGACCGCGTCCTTTACGACATTTCGGACTATCAGCGTTTCGCCGGCAAGCAGGCGAAGGTGAAGGTCCGGGAGCCGATCGACGGCCAGCGCGTGCTCCGCGGGGAGCTCGCGGGCCGCGATGCAGAAGGACGTGTCGTCCTCGTCGAAGACGGCAAAGAACATCATCTCGAACCTTCGCAGATCGAAAGCGGTCGGCTCTGGTTCGATTGGCAGGCGGCGCGCGGCGGCGGAAATGCCGCGAACAAGGGCCGGCGGACACCCAGCCGGGCCAGGCGGGCCGCGCAGCGCGATAGGTGAAGGCAATGGCAGCATCGGAAGCCGGGTTTGAAGGGAGCCTCGGGCACATCATCGACCAGGTCGCCCAAGAAAAGGGAATCGACAGGCAGATCCTGATCGAGACCATGGAAGCGGCGATCCTCAAGGCGGCGCAGGCGGCGTTCGGGCCGACGCGCGAGCTCGAAGCCCGCTACAACGAAGACACGGGGTCGATCGACCTTTTCCAGTACATGACCGTCGTCGAGGCCGTCGCCGATCCGGAACGGGAGATCGCGCTCGACGTCGCGAGCAAGCACGGCCTGGAAGCGGAGCTCGGCGAAGAGCTCGGGTTCCAGGTGTTCTGGCATCCGCGGGACGCCGAACGCGCGCGGCAGCAGGACAAGGAATTCGGCTCGGTGCTCGACATGCGCCAAGCGCGGAGCGCCTTCGGCCGCATCGCGGCGCAAACGGCGAAGCAGGTCCTCCTCCAGCGCGTCCGCGACGCCGAGCGGGATCTCATCTATAACGAGTACAAGGACAAGAAGGGCCAGCTCATCCGCGGCATCATCCGCAGGTTCGAGAAGGGCCACAACGTCATCGTCGACCTCGGACGCACCGAGGGCATTCTCTCCCACCGGGAGCAGACGCCGCGCGAGACGTATCGTCCCGGCGATCGCATCGTCGCGTACGTCAAGGACATCGACCGCGAAGCGCGCGGCCCGCTCGTCATCCTGAGCCGGAGCGATCCGCGTCTCGTCGACAAGCTGTTCGAGGCGGAGGTCCCCGAGATCTACGAGGGCATCGTCAAGATCGTCGGCGTCGCCCGCGAGCCCGGGTCCCGCAGCAAGATCGCCGTGAGCACCCGCGACTCGGACGTGGATCCGGTCGGCGCGTGCGTCGGCATCAAGGGGTCGCGCGTGCAGGCCGTCGTGCAGGAGCTCCGCGGCGAGAAGATCGACATCGTCCCGTACGATCCGGACCCCGCGCGCTACATCATCGCCGCGATCCAGCCCGCGGAGGTGAACAAGGTCATCGTCGACGAAGCGGACCACCGTATGGAGCTGGTCGTCCCCGACGAGAAGCTCTCGCTCGCCATCGGCCGCAAGGGACAGAACGTGCGCCTCGCGTCCCAGCTCACCGGCTGGAAGCTCGACATCATCAGCGAGAGCAAGTTCAAGCAGATGGAGGAAGAGGCGCTCGCGGCCTTCCGTCAGATGGAGGGCATCAACGAGGACCTCGCCCGCGCGATGTATCGCCTCGGGTTCCGCGCGCTCGAGGAGCTCGCGGAGGCGAGCGTCGAAGAGCTCGTCACCATCGAGGGCATCGGGAGCCCGGCGGAAGCGCAGGCGCTGCGCGATCAGGCGGGGACGACGATGGAGCGGCTGCGCAACGAGCGCATCGCCGCGGCGAAGACGAGCCTCGAGCCGCCGACGGATCGCGACATCCTCCGGCTGGTGCGCGGCGTCGGCGTTCGCACTCAGCAGCTCCTCGAAGAAGGCGGCTATCGCGGCATCCAGGACGTCGTTCGCGAAGATCCGGACAGGCTCGCCATTCGTAGCGGGCTATCGCACAAGAAGGCGCGCGCGGTGCAGGCCGCGGCGCGCGAGTTCCTCGACGGAGAGGCCAAGGAGATCGAAGCGGCACGCTCGATTCTCCTCGCGAGTGGAGCCAGCGCGCCGCGGGTGACCGACGACGTAGGAAGGTGAGCGGCGGTGCGCACATGCGTTGGCTGTCGTAGCGAAGACGAGTCGGACGCCATGATTCGGCTCGTGCTCGGAGAGGACGGCGCGCTCGGCGTCGATCTCGCCGGGCGCGCGTTCGGCCGGGGCGCCTGGGTACATCCGCGCCCCGACTGCATCGAACGCGCCGCGCGCGGAGGCCTCTCGAAGAGCTTCAGAGAAAACGTGAGCGAAAAAAACGTCATTTCCTTGTTCCAGGTCGTTCGGGACGCCGCGAACCGGCGGGTGGAAGCGCTCATCGCGTCGGCGCGGCGTTCGGGCAACGCAGCGGCGGGCTCGGACGTCGCGCGCGAAACGGTGGAGCAGGGGCGCGCGGAGCTCTTGGTCGTCGCCGGCGACGCGCGCGCCGCGGCGCAAGCGGCGTTCGTGTCCCGCGTTGCGGCCGCCGGCAAAGTGGTTATCTGGGGGAGCAAAGAAGCGCTGGGCCGCGCCACCGGACGCCCCGACACGGCCCTCGTGGCCATTTCCGATCGCGGCTTTTCCGACGCCATCGTGCGGTCGGTGGCTCTCTCTTCTATTCCCGGGCCCGAGTCACGGCGGGGCAAGGGTCAGGCTGTCGTGGAGGTTCGATGAGTAAGCTTCGCGTGTACGAAGTGGCGCGTGATCTGGGCCTAGAGAACAAGGCCCTCGTGGCCTTATTTCAGGCGATCGGTGTCACCGACGTCCGCAACCACATGAGCGCCGTCGCCCCGGAGCAGATCGAGCGCGTCAAGCGGCACATCGCGAAGCAGAGCTCACAGCCCGTGGAGGAGCGCATTCACGCGACGGTGGTGAAGCGCCGCGCTGCGAAGCGACCGGCGTCGCCGGCGAGCTCCCCCGCTTCGGCGCCGCCGCCGAGCGCGCCCATCTCGACGCCGCCGTCGCTGCGCTCGTCGCCGCAAGCCGCGCCGCCACCTTCGGAGCCGTACTCCGAGCCCGTCGCTGCTCCCGAACCGTCGCGCCCGCGCCACGCTGCGCCGCCCGAGCCGCCGCCGGCACCCCCGGTGGTCGAAGCCGCGCCGCCGCCGCCTCCGTCGGTCGTCGAAGCGCCGCCGCCGCCCGCGCCCTCTCCGCCACCGCCCGCGCAGGCGCGCGCGACGCCTCCCGTGGAAGCGCCGGAGGCGCCGCCTCCCGAGCCTCCGCGCGCCGCCGTTGCTGCTACGCCGCCCGTGCGCGAGCCGGAGCCGGTGCGCGAACCGCCGCCTCCGCCGCCGCCCGCGCCGCCGGTCATCACGCCGGCGCCGCCGCCCCCTCCGACGATCACCGCGAAGCCGGAGCCCGAGCGCCCGCGCCCGGCGACGTCGGCGCCGAAGACCGGCGTGGAAGTGTGGGGAGGCAGGCCCGGCGTGCCGATGCCGCAGCCGCCGCGCACGGCGCCCGCTCCCCGCCGCGTGCAATACGACGCGAAAGCAGGCGGACAAGCCGGCGGCCCCCAACGCCGCGGCGGCCCGATGATGGGCGGACGTCCGGGGCAGCGCGGCGCGCCGCGCGGCGGACGCTTCGGCGGCCCCGTCGGTCCACTGAAGCGCTCGACCGGGCCCGTCGTGCCGGCGCAGGAGCGCGCCGCGCACAAGAAGGTCGTTCGCATCGAAGAGACGGTGCTCTTGCAGACGCTCGCCGGGCGGATCGGCGTCAAGGCCACCGAGCTCCTGATGAAGCTGATGCAGCTCGGCATGACCGGCGTGAACATCAACAGCACGCTCGACGCCGACACGGCGAAGATCGTCGCGAACGAGTTCGGCTGGGACGTGGAAGACACGGCCGTCAGCGAGGCGGAGGCCATCGAGGCCGCGCAGGCCGTCGGCAAGGCCGAAACGGAAGAAGGACGCGAGCCGCGCCCGCCCGTGGTCACGGTGATGGGTCACGTCGACCACGGCAAGACGAGCCTCCTCGATCAGATCCGCAAGACGAGCGTCGCGGCGGGCGAGGCCGGCGGCATCACCCAGCACATCGGCGCGTACTCCGTCGACACTCCGCGCGGGAAAATCACCTTCCTCGACACGCCGGGCCACGCGGCCTTCACCGCGATGCGCGCGCGCGGCGCTCAGGCGACCGACATCGTCGTGCTCGTCGTCGCCGCGGACGACGGCGTCATGCCCCAGACGAAGGAAGCCATCGCGCACGCGCGCTCGGCCGAGGTGCCCATCGTCGTGGCGGTGAACAAGATCGACAAACCCCAGGCCCAGCCGGATCGCGTGCGCCGCGAGCTCAGCGAGCAGGGCCTCGTGCCGGAAGAGTGGGGCGGCGACACGCTGTTCTGCGAGGTCAGCGCCCTCACGCGGCAAGGCGTCGACCACCTGCTCGAGAGCATCGCCTTGCAAGCCGAGCTGCTCGATCTCCGCGCGAACCCGAAGAACCCCGCCCAGGGCCTGGTCATCGAGGCCGAGCTCGATCGCGGGCGCGGACCGGTCGCGTCCGTCCTCGTCACCGACGGCACGCTGGAGCGCGGCGACGTGATCCTCGCCGGCGCCGCGTGGGGCAAGGTCCGCGCGATGATCGACGACCGCGGCCGCAGCATCGCCGAAGCCGGTCCTTCGACGCCGGTGTCCATCATCGGCTTGAACGAGGTCCCGAGCGCCGGCGATCCGGTTCACGTCGTGAAGGACGCGAAGAAGGCGCAGGAGATCGCCGAGACGCGCAGCAACAAGCAGCGCAAGAGCCTGATGCCGAGCACCACGAAGGTGTCTCTCGAAGAGCTCGCCAAGGCGATGGCCGAGGCGTCGCAGCTCGACCTGAAGGTGATCATCAAGGCCGACGTGCAGGGCTCGGTCGAGGCGCTGGGCGAAGCGCTGACCCGTCTGTCCACCGAGAAGGTCAAGGTCACCATCGTCCACGCCGCGGTCGGCGCCATCACCGAGGGCGACGTGAACCTCGCCGTCGCCGCGAAGGCGATCATCGTCGGCTTCAACGTGCGCCCGGCGGGCAAGGCGAACACGCTCGCGCAGAAGGAAGGCGTGCAGATCCGCCTGTATTCGATCATCTACGAGGTGGTCGACGACGTGAAGAAGGCGATGGAAGGCCTGCTCGCGCCGACCGAGGTCGCGACCAACATCGGCAAGGCCGAGATCCGGCAGCTCTTCAAGATCTCGAAGGCCGGCATGGTCGCCGGCTGCATGGTGACCGAGGGTGTCATCCGGCGCGCCGCGAAGGTGCGCGTCATCCGCGAAGGCGCGACGATCTTCGACGGCAAGCTCGCCGCGCTGAAGCGCTTCAAGGACGACGTGCGCGAGGTCAAGGATGGCTTCGACTGCGGCATGTCGTTCGACGGTTTCAACGACCTCAAGGAAGGCGACCAGGTCGAATGCTACGAGGTCCAAGAAGTCCGGCAGTCGCTGTGATCGCTGCGCGACGGCGGCCCGGCGCGGGCGCCGCGCGGTGACGGCGAGCCCGCATGTTCGTCGGCGTCGCTCGCATCGTGGTGCAGATCCCCGGCGCTCGGTCGCTGAAGGATCGACGCACCGTGGTGCGGTCCTTCAAGGATCGAGTGAGTGCGCGGCTCAAGATCTCCGTCGCGGAGATCGGCGATCCCGAACGCTGGCAGATCGCGACCTTCGGCGTCGCCGTCGTCTCTTCGGATCGAGCGCGCTGCGAGGAGCTCGTCGCGTCGGCGGTCTCCATCGCGCGCTCGCTCGCCGACGCCATCGTCGCGGACGTCCGCACGGAGGTTCTCTCGTTCGGACACGGCGGCGAGAACATCAAACACGGAATCGAGTCGTCCCTTGACGACGGCTGACCGTTTCCGGCGTTCGGGGCGCGCCGCGGCGCCCGGTGATCATGTCCGGTGAGCCCGGCCTCCGCGCGCGTCGCGTCGCGATGCAAATCCGCGCGCGTCTCGCCGAGCTCCTCGCGCGCGAGGTCTCCGATCCGATCCTATCCGGCGTCGTCGTCACGACCGTCGAGCTCCCCGACGACCTCAGCATCGCCCGCGTGAAAGCGCGCTTGCTCACCGGCGGCGAACGCGAAGAGCGACGGCGGCAATCCGTGCGTGCGCTCGAGCGCGCCAGCGGCCGGTTGCGGCGAGGGCTCGGACGGTCCCTCGGCTTGAAGCGGGTGCCGGAGCTCCGTTTCGCCTACGACACGGGCGCGGACGCGGCGCAGCGCGTCGATGAGCTCCTGTCCGAGATTGCAAACGACTCGAAACAATCCAATAAATAGCTGTATTTATTGTTTTTTTTGATCGGTCTGGGGGCCGATTTTCACGGCCGGCTTACCGGGCAGCCGCTGCCCCGCGGGCAGGGTTAGGATGCCTCCGGTGGCCCGGTTCATCCACAAGGCCCGCGGGGACGCGCTGCGAGTTGCGGGGCGATACCGAATCCTGAAAGCGCTCGCGTCGGGCGGCATGGGAACGGTGTTCGCCGCCCTCGACGAGTCGACGGGGGAACGCGTCGCGCTGAAGCGGCTCGGCGTGTCGCCGCGCGAGGGCGTCACTCGACGCAAAGGCCCGCCGGACACGGACGTCGCGCTCCGCTTCCAGCTCGAATACGCGATGCTGTCGCGCCTGCGCCACCCGTGCATCATCGACGTCCACGAGTACGGCATCGACAAGGGGCTGCCGTACTACACGATGGAGCTGCTCGACGGGCAGGACCTGCGCGAGACGGCGAAGGCGCCCTATCGCGACGCTTGCCGTCATGCTCGAGACGTCGCGTCGTCGCTCGCGTTGCTGCACGCGCACCGGCTGGTGCACCGGGACGTGAGCCCGCGCAACGTCCGGGTCACGGCGTTCGGGCGCGCGAAGCTGTTCGACTTCGGAACGCTGACGCCGTTCGGCGTGCCTCCGGACATCGCCGGAACGCCGTCGTGCGTGCCCCCGGAAGCGCTGAACGGCAGCTCGCTGGATCATCGCGCCGATCTGTTTTCGCTGGGGTCCGTGCTGTACTGGCTGCTCACGGCGCGCGAGGCGTTTCCGGCGAGATGCCTGGACGACCTCCCGGCTCTGCTGGAGAAGGAGCCGACGCCGCCGTCCGCTTTCACCGAGTGCCCGGAAGAGCTCGACGCGCTGGTCATGGCGATGTTGCATCGCGACCCGCTTGCGCGGCCGTCGAGCGCGGCGGAGGTGATCGAGCGGCTCGACGCGATCGCGAAGCTGCCGCCGGAGCCGCAGAACGACGTCGCTTACAGCTACGTGGTCAGCGCGAAGACGGTGGGGCGCGCCGCCGAGACGACGTTGCTCGCTCAGGCCATCGATCGGACGCTGCGCCGTCAGGGCGGCGGGCTGCTCGTGACGGCGGAGCGCGGTCTCGGAAAGACGCGGCTCGCGCGCGAGGCGGCGGTCATGGGGCAGCTGCGCGGCGCGACGGTGCTCTTCGTCGACGCCGCGGCGCGGAGACGGCCCTACGAGACGGCGGCGCTCGTCGGACGACGCCTCTTGCAAGCGTCGCCCCTCGACGCGGCGCTCGCCGCCGTTCCGCACGCGCGCCACGTCGCCCACGTCGTGCCGGAGCTCGTGGAGCGCCGCTCCGCGGCTCCGTTCGACGAGCGCGGCGTCGAAGGGCAGGACGAGATTCACGACGCCCTCGTCGCGTGGTTCTCCGAGTTCACCGAGCGCCGTCCGCTCGTCCTCGTCGTGGACGACGTCGACGCCGCCGACGACGGCTCGGCGCGCTTCATAGCCGCCCTCGCTCGCGAGGCCTGGGGGCGAAGGCTGCTCGTCATCGCGACGTCCCGGGAAGAGCGGCCCGCGAACATGCCGCATGGCGCCTTCGCCAGCGTGCTCCGGCTCGCGCCGCTGCGCGGCGACGCCGTCGCCGAGCTCGTGCACTCGCTCTTCGGCGACGCGCCCCACCTGCGAAGGTTCGCCGCGAGCCTCCACGAAAAGAGCGCCGGCAGCCCGGCGTGCTGCATGGAGCTCGTCACGGATCTGGTGGAGCGAAAGGTCGTCCGGTACGCGGGCGGCGCGTGGCTGCTTCCGGAAGCGTCGCTCGTCGACGCGCTCTCCGCGAGCCTCGAAGAGGCGTCGGCGGCGCGCCTCTCGCGACTCCGTCCCGCGGCGCGTTCGCTCGCCGAAGCGCTCAGCGTCGCGAGCGCGGCGCTGCCGCTCAGCCTGTGCCTGTGGCTCGTGCACGACGACACCGGCCGCGCGCCGCGCGCGGCGATGCTGCTCCTCGACGAGCTCGTGAGCGAAGGCGTGCTCGTCGGCGCCGCCGGCGAGTACCGCTTCGCCGACGAGGCCTTGCGCCGGGTTCTGCACGCGCAGGTCAGCGCCGAGCGGCGCGGCCGGTTGCACCGAAAGCTCGGAGAAGCCTTCGTCCGCTCGAGCCGGGGGACGGCGTTCGACTACATCAACGCGGGCTTCCACTTGCTGCTCGGCGGCGACGAAGATCGCGGCGCCGAGCTGCTCTCGTGCGCGGGCCGGCGATTGATCCTCGAGTCGCGCGACCTGCGCGCGGCGGTCCCGGCGCTCGAAGCGGCGCTCGCCGTCTACCGCAAGCGTGGCCGGCCGAGCCACGAGCTTTCGTTCCTCGTCGGGCCGCTCGCGTCCGCCGCCCACGGCGTCGACTACCGGCTCGCGTTCCGTTACGGCGCGGAGGCGCTCCGTCTCTTCCGCGGCGCGGTCGGCCTGGAGCAGGCAGCGGAGCTCGCGAAGCGCAAAGAGAGGCCGCGCGCGGTCGCCGAGGCGGTCGCGATGGCGGCGGCGGACCGCCGTCTGGGGGCGGGCGACGCCGAGCAGGTCTCCACGCGAGAGCTCTTCGAGATGTTCTTCTGCTGCACCATCTCGCTCTCGACGGTGTTCGCCGTCTGCCTCGAGGACGCAGGGCTCGCCGACGTGCAGGCGTCGCTCGAACCTCTGGCGCACCTCGGGGACGGCCACCCGGCGCCCTGGGTCTACCGGTACACGGTCGCCGTTCGCAAGATGAGCGCCGGCTCGTACGCAGAGGCGGAGGAAGAGCTCCGCGCGGTCGTGCGGGCCTTCGAGGACGACGGCCCGACGCGGCTTCCGGCAAAGTCGCTGTCGCTGCTCCTCGGGGGCTCGTTCTTCGCGCTCGGCGTGATGGCCCTCTTGCGGGTTTCCGAGGACGTCCTCGAGTACGCCGACAGATTGGCGGCCCTCGGCGGAGGGATCTTCGAGATGATCGCCGATCAGCTGCGCATGATGCACCACGCGTATCGCGGCGAGGTGGGCCGCGCCCGGCGCTATCGCGATCGCATCGACGCGCGCGCCATCTCGCGCGGCTCGGCGTGGCAGCTCGAGGTGTGGGAAGCGCCCGCGATGCTGCTCGTGTACGTGCGGGAAAACGACGTGATGGGGCTCAAGCTGACGTCGGGCAGGCTCGACCGATTGGCGGCGGAGCTCCCCGCGTATCGAAGGCTCGCCGTCGTGGCGCGCGCCGCGCACCTTCGCGTACGCGGCGAGCTCCGCGCGGCGCGCGTCCTGCTCGAAGGCGTGCTCCTGAACGGCGCTCCCCGCTTCGCGGGGCGTTCCATGGCTACGGGGCTGCTCGCGGAGATCTACAACTCGGAGGGTGAATTCGCTCGCGCCGAACGGATCACGCGCCCATTCGCGGCGATGGGCGACGGCCGCTTCTCGCGCGCCACGCTCGCGGCGAGAATTCAGCACGCTCACGCGCTCGCCGGCCTCGGCGGCTTCGAGGCGGCGCGGGCGGAGCTCGACGCGGCGCTCCGCGAGCACGCGAACACGGGCGATCCCGTCGCGCGCGGGCTGCTCCACCGCGCCTGCGCGCAGCTCGCTCTCCTCGAAGGCGAGCCGGCGTCGTTCGAGGCTCACGTGACGGCGATGGAGACCCTCTTCCGCCCCACCGAGAACCCCGCGCTCATTTCGATGTGCGAGCGGCTTCGCCACGAGCTGCGCCGCGGCAAGACCGCCCGATCCGGCGAGTACAGCATGCGCCCCGAAGAAATCGACCCCCAGCGGCGCTCTTCCGGCGAGTGATCCTCCGTGCCGGCGCTCGACCCCCCCATCCTCCCCGACATGCTCACCAAACGCCGGCTCCTGCCGGACGGGCTCAACGGGGTCGCGCCGTCGCTCTCGCACCATCGACTGAAGCTGACGGTCGCCGAAGGCCCCGACGCGGGCCTGCATTGCGACATCCTGGGCGCGCGCGTCAGCGTGGGCACCGCGACCAGCAACGACCTCCGGCTCACCGACGACACCGTGAGCCGGCACCACTGCGAGATCGTGGCTCGCGGCGATTGCTACGCCGTTCGCGATCTCGGCTCGACCAACGGCACCCTCGTCGAGGGCGTGAGCGTCTTCGAAGCGCCGCTCGTCCCCGGCGCGCGGCTCATCCTCGGCGACACCGCGGTCATCTTCGAGCCGACCCACACCTGGGTGCCCATCGGCGAATCGCAGGCCGAGCATTTCGGCGAGCTCTACGGCTCGTCGGCGGCGATGAGGACGGTGTTCGCGTTGCTCGAGAAGGTGGCGAGCGTATCGCTCACGTGCCTCGTCGTCGGGGAGACCGGGACCGGTAAAGAGGTCGCCGCGCGCGCGGTGCACGCGTTGTCGAACCGCGCGAACGGCCCGTTCGTGATCCTCGACTGCGGCGCGGTCAACGAGAACCTCATCCTCGCGGAGCTCTTCGGACACGAGCGCGGCGCGTTCACCGGCGCCGACCGCAGCCGCATCGGCGCGTTCGAGAGGGCCAGCGGCGGCACCATCCTGCTCGACGAGATCGGCGAGCTGCCCCTCGAGCTCCAGCCGAAGCTGCTGCGCGTGCTGGAGCGAAAAGAGGTCACGCGCATCGGCTCCGGCGATCCGATCGAAGTCGACGTGCGCGTGCTCGCCGCCACCCATCGCGATCTGGCCGCGATGGTCGAAGAAGGGACGTTTCGGGAAGACCTGCTCTACCGCCTCGCCGAGGTCGTCGTGCGCATGCCGCCGCTTCGCGAGCACCGCGAAGACATCCCGCTGCTCGCGAACAGAATCCTGCAGCAGCTCGATGGACCGAAGCGCACGCTCTCGCCCGACGCCATCGCTCATCTGTTGGATCAACCGTGGTCCGGCAACGTGCGCGAGCTCCGGAATCTCGTGCGCCGCGCGGCGGCTCTATCGAACGCGACGGTGCTTCAGCGCGATTCGTTCGATCGCTCGGAGCAGGTGCGATCGTCGCAGGGCAGCTCCCAACCGCCGCCCCCGCTCGGCGTCCCCGCTGAACACCTGTCGCTGCGCGAAGCCCGCCGCCTGGCAGAACGTGACTACCTGACTCGACTCGTGGCCCGGTATGGCTCGGACCTCGATCTCGCTGCCGCACATGCGGGCATCCACCGGAAATCGCTGGAGCGGCTGATCCGACAACGCGGGTTGACGAAGCGGTGATAAGTTGTGGAACATTTTTGCTCCAAACGGGAGCAAGAACGTTCCTGTTCCAGTTTTCGAGTGGCTGCTCCGGCCCCTTGGTCTTCTGCGATGCAGCATTCGTGGTTCCGGCTGGATGGGCATCCATCTTGCACGCTGCGTCGAAAACACGGGTGGCCTCGCGGACCGCTCAAACCGCCACGACTTTTTGGGAGAGCAACTGATGTCAGAACAGATGCATATGGACGAGTCGGCGGCCGGGACCGAAATCAATCAGTTCCCGGCTCAGTCGAGCCCCCAGCAGACTCACGGCTCGGAGGCGCCCGCAGCGCCGTCCGGTGCGGTCGATTGGTCTAAGCCCCGGGTTGCCGCAATCCTTCGAGCGGCGGTCCGGTGCTTCGCACGCTCCGGCTTCGATACGACGACGGCGGAAATCGCCTCGGAAATCGGAATTCCTAAGAGTGTGATTTATCACTACTTCGACGACAAGACGACGCTGGTCCGAGAGGCCCAGCGCTTTGCTTATGCGGATCACTTCGGGCGCATCAAGGACGCCCTGATCGAGCTGAAGGAAGGGACGACGCGCGCGGTGACGGACGTGCTCCGTACCATCTGGCGTGCCGCCGAGACGCACGACATCGGCTTCGAGCTCGGCATCTGGAGCGAGCTCCGGAACGACGAGCGGGTGCGCGAGCAGGCGGTCGCGTTGCGCCGCGAGCACCACCGCATGATCGCCGCCGGCGTGGCCCGCGCGCTCGGCATCGACACGGCGGATCCGGGCCGCACCGAGCCGCTCTCCACGCTCATCGTCGCCACCCTCACGGGGTTGTCGCTGAATTCCTATCTGGAAGGCGGCGAAGGCAAGCTCGAGAACGAGGCGCACGAGTTCTTCTTGAAGCTCCTCGACCTCGGTATCGAGCGCTTCTCGAAGCGACCGGATTCGGAGGCGCCGCCCGCGTCCGTGGGGGGCCTGGAGGACTTGCCGCCTCCTTACGACACCCTCGGAATCGGCGCCGAAGTCCGTCAATAAATTCGACGAAACGAGGCGACGCGAAGGGCGCAGCAACCGCGAGGTGCTGCGCCCTTTTTCATGGCCCTGCGGAGAAGTTCGCGGAACGTAGAGCCTTACCCCTGCGTCTGGCGGTCGCGTCGAGAGTCCTCGAACGGGTATCCACCACCGTCTGGACTCCCCGAGCGGACGCTCAATCCTGGGGAAGAGCCCCGTCCCTCCGCGGATTATTTCTGAATGATGAGTTGGACGCGCCGGTTCTTGGCGCGATTTGCCTCGTTGGTATTGGGGACGAGTGGCTTTTCTTGACCATAACCCCGAGCAGTGAGGCGGTTCGGCTCGACACCGTCGCGGATCAGTGCTTCACGCACGGCGTTCGCGCGCTCCGCACTAAGACGCATGTTGTATTCGGGAGTCCCGGAGTCGTCGGTGTGTCCTTGAATCTCGACACTTCCGATCTCCGTATGCGTGCGGAGCATGTCCGCTGCTTCTTCGATGATGCCCATCGAATCCGGCAGAATCTCCGCTGAATCGTGCTGGAAGTGCACCTCTTTCTTCAGCTTCAATTCCTTGTCCGTGATCACCACGTTGGGATGTGCCGGACGCTTCGTGAGGGCGATCTGCGCGACGACGTCGCTGCGCGGCTTCACTTCGATTTCTGTCACAGCGCGCAGATAACCGGGCGCTTCTGCCGCAATCGTCACAGGTCCTGGTGGAACGTTCTCGAATCGGAACGAGCCCGCGGCGTCCGCGGTGAGTGAGAGGGATCTGCCGATCTTGTCGGTGATCTTCACCGATGCGCCGCCGACGGCGCCGCTCGTCTCCGCGTCGCGCAACTGACCATTCACGTTGCCGACTTTGGGCTGCGCTTCGAGCTCGCACACGACCGTCGCCGCAGGCGGAGGACCGCTCGGAGCTCCGGGCACGCCGGGGGCGCCGGCAGGAACTCCGGGCTGTTGCGGAGGTGCGCCGTACGGCGCCGCGCCGCTTTGATCCGCCGGCGGCGCGTACCCCGGAGGCTGTCCGGGCGCGGCGGGCTGCCCGGGAGCGCCGTACACGGGAGCGCCCGGAGTCGCGAAGCCGATCGTCGCCGAACACTGTCCGTCGCGATAACCCGTCGCCGAGACGTCGAACGTGTACGTTCCGGGGTCGAGATCCGGCGTGCGGAACGTGCCGTCGGCGAGCGTGATCATGCCGGTGATGGCGCGGCCGTCGAAGCGAACTTGAGCGTCGGGGATCGGCGTGTTGCTGCCCTTCTCGACGACGGTGCCGAGGATGATCTGCGGTGTCTTCTGCACCTCGGGCGGGGGCGGGCGCTTCGCTTCGACGCGCCGGATTTCGACGCGGGGCTGCGTGTCGACGGCGTAGGCCAGACCGAAGTGCAGGTTCCACGGCATCTCCGGCACGACCTCCTCGATGAACGAGGACGTGGCCCCGGTGCCGATGTCGATCGCGGCGAGCAGCGCCAGGCCCTCGAGCCACGGGTACACGCGCGCGCCGAGCGTGATGCGCGACGGCGTCGTGCTGAAGCCCGCGGCGTTGCCGAGGCACTCATCGCCCGCCGCCCGGAGCAGGTTGTCGCAGACGTGATCTTGGCGGTTCACCGGGACGTCGATGGTCCACTCGAGGAACGGCCGGACGATGTCGAACATGCCTTCGGCGCCGACTCCGATCGTGAAGCTGTCGACGCGGTTGATGCCGAGCCCGAACCGCTCGATGCGCGTGATGCGGTGCCCCTGTTGATTCTCGATGCTCTCGACGAGCTTCCCCGATTGGTCGAAGGTGTAGCCGAGGTTCAGGTGCGCGCGCAGCGGGATCCGATCCTCTTTCTTCTTCTTGTTGTTCAGGTCCACCGTCGCCAAGCCGCGCAGGTTGAAGTTCGCGTTGTCGATGCCGACGGCGCCGGTACCGTTCAGGAGCCACACCTCCGCCGAGCCGCCGGCGGTGAAGATCTGGTCGTCCTCGTGCGGCATGAACGCCTTCACGCCGAAGTTCGTGTCGCCGAGCACTTGGAGCAGCTTCGGGCTGCCGAGCGAGTCCGAGCTCGCGCTCGTGTGCACGCCGAGGTACGCCTCGAGGAACGAGAGCGGCGTCGCGCTGATGCCGATGTCGCCGCTGACGTGCGTCGCTTCGTCGCTTTGAGCGGAGGACCCGCCGTTCGGCGCCGCGCACGTCGGACAGAGGAAGCCCGAGCCGCTGAAGTAGCCGGTGAACAACGAAAAGCGGAACGTGCCGACGGCGGCCGTGTCCGCCGAGTACATGCGGTAGAGGCCGGTGGCGGCGTTCACGGAGTTCTGCAGTTTGAGCGACTCGCTTCGATAAGCGCGAGTCGCGTCCGTCGGCTCCTCCGCGCCCGTCGATTCGGTCGGCGGCACCGTGGCGTTCGCCGCGGCGGTTCCGCCGAGCGACAGGCTCGCTTGCCCGCCCATGGGCGGCGCGGGCTGCGGAGGAGCCGCTGGGGGCAGGGGCGCTCCCGGGTACGCCGGCGCGGGCATGCCGTCGGGTCCGACGGGCCCTTGTTGCACGGGCGGCGGGTAAGCGGGTGCGCCCGGAGGCGGATACGTCGGAGCCGGCGCGGGGGCGTATCCGGGAGGCGGAGCTGCCGGACCTGGCGGCGGCGGCACCTCGGGCGCTGCAGGGCCCGGCGGGGGCGGCACTTGCGCCGCGGCGACGCCCGCGAACGACAGCGTAGAGAGACAGAGACCGGACACGATTCCAAGGGTTCGACGCATGCTTCCTCGATTCCTCTGCTCTCTTGCCCTTACGGAAGGTGATCCTCACTAACCCCGAGAGCAGAGTCCGACGCGATTACTCTTAGCATCGTTTCAGAAACCTGCGGCAAGCACCAGCCGGTAGTGGAGGTCGGATCTCTCGACGGCTCACTCGATGAGGAGCGCTTATAATGGCGGGGCCGTGGCGGATGCGTTGATCAAGGCCCTTCACCTCGGGAAGGTATTTCGGCAGGGCTTTTGGATGCGACGCGTGGAAGCGGTGCGCGACGTGTCGTTCGAGGTACGCGCCGGGCACATTTACGGCTTTCTCGGCCCGAACGGGGCGGGGAAGACGACGACCATAAAAATGCTGACGGGTCTCATCGCGCAGACCAGCGGCACGGCGACGGTCTTCGGAGAACCCATCGGCAGCGCGAAGGCGATGCGGAGGGTCGGGTTCTTGCCGGAGAACCCGTATGTCTACCCCTACCTCACTCCGCGCGAGTTCGTCGAGATGTGCGGGCGGCTGTCGGGGCTCCCGCTGCGCGGGCTCCGGCGGCGAACGGAAGAAGTGCTCTCGCTCGCCGGCGTTCTCTACGCGGCGGACCGACCCGTGCGACGCCTCTCCAAGGGCATGCTGCAGCGCACCGGGCTCGCCGCGGCGCTCGTCGCCGACCCGGAGCTCCTCATTTTGGACGAGCCGATGAGCGGCCTCGACCCCGTGGGCCGCAAGGAAGTGCGGGATCTCATCTTGAAGGAGCGCGACCGGGGGCGCACCATCTTTTTTTCGACGCACATCTTGAGCGACGTGGAAATGATGTGCGACCACGTCACCATCCTGCGCAAGGGGAGCGTCCTCGTCAGCGGCGCGATGGACACCTTGCTGCGCAAGGACGTGAAGCGCACCGACGTCGTCGTCGAGCACATGACCGAGTCGTTCGAGCGGTTTTGCCGGGAGCGCGGGCACACCGTGCGCGGCGCCGGGGCGCGCTTCTCCGTCGAAGTCGTCGGCGCCGTGGGCCTCGGCGAGATCGTGAAACGCGCCGTCGAAGAGAACCTGACGCTCGCGGAGGTCGTCCCGAGGACCGAGTCGCTGGAAGATCTCTTCGTGCGGGAAGCGATCAGCGAACGGACCTCGTGAGCGACGCGCGACTCGACGCCCTGCTCCGCTCGCCGGGGTACACGCCTTCGCAGCGCGATCTCCCCGCGCTGTTCGAGCGCCTCGCGTCCGCGGACGACGACGGGGCCAAGGTCGTCGAACGCGCCCTCTCGCGCGCCGGTTCCGTCGCCGCCGATCGGGCGTGCGCGCTCTTCGACGGCGCCGAGGCTTCGCTGCGAGCGCGCCTGTGCGCGCTCGTCGGCCGCGTCGCGCAATCGAATTCCGATCCGGCGCTGACCGAGTGGCTCGTGCTTCGGCTCGAAGATGGTGACCCGCGGACGCGACGCCGCGCGGCGAGCGCCCTCGGCAAAATTGGAAATCCGGGCGTCGAAGCGGCGCTCGTGAACGCGCTCTCACGCGCGCGCGACTTGGCCGAACGGCGCGCGCTCGTCGCCGCGATCGGCAAGGTGGGAGGCGACGCGGGCCGCGCCGCGCTCTCGACTCTCGACAGCCGAGACGCGGAGCTCACGCGCATCGTGCGGGAAGCGACGACCAAGCTCGCTCGAGCGCGGGCGCGCCGCGAGCCGTCGATCATCGCGCTTCATACGCCGCCGCTCGAACCCGTGACCGTGCTCCTCCACGTGCGCGCGGGCCTCGAGGAACTCCTCGTCGAGGAGCTCGGCCCGGCGCGAGGACCGAGCATCGTCGGTCGGGGGCGAGTCGCCGTGACCCTTCGCGAGCCGCTCGGCGCGCTGTTCTCCGCGCGCACCTTCCTGCACATCGGCTTCCCGCTCCCGCCCGTCGCCGCGAGCGCGGAAGGCGTCGAGGGCGCCGTCGTCGGCGCGATCACCAGCCCGCTCGCCGTCACTCTGTTCACGCGCTTCACGCGCGGCCCGTTGCGGTACCGGCTCTCCTGGGCCGAGGGAGGGCGCAAGCGCGCCCGGAACTTCCGCGTCGCGGCCGCCGTCAGCGCGGCGCGCCCCGAGCTCTTCAACGATCCCACGGACGCCCCGTGGGAGGTCGTCGTCACCGAGCGGAGTGGCAAGTCTGGTAGCCGGATCTTCGTCGAGCTGTGGCCCCGGGGCCTCGCCGACCCGCGCTTCGCCTACCGCCGCGAGACGCTCTTCGCTTCGTCGCATCCCACGATTGCGGCGGCGCTCGCGCGCACGGGCGGCGTGCGCGCGAACGACGTCGTGTGGGATCCGTTCGCCGGTTCCGCGATGGAGCTCGTGGAGCGCGCGCTGCTCGGCCGCTACGAAAAGCTCTACGGCAGCGATTCCGAGCCCGCCGCGCTCGCGCGGGCGAAGGAGAATCTCGCGGCCGCCGGCGTGGAGCGCTACGAGCTCCTCGCCGCGGACGCGCGCACGCTGCGGCTGCCCGTACCTCCGACCCTCGTCGTCACCAATCCCCCGTACGGCAAACGCGTGCGCGGCGAAGGCGACGTCATCGCGTTACTCGACGCGACCCTCGGCAACATCGCGTCGCAGCTGACCGCGGACGGCCGCGTCGTGTGGGTCACGCCGAATCCGTCCCGCACCGATCTCGCCGCGAAACGACACGGCCTCGTCGTATCCTCCCGTCGCTCCGTCGACGTCGGCGGCATACGCGCCGAGCTGCAGATCCTGATACGCGCCCCCGCGAATCGCCGCGCGCCACGGTAGCGCGTTTGCAAGGAGGGGTAGGGTGCGCCCCGCGGGAACGGGCGCGGCGAAAGACCTGGCGCCGCACCGGGTACCCGTGCTGGTCGAAGGCGCGTCCCTGCAGCCGCGCCGGCGCCGCTCCGAGACGCAATCCATGCGACGCAGACCAGCGCGGAGCACCGATGACTGCGCACGGGCACGCACCAAGCGGAGCACCGACGACTGCGCACGGGCACGCACACCAAGCGGAGCACCGACGACTGCGCACGGGCACGCACCAAGGCGACCCTTGTCACTGCGTGAGCTGGCCGAATGATTTTACATTGCGCGCATCTCGCGAACGCGAAATGCCATGTCCTTGCCCGGGACATGGCGCGTCGATCACGCGGGGGAAGCACCCTTCGCGACCGCAAGAAATCGGCTCGACCGAGGGCACCCATCATGAAAAGGGACATCAGCGGTACATGGGAGCGCCGATGTCCCGTTGATGTCCCCAGATGCCTTTCGGCGAGATTCGAGCAGCAGCAAATGAGCCCGATCTGAACGCTCCACGACACTCGGTCAAGTGTTCGATGTCCCGGTCAGGTACTCGACTTGTTCGTCGCGCGTATCCCCCTTGCACGCGAGGCGCGAAGAGCCGCGCCGGCGCGTCCGGCGTGATTCCGCCTCCCCCCTTGCCCGCGAGGCGAGGCGCGAAGAGCCGCGCGCCGGCGCGTCCGGCGTGATTCCGCCCCACCCCCTTGCCCGCGAGGTGCGTAGCTTCCCATCCGAGGGCAGGCGCTCGCGACCCTTGTCGTCGCGCGCTGCCAGTTTTCCGCTACTCGTCAGGCTAGGCGTCTTATCAGGCTATCTGCCCACGCCCCGAATACCTCGGTCGCCACGGGCGCGACGTCGCGAACGGCGGCCGGCGTCTCGGCGACGAGCGCGTCGCCGTCGACCGACGCTTCGCGGAGTTCGTCGGCGAACGCGTTCGCCATGGCCGCCACCTGGGCGTGCCCGGCCTCCAGGTGAAACAGAAATCCATGCGCGTGTTCGCCCCAGCGGAAGGCCTGGTGCAACGTGAGCTCGGAGCGCGCGAGCGAGACGGCGTCCTTCGGCAGCTCGAAGACGTCGCCGTGCCAGTGAAGGGCGCGGAAACGACGCGGCGTGCGGCCGAGCAGCGGATCGTTCGCGGAGGCTTCCGTGCGCGTCACGTCGAACCATCCGATCTCTTTTCGCGGGCCGGGCGCCACGCGGGCACCGAGGGTCGCCGCGAGCAGCTGCGAACCAAGGCAGACGCCGAGCACCGGCACGCCGTCGCGAAGCGCGCTCTCGATGAGCCGCTGCTCGCGGGCCAAATACGGATAGCGGTCCACTTCGTACACGCCCATCGGCCCGCCCATGACGAGCAAGCCCACTTCACGGTCCAGGCGATCGGGGACCTCTTCGCCGAGATCCGTCCGGGTCACCGCGATCCCGATGTTGCGCGTGTCGAGCTCCGCGGCGACGAGCCCGGGCCCTTCCTGCGCGGCATGCTGAAGTACGCGTACGACGAGCTTTCCGTCCATGGCTCCGCCACAATAGCAAATGCGCCGTTCCGAGGCGCCCCGAGCGCCGGGCCGTGGTAAACGAAGTGCCCCCCTCGATGGCCGATCCCGAAACGTACATCCGAGCCGTTTTCCAGCGCGCGCAGAAGGACGCCTTCGGCGACGAATTTGCCGCGGTCGATCCCGCGGTTCGCGCCTCGCAGCACGCCGATTATCAAGCGAACGCGGCGCTTTCGTTGAAGGCGAAGCTCGGCAAGCCGCCGCGCGACATCGCCGCCGCCATCGTCTCGAAGATCGACGAGCCGGACGTCTTCGAAAAGCTCGAGGTCGCAGGCCCCGGTTTCGTGAACGTTACGCTCAGCAACGCCTACCTCGGCCGCGAGCTCCGTGCCGTCGCGGAGGCGAGCCGAGTAGGGCTCGAGCTGGCCGAGAAACCGGACACGGTCGTCATCGACTATTCGTCGCCCAACGTCGCGAAGGAGATGCACGTCGGGCACCTGCGGAGCACCATTTTGGGCGACGCGCTGTCACGAGTGCTCGAGGCGCTCGGGCACCGCGTGATCCGCCAGAACCACCTCGGTGATTGGGGCACGCCGTTCGGGATGCTCATCGAACACCTGCTCGACGTCGGGGAGGGCGACGCGGACCGCTCGATGAGCGAGCTGAAAGAGTTTTATCAAGAGGCCCGGCGCAAGTTCGACGCGGACGAGACCTTCGCCGAGCGGTCGCGCAAGCGCGTGGTGATGCTTCAGGGAGGCGACTCGGCGACCCTCGCGCTCTGGAAGCGACTGGTGGACGCGACGCTGCGCCACGCCTCGGAGCTGTACGAAAAGCTCGGGGTGCGCCTCTCGAGCGAGAGCGTCGCCGGCGAGAGCTTCTACAATCCGATGCTCGCCGACGTCGTCGCGGAGCTGGTGCAGAAGGGGCTCGCGGTCGAGAGCGAAGGCGCGCTCTGCGTGTTTCCACCGGGCTTCACCGGCCGCGACGGCTCGAAGGTTCCGCTCATCGTCCGCAAGCAAGACGGCGGCTACAGCTACGCCACGACGGATCTCGCGGCGATCCGCTATCGCATCGGGACCCTGCACGCGACGCGCGTCCTCGTCGTGGTCGGGGCCGAGCAACAGCAGCACTTCGCCATGGTCTTCGCGACCGCGAAGCTCGCGGGGTGGCTCAAGCCGCCCGCGCGCGCCGAGCACGTGGCGTTCGGCGCGGTGCTCGGCGAAGACGGCAAGATGTTCAAGACACGCGCCGGCGAGTCCGTGCGTCTCGTCGATCTGCTGGACGAAGCCATCGCCCGGGCGCGCGTCGTCGTCGCCGAAAAAAATCCCGAGCTGGATCGGGAGACACGCGAAGAAGTCGCCCGCATGGTCGGCATCGGCGCCGTGAAATACGCGGATCTCTCGAGCGATCGCGTGAAGGGATACGTCTTCGACTACGCCCGCATGCTGTCCTTCGACGGGAACACCGCGCCGTACCTGCAGTACGCGCACGCGCGCATTCGGTCCATCCTCCGGAAGGCCGAGGCGCAGGTGCCCGAACCTTCCGCGATCCACATCCGCGCGCCGGCCGAGCGGGCGCTGGCCCTCACGCTGCTCCGGTTTCCGACGGCGGTGTCCGGAGTCGCGGAGTCGCTCGAGCCGCACCGGCTCTGCACGTACCTCTACGAGCTTTCGACCGCGTTCTCCGCTTTCTACGAAGCGTGCCCCGTGCTTCGGGCGAGCACGGCGGAGGAACGCGAATCGCGCCTCGCGCTCTCCGACGTGACGTCGCGCGTGCTCGCGCTCGGGCTCGAGCTGCTCGGCATCGAAGCGCCGGAGCGGATGTAGAGGCCCCTTGGAGCGCACGAGAACCCTCATCGTCGGCGCCGGGATCACCGGTCTCGCGACGGCCGCCGCTCTCGAGGGCGACGACTACGTCGTCCTCGAGGCGGACCGCGAGATCGGCGGATACTGCAAGACCATCAAGCGAGAAGGCTTCGTCTGGGATTACTCGGGACACTTCTTCCACTTCAAGCATCCGGAGATCGAGGCGTGGCTCCGCGCGCGGATGGGCGATCAAGCGGTGCGCACCGTCGAGAAGCGCTCGTTCGTCGCCTTCCGCGGCGCGCGCATCGACTTCCCGTTCCAGAAGAACATCCACCAGCTCCCCCAGGCCGACTTCATCGAGTGTCTGTACGATCTGTACATGGCTCGCGCGCCGCTCGAGCTGCTCGGCCACGGGGCGGCGCGCGCGCCGGAGAGGAACTTCAAGGAGATGCTCTACGCGCGCTTCGGCCGCGGCATCGCCGAGAAGTTTCTCATCCCGTACAACGAAAAGCTCTACGCCTGCGATCTGTCGACGCTCGACAAGAACGCGATGGGCCGTTTCTTTCCGCACGCCGACCTGACGGACATCATCCGCAACATGCGGGTCGCGGACAACACGAGCTACAACTCCACCTTCACGTATCCGGAAGGCGGCGCGTTCGAGTACGTGAAAGCGCTCGCGAGCGCCGTGCGTCCCTCGGCCGTCGCGACGGACGAAGCCCTGCTCGCCGTCGATCTCGAGCGCCGCGTCGCGCGCACCTCACGGCGGGAAATCGCGTACGAGCGCCTGGTTTCGTCGGCGCCCTTCAATCGCCTGCTGCGGATCACGGGTCTCGAGCACGATCCGCGCGTCTTCACCTGGAACAAGGTGCTCGTGTATAACCTCGGCTTCGACCGCAAGGGCCCGCGCGACGTGCACTGGATGTACTATCCGGCCCCCGAGCGCGTCTTTTATCGCGTCGGTTTCTACGACAACATCTTCGATACGGATCGCCTGAGCCTCTACGTCGAGATTGGCTTCGCGAAGGACGCCGCCGTCGACGTCCCTGCCGTGCGCGAGCGCGTCCTCTCCGATCTGGTGCGCGAAGGCGTGACCACGCCGGAGCATCGACTCATTGCGGAGCATCACGTCGTCATGGACCCCGCGTACGTGCACATCACCGAGCGGTCGATCGCCGAGCATCGAAGGCTCGCGGGCGTCCTCCGCGGACACGGCGTGCATTCGGCTGGTCGTTACGGCGGGTGGACATACTGTTCCATCGAGGACAACATCGTCGAAGCCCGCGCCCTCGCCGCCGCGTTTTCGCGTAGTTGAGCGCGTCGCGCGAAGCCGCCGGTTCCGGGCGCCAACGGCCTCGCTCTTGCTCGGCGCGCCGTACGACTTATCGTCGCTCGCATGAAAATCAGACGTTCGGGGGATCGGGGGTTCGCCGACCACGGCTGGCTCCGCTCGTTTCACACCTTCTCGTTCGCCGACTACCACGACCCGAAGAACATGGGGTTCCGCTCGCTTCGCGTCATCAACGAGGATCGCGTGGAGCCCGGCCGCGGCTTCGGTACCCACTCGCACCGCGACATGGAGATCCTGTCGTACGTCCTCGAAGGAGAGCTGTCTCACCAGGACAGCATCGGCAACGGGTCCGTCATCCGTCCGGGCGACGTGCAGCGCATGTCGGCCGGTACGGGCGTCCTGCACAGCGAATTCAATCCGTCCAAGTCGGACGGAGTTCATTTTTTGCAGATCTGGATCTTGCCGGATCGCGCCGGTTACTCGCCGAGCTACGAACAAAAGTCGTTCTCGGCGGAGGAGCGCGCGGGCAAGCTGCGACTCGTCGCTTCTCCGGACGGCCGCGAGGGCTCGGTCACGATCCACCAGGACGCACAGCTCTACGCCGGCACGCTCGGCGACGGCCAGCGAGCACGTTACGACCTAGGACCAGGACGGTACGCCTGGCTTCACGTCGCGCGGGGCAGCGTCGACGTGCAGGGCGAAAGGCTGAATGCCGGCGATGCCGCCGCCATCGAACAGGGCGGTCCCATCGACATCGCGGCGACGTCGGGCGCCGAGGTACTTCTCTTCGATCTCGCGTGAGCGTCACGACGCTAGCGCCGAAATCGGCATGGGACGAAGCGTCTCGTGCGGCCGGTCATTCGCAGTGGATCGTGTCCATGAGACGACGCGGTGAATCGGCGCGTCCTGGCCTGGTTCATGCCTCGTCCGCCATCGGCCGGACGCGCCGCGCGGGATGCAGGTCGCGTCCACCACAAGGAGGACCCGATGGACAAAGCGATGTCACGGACCGTGGATCATCTCAACTCCTTTCTGCGTGGCGAGCTGGCTGCGGTGGAGACGTATCGCCTCGCGCTGAAGAAGCTCGACCACTCACCGCACCGGAGCATGCTCGAGCATTGCGAGCGCTCGCACGCCGAGCGCGCCCGGGTGCTCATGGACGAGATCCGTCGATACGGGGGCGAGCCGTCGCAGGGATCCGGTCCGTGGGGCGCTTTCGCCAAGCTCGTCGAGACCGGCGCGGTCACGTTCGGCGAGAAGGCCGCGATCCTGGCGCTCGAAGAGGGCGAAGATCACGGTCGCGACGACTACCGGCGCGATCTGCCCGAGCTGGTGCCGTCGGCGCGCCAGCGCATCGAGAACGACGTGATTCCGGAGCAGAACCGCACGCACTTCGCGATCAGCCGCCTCAAGAAGCAGCTGTCTTAGCGGCTCGGAGGGTCAGAGACCGAGTGCTTTCGGCCGGGGGGCGCGACGATGCGCGGCGCCGGCGCGAGCGCCCGCGAGGACCACGTCGATCGCCGCTTCCAGAAATTCTTCGTCGGCGGGAGTGAGGCCGTTGATCACGCGACGGATGACCGGCGAAAAGACGAGCTCGACGACGAGATCGGCGTCCGTGTCGTCGGGCAGCTCACCGCGCTCGATGGCCCGCTCCACGACGATGCCGCGCGCGCGCACGTGATCGGCGTGGAGTTGGCGCTTCACGCGCAACACGTCCGGGTGAGTTGCCTCGTTCTGCATCATCTTGAATAGCCCGCGCCCCAGCGGGGATTCGGCGCGCTTCACGATCGCTCGGAGCAGCTCGAGCAAGTCCAGTCGCACCGAGCCGGTGTCGGGCTGCTCACCGGGTTGCATGAGCGTTCCCAAAGCGGCGCCGACGAGCTCGATCTTCGTGGGCCAGCGACGGTAGATGGTCGTCTTGTTGACGCCGGAGCGCGTGGCCACGTCTTCGAAGCGCAGCGCCTCGTATCCCACACGCCCGATCTCTTCGAGCGCCGCGCGCAGCACATCTTCGACCACACGCGCGCTTCGGCCGTGTGTACGCACACCCTCGGTGCGCCGGGTACTTCCAGTACGAGTGGATGTCATGGGACCGGGCGGTGAATCGCCCAAAAAAATCCGCCAGTAGACCTGAAGAATTATGGCAACGAGCCGTTGCCAAAGCAAGTAGGACGCATCATAGATAGGACCGTTCAACCGACCCGCGATCTTCGCGGAGGAAGCCCCGTTTAGAATGACTAGCGCTGCCCGGACTGGCCTCGCCGACGAAACTCCCGCCGAGACCACCGCTACTGAACGCCGCCCCGTTTCTCGTCAAAAGCTGTTTCTCGGAACCCTCGGTCTCGTCGCCGTGCTCGGCGGCGGCACCTGGTACGTCACCCACCGCGGCCTGGAGAACACCGACGACGCGCAGGTCGACGGCGACGTCGTCGCCGTGCCCGCCCGCATCGGCGGCATCGTCTCGCACGTCCATTTCATCGAAAATCAGAAGGTGAAGGCGGGGGATCTCCTCGCGGAGCTGGAGGACGCGCCGATGCGCGCCAAGCTCGCCGAGGCGGAAGCCGCGCTCGCATCCGCGCAGGCCAACGCCGACGCGGCGGACGCAGAGGTGCTCGTCGACGAGGCGAACGCCGTCGGTAACAAATCCGTCGCCGAGGCGGGCCTCACGTCGGCGTCGGTCGGCGTCTCCTCGTACGCCCAGCAGATCCACGACGCGGAGGCCAACGAGAAGGCCGCCGAGGTGACCCTCACGCAAGCCACCGCGGACGACGAGCGCGGAAAGGCGCTCTTCGCCAACGGCTCCATCGCGAAGGCCGAGATGGATCGGCTGGACACCGC
>DASZVB010000060.1:0-24219 GCA_035547195.1 Polyangiaceae bacterium
GTCTTCCGCGAGATTCCGTACTCACGACATAGGTCCGTGAGCCTCTCGCCGTCGGCGAGGCGCACCATCATTTCCATTCGAAGATCCACGGGTTTACTCACCTTCCAAGGCACGCTGCCCTCTAGCCCGTGCCCTTCTCAGGTGTCACCCATGTGCCCGGTCTACTTCGTCACCCATGTACCCGGTCTGCACCACGTCTTGTCTGCGTCGCGATCTGGACAACCCCAAATCCCCTTGCGGCCTTTGCGCTCTTTGCGGCCTCTGCGCTAAAAAATGTCAAGTGGCTATCAAAAGACGAGCACCCAGAGGTCGTACACAGCGTGCGTCCATACGGCGGGGGCGAAGCCGCGGAGGGCGTAGATGGTGACGAATACCAGGCCGCATACCCAACGGAAGATGAACGATTGGGCGTCGAAGGGTTCGCCGAGAGCGCCGTAGTAGTGCCATGCGCTGAACGCCGCCGACGTCAGCAGGGCCCACGCGACCGGAACGATGACGCGTCGAACCGCGGTCGTCAGGGGATAGAGCATCGTGACGAGCCGCAGGCCTCCGCCGAAGAGCGCGGCGCGGAAGAGGAGCTCTTCGTAGAATCCCGCGCCGAGGGACATCACCACGCCGGTGAACGGGCCCGCGGCTGCGATCGCGTCGGGCTGGGGTCCGAGAAAAACGCGGCCGACGACGTAGCTGGCGACGAATCGGACGGCGACGGCGTAGGCGATGCCCTCCAGGCCGATCAGCGCGAAGCGTTGCCAGCGGAGCGCGTGACCGCGCCCGGCGAGCCCGAGGACGAGCACGTAGACGAGACCGATCGCCAGCGTGAGGCCGCCGTACGCGGCGCGATCGTGTCCCGCGAGCGCGACGAGCTCGCGGGTGACGACGTCCGCCGCGTTGCGGATGGGCAAGAAGATGACGCCGAGATGGTAGCCGATGAACATCGGCAGCGTGAGCACGAGGTCCGACCACGGATCGCTCGGGCTCGTGGCTCCGGCGGAAGGTTCGGGCGCAGAAGCCATGTCAGCGACGCGACCCCGTCAGCTCGGCTTCAGTTGATACACGATCCAGATGACGACCATGACCCACACCAGAACGGCGGCGACGAACGGACCGTCGCGCAGCATCTCTTGCGTCGGGCTCTCGGCGCGCGGCCTCGACCGGACGAGGTAAAGGAACCTGAGCACGGCGAGCACGACGAAGAGGGTCGTGAGCCAGAGTTTGTCGGAGCCGAAGTACGCCTTCGTGCTCGGGTCGATGGTGTACGCGAAGTAGCTCGCGATCGTCGCGACGCCCGTGATGCTCATCGCGAGGTCGAGCCCCTGCGTGCTGTAACGCGAGAGCGCCGCGCGCTGCTTTTTGGCGCGCTTCGCCGCGGAGGCGAGCTCGTGACGGCGCTTGCCGAACCCCAGGAAGAGCGCGAGCAGCGCGGTGCACGCGAGCAGGTAGCCCGAGATGTGGATGTGAGTGCCGTACCCGCCGCCGATGACCCGCAGCACGAACCCCGCCGCGATGAGCACGACGTCGACGTAGGCGTACTGCTTCAGCTTGAACGAGTAAGCGAGGTTCTGGAGGAAATAGACGAGGGCCACGCCGAAGAACGGCAAGGGCCCGTAGAGCGCGCCGCCGAGCGCGAGGACGATGAGGGCCACGGCGAGGATGCGCGCGGCCCGAACCGAGACGCGCCCCGACGCGATCGGCCGGAAGCGCTTCACCGGATGCAGGCGATCCGCCTCGGCGTCGGCGATGTCGTTGATCGTGTAGACGGCGCCCGCGAGGAGGCAGAAGACGCCGAACGCGCCGGCCGCGCGCAGGACGAGCCGCGGCTCGAACAGGTCCTTCGCGAAGAACACCGGCGCGAGGACGAACACGTTCTTCACCCACTGGTGAGGGCGGACCGTCTTGACCAGGCCGCCGATGCGCCACCAGAGAGTGTCTCGAACGGGAGCCTGCGCGTGCTCCAATTCTTGGTCCGACGCTGGGGCTCGCTCCGAGGCGGGCATCGGCTGCTCCGGCAAGGTGGCCATCGACAGGGGGCACCTTAGCATCAAGGTCGTGCAACCCAAAGGCGCCGGGAGGACACTTGATTTCCTCTCCGGACCGCGGAAGAGGAGACCCCGGATGCAGCTTGCAAAGGACGCCGCGGCTCGTCACCGGGAACTGGTGCGCGAAATCCACGCGCACGACTACCGCTACTACGTCCTCGACGATCCCACCGTCACGGATCTGCAATACGACGCGCTCCTCCGCGAGCTCAGAGATCTGGAAGAGCAGCACCCCGCTCTTCGCACCAAGGATTCGCCGACGAACCGGGTCAGCGGCTCGCTCCGCGGCGATCTCCGCAGCGTACGCCACGTCGAGCGCATGATGTCCCTCGACAATACCTACTCCGAGGCGGAGCTCGGCGAATTCCTGAGGCGCGTCCGGGACGGGCTCCGGCACGGCACCGAGGTTTCGTTCTGCGTCGAGCCGAAGCTCGACGGCGCGAGCATCGAGGTCTTGTACCGGGAGGGCCGGCTGTCCGAGGGCTCGACGCGCGGCGACGGCGAGTCCGGCGAAGAGATCACCGAAAACCTCCGGACGATTCGGTCTCTTCCGCTCACGATTCCGTACACGGACCCGCTGACCCTGCGGGGCGAGGTCGTCATCTATCGGCGCGATCTCGACAAGATCAACGAAGCCCGCGCCGCCTCGGGCGACCCGCCGTTCGCGAACCCCCGCAACGCGGCCGCCGGCAGCTTGCGCATGCTCGATCCGCGCGTCGTGGCGGCGCGCCCGCTGCGCGCGGTGATGTACGGCGTCGTGGAGGGCCGCAAGTTCGCGCCGCGCCATTCGACGGCCCTCGAGCGCTTGGCGGAGCTCGGGATCCCCACGCACCGCAAGCACGTCCTCTGCAAAACTCCCGAGGAGATCTTCGCCGCGATCGGCGACGTCGAGCGACGCCGGGCCGACTACCCGTACGAGATCGACGGCGTCGTCGTGAAGGTCGACTCGTTCGAGGAGCAGGAGATCCTCGGCGCGACGGCGAAGTTTCCGCGGTGGGCGATCGCCTTCAAATACGGCGCCGAACGCGCGAACACGCGGCTCCTCGACATCGTCGTCCAGGTCGGACGCACCGGCGCGCTGACGCCCGTGGCCGTCCTCGAACCGGTGCAGCTCGCCGGCACGACCGTGTCGCGCGCGTCGCTGCACAACAGCGACATCATCGCCGGGCTCGACGCGCGCATCGGGGACATCGTGACGATCCAGAAGGCCGGCGAGATCATCCCTCAAGTCGTCGCCGCCGACAAAGAAGCGCGCACCGGCGACGAGCGCCGCTTCGAGATGCCCGAGCGCTGCCCGGTGTGCGGCACGAAGGTGGAGCAGCGCGAAGACGAGGTCGCGCGGCGCTGTCCCAATCGGCGCTGCCCGGCGGTCGTGCAGGGGTCGATCCTTCATTATTCGCGAAGGTTCGCGATGGACATCGACTCGCTCGGCGAATCCCTCGTCGATCAGCTCGTGAAGCGCGGCCTCGTGCGGGACGTCGCCGATCTGTACGATCTGACGGTGGAACAGCTCACCGAGCTCGAGCGCATGGGAAAGAAGAGCGCCGAGAACGTCGTCGCGGCGATAGCGGCGTCGAAGGAGCGGACGCTCGGGCGGCTCATCACCGGCGTGGGCATCGAACACGTCGGGCAAGTCGCGGCCGTGCAGCTCGCGCAGGCGGCGGGCTCGCTCGAAGGCATGCTCGCGTGGCCGCCCGACAAAGTGCACGAGATCGTCGACGGCATCGCCGGCTTCGGGCCGAAAATGGCCGACAGCGTCGCCGCATTTCTTTCGGATCGGGAGCAGCGGGCGCTGCTCGAACGGCTGGAGCAGCACGGCGTATCGCGACCCGAGCCCGTCCAGGCGTCGGCGGAGAGTGGACCGCTCTCCGGCATGTCGTTTTGCGTGACCGGAGTGCTCTCGCAGAAGCGCGAGGACGTTCACGCGGCCATCCGCGCCGCCGGCGGGACGGTGCACGACGCGGTGAAGAAGGGCACGACGTATCTCGTCGCCGGCGAGAAAGTCGGCAAGAGCAAGCTCGATCTCGCGAAGAAGCACGGCACGAAGGTCATCGACGAAGATGCGCTGAAGCGATTGCTTCGCGGCGAGTCGCTCGAGTCCTGAAGCGGGATCTTGCACGCCGCGTCGCGGTGGCTGTGCCAACGTGTGCCGGGCGGCGCTTGCGCTCCGCGGAAGTCCAATGGTTATGTAAGGCACGACGGTTGCTTCGGAGCCTCCGATCGCATGGCCCTTACGTCACCGCACCGAAAGCGCGCCTGGCTCGGCGGCGTCCTCACCGCGCTCGCCGTCTCCGGAGCCTCACCGCGGGCCGAGGCGTGCGGCGGCTTCTTCTGCTCGGCGTCCCCGGTCGATCAAACGGCGGAGCACATTCTCTTCACGGTCAACAGCGATCAGACCGTAACCGCCATCGTTCAAATTCAATATTCGGGCGACAAAGACAATTTCGCGTGGATCGTCCCCGCGCCGGGCATCCCCAAGCTGACGTCGGATTTTCCGGACTCGGGGATGCGTGCGCTGGCGCAAGCGACGGATCCGAAATACTTCAAGAACGTCTGCTATCGCGGCGCGCCGGGGGTCGCCAGCGAGGCGCCGCATTCCGTCGACGCCGGCGTGGCCACGGACAACGGCGTCACCGTCCTCGCGACGCAAGCCGTCGGTCCCTACGACACGACGACGCTCGAAGCGACGAGCTCGACGGTGCTCGTCGACTGGCTACAAACTCACGATTACCGCATCACGACGAAGATGATCCCGCTCCTCGAGCCGTACGTGGAGGCGGGCATGAACTTCGTCGCGCTACGTCTGCAGGCGAACAAAGACGTGAGCGACATCCAGCCCCTGGGCATGACCTACGACGCCAACAAGCCGATGATCCCGCTGCGGCTCACGGCCGTCGCCGCCCAGCCGGAGATGGGCATCGTCGCGTGGATCCTCGCGGACGAGAAATGGGCGCCGGAGAACTACATCGATCTGAAGATCCCCGACAGCTCGATCCAGTTCGACGAGTACGGAAACCAGAACAACTACCTCACGCTGGTGTCGTCTGAATCGGACAAGGTCGGTGGTCAGGCGTTCGTCACGGAGTACGCGAAGCCGACCAGCGAGCTCGCGTCGCAGCTCCAGGGCATGTTCGCTCCCACACAAGACGGCATGGACGCGAAGACGGCCATCCTCGACGTGCTGTCGCAGCACCCGTACATCACCCGCCTCTACGCGCGCCTGAGCGCCGAGGAAATGACGGCGGATCCCACGTTCATGGTCGCGAGCAAGCAGGTCGACGTCGACAACATCCACGACCTCTCCGACCCGAATCTAGGGTGTCAGTCGTCGATCCTGACGCCGCCGCGCGCGGTCGACCCGTGCACGTTCGACTACTGCGGACGTCGCGGCGTGTGCGTCGCGACGAGCCAGCCCGGCCAAAACGGCGGCGCGGCCACCACGACGACGGGCTGCGCGTGCGCCTCCGACGCCGTCGCGCGCGTCACGACGACGGGCGGCGGCGCGGCGACGTATTGCGAGTCCGTCGCGGCGAACTTCGACGGCGCCGCGCCGGACGGCGGCGCGGCGATCACGGTCACCGATGCCTGCGCGGGCGTCGACTGCGGCGGCCACGGGACCTGCGTCGCGATGAACGGCAACCCGACTTGCCAGTGTTCGAAGGGCTATGCGGCCGCCGTCTCGTACTCGAACAACGGTGGGACGGGCATCGCTTGCCAGGCCGTGTCCGGCGCGATCCCACCGCTCCCGGTCCTGCCCGCGGTGGGAAGCACGAAGCTGCCCCCGGCCCAGGATTCGCAGCGCTCCGGCGGTTGCAACGTCACGCCGAAGTCGCGGGGCACGACCGTCGCACTCTTCGGCGCCTTCGCCGGGCTCGCGCTCGCGCTCTTGCGGCGACGCCGTCGCTGATTTGCCGACGCGCGTTCGCCCGGGCGAGCTATGCTTCCGCGCGTCGCATGGCTACTCCCGTTCGTTACGCGCGGCTGAACCTCGCCGGCGGCCAGCGCTGGGCCCGCCTCGACGGCGATCGGGCCGTGTTGCTCGACGGCGCGCCGTGGCTCGCTGGGAAAGAAACCGGCGAATCCGTGGCAGCCGACGCGAGCACCTTCGCGTGCCCGGTGGAACCGCGCACCATCTTCGGCATCGGCAAGAATTACCGCGCCCACGCCGCGGAGATGGACGGCGCCGTGCCGGACGATCCGATCGTGTTCACGAAGACCCTCACGTCCCTCGCTCCTCCGGGCGGCAAGGTGATCTTGCCGAAGGAGAGCATGCGCGTCGATTACGAGGCGGAGCTCGGCGTCGTCATCGGCGCGCCGTGCCGCCGCGTGCCCGTGGAGCGCGCGCTCGATTTCGTGTTCGGCTACACGGCGCTGTGCGACGTCACCGCTCGCGATTTTCAGCTCAAGGACGGCCAGTGGACGCGCGCCAAGGGATACGACACGTTCTGCCCGGCGGGCCCGGTCGTCGTACGCGGCATCGACGCGTCGAAGCTTTCCATCACGCTGCGACAGAACGGCGAAGTGCGCCAGAGCGCGTCGACGGCGGACATGGTCTTCGATGTCGCGCGGCTCGTCTCGTTCATCTCCAGCTTCACCACGCTCGCACCCGGCGACTTCATCGCGACGGGAACGCCGGAAGGCATCGGTCCGCTCGCCGGTGGGGATCGAATCGAGATCTCCATCTCGCAGATCGGCGAGCTCGTGTTCGGCGTCGTCGCCGGGGATTGAGAATTGAGGGCAACCGTCGCGGCCGGCATCGCGGTCGCCGGCGCTTGCGCCGCGCTCGCGGCGATCAGCGGGGTCGTTCGACTCGCGGTACGCGAGCGCGCCGATCCAGCGCGCTGCGGCGCGGGTCTTTCGCCTTCACAGGGACGCTGCTGCCCGGAGGGACAGAAGGTCTCACACGGCCACTGCAGTGGCCGGCCGACGTCGTGCCCGGCGGCGTTGCACCTCCTCGCGTCGCGTCGTGGATGCGCCGCCGACGAACGGCACCTCAAATACAGCGGCGGCCGCCTCGCCATCGGGTCCGACGATTGGCAGACCGAAGGCGTGGTGCAGCCGCGGACAGCGCTGATCGCGCCGTTCGCGCTCGACATGACGGAGGTGACGGTGGAGCGCTGGGAGCACTGCGTGCGCGCGGGCGTATGCCGGGCCGTGGGCGACGTCGAACCCGGGTTACCGGTGACCTCGGTGGATCCCAAGGAAGCGGAGCGCTTCTGCCGGCTCGAGAGCGGTCGGCTCCCGACCAGCGACGAGTGGCTCTTCGCCGCCATGGGCGTCGAGGGTCGCCGCTTTCCCTGGGGCGCGACCGGGCTCGTCTGTCGCCGCGTCGCTTTCGGTTTGGTGGAGGGACCTTGCGCGACGGGCGGCGGCGTGGAGCTCGCCGGGACGCGGCCAGACGGAGCGACGCCGGAAGGAGCGCTCGACCTGGTCGGCAACGTCGCCGAATGGACGACCGAACGAGACGGCACGCACGTCGCGCGCGGGGGCTCCTACCTATCCGTCGCCGCGGTCGAGCTGAAGAGCTGGTCGGCGGAGTCGACGCAGAAAGCCGCCCGCCACATCGGGTTTCGCTGCGCGTACGACGTTTCGGCCGTGAGCGCGGCCACCCCATGACGTTTTCGACCTCATCACTGACACAACGCCGCGCTCGGTACTACCATTGACGTTACCCCGATGACGGCGGCCGTCTTTTGCATCGGTACCGAGCTGACTCGTGGCGAGATCGCGAACACCAACGCGACCTGGCTTTGCGAAGAGCTGACGCTCGTCGGACACGAAGTCACCGAGGTCGCCGTCGTGCCGGACGACAGGGCGAACATCCAGAGCGCGCTCGCCCGCCTCGCCGCCACGCACTCCGTCATCGTCTCCACGGGCGGACTCGGTCCGACCACCGACGACATCACGAGCGAGTGCGTCGCCGCCGTCCTCGGCGTACCGCTCGAGCGCGACGCCGCGTCGCTCGAGGCCGTCCGCGCTCGCATGGCCCGGTTCGGGCGCGCGCTGACCGATTCGAACGCCAAGCAGGCAGATTTTCCGCGCGGCGCGACCGTTCTTCCGAACCCGAACGGCACGGCGCCCGGGTTCGTCGTGAACATCGGTCGCTGCCGCCTCTTCGTCATGCCCGGCGTGCCGAACGAGATGAAGCCCATGTTCGCCAATCACGTCGCGCCGGATCTGCGGACGCTCGTGAGCGGCGGCAGCTACCAGGTGCGCCTTCGGACCTTCGGCATGCCGGAGTCCGCCGTGAACGATCGCCTCGCGGGCATCGAGGCCGCCCATCACGTCGTCATCGGGTACCGCGCGCACTTCCCGGAAATCGAGGTGAAGGTGCTCGCGCGCGCGCCGACGCAGCAAGAAGCGAAGCGCGTCGCCATCGCCGCGGCCGAAGCGGCGAAGAGCCGTCTCGGCGACGTCGTCTACGGCGAAGGCAGCGTCGATTTCGCCGAGTCGGTGGGTTCCCTGTTCCGCGAGCGCGGTCTGACCCTCGCCGCCGCCGAGTCGTGTACCGGCGGCTTGGTCGCTCAGCTCATCACCGATCATCCCGGCGCGAGCGAGTTCTTCCGCGGCAGCATCGTCGCTTACGACGACTCGGTGAAGACCGCCGTACTCGGCGTGCCCACGACGCTCGTCGCCAGCCGCGGCGCGGTCAGCACGGAAGTGACGCGCGCCATGGCCGAAGGCGCTCGCCGCGCGCTCGGCGTCGACGTCGCGCTGGCCGTCACCGGCCTCGCCGGCCCCGGCGGGACACCGTCGAAAGCCGTCGGCGACGTACACCTCGCGGTCGCCACCGCCGACGGCACGACGGACCGTCAATTGTCGTTCCCCAGCGCGCGCAGCCAGGTGCGGCTCTTGGCCGCGTACGCCGGGTTGTCACTCGTGCGACGCGTCGTCCTTCACGGACACGGCGGCGATCAGTAGGCTCGGCAAGCACCGGCGCGCAGCGTTCCGCCAGTTCCCACATGCAGGGCGCGACGCAATAGGCCCTATCCGACGTCCGCGAGACCGTTTGCGCCTTACTGCGCGGCCGCCGCGGGCCGTTGCGCAGGCGGTGCGCCGGGACGCGTCGTGAACGTCAGCCCGCCGCTCGCCGCGCGATCGACGATCACGGTGTCGCCGGGCGAGAACTGGCCTTCGAGGACTCGGCGCGCGAGCTCGTCTTCCAGGTTCTTCTGGATGGCGCGCTTCAGAGGACGCGCCCCGAACTGCGGATCCCAGCCGATCTCGCCGAGGTAGTCCTTCGCGGCGTCGGAGATCGAAAGAGCGAGCTCGCGGCGCGCGAGCCTGTGCCCGAGGTATTCGAGCTGGATGTCGACGATGCGACGGATCTGTTCGCGTCCGAGCCTTCTGTAGACGACTATCTCGTCGAGGCGGTTCAAGAACTCGGGCCGGAAGAAGCCTCGCAGCGACTCCATGGCCACCTTGCGCATCGCCTCGTTCTTCTCGGCGTCGTCGAGATCGCGCCGCTCTTCGAGCGCGTTCAGCTCCACCGTACCGACGTTGCTCGTCAGGATGACGACGGTGTTCTTGAAGTCCACCGTGCGCCCCTGACCGTCGGTGAGCCGGCCGTCGTCGAGCAGCTGCAGGAGCGTGTTGAAGACGTCGGGATGGGCCTTCTCCACTTCGTCGAAGAGGACGACGCTGTACGGGCGCCGCCGCACCGGCTCGGTGAGCTGCCCGCCTTCTTCGTAGCCGACGTAGCCGGGAGGCGCGCCGAGGAGCCGAGACACGGTGTGCTTCTCCATGTACTCGCTCATGTCGATGCGGATCATCGCCTTCTCGTCGTCGAACAGGAACTCGGCGAGCGCGCGCGCCGTCTCCGTCTTGCCGACGCCGGTCGGACCGAGGAACAGGAACGAGCCGATCGGACGGCGATCGTCGGCGAGACCGGCGCGTGAGCGCCGGACGGCGTTGGCGACCGCGACCAGCGCCGCGTCCTGGCCCACGACGCGCTTGCGAAGATTCTCCTCCATGTGAAGGAGCTTCTTCATCTCGCTCTCGAGCATCTTCGACACGGGGATGCCCGTCCACTTGGACACGACCGCCGCGATGTCTTCCTCGGTGACCTCTTCCTTCAGGTAAGAGCCGTTCTTCTGAACGGCGGCGAGGTCGCCCCGCAGGCGCTCGATGTCTTTCTCGACCGAAGGGATCTTACCGTACTGATACTCCGCCGCCTTGCCGAGGTCGCCCTGCCGCCGGGCGCGTTCTTCCTCGGCGCGCAGCTCCTCGAGCTGGCGCTGCTTGTCGCGGACCTGCGTGATGATCTCCTTTTCGCGGAGCCACTGCGCTCGCGCCGCGTCGCGCTTGCCGCTGAGCTCGGCTATCTCCCGGTGCAGCTCGTCGAGGCGCGACTTCGACGCCTTGTCGCGCTCGCGCTTGAGCGCTTGGTCCTCGATCCGAAGCTGCAGGATGCGGCGTTCGAGCTGATCTATCTCGAACGGCAAGCTGTCGATCTCCATCTTTATCTTGCTCGCGGCCTCGTCGACGAGATCGATGGCCTTGTCGGGCAAGAAGCGCTCGGTGATGTACCGGTTCGAAAGGACGGCGGCGGAGACGAGCGCCGAGTCCTGGATCCGGATGCCGTGGTGCACCTCGTAGCGCTCCTTCAGGCCGCGCAAGATCGCGATGGTGTCCTCGACGCTCGGCTGATCCACCATGACGGGCTGGAAGCGGCGCTCGAGCGCGGCGTCTTTTTCGATGTGCTTTCTGTATTCGTCGAGCGTCGTCGCGCCGATCGCCCGGAGCTCGCCGCGAGCCAGGGCCGGCTTCAGCATGTTCGCGGCGTCCATCGCGCCCTCGGCCGCGCCGGCGCCGACGAGCGTGTGCAGCTCGTCGATGAAGAGGATGATGCTGCCCTGCGCCGCCTCGATTTCCTTCAGGACCGCCTTCAGCCGGTCCTCGAACTCGCCGCGGAACTTGGAACCGGCGACCATGGCCGAGAGATCGAGCGCCACGAGCCGTTTGTCCTTCAGCGACTCGGGCACGTCGCCCTTCACGATGCGCTGGGCGATGCCTTCGGCGATGGCCGTCTTTCCCACGCCGGGCTCGCCGATGAGCACCGGGTTGTTCTTCGTGCGCCGCGAGAGCACCTGCATCACCCGCCGGATCTCTTCGTCGCGCCCGATGACCGGGTCGATCTTTCCGCGTCGGGCCGCTTCCGTCAGATCCCGCGTGTACTTCTCGAGCGCCTGGAACTTCCCTTCCGGATCCTGATCCGCCACGCGGTGCGCGCCGCGGATCTGGGTCATCGCCGCGAGGAGCTTGTCGTACGAGAGGCCGTGGCGATTGAAGATGGCCTGCACGTCCTTGTCCGATTTCGCGGCGGCGAGCAGGAAATGCTCGACGGAGACGAAGTCGTCCTTCAGCGCCTTCGCTTCGTCTTCGGCCTTTTGCAGGAGCGCGAGCGCGCGGCGTCCGAGCCCCGGCTCGGCGCCACCGCTCACCTTCGGCAACGATTCGATGCGCTGCTCGAGGTCGCGGCGCACCGCGCCCGGCGCGGCCCCCGCACGCTCGACGAGCGGCGCGCCGATGCTCTCCCGCTGCTCGAGCACGGCGACGAGAATGTGTTCCGGAGTGAGCTCCGGGTTGCCGTTGCGAACGGCCCGGTCGACGGCAGCGCGAATCGCTTCCTGGCTCTTGGTGGTCAGTCGGTCCATTTTCATGACGAAACCTCGCTTACCCGACGCCTCTAACGACACAGCCCCGTGGGCCGAGCAGCGCACTGAAGGTAAGTCGCGCCCTAGCGGAATCAACCCTCTCTCGGCCGTCCGGAAATCCAGCGCGACGGCTAACGAGACGACCTCTGCCGCCGCCGCTAGTCGCGGACCCCACGGGCGCTTATATGTCGAGGTTTCGCACGTTCAGCGCGTTCTGCTCGATGAAGTTCCGGCGCGGTTCGACCTGGTCGCCCATGAGCACGCTGAAGAGCTCGTCGGCGCGGATGGGGTCGTCGATCCGGACCTGGAGCAGCGTCCGTGCGTCCGGGCTCATCGTCGTCTCCCAGAGCTCTTCGGCGTTCATCTCGCCGAGGCCCTTGTACCGGGAGATCATGATGCCTTTGCGCCCGCGCTCTTCGATGTAGGCGTCCAGCGCTTCCGCGTCCTCGAGCTTCATCGGAGCCCCGCCTTCGGGGGTCGCGACGTAGGGCGCGGGCCCGATGGACCGGACGTCCTCTTCGAGCGACCTGAGCTCTTGATATTCCGCGCTCTCGGCGAGCTGCCAATCGAGGACCGCCGGCCGCGGCGACGCGCCCGGTCGAAAACGCACCACGATGCGCCCGGAGTTGTGTTCCTTCTCCCAGTCGACGTTGACGTCGAGCGGACAAAGGTCCGGATAGCGTTGTTCGAGCCGGGTGCGCAGGGCCACCGCGGCTTCTTCGACCTTCGCGCCGTCGCGGAAATCGGACAGGTTCATGTCGCTCGAGCGGAGCCACGCCGCCACCACGCGCGCGTCGCAGCGACGATCTATCTTGGACAAGATGGCCCGGAAGGTCCGTAGCCGCTGGGCGAGGTTGAAGAGCGGCTTGCCCGACAGCGCGGGCCCCCGCGACGCCTGAACCGACAGCCCTTCGATGCCGTTTTGCACGAGGTGCTCGTCGAGCGCCGTCTGATCCTTCAGGTAGAGGTCCTTCTTCCCCTTGCGCACGCGGAAGAGCGGCGGCTGTGCGATGTACAGGTAGCCCTTCTGGATGAGCTCCATCATCTGCCGGTAGAAAAACGTGAGGAGCAGCGTCCGGATGTGGCTGCCGTCGACGTCGGCGTCGGTCATCAGGATGATCTTGTGGTACCGGAGCTTCGACAGATCGAAGCCGCCGGTGTCGCCGATGCCGCAACCGAGCGCGCTGATGAGCGTCGCGACTTCCTGCGACGACAGCATGCGATCCAGCCGCGCGCGCTCGACGTTCAAGATCTTGCCCTTGAGCGGCAAGATGGCCTGGAAATGGCGGTCGCGACCCTGCTTCGCGCTGCCGCCGGCGCTCTCGCCCTCGACGATGTAGATCTCGCATTGCGCGGGATCCTTGCTCTGGCAATCGGCGAGCTTGCCCGAGAGCGACGTCGTGTCGAGCACGCCCTTTCGAACGACCTCGCGCGCTTTGCGCGCGGCCTCGCGCGCCTTCGCCGCGACGATCGCCTTGTCCAGGATCTTCCGCGCGATCTGCGGGTGCTCTTCCAGAAATTGGCCGAGCTTCTCGGAGACGATGGTCTCGACGGCGCCCTTCACTTCGCTCGAGACGAGCTTCGATTTCGTCTGCGAGTCGAACGAGGCGTCGGGGTGCTTCACGTGGACGACGCAGATGAGGCCCTCGCGCGTGTCGTCGCCGGTGAGGCCGTTCTTGACGTCCTTGAAGAGGTTCTGCGCTTGGCCGTAGGTGTTCAGCGTTCGGGTGAGCGCCGAGCGAAGGCCGGTGAGGTGCGTCCCGCCGTCTTTGTTGAAGACGTTGTTCGTGTAGCAGAAGATCTGCTCCGTGTAGCTGCCCGTCCACTGCATCGCGACGTCGAGCATGATGTTGACGGGGCCGCCCGCTTCCGTCGGCGTCTCGGCGTCGAACGCGATGACCTCTTCGTGGACCGGGTCCTTCGTCTGGCTCAGGAGCGCGATGAATTCCTTGATGCCGCCCTTGTACTCGTAGCGCTCGCTCTGGCCGTTTTCGCGCTCGTCGCTGAGCTCGATCACCAGACCCGAGTTCAGGAACGCGAGCTCGCGCAGCCGGTTCGCGAGCGTGCCGTAGTTGTACTCGACCATCGTGAAGATCTGCGTATCCGGCTTGAACGTGATCTTCGTGCCGGTCGCGGAGCTCTCTCCGATGGCCGAGAGCGGCGCCTGCGGCACCCCGCGGCAATATTCCTGGAACCAGACGCGGCCTTCGCGCTTGATCTCCAGACGCAGGTATTCGCTCACCGCGTTGACGGCGCTGACGCCGACGCCGTGGAGGCCGGCGCTGACCTTGTAGCTCGAATGGTCGAACTTGCCGCCGGCGTGCAGCACCGTCATCACGACCTCCGCCGCGCTGACGCCGCGGTCGGGCATGATGCCGACCGGGATGCCGCGGCCGTCGTCCTCCACGGTGATGGAGCCGTCGAAGTGCACGATGACCTTGATGACCTTGCAGTGCCCGGCGAGGTGTTCGTCGACGGCGTTGTCGACGGCTTCCCAGACGAGGTGATGCAACGCGGACCCGTCGTGCACGTCGCCGATGTACATGCCGGGACGTTTGCGAACGGCTTCGAGCCCCTCGAGCACGGTGATGCTGTTCGCACCGTACTCACCAGGGGGCGGCGGCGGCGCCGCCATGTCTTTCTGGATCGCCTCCGTGGTCACGATCAGAACCTCGTTGGACAGGTGTTGATTACGTCAGCGAGACGGCGCTCTCGGTCGAGCGCGCGTCGAGGCTCGCTGGGGGGTTCATTCGGAGCGGCCGCCCTGAAAAGGTGCTGAAGCGATGAAGCGGCGCACTCGAAAAACCTACGTGGATATACCTCGCGCGACGCGTCCGAGCAAGGATTCCGGGAGCCGCGGACGACCGTATTTTCTTTCGGGATTTCGTCTATTTCCGTATCCCCATCCGGCGCCGCGAGAGGCCCCTTCCGAAGCATCATTCATAACCACTCCGAAGACGCTCTGCACGTCTTCGAGACGCTCACGCGAAGGCCCCCGCGACGAGCCGAAAATCGACTCGCGCGCCGCCTTCGAGACGGGGTGTGGCGAACAATTCCGGACGCGTCGTGGTCACGAAGACCTGACTCTTCGTCTCGTGCAGGAACTCGAAGACGGCGCCCGTCCTCTCCGGATCGAGCTCGCTCGAGACGTCGTCCAACAGGAGCACGGGCTCGGCCCCGCGAGCATCCCGGACGCACGCGAGCTCGGCCCCCTTCAGCGCGAGCGTCAGGATGCGCTGCTGTCCTTGCGAGGCGTGACGCCGGACGCTCCGTCCGTCGAGACGAACGTCGAAGTCGTCGCGCTGGGGCCCGAAACCGACGCTGCGCAGGCGTAAGTCCTGCTCCCGGCGGCGTCCGAGCTCGGCCTCGAGATCCGCGGCGTCGAGCGAACCCCCGGACACGAACTTCGCGGTCACGACGATGTCCGGGGCCGCGATGCTCCGGACGAGCGGACCGAGCGCCGCGATGAGCCGATCGGCGGCGGCCAGGCGCGCGCGGCTGAGCTCGCTTCCGTGCCGGGCCATCAGGTGCTCGAGCGCCCCGAGGTCCGCGGCCACCGGACCGCGCTCTTCGAGCACCGTCTTTCGGGCTCGAGCCGCGCGTGTGTAGCGAAGGCGGTGGTCGGCGCTCGCCGGGTCCATGAATAGAGCCACACGGTCGAGCAGCGTCCGCCGCTCGCTCGCGCCCCCGGTCAGGATCGTCAGGTCGCCGGGGTGAAAGACGACCACGGCCGTGCGCGTCGCATACCCCGAGAGCGTCTCCGGCTTCTTGCCGTCCATCTGCACGGAACGTGTCCGCGCTCCGAGGGCGACCCGCTGTTCGCGGGCGATGCCGCTCTCGACGACGCGCGCTCGCACCGCGAGCAGGTCGGATCCTTCACGGATCAGCTCCCGCGCCTTCTCGGTCCGAAAGCTCTTCGTCGTCGCGACGAAGTAGAGCGCTTCGAGCAAGCTCGTCTTGCCCTGTCCGTTGTCGCCGCTGACGACGTTGATCCCCGGCGACGGCTCGAACGTGAGCTCCGCGATGTTGCGGAACCCCTCGACCTTGATCTTCTCGAAGACGATACGGCTCGTCAAATGCGCATCGGCATGATCACCGCGACATAGTCCTCGGACCCGTGCGGCCTCACCACGACGGGATCGAGCTCGCCGCCGATACCGATCTCCACGCGCTCCTCGTCCAAGCTGCCGAGCACGTCCAGGAAGTAGCGCGCGTTGAACCCGATAGTGACGTCCGCGCCGTCGTAGTCCACGCTGACCTCGTCGAAGCCCTCGCCGCTGTCCGGGCTCTCGCTGGTGAAGCGCATGGTGCCCCGCGCGAGCGTCAGCTTGACGCCGCCGGTGCGATCGCTCGCCGCGATCGAGACGGCCCGCAGGGCGTCGGTCAGCGCGGCGCGCGGCGCCACGACGGTGCGCTCGACGTTGCGGGGGATCACCTGCTGATACGGCGGAAACTGCGCGTCGACGAGCTTCACGCTGAAGAGCAGCCCCGGAAGCCGGAAGAAGGCGTTGGCGCCGCTCTGGATGAGCTCGAGCGCGACGTTCTCGTCCCCCTTCGCTTCGGCGCGCGCTTCGTCGGCGAGCCTGCGGAGCTCCTGGATGCCCTTCAGCGAGATGAGCATGGTCGCGGACGCCTGTTTACCGGCGACGGTGACCTCCATCTTCGAGAGCCGGTGACCGTCCGTCGTCACCATGCGCACGCGGTTGCCGTCCCACTCGAAGAGCGCGCTGTTCAAGTGCAGCCGCGTGTCGTCCGTCGAGATCGAGAAATGCGTCCGCGTGATGAGCGTGGCGAGCGCGTCGACGCCGAGCGAGAACGTCGGCGCGGACGCGTCGGGCTCCGGGATCGCGGGGAACTCGTCGCCGGGAATGCCGTGCAGCGTGTACCTTCGCGCGGAGCTCGCCGCGCGGATCGTCGCGCCCGAGCCTTCGTTCGTGGCGATCGTGAGAAGGCCTTCGGGCATCATCTTCACGCGCTCGAACAGATCGCGCGCGCCGACGGCGATCGATCCGCCCTTCTGCACCTCGGCGTTGATCTGTCCGGTGACGGCGAGGTTCAAGTCCGTCGCCGCGAGGCGTAGCGAGCCGGGACCGTCGACGTCGAGCAAGACGTTCCCGAGCACGGGCATCGTGCTCTTCTTGTCGGCCACTCCCTGGCAACGAGCGACCACGCGGAGCAGATCCTTTTTCGCGACGGCGACTTGCATTCCGTTGAGCTCTACTCGCGGGAGCTTTGCGGTTCCAGCGTCCCGAAAGAGCTTGGATCCGGTCGCGCAGGGGTCCCCATGGACCAGGTCCGACTCTCTTCTGATCTATTTGAAATAAAAAGAGAAGTAGCCAGAGTAGGTGTTGTGGATTCTGGGGGAAACAGTGGAACGTACCGGATTCGTTCGATAATTCGTTCGGCGGCCTGGGGATTTCTCGCGGGTGACGCGCAGCATTAACTGAGGATGAAACCGGTGCGCCGCTTACCCGCCAAAATCGTGACGACTTATAGGCAGCCTTCTCCGGAGGTTATCCACAGCTGTGGACAAGGGGATTTAGCGCTCTAAGCCGGGATCCGCTGGGCTTCGAGGCGCGCGAGGGCGTCGAGGAGCTCGACGCGAGTTTCCTCGTAAGTCCTCGGTCCGATTCGCTCGTCGCGGCGCAGCTTCTCCAGGGCGACGAGCTCGTCGAGGACGAGGTCTTGAGCCTCGTCGACTTCGACCTCGTCGATGGGCTTGCGGCGCGCGTCTGCGCCCTTCCTGCGCGGGAACGCCGCCACCAGACCGAGCACGGCGAGGCCGGCCGCCATGACGACGGCGTACCACCGTCCGGCGCTCGGGACCGGCAAGTTGTCGAGCGTGATCTCCACGAAATCGAGCGCTGGTTCACCGCGAGCCAGCCTGCGGCCGGTCACGAGGAGCCGGCTGCCGTCCTGGCCCTCCATCGGCTCGGCTGCTGGGAACCCCTCGGCGGACAGCACCATGCCGCGTGCTCCTTCCGCGACCACGCGGAGCTCCGCGAGGTGTGGGGGGAGGCCGATGCGGAGCGTGCGGCGCGATTCGTGATCGTTGTCGAGCTGGAATTGATAGCCGACCTCGCGCTGGCCGGGGGAGTACGTACCGAGGAGCTCCGCGTCGCCGGAACCCGGACGCTCGACGCGCGCGTCGCTCGTCGAATCGCCCGCGCGGAAAGCCTTCGCGCCGCTCGGCAGCGCGATGTGCACGGAGCTCGGCACCCAAGCCTGCGTGCCGATGTTCAGCACCTGGAAATTCGCTTCGACGTGAAAGACGTCTTCGCGCGGCTGCACGAAGACGACGCCGCGCATGCCGACGAGCGCCTCGTGCAGATCGCGCGTGACGGGGAAGACGTGAAGGAGCACGCGTTCGCCCGCCGTCTCGCCGAGGTGGATCGGCTCGGAAGCGAACTCGCCGCCGTCCTTCGAGGCGCTCACGCGGTAGCTGTACGCGGACTCGTTGGAGAGCCCGTCGAAGAGAACGACGCCCCGCGCGTCGGTGATCCCGGTGTGCTCGGAGCGCGAATCGCCCTCGGCGACGTCCTGCTTCATCACGGAAAGGCGCACCGCCATGCCGGCGATGGGCTGCTCTTTCCCGTCGTGCAGGTGCACCTCGATGGTGCCCGCGCGGAGATCCGGGGCGGGTGAGCTCCGGTCCTGTGGCGGCTCGGGCATCGCACCGGGATGTCCGGGCGGCGCCGCCTCGCCGTTGGCGTCGTCGTCCGCTCCGACGGGGGGATGTCCGGCGGGCAGCGGCTCGTCGGGATCCACGGCGGTCTGGGCGCGCGCCTCGGGTGACGAGGCGAACAGGGTGAGCAGCGCCAGCGCCGACGAGGCGATGAGCGTACGCTTCACGACGTCACTCCCGCGGGCTTACCGAGAGCCACGCCGCAGCGCTTGCAAAACGCGGCGTCGGCGTCGTTCGAAGTCGAACACGACGGACAGGCGGCGCGCGCCGTTTCTTCCGCCGGGACGGCCGAAACGGGAGCGTCCGCGGCGATCTCTTTCGGCGCGGGCGGCGACGGCTCCGCCTTCTTCGTGGATTTGCCCTTCTTCGATTTGCGTGGCGTCGCTTCACCGCTCTCGTCGCGAAGGCGCGCGGCGAGCCGTTCCTCGGCGCGCTTTCGCATCGGCGCGGATTCCGCGTCGATGAGCTTGAGCAGCGTCTTCGCTTCGGCGCGGTAGCGCGCCGACAGCTCGGCGAAATCTTCTTCGCTGATCTTTCCGACGCTGCGCTCGTACTCGAGGTCTTTCAGCGCGCGCAGGATGGATCGCTTTCGTTCTTCTTCCGGGCTCGGCGCGCCGAGGCCGATGGCTTCTTCGAGGCTGAGCGGCGACTCCCCCGTGAGCCGGCCGATGCTCGACCAGAACAGCAAGACGACCCCGGTGAGGACGCCGCCCGCGAGGACGAGCAGCGCCGGGCCGAGGCCCGACGTCGCGCCGACGACCAAGGCGGCGACGACGACTGCGGGCGCGACCCACTTCGCGGAGTCGCCGATGCGGCGGTTTACGTCCATGGTCCCGAGGCTGGCTCGTCCCGTCGCCGTCAAGACCGCTTCCGGAGCGAAATGCGCCCGCGAACGACCGCGATGACGATTCCCGTCGCCGTGGCAAGGGCGGCGCCGTGAGCGAACGGAGACAGCGGCGCACTTGCCGGCGGAGTCGCCACGACGGCGGCGACGCGGGATCGCGTGCCGGCGACGGCGCTCTCGGCGCGCGCCGGCGCGGTGGCGAACACGATGGCCAGCATGATGCTCGTGGCGGCGCCCGCCGTCGCGCGCAGGTAGCCCCACACGCCGACCTCGCGCAGGCGGACTTCGGGCCAGAGCGATATGGACGCTCCGCCCATCAAGACGAGCACGCCGATCCACACCCACGAGACCAGCGGGTTCACGTGGAAGCGCAGCGTCGCCCGCTTCGTCTGCGGGTTGATCATGCCGACCACCAGATACAGATCGTCGCGGAGGCCGCGCATCATGCTCACCTCCGTCGTCGGCTGACCGGCCTTCGTGTAGATGAACCGCGCGGGGCTGAGGCGGCCGACGCTCTTGCCGTTTCGCTCCACGTCGACGTCGGCGAAGATCATGCGCTTCGTCGGATCCACCTCCATGCGCGGGCCGCGGTAGGTGACCGTGTATTCGCCGATCTCGTGCTGGTCGCCGGGCGACATGCTCGCCTCGTGCTCGATTTCCCACGCGCGCCCGCAGAAGCCCACGAACATGAGCCCGACGCCGATGTGGACGATGTAGCCGCCGTACCGCCGCCGGCTCTTGTCGACTACGTTGCGGAGCGCCTCGAGCACGCCTTCGTCCGAGTGCTTGCTCCGCCGCGCCGCGACCCCGCGATAGAACTCCTGGGCGACGACGGCGAAGTTGAACGCGGCAAGACAGATGGTCACGGCCGGCGCGCACGCGCCGAGCTTCTGCAAGAAAACGCCGGCGAGGCCCGGATAGAAAGCGTCCGTCTGCACGAAGGCGGGGAACCCGAGCCGCTTGCCGAGCGCCACGTGAAGGACGAGCACGGCGAGAGCGACCGCCGACGGAAACGCGAAGGCGCGCTTCAGCGACACGCCGCTCGTCTTGCGCCAGCCGAACAGCGGTCCCACGCCCATGAGGAGCAGGAGCCCGAGCCCGAGCGGCGCCATCCAGCGATTGAAGAACGGCGGTCCGACGGTGACCGTCTCCTTCCACAGCCACTCGCTGATGCGGGGGAAGATCGTGGCGATGAGGATGAACGTCGCGATGCCCACGAGCAGCCAGTTGTTCACCACGAACGCGGCCTCACGGCTCAGCACCGCTTCGATCTGCCCGCGGCTCCGGAGCTGCGGGAGGCGCCACACGACGAGCCCCGCGGTGACCGCGAACACGAAGCCCATGAACCACAGGAAGAAGATGCCGATGTCGCTCTGGGCGAAAGCGTGCACGCTGGAGATGAGCCCGGCCCGCGTGAGGAACGTGCCGAAGATGGTGAGCAGGAACGTGATCACGATCAGAACGACGTTCCAGATCTTCAGCATGTTGCGCCGTTCTTGGATCATCGTGGAGTGCACGTACGCGCTCGCGGCGAACCACGGCAGGCACGCGGCGTTCTCGACGGGATCCCACGCCCAGTAGCCGCCCCACCCGAGCTCCTCGTACGCCCAGGCCATCCCGAGGGCGTTGCCGATCGACAGGAAGAGCCAGGCGAAGAGCATCCATTTGCGGACGGCGACGATCCACTCGTTGTCCAGGCGGCCCGTCACCAGCGCCGCGATCGCGAAGGAGAACGGCACCGAACAGCCGACGAAGCCGGTGTAGAGGCTGGGGGGATGGATCGCCATCCAGTAGTTCTGAAGCAGCGGGTTCAGCCCTTCGCCGTCGAGCTTCGCGCCCGCGAGGTTCGACTCGAACGGGTTCGCGGCGAAGAGCATGAGGATCGCGAAGAACCCCATGATGACCATCAGGGTCGCGATGACGTACGGCTGGAGCTGCCGATATTTTCCGCGAAGCCAGAAGACGCACGCGCTCGTGTAGAGGGATAGAAGGAACGACCACCAGAGCAGCGAACCGTCCTGGCCGCCCCACAGCGAGGCGATCAGGTAGCCCGTCGGCATGGAGCGATCGCTGTAGCGCGTTACGTATCGAATCCGGAAATCGTGCGTTACGAAGGCGTATGCGAGCACGAGCACGCCGAGCGCGACGAGCCCCGAGGTGGCGAACGCGCCGCGCCGCGCCGATTCGAGAAGTCGCGGCTGGCCGCGGCCGGCTGCGACGGCCACCGCGAACGTGTACGCCGCGGCCACGAGCATCGCGTACAAAATGCCGGTTCCGAAGCCGGGCAGGGAGTTCCACATGTTTTTCGCGCCAACATTAGGCGCGCGCAGAGCCTCGAGCAACGCCCGGGGGGAGCCGGGATCCCGGCGGGGACTCCGGGAGCGCTCCGCCCGCGGAAATCAGGGAAATTCGTGGACCGATGCCGTGTGGCGGTCGCCGTCGATCGGCGTCCCTGGACCGTGAGCCGGCCGTCGCCGCAGCAGGAGAGAGCTCTTTGCGACGCGTCAAGCGAGGGGCACGCTGCTCGTATTCGACACGCGCTCGAATCGGCTTCGAGACCTGATGCGACGTCGACAGGTGGGTCTCGTGGCGCGGCCGATCGCGCGCGGTGCGGCTCGACAGCCTAAACACGCGTTCTCCGACGACGACTTCAAAACGTGTTCAAATTCGCGTGACGATCGCGGACTTCGGTTTCGATCCGTCGATACAAGCTGTCCGTGGTTTTCGTGTCAGCGTCTGTGTAAATGTGACCTCCGTGAGCGTGTACCGAGACGGCGCCGCCAGGATCTTGTTGGTTGAAGACGAGACCGATGCCGTCCGCGCGCTCGACCGACTCTTTCGGAACTGCGGATTTTCCACGCTCGTCGCGAGCTCGCTCCACGAGGCGCGCGCCACGTTCGCGAAGTGGCACGAGCAGCCCTGCGCCTACGCCTTCGTCGACAACAAGCTCGGCGACGGCCAAGGCGTCGATCTCCTTCCGGATCTCCGTAAGCTCGAGCCGCCGCCGGCGGTGGCCGTCGTGTCGAACTGGATGACCTCCGAGCTCGCCGCGGTCGCCTTCCGCGGGGGCGCGGTGCCCATGGCGAAGCCGGACAGTGAACAGACGCTGCGCGATCTGGTGGCGCTGCTCGACGCTCGCCGCGAACGCGCCACGCTGAGCGAACGCACTTCCGGCGCGCCCACCCAAGATCCGGCCCAAAAACCCCTCGTTTTTGGCCCGTTCACTCTTTACGAGCGCGATCTGGGGACGCCGACGGGTCGGCATCGGCTGCGGCGCGCCGAGCGATCCATCCTCGCTTTTCTGGCCGAGCGCGAGGGCCGTCCGGCCTCTCCCCAGCAAATCGCGAGCGGAGCGCTCAATCGCAACGACGACGGCGCCGTGCGCAGCGTCTACAGCCACGTGACGAACCTGCGTGCGGCGCTCGGCGCCTACGCCGCGCTCGTCGAAACCGTACCCGGCGCGGCCGGCTACCGCATCGCGGTCGAGATATTCGAACGCTGAGGGCGCGCTTCCCCTCAGCCGTCGGTGACGGTCGTGCCGACCTCTTCGCCGAAGCAGACGCGCTTGATGTTGCCCGTCGCCATCTTGAACACGCGGATGGGCAGCCCGTTCTCGCGGCACAGCGTCACCGCGGTGGAGTCCATGACCGCGAGGTGATCGTTCAAGAAGCGATCGTAGCTGACCGTTTGGTACATCTTCGCTTCGGCGTGACGCTTCGGATCGCGATCGTAGATGCCTTCGACCTTGGTCGCCTTGAGCAACGCGTCGGCGCGGATCTCCATCGCGCGCAGCGCGGCGGCGGTGTCGGTCGAGAAGTACGGGTTGCCGGTGCCGGCGGCGAAGATGACGACGTATCCGCGGTCGAGGTGGCGGATCGCGCGCCTGCGGATGTACGGCTCGGCGACCTGCTTGATCTCGAGGGCCGTCATGACCCGGGTGGGGACGCCCTCGCGTTCGAGCGAGTCTTGCAGGGCGAGCGCGTTGATGACCGTCGCGAGCATCCCCATGTAGTCGCTCTGCGCGCGGTCCATCCCCTCGCTCGCGCCGCGCAGGCCGCGGAAGATGTTGCCGCCTCCGACGACGATGCCGATCTGCACGCCGGTGCGGTGCACCTCGCCGATTTCGACCGACGTGCTCTTCAGCGTGCCGGTGTCGATGCCCGACCCACCGTCCTTCCCGCAGAGCGCTTCACCGCTCAACTTGATGAGGACCCGCTGGTACCTGAGCGCCTTTTCTGGATGCGCGTTCACAGGGCCGACCTACTACCGCTCGGCCCACCGTGCCGCAACGAAGGAACGACCCCCGGACGGCGGACGCCTGCGATGCCGTAAGCTTTGCGCTTTTCGCGAGCCGGCCCGGCGTGACAGAAGCATGGCGACGTAGTATTGCGCGCGCATGTCGTCCGCCTCCGCCCGGCGGCTTTCAGCGTGGCTCGCCTGGGGGATCGTCGGTGCCGGGCTCGGTACGCAGGTCGCGTGCCGGCACGACGGCGGCGCGTCGGCCGGCGCGCCCGCGGCTTCGTCCTCGTCCAGCGCGCCGGGCGGGCTCTCGCCGGAGCTCGCCGCGCGCGTCCTGGCGCGCGTCGGTGACCGCACCATCACGCTGGGCGACTACGTCGCGGTGCTCGACGGCATGGATCGAATCGAGCGCGCCCGCTACCAAACCCCGGATCGCCGCGAGCAGTTGCTGAAGGAGATCGTCGAGGTCGAGCTCCTCTCGCGCGAGGCGGAACGGCGGGGTCTCGCCGACAAGCCCGAGGCGAAGGCCCTGGAGCGGCAAATCTTGCGCGACGAGGTCTTCGGCGAGCTGCGCGACAAGCAACCGCCGCTCGACCAGATCCCGGCCGCGGACGTGCGCGCTTATTACGAAGCGCACCGCGCGGATTTCAAGGAGCCCGAGCGACGTCGCATCTCGCACATCGTGGTGTCGGACAAGGCGACCGCCGAGCGCGTCCTCGCCGAGGCGCGCGGCACCTCCGCGAAACAGTGGGGCGGGGG
>DASZVB010000061.1:0-1598 GCA_035547195.1 Polyangiaceae bacterium
GATCGAGCGCGGCGGCCCGGTCACCGTCACCCACCCGGAGATGACGCGGTACTTCATGACGATCCCGGAGGCGGTGCAGCTGGTGATCCGCGCCGGCGACATCGGCGCCGGCAAAGGCGAGGTCTTCGTCCTCGACATGGGCGAGCCGGTGAAGATCGTCGACCTCGCCCACAACATGATCCGGCTGGCGGGCTACGAGCCGGAAACCGACATCGCGATCGAGTTCACCCAGCCGCGGCCGGGGGAGAAGCTCCACGAGGTGCTCTTCTCGGAGCACGAGGTCCCCCAGCCGACCGCCGCAAAACGCATAAACCGGGCGGTGCGCGCGACGCCGCTCGAGCCGGATTGGGTCGATTCCACGCTCAGCGCCCTGGAAGCCTTGGTTCTGGCCGGAGATGAGGCTAATTTGGCGGAACGGGTCGTAGACCTCATCGCCTCACCTGGCGGAGACGCTACGAGAGTCGTGCTGGACGAGTAGCCTTCCGCAACTTTGCTCCACACCATCGAAAGAATCGGCTCCTTCGCGGGGCTCGCCTCCTTTCTCGGGCTGGCGATCTACACGCTGCTGCTCTTCGCGCACGGTCGCGACATCCGTCGGTTGCGCGATTGGGCGGGCTCGGCTCCCGAGCGCGAAGCCGAGCGCATGGAACAGACACAGACCATCGCCGCCCAGCGCGCCGAGGAGCTGCGCGAACTGGAGGAGGCCCGCACGGCCGAGCACGAGGCAATCGAGCAGCGCGAGCTGCGCCGCCGGCGGCGCGAGGAAGGGCTGCCCGAACTCACGCGTGGGGAGCGCCTCCGCCAGCGCTTCTCCGCCTTCGGCGAGACCCTGTCGCGACCGGCGCTGCTGGCGGTGCTGTTCGTCGTCTTCGTCCTCGTCGTCGGCGGCGTCGCCTACGCGGTGCTGAACAACGGCGGCGACGAATCGAAGGGCGGCGGCGGCCACAAGGGCAAGCAGGCCGCCGTGCACAAGGTGAAGCCGGACGAAATCGAAGTCGCGGTGCTGAACGGCACCGAAGCGACCGGCCTGGCCGCGACCTGGGGCGACAAGGTCGAAGAAAAGGGATTCGAACTGGGGGCGGTGACGAACACCGAATCGCAGTTCGAAAACTCGGTGGTGATGTTCAAGCAGGGCCGCAAGCCGGAAGCCAAGGAGGTCGCCAAGCGGCTCTCGATCGAAAAGGTCGAACCGATGAACACCGAAGTCGCCCAGGTCTCGGGATCAGCCAGAGTCTCGGTCGTCGTCGGCGAGGACAATGCGCCGGCGGAAGGTTGACGCGACCGCCGTCGTCTTCGCGCTGCTCGTCGTCGCCACCGCCGCCGCCTTCGCCTACGCCCAACGGGTGAAGCGCGACCCGCTGCTCGTCGACCGGGTCGAAATCGGGACGGCGACCTCGAACGCCTTCGTCCCCGGGTCGAAGTGCGCGTCGCACATCAAGCTGAAATTCCGGACGACGACCTCGAACACCGGCACCGTCGAGATCATCCGGCCGGGCGGCGAACTGGTGCGCACCCTCGCCGCGCACCGCTTCCTGAAGCGCTACAGCTACCACGTCTTCCACTGGGACGGGAAGAACGGGGCGGGGGTCGTCCAGCCG
>DASZVB010000062.1:0-60364 GCA_035547195.1 Polyangiaceae bacterium
GCACTTCGCTGCGCCGTCGCCGCCATCTCCCGCATCGACGCCGCCGCCTCCGGATCCGCTGACTCCCGACGCGCCCGTCGCGCCTCCCGTCGTTGCGCCGCTTGCGCCGGTGCCAGATGCTCCGCCTGCGCTCGCTCCGCCCGCGGCGCTGCCTCCGGCATTGGCACCTGAGTGGCCACCACTGTTGCCACTGCCGCCGCCCGTTCCGCTTTGACCGCCCCCCCCTCCCGTCGAGGCGTCGACGGGAGGGCTGCCACCGGTGCACGTCAGGAGGTCGTTGCAGGAGGAGCTGGTGGAGCCGCAACCGTGAAGGAGCGCGCCGCCGAGGCCCAGGAAAGTCAACGAGACAAAGAATCGCATCGCACCCAATCCCTTCTTGCGCCGGAGGCTACTGAGTCCCGCCTCGAACTCAAAGAATCTCGCCGTTGTTTCGAGGACTTTTGCACGGCGTGGGGCGGACGGCACCCTCGATCACGACGACATCTCGTCCCGGCGGTGACGGCAGTTGCTGAAAAAGCGCGCCGCACGCGCTGGTCCGCTGGTCCACTGGTCGAGGCGGTGGATCGGCTGCGGCGCGACGCGGGTCGTCAAGCGATTCCCGGGACGAGAAAGCGCTGCGCGAGGGCTTTGACGGCGGCGCGCAGCTCCGTGAGACGCTTCGCGTCGTGTGGCGTCGCGAGGGCGTCGACGATGTGCGTCGCGACGAGGCGCATGGGCTCTTCCCGCATGCCGCGCGAGGTGCACGCCGGCGTCCCGAGACGCACGCCGCTCGGGCGCATCGGCGGGTTGGGATCGTCGGGGATGATTTGCTTGTTCGTCGCCAGGCCGATCTCGTCGAGGACGCGCTCGGCGTCCCGGCCGTCGAGGCCGAAGCTCTTCACGACGTCGAGGACCATCAAATGATTGTCGGTGCCGCCGGTGACGAGCGCCACCCCTCTCTCCGAGAAGACGTCCGACATCGCGCGCGCGTTGCGCAGGCACGCGGACGCATACTCGCGGAACTCGGGCGTCGTCGCCTTGCGCAGCGCGATCGCGACGCCGGCGACGACGTTCATGTGCGGGCCGCCCTGCAAGCCCGGAAAGACCGAGGCGTCGATCGCTTTGGCGAACTGGCGGCGACAGAGGATGAGGCCGGAGCGCGGACCGCGGAGCGACTTGTGCGTGGTGGTCGTGACGAAGTCGAAGCCCGCGTCGACGGGATTCGCGAGGACACCGGCCGCGATGAGCCCGCCGAGGTGCGACACGTCCGCCATGGTGAGCGCGCCGACCTCGTCCGCGATCGCCTTGAACCTTCCGTAGTCGAGCTCGCGCGGATACGAGCTGTGGCCGCAGAGCAAAAGCTTCGGTCGCGTCTCGAGCGCGAGCTCGCGCACTTCGTCGAAGTCGATGGCGCCGCCTCGGTCGGTGCGCGTCTTGTAGCGCACGAAATGGAACAGCTTGCCCATGTGCGAGACCGGCGTGCCGTGCGTGAGGTGCCCGCCGTGCGATAGATCCATGCCGAGGATGACGTCGCCGGGAGCGAGCATGCCCAGGTACACGGCTTGATTCATCGGCGAGCCCGACAGGGGCTGGACGTTCGCGTGCTCGGCGCGAAACACGGCGCACGCGCGCTCGACGGCGAGTCGCTCGACGACGTCCGTGAACGCTTGCCCGCCGTAGTAGCGACGACCGGGGTAGCCCTCGGAGTACTTGTTCGTGAAGACCGATCCGAGCGCCGCGAGGACTTCGGGATACGTGTAGCTCTCGGAAGGCACGAGCTCGAGGCCGTCGCTCTGCCTTTGCTCTTCGCCGACGACGGCGGCGAACACTTCGGGATCGTTCGTCGACAGCGCTGCTCTGTGATCACTCATGGGCGATCTCCTTTTCAGGGTTCGATCGCCCAGGCGCCCGGCATGTCGTCGCTACCGCGCTTCCTCGTGGTCGATTCCACGCAAGTCACCAGTCACGCGGAGCCTCGGAACATCTAGCCTCGACTTGAGCGAGGGTTGGAAGAACAGATCACGATCGTCGTGGAGGGCAAGAGCCACGAGAAAAACCGGCGAGGCCGGAGCCAGCTGGAGCTCTGGTCGCGAGAGGCGCGCGACTTTTGAAGCGTGCCGCATCGACTCCGAAGTCGAGAAATCCACGCGAAGCGCGGAAAATCGCGAGTTTTCTGCACGCGAAAATCGCGTAACCCGAACCTAGCAGCAGCACAGTCATCTTCCAAGGTATCTGAAAGCGCTTCAGTACCTCGAACGAGCACGCGTTCACTCTCGCGACAGCTCGACGACCATTGGACGACGCGCCTGCAGCGGGAGCGCAATGGATCGGAACAAGCGCGCGGATTGCGCCATGATTTCGGAGCCGTGACCAAGGGCGCTGAGCGCTAAAGCGAAATGGCCCACTGGGTCCCCGCGACTACACTCCGTGTCGGCAACAGCGTCGGCGGCACCGATTTGTTGCCAGGTCAGTTGCGACCGCACCGGTCGTCTCCCGGTCTCCCGACCGCGGTACGACGGAGAGGATTTGGATCATGCGCACTCTTGGTTTCGTGGCTTGTGTTGGTTCGATGGCGCTCGTCGCGTGCGGAAGCTCGAATGATCAGGGGCCCGCTCAACCGGCCGGGCTCGTCACGGCTCCGGGCGCGGGCGGCGCGGCGCCGGGAGCCGCTGGAACCGTGGCGACGACTCCGCCGGCTGGAACACCGACAGCCCAGCCGGGCGCAGGTGGCGCGACGGGCGTCGTCACGCCGAGCGCGGGCGGAACTTCGGGCGTCGTTCCACCGCCGACGACGGGCATCGCCGGCGCGGCCCCGCAGGGTGTCGGCGGCACCACGGTCACGGTCACGGGCGCGGGCGGAGTGCCCGCTGGCGGCGCGGCGAATGGCGGTGCGGCGAACGGCGGCGCGGGCGGCACGGCGGTCACGCCGGATCCGCCTGGCACCATCAGCTTCAAGACCGACATGTTCACGCTCGACCCAGGCGAGGAAGCCTACCGGTGCCAGAACTTCGACAATCCATTCGGCGGCAAAGACACGGCCGTCAATCGCATCGTGACGGACATGACGCCGGGCTCGCACCACCTGCACATCTACAACTTGACCGAAGGCACGAGCCGTTCGCTCGAAGTCTGCACCGCCGCCGACTTCCACGCGCTCATCCATGCCGCAGGTAGCCCACACGCCGAGACCGACTATCCCGATGGTATGGCGACGAAGATCAAGGGCAGCACCGGTCTCCGCATCCAGCTCCACTACATCAACACGACGAGCGATCCGATCGTGGGCTACGCCACGACCAAGATGTCGCCGGTCGCCGACGTGTCCACGATCAAAGATTGGGTGGCCGAGCTCTACTTCAATCGCTACTCCCTGACCGTCATCCCCGGGACGAGTACCGTCACGACGAACTGCGTCATCCCGAACTACTACGGCCCCATCACGTTGATCGGCGGCGGCACGCATATGCATTCACGCGGCACCCTGGAAACGGCGATGTCGAGCACCGGCGCGCAGCTCGCACACGACACTACCTGGGACGAGCCGCCGCCCATCACTTATAACCCGCCGGTGGTGCTGAACCCGGGTGATTCCATCACCTGGGCCTGCACGTACAACAACACGACCGGGATGACGCTCACCTTCGGCGAGTCCGTCCAGACGAACGAGATGTGCATCTATCTCGCGCGCTATTACACGACGAACTCGGACGACACGCAGATCGAGTGCCAGGCCCAGGGCGACCAGGGCGGCACCGCGTTCCTGATGACCGACTGAAGCGAAAAACGCCGACGATTCCGGGCGCTGCTACAGGGCTCGCGAGCTGCCGGGGGGCCTCGCGAGCCGTCCGCTGGCCCGTGCTAAGCTCCGTCCGTGGTCGCCGCGGCGTCGTTTTTTCCACTCGATGCACCAGCTCCGGAAACGGAGCCGCGCATTCTGTTGAACCACGTCCCGTGGGCGACCTACGTCATGCTGCGTGACTCCATCGAGAGCGCAGCCATCCGGATGACGTACCTGGAGGGGCAGCTCGAGATCATGAGTCCTTCGCGCGGTCACGAGGTGGGCAAGAAGCAGATCGCTCGGTTGCTCGAGCTCTTCTGTCTCGAACGCGACATCCCATTGTTCGGCTACGGCTCGACGACCTTCCGCAAAGAAGAGAAGCAGCGCGGGCTCGAGCCGGACGAATGCTACTCGAGAGGCGAAGACAAGGAGACCCCGGACATCGCGCTCGAGGTCGTCGTGACGCACGGCTACATCGACAAGCTCGAAGTCTACCGGGGGCTCGGCGTTCGCGAGGTGTGGGTGTTCACGAAGGGCGCATTTCGAATTTGCACGCTGCGCGGCGACCGATACGAGTCCATCGAGAAGAGCGACGTTCTTCCGGAGGTCGACCTGCCGCGCATCGCGCACTACGCGCAGCAAGCGGACCAGCACGCCGCGTTGCGGGCGTTTCGCGACGAGCTACGCGGCGGAGCGGCTCCGTAAGGCTCCGTCCCTTCGTTCATCTCGATTCTCAGGGCTTCTGCGCGAGGATCACCACGCGCGGCGAGGTCGCGCCGAAGAAGACCCCCGGGTACGCGGGGTGGCCGCTCGCTTCGGTGACGCGGAAGCCGATGCCGTGCAGGAGCTTGCCGAGCTCGTGCAGCGAGTAGATGCGAATGGAGAAGGTGCACTCCTTCGTCCGGCCGTCGTCGAGCATCATGGTGCGCTTCACGCGCAGGCGGCTGGTGATGAAGTCCACGCTCATGTCGTCCATGCAGACGCACGAGTCGCCCTCGAACCAGACCTGGCTCGGCTGCTGCTCGACGACGAAATCGCGGTTGATCACGTCGAGCAAGAAGCGTCCGCCGGGACGGAGCGCGTTGAACACGCGCTCGGCGACGGCGACGTTGCGCTCTTCCTCGAAGTACCCGAAGCTCGTATTCCAGCAATAGATGCCGTCGAAGACGTCGACGAACGACATGTCGCGCATGTCGCCCTGCAAGAAATTGATCTTCTGACCGCGCTCTTGCGCGAGCTCGCCCGCGAGCGCGAGCTGCGGCAAGGAGAGGTCGAAGCCGACGAGCCCGTAGCCGCGCGACGACAGCTCCACGGCGTGCGCGCCGCCGCCGCAGCCCAGGTCCATGACGACGCCGCCCTTCGCGACGGCCAACGAGTCTTCGATGAAGTCGACCTCGCGCCGGACGTGCGCCGCCGTGGGCGGCAAGATGCCCCGGGCGAAATCGTCGGTGAAGAGCTCTTCCCACCACGGACGCGCGCGCGGCTTCGCCGTCGGGGGCTCGAATTTCGGCGGCTGCAGCGCCTGCGCGACGGCGCGTTCCGAAGGCGGGCTCGACGCGCTCTTGCGCTTCGGGGGCGGAGGCGGCTTGCGCGACGTGGTCGTCGATTCTTCGAGCGAAGGCCGGCGTTGCGCGGCCTCTTCCGGCGACTCCTGCGGCGCGACGTCGACGGCGATCGACAGCGTGTCCGCGCCTTCACCGAGCGGCGGCTCTTCGTCGGAGCCGGGGCCGATGTCCGCGTCCTCGAGCTCCTCCGCGCCGTCGTGGGGCATCTGGATCTCGATGTGCGGGCTCGACGAGTCCACCATCGCGGCGTGCTCCGCCTCGATCTCCGGAGCCGCCTCGATCGCCGCGCGCGTGGAGGGCGGCAGCGGCGGCTGACTCCGTATGGACGTCCGCTCCGGTGGGTTGCTCCGCGGCTGAGAAGCGACCTTCTCGCTTGCCGCTTCTTTCGGCGGCGCGGGGATGGAGCGCGGCGTCTCGGGCTCCGGCTCGTCGTCGGTGGTGACGTCGAAGTTCAGCGTGTGCTCGGCCGCGAGATCCGGAACCGTCTTCGCTTCGACGGAGATCTCGGGCTCGCTCGACGTCCGTGCGGCTGCTTCAGGTTCGTGGACCTCCACCGAAACGTCGAGCTCCGGCGCGCTCGGGGCGGGCGCGCGGGTCCGCGGCGGCGGCGCGCCGGGGGCGATCGGCGGCGGCACGCGCGAGGGAGGTGACGGCGGTATCGACAACCGTTCGACCGAAGACGGCGGCGCCTGCGAGCGCGGCGTGTCGCCGCCGAGCTTGATCATCGGCATCGGGCGGATCGAATCGGAAGCCGACTTGGCCGGTGGGATCGGGCTCGACCGGCGCGGAGGATCTCCCGGTCGCGGGGGCAGCGGCGACTTGCGCGCGTCGGGGCGCGCGCTCGGGAGCCGCGGCTTCGGCGGCGGTTTGCTGCGCGCCGAGGTAGCGGCAGCGTCCGCGCCTTCGTCGATCACCATCGCGCCGAGCGCTTCCGCGTTGCGCGGCTTGGGGACCTGGTCCTGCTCGCTGTCGTCGCTCATCGACACTTCGTCGGGCTCAAGAGGAAACCAAGCTTTGCCCGCACTTCACGTGGCCGTGAGCTCGTGAAAGGGAAGTCCCGGGCCCGGTGAACAGAACCACCGTGGACCCGAGGTGGAACATGCCGATCTCGTCGCCGCGACGCACGTCGAGCGGCGGCTCGAACCGGTAGATGCCGAGCGGCGTCTCGTTCGCGTCGATCGCGGATATCGTGATCTTGCCGACGATCATCGCTCCGACCAGGACCGCGACGACGGGGCCGACGGCCGGCGAGTCGATCGTCAGCGCGACGCGCTGGTTCTTCACGAACAGGTTCGGCACGTGATTTTCGCCGATGGAATTCACTGGGTACAAATCGCCGGAGATACCCCTGGCGAGCGTGAGACGGCCATCCACCGGACAGTGTACGCGGTGATAGTCGCGGGGAGATAGATAGATGACGGCGAAGGAGCCGCCGGCGAAGGCTGCCGCCTGCGCCGGGTCGCCGACCAGCTCGGCGACGTCGTACGGGCGCCCTTTGACGAGGATCCTCGACGCGGAATCGATGACGCCGGACGCCGTCAGGTTGCCATCCGCCGGCGACACCACCGCGGCGTCGGCAATCCGGCGAGCGCCGTTGCGCAATGGACGCGTAAAAAACGCGTCGAAGGTTCGATAAGTACTGCCCTCGACGTCCTGCATGTCGACCCCGTACGCCCGGATGTACGCGCCCGCGACGGCGCGCGAGATCCGCGGCGGCAGGGGGGTCTCGCAAAGACGGCCCACCGCATGACTCAGGCCGGTTCGCGGCAGAACGCGAAGCAGCTGCGCGAAGGCGAACGTCGTGACGCTCACTGCTTCCTTACCTGCTCTGGACCGCTGCCGCTTCGGACGGAGACCGCCACCATAGCCCCGGATTTTTGACAAAATCCGAGCCGTTCCGGAAGAGAGAACGCGTCGGGTTAGTCTCTCTGTATTTTTCTCGCGGCTTCGCAGAGGGCGTGGGCCGCGGGGTCGGCCGGGGCTGCTGTGTCCTTCGTGGCTCCAGTGTCGTCTGGAATCCGGATCGCCCCCTCGCAGGCCGCGTCTTCCAGATACGGATCGAGCGCAACGGCCATATCGAATGACTCCTTCGCCGCGGGATCTCCCTTTTCCCGGCGGACGAGCCCCTGAAAGGCGAACCAGCCCGCGTGCGCCATCGCGAGGCCGTCAGGCGACGTGAAGAGCGGGGCCAGGTCCTTCGACTCGCCCTCCGCGACGAGGCTCCGGCCAAGCCGCCAGCGAACGACGGGGTCCGTCGGATCGCGTGCGAGCGCCCAGCGGAAGCGCGCCGCAGCAAGCGCCGCAGCTCCCCGCGCGTAGAGCAGCTCCCCGGCGCGGACGGTCCGCGCGCGGTCGCGCGCTCCGACGAGCATGCCGTGCTCGGTGATCGCGCGGAGCGCTTCGTCGTCCGGCGAGCTCGGCGCGGACGGAGCAGCGTGCGCGGCGACGTCTTCGAGGTGCGCGTGCCAGCGCGTCACCCACTCCGTGAGGTCGTAACCCGAAACGCTGCGCAGCGCCTCGCTGGCGTTCTCCGTCCCGAGGCTCTTCAGGTCCGCGAACAGGAGCATCAGCGCGGCGCGTCCGCTCTCGTGAATGAAATACTCGACGAAGCTCGACACCTCGGCGAACGCGATCGACGCCGCGTCGGCGCTCGGCAGCATCGCGATGGAAGGACCGATGTGATCGATGCCCACGGATTGCCCCGTCAGAAACGCTTCGCGCGCGACGTCGTCGGCGGGCGGCTCGCCGTCGAAGGGATGCGGCGGTCGCCAGCGGATCTCCTGGCGCTTCGCGAGCCCCTCCTGAAGCCACAGCGGCGCCTGATCGCGGGTGGCGCGGGTGATCGCGAGATGCGTGATCTCGTGGGCCATCGTGTCTTCCCACGGGAAACCGCCCGGCGCCGCCCGCGGCGAGATGATGTTCACCCGCCCCCAGCGCGCCACCGCGACGGTGCCGGTGGTCTCGGCGGAATGCAGCGGCAGCCCGCTCACGGCGGACAGCGAAAATAGATCGCGCACGACGTCGATGCGCAGCGGACGCGGCATGACGACCCCGAGGTCGCGCTCGATCGCGCCGCGCGCCTTCACCGCCACGTCGGAGAGCACGGGCACGAGCGCGCGATCGTCGCCGTCCTGCAGGCGTATCCACAGACCGCGCGCGGTGTCCTCGATGATCACCGAGCCCGCGGTGGCGCGCGCGCAGCTCCTCGCCAGATCGGCGAGCGGCGCGGCGTCCTTCACGCCGTTCAACGTCGCGAGCGTGGCCGACGCGGCTTCGCAATCACCGACGTACAGCGAGAGGCGAGCGCGTTCCAGCGCGAGCCCCGTCGTGTCCTGCGACACGCCGGAGAGGAGCTTCTCTGCGCGGGCGACGTCGAGCTCGGTGATGGCGTCGCCGATATCCGATGCGCCGGACTCGCCGAAGCGGGCTTCCGACGTCGCGGGGACGAGCAACAGCGAGAGCGACAGCAGCAGGTATCGCCAGCGGGAGAGGGTTGGGGGGGGCGCCTGGCGCGGCTTCGCGCGGCGCGGACTCGACCCGGGGCGAGCTCCGGAGCGCGTCATCGGAGCAGGCCCTCGGCGTAGCGACGGACGGCCGGCGAGAGGCGCTCGCTCTTTTCGGTGGAGAGGCCCTCGATGACGCGGCGGCGGAATTCTTCGGCGCGCGCGCGGTCGTCGGGAGACGGGACGTCGCCCCCGATGGCGATCGAATCTCCCCCGCCGCTCCGCTCGCCGCCGTGAGCCTTACGATCGGGCGGCGGCGCCGTCTGCTCCTTTGGCCGCTCCTCGGACTCGGAGTCGGTCGAGCGACCGGTGCCGGATTGTTCGAGCAGACGCGATGCCTCGTGTCCGAGCTCGATGCCGCGCTCTCCGTTGCCGGCGGCAAGCTCCCTGGCCGCTTCGCGCATCACGCTGCCGGCGCGTTCGAGCCGATCCGCCGTCTCTTGCGGGAGCGCGGCGCCCTTGGGTCCCTTGTCCGAGCCCAGGTTCGCGGCTTGCTCGGCGAGATCGCGCTCCGTGTCGCCCGCTTGTTCGAGGGCGTTCTTCGCGCGCGCGTCGGCCTGGGCGTGCTGGCGCTCCGCTTCGCGGCGGGCCCAGGCGAGGGCTTCGCCGAGCGCGCGGCGGACGCCGGCGAAATGGCTCCGCAGATCGTCGTCGGGGTCGAGTCGATGCTCGGCTTGGTCCAGCGCGCCGAGCGCGTTCTCGGCGCTGTCCGCGGCCTCCTTGAGCGAGAGGTCCTCGAGCGCGTGCGCGGACGCCTGCGCGTGCTCCCGCGCGAGCGCCGCGGCGGCGCGCGGCGTCCCGAGGTCCTGCCCCGGGAGCGGCAAGTCCTCGACCGATCGCCGCAGGTCGTCCGCGAGGCGCCTCGCTTCGTCGCGGTTCGCTTGCTCGGCCGCGGCGCGTCTCGCCTCCTCGAGCGCGGACTCGGCGCCGCGCACCGTGCTCTCGTGCTGCTCGGCGAGCGCGCGGATCGCGTCCGCGGCGCGATCGAACGCCTCGTCGGCGTCCGAGGGCGACGGCATGGCGCCCTGACCACTCCCATTGCCATGTCCGGATTCGACGCCCCCGCCGCCCCCTCTGCTCGGACTGCTCGCTCCGAACGAAGGCGTGGGACGGCGCAGCCGCGCGGCGAGGTGCAGCGCCGCGAGTTCGGCGTCGGTGAGGTTTCCGGCGTCGCGCGCGCGCCGCACGCGGCCCGAGTCGGCGCGGGTCACGCCGCCGAGGTCGCGCCCCAACGACGACAGCTCCGAGAGACGCGCGGCGCCGCGGTCGATCGTCGCGATCGCGGTGTCGAGGCGCGGCAGACCGTCCGCCTTGTGCTCCGGCTCGCGCGCCGCGCGGGCCGCCATCGCCGCGTCCTCGGCGACGTCGGCGAGGCGCTTGGCCACGTCCTGCGCGTCGCGATCGCCCAGCGCCTGGACGGCGACGTCCACGGCGACGGCGGCCGATTCGATGTCGAGCTCCGTCGGGTCCTTGCGTCCGCGCCCGAGGCGATCGAGCTGCCCGACGAAGAACGCGCGTAGCCCCGGCGCGATCGTCGCGCCCGCGTACGCCGCGTCGAGCGCCTTTCTCGCCTTCGTCTCGATGGCGTCGAGCCGCTCGCGCATTTCGGAGACGCGCGTCGCTCGGCTTTCCTTCTCTTGGCCCGCGCGCCACTTCAGCAAGTCGACGAGCTGGTCGCGAATACCGACGAGAGCCGCGAGGCGCTCGGCTTCGGGTTGGCCGAGATCCGGCGGCAGCAGCGTGATCCGCTGGCTCTTGGCCCACTTCGGGCCTTCGAGGGGATCGTTGTCCTTCGCCTCCACGGTGAGCTCGACGGGCAAGAACATGCGGCGCAAGAACGGGTCGCGCGACAGAATGACCTGGCCGCCGCGCTCGATCTTCGTCTCGCCGTCGAAGCGGCCGAGGACGCGACGATCTTCGCGCGCGCCGGAGCGCAGCACGAGATCGACCTCGCGCAAGCCGTGGTCGTCGTGGGCGACCCACTTCACGTCTATCTTCTCGACGTCGACGAGCCGCTCGGTGCGCGGCGCGCCTTCGAGCTCCACGGTGGGCATCTCATCGGGCACCATCTCGACGTCGATGGCGTCCTCGTCGTCGACGCGTACGTCGCCGAAGCGAGCCGCGACGCGCAGAGAAGCGCTGTCTTCCACCGTGAAGCGCGCGACGACGCCGCCGGCGCCGTCGTCGGCGAACGGCTCCTCGCGCTTGCCGTCGGTGAAGACGAGCACGCGACCGCTCTCGCGGGGTACGCCGCGCACCGTCACCACGGTGCCCTTCGGCAGCGCGACGCCGATGCCGAACAGCAGAGAGCGCTCGCTCTCGCGCGTGTAGCCCGGCGGCTGCGCGACGACGCGGGGGCTCCCGAGCCAGCTCATCGTGAGCGGCGCGCGGCCGTGTCGCGCCGCGAGCACGTCGAGCCCCTCCACGACGCGGATGGGTCCGATCACGACGCCGACCAGCGCGGCGGACAGCAACCCGAGCGCCGCGCCGCGGAGCTTCTCGGCGTGACGGCCGGCCGCGGCCCCGACCGCCTCGCTCGATGCGCGATCGACGATACGCCGGAAATGCAGCGCCGCGAGCTCTTCCGAACCCACGGCTTCGTCCGCTCCGGCGCGCTCGACGAGCGTCAGCGCGCGCAAGGCGCGTTCGCCCAGCACCGGGTCCGTCGCCGCGAGCACGCGTCTCACCGTGAGCCGCGCGCTCGCCGCTTCTCGACGGCGGGCGCGCGAGTGCAAGATCTGGAGCACGACGACCGCCGCGATCCCCGTCGCGGTCGCCGCGCGCGCCCAAGCCGTCCCGATGCGCGCGACGTGCGCGCCCCCGATGACGGCGGCGATGAAGAGCGCGATCAGCGCTTGCTCGGCGGCGCCGCTCTCGCGCAGACGCCACGCGCGCCGGATGCGATCGACAGGAGATTCAGCCGCCACGACGGTGAGCTTAGCGGCTATTACGCCCACGCGCAGCGGCTCCTCTAGTGCGCCTCCGGCCCGAGCGGCCTCCGCACCGCGAGCCCTCCGTCCCTCTGGCCTCACTACTCACTTAGTGCGCCTCCGTGTAAACGTAGAAAGAAGCAAATCGCGCAGCCTCTGCAACCGCCACTGTCGTCATCGCAGACCGTCCGCTTCTGGGGGCGTGGGGGATGTGAGGCATCCCCCACTCGACCCGCGACGAACCCTCCCGCGAGCGAGCACCGCAGCCGAAGGCGAGGAGCGCATGCGAGGGTTCCGCGCCTCACCGGGACAAAACACCAAATAACCCCACGACGCTCGCGGCGTCATTTCGAACCGCGTCCCCTCCGCTCCGCACTCAAAAACCAAAAACCCCACGACGCCTCCGACGTCGAGCATTAAACCTTCGAGCCCGATGGACGCGAGCCGCCTCAAAAGAGTCCTGTTGTCCTTGCCGGAGGCGGGGCTGCGCTTGGGCTTTCTGGAATCGGAGCTCCAGGGCCTCGGCACGGCGGCGAGCGCGGACCTCCTCAACGAGATCATGGAACAGAACGAAGCGGCGGATCCCGCTGCTCGCGAAGCGTTGCTCACGATCGCGTTGATGCTCGTTCGGCCGGACAACCGCGAGGTCGTCGAAGGACTTCGCCGCGAGGCGACCGAACGCAACCTCTGGAGCCTCGAACGCCTCACGCGGCCGGCTCCGCCACCGAGCATTCACGCGCCTTCCGTGGAAGAGCTACGCGTGCCCGACTACGGAACAGGAAGAGAGCTGTCGCTCGGCGAGCGCAAGAGCCTCGCGCGCCGTCCGGATCGACGCGCGTTCGAGAAGCTCTGCCTCGATCCGCACCCGCTCGTCATCCGTCAGCTCCTCGAGAACCCGAAGATGGTCGAAGAAGACGCGATCCGCATCGCGACGCTTCGGCCCGCGCGCCCGGCGGCGCTGCGCGAGCTCGTGCAATCGCATCGCTGGCTCAGCCGCCCGCGCGTGCGCATGGCGATTCTCTTGAACCCCGGTTCCCCCTGCGAGCTCACGATGCCGCTGCTCGGCTTGTGCACGCGCGAAGAACTCCGCGACGTCCTGAAGAGCACCGAGACCTCCATCGTGCTGCGCGCAACAGCGCAAGAGCTCCTCGCGCGACGACCCCCGGTGCCGTCGGAGCCGCCCGGTACGATTCATTGAGCGAGCCAGAGAGATTGAACAGGAAGACGGAAGAGCGGAAGGTTTCTGGTTCGGATCCAAATAAGTCCCTTCCGATCTTCCGTCTTCCTGTTCAATCTCTCTCTGCCTCTGCTCTCTGCCCCCCCAGCTCAGCCTTCTTCTTCGCCTTCGAAGGCGAGCATGCCCCCGACGGCGATGGCGCAGGCGCAGCGCTCGCACAGCGGGGGCTCTTCGTAACGCACCTCGTCACCGCGGGTCCAAAGGAAGAGCCCCGAGCCGGCGGGTGAGCCCTCTATCGGCTCGCCACAGGCGTCGCAGTTCACGACATCCTGCTGGTCCGTGTCGTCGTCGCTCAGCCTGCGGGTGGGGCCTCCGTCGACGTACCGGCGAGAAGAGAGGGTCACGTCGTGAATTATATCGAGCTTGCGCGTTCAATCGAGCGGGGGTCGCGAGGCGAAAACGACCGTCGAGCCGCTCCCGCTTCGAGCTGTACAAATGAACGCTCCCGCAAGCTGATCCTCGTGGTTCGGAGAGCTGCATAAATGGTGGTCCGGCCTGCGTTTTTGACGCGAAGCGTCGCCTTGACACGCTTCTGCCTCATAGCTATGAGGCGAGCCTCCAATTCCCGGGGAGAAAGGTCCTGAACGTGAAGATTCTGTGCACGGCGAAGCGTGTTCCGGATCCCGAGATCAAGCTCCGCGTGGCGGGCGACGGTTCGGGTTACGTGAAAGATGGCGTGAAGTGGGTGGTGAACCCCTTCGACGAGATCGCGGTCGAAGAAAGCTTGCGGCTGAAGGAGAAGCACGGCGGTGAAGTCGTCGTCGTCTCCATCGGCCCGGCCGATGCGGCGCAGCAGGTGCGGCAGTGCCTGGCGATGGGCGCCGATCGCGGCGTGCTCGTGAAGCACGACGCGGAGGTCGACTCCGACGCCGCCGCGCGCGCCTTCGCGAAGATCGTCGCGGAAGAGAAGCCCGACCTCGTCATCATGGGCAAGCAGGCGGTCGACTACGACTCGGCGCAAGCCGCGTCGATCCTCGCCGAGCTGCTCGGCTACGGCCAGGCCGCGTACGCGTCGAAGGTCACCGTGAGCGACGACGGCAAGAGCGTCCGCGTGGTCCGCGAAGTCGACGGCGGCCTCGAGACCGTCGACGTGTCGCTGCCCGGCATCGTCACCGCAGATCTTCGCTTGAACGAGCCGCGCTACGCGTCGCTCCCGAGCATCATGAAGGCGAAGAAGAAGCCGCTGAAGGAGACGACGTTCGCCGAGCTCGGCGTCGATCCGGCTCCGAAGGTGAAGTCGCTCAAGGTCGCGGAGCCGCCGGCGCGCAAGGCCGGTCAGCTCGTGCCCGACGTGCCGACGCTGGTGAAGAAGCTGCACGAAGAAGCCAAGGTCATCTGAGGAGAATCGAACGATGAAGAACGTGCTTGTCGTTGCAGAGCTGAAGAACGGTCTTCGAAAGACCACGCTTCCGTCGATCACCTTCGCGAAGCAAGCCGCGCAGAAGCTCGGTGGTCAGGTGCACGCGCTCGTCGCCGGCGAAGGCGACGTCGCGGCGGCCGCCGAGGAGCTGAAGAAATACGGCGTCGCGGTCATCTGGACCGCGTCGTCGCCCGCGCTGAAGAACTACACCGCCGAGGCGTTCGCGAAGGCGACGCTGAAGGCGGCCGAAGCGGCGCAAGCCGGCATCATCTGCGCGTCGGCGACGGCCCAAGGCCGCGATTACCTGCCGCGCGTCGCCGCGAGCCTCGGCGCCGGGATGGCCAGCGACATCATCGGCCTCGATGACATCGGCGGGAAGATGGCGTTCAAGCGCCCGATGTTCGCCGGCAACCTTCACCAGTGGGTGGAAGTGACGACGGATCGGAAGGTCGTCAGCGTGCGTCCGACGGATTTCAATCCGCCGGCGGCCGGCTCTCCGAGCGGCGAAGTGCGGACGCTCGACGCCGGCATCGACGCAGGCTCGCTGAAGACGAAATGGGTCGAGTTCGCCGAGGTGAAGTCGGAGCGCCCCGAGCTCACCGACGCCCGCATCGTCGTGTCGGGCGGCCGCGGGACCAAGGGCCCCGAGGGCTACAAGGAGACGGTCGAGGTGCTCGCGGATGCGCTCGGCGCCGCCGTAGGCGCCACGCGTGCGATCGTCGACGCGGGCTGGGTGCCGAACGATTGGCAGGTTGGCCAAACCGGCAAAGTCGTTGCACCGGAGCTGTACATCGGCCTCGGTCTCTCGGGTGCCATCCAGCACATCGCGGGCATGGCCGGATCCAAGGTCATCGTCGCGGTGAACAAGGACCCCGACGCCCCCATCTTCAAGATCTCCGATTACGGTCTCGTCGCCGACCTGTTCAAGGCCGTGCCCGAGCTGCTCACCGAGATCAAAAAGCTGGGCTGAGGACGGCGTTATTGCAGTGACACCGACGTCGGGGGGAGCGCTAAGCTCCCCCCGATGCGTTTTTGGGCGCAATGGCGGGCCACCTGACGTGGGGCCCAGCAAACGGAGAATGGATCATGGAATGGCTGTATCTGCTGATTGCCGCGGTTCCGGTCATCGCCGCCGTGAACGTCGCCTTCCTCTTCATGGGTGACAACGGCTCGAAGAAGCACAACGCGGTGAAGCTCGCCCGTCCGGAGGACTACAACGAAGAGGCGAAGGACGACGGCGTCGAGCGCGAAGCGATGGACGTCGACGTGTTGTTCGTCGGCGCGGGCCCCGCGGGTCTCGCAGGCGCCTATCACTTGATGCAGCTCGCGAAGAAGCACGACGCGGCCATCGAGAAGGGCGAGAAGAAGGGCGACAAGCTCGGCGAGCTGAACATCACCGTGATCGAGAAGTGCTCGGAGATCGGCGCCGCAGGTCTCTCCGGCATGGTGCTCGACCCGAAGTCGCTTCGCGAGCTCATCCCGGACTTCGAAGCGAAGGGCGCGCCGCTCGACTGCAAGGTCGAGAAGGAGAGCATGCATTTCTTGCTGAGCCCGACGCACTCCGTGAAGCTGCCGGCGATGCCGCCGCCGGTGCACGATCACGGCCTGTACATCGGCAGCTTGTCCAAGCTCGTGCGCTGGCTCGCGGGCCTCTGCGAGGCGGAAGGCATCATGCTCTTCCCGGGCTTCGCCGGCGCGTACATGCAGTACGACGGCGAGAAGGTCAAAGGCGTCCGCACGGGCGACAAGGGCATCGGCCACGACGGCGAGAAGAAGCGCAACTTCGAGCCGGGCATCAACCTGAACGCGAAGCTCACGGTGCTCACCGAAGGCCCGCGCGGCAGCCTCTCGCGCGACGCGATCCGGCACTTGAAGCTCGACGCCGGAAAGAACCCGCAGAGCTACTGCATCGGCGTCAAAGAGGTCATCGAGGTGCCCGCGGGACAGATGCCCGCGGGTGAAGTCGTCCTCACCGGTGGATGGCCGCTCGGCGACAAAACGTACGGCGGGTCCTTCATGTACTCGATGAAGGACAACCTCGTCGCGCTCGGCCTGATGGTGGGCCTCGACTACAGCGACCCGAACACGGATCCGCAGGTCCTATTGCAGCGGATGAAGACCCATCCGGTGTTCCAGAAGTACCTGAAGGGCGGCAAGGTCATTCAGTACGGCGCCAAGACGGTGCCGCTCGGCGGCTGGTTCGCCATGCCGAAGCTCTACGCGGACGGCCTGCTGCTCGCGGGCGATTCGGGCGGCATGGTCAACGCCGAGCGCCTGAAGGGCGTCCATCTGGCCATCAAGAGCGGCATGCTCGCCGCGGAGACGGCGTTCGAGGCGCTGCTCGCGAAGGACACGTCTTCGAAGCAGCTCGCGTCGTACCAGAAGAAGGTGGAAGAATCGTGGGCGGGCCAGGAGCTCTGGAAGGCGCGCAACTTCCACGTCAACTTCCGCGACGGTCTCGTCGGCGGCCTCATCCGCAACGGCGCCGCCATGGTCATCGGCAGCTTCATCGGCAAGAAGCCGACGCCCGTCGAGAACGACTTCGAGACGAAGCGCCCGCTCTCGGAGGTCGGCGGCTTGAAGGACATCAAGGCCGGCATCCCGTACGACGGCAAGCTCTTCATGGACAAGCTGTCCGACGTCTATCTCGCCGGGTCGAAGGGCGAGGAAGACCAGCCGTCGCACCTGCAGGTCATCGACAGAGATCTCTGCGCCACCCATTGCGCGGAGACGTTCGGCAATCCCTGCACGCGCGCGTGTCCCGCGAACGTGTATGAAATGGTCGAAGACGAGTCGAAGCCCGGTAGGAAGAAGCTCCACCTGAACCCGACCAACTGCGTGCACTGCAAGACCTGCGACCTCATCGACCCGTACATCAACATCCGCTGGGTCGTCCCCGAAGGCGGAGACGGACCGAACTACAGCCAGATGTAAGCCGTTCAGGCGAAGGCGTCAGGCAAAGGCGTCAGGCAAAGGCGTCAAGCGAAGGCGTCAGGCGCCCATCGTCCACTTCTGGGGGCGTGGGGGATGTGAGGCATCCCCCACTCGAACCGCGTCGAACCCTCCCTCGAGCGAGCACCGCAGCCGAAGGCGAGGAGCGCACGCGAGGGTTCCCCTCCGCTCCACGCCAACAAACCAGAAAAACCCACGACGACAAAGACGTCTCCTCCGACAACGTCCGCCTCTGGGGGCGTGGGGGATGTGAGGCATCCCCCACTCGAACCGTGACGAACCCTCCCTCGAGCGAGCACCGCAGCCGAAGGGGTGGAGCGCACGCGAGGGTGCCGCTCCGAACCCCACACAAAAACAACAAAACCCCACGACGACCTCGACGTCCGAGATCCCAACACCCGGGTAAGTTCGTCTCGCACCTTCGCTCACGCGCGTGCCGCTCACGCCGGTGACGAAAGGACGAGAGGGGCGCATAGTGAACCATTCGATGCCCCTCACCGTGGATCAGATCATGACGAGGAAGCTCCTCACCATCGCGTCGAATGCGAGCCTCGGCGACGCGGCGTGGGGCCTCGCCTTGAAGCGCATCCAGGGCTCTCCGGTGAAGGACGACCTCGGGCGAGTCATAGGTATTTTGTCGAGAAACGACATCGGCGTGATCTCGCGCTTGCCGGGCAATCGCGACGCGCTCAAGGCGAGCGACGCGATGACCCGCGTTCTGTACTCGATACGCATCGGCTCGAGCGTGAAAGACGCCGCGAAGCGCTTCGTCGAAACGGGATGCCAGGAGCTCGTCGTGCTCGACGAAGAGGATCGACTCGTCGGTATCGTCACACAAACCGATCTGGTGCGGCTCCTGCTGCGCGATGACGTGAATCCATGACTCACGCCCTCCGCTCCGTCTCTGCGTAGCCACGTGACGGGTGGAGCAAATCTCCGGCAAAGCGGCGAGCTTCTGGCAGTGGTGCGGGGCAAAACGGGGACGCGTGGCGAAATTGCCCATGTGATCTTTCGAAATAAAGCCTGTGTGGTTGCCTTTCCGGTACACACCTACCACTCAGAACCACCTGAAATGAGTGTCAAATCTGCACAGTGCAGTCTTGAAAAGCCAAGTCGGTCATGGCTCCCTAGACGATACGATTATGGGCGGGATTTCATCGACCGAGCTCCGGGCGGAACGTGGGCGACCGAGTGCAGGGCGCGTTCTATTCGTGGACGACGAGCCGAACGTGCGGCTTGCGTTCCGTCGTTTGTTGCTGCGCGACGGCATCGAAACCGACGTCGCCGAGAGCGGAGCCGAGGCGCTCGAGCTCGCGCGCGACAGCCGCTACTCCGTCGTGGTGACGGACCTGGCGATGCCCGGCATGGGAGGCACCCTGCTGGTCCAGCACCTGAAGCTCGTCCAACCGGACGCGACTTTCATCGCGGTCACCGGCCTCAAGCATTTCGATCCGGAGTACCGGAAGGCGCTCGAAGACGAACAGCTCAAGGTCTTCCACAAGCCCTGGGACGAAGATCGTCTCATCGCCGAGATACGCAAGTCGCTGGAGACGAACGCCGCGCGCGACATGATGCGACAGGCGCCGCAGAACGACAGAACCGCGCTCTCGGTCCTGCTCGTCGACAGCCACGACGACGCGAGCGCGTTCCGGCGGCGGATGGCGGCAGCGGAGAGGCCGTCCTTTTTGATCGAACATTGCGGGACGTTCTCTCGCGCGCTCGAGCTCGCGGAAACTCACCGCTTCGACATCGTCGTCGTCGATCCGGATCTTCCGGATTCGAACGGCCTCGAAGCCGTCCTCTTGCTGCAGCGCTCCCTGCCGACCGTACCGATCCTGGTGTTCACCAGCACCGACGACGACGCGCTGGCCATCAAGGCCGTGCAGGTCGGCGCGCAGGACTTCTTGGTGAAGGGGCAAACGGACGACGGCCTTCTTCGACGCGCAATCCGCTACTCCATAGAGCGCAAGCAGTCCGAGCAGCGGCTGATGCGCATGGCGCTGTACGACCAGCTCACTGGTCTCGCGAACCGGTCGTTGTTCCGGCAGCGCCTGGCGCACGCCGTGGCGCGCACGCGGCGCACGTCCGAATCGTTCGCCGTCATGCTGCTCGATCTGGATCGCTTCAAGCAGGTGAACGACGCCCTCGGCCACAACGCGGGCGACGTCCTGCTGCAAAAGGTCGCCGCGACCTTGCAGATGGCGGTCCGCGAATCGGACACCGTCGCGCGCATCGGAGGCGACGAGTTCGCCATCCTGTGCGAGCCCGTCGTCAGTCAGAGCGAGGTGTCGGTCATCGTCTCCCGTATCCTCTCCGCGATTTCCGAGCCGTACGATCTCGGCGAAGACGAGGTCGGCGTGACGACGAGCATCGGTGTCGCGCTCCATCCCGACACGGGCGACAGCGTGGATGGCTTGCTCAAGGCCGCGGACGCGGCGATGTACGTCGCCAAGGAGCAGGGGCGAAACGGCTTTCATGTATTGAGCCGCCGCGAGCCGGACGCCGGCCGAGCGCGGCTCCGACTCGAGAAGGCGCTCCGGAACGCGGTCCACAACCGCGAGCTCACGTTGTATTACCAGCCGCAGGTCACGCCTTCGGGCGACCTCATCGGCGCGGAAGCGCTGCTCCGGTGGGACCGCACGACCATCTCGAAGCCGATGCCGACGTCGAGCCTCGTCGCGATGCTGGAGGACAGCGGCCTCATGAACAGCGTCGGTGACTGGGTCGTCCACGAAGCGTGCATCCAGTTCTGCCGCTGGAATGGGCTCGTCGACCGGATGAGCGTGAATCTTTCCGCGCGCCAGCTCGCGCACGCGGGCTTCGAGGAGCAAGTGCTTTCGGTGTTGCTCGAAACCGGCATGGACCCGTCGCAGCTCGAGCTCGAGATCACGGAGAGCATGCTCATGCGAAACGGCGGTCGCTCGGAGCAGGCGCTCCGCAGGCTGCGCGCGGCCGGCGTTCGGATTTCCCTCGACGATTTCGGGACTGGGTACTCGTCGCTCTCGTACCTGCGGCGTTTTCCGATCGACACGGTGAAGATCGACCAGAGCTTCGTCGCCGACCTGCCGGACGACGAATCGGCGCAATCGGTCGTGCGCGCCATCGTCGCGATGGGGCACAACCTCGGCGTCACGGTCGTCGCCGAGGGCGTCGAGACGGCGGAGCAGCAAGGTTTCCTCGCCGACGCCGGTTGCGATCTCATGCAAGGGTTCTTCGACGGCCCTCCCGCGCCGCCGAACAGCGAAGAGTGGCGCCGGCGCGCCACGCCGCTCCCCGCGGCGATGCACGCCGTGCGGTAGAGCGCTCGTCAATTAGAGCGCTTTGATTTTTCGCGTGGGTCGCGCGACTCCGTCGCGGTCCTCGCAGCGACTTCAGCGCCTGAGCCACCAGGCCATCAGCACGCAGAGCACGGCGACGACGAAGAGCCAGACCACGCGCGACTCTCGCCGCGTGGAGCCTTCGACGCCGATGAGCTCCGGCGTGACCGAGGGCGGCGGAACGCTGGGTCCGGGAAGACGCGTCACGCCCTTCGACAGAGCTTCCCCAGCGCGGATCGTGAGCAGCAGGTTGCCGCGCGGTAGGTTCGACTCCGCGGCGGCGAGACCGCCGAACTCGGGGATGCGTAGAACGAGCGCGCGCGGCGCGGTCTCGCCGGCCTCCTTCGCTCCCGGCTTGGGCAGCGTGACCTCGACCTTCTCGACGGGATCACCACGGCCCCGGACCGACACCGCGCCGGAGCGCTCGCAGGCGTCGCAGCCGCCCCCGCTGCACGCGGCGCAAGCGAGGTTGCGCGGCACCTCGACCTCTATCGTCGCCCCCTCGGCGAGGTAGCTCTCCGGCACCGTCACCGCGAGCTGAGCGTCGGGCCCGCGAGGTCGATCGGTCGGCAGCGCGACTTTCGCGAGGGCCTTCCCGCTCATCGATCGGCTATCAGAGCACGAATACGAGCTCGCGTGTGTCCTCCGCGCGGATCAGCGACAATTCCGCGGAATACGTCTTCGGACCGATGCGGGCCCCCAGCGTGACCGCGATCGGGACGTCTTCGTCCTCGAGGCGCTCGAGGCGAATCTTCACCCGGTATGGGCCGCGCTTCGCCTCTTCGCGATCCAGATAGACGTTCTCGTAGTTCTTGCCGGCGCAGTCTTGCTTTCGACCGGGGCAATCGCGGTCCTTGACCAGTCCGGTTGCCGTTCTGCGGCCCACCTCGGCCAGTTCGCCGCGCGGATCGGAGACGAGGAGGTCCACGTCCGCCGTCGGCGCGTCCCAGGCGATCACGAACTGGACGAGCCCGCTCGGCACGCCGCACCCCTCGTCGATGAGGCCGTTGCAGTTGTCGTCGCGCGCGTCGAAGCACCGCTCCGGCCCCGTCGGCACGCAAGCCTCCTCCGGGCGAGCGGCGCTGGCGCCGTTCGACGCCCCCGGCGCCGGCAACGCCGTTTGCCGGCCCGAGCACGCGGCTGCGCCCCAAGAGAGCAGGAGCAGAGCCGCGTGCCGCCGCTTCACGTCCGTCCCGCTACTGCGACGCGGACTTGGCGCCGTCGTCCTCGGGCATCTTCACGCCCTGGACGACCTTCGGGTTCATGAGCTCGTGATACGCCTCGCTGGCGAGCTTGCCCGTGTCGCCCGGCGCGTCGCGGAGCGAGAGCAGCACACCCTGCTCCTTCATGAACTGCAGGGTGCGGATCGACGCCGCCCGCTTCACCGGGTCGTCGCCCTTCGCCATGTCGAGGAGCTTGTGCCGGAGCACGACGCGGGTGAACGAGTGCGGGCCGTTGTCGAAATCCAGGTTGTCGAACTGCCGCGTGAGCAGCACCGACGCCCAGCCTTGCGGGATGTCCTTGATCTCGACCTTGCCGATCGACTCGGCGTTGTCGACGAAGCGGAAGATGTGGTTGTGCGCCAGGTCTTCCGTCGACCAGTAGCCGAAGGACTTGTACCAGAGGTCCTGCAGCTCATCGAGCGCCTCCTTCGGCTTGTCCGACCACATCGCGACCGCGCGCGCCGCGGTGTCGGTGTTGCCGCCGAGGATGAGCGCGAGCGTCGCGTCGACCATGAGCGCCTCGTCCTTCATCATGTCGAAGAGCTTCGCTTCGATGCCGGCGTCGAAGCCGGCCTTGCCGATGGCGCGCGCCGCTTGGTGGCGCGTGCCCATCGCGGAGCTCGGCTTGATGAGCTCGAGGATCGCCGGCGCGGTGCCCGGCACGGGCCGCGTGATCAAGGTCTCGAGGAAGCACATGCGGCGGAACTCGTCCTTGGGGTCGCCGCCCGCGTACTTGTCGATCTTCTTGGCGACCTGGACCATGTCGTCGGCGTCGCCGGTCCAGGCGAGCGCGCTACACGCTTCCATGCGCGACTGCTCGTTCTCCTTCGGCTCCTCGATGTAATCGAAGAGCGGCTTGACGGCCTTGTGGTCGCCCCACTCGGAGAGGCCCTGGGACGCGCCGACGCCGACCGCGCGGAGCGTCATGCCCAGGATGGCAAGACCGCCGGCCATGAGGCCGTCCATCGTCACGTCGAGCTTCGGATCGCGACGGGTGAGCGACTTCAAGAGCACCGGGTACATCGGCGGATCTTTCATCGCGCCGACGTAGCGCAGCGCGCTCTGCGCGACGACCCACTCTTCCGGCATGGGCGGCTGCTGCCCCTCGAGCGGCAGCGGCTTGTTCGGGTTGGCCCATTTGCGCATCGCCGCCATGTCCTTCTTGGACTCCATCGCCGCGAGCGCGCGCATGCCGTTCGCGTGCGGCGACGGCATCTCGTGCAGCCAGAAGATGATCGCGTCCTCGGCCTCGTCGCGAATCTCCGCGCGCTTGTCGGGGTACATCGCGGCGAGATCGGCGATCATACGAGCGGCGACGACGCGCTCGTTGTTGTTGCGCTTCACCATCATCTCGTAGTCGGTGTCGTCGCTGTAGATCTTCTGCTCGTCCATGCGCAGGCGCTTGGCGAGCGTGGGCACCGCGCGCACGTCGCCGATCTCGGCCATGGCGAACGCCGCGAACGTCTCCCAGTGAATATGCGGCTTTTTGTTGATGTACCCGAGGAGCGCGTCGCCGCCGCGCGGATCGGCGAGCTTCCTGATCATCGTGAAGACCTGATCGATGCGGTGCCATTCCTTCGCGCGATCGTCCGTCGGGATGCTGTCCAGGGAGACGACGAGGCCTTCGGTGCCCACGCCGTCGCGCAGCGCTTCGAGGTACTTCGTGCGGCTGTCGTTGTCGGCGCCCTTCAGCTTCTCGAGGAGCGGCGTGCGCGCGCGCTGGTCGCCGATTTTACCGAGACCCGGAGCAGCCTGCTGCGAGATCTCCGGATCTGCGTCGCCGAGGAGCTGGATGAGCGCGTCGGTGTACTTGGGATCCGCGTGGCGCGAGAGCACCGTCGCGACGAGCTGGCGCACCGACGGACTCGGGTCGCCCGCCATGGTCGCGAGCTGATCGAGGCCGATGAGATCGACGAGCTTGTTCGGATCGAACGCGAACGCGCCGTCGAGCGTGCGGATCTGCGCGAGGTGGCCGGCGCGGTACTCGTCGAGGACCGTGTTCAGCGCGCCCTTCTCGCCGAGCTCGACGAGGGCCCAGCTGATCTGCGGCTTCGACTCCGGCTTCGACTCGGCGAGCGCCTTGAGCAACGCCGGCCTCGCGGAGTCCGCGGCCGGAGAACCGTACTCCATCAACGCCGTCGCGGCTTGCGCGCGGACGTTCTGATCCGGATCGGAGAGCGCTTTGATGCACAGCCCGACGCCTTCCGGATCGTGCGCCCACGCGAGATGCTTCAGCGCTTCTTGCTTCAGGTACGAGCTATCCGAGCCGGCGAGCTCGCGCCAGCGCGGCACTTGCTCCGCCGTCGGCAGCACGAGGAGCTCTTTCTTGATCTGCGCCGCCTTCTCGACGGGGATCTTCTTTTCGTCCTGCTTGACGCCGATCAGGAAGAACGCAGCCGCGCCGGCGACCATGACGATGCCGAGGAGCACGGCGATGGGCTTGATCGCGCCCTTCTTGAAGTTGCCGTCGCCGGAACCATATCCTCCACCGCCGTATCCGCCGCCGGCGGGAATCCCGCCTCCCGGCCCGGGGACGTCGTCGTCGGGCGGCCACTTTGCCGCGTGAACGAAGGGCGGACGTGGCCGCGAGGAAATGTTCGGGCGATTCGGTTCCAGCATGATGCCTCCACCGGAGAGCGTGTCTCGGCTTCGCGAGAGCGTGACCTTATCTCATGCCCCCGTAAACAGGGAGACCGCGGCGCCCGCATTACCGCACCGCCGCGCGGCCGGACGCATCGATGAAAAACTGTGGCGAGGCTGGACCTCGCGATGCGATGGTGGTGTGTGACGCAAACCGCATGGCTCGAGCGTGGGACCTGGCTTCGCCCGCTCGCGGTCGCGACGGCGACGACCGCCCTCGTCACCGCGCTCTCGTACGGAGTGCCCGCGGAACACGCCGCGAGCGCCGTCGGGTTGGCTTTTCTCGGCGTGACTTACTTCATCTGCCTTCGCGATCCCCGGACGGACGGCGCGACGCGCTACGGCCTGTCGCTCGGGGGTCTCCTCGACCCCGAACCCATCTCGTGGTCCGCGCTCGCGCGGAGCGCTGCGTCGGAGCTCGGCTTCGCGCTCCTGGTCGCCGCGATCGTCTTCCCGCCGTTCTGGGTTGGCTTCCGCGCGTGGTGGACGCCGGTGTCGCCGTTTCGCGCCGCGCCGCTCGGGCCGCTCCTCGAGGACGCGCTCGGACAATTCCTGGTCATCGCCTTACCGGAAGAGGCGTTCTATCGAGGGTACTTGCAGACGCGGCTCGACGAAGCGTGGCCGCCTCGCTTGCGTTTGCTCGGAACCTACGTCGGACCGGGGCTCGTCGTCACCAGCGCGGTGTTCGCGCTCGGACACGTCGCGACGGAGCTTCACCCGAACCGCCTTTCGGTGTTCTTTCCTTCGCTGCTCTTCGGGTGGATGCGCACGCGCCGCCGCGGCATCGGCGCGGCAGCCGCTTTTCACGCGCTTTGCAACCTCTTTGCGTCGTACCTCGCGCGCAGCTACGGTCTCGGCGTCTGATGCACTACGTGCACAATCTCTTGCTGGTGGTGAGATGCTGACCAGGGCGCTCCTATTGCCGATCGTCGCGCGCGCCCTCGCCGAGGATCTGGAGGGCGGGGACATCACGACCGAAGCGACTGTCGACCCGACCGCGGAAGCGACGGCGAACGCGGCGGCGCGCGGCGACCTCGTCGTCTGCGGCGGCGACGTCTTCCGCGCCGTCTTCGCCGAAGTCGATCCGAAGCTCGAGGTCGTGACCCTCGCGGCGGAGGGCACGGCGGCGCAAGCGGGCGACGTGCTGTGGACCGTCCGCGGCAGCGCGCGCAGCATCCTCATGGGCGAGCGCACGGCGTTGAACTTCGTCCAGCGCATGGCGGGCGTCGCGACGCTCGCGCGCAAGTACGTCTCGGCGCTCCCGGCGAACGGCGCGACGCGCATCACCGACACGCGCAAGACGACTCCGGGGCTCAGGATGCTCGAGCGCTACGCCGTACGCACCGGCGGCGCGCACAACCATCGCGACACGCTGGGGTCCGCGGTGCTCATCAAGGACAACCACATCGTCGCCGCCGGCGGGATCCGAAGCGCCGTCTCGCGGGCTCGGCAGAGGGCGCCCCACACGTCGAAGATCGAGATAGAGGTGGAGTCGTTGTCCGAGCTCGACGCCGCGCTCGAGGCCGGCGCCGACATCGTCATGCTCGACAATTTTTCGCCTTCGGACATCGAGGTCGCCGTGGCTCGCGCCAGGGGACGCGCCGTAGTAGAGGTGTCCGGCGGGATCACGCTCGAGCGGATCGCGACGCTCGCGAGAGCCGGTGTGGACGTCATCAGCGTCGGCGCTCTGACTCACTCCGCGCCTTCTGCGGACATCGGGCTCGACATCGTGCCTTCCGACGCGCCGGCGCACTGAGCCTTCGGAAACGCGATGAACGACGCGAGCCTCTTCGACGCGAGCGCCTTCGAAGCGCGGCGCGAAGCGCTCGGCGGGCGCTTCGGCGTTCCGCTGGTTCGGATGGCGGAGACCGGCTCGACGAACGACGACGCCCTCGAGGCCGCGAAGCGCGGGGAGCGACACGGAGCCGTGTTCGTCGCCGACGCGCAGCGAAGCGGACGCGGACGCCGAGGGAGCGCCTGGACCTCACCGCCCGCAGAGAACCTGACGTTCTCCGTCCTGATCCGTCCGGAGGCAGCCCCCGAGCGGGTCAGCGCCGTCGCGCTCGTCGCGGGACTCGCGGTGCGCGACGCGGTCGCCGCTCGGGTGCGCGACGCGGTCTCCCTCAAATGGCCCAACGACGTCCTGTGCACCGGGCGGAAGATCGCGGGAATTCTGGTCGAGAGCCGCATGGAGGGCTCCGCGGTCGAGGCCGTGGTGGTCGGCATCGGCGTGAACGTTCACATGCGCGATCTGCCGGCGGAGATCGCCACCATCGCGACGTCCCTGGCGCTGCTCGGCGATCCGTCCCCGAGTCGTGAAGCGTTGCTGGCCGAAATACTCGCCGGCTTCGAACGACGCTTGTCGCGCTTCGAAGCCGCCGGCTTGATCCCCATGCTTTCCGAGCTGAACGATCACGACGCGCTTCGCGGGCGTCCAATCACGGTGGGAGACGTCACCGGCGTTGGCTGCGGCATCGGGGACGAAGGAGCGCTGCTCGTCCGGGACGCACACGGCGCCGTCCATCGCGTCACCTCCGGAACGGTTCGACTCTAGCGCACCGCCGTCGCGTTAGCGTCAACCCCCGCGGCCACTCTCGTCGACGAATCCAACGCGGATGCAGCTGAATCGCGCTCCAACACGAACGACCGCGTCTCTTGCACGAATACTCGGCACAGACGAGGGCTCCGGTTCGTGATTTCACCGTGTCGAGCCACTCGCGGGCGTCCAACGATGGTTCGCATACGTACCTTCGTCTCTGTATCGGTCCCCCCCCAACGAGCTCCCACCCTGGTCCTCGAGCGCGCCGTGGCCGCCCGCCGCCACGATCGTCCATTCGATGGCCGTCTTTCCTTCGAGCGCGGCCACATTGCCGGATGCCTGCGGTGCGCCGGCGCCTCGCGTGCCGTTCGCGAGCGAACGCTTCACGCCGCGCGGGCAGGCTCTCGGGGCCCGGCGGGAGCCTCTTCGTGTTCCACCGCCACGAGGCCGGGATGCACCTTCTTTCCAGGTGCGAGCGCGGCGCGCTCGACCGCTTCGGAACCCCGTCGCGCTCCGTCTCGGTCGAGCCCTTCGGCGAGCATGCGGCGCGCACGGAAGAGGCGGCTCATGACCGTACCGACGGGAACGCCGAGGTGGTCGGCCGCTTCGCGATACGAGAAGTCACGAACGTCGACGAGCTCGAGCACCTGCTGGAATTTCTCCGGCAACGACGAGTACGCCGCGTGCATCTTGTTCGACACCGAACGGAGCACGGGCGCCGCTGTCGCCGATGCCGTCAGCGTGGGATCGCCGGTGAAGCGCTCGAGGGCGCGGCGCTCACGCACGCGCCGGCGACAGCGGGAGATGAACACGCTCTGCAGGATTTGCTGCATCCACGCGCGCAGGTTGGTGCCGCGCTGAAAGGTGCCTTCGAATCGGAGGGCGCGCACGACGGTCTCTTGCAGGAGATCTTCGGCGTCGTGACGCGAACGAGCGAGGCGCATGGCTCGCGCCTCCAAAGCCGGCAAGACGTCCGGTATCGACGCGCGCAAAGTCATCATCGTGGAGGCGTCGTGGATCGAGTCGGTGAGCTGCATGGCCCCGGCTCATCGCAAGCCTCGTGCCACGCCCGGATCGCGGAATTTGCCTGATTTCAGCGATTTTCCTGCGTCTTCGGAGACGCAGGCTCGTGTCAAACTGGCAGCGAACCTTCGGCGCTTGTCACCGCGGCAATGGCCGATGAAATGCCGTCCGCGAGCTCGTGCGCGACGAGCCCGCGGTCCGAACCATGCTCCCGGACCCACAGCTCGCCCGAAAGACCGTGGAGGTACGCTGCGACGCACGCGGCGCGCGCCGGCTCCTCGAGCACCGCGAGCGCTGCACCGAGCACCCCGGAAAGGACGTCGCCGGAGCCCGCTGTCGCCATCGCGGGGGTACCGGTGGGGTTCACGAACGGCAGCGCGCCGGGCGAGCCGATCAGCGTCCGCGCGCCCTTGAGCAACACCGTCGCGCCCGATTCCTTCACCGCGCGCGCGATGGCGCCGAAGCGATCTCCTTCGACGTCTTCTGTCGACGTGCCGAGCAGGCGCGCCATCTCGCCGGGATGCGGCGTGAGCACGAGACGGCCCTTGGCGCGCCGCAACTCCGCGAGCCTGCCGGCGAGATGCGTCAGGCCGTCGGCGTCGACCACGGCGCGACCGTCGAACTTCAGCGCGACGTGATCGACGGCGCGCCGCGCGAGCGCGTCGTGTCCGAGCCCCGGACCGACGACCACGGCGGCGGCTCCGTCGAGGAGCGCCTCGAGCGACTCTTCGACGCGGTTCGGATCGATGCGCGCCGTCATCTCTTCGAGCACGCGCTGGTCGAGGGCCGCCGCGGCGTCGGGGAACGTCGCGATGGTGACCAATCCCGCGCCAGCGCGCAGCGCGCCGCGAGCGGCGAGGAGCGCCGCGCCCGTCTTGCCGGCGGACCCGGCCACGCAAACGACGCGACCGGCGGCGCCCTTGTGCGTCGCGAGCAACCGCGGCGGAAGCCACGACGCGACGTCGGCGCGCTCGAGCAGCTGCGCGCTCGCGCCGACGGCGTGTTGCAACGAATCAGGGACGCCGATGTCCGCCACCGTGACGCGACCGGCGCGCTCGGCCCCGACCGACGTCTCGAGCCCGAGCTTCGAAAACGCGAACGTCACGGTATCGCGCGCGCGCAGGACGGGGCCGTGCGGCCGCCCGGTGTTCGCGTCCATTCCCGACGGCATGTCGAGCGCCACGACGCGCTCGTGCGCGGCGTCCATCACGCCGATGACGGTCGCTAGAAAACCGGTGATCTCACGGTCGAGGCCCGTGCCGAAGAGTGCGTCGACCACGACGTCCGCGGCAGCCACTTCCGCGCGCAGCATGCCGAGCTCGGGCTCGCCGATGGATTGCAAAAGCCCGCCGACGCCCACCCAGGCGTCGTGGTTGGCGAGCGCGTCGCCCTTCAAGCGATCCGCGGACCCCGCGAGCAGCACTCGCACGGCGTGCCCGTGAAGCGCGAGCCGGCGAGCGACGACGAAGCCGTCTCCGCCGTTGTTGCCGGGACCGGCGACGACGACGATGCGGCTCGGTGTCTTCGTGAGGAGGCTCTCGATGACGTCGGCGGCGCCGCGACCGGCGTTCTCCATCAGGACGAGGCTCGGCACCTTGCACACGTCGATCGCGTGGCGATCGAGAAGCCGGATCTGTTCGCGGGAGAGGACGGGCTTCATGGCTCTCGGGACTTTAGGGTGTGCCGTGCGCTGCGTCACATGTCGACCTTCGCGGAACCGCTCCGACCGCGGCGTCACGAGTGGCCCATCCGGCCCAGCGAGCGGTCGGCGAACGCCCGATCGCTGGCGGAGCAGGGCCGAAAAAGCGAGGCACGAAAACTGCTTCGGCCGAGCGATGAAACGCCCCGATGCGGCCCTCCCTGCATCTCATGCTCACCGCCGGCAGCGTCTCGTATCTGCTAGTCGACGGATCCGTCGCGTGCGAGCAGCGCGGCGTTCGAAGACGAACGCCGTTCCTCGGCGCACAAAAACGAAGCGGCACCCGCGCCGGGTTGGCGAAGGTGCCGCGACGTACTTGCTAGCTGCGCGAGCCTAGAACAGGCACATATTGCTGCTGCCCTCGATCCCGCCGACGCCGTCGAGCGCGTGCGCCGGGTAGTACACGACGAAGTTGTAACACATCTCCGCCGTGGTCGAGGTCCCGAAGCTGACGGCCGCCGACGTCGTGTTCATCCACGTGCACGTGGTCGTGAACGTGTCCTGCGCGTGCGCGACGATGTCGATCGCGTAAGCGCGCTGATCGGAGAACTCGAACGGCTGATCGACGAGGATGTCCTGGCCGCCGCCGGAGCGGTTGATCACCGTCTTCATGTGCGTGCCGAGCTTGTGCATGTGCGGCACCGTCTGGAGGAAGTGAACGTCGCCGCTCTTCTTCCAGGTGGTGCAGTTGCCGGTCGCCGTGCCCATCGAGTTCGCGGGGATGTTGATGGACTCGGTCCCGAGCCAGGTGAGCGAAGCGGGGTTCGTCGGCTGCGTGTACGTGCCGCAGATGCGGACGCCGCTGCGATCCTGCTGCGTCGTGCCGGTCGTGTTGTAGTAGTGGAACTCGATCAGCAGGTAGCCGCCGACCGCCGGCATCTCGAGGCCGACGCCCGCGGGCATGTCGAGCGGGTTGCCGCCCGGCGCCCAGCCGGTGAGCATCGCGTTGTTCAGCTGCAGCCCGATCTCGTCCGTGTTCGAACCGTCCGTGCCGGGGCTGCCCATCTGGAACAACAGCCAGTGATGAAGCACCTTGTTGTTGTCGATGATCGGCTTCGTGCTGACTGCCCAGAACGGCTTCGTGTACGGAACCTTCTGCTGGAAGTCGTGATAGAACTCCGACGCCTTCACCGAGAACGGCGACGTATCCGACGTGAGCGGCATCTGCGTGCCGTGCGCGAGCACGTTGAAGCAGTAATCCGCGCCGGCAGCGTCAGGACCGACCGGCGTGTTGCCTGGGGGAGCCTTGACGAAGTAGCTGCCGTCCGCGCTCAGGTACGACGGGTCGATCGATCCGGCCATGCCGGGAGGAGCACCCGTGGTACCGCCGGTGCCGGTCGACGTACCGCCACCGCCTGGCGGGGCGATCGTCGAGCCGCCGACGCCCGGCGCCGCACCGCCACCGGGGTTGGACGTCCCACCCGCGCCCGTGCTCGACGCACCGCCCGTGCCCGTCGCGCCGGGCTTGTTCGTGAAACCGGCGCAGTCGGGAGCGCCCGCCTGGGTCCAGGCGTCGATCGTGGCGAGCGTGGCGGCGTCGAGCTGACCTTGTGGCGGCATCGGCGTCGGCGTCGTGCTGTGCAAACGCGCCGAGAGGATCTGGTAGATCTGCTGGCTGGGGTTCGTCGGGGAGGGCGCGTGGAAGTCTTCCCAGTACACGAGGCCCATCGGCGTGCCGGCCGTGCCGTTGCCGTCGTGACAGGCCTTGCACTGCGTGAAGATCGAAGCCGGGCACGTCCCGGTGTACGTCTGCGTCGGCGGGGGTTGCGTGACCGACGTGCTTCCGCCTGCGCCGACTCCGACAGCGACGCCGCCGGCACCGACGGGCGTCGTGCCGACCGCCGGAGTGCCGGCTGCGCCGCCCAGGTTGAGGCCGGGCTGATCTTGCTGTTGATTCCCTCCCGCGGAGCAGCCCGCGGCGAGGAGAAGGGCGACGACACTCGCGCCCCAGTAGCCTTTTGAGCCGAATGAAGAGTCGACGTTTGATGCGATGCGGGTTCGGGACATGGCTTCGACCACCGAGTGCAAAGAGGGTACGAGCGTCGCGATAGGACGGCGCTCCTGACTGTGTACCGATAGGTAGCACGCCAAAAAAGCTCAGGCAGCTGCCTTTCGCCGTCAGAGGACATACCCGTGACGACGTTCCTAGCGATCGACTATCGCGCTTGTCGCTGCGCCTTTGCGCTGAATGTCGTCAACGGATGTTGTGTGCGCGCTGCACAACGCTCGCCGTTGCGCCGTTCAGCGAGCGAACGTTGCTGATGCAGCGGAAAGTTGTGCGCAAGACAAAAATTTCGCTGAAAATCAGCCGAAGCGACTAGCCCTAATGGACGCTTTTTTCCCAACCGAGCGGTGAGCGATAGCGTGCAGTTCCCAACCGAACGGTGTGCAGTCACGCGACGCGACGTGAACTGAGACACCGTCAGATCCCGCCACGTTTCAGCGTTGAAGGATTCTTCACGGCCGAGAGCGCCGATGTATGTGCGGCGGCGCCGAGCTCACTGATCGCTGGTGAATTCCCAGTCGTAGCCGAGCAGCTCGGCCTTCGGCGTCGGCAACGCCTCGCCGTTCGGACCGTCGCGTCGAACGACGATCGTGTGGCGCGTCGCGGTGTCTTCGCTCTCGCGCGCGACGACGTTGATGACGTTCACGCCGGGGTTCAGCGCCACGTCGAGGGCGAAGTCGAGCTTCGTCGGCTGGTTGCTCTTCTTGTTCGACTGGTAGAACACCTTGCGCGCCCCCACGAACACGTAGGCGTCGAGCACCTGATCTTGATCGTGCGCGCCGCCTTCGATGCGCACGTGATCTTCCTGCGACGCGAGCTTCGCCGGAGCGACTTCGAGCAGCGGCGGCGAGCGCGCGAGGAGCGGCTCGAACGTCAGCTTGCCCTTCTTGGCGCCGGCTTGCGCGAGCCCTTGCGTCTCGACGAAGCCGAAGCGCGTCCCGCCCAGCGACACCTTGGCGAAGTCGCCGTACTTGCCGACCTCCTCGATGATGGATCCCTTCTTGATCTCGCCGACGACGCGGGCGGCGTTCAGCGGCTGGCCGCGGACCTTGATGGGCGCGTCCACCGCGAGCGAATCGTGCGCGTTCTCGATCGTCCAGCCGGTGCTCGCCACCGGCAAGCTCACCTTCTCGCTGGAGACGACGCCGAGATCGCGATCCGCGACGCTGAGCTCGACCTTCACCAGGTTGTCCTTCAACCCGTCGAGGACGTCGAACGTGAACGCGACCTGACGCGTGTCGCCGGGGTTCATGTTCGAAATGTCGAAGCGGCCGTTGTGCAGGAGAAGCCCGTCTCCGGTCAGGTTTCGCAGGTTCGCCTGGGTCTCGTAGGAACGACCGGACCCGACGTTCTTCACCGTGAGATACATCGTCGCGCCTTCGCCGCGCGCGAGCTGGCCGTCGCCGTTGCCGGGGCGATCGTCCGCGACCTGATACGTGTACGCGAAGAGCGGCTGCGACAGGCTCTTCAGCGTCGGGCGAATCTCCGCGTCCTGCGGCGGCTCGCCGCCCTCCGCGCTGAAGCGCACCTTCACGACGTCCTGCCGCGTGACGGCGTTCATGGGCAAACGACAGACGCGCTGCGCGTCGTTCGGCACGGGCGCCGACGAACCGGGCTTGTGGCCCTCGGCCTCGCACCAGCCGAGCGGCGACTTCGCGGTCATGGTCTTGCCCGGATCGACGCGGCCGAACAAAAGCTCTTTCTCGTCGTAGTAGCCGCTGTCGCTCTTCGTCACGGCGCGCAGCTGGTAAATGGGCAAGGACGACTTGTTCGTCACCGAGACGCGAAGCTGCATCGGCTGCCCCGCCGTCACCGTGTCGCTCGGGCGATCCGTCGACACCGACACCTCGTAGTCGGCGGACTTCGGGCCTGCTTTGAGGCCCTTCGGCGGCCCTTCCCAGTCGATACCGAGCTTCTTCAGGTCTTCGGATAGCGACGCGATCTCGACGGTCTGCGTCTTTTCGACGAAGCCGCGCGCCGACTGCACCTCGTCCTGCCGCCTGCCTTGCGGCAGCTGCCCGACGAGGTCGCGCGCGAAACGCGTCGGGAAATCGAGCCGGAACTCGTCGTCCGTGTCGCCGCCGCGGTCGAGCTGCTCGAGGCGCTCGGCGAGCGGGAAATTGTATCGGAGCGTCAGCGTCGGCTGCTCGGGCGCGGCCGCGCCGTTCGACAAGCTCTTCATCAAGTCGCGCTCGCGCGGCCGGTGCTCGGAGCGGAACAGGTCCATCTCCAGCGGATCCGCGGTCATGCGGTCGAGCTCGATGTCCGGCGTGACGCCGACCCCCTGGATCGAGACGTCGCCCGGAGTGAGGTACTGCGCGATCGTCAGCTTCAGCGCCGCGCCGCCGGCGATCCGCGGAAAGACGAGCTGGACGCTCCCCTTGCCGAAGGTCGTTTCGCCGACGATGACCGAGCGATCCAGGTTCTTCAGGGCGCCGGCGACGATCTCGCTCGCGCTCGCGCTCGACGCATTGACGATCGTCACGATGGGGTACGGCGGCTCGGTCCCGCGGCGCTGGGCGATCTTCTCGTCGCGCGGCTCGGAGCCGCCCACGGTGGCGACGATGACGCCGCGCTCGAGGAAGCGGTCGGCGACCTTCGCCGCTTGATCCAAGAGACCACCCGGATTGTCACGCAGATCGAGGACCAGGCCCTTGAGCTTCTGCTTCTTGCCCAGATTCTCCAGCGCCTGATCCAGCTCGTCGGCGGTGCTCGCCTGGAACTGCTTGATGCGGACGTAGCCGACGCCGGGCGCGAGCGATCGCGAGTCGACCGACTCGATGTTGATCTCTTCGCGCACCAGCTCGAAGGGCTTCGCGTTCGCCCAGCCGCCGTCGCCGTCGCGGTGGACCCAGATCGTCACCTTCGACCCGGGCTTGCCGCGCAAGCGGTCGACGGCGTCGTCGAGCGGCATGTTGAGGGTCGACTCGTTGTTGATCTTCGTGATGCGATCCAGCCGCTTCAGGCCCGAACGACCCGCCGGCGTCCCCGGCATGGGCCGCATGATCGTGAGCTGCTGATCGCGGATGGAGATGACGATGCCGAGCCCGCCGAAGTGGCCCGACGTCGACAGGTTCATCTCCTCGAACGCCTCCGGGCTCAAGAAGACGCTGTGCGGATCCAGCGTCCGGAGCATGCCGTTGCACGCGGCGTACTCCACCTCGCGCAGGTCGACTTCGCTGTCCTTCAGGTGGGACTGCAGGAACGCGAACACCTCGCGCAGGCGCGCGGACACGTCCCAGGGCCCCTGCACGTTGTCGACGCGAAACTCGCGCTCGTCGGCGTCGACGCGCACCTTGAGCGTCGGCGAGTGCTCGTCGTGCAGGACGATGACCTGCGCGACCTCTTGCTGCACCTGATCGAGCGCCGAAAGGAACATCTGCCGCGGCTTCACCCGCGTGGGATCGACGTACTTCTTCCGGATGAGATCCAGCGTCTCGTTGACGGCGGAGAGGCGCGTCAGGTCGTAGGCCGTCTTGTCGGCGCCCGGAGCCGTGACGGCGTGCGCCGCGCCCAGGCCCTTCCACAAGCCGCCCGTGCCGAAGTGGAGGGCGAGGTTCGCCGCGAGTGCGAACACGCCCAAGATGAACACCATACGAATCGTGCGCTCAATCAGACGCATCGTCGGTCGAGTATATCCCGAAAGCGGCTCGCTTCGAGCACGCGCCCATCCGGCTGCTCTCGGTGCTCAGCGTGCCGTCCGCACGCTTCCGCTCCTCACCCAGCCCTCGGGACGCGCGGGCTTCGCGAGCCGCTTTCGGGATGGACGTCAGTCCGGCCCCACGTGGCCGGCTGCGGAGGCGGCCGCAGCGGCGCCCGGGTTTTCGTCGCGAGCGCCGCCGGCGGGCGCGGACGTCTCGGCTGCCCTCGAGCCAGGGTCCTTCACCTCGACGGACTGGATCTTTTCGTCGCGCTGAATGGAATATCGAACTAGCGCCCTGAGCGCCTTGTTCCGCTCCACGTTGCCGAGAAGCAGCTTGACGTCCTCGTAAACCGAAGGATCGACCATGAGCGCGCCGATCGTCCCCTTGCCGGCGCGGATGCCGTCCATGATTTCGCGCGCGTCGGAGGCGATCTTGTTCAAGTCGCTGACGAGCTGCTGTGTCGCGTCGTCGCCGTAGATGACGCTCTTGGCGAGACCGTTGCCGTTGCGGATGCCCTCGAGCGTCGTCGCCAGCTCGCCCGCCGCGCGACCGATCTGATCGATGGCCTGCGTCGGGCCCTCGCCGTAGACGACGTCGTGCACGAAGCCGGGCCCCTTGTTCACGCGCGCGACGGTGCTCGACACGCCGTTGAGGATGCCGTCGAGCTCGCCGGAAGCGCGCTCCAGGTTCGCGACGCTCTGCGATATGCGGCGCGCCTCCGCGGGATCGTGAAACAGCCGGCCGACGTAGCCGTCGCCCTTGTCCACGGACTCGACGATGTTGCTGATGGAGTGGACCGTCTTCCGCAGATCGTCCCGAACGACGGGGTCGGCGAAGGTGTCGGTCGTCTTCTGCAGGTTCGACATCACCGCCTCGGCCTTCTCGCTGATGACGGCGAGCCGATCCGTCAACATGGAAAGATCCGTCGGCGCTTCGCTCTGAATCGTCTCGCCCGCCGCGAGCGCGGGCTTGTCGGGACTCCCGACCTTGATCACGACCATCTTGTCGCCGAGCAGGCCCTTGTTGCCGATGGTCGCCACGCTGTCGGAGCGGATGCGCCGCGCTTCCGCCCGCACGATATCCATCGTGACGCGCAAGCGGTTGTCGTTCGCGTTGTCGCTGTAAGCGACCGACTGAACCTGCCCGACGTCGACGCCGCCCATGCGCACCGGCGAGCCCCGAGTGAGGCCCTGGACGTCGTCGAACACCGCATAGTACCGGTCTTTTTTGGCGAAGGCGCGCCGTTCGTCGCCGATGAGGAACACCACTAAGCCGGCCACCAGCAGCCCCGCCGCAACGAACGCACCGACCTTGACCTCACGGGACAGAGCCACGACGGAAATCTATAGCACCGAAGCTCAAAATGGGACGCGCGCGATGGTTCTTTTCTTGGCTACCTGACAGCGGCTAAAAGAACCCCTCTGAGCCGGCGAACCGCGGTCTTATATTGGGCGAGCGTCGTGGCGCTCATGGCGCTTGCCCTCTACGTGAGGCGGGAAGCGCTCTGGGCCGGCTTCGTCGCGGACGACTACGCCCAGCTCGGGATGCTCGACGGCACGTATCCCGTCAAGCGCGCGCCCTACAACCTGTTCAGCTTTTCCGACGGGACCGCTGCGGAGGGGCACCGGCTGATCCGCGCCGGCTTCTACCCCTGGTGGGCGGATCCGCAAGTGCGGTTGGTGATGCTGCGGCCGCTCGCGAGCCTGATGATCACCCTCGACCATCGGCTGTTCGGCAGCGACGCCTTCCTGTTTCACCTGCACTCCGTCGCGTGGTGGTTCGTGATGCTCGGGGTGATCGCGGCGTTCTTCCGCAAGATGCTCCCCCCGTGGGTCGCGCTCGCCGCGTTCACGCTCCTGGCGTTCGACGAGGCGCACTCCATCGCGCTCACGTGGATCTGCAACCGCGCCGCGTTCATCTCGATCGCGTTCTCGGTCGCGGCCCTCTACTTTTACGTGAAGCACCGGCGCTCCGGAAACACGAGGTTCCCGGCCGCCGCCGTCGCGCTCTACGTGCTCGCGTTCGGCTTCGGCGAGTACTCGATTTGCTTGCTCGCGTACCTCTTCGCCTTCGAGCTCTGCGAGAGCAAGGCACCGTGGAAAGAGCGGCTCCGGGCCGTCGCGCCGATGCTCGCGCCGGCGCTCCTCTTCCTCGTCGTTCGCGGCGTCGTCGGCGCGACGGTGCGACGCTCGGGCGTATACGTCGATCCCATCGGAGAGCCGTGGGAGTTCTTGAAGGCGGTGGTGATACGCGTCCCCGTGTTCATCGGCGATCTCGCGCTCGCGGTCCGCTCCGAATACTGGACCTTCGGGATGCCCTGGACCGTCGTGTGGGCGACGATGGGCTGGGTGCCCGTGCGCTGGGTGAACGATCCAGCGCCGTGGCGGCTCGTGCAATTCTGCATCGGGCTCTTCGCGACCGCCCTGCTCGCGCTGGTCGCGTACTACACGCTGCGCCGCCGCGCGCCGGCGAACGTCAAGTGGCTCTTCTTCGGGAGCCTTTTGTCGCTCGTGCCGGTGTGCGGCTCTTATCCTTCGAGCCGTCTCTTGCTCACGTCGCTGCTCGGGTTCACGCCGCTCGTGGCCACGTTCGTCGTCAACGGGGTGACGACGCTCCGCAGCGAGCTCCGCAAGCGCCCGTTCTACGCCTTCGCCGCCGGCGCCGCGGCCGTCGGCGTCATGACGTACCAGCTCGTCATGAGCATCTTCTGGCAACGATTCGAGCTCGTGGGGATGCTCGACGGCACGAAGCGCGTGCGGCAGGCCATCCTCGACATGCCGGTCGACGACGCGGCCTTCCCGAACCAGGATCTCGTGCTCCTGACGGCCCTCGAGGGCGGCACGAGCATGTACCTTCCGCTCACCCGCTTGCGCTACGGCAAGACGGCGCCGCGTTCGTGCCTCTTCTTGTCGTATCTCATCGCGCCGTACGACCTCGTGCGGACGGCGACGAACGCCTTCACCGTCCGCTTCAAAGGCACCAACGCGCTGCTCGGGACCGCCGCCGAGCAGCTCTTGCGAAGTCCGCGACATCCTTTCCACGTGAACGACGTCGTCGACGGGGGCCGCTGGCGCATCACCGTGCTCGGTGTGTTCCAGGACAAACCGCAGTACCTGCGCGTCGAATTCGATAGACCGATCGAGGACCCGTCGCTCGTCATCATGGCGCTCACTCCCGACGGTTATCGCCCCGTCTACTTGCCGCCCGTCGGCGAGAAGCTCGTCATCTTGCCCGCCGCGCTGCCCAAGCTCCAAGGAGCGGCCCGGCCCGGAAAATCGTCATGAGCGAAGCCGCAGAAGATCGATGTCCCGCCGCCGTCGGCGCCGGCATCGCGCTCACGAGCCTCGCGTTGATGCACACGCAGATCGTGCTCACGCGGATCTTCTCCGTGGTGGTCTGGTACCACTTCGCGTTCTTCGCGATCTCCGTCGCGCTGCTCGGCCTCTCCGCGTCGGCGATCGCGGTCCACGCCTTCGGAGAGCGCGTGCTCGGCGCTCGCACGCCGCGTCTTCTCTCGCTGTCCGCGCTGGTGTTCGCGGCCAGCGTGCTCGCGCTCGGCGTTCTGGTGCTGCAAGCGACGCCCGACTGGTTCGGCGCCGGAGCGGCCGCCTCGTTCACGACGTTCACGCCGAAGCTCCTCGCCGTCTTCTTCGCCACGATGCTGCCCTTCTTCCTCGGCGGCTTCGCCCTGAGCCTCGCGCTCAGCCGCTGGACGGCCGCGATCCACCGGAACTACGCCTTCGATCTGTGCGGCGCGGCGCTCGCGTGCGCCGTCGTCATCCCGGTGCTCGACGTGCTCGGCGGCCCGAAGGCGCTGCTCGTCTCCGCCGCGTGCGGCGCGCTCGCGGCCGTCGCCTTCGCCGCAGCGGACACGAAGATCGCTTCCGTCGGCCTCCGGCTCGCGCCGTGGGCGTTCGCGGGCGCCGCCGTGGTCGGCGCCGGCGCGGCCGCGTCGGCGGCGGGCGCGTACGACGTCCGAGTCGCGAAGGGGCTCGACCTCCGCGCCATGGTCCCCGAGTGGAACCGCTGGAACTCGTTCTCGCTGGTCAGCGTGTTCCCATCCTGGAACTTCCGCGGCTGGGGCACGAGCCCGAAGTACTCCGCGCCGATCCCGCCGCAGAAGGCGCTGGTCATCGACATGAACGCCTTCACGCCGCTGCTCGCCTTCGACGGCGATCTGGCGAAGGTGGAGTTCACCCGCTTCGATCTGAGCGCGCTCGCGTTCGTCCTGCACCCGAAGCTCGAGAGCACGTGCATCGTCGGCGCCGGCGGCGGCAAGGACGTGCTCGCCAGCCTCGCCGCCGGCGCGCACCACGTCACGGCCGTCGAGGTGAATCCGCTCATCGCGACGGACGTGATGCGCGGCGCCTACCGCGACTTCACCGGCGGCCTCTACGAGAGACCCGACGTGGAGCTGCACGTCGAAGACGGGCGCAGCTTCCTTCGGCGCTCGACGGGGCGCTACGACGTCATCCTGATCAGCATGGTGGACACCTCCGCCGCGACGGCGGCGGGGGCTTACGCGCTCGCCGAGAACACGCTCTACACCGCCGACGCGTTCTCGGATTTCCTGGATCACCTCTCGCCCGGCGGGATGCTCACGGTGTCTTCGGTGAGCCTCAAGGGGCTCGCGGTGGGCGCCCGGCTCGCGTCGCTCGCGCGCGCCGCGCTCGGCGCGCGGGGACTCGACGCGGCGACCCGAGTGGCCGTAGTTCAGACGCCGTGGCTCACCGCGCCGGACGCGATGATGAACAACGTGGTGGTGAAGCCTTCCGGCTTCACCGCGGAAGATCGCGCGGCCTTGGAGCGGGCCGCGGACGACCTCGGGTTCCAGCTCGGGTACGTTCCGGGGCGCGTGGCGCCCGCCGGCGGGCCGCCGGAGCGGGCGTGGATCGGCCGCATCCTCGCCGAAAAAGACGGCGCCGCGCTCGCCCGCGAAAGAAGTCGGTGGCCGCTCGACGTCTCGCCCGTCGACGACGATCGCCCGTATTTCTTCTATCAGAATCGCTTCCGCGACGGATTTCGCGCGCTCTTCTCCACCGGCGATCCCCACCTGTTCGGCAACGGGCTCGCGGTGCTGCTGAAGGTGCTGCTCGCGGCCATCGTCATGGTCGGATGCTGCATCTTCGCGCCGCTCGCGTGGATGCGGCGCGAGAAGGGCGCGGACGACGGCGGCCACCGCGTCGCACGCTGGGATCTCGCGTTCGTCGCGTGTCTCGGGCTCGGCTACATGTTCGTCGAGATCGCGCTCATCCAGCGCTTCTTGCCGTATCTGGGCACACCGACGAACGCGCTCACCGCCGTGCTGCTCGTGCTCCTGCTCTCCGGGGGGATCGGCGCGCGAGCGTTCGGCGCCGCGACGAGCGGCGCGAAGCAACGCCTCTTCGTCGCGCTCGTGTTGTACGCGGCCGTGCTCGCCGTCGTGTTCCCGTCCGTGGCCCGCGCGACGGTGGGGCTGCCGCTCGCCGCGCGCGGCGTCATCGTCGCTCTCTCCGTCGCGCCGCTCGGCGGCATGATGGGCGTCCCGTTGCCGAGCTGTCTCGCCGCCGTGCGCGCAGAGGACGCGCGGCGCATACCGTGGCTGTGGGGCGTCAACGGCGCGGCCTCGGTCCTCGGCTCGGTGCTGGCGACGCTCGGGTCGATGCACGCCGGCGTCACCGCGCTGCTCACGGCGGGCGTCGTCCTCTACGCGCTCGTGGCGCTCATCTGGCCGAAGCTCTCCGAGCCATCCGCTGTCAGCCGTCAGCCGTCAGCGGGCGGGGCGGGCCATTGAAACCGCCTGCCCCGTCCGCCCGCTTCTGGATCGCGGCGGCCGCGATCGCGACGCTCCACGTCGTGCTCGTGAACTACTTCATCCCGATCCGTCGCATCTTCCAGCACACGCCGCTCACCGGTGACGACTACGACCTGCACATCGGTCAAGTCTATCGCGTCGTCGAGGGGCTCGAAGGGTGGGGCAAGAGCTGGGTCTACGACGTGCAGCTGCTCGCCGGCCAGCCCGAAGGGACGATCCTCGACTCGGGCAGCAAAGGCTGGGAGCTCTATACGTTCTTGCTCCACCGGCTCGGGGTCGATCGCGCGGTCGCGTTCAACTCGTTCGTGCTGCTCGTCATGCTCGCGAGCCCGCTGATTCTCTACGCCGCCGCCCGCGTGCTCGAGCTGCCCAGAGAAGCGGGCCTCGTAGCGGCGGCGATGACGTCGACGCTGTGGTTCTTCGATTCGCACATCCACTGGCTCTGGTTCGTCGGCATGATCTCCTGGGCCTTCGCCGCGGCCCTAGCCCCGCTCACCATCGCGCTCTTTCATCGCTTCGTCGCCACGCGGCGCATGCCGCTCGCGCTGCCCTGCGGCCTCGGGCTCGGCCTCGGGCTCCTGGTGCATCCCTACACTTTTTTCGCCGTCGGGCCGTCCATGGCCGCGATCTACGCGCGCGACTTCCGCGCGCTGCCGCGACGCGGTCACGGCGCCGTCTTCGCGATCGCCGCGGCGGCGCTGGCGATGAACGCTTACTGGCTTCGAAACGCGGCGCTGCACTGGCACTACGTGCTGAACTCCGCGTTCTACGCGCAGGCAGGGCCGCGCTTCTTCGTGTGTGACTTCTTCGACGTGCTCTGCAGCGGCGCGGATTCGGGCGTCATCGGCACGCGCACCGGGTTTCGCTTCGCCTATCTCGCGCTCGGGATCGCCGGCCTGGGGATGCTCTTCCGGCAGCGGGATTCACGCTTCTTACCGCTCTTCGTCGGCGTCGCGGCGCTGTACTTCTGCGCGTACCTGGGCGGCGCGATTCCGGGGCTGGAACAGACGCAGCCCTACCGGCAGATCACGCCCGCGGCGTTCCTGACCACGTTGCCCGCGGCGGCGTTCGTCGAGTCGTTCTTCCGGCAAAGGCGCTACGCGGGTCTCGGCGCCGGAACGACGGCGGCGTTCGCGGCGCTCGGCTTCGCGCTCGCGCAGACGTTGCTCGCGGGAGACGTGCTGTATTTCCTGCCGCGGTTGATCCCCGAGCCGAAGAAGCTGCTCGACGGATCGCCCTCGCCGCTCTCCAAATACGGGCACTTGTGGCAATCTGGGTTGCCGAGCCACGTCCACTACGGGGTGCCGCACGAGGCGTACCTCGAACAAGGCATTCCCGGCGTCGTCGCGTGGCTGACGAAGCACGTGCCGCCGCACGCCCGCCTGCTCGCCGAGGGCGCGACGATGGGAGAGCGTCTCGCGTGGCAGGGCCGCTTCGAGGTGATCGGCGGATTCGTCGAACGGAACGTCGCCCACGCTTACGCGAACTACTTCCGGCGATACAAGCACGAGGCCCCCGACGCGCTCCAGGTCGCGCGCTATCTGCACGTCTTCGCCGTGGACTACGTGGTGAGTAACCGGCCGGAGTTCGCCGACGACCCCGAGGTCGTGAAGCGCGTCGCGAGCGTCTCCGGCTGGAACATCTATCGCACCGTAGAACGCGTGAACCGCGTGCTTTCGGGCAGCGGCTCCGTCGACGCCAGCGAGAACGTGCTGCGCGTCCATGGCAGCGCGCCGGACGAACCGCTGCTGCTCTCGTATCACTGGCACGAGGCCCTGCGCTGTCAGCCGAACTGCCGCGTCGAGCGCAGCGACGTGGACATCGATCGAGTCGGCATGATCCAGGTCCCCGCGCCGCACCCTGCCGATCTCACGATCTACAATTCGTACGAGATGAAGTGAGCGATTCGGCGCGCGCTCGGCTCAGAGAAAGGTCGCCTCAACTTGCTTTCAGTCGCGGCGCACAGAGTGCCGCGCACCCATACAGCGCGGCCGCGGCCCAGAACACCGCAGTGAAGCCGGCGCCCATCGCCAGGATCACGGTGAGCGATCCGCCGAGCACCGACGCGGCGCCGTTCACGACCCACGCGAACGGAACCAGACGATCGTCGGTTCGCACGAGCTCTGCGATGGCCCACGGGAACGGGACGCCCATGAGCACGCCGAGCGGCGAGATGAGCGCGGCCACGATGGCGATGCGCAAAGGCAACCCGAAGGCGAGCACGCCGTCCAGTATTGGACGGAGCGCGACCGAGTAGATCAGCAGAAGCGCGACCACGAGCCCGATGACCGCGCGCGGCCGCTCGCGGAGCCATGCGGCCCGGGCGCCGAGCGCGCTCCCCGCGCCGGACGCGACGAGCAGGGTACACAAGATCACGGTCAGCGCGTACGCGGGGCGACCCAGGCACAGAATCATGCGCTGCACGAGCACGTTCTCCACCGCGATGTACGCGAGGCCGAGGGCGGCGAAGTACACATAAGCCGGCGCTCCGAGGCGAAGCCCCTGCTGCTTCGCGCGCCGCCGCCCGACGAGGAGCATCGCCCCTGCCGCGAGCGCGCTGAACGCGAGCGTCCCGAGGAGCACGAGCTGCGCGTTCTCCTTCTGGAAGAGCACGAAGACGGTGTTCTCGGTGATGGGACCGACCGGCCGCGTCCAGCGCTGATACTCGAAGAAGAACGGACGATCGTCGACGCTCGGACGGATGTCGAACGGATAGCCCGCGACGAACGCGTCCGGGCCCTCGTCCCATATCGCGTAAAATGGGTTCTTCTCGCCCCACTGCGAGGCGAGGCTCGCGGGATTCACGCGAACGTACGGCGCGTAGATGAGCTCGAAGCCGCGACGCTGCACCTCGTTCTGGATGCGGCTCACGTCGTCTCGCGTGAACTCGTCGTTCTTGACGAGGACCACGCTGTAGCGCTGCATGCAAAATATGACCAGGTGCTTGGACGGATCTTTCGCGCCGCGCTCGCGGAAGGCCTGGTTCACCATCGCCACCAGGCGGATCGTCTGGCGCGGCGGAATGTAGAGCCAGCGCGTGAAGGTGAGCATGCCGCCAGGCTCGAGCGCGTCGAGGTAATCGTGCAGCGCCTCCACGGTGTAGAGGTAGTTCTCGTGGAGCGCGAAGGCGCCGGCCTGACTCGCCGCGAACGTGTCCACGCCGCTGAGCTGGATGACGTCGTACTTGCGACCATCCGCCTTCAAGAAGTGACGCCCCTCGTCGTTGTGGATGTCCACGCGGGGGTCTTGATACAAGTGACCCGCGAAATCGGCGTAGCGGTTCTTCACGGAGTCGAGGATGATCGAGTTGATTTCGACGCCCGTGACGTGCTGCGCGCCGTTGTGAAGGGCCGAGAGCACGTCCACGCCGCCGCCGGCTCCGATGACGAGGACGTCTTTCGGCGGATGAATCTTGTACGGCAACCCCGCAGGGAGATAGTCGAGGACGCCGTCCGGAACGTCCGCCTCGGCGCGGTTGAAGATCGACGTCAGCGCCCAGCCGTCGATCGAGAAGCCGATGAAGTGCGGCAGCGGCTTCTTGTACAGCGGCGACACGCCCCACGCGCCGAGCCCGCCCTTGTCGCGGAAGATCTCCACCGACGAGAGCGAGTTGCTCTCGCGCACCATGACGTCCTCGCGCGAGAGCCGCGGAAAGAATTTCGCGCTGCGGACGTAGACGAGAGGGTTCAGCTCGTTGGTCGCGATCGCCGTCAGCGTCACCAACCCGACGGTGACGAACCCGAGCAGCGCCTTCCGCGCCGTCGCGCGCGCGGTAACCACGTCGAAGAGCCCCGCCGCCCACGCGAGCAACCCCGACGCGAGCATCGACGCGGACACGCCGAGCGAGTCGAGCATCACGACCGTCAGCGCGCAGCCGACGCCGCTCCCGGCGAGGTTCGCGGCGTACAGCGCGCCGATCCGCTCCGGCCAGCGCGACAGCGACCAGCACACGTACACGCCGAAGCACGTGAACGGCACCAGGATCACCAGCACCGCGACCAGGAACAGCAGAAAATGCGACGCGCTGATGAAGACGAACGGCTCGAGGGGCAGCCGGGAGAGCATGAAGAACGCGACGAACGTGCTCGCGCCGCCGACGAGCGCGGCGCGCGAGAGCACGCGGTGCGGTGACGCCGACCACCGCGCGCCGCGACTCGCCACGATGAGGCCGCCCGCGGTGAAGCCGAGGAACGCGACGGAGAGAACGAGAAACGCGAAGTGGTACCAGATGAGAAACGAGAAGAGCCGCGTCGCGGTGACTTGCAGGCTCAGCACCGCTGCACTGACGAGAAACAGTCCGAGCGGGTCAGTGCGACGAAAAGCTGCTGGAGAGGCGTTCACCGACGGTATGAAATTCGCTCGAGCGCGGCAGTCCATCAGCCGCTGAAGACGCCGAGTCTATCGAGATCGCAGCGGCGTCGGGGCGATTTCATCATAATCCGGCACAAGCAGCGCCAATCGTGCTTCGTGACGATCGCGAGCGCTCTGGGGCACTCGCGCGCTTTTCGGAGCGCGCCGACGCGTCACGCCAAGTGCGTGCCGGCGCACGTCCGCGTTCACGACAATCTTACGATGGGAGAATCACTATGACGGCACTTCGCCTCAGCGGCGCTTCGTTTCTGTTGGCCATCGGCTTGGCCGCACTGCCCACCACCGGCTGCGGTGGCGACAGCGGTGGCGGTGGCGGCAGCGGTGGCGGCTCGGGTAAGTCGGGCAGCGGCGGCAAGAGCAGCAGCGACGCAGGACCGAGCAGCGGCGGCAGCACGAGCACCGGCGCGGCGCCGAGCACCGGCGGCGCGCCCGCGGGCTCCATCCCCTGTGGCTCGACGAACTGCACGGCGCCGGACGGCATGACTGCGTGCTGCCGCGACATGTTTCAAGGGCTCTGCGGCGTGGAGGCCACCGGCATCATGACCGGCTGCGTGGAACCGCCGAAGCCCCCGCCGCCGGGTTGTCCGGCGCTGCCGTCGGTGATGGGTTTCATGACGACAGCGTGCTGCACCTCGATGGGCCAGTGCGGCGTGGACGAGTCGGCGTTCGGACAGGGCTGCGTCGACATCGCCACGGCGGCTGCCCAGGCGATGCAGATGGGCATCAACGTCGGTCAGGTGCCGGCAGAAGCGTCGTGCACGCCGGGCGACGGCGGCACCTGAATTACGTTCAATGATAATTACTGATTGAACGCACGCGGGTCGTCATCGACTCACCCAAACATGCGAGAGCCGGGCGATGGATGGGGGGATGACAGCGTCGGTACGTCTGCGATGATCACACACCATGAAGACGACTCTCCGCGCACTCGTGGGAGCTGGGGTCAGCAGCGCCGTCATCCTGGCTTCCGCCTCCGCTCTCGCCTTCCCCTTCAACCACGATTGGGACCGCGGGCCCGCGTCCGGGCCCACCCACGTCCCGGAGATCGACGGCAACGGGGCTGCGACGGGGCTCGCGATCGTCCTCGGCGGCGCCGCCGTGATCTTGAGCCGACGCAAGCGGCGCGGCTGATCGGTTGCTCGTGCGAACGAGCCAACCGGATCTAACGCACGCTCCCCCATCGCCGCTGCGATCGGGGCCGGCGCGATTCGCGCTCGCGGCTCTTCTGCTGATCACCGAATACGAGCTTCTGGCGATCCGCTTCGACGGTGGAGCGCTGTCGTCTTCGGGGGGTCCCTGGGCGCTCTTCGGAAATGTCGGAGCCGCCGTTTGCCTCGCGATGACGATCGCGACGAGCGGCGTCTTGCTGACGCGCGGTCGCTGGGTGGCCGAGCTGTCCGGCTCCGTCGGATCGGAGGGGCGCTACGACGTCCGCTGGGGAGCCGTGCACTTCGCGGCGTACGCCGCGTTCTCGCTCTGCTCGGCCAAGGTATTCGTCGAAGGCGACGGGGCGACGCCGTTCGATCCGCGGTGGCTCGTTCCATGGCTCGGCTCGGGCCTGCTCACCGCAGGCTCGCTCGTCGGTTTCGTGGCTCGGCGCGAGGCCGGTCGCGTCGCTCGCGTCCTCGCGCGCGGGGCGGCCGCGGGGCTCGTCCTCGGGACGCTCGCCTGGTTCGCCGCGATGAACGCGCCGGATCTCTGGCCGCGTCTCGCGGGCGTCACGCTGCGAGCCACCGCCGCGTTGCTGCGCATCGCGGGCGGAAACGTCGTCGCCGACGAGGCCGCTCACATCGTGGGCTCCGACGGCTTCTCCGTGGAGATCGCTCCATTCTGCTCGGGAGTGGAGGGGATGGCGCTCGTCGCCGTGTTCGTGACGGCGTATCTGCTTCGCTTTCGCCGCGGGCTCGTCTTTCCGCGCGCGCTCGTGCTGCTCCCGCTCTCGGTCGCCATCGCCTTCGCGGCGAACGCGCTCCGCATCGCGGCGCTGGTTCTCGTGGGCGCGCACGTCTCGTCGGACGTCGCGCTCGGGGGCTTTCACTCGAAGGCCGGCTGGTTCCTGTTCTGCGCCATCGCGCTCTCCGTCGTCGGTGTCGTGGAGTGGACCGGTTTCTTCGCGCGGGAGCCCGCGCGCGCCGCCGGGCCGCGTACGCAGGATCTCACCTTCGCTTATCTGCTGCCGGAGCTCACGCTCCTCGTCGTCGCGCTGTGCACGGGACTCTTCGCGTCGGGCGTCGACTTCTCGTATCCGGTGCGCGTCGTCTGCGCGGCAGCGGTGCTGCTCTCGGTCGGCGCGCATCTCCGCGGCGCGATCCGGGCGCCGTCGTGGACGTCGGTTCTGCTCGGCGTCCTCGTGTTCGGCGTCTGGCTGGTACTCGCGCCGCGCGGGGCGCCGGAGCTCGCGTCCGAGCTTCACGAGACGCTGCTCGGCTGGTCGCCGCTGTCGCGCACCGGCTTCGTGCTGTTCAGGATCGTGGGCAGCGTGATCGTGGTGCCCATCGCCGAAGAGCTCGCGTTTCGCGGCTACCTGCAGCGGCGCCTCGTGACCCGTGACTTCACCGACGTGTCGTTGCGCCGCATCACCGCCGTCTCGCTCGCCGGAACCGCGCTGTGCTTCGGCGCGCTCCATCACGCATTCGCCGCGGCCTTCGTCGCGTCGCTCGCCTATTCCGCCGCGGCTTACGTGCGGGGTCGCCTGACCGACGCGGTGGTCGCTCACGCGACCACGAATGCGCTGATCGCCGTCTGGGTGCTCGCACTGGGGCGCTGGGATCTCTGGGTTTGACGACGGCGCCCACGTTTCTACGTTCCGCCGGCGGAGACGAACGGACACGGTGCGGAGCGAGCACACCTCCGCGCACTCGGGCCTCCAAATCTCGATGACGAGCTCACGAGAGCAGTCAACATCCGCCCCACTCCTTTCGTATGCTGGGTCTCGAAGGGTGACTTCCTCACGCGGACGCGGAACTGGGCGAGCCACGCCCGCAGCGGGTCTTCCCGCGGTGCGGAAAGCCGTGCCTCCGCTCGCCACGAGCGGCTTCAGCGGCATGCACCCGCGCGTGCAACGCCCGCCGGAGAACGCCAGCGTCGCGGTCATTCCCTTCGCGCCGGACGCGGGAGAGCGCGTCCGCGAGCTCGAGCGATCGTTGGGCGAAGCCAGCGCCGAGCTCCGTGAGCTACGAGCAGAGCGCGACGAGTTGAAGCGCCGGCTCGGAGCCGCGCTCGACGAGCTGGCTTTCTTTCGCACCACGGTACGGCCGCCGAAGCCCGCCGACGCCGAGGCCAGCGGAAGCCGCGAGATCGACCTTCGCGAGGCGACGCCCCCTGCAAACGCGGAAGTCGTCACGCCCCCCGCCGTCGTCCACGGGAGCGCGTCGCTAGCCGGCGGCGAAGTCGCTCGGCCGGTGATCGGCAACGCTCCTGCCGCCGTTCCGAGCATTCGAGCGACGCCCTCGCCGCGTTCGGAGCTGTCGCGCCTCGTCGTGAGCACGCGACCGGCGCCTTCCGAACCCGCGGAAGCGCCGCGTTCCAGCGGCGCGAACCGCCGGACCAGCGAGCGGCGGGAGTGCGAGTTCGACGTCGAGTTCCTCGGCGACAGCCACTTCATCACCGGGATCACGCAAGATATCTCCGAGGGCGGCGTCTTCGTGGCGACGTATCAGAAGCTGCCGATCGGCACGCCCGTCTGCATCGCCTTCGAGCTCCCGGACGGACATCGCGTCGAAGCGCGCGGCGAAGTTCGGTGGCAGCGGCCGGAACGCGAAGAAGCGGGGACGAGACCCGGCCTCGGGATCGCGTTCAGCGACCTTACCCAGGAATCTCTCGCGAAGATCAGCGGATTTTGCGGCAGCCTGCCCGCGCGCTACTACGAATTTTAACCGCGCTCAGCGGACGTGAGCGGCGATGAACGGAAGCGTCGCGAGCGCCAGCAATACACCGTATCCGACCAGCGCCGCGACGAGCTCCGGCGCGAGCCCGGCCATCGTGGCCAGGGCGCCGGCGGTGATCATCGGAGGCATCCCCGACTCGAGGACGGCGACGCGCGCCGCCGGACCGTGAGCTCCCACCGCGGCGCAAGCGACGTAGACGACGAACGGAAAGAGCAGAAGCTTCGTCGAGAGCCCCAGGGCGAACGCCAGAGGCTCGCGCGGGGGGCGAAGCCGTAGCGTGAGGCCCACGGCGCACATCGCGACCGGAACCAGAGCCTCGCCGAGGCGCTGAAGGACGCCGTCGAGCCACGGCGGGTGCCGGAGCGGCAAGAACGCGGCGAGCAACGCGATGAAGGGCGGAAAGCGGATGATTCGAAGAACGACCGCGCCGACGCTGGGCTTTCCGTCGCCCGAATAGCGCGCGACGACGAAGAGCCCGTACGTGGAAAGAATGAGGAAGCTGCCGGCCTGGTCGTACACGACCGCGAGCCGCACGGCCTCCGCCGACACCAGCGCGCCGATCATCGGAAAGCCGAGGAACGACGTGTTGCCGAGCGGAACGCACAGAAGGAGAGCGCCCTCGACCTGCCGTGAAAAACGAAAGATGCGCGAGGCCGCGAGCACCACCGCAACCCCGACCGCCAGGAGGAGCCACGGCGTGATCGCGAGCAGCGCGAGCCCGGACTCCACGCGAAGCTTCGGCACGAGGCGGAGAACCAGCGCCGGCAGGCAGACGTAGATCACGAATCGATTCAGCGTGTCCGCCGCGTCCGGCGCGAGCACGCGCAGCCGCGCGAGCACGAAGCCCGCCACGAGGGACACCAGGATGAGCGCGAACGCCGCGTCCATGACGACGGGGACGGAGCGCCCCTACGCCTGCAGCAGCGTCTCCACGTCTTCGTCGACGGGCGCGATGCCCTCGATGAAGTCGTGAACCCGCGGATCCGTCGAGGAGTAAAACTCGTCCCGCGGAGCGGTCAGGATGATCCGCCCGTCGCGCACCATGGCCAGGGTGTCGCTGATGGTGAACGCGCTCTTCATGTCGTGGGTGACGACGATGCTCGTGATCTTGAGCTTTCGCTGGAGACCCATGATGAGGTGATTGACCCGCGCCGTGTTGATCGGGTCGAGGCCCGTCGTGGGCTCGTCGTACAGCACCACTTCGGGCCGGACGGCGATGGCGCGTGCCAGCGCGACGCGCTTCTTCATGCCGCCTGACAAATCTGCCGGCCACATCTGCTCGATGCCGGGCAACCCCACGAGCTCCAGGGCCCAGGCGACGCGCTCCTGGATCTCCTCGCGCGTCATGCGGTACCGGAAATGCTCTTCCAGCCCGTACGCGACGTTCGCGCGGACGTCGAGCGAGTCGAACAGGGCCCCGCCCTGGAAGAGCATCGCGATGCGCTGGCGGAGCACGGAGAGCTCCTCGCTATCCATCGCGGTCACCTCTTTGCCGTCGAAGACGATGGACCCCCTGTCGGGCTTGAGCAGACCGATGAGCATCTTGAGCATCACGCTCTTGCCGACACCGGAGCCGCCCACGATGGTGAGCGCCTTGCCGCGCTCGACGTCGAGATCCAGATGCTGATAGACGACCTTGGGACCGAACACCTTCCGCACGCCGCGGAACTGGATGAACACGTCGGCCATCGGCGCGGCTAGCCTACACCGGCTCTCCCTTTTGCGCCCGATGTTCCGGGACGCGCGGGCTCAGCGCGCTTCCCGCTTCGCGGGCTTCGGCTGCCGCTCCTTCTGCCGGTGCGCGCGCAGGTACGCGCGCACCGCGCTCAGCGACGACTCCGAGGAGTCGAAGCGGAAATCCCGCGCAGAGTCGCTGTTCGGCTTGTACGCGCTGAAATACGCGAGCGCCTCGAGCCGCGGGAACGCGGTCGACCGGAGCATGTTGCGTATCCACTCGCCCTTGTCGTGCGCGGCGTCCGGGGGCGCGGGGCTCTCCTTCGTCCCGTCGTTTTTCCGCGGCTCCTTCGACCCGAACTCGCAGACCCAGACGGGCGCATTTTCGTCGAGAGCGGTGAGGACGTGGTAGCCCTCCTCGAAGAGCTGTTCGAACTCGACCCACTCTTCTCCACCCTGTTTTTGGCTGTCGCCCCAGTTGTAGCCATCCATGCCGAGGACGTCGACGTAGCCGTGCCCGTCCTTCGGATCGTGACCCGGCCACAGGTCGGCGATGGGCGTGTTCTGCGGATCCTTCCCCACGTCCGGGTTGAAGACGAACTTCAAGTTGTGGACGTCACGCTGCCTGAAGAAATCGTACAGGTGACGCCAGGCCGCTTTGAACTCTTCGATGCTGCCCGCGCGCGGGCGCCTCGACCCCGGTTGATACGGCGACCAGTAGGCGTTCATCTCCGCCCACGGACGCACGTAGATGACGTACGGAAAGCGCTTCATGCTCGTGGCGACGCTCTCCAGGTAACGATCCACGCGGCCGCGCGCCACGTCGCGAAAAGAGATGCAGCCGTGCTTCGCGCAGTGGGGCTCCCAGCTGTAGAGCAAGACCCGAGAGCCGTCCGCGGCGAGCTTCAGGTCGCGCTCTTCGCCGAGCACGTAGTCCCAATCGATGAAGCCCGACGCTATGTCGAGCTTCGCGCCGACTTTTTTCTCGAGCTCGAGAAAGGCGTCGTCGTAATAGGGCAGGCCGTTCGCGTACGCGCCGAACAGAACCGCGTCCCCCACGGGGACGGAGGCCGCGACGCTATTGGCGACCAGCAAGAAAGCAATGGAACCCGCGGCCGCCGCGAAGACTCGCAGCGCCGATCTGAATCGACTCACCATTCTTCGGAAGCAACGACCTTACTGCACCAGCTCGATATGGGAACCCCCGGAAAATTACGCAATGCAGCGTAATTTCAGTGGGATCGGCGCCGTGATGGCGTTGCGAAATCTGGGCCGTGGTGGGTCGAAACCTTACGGGTGGGGCGATGCGGTCAAGTGCCGCTCTCGAGCGCGGCGATCGCCGACGCGTACAGGACCCGTTTGATCGCCACGAGCGTGCTGCGATCTTTCGACGCGAGCTCGGCGGCGCGAGCCACGGCGCACGGCAGCACATCGGCTTCCGCGGCCGCCTCGGTCACGATGGACGCGCGCGCGGCGTCGGCGCCGCCGTAACGCTTACCGGTGGTGCACGCTTCGTGGAAGACGGGCTGCGGCAGCTTCGACGCGATGAGCGCGGCCATCCCGACGGTGAACGGGATGCCGATGTCGACCTCGGGCAAGCAGAAGAAGCCGCGATCCGCTCGCATGACGGAGAAGTCGTGCGCGAGCAGCATCATCGCACCCGCCGCGAACACGTGACCGTTCGCGGCGGCGACCGTGGGCCGAGGGAACGCGAGCAGGCGCGCGAGCAGCCGTTGCACGTCGCGGATGAAGGCGGGGCGATCGTCGCACTCCGCGCTGCCAATCCAGTCGAGGTCGAGCCCGTTCGAGTAGAACTTGCCGGTGCCCGTCGTGACGAGCGCGGAAGGGCCGCTCTCTTTCTCGACTTCGTCGAGCGCGCGGTTGATCGCGCCGATGGAGGTTCGGTTGAAGCGGTTCTCGCCCGCGTTCATCGTGAGCACGTACACGCTGCCTTGGCGCGATAAGTCGTACATGTCGGGGTTCTCTTTGAGGTACGCCGATATTGGACGGCGGGTTACGTCAGGATGCGTTCTACCTTGATTTCCACTGCGTTCCCGCCCATGTAGCTGTCGCGCCGGAGCTCGCCCAGGACGGTCACCGCGCCGGAGAGGGTCGCGGCGAGCTCCCCCATCCCGACCCCGAAGCCACGCACCCGGCGCCCGCCGCCGAGCGACAGGTCGAGCTTCAGATGACCGCCGCGCACTTCGCGTGCTTCGTCGACGCGCGCATCGAGCACCAAGCGCGGCGCGGGGTTGCAGTGGCCGCAGGGTTCGAGCCGCTCGATGTCCGTCGCGACGCGAAAAGGATCGTCGTCCGGCGAGAAGCGGACGAGAACGCCGTCATCGCGCGACGACGGCGCGCCTTGGGCCTCCACGGCGCGCGAGAACGCGTCTCGCAGCTCGCCGAGCCGCTCTCGCCGCACTTCCAGACCGGCGGCGGCTTGATGACCGCCGAATCGATCGAGCAACGGCGCGATGCTCGAGAGCGCATCGTGGAGACGCGAACCGGCGGGCCCGCGGACGGAGCCGCGGCCGACGCCGCCGTCGAAGCCGACCACGACGACCGGACGCCCATAGCGATCCGCGAGGCGGCCGGCGACGATACCGACGACGCCGAAGTTCCAGCCTTCGCGCCCGACGACGATGGCGGGGCGATCCGCGTAGCCGTCGCGCTCGATCTCGGCGAACGCCTCCGCCGTGATCGTTTCCTGGAGCTCGCGACGTCGTTCGGAGATCGCTTCGACCTGCGCGGCGAGATCCGACGCCGCGGCCTCCGATTTCGCGAGGAGCAGCTGCAGAGCGAGATCCGGCGAGCCGAGCCTGCCCGGCGCGTTCAGCCTCGGCGCGATCCGGAACGCGACGTCGCGAGCCGAGAGCGGAACCGCGCCGTCGATCTTCGCGTACGCCGCGAGCGCGCGGAGGCCGGGCCGCGTGAACGCCGCGAGCACGCCCAGGCCCGCGCGGACGAGGGCGCGGTTGTCGCCGTCGAGCGGCGCGACGTCGGCGATGGTGCCGATGGCGACGAGGTCGAGCCACGGCCGCATGTCGAGCTTCTGGCCGAGGGCCGTGCGCAGCGCCGCGCCGATGTTGAGCGCGAGCCCGCACGACGCGAGCCCCTTGTACGAAAATCCGCAGTCGGGCCGGTGCGGGTTCAAGAACGCGAGCGCGGGCAGCGGTTCGTCCGGGACGAGGTGATGATCGATGACGATGGCGTCGATGCCGCGCGCGCGGAGCTCCGCGAGCGACGCGTGATCCGACGAACCGCAGTCGCAGGTGACGAGCACCGCCGCGCCGGTCGCGGCGATGCGCTCTCGCGCCGCTTCGGACACGCCGTACCCGCCGTCGAAGCGGCTGGCGAGGAGCGGAACGACGTCGCCGCCGAGCGCGCGCAGCACCTCGGTCATGATCGCCGCGGACGTGATGCCGTCGCAGTCGTAGTCGCCGAACACGACGATGCGCTCGCCGCGACGGATCGCGTGCGCCAGCCGATCCGCGGCGACGACGCGATCAGCCATGCCGTCGGGCGGCGAGAGATGCGCGAGCTTCGGGAGCAAGAACCGCCGCGTCGCGTCGGAGTCGTCGTGGCCGCGCGCGCGCAGCCATTCGGCAATCGTGGTGGTCACATCGAGCGCGCCGGCGAGGCGGCGCGCGTCCTCGCCGGGCGCCGCCGGCAGCGCCGCAATCAGACGACCGGCGCGGCTTTCTTCTGCGGGCGGCGGGTTTGACTCGCCCGCTGGCTGCCGCCCTTCCCACCCTTGCTGAAGAACCGCCGGTCGAGCCACCAGGTGAAGGGTAACGCGACGTACACGGAGGAGTAAGTCCCAAGTACGACGCCGATGATCAGCGCGAGCGCGAAATCCTTCAGGGGACCGGTGCCCCAGATGAAGAACGCGAGGAGGCTCATGACCACCGTCGAGCTCGTGAGGATCGTTCGCCCCAGCATTTCGGAGATGCTGGTGTTGATGATCGACTCGAAGGTTGCACCGCGAAGTAGGCCGAAATTCTCACGAACTCGGTCGTACACGATCACCGTGTCGTTCACGCTGTAGCCGACGATCGTCAAAATCGCCGCGACGGTCGTCAGGTTGATCTCCCTGTGGAGGATGATGAGGAGACCGAGCGTCCCGAGGGCGTCGTGCGCGAGGGAGATGACGGCGCCCGGTGCGAACCGCAGGTCGAACCGGAGCGCGATGTAGACCATGATGAAGACGAGCGCGATGGCGATGCTCTTGAGCGCCGAGTCCCGGAGCTGAGCGCCCGCCTTCGGACCGATCCACTCCACGCGGAGGGCCGTGTCGGGGACGACGTCCGGCCCGAGTTGAGCGCGCATGCCGTCGAGGAGCTGATCGCCCTTGCTCTTGATGGCGATCTCCACCTTGTTGTCGCGCGCGTTCTGCAGGCTGGGGTTGTTCTCCCCTTCGCGAAGCGCGACGCCGTGCACCGTCTCCATGCGCGAGCGGATCCACCCGAGATCCGGCGTCTCGCGGTAGCGCACGGCGATCTTGTCGCCGCCGGGGCTCACCTTCATCTCGGTGGCTCGCTTGTCGGGCGGGCAGGTGTCCGCCGGAGCGTCGTCGCCCACGCAGAGCGTCCGCTCTATCTCGCGCTGCTTCTCCGCGCCGAGGGTCGACACTTCCTGCACGCGGATGAGATAACGGTTCTTCGCCGTGTTCTCGGCGACGCGGATGACGTCGGGCGCGGAGAACCCGGACTTCATCACGGCGTTGCTGATGTCCGTCGTGCTCGTCTCTTTCTTGAACTCGACTTCGATCTCCGTGCCGCCCTTGAAATCCGTACCGAGATCCGGTCCGGGCTTCCAGGTGACGGCGGCCGCAAGCAACGTCACCGCGACGCTGATGAAGGCGAAGAGCCTTCGCGCGCCCATGAAGTCGTAGATGCGTCCGACGGGGAAGAGCTGCATGGCGGTCTAGAGGGCGTTCGGGATCAGCCGACGTCGAGCTTGGCGCCGCGGTCGATGCTGCGCACCCAGAAATCGAACATCACGCGCGTGACCATCACGCCCGTGAAGATGCTGGCGATGACGCCGACGATGAGGGTCACCGCGAAGCCCTTGATGGGGCCGGTACCGAACTGCGCGAGCACGATGCCGGAGATGATCGTCGTCACGTGGCCGTCGATGATCGCCGAAAGCGCGCGCGCGTAGCCGATGTCCACCGCCGTTCGCGCGGACTTGCCGGCGCGCAGCTCGTCACGAATGCGCTCGTTGATGAGCACGTTGGAGTCGACGCTCATGCCGATCGTCAACGCGAGGCCGGCGATGCCGGGGAGCGTCATCGACGCGTTGAACGACGCGAGCACCGCGAGCTGCAGGAACAGGTTCATCGCGACGGCGATGTCGGCGATGATCCCTGCGCGGTGGTAGTAGAGGACCATGAAGCTCAGCACCAGGACGCTGCCGGCGAGCGCGCCCTGAATCGCCAAGCGGATGGCGTCGCGACCGAGCGACGGCCCGATGTGCTGCTCGTTCGACGGTGTGATCGGCGCGGGTAGCGCGCCCGACCGGAGCACGAGCTCGAGCTTGCGCGCGTCGCGGAGCTGGATCTCCGGGTCGTTCGAGCCGAGGGTGATCGTCGCGTGGCCGCCGGGGATGCGCGCCTGAATGACCGGAGCGCTCTCGACGCGGTGATCGAGGATGATCGCGAACCTTCGCTTGACGTTGTCGCCGGTGATGCGCTCGAAGATGCGACCGCCCTGATCCGTGAACGTGAGAGCGACGTGCCACTGACCGAAGCCGTTCTGGCTCTGATCGGGCACCGCGGCCGCGTCGCGGATGAGATCGCCGGTGATCTCCGCGCGGCTCTTCAGGAAGAAGGTGCGATAGCCGGCCTCGGTCTCCTTCAACGTCGAAGGATTCGTGTCGTAGACGAGCTCGTAGCCGATCTCCCGATCCGGCGGGACGTCGAGCCCCGCGATCCACTCCTTCAAGCGGGTCAGGGTTTGTTTGCTCGTCTCTTTGTCTTCGCGCTTGATGAAGGCGTAGGTGTTCTGCTTCGTCTTCGTCTCGCCGTTTTCGTCGACGCCGACGGCGACGGCTTCGCGCTCGAAGCGCAGGCCTTCCGGCAGGCTCTCCGGCGTCGCGCTCTTGGCGATGGGACCGAAGAAATCGGTGTCGTCGTCGAGCAGCTTGAACTCGAGGCGCGCCGTCTGACCGATGATGTCGCGGATGTTGCGGAAGCTCGCCTCGTCCTCGCCGGGGACCTCGATGATGATGTCCTCGTCGCGCGTGGATACGCTCGCCTCGCGGAGGCCGAGCTCGTCGATGCGGCGGTGGACGATGTCCTTCGCTTGGCCGACGGCGCGCTCGCGGATCTGGCTCTCGACGCTGTCCTTGATGCGGAACTCGAACGTCCGCTGATCGTTGCTGCGGGAGAACGCGAGATCCCCGCGGAACTGATCCAAAAACCGCTGATCGATCTTCCCCGAGTCGGCGGGGTTCTTCACCTCTATCTTGATGCGCGCGACGTCGTCACGCGGAGCGGTGACGGTCACGCGCTGGCGGAGCTTCGCGTACTCTTCGTCCGTGGGGCGACTGTCGCCGGTGTGGACGCCGAAGATCTTCGCGAGCTCGGCCTGCATGTCCTCGTAATAACGATCGCGTTTGTCGCGGATCGCTTCGCCCACGTCGACGGTGTAGACGAGCCGCATGCCGCCGCGCAGATCGAGCCCGGCGACGAGCCGGAACGTCACGCGATCTTCTATGTAGCGGGGGCAGGGGAACTTGCCGCCGGTCATCACGTCCAGCGAGGGCCAGAGCGCGATGAAGGCGACGGCGCCCGCGGTCATGACCGTGCTGAAGCGCATGCGCCAGCTGGCGTCCGCGAAATCGAGCCCGCCGACGAAGCCCCAGAGCGACATGATCGCGAGCACGACCATGGTCCAGAACGAATCGTAGTGGGCCGCGAGCGCCGCGGCTCCCGCGCAGATGGCGCCGAACCAGAAGCCCACGCGGCGGGAGCGCTGCGCGTACCCCCACGCGGCCAGGAGCGCCGAAAAACCGGCGAGAACGTATTGGAGGATGACGTCGACCACGGCTCAGGTTTTCTGTTCGGAAGAAGATTCGCCCTTTGCGTCCTTCTTCGCCGCGGTGTCGTCGGCGTCGCGCCCGGTGAGGCTCGTTCGAAGAACCTGCACCTTCACGCCCGGAGCAATCTCGAGCTTCGCGTAACGCGGTTCGATCTCCACGAGGCGGCCGATGAGCCCGCTCTGCGTGATCACGCGATCGCCCTTCTTCAGCTGCGAGATCGCCGCGTCCTGCTTTTTCTGTTGAGAGCGGCTCGACAGAAAAAGAAAGACGAGCATCCCGACGAGCAGGAGCGGGAAGAGCATCGAGAACGCACCGCCACCAGGAGGAGGTGGTGCCCCGCCACCGCCCGGGGGCGGGGGAGCGTGCTCCGTCTGAGTTGGAGCGTCCGGCGCCCGGCCAGGAGCGGGGGGAACGGCCTGAAATGCAAATACTGCGGAATCCAAGGCGCCTCCGAGGGGCGGGCTAATACCGGGTTTCCGGCACCCGCGCAAGCGAGGGCCCCGACGGCCCGCGTTCTCGCGAGCTCACGAGGGCATCGGCCCTATCGGCCGCCCGGCGCCGCGGTTTACGCATTTGACACGCCGTGCACCGGGATGTAGACGCTGACCCCGGCTCCCACGATTCGCTTGCTTCGAGCACGCGCCCATCTGGCTGCTCTCGGTGCTCGCCCTACCAGCGTAGGGCGCCGCCCCTCACCCAGCCATCTGAGCACGCGGTCTTCGCAATCGACCCGTGGGGTAAAGTCGATTCAGGCGCGTAGCTCAGTGGTAGAGCACTACCTTGACACGGTAGGGGTCGTTGGTTCAATCCCAATCGCGCCTACAAACGGCCCTCACCAATCGTCGTCGGTGGGCTTCCAGGTTGGATCGGGATCGTAACGGCGTATGCCGGCGGCTGCCGCAGCGGTGCTCGGACCGAGATCCTTCTGATAGACGACGCCGTCGTAGCCGACCATGAACGTCTGCACGCCGGTGACGCCGTACTCGGCGGGCCACGCGACGAGCGCGAATCCGCCGATCATCGCGCCGTCGACGACGTAGTCGAGCTGACCCAGGCGCGCCGAGGGGCCCTGCCCTTTCAGGATGTGGAAGTAGTAGCCGTGGAACGGCTTTCGTTCGCCGTAGCCCTGCTCGAGGGCGCGCGCGACGGCGGCCCCCACCGGACCTCCCCACGTTCCGTCGGCGTTGCGCCAGGCGAGGCCGTCGTGCTTGCCCTCGGTGCTGATGATGCGCTGCGCGTACTGGCTCATGCCGGAGCCGTCGTGCGGCTCGGAAGCGTATTCTCGTTGAGCCTCGACGTAGCCGCGACAGATGGTGATGACGTCGAGCTCGTTCGCTCCGATCCGGCGCCGGAGAATCTCTTCGCGACCAGCCAGGGTGTCGAAATACCAGCGGCCCTTCTTCGACACGATCGGGATCGGCATCGGCCAGTTGCCCTCGCCCACGAACAGCGTCGCTCTCGTAGGATCCTGCGGATCGACCTCCACCGTCGTTTTCTCACGCGCCTTCGCGACGAAGGCAGCCACGCGGTTCCGATCCACAACGGGATCGGCGGAGGCGACCTGCTCCTTGCCGGCGGGGCCGAGTATCGCGAGCAACGCGGGCACGTCGTCGGCGGAAGCGGCTTCAATCAGCGCATGTACGGCGTCCTCGGGCTTCGCGAACGAACGCTGATCGGCGAAGGCGCTCGCTTCCGGCGACGTCGCATGATGGCTGGCGCACGCAGTGGCAACTAGTATTGCCACTATCCCGGGGATGATCTTCGGCATCGGCATCACCTCCGCCCGCCTCGTCCGCCGCGCGACGGGCCGCTCCGGCCGCCGCCGCGCGATCCGACGCTGGAGCGGCCGCGCTCGCTGCTGCTCCGCGCATTGCTCCCGCTGTACGACCCGCGCGGTCCCGCGCTTCCTCCGAAGGCCTCTCCACCCGTCGCGCGTCCGTTGCTCGCGGCGGGGCTCACGCTCCGATTGCCCACTCGATTGGCGTCCGCACGGGAACGGCTCGCGCTTCCGCGCTCCGCGCCGCGCCCCGGTGGCGCCGCCCTGGCGCCGCCCGCTGCCCGCGCGCGATCGCCGGCAGCGCCGCCGTAACGATTCGCCACGGCCTGGTTCGCGTACGGCGCGCCGCCGCGATGCCGAGGATCGTGCTGCCAGCGCCCCGCGGCTCCTGCCGGCGGCGGTCCGCCCGGGCGCACCGCCGTG
>DASZVB010000063.1:0-44397 GCA_035547195.1 Polyangiaceae bacterium
GCGCCCGCCGCTTCGGTAAGCGAACGCGCGCGCCGAACGACACCGACGCGGCGCGGAAAGCACGCTGTCAGCGGTCCAGCGTCAGGGGCGAGAAGGCCGAATCCGGCAAGTCCTTCGCCGGCGTCACCGAGTCGACGATGAGCTCCGTCGCGTGCCCGGAGGCGCTCTTCATGTAAGCCTCGACGACCGTGGGCTTTCCCTCGATCAGCTGTGTGCGGCGAACGTACAGCGTCTTCGCCAGCTTGCCGGACGAATCGAAGAACTGCGTGCGCAGCGGAATGTAATCCGTCTTGCGGATCCAGGTTTTTATCTTCGTGTACGTCGCGCTCTTCGATCCGGCGATGGATTCGAGCACGTACGTCGCCTCGCTGCCGATGTTCTCGTCGGGGAGCCGGGTGTTCTTCGCGTCCTTGTCCTCTTTGCGCTGGAGGTCGTTGTACGTGAAGTCGCTGCCCATGAAGCTGCCCTCCTGCTCGCGTCCGACGACGCGGCGAGTCCGCTTCAAGCCCGGGAGATAGATGTGCTGCTCCGTCGAGCCCCCGGCTTTTTCGATCATCAGGAACTTCGTGCCCGCGATGTCCGACGGCGAGAGAAAGCGAGCGACGGATTCGAGCTGCCCGTCGTGGCGACGCCCGAGCACCTCGATGGCGCGCTCGCTACGCTGTCCGCCGGCGTCGATGAGCACCATGCGCAGCCGCGTCGTGGCGCCTTCCCACGTGAAGCCGTTGCCCTTGACGACGCGGGCCGCGAGCTGGTCCGCGGTGATGTCATCGGCGAGCGCGAATCCGGGAAGCGCCAGCACCGCGAGCGCGATGAGGCACGACAGCAGCCACTTCGATCGATTCATGTTTGCTCAAGTATGACGTGGGGTGCCCGGCTCCATTCAACCGCCGTGCCCCCGAAACGAAGCGCGTCCAGCGCCTCGAAGCTCACGTATTCCACGGTCTTGGCCGCGCCCGGCCTGCACATTTCATGCGCAGAATGACGCTAATCTGTACATGGAATGCGCAGCGCGACGCGTCGCGTTGCACGCCGTGCACTATACTAATATGTTCGGCGGAGGCCACCGAGCGGTTGGCCACGGCCAAAGCTGCCCTTTTATCGCCAAATCATGGGCTTTATCCCACGGCTCAGAAAACGACAGACCCCGCGCAGGGGCACCCGGAGACCCGGCACGGACCTTGTAACGGTCGGGCCCCTGGCTGGAGGCGCACCCAATGACGATTAGACCGATCTCGCTCGCTTCTCTACGACCCGAAGAGGCCGCCGCAAGCCCCTCCGGCGATGACGAGCGCCTGCGATCGGAGCCGAAGAGCGACCTCCACGCGCGGTCGAGCACCAGCGACCTCGGCAACCCAGCGGACTGGCCCGGACCGGGCCCGATCGATCTGTCCGTTCACGACCTCCCGCACGCGTCTTCGACGCTCGAGTGGTGGTACGTGAACAGCCACGTCGTCACGAGGGACGGCCGCCATCTGTCGTTCTTCGCGGCGTTCTTCCGGCAAGCCAAGCAGCGCAACAACGACACCGGCGCGTTCGACTACGCCCACTCGGTGACGTGGGCGCTCGTCGACGTCGACCGCAAGGAGTACACGCACGTCTCCGGCGTCGATCCGAGCGCACCGCAAGAAGGCCTGAAGCGCCTGCGCCGCGGCCTCGGCTCGAAGGATCCGCGCCTGAATCGGTCGCTCTCCGAGATCCTCGCGCGTGGCCACGTGCCGAGCCCCGACAAGCTCATCAAAGGCCGCGTGTTCGTCGGAGACCGAAGGCTCGACCTCGACTACGGCGGCGCCACTTACCGCAAGCAGGACGACGGCACGTATCACCTGCGCTTGCACGACGAAGGCCGCAACATCGGCGTCGACGTCGTGTTCGAACCGTTGAAGAAGCCCGTGCGTCACGGCGACGACGGCGTGGTGCGCGGCTCCGACAACGAGCGGATGTTCTATTACTTCATGCCCCGCTGCAAAGTGACCGGCACGGTCACGAGCGGCGGCGTGCGTCTCGAGATCGCGCAGGGCCAGGGGTGGATCGATCACGAATTCGGCCGAAAGCCCGACGGCAAGATCGACGAGGACGAGGACGTCCCCGAGAACGCCTCCGAAGAGGCGCTCCTCGCGCTCGCCGAACGCCAGGCCGCGCGGCGCGACAAGAAGGAGCGCGACGCCATCGGCTGGAACTGGCTCTCGGCGCAGCTCGACGACGGCACCGACGTCACGGTGTACCCGCTCATCAAGCTCCGTACGAACGAGAGCGCCGGCGCGTGGGCCATCGTCGTCGACGCGAAGGGCAACCGGAGCCTGCACCACGATCTGAAGTTCGACACTCTCGAGACCTGGCAGAGCACGCAGACGTTCTTCGAGTACCCGGTGCGCTGGCGCTGCGAGATCCCGCAAGCGGGCATCGAGCTCGACGTGCGCGCGTCCTTCGACGATCAGGAGTTCATCACGCTCGTGTCGAAGCCCTCGTTCTGGGAGGGCCGCGTCGAGGTCGAGGGCCGCTTCCGCGGCAAGGACGTGAAGGGCGTCGGCTTCATCGAACGCAGCGGCTTCGCGCCGTTCGACGATCTCGACAGCTACTTCAAGGCGGTGGGCCGCGTCGTTCGCAAGTCGATCCGCGAGGTCATCCCGCTCGAGCCGACCTACGAGCAGGCGCGGGATCTCATCGGGACCGACCGTCGCGATCACTACATGGACGGCATGGACATCAAGCAGCTCGGTCGCACTCTGATCGCGCCGATCCGCGAGATCACCGATCGCGGCGGCAAGGGCTGGCGGTCGTACGCCGCCATCACATGCTGCGACATCGTCGGCGGCGACTCGCGCGACTTCGTCCGCTGGCTCGCGCTTCCGGAGATGATGCACGTCGGCTCGCTCATCGTCGATGACGTGCAGGACCGCTCCGTCGTCCGGCGCGGCGGGCAGGCGGCGCATCTCATCTACGGCGACGCGCAGGCGATCAACTCGGGCACGGCGGCGTACTTCCTCGGCAATCACCTCATCAACGCCGGAAAACTATCCGATCGCGACAAGGTGCGAGTGTACGAGCTCTACTTCGAGGCGCTGCGCGCCGGACACGCCGGACAAGCCATCGATCTCGACGGCTTCGACGACGTGCTGCCACGCGTCGTGGAGTCGGGCGACGCGCGTGACCTCGAGCGCCGCGTCCTCGCCGTCCATCGTCTCAAGACGGCGGCTCCGGCTGCTTGTTTGGCGCGAATGGGTGCAGTGGCCGGTGGAGGCACCGAGCAGCAGATCGAAGCGCTCGGGAATTTCTTCGAAGCGCTGGGCCTGGCGTTCCAGATCATCGACGACGTGCTGAATCTGCGCGGCTTCAAGGGAGATCTGAAGAGCCGCGGAGAGGACGTTTCCCACGGAAAAATCACGCTTCCCGTTGCGAAGGCGCTTTCGCGACTCGGCCTCGACGAACGACGCTCGCTGCGCGACACCCTCGCCGCGAAGACCACCGACCCGGTCGAGGTGGGCAAGGTGATCGACATGCTGGAAGAATGTGGCGCGACCGAGGCGTGCGCGGTCGAAGCACGCGACATGGTCGAGGGCGGATGGCGAAGGCTCGAGCCGCTCATCGAAGACTCGCTCGCGAAGATGATGCTCCGCGCCTTCGGATGGTTCGTGCTCGAGCGCCACTATTGATGATATGCTTGCCGTCGAATGACGGCCGCGAAGTTGCCCGGCGGACGCGCCGGGCTAATTGGGACCGCAGTCATCGCGGCGTTCGTGCTCTTCGGATTGGGCTCCGGTTGCTCACCGTCGGCGGGGAACGTCCCGGAATACGTTCCGCCCGGCGGCTCGGGCAGCATTCCACTGCCGCCCGGCAACGGCGGTAACCCCGGCAGCGGAGCCGTGCCCGCGGCCGGTGGGAACCCGGCCGGAGGCAACATCGCCGGCGCGAGCGCGCCCGGAGCCGGCGGTGTCCCCGCGGGCGGCGGCGCGCCCCCGATGGGCGGCTCCGGCGGCACGCCGCCGGCGAGCGGCGGTCTTCCCCCCGTCGGCGGGAACTGCAACGTCATGGTCGTCGACCCGACGCCGCTGCCGCAGTGCCCCAATTGCCAAGGCGGGCGGTGCGTGAAGGCGTCGGACTATCCGAACGCCCCCGTCAGCCAGCTCACGATGTGCGACGCCGACGACATCTGCTTGCCGGACGCGCTCGTCGCCACGAAGGGCAACGTCGCGCTGGCGCACTGCACTTCCGTCGCCGGCGCGGAAGGCCGCTGCACGTCGCTGTGCATCCCCTCTGCCGCCGCTCTCGCCGGCTTTCTACCGCAGGACGTGTGCGCGTCGTCCGAGCGCTGCGCCCCTTGCTACAGCCCCGTCGACGGCTCGGACACGGGTCTCTGCAGGATCGGGTGCGATCCCGGCCCCACGCAACCGCCGGTGCTGTTCCCCACGTGCTGCGTCGACAAGGGGACGACCAACGCGCGCGGCCGCTGCGTGCCGCGTGCGGTGATTCCCGACGGACCCGCGAAGCAGAATCTCGCGAAGGAGACCTGCACCGGGAACAACGACCCCGTGTGCGTCCCGACGGTCATCATCCAGAACCCGTCGTACATGTTCCCGATGTGCACCTCGCAGCTCTTCATCGACCCGGGCAAGCCGGGCGTGTGCGCGCCGGCCTGCATCGTGAACGCGAACCCTGCCGGCGCCGCGCTCGCGCAGGACGACTGCGCCAACGCGACCGACAAGTGCGTGCCCTGCACGGATCCGAGCACGGGGATGCCCAGCGGCGCCTGTCCAACGAACTAGTGCGCCGCCGTCGAGATGCGAGCAAGCATCCGGCAACGTGAACGGACGATGACGGGGCGGCGGGGCGGCGCGCTCGCATCGGCCGTGGTCGAGTGGACGCCTCGTAGGTATCGATGCCGAGACGAAGGTACGTATACGAACCATCGTTGCGCGGTCGCGAGTCGCTCGTCGCCTTCGTTCGTTACCACGCAATGATCGCGCGTCCCCACGAACCATCGTTGCGCGGTCGCGAGTAGCTCGTCGCGGAGGAAATCCACCGAACGCGCCCATTCGTCCGGCCATGGTGGCCGCGCACTAGTGGTACGCGGCCGAGAACAGCAGCGCGAAGCCTTGTGACGAGTCGCTCGCGTCGAACTGGTCGTCGGGGTCGCCGATTTTTCGGCTGCTCCACGCGCCGGTGTAGCGCGCTTCGACGCCGAGGGACCACTGGCTCGACACCCACCACATGTAGCCCGCCCAGAGCGCGAGCCCGAGCCCGCCCGACCAGTCGTCGTGATTGTCGCGCAACCCGACTCCAGCGAGACCGAGCAACCCCCCGAAGTGAAAGCCACCCGCAGGCATCGGGAACGCGTCGACGAACGGCCCGATCATGCCGAAGCCGAGGCTGCCGCCGCCGTGCGACGCGATCCCGTTCGACGCGCACCCCGCCGAGCTGCACGTCGCCGCGTGCACGGTCGTGCCCGGGTCGAACACCTGCTCGGTCAGCAATCCGCCGCCGATGACGAGCCCCGGCGCCGGCGTGCCGCCGACCAGGATGTCGAACGCGCCACCCGAACCCGACAGCGTCGACGTCGCGCCGTTGCCTTTCAAGCTGGTCGAGATGTTCAGATACGCGTAGCCGGCCGACATACGCAGGTAGAAACCATCGTGATAGTAGCGGCTCTTCGGCTGCAGCGGCGGGAGCGGCGGCTGCGCGACGTAGATCGTCTGCGGCGCGGCGGCAGGCGGCGCGGGTTCCGCGTAGTACGCCCCCGGCGGCGCCGGCGACGCAGCCGGCGGCGGTTGCGACGGCTCCGCGGCAGGCGCCGGAGCGCCCGGCGACGTCGGTGCCGTCCCCGGGGTGGGCGCGGACGCCGCCGTGTCGGTGGGAGCCGCCGGTTGCGCGGCGGCCAACGATGTGACCAGGCCGATGGACGGAATCGAGAGAAGAAAGCGACGGACGATCATGAGCGTAAGTTACTCCTCGAACGGCTGCACGACCGCGGCAATCGGAATCGCACGGCCGGGCCGGCGGGAGCCGCGAGCGAGGCGGACCTTTGACGCGAAACGCTAAAACGTGATCCCGAGAAAGAGCTCCGGATACACCGAGTCGCAATCGACCACCACGCCGGCGCGGCAATCGAGGACGCGCTCGTAAACGACGCCGCCACCGCCGTAGACGTGAGCCTGCTCGGGAACGAAGTAGATCCCACCCCGCGCGCCGATCTGATCGAAGTCGACGAATCCATCGCTCACGAACGTGTGGCGATAGAAAGTGCCCAGATACGGCTTAACCATCGGCACGAAATAAAAGACGTAGCGAAGCTCCGGACTGAGCTGCTGGAGCGTCGGCGTTCCCCCGACCCAGACCTCGTAATCGAGGCCGACCTCGAAGCCGTTGACGAAAAAATAACCGCCCCCCACGCCGAGGATGAAATACGTATCCGTCCCCGACCAGCCCGTGCCGGCCGTCAACGAGAGCCGCGGCATCCCCGCCGCGAACGGCCCCGGCGCCCGCGCTGCATCGGCCTGCTGCGCCGCCGCGCTGGAAGACAGCGCCAGACAGCACGCGACGACGCCCAACGCCCCGGCGTTCGGAGAGCGCGCCATGGTCGGTACGTAAGCCGCCGCTGGCGACGGTCAATGCTCGCCGACCGAGTACGGGCGTCCAATCGAATTGACCATCCAACTGGTCATATCTACGGACGCCCCCATCGAATTGACCATCCAACTGGTCAAATCTTCGGCCTCCCCGCTCGGCAGCTCCCCTCTTCGTTGTTTTACATCCAGTGGGCGGGACAGGTTTCGAACCTGCGACATCCGGCTTGTAAGGCCAAAAATATCAGCCGACGCAAGGGCCGGAGATCGCTCCGTTCACGTGCGATCCGGCTCAGTTAGGCTCTGTCCTTCGTTGACCATCCGTTACCGCGATTTGACGACCACGGACGGATTGAGGTAGCCGGTTAGGTAGCCGGATGCCGCGTCGCACGAGAAGCCCCCACCCTGGCGTCGTACTCATTCCCCCACGCGGCGAGCACACCACCTGGCGCGCCCGCTACGTCGACCCGGACTCCGGGCGGAAGACGTGGGAGCGGCTCGATCCCCTCGTCATCCGGACCGTTGAGAGCCGCCGGGCGTGGGGTGTCCAGAAGGCCAAAACCATCGCCAAGCGTCGGCTTGAGCTCGAAGGGGGCGCGCCGCGGGCGACGGGCGGAGCGCTGGACAAGGCTGTCGATCGATTCTTCGAGGACCGCGCCGACCTTCGCCCGGCGACGCGCGAGGCGTACCGCGCGGCCGCCGACAAGCTCGTGGCATGGGCGAAGAAGACGAACCTGAAAAGCGCTGACGACCTGAACGGGGCTCGGCTGCTCGCCTTCCGCGCCGAGCTCGTGAAGGAAAAGAAGACGATCCGGAAGGACGGCGGCAAGCGCGGCGAGCGGAAGACGACCGAGGTAGCGCGCTCGCCGCACTCCGTGAACCGCGAGCTCCGCGCGATCGGCACGGTGCTCGGCTACGCGCGGCGCCTCGGTTTGCTGCCGCGGCTCACGCTGGAAGGCCTGAAGGACGGACTACAGAAACTCCGCGTGCCGTCGGAGCCGAACGACTACTTGAAGCCCGCGGAGCTCGGTCGCCTGCTCGACGCGGCGCTGCGGCACGACGCCGAGACGTTCGCCGCCACTCGAGCGGAGCACGCCGGCAAGGCAGCGCCCGGCACGACGCCGCGGTACGAGCCGATCGCGCCGTTCGTTGCGGCCGCGCTCTTGACCGGGTGTCGTCTGAACGAGCTCGTGGACCTCGAGTGGCCGCGCGTCGACCTCGACGGCGCCGGCGAGATCCGCATCACGAGCGCGAGCAAGACGCACCGCGGGCGCATCGTCGACCTCGCCGTGTCCCCTGCCCTGCACAAGGTGCTCGCGGCAATGAAGCTCCGCGCGGGCGACGCGGTGAGCGTGTTCGGCCTCACCGAGGGCCAGGCCATCGCCGCCGCGAAGCGCCTCCGCGACGACTACGGGGCGCCTGCGAAGTTCACCTGGCAGCTCTGCCGCGGAACATGCGGCTCGTACCTGACGTGCGCGCCGTCGATCTTCGGCGCGTCGAGCGCCTACCGCAGCGCGCGTCAGCTTGGGCACAGCGTCCAAGTCGCGGAGCGCAACTACGTGGGCTTGATCAAGAACATCGCCGCGGATGCGCGGGACCTCGAGAGCGCAATGTCGATCACTGAGCACATGACGCGTGTCATCGACAGCCTTGCTGTACCGCGCGCCGATCGCGCCATTGACCACGCGGATGCGCGAGGTAAACTAAGGCTGTGATTGGCGTGCTCTCTGTCCCCTGTCCTGACTGCGGCGCCGCCGTCGATGCGCAGTGCACACGGCGCGGGAGGCCGATCGCGCACCCGCACGCCCCTCGCTTCGCCGACGCGAGGCGTGCCGATTGCGCCGCCCGGGGCGAATCGCGCTGGGCCGGCATCAAGTCAAAGGGACCACACCTCCGATTGCCCGGGGGCGCGCCCGCAAGAGAAGGATTTAGCTCGAAGCTTTCGCAACAACGCACATAGTTGCTCTGTCCGGGCCCTGAGTGCCTCCCGCGCTGATGCGGGACGTTGAGCAGGGTAAGCGGGCGGCCTAAGGAAGCCCGCTCGATAGCACGGTACGGCTGGGCGCAGTGCTCCTCACCGGAGTTCCGCTCATGCCTGCGCAGAAAAGAGAACCGTCCACCCAAGCCCCCACCGAACCGCCGTGGGTCGCCGAGGCGATCCGCGACCTTCCGCCGATCTGCAAACTACCCGAAGTCGCACGGGTGACCCGCTTCAGCGTCCGCCACCTTCGGCGTTACATCGACGCGGGCCAGCTGCGAACGCTGCGCGCGACTACGGGGGGTTCATCGCGCCTGCTCGTAGCGCGCGCCGAGGTCGGCCGCTTCCTCGCCGGGATGGTGCAGCCATGAAAAGTGCTCGCACCGCACGGCGATCGGACATCCTCGAGCTACTCGCGCCACCCAACCGCCAATCGGACATCCTCGATCTCATCTGCGGCCCCGCGTCCCGACCTAGCGACGCCGCGCCCCTCAAGTCGCTGCCCAGCCTAGTCGATCGGGGCGCGCCGGGTCGCGTTCGCCAGCGAGCGGCAGTAAGGCCGATTGGCGCGGCCGCCGCCGTCCCCGCAAGGCCGCGGAATAAGGGCAAAGCCTCATCTGGGGAGCGGCCCGCGTCCACAGCCGGAACCTCTCGCCGCTCGGTCGCACGGGCACGGACCAGCATCACGGGCTGGCACGCGCGGTACGTCCTTGCCGCGCGTGAACTTATTTTGCGCGAGTATTTGAAGGCACTCGGGGTCGACTCAGAGCGCGTGTTTGAAGCGCACGTCGACGTGTTGTCGAAGCGTGTTGAAACGTATTTGCGACGCGTGCGCACTCCGAAATCGGTGCCGGAAATCTGCGACGCCGTTGGCGCCGACGAGTACTTCACCCAGTGGGCCATTACGGCGTGCATAGGTCGCGGCACCATTTGTGCGTTGCACGGAACCGTGGCGTTGCGAGGGCGCGGACGTAGCGGCCGATTCGTGGGGCTTTTCGTGTTCGTCGGGCGCGAGTTGCCTACAGCAGGGGCGCGCTGATCGTCCGCACGGCTTGCCGAGGGGTTCACGCAGCGCGTGCGCTCCATGAAACACCGACGGCCCGCGCGGGGGCAAACCGCGGGGCCGTCACAGACAAGACCAAATTCAGAAACGACCTACATGACTAGTCTAGCAAAATTATCGAATACGACAACCGAAAAAACGACCGACGCACCACGCGCGGCCGCGCTGTCCATCACCGTCTTCCGCGACAAGCGCGTTCCGTCGCCGGCATCGCCGAATGTACCGCGTAACGCCGACAACAATGCGGTGCTCGAGCCCGATGCGGCGTGGGGTGCGGAGCTCGGCGAGGCGCTCGGCGCCACGTACGACACGGACGCGCATTTCACCGCGTACGCGCCGGTCGCGATTGGCGATATCACCGTGCGGCTCGCGTCCGACGCGCTCGGCAACGCAGACGCGCTCGCCGCGGCGGGCGGCGCGTTCCGCATGACGGCGCTGATCGGCGACGTAGATGACGCCGTGGCGCACAGCACGAAAGAGGCGGCGCGACCGGAGTGGCGCGCGGAAACGCTCGCCAAGATACAGGCCGCCGGCTTTGCACACTACGAAACGCGCGGTGGCTACCGTGTACTCGCCACGTTGCCAGGCGAGTTCGAGATTCGGACACGCGACGACGCGGCCAAATGGCGCGAACTCTACCTGGGCTGGTGCGCGTATGTCCGCGGTGAGTTCAACCTCGAACTCGACACATCGTGCGCGGACTGGACGCGCATGTACCGACTGCCGAACGTGATGCGCGACGGGCAGCCGCAGCGCGCCGCCGTCATTGGCACGATGCCGGCGTGGGACGAAACGCAATGGCGCCAGCCGCCAGATGTACCGCGAGCCCCGGCCCGGACACTGGCGCCCCTCGCGACGCTACCACCAGCGGACGCGGGCATCGCCGCGGCGCTCGGCGACTGGCGCGCGTACCCAGGCCACAAGCTAGCCATTTGCGGCGCGATCGGCGGCGTCATGCGTCACATGGCGTACTCCGCGGCGCAGTGCGAAGCCGTGATCCGCGCGTGGCTTCCCGCGAACGAGCCCACGGTAGACGTCGCGAACGGCGTCACGTGGGCCCTAGGCGCATGGGCGAAGCCAACCGAAAAGGTGACCGGTCATGGCGCCCTAGTGGATCTATTCGGCGCGCGGCACGCGGATGTCATCGAACGCGCATGCTGGGCAGCGTCGTTCGCGGGTCGCGTCGCGGCGGCGCGGCCGCCGACGCCACTCGTCGCGGCGACGCCGTGGGCCACACCAGTAGTGGGCGGCACAGCTGCAGCCGATACGCCGCGGGGGCCAGCTGGAAAGAATTTCGCGGCTCTCGCGGACTTCGTCCGAAACCGTGCGGCTGTGGCGTACGACCTTCGCTCGCTCGCCGTTGTCCGTCAGACGGACGGGCGGCGTTGGACTGATGCCGATACCGGTCAGCTGCGACTCGAGCTGTCAGCGGCGAACGTCGAGGCGCGCAAAGAAAACATTGCCGACGCCATCGAGCTCGTGGCGCACGAAAACGAGTTCGACCCCGTAGCGCGGTACCTCGATTCGCTGCCGGCGTGGGATGGCACGGCACGCTCGGCGTTCGTCGAGTTCTTCGGCGCGACACCGGGGGTCTGGGCCGATGCGTGCTGGCGTGTGTTCAGCGTGTCAGCGGTGGCACGCGCGCTCGATCCCGGGTGCAAGGTGGACACCATGATCATCCTCGAAGGTGATCAAGGCGCAGGCAAGTCGAGCGGACTTCGAGCACTGACCGGCGCCGGGTTCTTCTCAGATACGATCCTGGTCCTCGACTCACCGAAGCAAGCGATCGAGGGCTTGATGGGTGTTTGGGTGCACGAAGTTGCTGAGCTGTCCGGCCTGCGCGGTCGCGACGCGGAACGCATCAAGGCGTCACTTTCGAGCCCGGAGGATCGTGCGCGCTTGGCGTACGGCCGCTTCACCGAGACGGTGCCGCGCCGGTCGATTTTCGTCGCGACGCGAAACCCAGACGGCTCGCAATGGCTGACGGATACGACCGGAAATCGCCGCTACTTGCCGCTCTTGGTCGGTCGCGTCGACGTGCAGGCCATTGCTCACCATCGGGACCAGTTATGGGCCGAAGCGTTGCACCGCTACCGCGCTGGCGAGCCTTGGTGGCTTCAAGGAAACGAGTCCCCACTTCATGCCTACGAGACCGAGGTACGCACGGAAACAGACCCGTGGCTTGCGGACGTGCACACGTGGCTCGCCAAGCATCCCGACAACGACGTCACAATCTCCGCGCTGTTCGACCCGTTCAATGGCGCGGTGCCGACCCCCGCCGAGAAGAAGACGCCGGCGATGGCCAATCGCATGGCGCGCGTCCTGAAGAGACTCGGCTTGCGCCGCCACCAGGTGCGCAACGGTGGGTCGCGAGAGGGGGTCTACGTGCGATCGCTTGCCTTGCTGAATCCGCAGGCAGATCGTGTCACGTCGCCTGTCACGTCGAAAATAGTGCCTATGTTCTCGAAATCGCAGGGAAGTCACGCCGTCACGTCGAAAACCTCAAAAGTCACCTAGGGCGCACGAGGCGGTCTGCTCGGCGCAGAGCAACACGGACTTTGGGGCGAGATGTACTCCACTCCAAATCTCGACGTGACTGTCGTGACACTCGTGACAAGCCAACGATTTCCGCTTTCTAGTGTCACGACGGGAGCCCGACTGTCACGCCCTCGCGTCGTGACAGCGAGCGGGAACACCGCGAGCGCCGCGGACGTGTGACGGCCTGCCCGGAACCGGCCGCCCCGCGACGCATCGCACCAAATACTGGTACAGTTTACACTGGCACATCATTTGCTTCCGCGGTACGATTGATAGGTGCGCATCAATCCCCAAAGCCCACGACCCCCCCGAAAGTCACGCCTTTCGACGATGCGAGGTGCCTGCTGATGGCGCTCCGAACCGGACACGGCAACGGCTCCGGTGTGCCACGCATTGAGGTGCGGTCAGTCGACGAGCTTCCAGCCGGCGTGCAGGGCCCCGAGCAGGCCTCGAGCGCGGGCGAGCGCAACGCCGACGGCACGTGGGTGAAGGGCGCGAGCACGGCGCAGTCGCAAGGCGGCCGCGCTCACGCCGGCGCGACCCGCCTGGCGCGGCGCATGGGGCTCGCCGACGTCGAGTCCGACCCGGCGTTCGCGCCCTACCGCCGCGCGGCGGCCGACTTCCGGCGCACCCACGTCGTCGGCCTTGCGCGGACCGTAGGCGGCGGCACGTGCGGCCCGGCTCCGGCGAGCCTGGTCGCGAGCGCGGCGTGGCAGCTCGCTGCGAGCCGCTACCTGTTCGACACCGCCGCCGGCGACCTCGCGAAGCTCACTGCAGCGTCGCGGCTCGCGAACGATAGCCGTCAGAATCTGCTCGCGGCGCACGAGCTCTGCGCGCGCGAGGCGATTGCGCGTCGCGACAACCAAGAGGGCGACCTCGACCGCGAGCGCAGAGAGTTCCAGCGGCGGTTGGCGGCCAGGGACGCGAACGGCGCGCAGAGCGCGGAGGTCACGTGAGCGCCGACGACAAGCCGACCATTCTCGTCGACGCGGGCGAACTCCGGCTCCCGCGTTTCTCGGGGGCCGTTCGCGTCCAGCGTGCGACGTTGCGCACCGGACACTTTTCGCTTCTCGGCAGCGCGGCATACGTCGCCATCGACCGGTACGAACTCGGATCCTTCGCGCGGCTCGTCGCGGACCCCGACGCGTTCCGCGAACGCTGCCGGCGGCTCGCCAAGCACGACTTCCGCGTCATCGTCGTCGAGGCCGCGCGCGGGGCCGTCATGCCCGCCGCGATCGAGGGATGCGGTGTACCGGTGTTGTTTGGGCGCACGCCCACCGGCGCGGCGCGCATAATCGAGAAGCTCCTCACGCTCGTGTGGCGGCAGCAGCGACAGCGCGCCGGCATCGACCACGCCCCACCGTTCATCACCGGCGGCCCGCGCCCCCACGTCGTCGTTTACGACTTACCAGACGGCGAAGAGCCGCCAGTGCCCCTGGGGGCAGCGTGAGCGCGGCCGCGGCGTTCCGCGACCCCGTCGAGTGGGAGGCTACGCTTCCAGGGGTGCGGCCGAGCTCGCCCGCGTGGCGCGCGACGATCAAGGCGATCTACGGCACTCCGCTCGAGCCCGCCGAGCTCGCGCTGTTCACGAAGCTGTCCGGGGGGCGACCGCCGCCGTCCGGCGGCACGAACGAATTCCTCGGCGTCATCGGCCGCCGCGGCGGCAAGAGCGAGACAATATCGCGCGTCGCGGTGTTCGAGGCGCTGCACGGAAACCACGCCGTGGCGCTCGCACCTGGCCAGGTAGGCTTGATTCCCGTTATCTCGCCGCTGCGCGAACAGTCCGCGGAGATCATTCGATACGTGAAAGGCCTGTGCGAGCTGCCGGCGGTGAAGAAACGCGTTGCGCGGGTGCTCGCCGAGTCCGTCGAATTCAAAACGGGCGTAACCGTTGCCGTCATGACCGCCGACGCGGTGAACGTCTCGGGGCCGACCGTCGTCACGGCGATCCGCGACGAGTGGGCGAAGTGGCCTGGCGACGAGTCGACGATGCCGGACCGCGAGATTGAAAACTCGCTGCGGCCGGCGCTCGCCCCCGTCGAGGGCGCTCCGCGACGGCGGCTCATCGGTATCACGTCGAGCTACATCCAAGAGGGCCTCGCCTTCGAAACGGACCGCGACCACTTCGGACGGGCGGACTCGCCGGTGCTCGTCGTGCGCGGCGCGACCGCCACGTACAACCCGAACATTGACCGGGCATGGCTCGCCCGTGAGAAGGCGCGCATCGGCGACGCGACGTTCGCGCGCGAGTATCTCGGCGAGTGGCAGCCCGCGATCGTCGAAGGCTACTTTCCCGCGACGCTCGTCACCGCGTGCGTCGACGGCGGCCGCGTCAGCTCCCCGCCGGTCGCCGGCGTTACGTACTACGCCGCGATCGACGCTGCCTTTCGCGGCGACCTATTCGCGCTCGCCGTCGCCCATCGCGAGCAGCGGCCGGGCGCGGCGCCGCTCACGGTCGTCGACGGTGTGTGGACGTGGCGCGCGCCGCGCGGCGAGCCATTGCCCGTCGAGGAAACCGTGGCCGCTTGCGCCTCCATCATTAAACCTTACGGCGCCCTCACCTTCGCGGACCAATTCGCGCTCGACCCGCTCAAGGAGGCGTTCGCGCGCTACCAGGTCTACTTGCAAGAGGCGCCATGGACGGCGACGACGAAGCCCACGCGGTTCTCGTCGGTCCGCGCGGACATGACGAACGGGCGCGTGCGGTTGCCCGATGACTCGGCCCTCGTCCGCGAGCTTTGCAACATCCGCGCGAGACTTCTGCGCTCGGGCGGCGAACACATCGAAGCGCGCAGTGGCACCGACGACCGCGTTCACGCGGCGGTGCTTGCGGCGAGCGAGGCGATGACGCGCCAACCAGACCTGCGCGAAGCGGCACCGGTAGCCGGTCCGCCACCGCGGAGCCGCGAAGCCGCCGCGCTCGCGTGGGAACAGCGGCTTCAGCGGCAGATGGAGAGCGACGCCTGGCGTGCGCGCTTCGGGGGCGACGACGATTACGGCATCGGGCCGGATTAGCGAGACGACATGAGACCTATCACCCGTAAACCAGAGGCCGGGTAATGCCCCTCCAGTGGCAACAAGTTGAGTTGAACCTCGGCATCTCGCAAGACGAGAGTACCGCGCCGTTCGTGCTGCCGACGTCGCTACTGCAATCGTTGAAGAACGCCCGCGTCTACAAGACCGGCGGCGTGGGCAAGCGCCCCGGCTGGCAGGCGGCTGCCACGACGAATGGCGATCGAGTTCTGTCCGTCGGCGACGACGTGTTCGCGTTGAACCCGCACTCGCCCTTCAGCGGGAGCGTCGGCGCGGCCGTTGCGCTAGGCACGCTGAACGACAGCGGGCAGCGCGTCGACTACTACGGCGGCAACCTCGGGGCGTACTCGCTGTCCGAGGTTGAGGTGCTCGCTCGCGAGACGTTGCAGCGCGATGGGATGTCCGGGGACGGCACTGGGTCTATCACGTCCACGTTGCCCGATTTCGCGGTGAGCTCGGACGATACGATCGCGCTCATCGCGTGGCGGGCCGCGGTGCCGGCCATGCCGTCCGGAGGCTCGGCGCAGCCGGTTATCATGGCTATGGCCGTCGACGTGCAAACTCGCGCCATCGTCACGCGACCGACGCAGATCTCGACTGGCAGCGGGAACAACACGCAACCGATCGTGGTGCGCAATGACTCGACGTCGATCGTGGTCGTGTACTCGCACCAGGCGAGCAACCAAATCCGCGCGGTGTCGTACAACACGTCAACGCGCACGTTCGGCAGCGACACGACGGTCGTCAGCGACTTTGACAGCGCCTCGCACTACGACGCGTGCGAATTCGTCGGCAGCACGGGGTGGTACCTGATCTACCGCAACACCACGCCGGCGGTGGCGTTCGCGAAATGCAGCGGCGTCGCGGTTAGCGCGAGCGCGACGATCGCCGAGAACCCCGACTCCGGCGCCGTGGCGTGCTACGCGGACTCGACGTCCGGCAACTTGTGGTTGGCGTGGTACGGCTCGTCGCACGTGCGCGCTGCGGTCCGCTCCGCGACGTCGCTCGGCACCGTCGTGCTAGTGCCGACGACGCTGGAGACGAACCTCGATTACCCGGTGCAAATGGGCTGGGCACCCGGCAACGGCAGCTACAACGTGCTCGTGTGGACGTCCAACGCGTCGCAAAGCCTCGGGGCCACGGGCTACGGACGCAAGCTGTCCAAGTTCCGCGCGGTGTTCACGAACGGCACGCTCGGCAACCAGGTCTCGTGCGCTGACGTCACGTTGATCAGCAAGCCGTACTCCGCGGCGAACGGCAACATCTACGCGGCGTTTCTCTACGACGCCAGCGACGTCAACTCGACGCTGGTAGCCGGCATTCGCTCGCAGCTGAACCAGGTCGCGTTCACGATGATGATTTGCGACAACGAGAACGCGTCGAGCGGATACGTGTCCAACAGCTGGCGCGTGGCCGCGACCTGGGCCATCGGCGAGGCCGGTCGACAGCGCGTCATCTCGTCGCTGTCGTCGTTCCGTGACGTAGTCGTCAACGGTAATCACGAACATTGGTTCATGCTATCGCCAGATTTTGACCAGATACTCATATCGAATAACACAGCCGAGGGCCGCTGCGGAGTCGACCTGTGTCGCCAGCGCATCACGCAACAGCCTCCGATTTTCGCGGCGCGAATTGGCGGTAACATCGTCTTCTCGGGTGGTACGCCGCAAGTGTGGGATGGCGCCGCGCTGAACGAGTATGGCTTTCTGTACCCGCCTGAGAACTCGCAGGTCGCAGACGCGGGAGCCGGCGGCTTTCTCACCGTCGGTACGTACAGCACGCAAGTCGTGTGGGAGTATCGCCACGCTACTGGCGATGTAGCGCGAAGCGCGCCGAGCGTTTCGCTTTCTGTTCCGGGCCGCACGAGCGTCGCCGTCGGCGCCGCGAACGACACGCTAACCGTGACGCTGCCGTCGCTTGGCAATACGCGCAAGTGGAACGACACGTCGTCCACGGAAGGCGTCATCGCCCGCGTGTACCGCACGGAGGCGAATGGCACGCTGTGGTATTCCGAGGGCGACTTCACGACGACCGCCGGTTTCGCGGCGTCGCAGGTCTCCGGCGTTGGCGGGTTCGTTCTCTCGGCGAACGTGTTGCAGGCTGATGCCATCGCGATCACGCACACGGAGCTCTACACGACCGGCGGCATACTGCCGAACTTCCCGCCGCCCGCGCTCGCGTACGTGCACACGCACCGCAATCGCGTGTTCGGCATCGTCGCCGAGAGCCGCCGACAGATCGTGTTCACGCACGAGTACGAAGTAGGCGAGCTTCCTGGCTGGCATCCGGACCTCGTTATCGACGTCCCTGACGAATGCGTGGCGCTCGCGACGCTCGACGAAAAGCTCGTCATCCTCGCGAAGAACGGTATCTATTTGATCGCGGGTAACGGGCCCGACCGCAGTGGCCTGAACAGCGACTACGACCAGCCGGCGCGGCTAAACTCGCCGCACGGGTGTCTCACGGCGGCGAGCGTCGTCGATTTCCCGAACGGTGTTATGTACCAGGCGCCGACTGGCTTCTGCCTCATCGACCGCCAGACGAACGTGACGCGCGTCGGTGGCCCCGTCGAGGACACCGTGACGTCGTACCCATACGCGCACTCGGCCGTCGTGCTCGAGGATCGCGAGTGGATTTACTGGGCGATGACGGACGCGCAGTATCTCGAGTACTCGACGGGCGGCGTGGTCATCGTGTATGACTGGCGGCACAACGTCTGGTCGGTCGATTACGTGACGTTCCCCGGCGAGCTCGGCCCGGCGACTACGTACATCACCGCGCTCGCGAAAAGCGGCACGTCGGTGTACGCGACGATCGCGGTTGGCGACCACGTCTACGCGCACACGGGCTTCGCGGACCCGGGGCCGTCGTGGGTCTATACATATTTCAAGACGGCGATGCTCAACCTGGGCTCGAACTCGAAATATCAGCGCGCGCGGTGGCTGACGCTGCTCGGCGAGCGCGAGGGCGAGCACGACGCGGCAATGACGGTCACGACGTGGACGCACACGAACAGCGCGCCGTTGCAACAATTCTTCGTCTGGCCGGAGACGACGACGGTTACGCTGCCCGATTACTCGCTGAAGATGCATCTCGAGAATCAGACGGGCGCGTTCATGCAAGTCGAGTGGGCTGATGGGCCGCCCGGCGGGTTGGCGATCTACGACAACAGCGCGCGGTTGGAAACGATGATGGTTGAAATCGGATTGAAGCGCGGCACGCCACAAATGCCGCAGGGAGCTATGCAGTAATGTCGGCGCCTCTTTCAGCCGCGGACGCGCTGCGCGCGCTAGCGCAGCAACTCACGCCAGCGCAACAGCAACAGCTATCTAGCGTATACGGGCAATTCGGGGCATCTGGGTCGTACACGCCTCAGCAGAATGGTGGAGTCACGGGTGGCGGTGGCGGCATCGGCGCTGCACTACTCGGGCAGAACACTACGCAGGTTAGCCCCGCATTGATCAGCACGTTGCCGGATTCCGGCGACGCGGCCGCCGTTGAAGGCGCTGAGAACGATTATCAGCAAAAGCTAGCCGCGTATCAACAAGCTAACTCGCTGCAAGGCCACGCGGACGAGCAGCAAACGATCCTACAGATCGAGCAGAACCCGAATCACCTATCACCGACGCAGCTAGGCGATGCGATTACGCAAGAGATGGCGCGTTACTCGGCGTTGACCGCGGCGCCACCCACGGCCCCGGATCTGTCGGCGGTCGAAGCCCAGAGTGATCGCGAACGTCTGCTCAACGAGGCGTCCCAGGTATATCAGCCGCTAATTCAGCAGCAGCTTGGCATCGCCACTGGCACCGCACCGAGCGCCGCGGATCTCACGTATCGCGCCGCCGCGCAAGACGCACAAGCTCGTGCTTACGGCTCCGCGGCGAGCATTAACGGCACTGGCGGACAGCGAGCCGCGCTAATGCAGGCGGCCATGGGTCAAGCCGCGCAAACGCAGCAGACGGCTGCGACGACGGCCGCCCAATTGCGCGCACAGGAGTCAAACCAAGCCGTGCAGAACGTTAATCAGGGTTTGCAGGGTCTTACGGATATTTATGGTCGGTCGAATCTATATGGCGGAACATTGCAAACTCAGCAAGAAAATCAAAGCGCTCAAAATAACGCGACCAACACGAACGAACAAATCGACTCAGCTAACGCCGCGAAAAAGAATGGCACAATTCTAAGCTACTTCAAGGCGGCGGCTAATGCCGCGAGCGGATTCGGCTGATGGCCATCGATCCGCTGGCCGTCTACCGCGTCGTCACCGATCCGAACTTGTCGGCAGACGCGAAGAAGTCGCAAATTGATTTGCTTTATAGCGCCGGCGCGCCGCCGGACCAGACGCCAGACATGCGCACCGCGGACGTTACGGAAACAGCGCCAGACCCAACCGCGGCCGCCGCGGCGCAATACTACGCGGCCGCGGACACGTCGCCGACACCCCCGCCGGTTGCGTCCGACGTGCCGGCGCCGTCGCCCGGCGCGTTGTCGTCGATGCCGGCTTCGGTAGCGCCGCCGGCCGCCGCGTCCATCGCGCCCGCGCCGCCTCCGCCCGGCGCGAACATGAGTAGCGCTTCGTCGGGCGCACCCATAGCCGCGCCCGCGCCGGTCGTACCGCCAGCATCGGCAGAAGTCGCGGACGTCGCATCGCCGCCAGTCGACGACGACGCGCGTGTTTCCGCCGGTATTCGGATGCTCGCGCAAGGCGCGATGCGCGGTACGCCCGCACGCCGCATCGCCGCGTACGACCAACCGACGGCTAGCGTCACCGAGCACGCGAATACGCTGCCAGACGACGTCAAGCAAGCCGTCGCCGACGACGCCGCGAAAGAGGGCGAGCTTGCGGTGCAGCAAGGTGAGGATGAGGCGAAATCGCATCTCGACATGGCGCTCGGCGCGGATATTCAAGCCCGCGATGCGCGGTCGCAGGCGGCAAAGCTCGCCGCGGATAACGCCGCCCTACAGGCGCATGCGGCGAAACTCGATGACGAGTTCGTCAAGTTGACGAAAGACACCGCTGTTCGTCCCGAAGATTGGTGGGCGAGTAAGTCCACCGCGGGCAAGGTGACGTCGCTGATCGGCGCGGTTCTGTTCGGGCTCGCGTCGAGTCCTGACGGCTTGCAACGCGTAATGGAGCAGGACCTAGCCGCGCGTCAGGCGAACCGCGATAAGATGCTCGGCGCGTTAAAAGACAAGGTGAACGCGTTCCACTCACGACTTATGACACCCGAAGCGCAGCACGCCGCCGAGCAGGCGCTTGCGGCGCAAGCCGTGGCTGCGGAGTCGACGCGCATGGCCGAGGCCGCGAAGGCGCCCGAAGCGAGAATGCGCGGACTCCAGCTCGCGCAGCAATTCCAAACGCAATACCACGAGTGGGCCGCGAGGATGGCGGCCGCCGAAGCAGGCTCCATCAAGACGAATATCGCGCACGTACCGGAGCGCGTCGTCGGCGGCGCCGCGGATCCAATCGCGACGCTCGAGCGCCTGCATAAGCTCGGGCTCGACACGCCCGAAGTTATCAAGACGATCATGGGTGGTACGTACGGCACGGGCGCGTCGCCGGATGAGGGCAAGCGGCGAGTTACATTCGCCGATGGCCACGTCGGTTACGTCGCGAATGAGGAACAGCAGAAAGACACGCAAGAGACGGTGTCCGCGCTCGGTCGATTGAAGTCGGCGTATGGGCGCATCTTGCAACTCTCGAAGAGCCCCGGACATACGTTGGCTGGTAAGGAGCGGGCCGAGATTGAGGCTAACGTTGCGCTCGCTACGCAACAATTGCAGTCGATGGCGAAAGGTGAGGGCGCCAATGCGCGCATGGCCGGTGAGATGCTGGAGAGACTCGGTCCGTTGGTCGGCGACGCCGCGTTAAAGACGGGCACGCTCGATGCGACGGCGCGCGCTCAGTTGCAGGAAGCGTATCGCCTCGCCGCCGGGCAAGAGGAGTCGATTAAAGATATTTTGACGCCGAGCAATAAGACGGCGCCGTCCGGTGGTAAGATCCAGACGCTAGGCGCGTCAAAAGAAGCCGTTGGCTTCGAGGGGGGTGGTTGATTGGCTGACGAAGCCGTTGCGCCGACGACGACGGCGCCCGAAGCCCCCGCGCCCGCGATAACGGACGACGGGCGCGTGCACGTCCAGGCGCCGGACGGTTCGTACGGCACGGTGCCACTGACCAAGATGGCGGCCGCGGTGGCGCACGGCTATACCGTCGAAGGCGCGCAAGAGTACGCGGCTCGAAAGTACGAGGAACAGGAGGGCGCCGTCGGCGCCGTCAAGGCGTTCGCCGAGAACGCTGCATCGTCCGGCACGCTCGGCCTGAGCGACGTCGCCGCGGGCGCCATTGGGGGCAACGATTACCGCGCGAACCGCGCGCTACGCGAGATTGCGTATCCGACGGCGAGCACCGCCGGCGAAGTCGCGGGTATGGTGCTTCCATCGCTACTGCCCGGCGGCGCGGAAGCCGAGGCCGCCGAAGGCGCGGCGCATGGTGCGCAGGCCGCGGAGGCCGCCGGTGCGTCGGGCGAGGCGGGCGACGTGTACGACTACTGGTTGAAAGCGGGTGCCGCCGCCTTCGGCGTCAGCTTGTAAGGGGTTCGAATCCCTTGCGCGACGCGGCTGCGCGTAGGCCTTCCACGGGGGCGCTACACACCGAATAGCGCTTTCACAAACGAGATCGCCCCTTTACGCGTCTGTACGGTCCGCGCAGGGCAAAAAGGGTCGTTTCTGTCCCGCGCAGCGCGCCGTCGAGGCGCGGGACGGGCGACCGCGGGGGGCGGCCGCGCCGCCGCGCGACGACGCGACGCCTGAACGCGCGACGCGTGCACGGGCCGGCGCCTTGCGCGTCGTGATGATCTGAACGCGCGACGCGTGTTCCGAACGCGTACACCTGCACCGCGACTTTTCGGCGAAGTCTCGCAACACACTCGCCGCGACGGCCGTATAGTGCATTGAAGCAAGTGGGCCCCGCGCCGTTGGAGCGGCCGAGGCCCGGACCACACGAAAGGTGATTCGCATGGCCAAACGAACGGTACCCGACATCGATCAAGCACGCAAAGACGAGCGGGGTGGACGATGAACGCTCTGGACCCCGATCACCAGGCGGCCGTCATCTTCGCTTCGTGGGCCACGTGGCTCGCTGCCGCGCCCGGTCGGCGCGTCGTGCTTTCGCGCGATGCCGGCGTGTTCCGCGCCGCGCTCGAGGAACGGCGCGAGTCCAGCGGCCGCACGCTGCAAGACGCGTCGGCGCAAACCGCGCAAGTCGTAGCTTCCGAGGTAGCCTGACATGCCACGCCCGGCGCCAGCGAAACCACGCGCCCCAGCGAAGCAGGCCGTCATCTACGTGCGCGTCTCCACGGACCGCCAGGCGCAGGAGGGCGTCTCGCTGGACGCGCAGGAGGCCGCGTGTCGCGCACACGCGGCGCGCCTCGGGCTCGAGGTCGTCGCCGTCGAGAGCGACCCCGGCTTCTCGGGGCGCCTCGGCCACAACGCTCGCCCCGGCCTGGCACGCGTGCTCGCGGCCGTGCGCGCGAATCCCGAGACGGCCGTGGTCGTGTACTCGCTCTCACGCCTTGGGCGGAGCCAGCGCGCCGTAGCGGAGCTACTCGCCGAAGACGGCCCATACCGCCTGCGCCTGGTGAGTGTCACGGAGCCGATCGACATGACCACGGCGATGGGCCGCGCGATCGCGGGCGTCATCACGGCCTTTGCGCAGCTCGAGAGCGACCTCGCATCCGAACGTACGACGGCGGCGTTGGCCTACGCACGCACCAAAGGCGTCCGGCTTGGCGCGCCGCCGTGCCCGCCGGAGCTCGTGGCGCGCGTGCGTGAGACCGCCGCGGCAATGCCGGGCGCCTCGGCCCGCGCCGTCGCGGAGCACCTCAACGCCGCGGGCGTGCCTTCCGCGCGAGGCCGGGCGTGGCACGCGAAGACGGTCACGAGAGCGCTAAACGCGTGACAGCGCGCGCTCGTTCGGCGCCGCCCCCGGATCGTGCTGCGCGGCGCTAGCACTCGCGTCGCTGAGCTCGTGTGCGAGCCGTTCGATCCGCTCAAACCTCCGTACGGGCCGGAACGGCTTCGACTTCTCGTAGTCCAACAGCGCACGGAGATTGCCGAACAGGTCGAGGGCGGGCTCGAAGGGAAACTGGCGCGGCACGGGTCGGTGACCGTCATGGGCCATCTGCAAGTCGGCGAAGCGCTGAGCGAGAGCCAGCCGGGCGCAGCGCCCGGCAGCTGAACCTTGCCCCTCCCCTCGCGAACAATTCGAGCCCGGGTCCGGCTGCTCGTCGCGCCGGGGTGTTCAGCGCGTGGTGCTTACGGCGCGCACGTCATGCTAGGCGTTGCGGGACCGCAGGCATACCCGCCGCCAGTGAGCAGAGCGCAGCACCCGCTCCTGCACTCCGAGCTCGTTGTGCACTCTGCTGCGCACCCGCCGGATACGCACAGAGTACCGACGCAGCAGTCGCCATTTACATTGCACGGCGCGCCTGCGCAGACATTCGCGCAAAAGCTCGGCGCGGAGCAAACCATCACGGCCGCATTGCCGAGAGGTGCGCAGCACCCGCTAACGCAATCGGCACCAGTGACGCACGTTCCGGCACAGTGACTCAGCCCCGGCTGGCTCGCTGGTGGGACGACGCAGACAGATTCGAGTACGCGGCCGCCCGCCATTTGGTTCATACAGCAATCAGTAGGTTTCGTGCATACGCCACCTTGCGGAACGCAGGCCTCCGTGCCGCCGGGAGTCGTAGAACCTGTACCGCCCGCAGAGCCGTTAGGGGTCGCAGTGTCACCAGCGGCACCACCAGACGTAGTGACAGTGCCGGTTGATGAACTGCCGCCGTTGCCACTGGCGTTCCCACCAGTTCCGGCGCGAGCAGGCGTATCTCCGCCCGCACCGTGCGTACTGTTCGTGTTGTCATCCCCACCCCCGCACGCAATCAGTGCGAACGCGAGTGCCGCCCCGAGAATCCGCTTCATAACCCACAAGAGTAACGCGCTCGAGCGGTTGGCCGCTACGAAAATCATTGTTCTACCCGGTGCATGGTTTGCCGCCGTGCGACCAACGCGTTTGCCTGCACCGCGCTCACCCACATCGGCGCCTCGTGCGCGTGCGATTCGCGGGCGGCTTCCGCGCAGCGAGCTTCGCGCGCTGCGACCCGCGCGTAGTCATCTCTTCGGGCGCGACGGGCGCGAGGAGCCCCCGAACGAAGCGCGCGAGTCGCGGCTCGGAGATGGTGTCGAGGGTTGAGGGGTCCGCGATCAGCATGTCGGAGATCGATCGGGCGAGGTCGCGCTTGGCGCACGCGCTCACTTCGGCGCGGGTCTCCTCGACGAACTCCGGCCCGCACCCGCCGCACGCGCACTGCTCGGCAAGCCAGAGCGTTACGCCGAGGTTCTCGGGTTCATCTCGCGACAAGAGGAACTCGACGGCGCGACACGGCGGGCAAGCGTTGAAGCCGGGCTCCGGCACGCGCTGCATCATGGCGAGCACGTCGGCGGCGACCTCGTGGGTGGTGGAGCAGGGGCTGGTTACGCTTTCGTTGGTCATGGTTCCCTTCTCGTCGTTCGATACGCGGGCGCTTGATCGCCCGCACTCTTCTTCAATGTACGCCGCGCCACGCGCCACGCGTAGTGCCTCACGTGGCGATCGCGCATTTTCGTCGGAGCCTGTACGCGTCTGTCGTCGCGACCGCGTCCATCTGCCACCGCACCTCTATGGACGTTCCGAGGGTCCGGCTCTAACCCCTCTGAGACGAAGTCCGCTCTGAACCTGTCAGCGGGCAGCAGATACTTGCCCTTCGAGTACCTCCACTCGATTTGGCTTCCCTGCAGGGCGTCCGATACCTCGCCTCTGCCAAACCCTAGCTGCGTGCCGAGCGTGCACAGTTCTTCCAACGAGAGGCCATGGTCGTCGGGCGCGGCGTACGCGCTTGCTTCGATTGCTTGCCGAATGAATTGCGTGATCTCAAACGGTCGCTTCAGGTCCACGCTCAGGCCCTCCCGGCCGCCGAATGGGCGACCTCGACCGAGCATTCTCGCCGAACCCCAGCGCCCGCGCCACTCCGGCGACGTAGTCGCCGCCGGCGCGACGCTCTGCTACCGCGATGCAATGCCGCCCGAGCCGCGCCCGTTCCCGCATGAGGCCGTCCGCGATCTGATCGCCATTGCTCGCGCGATCTACGCCGTCGAGCAGAGCGCGCCGCGACGGGAGGAGCTCGCGGAGATCGGCAAGGCGCTGCGCTCGGCCGCCGATCTGGCGCGCCGCGCACCCGTCGAGAGCCTCGGCGCCAAGGCGGCTTGGAAGCGCGCCGACGAGGCGACGGCGCGGCTCTGCGCCCTCGTCGAGGGCGACGTGCTGAAGCTCGTGCACGCGACGGCGGGGCGGGTGCGGCGGGGCTAGCACGCCTTCAAGTTCCGAATGAGCTTCGGCTCTTCCAGAGCTTGGCGCATGACGGAGACCAGCGCGACTTGAACGAAGGTCTCCGCTTTGCCTGGCGTCAGCAGACATCGGAGCTCTTTGGATTGGAAATCCGACACTGAACCGTGAGCGAGGTTGCTGCGATACTCGTACAGCGCGTTCCACACTTTCGTGGGCGCCGTGCCAGGGGTCAGATTTTCGTAATCGAGTTTCCGCTCGAACCGATCATCGAGCAGGAGCATTTTGCTACGAATCTGCCTCATCAGCGATTCTGTCGGGTCCTTCGGATCTGGCTTGTGCGTGATCAGCGATTCGAGCAACGCGAAATAACCGAGCACGCGCAGCTCCAGGTTCGGCAGGGCGCGGATCCGCAAATATTTCCGCACTGGCGACTCGAGATCCACGAGCGCGTGGTCATGCTGCCGCCATTTGCTGAATACATCGTTCAGCTCGTCGATGGCCGCCGTGTCGAGTCGAACGAATGGCTCCGGCTCTAGGTCGGCGAACCCGGCGAACCTGCGCACGTCGTCCTCGTGCACACCGCACCCGAGGGATTGGTGCCAACGCATGCTAGCCCCGAATTCAAGTAGCCACGGCGTGAGGGCGCTCGCCCATTGAACCTGATAGACGTCGACTCCGACGGATGTGTGCTCAGCGACCCAATAGACGTGGTCGTCAGAAGGCAGGCGTTCCGTCGTGTACGAAGCAATGATCAACGGGCCCTTCTGCGCCTCGGGTGCATGACGCTCGACCTTCGTTTCGAACGGGTTCCGGCTGCCGAAGCCGCCTACAAAAAGGCCGTGCCATTCGTGAAGCCGGCGTATTGCTCGTACCTCCACGTCGCTGGCGCGCCGGATTGTGAAGTGCTCCCCGATGCGAGCGCCCGCCTCCGGGACCGCCGCGACGTTCATGACGTGGATGACGCCGCCGGGCTTGGGGCCGTCATAAAGCGACTCGAACTCGTAGAGAGGATGTACCGACATGGCGAATCGAGGTAGCCGGTGAGGTAGCCGGCGCCGCCTCAGCGACCGGCCACCTCTCACGAATCCAGCATCTTTTTCAGTGGGCGGGACAGGGCTTGAACCTGCGACATCCGGCTTGTAAGGCCAGCGCTCTACCGCTGAGCTACCCGCCCGGGAGAACTCGATCGATTGCCTGGTCGTGGCGCCTGCCGGCGCGACGGGCACGACTTCTGTCCGAGCAGGGGCCACCCGTCAAGCGAGGCGGCCCTCGTAGCAGCCGCGCCCATGACGATACGTCAAGCGAGGCGGCCCCTTAGCAGCCGCGCCCACGGCGATACGTCAGCGAGGTGGCCCTCCTCGGAGTCTCGCCCACGGCGAATGGAGCTCCTCATGGCTGCGATTGGCCCCATGGCTGCGATGGACCTCCGCGTTACGCAGCTCGATCGTGCCGCGGCGCGTAGCCGCTGGAACGGGCGTGTCGTGGAAATAGGTGGGGCGTTCACACACATACGTGGGCATTCGGAACACTGGCCGTAAAAGTTTCGACCCGTCGCTTCTCCGTGTGACCGCGACGAGAAATCGCGCGAAAAAGATGCCGCTCGAGCGCAAAGTGCGCGTTGTGAAAAGTCAGAAACAATGCGGCCGTTATCCCTTGTGCAGGGGGGTGAACATCGGTAGTGTCGGGACAGTCATGGGGGACACCACTGACGAACATACGACCGGTGCGCTGGTCGACCAACACGGCATCTATCAATCGGCCTGCGGCTGCAGGACGGCGCTCACGCTGTTGGCGGGCCAGGAGCTGCCGCGTTGCCTCGGTTGCGACGAAATAGTGCGCTGGCGGCTGGTACAGCTCGTACGGCCGTCGCAGCCGGCTCAGCCGCGTCGCGCAAGCTCCGTCCGCATCCGCTCGGCAAAGCGCGCCCGCTTCGACTCCGCCTCCGGCGAGGACTGAGCCGGGGGGGCACGACCCGCGGTCTCAGGACGAGCGCTTCACGCGCCGGGCTGTTGCGCCGGTACGCCCGCTGGAGGCGGCAGATTTGGCGGCGAGCCGTCGCCGCCGGTACGCGCGTGGTCGCCTTGCCAGAGCTCGCCGCCGCGATACTCGAGCTCGAGCCGCCGCGCCCCGAAGTACTCTTCGGGCTTCTCGAGAACCAGCGCTTCCCGCAGGACGTCATCCATGTGATCGACGAGGACGATGCGCAGCGCGCGCAGCACGCGCCGCGGGATCTCTCGCAGATCTTTCCGGTTCTCTTTCGGCACGATGACGGTCTTGATGCCGCCGCGGTGAGCGGCGAGAAGCTTCTCTTTCAAGCCGCCGATCGGCATGACGCGCCCGCGCAGGGTGATCTCGCCCGTCATGGCGACGTCGTGGCGCACGGGTACGCGCGTGAGCGCGCTGGCGATGGCCGTGGCCATCGTGACGCCGGCGCTCGGCCCGTCCTTGCGCACGAAATCCGGGAAGTGAACGTGGACGTCGTTCTTCTGGTAGAACTCCGCTTCGAGCCGGAGCGCGCCCGCGCGCGAACGGATGTAGCTCGTCGCGGCCTGCCCGCTCTCCTCCATCCCCTTCTCGAGGAGACCGGTGATCACGAGCTTGCCCTTGCCCGGTACCACGGTCACCTCGCAGTCGAGGATATCGCCGCCGTAGTCGGACACGCTGAGCCCGTGCACGAGCCCGATCTCGTCTTGCTCCTCGGTCTTGCCGAGGCGGTACTTCGGGACGCCGAGGTACGTCGGGATGTCCTTCGCCTTCACCTCGATGCTGCGATCCTTGCCCTCCTTCACCACGTTCAGGGCGATCTTGCGACAGACGCTGGCGATCTCTCGCTCGAGCGAACGGACGCCGGACTCCTTCGTGTAGTGGTGGATGACGGTGCGAAGGGCGTTCTCGCCCACGGTGAAGTCCACGTCTTCTAGCCCGCACTCCTGCTTCTGGCGCGGGACGAGGTACTTCGTCGCGATGTTGAGCTTCTCGAACTCCGTGTAGCCGCTGAGCTGGATGATCTCCATGCGGTCCTGGAGCGGCAGCGGGATCCCCCCCAGGGTGTTCGCGGTCGTGATGAACATCACGTCGGAGAGGTCGTAGTCGAGATCCAGATAGTGATCGTTGAAGTTGTGGTTCTGCTCGGGATCCAGCACCTCGAGCAGCGCCGCGGCCGGATCTCCCCGGAAGTCCGTGCTCATCTTGTCGATCTCGTCGAGCAAGAAGACGGGGTTGTTGGAGCCGACCTTCTTCAGGTTCTGGATGATCTTCCCCGGCAGCGCGCCGATGTACGTGCGGCGGTGGCCGCGGATCTCCGCCTCGTCGCGCACGCCGCCGAGCGACACGCGCACGAACTTGCGGCCGGTGGCCCGCGCGATGCTCTTCGCCAGGCTCGTCTTGCCGACGCCGGGCGGCCCGACGAAACAGAGGATCGGACCTTTTAGCTTCTTCGTCAGCGCCTGGACCGCCAGGTACTCGACGATGCGCTCCTTGCACTTCTTCAGCCCGTAGTGATCTTCGTCGAGGATCTTTTCGGCCTCGCCGATGTCGTAGCGCTCGTCGGTCTTGTCGTACCAGGGGAGCGCGAGCACCCAGTCGATGTAGTTGCGCACGACGGTCGCTTCCGCGCTCGTCGGGTGCATCATCTTGAGCTTCTTGAGCTCCTTCTCGACCTTGCCGCGCGCTTCTTCGCTCAGGTGCTTCGCCTTGAGCTTCTCTTCGATCTCGGACAGCTCGTTCTTGAACTCGTCGCGCTCGCCGCCCCCCAGCTCCTTCTGGATGGCCTGCATCTGCTCGTTCAGGTAGTACTCCTTCTGCGTCTTCTCCATCTGCTTCTTGACGCGGGAGCGGATCTTCTTCTCTACCTGAAGGATCTCGATTTCCGCCTGCATGAGCTCGTACAGGCGCTCGAGGCGTTTCTTGGCGTCGCTCATCTCGAGGAGCGCCTGCCGATCGGCGAGCTTGATCGTCGGGAGGTTCGCGGCGATGGTGTCGCTGAGCTTCGACGCGTCGTCGATGCTCTGCACGCTCATGAGGACCTCGGGCTGAACCTTCTTGTTCAGCTTCACGTAGACCTCGAACGTGCTCTGCACGCTGCGGATCAGCGCCTCGACCTCCACGTCGTCGGCGACGTCGTCGCGCACGCCTTCGGCCTCGACGACGAAGAAATCCCGGCTGTCGGTGAAGCGGCGGACGCGCGCGCGCTGGCGGCCCTCGACGAGGACCTTCACCGTGCCGTCGGCCAAGCGGAGCAGCTGCACGATCGCTCCGACGGTGCCGAAGGTGTAGATGTCCTCGGGCGTCGGGTCGTTCGTCTTCGCGTTCTTCTGCGCGGCGAGGAAGATCTCTTTGTCGCGCGCCATCGCCTCGTCGAGCGCGGCGATGCTCTTTTCGCGGCCGACGAAGAGCTGCGACACCATGTGGGGGAACACCACGATGTCGCGAAGGGGCAAAGCCGGGAGCGTTCGGCGCACGCCCGGCGTGGCCGTCTTGTCATTGTCGTTTTTGAAAAACATGGCTCTCCGAGATCAGCTGACCTCGGCCTCTTTTTCGTAAACGATGAGCGGCGTATCTCCCTTCACGACGACCTCCTCGTTGACGACGACCTCTTTGATGTTCGCCTTCGAAGGAACCTCGTACATGATGTCGAGCATCGCTTCTTCGAGGACGGCGCGCAGTCCTCGCGCGCCGCTTTCGCGTTCGAGCGCCTTCCGCGCGACCGCCTGAAGTGCGCCCTTCGTGAACTTGCACTTCACGCCATCCATCTCGAAGAGCTTCTGGAACTGCTTTACCAGGCTGTTCCGGGGCTTCGTGAGGATGTCGATGAGCGCCTCTTCCGTGAGCTCGTGGAGCGTGGCGACCATGGGGAGACGCCCGATGAACTCGGGGATGAGACCGAACTTGAGCAGATCTTCCGGCTGAACCGCTTCGAGCAGCTCGCCGAGGCGCATCTCGTCCTTGCTCTTGATGTCCGCGCCGAAGCCGAGCCGCGATTGCCCGAGCCGGCGCGCGACGATCTCGTCGAGGCCGACGAAGGCGCCGCCGCAGATGAAGAGGATGTTCGTCGTGTCGACCTGCAGAAAATCTTGCTGGGGGTGCTTGCGGCCGCCCTTCGGCGGCACGTTCGCGATGGTGCCCTCGATGATCTTCAGCAGGGCCTGCTGCACGCCCTCGCCCGACACGTCGCGGGTGATGGAGGGGTTGTCGCTCTTTCGACTGATCTTGTCGATCTCGTCGATGTAGACGATACCGCGCTGCGCGCGCTCCACGTCGTGATCCGCGTTCTGCAGGAGCTGGACGATGATGTTCTCGACGTCCTCGCCCACGTAGCCCGCTTCGGTCAGCGTCGTGGCGTCGGCGATCGCGAACGGCACCTTCAGGATGCGCGCGAGCGTCTGCGCGAGGAGCGTCTTGCCGCTGCCGGTGGGCCCGAGCAAGAGGATGTTGCTCTTCGAGAGCTCCACGTCGTCGGACGAGACGCGCGAATCGATCCGCTTGTAGTGGTTGTAGACGGCTACGGCGAGGATCTTCTTCGCGCGTTCTTGACCTACGACGTACTCGTCCAGGATGCCCTTGATCTCTTCCGGCTTCGGGATGGGCTCGGACCCGCCGTGCGGCTCGTCCTTTTCCACCTCTTCGGCGATGATGTCGTTACAAAGGGCGATGCACTCGTCGCAGATGTACACTGTCGGCCCTGCGATGAGCTTCTTCACCTCCTTCTGCGATTTGCCGCAAAAGGAGCAGCACAGGTTGCCGTTCGACTCGTCTCTCCGCCGTTCAACCATCTACAGAACCTATCGGTCGCCGACCTCTCATAAACCCGTAAATCGGCCGAATTCGAAAGCAAGTTTAGGGCGCCCGGAACCTCGTAGCAAGCGCGGCAATTTGGCCGAATGTGCGCGCTGCGTCGCTTACTTCGCGCCTTGTCGCTCCTTGCCCGGAGCGTTCCCGTGGGGGTTCGGAGCGCCTTGACGAGGCATCGCGAAATACTCGTGCATGTTCCACATCTTCTCGAAACTCGCTCATAGAGCTCACGAAAGATCCGCGCGGCGGATCCGGTCCGACCACCGTGCCAGCTCACCGGCCGACGCAGTCGTCGGGCGCAGCTCGTCGCTCACGCCGCACGTCCGATTCGACGTACGTTTTTAACTTTCATTATGACCGTCACGTCGCGATTTTTTCGCGCGAGCGGGGTGCGTCAAACAGGGGCGCTCTGCAACACTACGCGCGCTCGCGGATTGTTCGGCCATACGAAGCATCGTGCGTTCGAACGACGCCGAGGCGCCGCCCGCTCGAGCGGCGCGCGCGCAGGGGGCCGCTCAGTCCTTCTTCTTCTTCTCGAAGATCTCGTCGATGAGCCCGTACTCTTTTGCTTGACCGGGGCCCATGTAGAAGTCGCGATCGATGTCCTTCGTGATCTCGTCGCGGGCCTTGCCCGTCGATTCCACGAGGATCTGCGTGATCACGTCCTTCATGTGGCGGATCTCGCGCGCCTGGATCTCGATGTCCGTCGCTTGACCGCGCGCGCCGCCGAGCGGCTGGTGGATCATCACGCGCGAGTGCGGGAGCGCGTAACGCTGCCCCTTCTTGCCGGCGCCGAGCAGAACGGCTGCCATGCTCGCTGCTTGACCGAGGCACAGCGTGCTCACCGGGCAGCGGACGTACTGCATGGTGTCGTAGATTGCCAGGCCGGCGGTCACGACGCCGCCCGGCGAGTTGATGTAGAGCTGCACGTCCTTGTCGGGGTCTTCGCTCTCGAGGAAGAGGAACTGCGCGATGATGATGTTCGCGACGTCGTCGTCCACGGCGCTGCCGAGAAATACGATGCGATCCTTCAGCAGGCGGCTGAAGATGTCCCAGGTGCGTTCGCCGCGGTGTGTCGTCTCCACGACGTGGGGATAGATGACGGAAGCATGCGTCCTTTCCAGGACGTCGAGGGCTTGGGCTCGGGTCTCGGGTCTCTTCACGATCATGACTCCGTAATCTTGGACTTGGATTCGATGATGTCGAGGACCTTGTTCTCGAGGATCATCCCGATGAGCGTCTCACGCTTCTGCGCTTCGCGATACTCAGCGCGCAGCTTAGCGAGATTCTTCCCGGTTTGGTCGGCGAGCTCCTTCAGGCCCTCCTCGATTTCCGGGTCGCCTATTTTGATGCCTTCTTTTTTGGCGATCTCGGCCATGAGGAGGCCCGCGCGCACCTTCATCTCGCTGTCGGCCTGGATCCGAGCCCGCAGGTCCGGCGGGATCGCGCCCGGCCGCCCTTGACGCCTTGCCAGCTGCACCACCTCTTGCTCGGCGACCTGCATCTGGCGCTGGACGAGAGACGGGGGCACGTCGATCGGGTTCTTCTCGACGAGCACGCGCACGAGCTCTTCGGCCACGGCGTTGTCGGACTCTTCTTTGAGGCGCTTCTCGACCTGCGCCGAGAGCTCCTTCTTCAGCGCGTCGAGCGTCTCGTAGTCGCCCAGGTCCTTGGCGAACTCGTCGTCGACGTTCGGCAGCACGCGCTCTTTCACGTCCTTCACGACGAACTTGAACGTGGCGCGCTGACCGCGGAGCGCCGGGTGCGGGTGGGTTGGCCCGAGGTCCACTTCGACCGCCGCGGTCTCGCCCACCTTCTTGCCCGTGAGCCCGGCGTCGATGGCCGGCAGGAGGTCGCCGTGGCCGAGCTCCGTCTGCAGATCCGTCGCGCCGGCGTCGGCGACCACGTCGCCGCCGACCTCGACGGTGTAGTCGACGAGCACGATGTCGCCGCTCTGCGACGGCCGTTCGTCCTTCGGCGGCTCGAGCGTCGAGTTCTCGCGCCGGAGCGTCTCGAGCTCGGCTTGAATGTGGCTGTCGGTGACCTCGACCTTCGGGCGCTTCACCTCGAAGCCGTCGTAGTTGACGACCGGGATCTCCGGCAGCACCTCGACGCGCGCCTTGTACGAGAACGGCCGATTGTCGACGACCTCGCTCGGTTCGATCGCCGGCTGCGTCACGGGTTGCACGTTCTGCTCGGCGACGGCCTTTTGGAACGTGTCGTCGACCAGGCGCTGCGCGACGTCCGCCGAGACGCGGGGACCGAAATAGTGCGCGAGGACCTTCTTCGGCGCCTTGCCGGGGCGAAAGCCGCGGACGCGCGCGCTCTTCGCGAGATTCGCGTACGCCTTCGACAGCTCGCTGCTCACCCGCGCCGCATCGACCTGCACATCGAACTCGACGAGAACCGGACTAAGCTTCTGGATCGTGACCTGCATCTGGGGGGGACCTCCGTGCCACGCGCGGCAAGCAAGGTCAATCGCCCGAGAAAAAAAGCGCCCCCGCGGGAGGCAGTCCGCGGAGGCGCGTGAGATGCCCCGGGAGGATGGGGCCCGAGCGGCGTCGAGACGCCGCCCGGCTCGTAAGCAAAGCCAGTCTCAGTCGTCCAAGTCTTCTTCTTCGGCCTCCGCGGCCTGGAGCGCGGTCTCGAAGGGATCCAGGTCGAACTCGAGCTCCGCCTCGTGCGGGGCGTGCAGCTCATCCATGGACCACCCGATCCGCATGGTCGGGCGGATCTCCTCGCGGGTGAAGTCAGCGAAGGTGCCGTAAGCTTTCGGAAGTGCCATTCATGTCTCCTTCGAGCCGAGAACTCAGGGATCTGCCGGCGGCCGGGGAAGCGGCGGCCAGGGCATTCAGAGGCGACGTGGGAACAAGTGATACTTGCACCTACATCTGCGCACAGCCTACGACATCGGCCGGCCAGCTCCAAAAAAGCGCGGGACTTTCCGCGTCGTTCGATAAGGAGGGCGTGACTCGGGTTTGACGGCGGTCGCGAAACGAGGAGATACGTCGAGTCCCGAAGAGGGCATGGATGGCCAACGTCATCGCAATCGCCAACCAGAAAGGCGGCGTCGGTAAAACGACGACCGCCGTGAACCTCGCCGCGAGCCTCGCCGCTGCCGAGCGACGGACGCTGCTCGTCGATCTGGACCCGCAAGCCAACGCCTCGAGCGGCGTCGGCATCGCACCGCACTCGATGGAGCGCACCGTTTACGACGCCCTCATCGGCAAGGCGGACATCGCCGACGTGATCGTGCAGACGAAGATCCCGACGCTCGACGTCGCGCCGTCGAGCCAAGACCTCACCGCGGTCGAGTACGAGCTGTTCGACGAAGACGGGCGCGGCCAGCACCTGCGGCGCGTGCTCGCCGATCCCGCGGTCGCCAAATACGATTTCGTGATCATCGATTCGCCGCCGTCGCTCGGCGTGCTCACGCTGAACGTGCTGGCCGCCGCGGATCGCGTGATCGTACCGTTGCCGCCGGAGTACTACGCGCTCGAGGGCATCACCTACCTGATGGCGACCATCGACCGCGTGAAGAGCACGCTGAACCCCGACCTGACCGTCGAGGGCATCGTGCTCACGATGTGGGATCCGCGCAATCGGCTCGCGCACGAAGTGGCCGAACAGGTGCGCCGGCACTTCCACGTGTTCGACGCGATCATCCCGCGCAACGTTCGGCTGAGCGAGGCGCCGTCGCACGGGCTGCCCGTCCTGCTCTACGACGTGCAATGCAAGGGCGCGCAGGGGTACCTGAGCCTCGCTCGCGAGGTCATCGAGGCGCATCCGTGAGCGTCGCGAACAAGCCGCCGCGCGGGCTCGGGCGCGGGCTCGACGTCCTCTTGCCGACGCGCAAGGAGCCGGTGGCGAGCTCCGGGCAGACGTACGGCAAGGGCAACGTCTTCGAGTGCCCCATCGAGAAGATCATCCCGCAGAAGGGGCAGCCCCGGCAGCACTTCGACAAGGAGAAGCTCGAGGAGCTCGCCCAATCCATTCGCGAGCACGGCCTGCTCGAGCCGCTCGTCGTGCGGCGGCGCGGAGAGGACTACGAGCTCATCGCCGGCGAACGGCGCTGGCGAGCGGCCCAGCGCGCCGGCCTGCGCGAAGTCCTGGTGGTCGTCCGCGACGTCTCGGCGAAGGACGCCTTCGAGCTCGCGCTCATCGAGAACATCCAGCGCGAGGACCTGAACCCGGTGGAGTTCGCGGAGGCGATGCAGCGCCTCATCGACGAGCACGGCTACACACAAGAGACGCTCGCGGCGCGCGTCGGCAAAGATCGCTCGACCATCGCGAACGCGCTCCGGCTCCTGAAGTTGCCGGAAAAGATTCGAAGGCTCGTCGTCACCGGCGAGCTCAGCGAAGGTCACGCGCGCGCGCTGCTCGGCGCGAAGGACGAACAGACGCTGAACGCGCTCGCGGACAAGGTCGCGAGCGGCCGCCTCAGCGTACGGCAGACGGAAGCGCTGGTGCGCGCCGCCAAGTCGGACGATGGCGGGCCGAAGAAGCCCAAGGGCAAGACGCCGGCGGTGAAGGATCTGGAAGCGCGCCTCACGCGCAAGCTCGGCACGCGCTGCGAAGTGCGCGACCGCGACGGCAAGGGCGAAATAGTCGTCGCCTACTCGAGCCTCGACGAGCTCGATCGCCTATTGGAAGCTCTTCTTTGAGCGCTCGTCCCTAGAGTGGACGCCGGAACCTTCGCCCGCCCGATCGGGCTCGAGATTCGTCACATCTGACGAAACGCCCACAGTGCCGGCTCCGGGGCCGCTTAAAACATGCAGGCGTCGGGAATGCTTCGCAACACGGCGCGCACATCCGTGTTACGCGGACACGATCGATAGTACGTATGCGTACCATCGATAGTACGTATGCGTACCATCGATAGCGTCACACGACCCCGGCATCGATGCAGAGGCCGGAGCTGGCCGTGCTCGGTGCGTTCTCGGCAGCAATTCGAACGAGACCCGACTCCCGACCCGTTGGTTTTCTCGAGCGTGGTGACGAGCGTTCGTCACTTCAGCGCGGCGAGCTCTTTCTTCGCTTTTGCGCCGAGGCCGCCGCTCGGGTCGAGCTCGGCGGCCTTGGTGAGCTCGGCCTTGGCGCCCTTCTTGTCGCCGTGCGCGCGCTTGCTCTGGCCGAGGTAGTAGTGAGCCGGCGCGGAGTTCGGGTCGGCCTTCACCGCGGCGTTGAAGTCGTCCTCGGCGCCCTTTTCGTCCTTCTTGCCGTGCTTGCACAAGCCGCGCTCCACGCGCAGCTCGGCGACGTCCTTCGAGGAAATTGCCTTGTCGAGAGCAGCGACGCAGTCGTCGAAGTCCTTCATTTTGCCGAAGAGACGGCCGGCGGAGGCGAGCACTGCGACGTCGTCGCTCCCGAGGAGCGGTTTGAGCTCGGCGACGGCTTTGTCCTGGTCGCCGGATTTCGCCAGCGCCTCGGCGTAGAGGTACTGCACCTCCTTGTCGTTCGGCGCCGCGTCGACCGCGGCCTTGAACGCCGCGACCGCGTCCTTGCTGCCCGTCTGATCGAGCGCCACCGCGCGATTGCGGAGCAGCGAGGGGCTCTTCGGCGCGACCTTGAGGCCCGCGTCGGCGGCCGCGAGCGCGCCGGTCGCGTCGCCCTGATCGAGGAGGACGCCGGAGAGGTTCGTGCTCGCCTCGGTGAGCTTCGGATCGAGCTCGAGCGCGTGCCGGTATTGCTCCGCCGCACCTTTCCCGTCTCCGAGCGCTTCGTCCGCGACGCCCAGGTAAAACGACGCCTGCGGGTCCTTCGGCGTTTCCTTCACCGCCTCCTCGAGCACCGCCTTGGCCTTCGCGAAATCCTGAGCCTGGATGGCGTCGATGCCCTCCTTGACCTTCGAGCTCGACGCCGGAGCGGCGGCCGCGGCCTGATCGTCGTCGGCGAGCGACGGCGGTTCGGATGAAGGCGCCTGCGCCGGCGGCGTGCCGCTCGAACAACCGAACATGACCGAAGCGACGAAACCCGCGACCCCGACGCACACGATGCCAACCCTTCTCATTTTCATCCTCCGGCCTCGAGGCGCGCGATCGTATTCAAGATGCGGTGGCGCAGGTCCTCGATGCGCGCCTCGTCGAGGACTTTGCCGCCGGATTCGTCGGACACGTAGAAGACGTCCGCGACGCGCTCGCCTTCCGTGTTGATCTTGGCGAAAGAGATGGAGAGGCCGGCGTGCTGGATCGTGCTCGAGAGCCAGAAGAGCAGCGCGCGCCGATCCCGCGTGATCACCTCTATGACGGTGTGGTTCGTCGCGGAGCGGTTGTCGACGTTCACCTTCGTGGCGACGGGCGGCGTGGGACGTACGCTCCAGCGCGCCTGCGCGCGCGAGCCGGTCGCGAGCTCCACCGGGTCCATCTTCCCGCTGATGAGGAGCTCCAGATCCCGCTCGAGACCCGGGACCAACTTGACCGCGTATTCCGCTTCTTGTCCGCTGCGCACCCAGAATACGTCGAGCGAACGCGTGCGCCCGTCCTGCCCGATCCACGAATAAATCTGCGCGCTGAACACCTTCAGCTTCGCGTGGCTGAACGTCGCGGTGATCATGGCGAGAAGCCCGGGCCGGTCGTCGGCGACGACGCAGAGCTCGACGTAAGGATCGCTCTTCGCCAGGACGGCGATGCTCGCCGGCTTCTCTTGCGCCTTTTTCGCGAAGACCGCGTGCTCGACGATCTCCCGCGGGTCGTTCGCGTAGAGATAACGCTCCGGCAGCGCGGCGATGAAGTGCTCGAAATAGTCGCGATCGTTTTCTTGCTTCCAGAGCGCGCGCACTTCACGCTTCACGGCTTCGGAGCGCGCCGGGCCGTGGGAGGGTGCGCCGGCGAGGTAGCGTTCGGCGGCGACGTAGAGCTCGTCGAGCATGCGCCGCTTCCAGCTGGTCATCGACCCCGGGCTCGTGGTGGTGACGTCGGCGAGCGTGAGGAGATAGAGCTCGCGCAAGCCCTCGCGGCCGCGCACGTCGGCGGCGAACTCCTCGAGCGTCATCGGGTCGTCGATGTCCCGGCGCGTGGCCACGTGGTACATGCGGAGGTGCTTCCGCACGTGGTGCTGGATCTCGACGATGTCGGACTCGGCCACGCCGAGGCGCGACAGCACGACGCGCGAGAGCTCCGCGCCGCGCTCGGGGTGATTGCGTCCGCCGAGATCTTTGCCGATGTCGTGGAGCAGCGTCGCGAAGAAGAGGACCCGAGGGCGCGGGAGCTCCGCCGCGAGCCGGCACGCGAGCGGGTGCTCCGCCGCGAGATCTCCCCGGCAGAGCGCGCGGAGCTGATCGACGGCCGCGACCGAGTGCACGTCCACGGTGTACACGTGGTAGATGTCGTGATGCACGCGGCCCACGACCGGAGCAAACTCGGGCACCATCGCGACGAGCAACCCGACGTCGTGCAGGTCGTAAAGGACGGAGCCGTGCCGCAGCTTCGTCTGCTGCACCACGCACACCAGGCGCAGGAAGAGCTCCGCCGCTTCTTCGCTCTTCCGCAGCGCCGCGCAAAAATCCGGGCTCGACGCGGCGCGGGCGACGGCGTGCCGCGCGAAATCGTAGACCGGCACGTTCCGCCGCACAGCTTCGTCGTAGAGACGCAGGGCGAGCGCCGGGTCGTGGTACAAGGCTTCCGCGTCGACCAGCGAAACCGCGTCGCGTTGTAGCTTCAGGCCGCGCCCGATCGGCGTCTCCCGCGGGCGACGGCGCGGCGGAGGCTTCGCGCGCGAGAGGATCATCTCTCGCGCGCGGGCCACGGCGCGCGCGTGGCGATAATAGTCGCTCATGAAGACCTCGACCGCGTGACCGCCGGTCCCGTAGCCGAGCTGCTCCGCGAGCCGCTCTTGCTGCTCGAAGCTCAATCGATCCGCACGCCGGCCAGCCGCCAGATGCAGCAGGTTGCGGACGCGAAAGAGCAAGCTCCGCCCCGCTTCGATCTCCGACCATTCGCGCGGCACCAGGATGCCGATGCGCATGAGCTCGCTGAGATCTTGAACGCGCCAGCGCGCGCGAGCAGACCAATGAGCCACGTCCAGATCGCGCAGGCCCCCCTCCCCGTTCTTCACGTCGGGCTCGAGCAAAAAAACCGAGCCGCCGAAGCGCTCGTGGCGCTCTTCCGCGCTCGCCTCGAGCCGGTCGAGAAAAGCACCGAGATCGCCCGGACCGAACACGCCTTCGAACGCGCGCTCGAGCAGCGCCGCGTCGCCGTTCGAATCCCCCGCGATGGTGCGCCAATCGAGCAGCGACGTCGCTGTCGGTAGATCCGTGCGAGCGAGCTCGATGAAGTCGGTGGCCGTGACGACCTGATGTCCGATGGAGAGCCCGGCGTCCCACAGCGGATACAGGAGCGCCTCCGCCGCCGGCGCCACCGTCGACGGGTCGCCTTCGCAGAGCAGCCGTACGTCCAAGTCGCTGAAGGGCGACAGCGCCGCGCGCCCGTAGCTGCCGACGGCGGCGAGCGACAAAGGTGTCCAGTGCTTGCCGCGCGTCATCGCCGTGCGCGCGGCGTGGAACAACGCCGACAGCAGGCCGTCGTAGACTTTGGCGTACCGCCGGCCGGCAGGCAGCCCGGCTTCGAGCGAGCCATTGGTGATCATCTGCTCGACGCCGGCGCGGTGCTGGCTGAGATAACGCCGGAGCTCGGGGACCAGCTGCGAAGAGAGCTGTTCGAGCAACGGCCGCTCGCCGCGTGGATCGTTCGGAGCCGGATTCGCCATCGACGGGGGGGACGGGGCGCCCCAGGTTCGGGCCTTTATAGCGCAGACTGCCGAACCTGGAAGAGAGAGCCGGGGAAGCGCGGGCCTCCGTGACGCCGTGCTAGCCTGCCGGCCGTGTTTTCCAAGGTGGCGAGAGCCCGCCGGGCCCCTCTCGCGTTGCCGTTCGCCGGGGCAGCCTACCTGCTCCTCGAAGGGCCCGCTCTCGCCTACTGCGAAGCGACCACGTGTGGTGCCGCTTCCGGCACGCAGTGCCCGCGCGACGCGATGGGCTGCGTGACGTCCGGCGAGCACCTGTCGTGGTCGACGGGCTGCGTGTCTTTCGCCGTCGACGAGCACGGCTCGCCGAAACGAAATATTACTTACGACGTATTCGATCGCATCGTGCGCACGTCGCTGCAGCAGTGGCTCGCGGTCGACTGCGGCGGCGGCCGCCACCCCTCGATCGCGCTCTGGGACGCCGCGGATTTCGCGGGGCCCTTGCTCTGCGACGAGCCCGAGTACAACCAGACCGGTCCGAACGCCAACGGATGGATCCTGCGCGACGGCGACTGGCCGTACCACGATCCGGGCTCCGAGTTCGGTCACACGACGATCACCTTCGATCCGTCCTCGGGGCGGATCCTCGACGCCGACGTCGAGATCAACTCCTTCGGGCTCGCCCTGACGACGTCGGACGACGACATCGTGGACGATCTGCAGTCGATCACCACGCACGAGGCAGGACATTTCCTCGGGCTCGCGGACTCGTCGGATCCGGACGCCACCATGAGCGCGACGTATTCGCCGGCGAGCCGCAAGGCGCGCTCGCTCGACGCGGACGACAAAGCGGCCATCTGCGCGCTCTATCCGCCGAACCGCGACGTGCCGGCCTGCACCGATCCGTCGCCGAGCCACGGCTACTCGAGTGATTGCGCGGGCGCGGCGCATCCTTCGGGCTGCAGCGTGACGAGGGCAAGTCGCGATACCGGGAGCAGCGCCGCCGCGGTCGGCTTTTTGGGAGCCGCGGCGCTCCTCCGCAAGCGCCGTCGCGCCGCGTTCCACGCGCGGGCGCGCGGGCGGTGACTCGAGCCATGCACGACCTCCTCGTCGTCGCCGGTGAGGCGTCGGGTGACGCGCTCGCCGCGGAGGTGCTCGACGATCTGCGCGCGCCGAGCTTCGGCCTGGGCGGGCGGCGCCTCGCGGGGGCCGGCGCCGAGCTCGTCGCGGACGTCGGTTCGTTCTCCGCCATGGGCGTCACCGCGGTGCTTCCGCGTGTCTCACGGCTCGCGCTCGCCCTCGGCGCGCTCGCCGTCGCCGTGCGACGGCGAAGACCCGCCGCGGCGCTCCTCGTCGGCTTCTCGGAAGCGAACGCGCGCGTCGCGGATTGGCTCAAGCGACGCGGCACGCGCACCCTCTGGTACGCGCCGCCTCAGGTGTGGGCGTGGCGACCGGAGCGCGCGCCGAGCATCGCGAAAAATTGCGAACGCCTCGCCGTATTGCTCCCGTTCGAAGCGCCGCACTGGGCTCGGAGCGGCGCGCGCGTCGACTACGTCGGCCATCCGGCGGCGAGTCGCGTGAGCGCCGCCCCCGCGCGACGGGCCGTGGCCTTGCTCCCGGGGAGCCGATCGCACGAAGTGCGCGCGCATCTTCCGCCCCTGCTCGCGGCCTCCCGACGCCTCATGGAGTCGGGCTTCGACGCGGAGCTCGTGCTCGCGGAGGGGCTCGATGCGCGCACCACGAGCTGGGCCGAGCGGCGCGCGCGAGAAAGCGGTGTGCGCGTCGTCCGGCGCGGTGTCACCGAGATCGCCGGCGCCGCCGCGGCCGTCGTCGCCAGCGGCACCGCGACGCTCGAGTGCGCGGCGCTCGGCGTGCCGCCGGTCATCGTCTATCGCACCGATCCCTTGACGTTCGCGGTCGCGGCGCGGCTCGTGCGCGTCGACCATGTCGGGCTGCCGAACCTCGTCCTCGGCGAGCGCGCGTTTCCCGAGCTGCTCCAGCGCGAGGTCACGCCGCGAGCCATCGCTGGAGCGCTGTCGGAGGTTCTTCGCGACGGCGAACGGTACCGCGCGCTCTGCGGCAAGGTACGCGGCGCGCTTCGCGACTCTCTCGACGACCGCCGTCCGTCGGAACGCGTCGCCGCGATGCTCCGTCCATGGCTCGACTGAAGCAGCCCGCCGCGCGCCTTCCCCCCCCGCCCGCGCCGAAGAGGACGGCTGCGGCGGCGAGCTTCGGCAGTCCATTGCGGTGGGCCATCGTGCTCTCGGTGCTGCTCCTCGGGCTGCGCCTGCGCCTCGCGGAGAGCGTCGGCTTCGGCGACGCCGAGGCGCTGTACGCCGCCTACGCGCTCCACCCGCAACCCGCTTACCTCGATCACCCCGGATTCATCGGCGTCGTCGCGCGCTTCATCGGAGACGGCGGCGCGCCGGCGCCCTTGTCGGCGCATCGGTTCACCGCGTTCGTCGCGACGGCGCTGCCCTTCGTGGGGTTCCTCGCCGCGCGCGCCGCCGGCGCGACGGGGACGAGCGCGTATCTCACGTTCTTCGCCGTCGCGCTCTTGCCGGAGATGTCGATCGGCCTCTTTGGACTCACGCCGGATCTGCCGCTCGCCGTCTTCTGGCTCGCGAGCCTCGGGTGCGCCGCCGGCGCGCTGCGGAGCGAACCCGGCAGCCGCCGCGCGCTCGTCGGGACGGTGCTCGCGGGATTGCTCGCCGGACTCGCGGCGTATTCCAAGGTGACGGGGTTCCTGCTCGCGGCCTCGCTGCTCGTCGCCGGCGCCGGGCGCGGCGCGCGCGCCCATTTGCGCACGGTGGCGCCGTACTGCGGCGCCGTCGCCGGCGGCATCGTCGTGACGCCGTTCATCCTGTGGGAAATCCGTCACGGGTATCCGCTGCTGAAGCACCGATTCGTCACGACGCAGGCGGACGCGGGCCTTTCGCTGCGCAACGCCGGGGCGCTCATCGGCGGACAGCTGCTCTACGTGACCCCGCCGTTCCTGTGGCAGGCGTACTGCGTTCTGCGCGACCTCTGGCGCGAGCGCGCCGAACCCGTCGCGCGCCTGTTGTTCCTCGCTTGCGTGATACCGGGGGTTCCGCTGGTCGCGCTGTGTCTGTGGTCGCGGGTCGCCGAACCGCATTGGCTCGGTCCGGCCTATCTTTCTCTGGCGGTTGCGCTGCCGCTGGCGTCGCGTCCGTCGAAGGCCGTGGCGCGCGCTTGTGTGGCCATCGGAGTGGTCGTTCCACTGCTCGGTTACGCGCTGGTCGCGACGCCGCTGTTACCCAAGCTGATGGGCGACAAGTACCGCCCGCGCTACGATCTGGTGAACGACCTATACGCCTGGCAATCCGGGTTGCCGCTCGTGCGCGCGGAGGTCGAAGCGGTGCAAAGCCAGGGCTACGTGCCGTACGTCGTCGGTCCCCACTGGACGGTCTGCGCGCAGCTGCACGCGGGCCTCGGGCCGGACGTCGCCGTCGGTTGCCGCACGAAGGGCGGCGACGATTTCGCGGAGTGGTATCCACCGAGCACCTGGTCGAAGGCGCCGGTGATCCTCTACGTCAGCGACGACCGTTTCCCCGCGCCCCCCGCGACGGAGTTCCCCCACCGCGACGTCGCGCGAATCCAGACCACCCGAATCTACCGAGGCGGCCACGTCGCCCGCACCATCCGCGTCGCGCGGCTCGAACTGCAGGCCAGCGCATCGCGCTAGGACGCGCCTCGCTCACCTGAAAATGTGTCGTGACCTGTATTTTAACCGCAGAGCCGCAGAGGACGCAGAGACCTGCAGAGATTTTTGTTTTTTGTGCGGCCATTCACGTCGTCGACACGACGCCAGCGTCGTGTCGCGTGCAACCCAATACCTCTGCGGTTGGCTCTGCGTCCTCAGCAGCTGCTGAGTAACTCACCCGACCGGTTGCGACTGCATCAGTGCGTAGCCGAGCGTTTTTGCTTGCCGTCGTAAAGAGTCGAGACGGCGCTGCTGGTACGCTTGGTCCGCAGCAGCGGCGCCGCGCTCGACGTACTGACCACCGTAGCGGAGGAGGCGGTAGTAGGCGCAGGCAATCTTACGTGCAGTCGCGACGATCGCGATCGCCTTGCCCCGACGTGCGGCAATGCGGCGATAGAAGGCGCCGAGGGCGGTTTGCGTGCGACCGACGGAGCTGGCCGCTTGACGAAGAAGGAGACCAGCCCGGTTTTTTCCTGGGCGACGACGACTGCTCAAGCGTCTGCCACCACTTATATGAGTGCCAGGAGCGAAGTTGAGCCAGGACGTGAAGTGCTTTTCGGTGCGCCACCGGCTCAGGTCTCGACCGGTTTCCGACAACAAATTGAGAGCGGTCAACGGGCCAACACCGACGATGCTCAGGACGTCAACGCC
>DASZVB010000064.1:0-1745 GCA_035547195.1 Polyangiaceae bacterium
GACGTGAAGGAGCGCCTCGACCGGCAGTTCGGCATGGCCTATCCGGAGGGCTACCACAAGGCGATGCGGGCGATGGAGATCGCCGAGCGGTTCGAGTTCCCGTTCGTCTCGCTCGTCGACACGCCGGGCGCGTACCCGGGCGTCGCCGCCGAGCAGCACGGCCAGGGCGGCGCGATCGCGCGCGCGCAGGCCGCGATGTCGCGGCTCACGGTGCCGACCGTCGCCTGCATCATCGGCGAGGGCGGCTCCGGCGGCGCCGTTGCGATCGCGGTCTCCGACCGCGTGCTGATGCAGGAGAACGCGATCTACTCGGTGATCACGCCGGAGGGCTGCGCCGCGATCCTCTGGCGGGACGGCAGCGAGGCGAAGAAGGCGGCCGCCGCGTTCAAGCCGGACGCGCTGCACTGCCTCGACCTCGGGGTGATCGACGGGATCGTCCCGGAGCCGAAGGGCGGCGCCCAGACCGACCACGAGGCGGCCGCGCTCCTCCTGAAGACGGCCCTCGTCGACGCGCTCGAGGAGCTCGAGGAGACGCCCGGAGAAGAGCTGCGCCGCCGCCGCCGCGCGAAGTTCCGCGGCATGGGCGTCTTCGCCTGAATCGGCACAAGCGCGCGCTTTCCACATCATCCACAGGGTTTTCAACGGGTCAAGATCCGTCCCTGAACGCGTCGAGGCCCGCCTGGAAGCGGGCCTCGAGCGCCTAACCCCCCGTCAGGTGGAGAAGCTCGTGGCGTTTGTCTCCGCGGCGCCGGGTGCTAAACGTCGAAATCGCAAAATAAGGCTGACACCTTTTCCACAGAGCCTCGGAAAGGTGCGCTCTGTGCGACTCTCGGACGACGTGTCACTCATCGGACCTTGTAACCAGTCACTAGGTCCATCCGAGTCGCGTGCGACGATCACGGGAACTACAGTGCTGATGTGCCCCATATCGATCACGGCAACCAGGTCAAGGAGCGCTTGAACAGGTACCTCGACAGTCTCCTGGATCGCGCGGCCGACAGGCTCGCGCCACGTGTCGCCGATCGAGTGGCCGACGAGATCGCCCCGAGAATCCGGGAAGAGTACGACGCGTGGCTCGCGACCATTGAGGTCATGGCCGACGCCGATCTCGTCAGTGATCTCCGCGAAGCAGATGCCGAGGGCGACGACGGCGCCCAGGATTACGCGGAGATCCGGCGCGAGCTCGGGCTTGCCTAAGCTCCGGCTCAAGACACCCGCGAAGAAGCGCCTCGCGTCGCTGCCGGCAGATGTCCAACGTGAGCTTGACGTGGCGCTCCTGCAGCTGCAGGCGAACCCGACCGAGGCCGGCCGTCCGCTTCGCGGCATCTACGCGGGACGGTGGCGTATGGCCGTTGGCAAGAGCCGGATCATCTACCGCATCCGCGAGGGCGGGAATCTCGGAAGGGAAGCTGACCTCCGTTTGTCGTCCCCGCCCCTGTGGAAAACGCAGGCTCGTGGCACGGCCCATCTGGTCGGGAGCGATCTCCTTCGGACTCGTCTCCGTGCCCGTCCGCATGTTCACGGCGACCTCGTCGCAGGAGCTGCGGTTCCACTTTCTCGACCGGCGCGATCTGCAGCCGATCGGCTACGACAAGGTGAACAGGGAGACAGGCGAGTCTGTGCCCGCCGAGGAGATCGTCCGCGGCTTCGAGGTCGAGCAGGGCCGCTTCGTGGAGGTGACCGAGGAGGACATCGACCGTCTGGACGTCGAGCTGACGCACGCGATCGACATCTGCGACTTCGTC
>DASZVB010000065.1:0-30457 GCA_035547195.1 Polyangiaceae bacterium
GCGGGCTCCTGGAAGACTACGGCACCAGGAAGCGGATCCGTTCCGGTCGCTTCGGCGATTTCCGTCACCGGGAATCCGTCGCCGCCGAGCGCGGCGGGCTACGGCACTCGACACATCAGAACGATGCTTCCGTCTCGCTCGACCACGCGGGCTTCGAGTTCAACCCCGCCGAGCCTTGCCTCCTCGCGGTACTTCATCTCGGCGTGCCGCTGTCGGAGCAGCCCGGCAGCAGCGCTGTCGAGGACCATCCCCTCCGGCGGCACGGCTGCTCCGGTTTTTAGATCGACGACGACGTCGTCGTAGCCACCGCCGCTGAGGACGACGGAGGTCGGGCCCTTCCTGACGAAATTGATTCCCAGATCAACGAGGCACGTGTGGACGATGTCATCGTCGATCACGTTCCCTCCCCGTGGGCCACACCGCATCGATCGCAGCGAGTTGACACGCCGTTGACACGCCCCGTTCGGCGCTCGCCGAAATCCCCTGCAATTTCCGTTGCGCGCCCGGGAAGATTCGAACTTCCGACTTTCGGTTCCGTAGACCGACGCTCTATCCAGCTGAGCTACGGGCGCGTGCCGGCGCGGGCGCCGGGGAGGGCGTTGATACCACGTCAGTCGGCGATTGCTCGCGAGAAGCGCCGGCGAGTCGAGAAGTTGTTCACCGCGCTTCGCCCAATGACGGGACGACCGCGCGGCGTTTGATTTAGCCGGCTACGAATGGCTGCGAAGATGTGTACGCAGGCGTGGGGTATTCAGCCCTGTTGTACTCAGAGGTGTGAGGGGGCACGCAAAGTTTGCAGATAGCGGTTCACGGCATGACAGGCCTGCCACGGGCTGCGCCGCGTCGCGTCGCAGCGCATCGCGCACACACGCGATTTACCGCGGATCCGGCGATCTTGATGCGGTGGCACGGCCCCTGCTATTAGCCCGCTCGCTTCGAGGGATTCGCGGACCCTCTCTCAGCTTTCTAGCGTTGGCGCTTTGCACCCTGCCCGGAGCAGGGGGCTTTCAATAGGCTTACGAGCTTCTAGCTTCCTTGGTTTCATAGCTTTTTTCTTTTATTAACTTTGCTCGTCTCCTAGCTGCTTCTTGAGAGGCTTTCGGATGGCCCGCAGTGGTAAGTCCACCGCGGGTCGTCGTGTTTTCGGGCTAACGCGCGGAGGGGTTGCTCGAAGAACGCAAGGCCGGCGTTGTCGATTCCGTGATGCCGCTCGGGAGCCCGAACAACGAGTCCGCCCTGGCTTCGCTGTGACAGCAAACGCAAAGCGGAAGCGCACCGCGAGCTTCGAGTATCCCATCGGCGCGGCTGACGACGTATTCCCAGGCGTCGTCCGCGCTCTTCGTCATCGCGTAGATCGAGCCGGGCTCACGAGATCCGCGATGCTCGTGAAACGCGGCGACGGCCATGCCGACCGGCCAGCGCTGACCCGCCACGAGACCGACATACGCGGCTCGATACGGAGCAGCGACGCGCACGTCCATCTGGAGCTCGCCCACGCCGTGGTCGCTCGGAACGGCCGAGGCGACGAGCGGCCAATTCTTCGCCTCTTCGAAGCGTTCCCACCGCTGCACGCTATTCGGCCGCGGCGGCGCGACAGGCGCTAGAGCAGCGCTGCTTTCGCTGCAGCCCCAAATGAACAGCGACAGCACGACGATTACCGGCGCGTGGACCGCGGGGCCCGTAACTCCCGCAGCTGCGTGGGCGGCGCAGCTCGCGAACGCCAAGTTTCTCGGCGCGTGGACCGCGGGGCCCGTGGTTCGCGCAGCTCGACACCATCGGCGCACAGGGCCATGGTACCAAGAGAGGAATGGCGCGAGCTTCATCCCGGTGCGTGGCGCTGCTTTCGTTGTCGCTGGCTGCTTGCGGCGCGCGACAGCAAACGAGCACCGTCGCCATACAGAAACCCACGCCCCCGGAAAAGACCGCGATCACGGCCCCGCCGGCGCCGACAGCGCCCACCCTATCGCCCGAGGATCCGGGCGACAGCGACCAGGACGAGGGCAGCCCCGACGCCGACGACGCCCCGCCCGGCGAGGGCCGAGGTTGGTTGGGCGTGGAGCTCGAGCCGGCCGGTCCCGACGAGGGCGGGGCCCGAATCGCGCGCGTCGTCCCGAAGTCGCCCGCGGACAAGGCCGGACTCGTCGCGGGCGATCTCATCCAGCGTCTCGACAGCGAGACGGTGACCGCGCCGGCGGACGTGGTCGGCGTCGTGGGGCGTCATCACGAAGGAGCGCGAGTCGGGGTCGCCTTCAAGAGGCAGAACGCCGATCGGCTCGCCGTCGTGGTGCTCGAGCGATACCCGGAGCAGGACGAGATCGTCCGGATGACGTTCGTGGATCAGCCTGCGCCGCAACTGGAAGGGTTGAAGACGGCGCAGGGTACCTTCACGCCGAGCATCGCCGCCCAGCGGGGCCAGGTGCTCGTCGTGGAGTTCTGGGCGCCGTGGTGCGTCGCCTGTCGCGCCCTCATCCCGCACATGAATCAGTGGCACGCTCAATACGCCGCGCGCGGGCTCCACGTCGTGGGCATCACCGGGGATCCGCTGGCGCGAGCGGCGACGGCCGCGAAGGAGCTCGGGATGGAGTACCCGGTCGCGTCCGACGAGACCGGCAAGACGATCATGGCGTACCAGGCGCGCGCCATCCCCGCCGTGTTCGTCATCGACCGCGCGGGGACCGTCCGCGACGTGATGGTCGGCTACGACGCCGTGAAGCTCCCGAAGCTCGACGCGCTGGTATTGAAGCTGCTCGCCGAGCGGTAGGGCGACTCTCAGTCGCTCGGAACACCTTCATGACGACAGCGCCGACCACGCGCGTGGCTTTGCACCCGAAAACGAGCGCTCGCGGAGATCGGGCCACGTTTTCGGGTGCTCCACCTCATGGGGAGGCGCTGTAACCTGACGCGATGAACGACGAAGAGCTGCGCGCTCGCCTCGCCGAGGCGCTGTCCGGCGGCGCGCCCAAGTATCACGAGAAGAACGCCTCCGCGGGGAAGCGCTTCGCGCGCGAGCGGCTTCACCTGCTGCTGGACGCGGGCTCGTTCGTGGAGGACGGGCTCTTGGCGAACACCCTCGCCGGCGATCTGCCCGCCGACGGCGTCGTCACTGGAACCGGCAAGATTGGTGGTCGCATCGTCGCGGTGATGGCCAACGACTCCACGGTGAAAGCGGGGTCGTGGGGCGCGCGAACGGTGGAGAAGATCCTCCGCGTCCAGGAGACGGCGCAGGGCCTTTCGTGCCCGCTCCTCTATCTGGTCGACTCGGCGGGGGCGCGCATCACCGACCAGGTCGAGATGTTCCCCGGGCGCCGCGGCGCGGGGCGCATCTTCTACAACGAGGTCGCGCTCTCCGGAAAAATCCCGCAGGTCTGCTTGTTGTTCGGGCCTTCGGCCGCGGGCGGAGCCTACATCCCCGCGTTCTGCGACGTCGTGGTCATGGTCGACGGCAACGCGAGCATGTACCTGGGCTCGCCGCGCATGGCGGAGATGGTCATCGGCGAGAAGGTGACGCTCGAAGAAATGGGCGGCGCCAAGATGCACACGTCGGTGTCGGGGTGCGGCGACGTCCTCGTGAAGACGGAAGAAGAAGCGATCGCCTGGGCGAAGCGTTATCTGTCGTACTTTCCGGGGAACGCGGACGGCGAGCCGCCGCGCGCCGAACCCGGAGAGCCCCGGTCCGGTCTGCGCCCGCTCGCGGAGATCGTCGTCGCCGACGAGAACAAGGCGTTCGACATGCGCGAAGTCATCGACCACGTCGTCGACGAGGGCAGCTATCTGGGCATCAAGGATCGATTCGCGAAGGAGATCTTGACCGGGCTCGCGCGCATCGAGGGGCGCGTCGTCGGCGTCGTCGCGAATCAGCCGAAGCACCTCGGCGGAGTGCTGTTCGTCGACAGCGCCGACAAAGCGGCGCGGTTCATCTGGCTCTGCGACGCGTTCAACATCCCGCTCCTGTACCTGGCCGACGTGCCCGGCTTCATGATCGGCACGAAGGTGGAGCGCCAGGGCATCATCCGCGCGGGCGCCAAAATGATTGCGGCCGTGAGCGAGGCCACCGTGCCGAAGGTCAGCGTCATCGTGCGCAAGGCTTATGGAGCGGGCCTCTACGCGATGTGCGGACCGGCGTTCGAGCCGGACGCCTGCATCGCTCTGCCCACCGCGTCCATCGCCGTCATGGGCCCACAGGCCGCGGTCAACGCGGTCTATTACAACAAGATCCAGGCGGTGCCCGAAGGACCGGAACGCGACGCGCTGGTCGCGAAATTGCGTGAAGAATACCGCGAGGACGTAGACCTCACGAAGCTCGCGAGCGAGCTCGTCGTCGACGCGGTCATCCCGTTCGATCGACTTCGCTCGGAGGTGGCGCGGCGGTTCGAAGCCTTCGCATCGAAGGTCGAACCGCGGCCGGCGAAGAAGCACCTGGTCCCGCCGATGTAACCGCAAAAGCGTCACGCCTCGGCCGCGGGACGCGAGAACCGCGACCGACTGGTGCTAGGCTCGGCCTGCTTGAGGACGCAACGAAGCTCGGTCACGGGTCTGTTCGCGGCGGGGTTGCTGCTCACGAGCTCCGGCGCGCGCGCCGACGTCGCCGTAGAGCGCCTGGCGCGCGCGCAAGCCGTCTCCGGAGTGCGCGCCGGCGTCCCGAACGGCGTGCTCGGCAGACCCGAGCTGTCGGCGATCGTCGAGCTTCCCCTGGGCGAGCAGACGAACGACGTGCAGCGCATCGGAGATGGCTTCGGCGTGGTGCGGGGCTCGCTCGCCGACCTCGATGCGCTCGCCGAGGCGCATCCGGCGTGGCAACTGACGTGGTCGGCTCCACTGCGACCGCTCCTCGATCGCGTCGCCGTCTGGACCGGCGCGACGTCCTTCCGCAACACGACGGGGCTCACGGGCAGCGGAGCCATCGTCGGCATCGTCGACACCGGCGCGGACATCACCCACCCGGATCTGGAGAACACCGACGGCACGACGCGCATCGCGTACTTCATCGACTATAGCCGCGGTCCCGCGGGGCTCGAGACGGACGCGGAGAGCCAGTGCTCCTCGAAGCTGCCCTGCGCCGTCTACTCGGCGAAGGACATCGACTCCCTCGTGGCGCACGGCAAAGCGGGCTCGATCCCGCCGGACACGATCGGGCACGGCACCCACGTCGCGTCGCTCGCCGCCGGCAACGGCGGCGCCGAGAAGCGATACGTGGGCATCGCGCCGCAAGCGTCGCTCATCATCGCGCGCGCGCTCGATGCGTCGAACTCGATCAGCGACGCGACGGTGCTGTCGGCGGCGAACCTCATCTTCTATCTCGCCGACCAGCTCGGAAAGCCCGCGGTGATAAACCTGAGCCTCGGGAGCAACTTCGGACCGCACGACGGCTCCTCGGCGCTCGAACGCGGTCTCGCGAGCTTGATCGGCGACGATCACCCGGGGCGCGCGATCGTCGTCGCCGCCGGCAACAGCGCGGGACAATTCCAGAGCGATCTCGACTATCCGGAGCCGCTCGGCGTGCACACGGACGTGAGCGTCGTTCCGGGCTCGAGCATCGTGGTCCCGGTGCTCGCGCCGCCGCCGCCGACGGCCGGCGACACCGTGTCGGGCAGCATCTTCGTGTGGGCGGCGTTTCGTCCCGGCGACTCCGTCTCGGTGGCGGTCGAGCGCAGCAGCGACGCCGATTTCGCGCCGCTCCAGCACCCGGGGCAGGGCGGCACCTTCGGCACCGAGGGCGAGCTCACGGCAACCGTGGTGGACGGAGCCCTGAGCAAGCTCGGACTCGGAGTCCCCGACGAAAACGCCGCGGCGGTCATCATCGAAGGCTCGTGGCCGAAGGACGAGACGTTCTCGCTGCGATTCGAGGGGCAGGGCTCGGTGAGTCTATGGGCCGACGCCTCCGGCGACGTGGGCCCCGATCAAGGCGGCATCGGCGCCGTCTTCCCGGCGTCGACGAAGGAATCGACGATGACGATTCCCGCGGGTCACCCGGAGCTCATCGCCGTCGGCGCGACCTTGAATCGGACGGAATGGATGGATCGCCTGGGCGACGGCGTCACCGTGAGCAGCTTCGGCAGCACGAAGAATCCGACGCTGGACTCGGTCGCGTTCTTCAGCTCCGCCGGCCCGACCAGCGACGTGCGCATGAAGCCGGACATCCTGGCGCCCGGAGCCTTCGTCGTCGGCGCGATGAGCAAGGACGCCGACCCTCGAAAGAGCCCGGCGAGCATCTTCTCGGAATCCGGAACGTGCACGCCGCCCGCGGACTGCGCCGTCGTCGACGCGACCCACGCGGTGACCCTGGGCACCTCGATGGCCGCGCCCGTCGTCACCGGCGCGCTCGCGTTGCTGTTCGAGCAAAATCCCATGCTCACGGGAAATCAGGCGCTCACGTTGCTGCAAGCCGGCGCGCGGCGGCCGCACGGTACGGTGTCCTACCCGTCGCAGCTCGGCGCGGGCGTGCTGGATTTGCCCGGCACGCTGGACGTGCAAAACGTGGAGAGCACGAAAGTCGTGCGCGAGCCGGCCAGAGGCCAGAGCTTTCTTTCCGTCGGCGCGACGTACGCGCACCCGGATCCTTCGTGGACCGTACCCCTGCTCTTGAAACTCCGCGACGCCTCCGGACAGGTCGCCGACGGCTTCGACGCGAAGGATCTCTCCATCGAAGTGACCCCCGGCAGGGTCGTCGACGGCCTCACTCGGGCGGCAGCAGGGCTCTACCGGCTGACGGTCGCGGCGAACGACGGTACCGGCGGCGACGTGCTCTCCATCATCACGAAGTACCGCGGACAGGTGCTCGCAGCGGAGTCCATTCCCATCGGCGTCGACGTCAGCACGGTGCGCCAGGGTTTCGCCGCGCGCGGCGGCTGTAGCGTGGCGCCCGCGCCGGATGCCCGGAGCGCGGCGCTGTTCGTGCTCGCGTGCGCGCTCATTGCGTGGCGAAGTAGACGGTGTACCCGTGGGGCTCGTAAGGCTCGAAGTCCGGATCGAACGGATACGTAGGCCCGAGGCCGCCGAGGTTCGTTCCCGCAGCGAGCAACCCGACGCCGCCGCCGAGATCCCCGACGATCCGCTCGACGTGCGTTTCTCGTTCGAGGTACGGCACGTCGATGCGACGCACGACGTGGCCGTCCGCGGCGACGACGGCCAGCACCCAGCGGAAAGACACCGGCGACTCCCAGTCTGCCTGGAACGCGATGCTCTTCCCCTGCACGTCGCCGTCGAGCGCGACCCAGATGTACGTCGAACCCGTGGGCTCGATCGGGTGCGCCGGTGACAGCCGGCGCGGCAAGGTCGACAGCGGTACGCTCCACTCGAAGCGAACGCGTCCAGCGTTCGTCGACCAGCCGAGGAGCGGCCACGCCGTCGCGCCGTCGCGGGCGCCGATGAAGGCGCGCGCGAACGCGAAATCTCCGAAGAAGCGCGCGACGTCGCTCGGTGTCGGACCGAACGTCGCGCGCAGCACGTCCAGCGTGTCCGGTTCGTTCACCCAGCGCGGTCCCGCGGGACTCGGCGGGCCCGCGGAGAGGGCGTACGTCGCGAGCGCCGCGTCGACGACGCCGCCGCGCCCGCGCGTGGCGTCGAGGTAGTCGAAGAGCAGCGCGCCGCCCTCGCTGAATCGCGACAGATCGCGGGCGGCGATGGCGCGCTCCGGCTCGGCCTGGACGTCGTCGACGGCTCGCGCGTCCGCGGACGTGGGCCGCCCCGAGTGCAGCCACACTTCCGTCGCGAGCGCGCGGCGAGCAAACGGCGTCTCCGAAGCGTCGAGCCGGAGGGCTGCCGCCTCGGCGACGCACCGCGTGGCCGCGCGGTCTATGGTCGACTCACTGTCCCAGGCGACGCAAAACGCCGACGCCTCGTCATGCCCCGCGCCGAGAACGGCAGGGTCTGCTTCGACGGACGAGGCGCCGTCGCCGTGCTGCAGGTAGACGTCGAGCCCCGAGGTGCCGCCGCGTCCGGCGTCGTCCAGTGGGCCCGGCGCACCCAGACAGAACACGACGCGCTCGTACGCCGATTCGAGCGCAGCAAGCCAAGAAAGCGCGGCCGCCTCGTCCACGGTGGTGCCCCGATGGACGCAGAGCGGGTATTTAAACGAGCAGGCGGGGAGGTCGAACCCGGTGGTCGGCCGCGCGAGCGCGCGGCGGAGCGCACCTTTCGGGATGTGTGGATCCAGCGCGGGCGGAGGCCGTTCTTTCTTCGAACCGGAGACCCCCATAAGCAGCTGTGCGTCGGCCGCGTGCCCCCTCGAGAGGAGCGCGAGGGCCACCGTCCACCCGAAGACCGTCGCCCCGCATTTGACAGCGCGTCGCACACACCGCGTATACTCGCAAAAGCGCGCGCGATCGCGTGTTCGCTTCAAAGCCATGCCACCGTCCTTCGATCCGACCCGTGCCGTGCAGTTCGACCTCGACCGGGGGCGCATTTTCGTGGCCGGCTCCGATCCGCGGCTCCTCGTTCCCGCCGAGGCGCTCGCGCGACTCTGCGCGGGGAGCGCGAGCGACGCGGTGAAAGATTTCGGGCGCGGCCTCGGGACCGAGATGGGCCGCCGCGTCATGGGACGCCTCGGCAGCGACGGCTCGGTGTCGGCGATGGTGGAGCACCTCGGCGGTGAGCTCGCGCTCGCCGGCTTCGGATCGCTCGGGCTCGAAGTGTGGGGGCGCGCGCTCGTCCTGACGGTCACCGATTCTCCGCTCGGAGAGACCGGCGATCCGCTGATCGCCGCGGTGCTCGAGGGCGCGATTCAACGCGCCGTCGCGCGCGACGCGGCCGTGGTGCGCATCGAGCGCTCGAACGGCAAGGCGCGTCTCGCGGTACTGCGCCCGTCGACGGCCGCGAGCGTTCGCAGGTGGCTCGGCGAAGGCGCTTCTTGGGGCGACATCCTCACGCGATTGAGCTCGGCATAGAGCAAACGGAATCTCACCGTGAACGTTCAACGACAGATCGCTCGTCTCGAGTCGCTGCTCTCGCGGATCCAGCGCAACGCGTCCAAGCCGCGCGGCGTCGTGACCGCCGCTACACCGGCGGTCGTGGCGGCGCCGTCGCTCGCCGATGCCGCGCCGGACAGCGGGCCTCCGACGGATCGCGCCGAGCTCCGCTCGGAGCCCCCCGCGGCGATGCCCGAAGCAGCCGCCGCTCCGGTCGAGGCCGCCGTCGAGGTCGTCGAGCTCGAGATGAGCGACGACGAGATCGTCGAGATCGCAACGGACGTCGCCGTGGAAGAATTCGCCGCGGCGGAGTCGCCGTCCGCTGGGCGCGCGGAGGCGACCGCGGATGAAGAACGCGCCGCGCCGCTCGCGAACGAGCTCGCCGAGGAACCGGCGCCCGAGTCCGCGCCGCGTCCCGCCGCCCAGATCGGTGAAGAGGCGGATCTCGAGCCGCCGGTGAAGACGCCGCCGCCGGAGTCGGGTCGTCAGATCGTCGCTTCGCCGGTCGGCGTGGCCGGCGAGGCGGAGTTTCAAGAGACCTCCGCCGTCGCGTCGTTCGAGCCGGATCTGTCGGCCAGCGCCATCTCGCAGGCGCCGGCGAACGAACCTTCCGCCGCGCAGCTCGGCGAAACCGTCGAGCTCGAAGGCTCGGGTGAACCGCCGGCGCGCATCGAGCTCCTTTCGGCGCCGATCGGCATTCCCGAGCCCAGCGCGGAGATCCCCGCGGACGAGCTCGAGCTGTCGCTGCCGCAGCAACAGTACGGCGGGGGTTACGATCGGGACCTCGCGCCGCCTTCGCGCGCCGCGGAGGACCTCGCGCGGCACCGCGAGCAGGCGGAGCGCGCTCAACATCCGCCGACGCAGCCGCCGATATCGCTGGGAGCGCCGCCGTCGACGGATTTCGCGGAGCCGGGCGCCGCGAACGTCGCGATCATCTCGCCTCCGGTCGCCGGCGGTCCGACAAGCCCAGTGGTCGTTTCGCGGCCCGCGCTCCCCGACGTACAGGTCGCCGAGATGCGGACGCCCTCCCCGGCGGAGCTGCCTTCCACCTTTCTCCAGCTGCTCGACGCTTCGCTCTCGATCGAGGCGTAGCCGCGGGCCCGTCGCGTGCGTTCAGCCCGCGAACGAACGCGCCGCGCCGGGATCGAGCCAGGTGACGTCTTCGTCGCGAAGCCAGGTGCGTTGACGGCGCGCGAAGATGCGTGTGGCGCGGACGATCTCGTCGAGCACCGCGACGGGGTCGACGTCGCCTCGCGCGAGCGCGTCCGCCACTTGACGATATCCGACGGAGCCCATCGCGCGGCATTCGCCGTAGCCGTCGCGCAAGAGCCCGCGCACCTCGTCGACCAGCCCGGCCTCGAGCATGGCCCGCGCCCGCGCGGCGATGCGCGCCGAGAGCGCGTCGGGGTCCCATTTCACGCCGACCAGCCGCGCCGGGTGACGTCGCGCTCGAAATCCGTGACTCTCGTGCCACGCGCTGAGAGGCTTGCCGGTGAGCTCGTACACCTCGAGCGCGCGACTCACGCGCACGAAATCGTTGGGAGCGAGCCGGGCGGCCGCGGCGGGATCCACGCGGGCGAGCTCGGCGTGAAGCGCCCCTCGGCCGGCGCTCTCCGCCGTCGCGCGGTGGCGCGCGCGAATGGCTTCGTCCGCGGGCGGCGCCGGAACGAGCCCGAGCAGGAGCGCTCGCACCCACAGGAACGTCCCCCCACACACGATGGGGACACGGCCGCGCCCGCGGATGTCCGCGATGGCTCGCTCCGCGAGCTCCGCCCAGCGCGCGGCGTCCATCGGCTCCGCCGGCTCCGCGACGTCGACGAGATGGTGGGGGACACGCGCCCGCTCGTCGGCGGCCGGCTTGCCGGAACCGATGTCGAACCGGCGATACACCTGGACGCTGTCCGCGCTCACGATTTCGCCGCCGGATTGCTCGGCGATCCGAAGCGCGAGCGCGGACTTGCCCGACGCCGTCGGGCCGACCACGACGAGGAGGGGTTGTTCGTCGCTCATTGTCGCGCGCCTTCGCCCCGGACTGTAAGGCTCGGGCGCCCTTCGTCGTTAGGGTATTCAGGCGGTCCCGATGGTCGACGACATGCGCCGAAAGGGTCGCTCGCTCCGTGAGCGACGAGCTGAACCGACCCGAGCGCCTCCGCTGGGAGGCCGAACGGGTGGAACGCGCGCGCTCCGGAGACCGGACCGCGTTCGCCGAGCTCTATCGGGCGTACGCGCCGGCGCTCTTCGCCCGCGTGCTGCTGCCGAAACTCGGAAATCGCGAGGCCGCCGAGGACGCCCTCGCCGAGACGTTCCGCGCCGCCTTCGAGCGCCTCGATGCGTTCGAAGCGCGCGGGGTAAGCTTGTTCTTTTGGCTCTCGAGGATCGCGACGAACAAGGCGCTCGACATGCACCGCGCGAAGGCGACCACCGGACGCGCGCTCGCCAGCTTCGAGAGCCTGACCGCGCCGCTCGGGGAGGCGCCGCTCGATCCCGGCGAGCTCTTCGAGCTACGCGGCGATGCGCTGCGCGTACAGAGCGCGGTCCGCGAGGCGCTCGGGCGCCTCAACCCTCGGTACCGGCGGGCGATCGAGCTTCGCTTCATGGAAGAGCTGCCGCGGGAGGCTTGCGCCGCGGCGCTCGACGTGAAACCGGGGACCTTCGACGTGCTCTTGCTCCGCGCGCTGCGTTCGTTCAGGAAAGAATGGGAAGCCGTCGTGAACCGGGAGGCGCCGCGTGACGCCGGATGAAGAAGAGCCCACGCCGGAAGAGCTGCTGGAAGCCGAACGGCTGGCGCGGGCGCTCGAGCGCGGTCACTCGCCCGAGCCGGTGCCGGAGGATGCGCTCGGTGCGGCCGCGTTGCTGCGGTTCTCGAAGGACGGCGGCGCGCTCGCGACGCCCACGCGCGAACGAATCCTGGAAGACGTCCTCTCGCGAGCGAAACCGTCGCGCCGGCGGCCGCACGTCATCGGCACCGTGCTCGGGCTGCTCGGGCTTTCGGCGGCGGGCGCGGCGTCCATCGCGCTGGTCGTGCGATCGCAATCGCCGGAACCGGCTTCGCTTCCCGAGCCGCCGCGCGAGCTGCTCGAAGCGCAAATCGCCGCGGCCAACATGCGCTCTAGCCTGACGACGCTGCACGTCGAGACCAGGCGCTACCGGGAGACGTTCTACGCCAAGCTGCGGGAGCGGTACGGAAAGTGACTCCGGCGCGCGCAAGCTCGCGGATGTTCGCGCGCGCGGCGCGCCTCGTGCTGCTCTGCGCCGGCTTCGCGATCGCGGGATGCAGCGCGAAGCCGACGGACGACGACCAATGGCTCGCGCGCGCCGAGGCGGCCAATTCGCTCTCCGATCGATTCATCGCGGAGGGACGCGTGCCGGAAGCCCGCGACGTGCTCCGCGCGACCGAAGAGCGCCTGTCGACGTCCGGCAACGCGGACGCTCACACCGTCCGGCGCGACCTCTTGTATCGTCTCGCGGAAATCGAGCTCTCGAGCGGAAACGCCAAGGCCGCGGCGGATTGGGCGACGCGGGGCCTCGGCCTCGGGCGTCCGATCGACGCCTTCACGACGAACCTCCTCATCGTGAGAGGCCGCGCGTCCGAGCAGATGAACGACGCGGTAGGCGCGAGCCGCGACTACCATGACGCGCTGGTGATAACGGAGGCTCTGCTCGATCAAAGCCTCGAAGGCAGGGCACCGTGAAGCATTCGACATCGCCGTTCATCCTACCGCTGCTCGCGTGCGTGTGCGCGGCGAGTTGCGGCGGCTCGCGCGCCGCCCCGACCTCGCCCGCGAACGCACCCGCCGAAGAAGCCGCGCCGCCTGCAGCGCCGCCGAGCGACGTCAGCGGCGAAGCCCCCGCGGCAAATGCCGCGTCCGCGCCGGAGCCCGCCGCGCCGAGCTCCACAAAACAAGATCGTGAAAAGTCGGCGCTACCCGAAATCGAGACGTGGGGACGACAGCTCGAAAGCGCGCTGACGCTCTCCGCTCCGGATTGCAGTACGGCGTGGTCGCTGCGCGATCGCATCTGCGATCTCGCGCAGCGGCTGTGCGACATCGCCGCGCGGAGCGCCGAGCCCGAGGTCGCGGAGCGCTGCACCGACGGGCGCGCCCGGTGCGAACGAGCGACGACGAGAGTGCGGGCGAGCTGCCCGGAGTAGTCGCGCGTCCTACAGTAGCCGCGAATCCATGCTCGCCGAGGGTGTAAGTCAGATCCCGGCGGCGCGTTCTTCGTCTGAAACAGCCACTCGGAGGCAAACGAAGATGAAGTCGCGCGCATACATTGGAATCGCAAACGTTCTCGCGTCCTTGGTGTCACTCTCGCTCGCGGGGTGCGGCCACGGCGGACAGGCCCCCGAAAGCGCGGCCTCGCTCAAAAATTCCAAGGAATCTCCGTCGGTGGCTTCTTCCGGAGCGCCACGCGGCGCGCTCTCCGGCTCCGCCGGGCAGGCGCCTGCGACCGCCGCTCCCGCGCCCGCCGAGGAAATGGCGCGCGCGGACGCCGAACGCCCCGGGCTCGGCACGTCGTGGGGCGAGGCCGTGTCGAGCCGCGTGGAGTCGACGACGTTCTATCGCCAGAGTGATTCGTCACCGGACGGCGTCGCGTCGCTGTTCTACAACGACGAGGCGGGCGTCAACGCCATGAGCCGCGGTAGGTTCGTCGATTACGGCAACAGCGTGGTGCCGCTCGCGGGCGGACGCATCACGGTGAGCATCGTCGACGCCACGGGGACGCCGCTCCGCGCCGCGCGCTTCGACGGACGGACCATCGCGGTCGGCAGCGACGGAGACAGATACATCGTCCGCGTCGACAACCGTTCGCCGGTGCGCGTCGAAGCGGTCGCGACGGTGGACAGTCTGGACGTCATCGACGGCCAGGACGGAAGCATCGAGAAGCGGGGCTACATCATCGCGCCGTACGACACGCTTTCCATCGAGGGGTTCCGCGAGAGCGAAGGCTCGGTGCGTGCTTTCCGTTTCGGATCGGTGAGCGACTCGTACGCGGCACGACGGGGAAAGGATCGCAACGTCGGCGTCGTGGGGGTCGCGGTGTTCCGCGAACAAGGCTCGGATTTCCGCTGGAGCCCCGAGGAGCTCCATCGCCGGGAAACGGCCGATCCGTTCCCGTCGCGCTTCGCGCCGCCTCCTTGGAGCGCTCGTCCATGAGTGGGCTGTCGGGAGATTCGGCCCCACTTCGGGTGAGGGCCGCATCTCCCGACGCCCTAGCCACGGGTGTGACGAGCGTCCTTATTCTGTCCAGGTGTCGCGCGACTTCGTCGCGCTCCCGGTTTACCAATGCCGATGCGCAGATCAGAAAACGAAGCTACCGTCGGCCCACCTTGCGCTCGAGCTCGTTCCACGTCGTGACGGCGACCACGGGGCGGCCGTGAGGGCAATGGCCGGCGAAGTCCGCGACGTCGAGGGCGGCGAGCAGCGCGCTCGCTTCGCCCTCGGTGAGCTTGTCGCCCGCGCGGATCGAGCCGTGGCACGCCATCGTGGCGAGCGCGAGATCGAGGGCGTCGCTGAACGCGCGTCCGCCCGCGCGCGACAGCTCGGTCAGCAGATCGCGCACGAGCCGTTCGGGGCTCGCGCGAGAGAGGATCTTCGGGACCGAGTGCACGCTGACGAGGTTCGTGCCGCGGACGCGCAGCTCGACGCCGAGGGACGCGAACGCCTCTGCCTTGGTCTCGACGAGCTCCACTTCGGCCGGGAGCACCTCGAGCGTTTGCGGAAACAAAAGCGACTGCGACGGAATCGCGCGCGAACCGAGCTGCTTCCGCAGTCGATCATAGTTGACGCGCTCGGCGGCCGCGTGCTGATCGATGACGTACAGCCCGTCGTGTCCTTCGCAAATGAGGTACGTCTGCCGCACCTGCGCGATGAAGCGCAGGCTCGCCCAGCGCACCGCGAGCGACGGCGCGAGCGGCGCCGCGCTGTCAGCGACCGCGAGCACGCGAGCCCGCTCGACGGATCGCAGCGGCTCGGCTCCCGAGACGCGCTCTGCTTCCACGGCGTCGGCGCTTTGCACCATTTTGCCGTCGTCCTCGGCGCGAGCGTCGGCGCCGTCGTTCGCGATCCCGGACGTCGGGTTTTCGATTGCCGCGTCGGGAGCGCGCAGGGGTGCCATGGGCGGCGGCGTCGCGGGCCTCGTCCACGGTGAACGCGACGGCGCCGGCAGCGAGAACGCGCGCGCGAGCTCGACGCTGAGCAGGTGGTAAACGGCGTCGGTGACGGCGCGCGGATCGGCGAAGCGCACTTCCGCCTTCTGCGGATGGACGTTCACGTCGACCAGCTCGGGCGGCAGATCGACGTAGACGACCCCGCGCGGATAGCGACCGCGCTCGAGCACGCTGCCGTACGCCTGCGCGATGGTGTGCAGCATCGCTCGGTCGCGAACGGGGCGGCCGTTCACCATGAGCCGCAGCCCCGCAGCGCCGGAACGACCGTCCTCCGGACGCGAGAGAAAGGCCTCGACGGCGAGCGGTCCGCGGCGTCCCGTGCAAGTCGCGAGACCGTCGCCGAGCGCGGTACGCACGCGCTCTTCGCGGCTTTCGGCCCGGAGCCATTCGCGCACGCGGCGACCGTCACGCGTCAGCGTGATGGTGAGGTCGTAGCGCGCGAGCGCCGCTGCTTCGAGGACGTCGCTCACGTGACCCGACTCGGTGCCGGAGGAGCGCAGGAATTTCCGCCGCGCCGGCACGTTGTAGAAGAGATCCCTCACCTCGACGGTCGTGCCCACGGGAGCGCCCGCCGGGCGCACGCTCGCGGCCGCGCCGCCCTCGACGACGACGTGCGTGCCGGCGTCGTCGTCGCGAGTGCGCGTGCGAATGGAGACGCGGCTCACCGACGCGATGCTCGGCAGCGCCTCGCCGCGGAAGCCGTAGGTCGTCACGCGCGACAGCTCCGCGAACGAGAAGAGCTTGCTCGTCGCGTGCCGTTCGACCGAGAGCCGCGCATCCTCGCGGCCCATGCCGACGCCGTCGTCGGACACCGAGATCAGAGTGATGCCGCCGCCGGCGATCTCCACGTCGATGCGCGTCGCGCCGGCGTCGACGGCGTTCTCCAGGAGCTCTTTGACGGCGCTCGAGGGACGCTCCACGACCTCACCAGCCGCGATCTGGCTGGCGAGCCCGGGCGACATCACCGCGATGCGCGGCAGAGCTCGACTCCGTTCAGGAGACCGCGACCGGGTAGACCGAGACGCGACGCTTCTTCTTGTTCTCCCACTCGTACGCGACCTGACCGGTCACGAGCGCGAACAAGGTGAAGTCTCGGCCGAGGCCGACGTTGCGACCCGGCGCGATCGTCTGACCGACCTGGCGCACGAGGATGCTTCCGGCGTTGACGTGCTCGCCGCCGAACACCTTCACGCCGCGTCGCTGGGAATTCGAATCACGTCCGTTGCGGGTCGAACCGCCGCCTTTTTTGTGTGCCATGCGCTAACCCTGGATGGATGTGATCTTCACCGACGTGAAGTGCTGGCGGTGACCGTTCTTGCGCTTGAAGCGCTTGCGCCGCTTGAACTTGAACACGACCAGGCGCTCGCCGCGGTCGTGCGCGACGATCTTCCCGGTGACCTTCGCACCGGAAATGAGCGGCTTCCCGATCTTCGGCGAGTCACCGCCGAGGAAGAGGATGTCCGAGAACTCGACGTCGTCGCCAGGGTTCCCTGCGAGGAGCTCGACGGCGAGGGTATCGCCTTCGGAGACGCGATACTGCTTGCCGCCCGTACGAATTACCGCCGTTGCCATGGTCAAGGGGCGCACACCCTAGTCGCTGAAATGGAGTTTCGCAAGGACTCGAGGCAGTCGCGCTCGCGCAATGAAGGGCCGCGCGTCCACCGATAGCCACGCAAACGCCTGCGGCGACGTGGGACTTTTCCGTACAAGAATTGCTGGATCGGTACAAGGGTTCAGTGCGCGCGGTCTTTTTCGGCGCGGTTCATCCAGGTACGCTTGGAGTTTCCTCGGGAAGATGCCGATGCGTCCCTTTGCTCCGATAGCTCTGACCGGCCGCCTCGCCGCGGTTCTGCTCGGAACGGCGCTCGGGCTCGTGAATGAGTCCGCGCTCGCCGAGAAGCCTCGGCCGACCGCGACCACGGCCGCTGCCACGCCGGCGCCCGCGCAAGGCGCGACGGAAAAGCCGGCGGCCGGGAGCACGAAGACCGACGCGAGCTCGACGAACAGCGTCGTGGGCACCGAAGAGAGCAAGGAAGGCGTGAAGACCTACAAGTTCGGCGCGGTCGAGGTCGAAGGCCGTCTTCGTTCGCCTCAGCTCACTTACTTCCTGCGCCGGGTCCGCGCCGAGTTCAGCGCGGGCGATCTCGGCCATCGCTCGTTCATGCGCGAGCTCGCCGAAACGACGCGCTACCCGGCATTTCGATGAGCACCCCGCAATCGAGCTCCGTCGTTCTACGCACCGCGGCGGTGTGGGGCACGACCGTGCTCGCCGTGCGCGATCTGCAGCCCGGCGAGTCCCTCGCGCTCGGCGACGAAGTCGACGCGCTGCTCCCCGCACCAGACGGAATCCGGTTGTCGCCGCGCCCCGTTCGCGCCGCCGGCGCCGGCTGGGAAGTGGACGCCGCGGGCGCGATCGACGGCGTCGTCTATCTACGCGGCCGCATGGAGAACCCCGTGGACCTCTCGCGATCCGGCGCGCCGGTGCCGATCGTCGCCGGAGATCACGGCCTCTTGCAGTACGGCTCGGTCTCCGTCTTCTTCCAGCTCGTCACGCCGCCGCCGAAGATCGCGTCGAAGTGGCGCGTCGACTGGGTCTTCGTCCTGTCGTTTCTGTTCGCCCTCGTGTGCATCGTCGGCGGGCTCACGCTGATCGCGCTGCTCACGACGCCGCGCGCGCTGGACAAGCCCACCGAGCTCACCTCAGCGGAGGATCTCGCGCTCGAGTTTCACCTGGAAGAACCGACGCCGCCGATCCCCGGCGACAAGAAGAGCGAATCGGGCTCGGGCGTCAAAAATCCCGGAGCCAAGGACAACAAGAAATCCGGCGGCGGCAAGAAGGCGAAGGGCGCCGAGGGCGCGCTCGGACGCAAAGCCGATCAAGATCACACCGAGCAGCCGGGCGAGATCAAACAGAGCCTCGGCGGCATGTCCGACGTGCTCTCGAGCGACGTCGGTCACGAGATTCAGAAGACGCTCGGCTCCATCAGCTCCGTCGCGGACGCGCTCGGCGGGCTCGGCTCCGACAAGGTCGTGCTCGGGCGCGGCGCGGGCCTCGGATTGAAGGGCGGCGGCGACGGCGGAGGCGGCGACACCGCTGGCGTGCCTTTTGGCGCGGGCACCCTCGAGACGGGCTGGGGACCCGGCAGAGGCGGCGGCTTCGGCGCAGGCGCAGGCGGTCCCGGCGGGCGCGGACGCGGCGGCAACGGACGCGGCGGCGGTGGAACGGGCGAGGGGAGCGGCGAAGGAACCGGCGAGCACAAGGTGGCCGGCTCCGACAAGCCCGCGCCCGGCCAAGGCCTGACTCCGGCGCAAATCAGCCGCGTCGTGCAATCGCGCTACGGCGCGTTCCGCGCTTGCTACGAAGCGGCCTCGGCGCGCGAGCCGAACCTGAGCGGCGGCGTGACGATCGCGTGGAGCATCACGCCCGGCGGCGACGTCTCGAGCGCCCGCGTTCAGAGCTCGACGCTCGGCAATCCGCGCGTCGAAGGGTGCATCCAGCGGCTGTTCTCGCGGCTGCGCTTCCCCACCGCCGACAAGGGAACGAACGCGTCGTGGCCGTTCCTCTTCAAGCCGGGAAAGAAATGACCGGGGTTCGCGAAAGGAGGTCGACGATGCACCGACGGCAATCGCCCGCGCTTTCGACGCTCGCCGCGACGGCGACGTACGTCCTCGTGGGTTGCAGCGGAAGCACGACGCAACACCTCGACCCGCAGAACCTCGCGATGACCGCGACGATGCCGGCCGCTTACGACGACGGAGAGACGCAGCTCTTCGAGTCGTACGTCGGCGTGAACCTCCCGGTGCGACAGCCCACACCACAAGAGCTCGCCACGCTGAAAGGGGCCATCGGTCCCTTCGATCACCATCCCTGGGTGACCATCGACGACATCAAGTGCCAAGTCACATGGACACTGGCGAACATGGATAAGGATCCGCACGACGTCGAGCTGCTCATCGACCCGTGGAACGAATACGGGAGATACGTCCCCGGCGTCAGTCAGGTCGGCGACAACGCGGCGCCGAACTTATCCGGCTACGACGAGATCTACGCCGTGCCCGGATTGAAGAGCGGCCAGTCGTCCCGGATCGAGCACACCATTTCGTACGACGACCTGGACGAGGTCGCGACGGATTTCGCGACGACGATCAACATCTTCGCCAAAGTCATCCCCACGCCGGCCACGGCCACGATGGCCGCCGACGATCCGCGGATCGGCCTCGTCAATCATGCGTTCAACGTGCAGAACCACAGCGGGAACGATCCGCTGACGGACCACTATATCCCGGCGGTGATTCCCGCGCTGGTTGGCTTCAACCTGGGGCTCCGCACCACCGAGAAGGCGAACCTGGTCCTCGAGTATTCGGTCGAGATCGTGGACGAGGAGGGCAATCGGACAGTCGAAGAAGGTAGCCATGTGGCAACCCTTCAAGCTCCGGGCAAGACGTACTCGCTCGCCGGGGGCTGATTGAGATAAACAGCGGTCGATGTCCTCCCTTCGATTCCTGGACCGGCCGGACCAGCCGCGTCTCGCGTGGCGCCTCGATGTTCCTTCGGGCGCGCCTTCGGGAAGGGTGCTCTTGATTCATGGCTACGCCGACCACCTCGGGCGGTTCGATCACGTCGCGATGTATTGGACGGAGCGCGGCCTGGCCGTCGCCCGGCTCGATCTTCGCGGCCACGGCCAATCGGAAGGGTCACGAGGGCACGTGATGTCCATCGCCGAGTACGTCGGCGACGTGCAGGGCGTCCTTTCCGCGCTCGAGCGCGAGCCCGCATGGACCGCCATCCCGTCGCGGCCGATACTCTTCGGCCACAGCTTGGGCGCGCTCATCGCCGCGGAGGTTGCGCTGGAAGTCGGAGACGGCATCGCCGGCTTCGCTTCGACGTCTCCCTTCTTCGCCGTGAAACAGCGGGTTCACCCCATCGAATACAACGCCGGGAAGATCGCGCAGAAGGTGTTTCCGAAGCTCCGCCAATCCTCCCGCCTGCACGGGACGGACATGACGCACGATCCGCGCGCGGCGGCGAGCTACGATCGCGACGAGTACCACTTCGGTCACATCACGATGGGGTTCTTTTTCGCCGCCCTCGAGGCGCAGAACGACGTGCTCGAGCGAGCCCGCGCGATACGGCAGCCGCTCTTCTGCATCGCCGCCGGCGAAGACCGCGTCGTCGACGTGGAGGCGACGAAGCGCTTCTTCGAGCGCGCGGGCAGCTCCGAAAAAGAGCTCGACGTGCGGCCCGGCTTGTTCCACGAAATATTGAACGAAACCGACTGGCGCGATCATGCGGGGCGGCTCGCCGACCGCATGCGCCGGTGGAGCGCCGCCTGACGTGCGCAGCATCCCACGCGCTGGTCGCCTGAGATGAACGAGAAAGGGGGTTCAGGCGGTGCATGACGAAGCAGACTCCGCGTGGGTCTTGACCACGATCTTGAGCGCGGCCGAAGAAGCCGGCATCGAGATGGCCGTGTCGCCGAAGACCTCCGCCGGCGAGAGCGACTCGCTGCGCGTCGACGTGGGCGCGGCCGTCCTCGACGCCGGCGCATTGGTAGGCGCGCGCGCGGGACACGCCGCCCTCGAGTCGCTCAGGAAATCCGAAGAGCGCTTTCGAAGCGTGGTCGAGAGCATCCACGACGCCGTCTTCATGACCGAAGGGACGCTGATCACCTACGCGAACCTCGCGTGCTCCAAGCTGCTCGGCATCACTCCCACCGAAGCGGCGCCCTTCGAGGTGACGGAGATCCTCTCCGCCGAAGAAGTCCCCCGCTTCGCCAAGCAGATAGACGAGCTCTCTCCCGAGGGGCCGGCGACGCACGCCGAGTATCGGATGCGCGCCGCCGACGGTCGCGAGCTCACGCTGGAGACGTCGGCGATCGGCGTCGGCGTCGCCGGAAAGCCGACGGTGCTGTGGCTCGGGCAGGACGTGACACAACGGCGCTTGCTGGAAGGGCAGCTCTTGCAAGCCGATCGCTTGTCGGTGCTCGGAACGCTCGCTGCCGGCATGGCCCACGCGATCAACAACCCGCTCTCGTACACGCTGCTCAATCTGGAGCACGTGGCTCGCCGGATGCGCGCGCTCGCGACCGGGCACGACTACTACGCCGAGGCGCGCGTACGGCTCGCGGAGGCTCACGACGGCGCCGATCGCGTCGCCAAGGTCGTTCGGCAGATGCGAACGCTCTCGCGAGCGCGCGGCGCAGCGCCGGGCCCCGTCGACGTGCGCGCGGTGCTCGAGAACGTGCTGGCCATGATCGGCAACGAGATCCGCTATCGAGGCCAGCTGGTCACGCGTCTCGAGCACGTGCCCAAGGTCCGTGCCCGCGAAGGCGAGCTGGAGCAGGCGTTCCTCGGGCTCTTGCTCTACGTGGCCCGATCGCGACCGGAAGAGACGAGTCAGGCGCGCGAGATCCTTCTGCTCGCCGGCCCCGCCCCCGCGGGCGGCGCGCTCGTGCGTGTCTCCGACGACGGGCCGCCGCTGGATCCGGAGATGCGCGCACGCTTGTTGGATCCGTTCGCCAGCGGCGAGTCGATGGGGCTCGGGCTCGCGATGTGCAACGCGATCTTCACCGGCCTCGGCGGGCGCATGGACGTCGAGAGCAGCCCGGACACGGGCACGACCTTCAGCGTTCACTTGCCCGCGGCGGGGGCGGACATGGCTCAGGATTCGCCGAAGCGTCCCTCGGTGCCTCCGGTGCCACCCACCGCGCCGCTCGCCACGCGGCTGAAGGTGCTCGTCATCGACGACGACCCCGGCGTAGCCAACACGCTGCGCGCGATGCTCGAAGCGCACCATGAAGTCACGTCCGTCGAAAGCGCGCGGGAAGGCCTGCGGCTCCTGCTCGGCAACGAGCAATTCGACATCGTGTTCTGCGATCTGGTGATGCCCGAGGTGAGCGGCATCGATCTGTTCTGTGCGATCGAGTTGAACCGTCCGGAGGCGAAATCGCGCATCGTGTTCATGACCGGCGGCGTGTTCACGCCCGAGGCCGAGCGCTTCCTCGCCGGCGTGCCCAATTTGCGGGTGGAAAAGCCGTTCAGCCTGGCGCGCGTCGAGCAGCTCCTGGCGCAGGCGGTGCGCGCACGAAAAGCCTCGTGACGCGATCTAACCTTCCGTGTCCGTTGCACGACGGCCGACGGAGCGGCGCCGTCCTTCGGGACGCGGCGGGAACATCCGTCGATCGAGCGGCGATCTACGATCCAGCAGCGAGCGACTACCGCCGTGCTCGCGGAACAGATCGCGAAGCACCTGCAGCGAGTTCGCCCGAGCGCCGCCGACGAGCCGCGCGTGCTCGTCGCAAAGCGCGACGATTCGGCCCTCGACGGCGAGCCGGCGCAGGCGCGCGGGCGGTTTGCGCCGGGCGCGCCGCTCGTCCGCGAGATGAGCGCACACTTCGCAGGATCTGGCCATGCTGCGATGGAGCGCCATCCGCGCTCGGATGGCCAAGTTTGTCAGCGTCCCGCGAACGCCGGTGACGCTTCGATAAGATCGGCGGTCAGGCTTTTGCGCTCGCTCTTCGCGACTTCGACGTGGCCTCGACCCATTTGATGACGTCCAGCTCGGGACGCCGGCCGAGGTGGCGTCCGAGCTCCTGGATGCCCGTCGGGCTGGTCACGTTGATCTCGATGAGCTTTTCGCCGATGAGATCCAGCCCGACGAAGGAGAGGCCCACCGCCGCGAGCCGGGGCCCGACGCTCGCCACGAGCTTCTCTTCGCCGGGGCTCAAGGTCGTGGGCTGAACCTGTCCGCCGGCGTGGATGTTCGCGCGCAAGTCGTCTTTGCGTGGCACACGCAAAATGGCGCCGAGCGGTTGCCCGTCGAGCAACAGAACACGCTTGTCTCCGATGCGCACCGCCGGCTGATACTCCTGGACGAGCACGAGCTCTTGGCCTTCTTTGGTGAGGATATCCACGATCGACCGCGCGTTCTGGTCTTCGAGCGAAAGCGCGAGGACACCGGTGCCTCCGGCGCCGTCGAGCGGCTTGATGACCGCGCGACCGCCGACGGTTCCCACGAAGCCGAGAAGGCGCGCCGGATCCGAGCTCACCAACGAGCGCGGCATGAACTCGGAGAAGTGGAAGGCGTAGAGCTTCTCGTTGGCGTCGCGGATGGCGCTCGGGTCGTTCAGCACGAGCACGCGACGTTTCACCAGGTCGAGCTGCCGCGTCAGGTGCGCGTACGCCCAGTCGAAAGGCGGATCCTTCCGGATGAAGACCGCGTCGAGATCGACGAGCTCGACGGCGGAGGAGGCGCCGAGCTTCGTGTGCGGGGCCGAATCGGACACCGAGATGGAGCGGACGGAAGCGAACACGTTCGGACCTTCGTTGAACAGATCCTTCGGCAAGCAGTGGAGGCACTCGTGCCCGAGCGCTTCCGCGCCGCGGATGAACGCGAACGACGTGTCCTTGTCGGGCAGCATCTTCTCGGCTGGATCCATGACGAACAGAAAGCGCATGCCTTGGGGTCTCCTCGGACGATCTTTCGGGCGCTTCACGACGAAGCGCAACGGTTACTTTGGGCGCTTCGATTCGCCGACTTTCGCGAGCTTCGCGGCTCGGGTTGGTGAGGGCTTCCCATCGGCCGCGGCTGCTACCATGCTTCGGCGGTGGCGTTCCGAAAGCTCCCTCGCGCCGCCTCGCGCGCGCCGTTGCTCGGCGTCGCGCTCGGCCTCTCCGGTTTTCTCTTTCTGTCTACGCCCAAGCTGAAGGCGTTCGCCCCGGCGACGAGCGGGCGCAACTACGCCGTGGCGACGGAAAACGAAACCGTCTCCCGCACGGCGCTCGGCGTGCTCGAGCACGGCGGCAACGCCGTGGACGCCGCGGTCACCGCGTGCCTCACGGCGGGGCTCGCCAGCCCGACCTCCAGCGGAATGGGCGGCGGCGCTTTCGCGCTCGTCTGGAGCGGCGCGACGCATCAGGTAACGGCGCTGGATTTTCGCGAGACCGCGCCGCGCGGGCTCGACGTGGGCGCGCTCGAACGGCGCGCCAACTCGGGTCCGGGCTCCTTCCCGCTGCCGGCCGCCGAGCGCGGCAAGCTCGTCGGCACGCCGGGCGAGGTCAAAGGCTTGTACGAGCTCCACGAAAAGCTCGGCAAGCTTCCCTGGGCGCAGGTCGTTCGTCCGGCAATCGGGGTTGCCACTAACGGCTTTCCGGCGAGCTCCCACCTCGCGAACATCGTGTCGTTCGTCGGCTCGAAGCTCACCGTCGACGCTCCTCTGTCGGAGTTGTTCTTGCCCAAAGGCAAGGCCGTCGTCGCCGGCACGCGTATCACCAATCCGCGGCTCGCCGCGACGCTCAAGCGCGTCGCGGCAGAGGGCCCGAACGCGCTTTATCAAGGCGCCATCGCATCGGAAATGGAGACCGCCGCGGCGTCCGCTGGGGGCGCCCTCACCACACGCGACCTCGCGGAGTACACGGCGAAGACGCGCGAGCCCCTTCACGTCTCGTGGGAAGGCTACGACGTCTACACCATGGGCTTGCCGTCGGGCGGCGGCCTGATGCTCGCCGAAACACTCGACGTTCTCTCGGCCGAGCACCTGAAAGCCCTCGGCTTCAACAGCGCGGCCTACGGACATTGGGTCGGCGAGGCGATCCGCGGCGCGCTCGCCGACCGCGTTCGGTACGCCTCCGACCCCGACGTGCAGCCCGTGGACGTGCCCAAGCTGCTCTCCGAGAAGCGCATGGCGATGCGAAAACGCGCCTTCACCGACGACATCACGCACTCGCTGCCCGCGTTCACCTTCCTGGAGCACGGCACGCATCACATGGTCATCGCGGATCGCGAAGGAAACATCGTTTCGCTGACCACCACCGTGAACCATCCCTTCGGCGCGATGCTCACCGGACCCACCTCGGGCATCGTCCTCAACGACGAGCTCGACGACTTCACGCAAGCGAGCACCGTCGCGCCGCTCGGCATCCGCGAAAGCCCGAATCGCCCCCGGCCGCTCGCGCGCCCCGTCTCCAGCATGACGCCGACCATCGTCGTGAAGAACGGAGTGCCCGTGCTCGCGCTCGGCGGCTCCGGCGGAATGACGATCAGCCCCGGCGTCGCGCAAGTGCTCTTGGCGCGTCTGGTATTCAACCTGCCGCCCGACAAAGCCGTCGCCGCACCGCGCTTCATGTTCCCCACGGAAGGCGCCACCGTCTCGGTAGATCCTTCGATGCCACCCGATATCCGCACAGACCTGGAAAAACGCGGCGAGAAAGTCAGCGAGCAGAAATGGATGGGCTACGCCGTCCAAGCAATCGCCTTCGACGGCGCAAAAAAGATCCCCGCCGCCGATCCACGAAAGCACGGCAGCGCCGTCGCGGAGTGACACCCTGCAGCCACATCAGCCCGCGCTCGAACCGCCCACGCCGCGACGGCGCGCGCAGGCATGCTCCGGTACGCCGAGCACCGACTGCAACCAGATCGCCGTACTCCAACTCGACGCGATGCTCGATGCGGCGATGGCGAAGACCGCGGGTCGAGATGGCTGGGTGAGGCGCGCAGGCGTGCTCCGGCACGCCGAGCACCGAGAACAGCCAGATCGGCCCTTATTCCAACCCGACGCGATGCTCGATGCGGCGATGGCGAAGACCGCGGGTCGAGATGGCTGGGTGAAGCGCGCAGGCGTGCTCCGGCACGCCAAGCACCGAGAGCAGCCAGATCGGCCCTTATTCCAACCCGATGCGATGCTCGATGCGGCGATGGCGAAGACCGCGGGCCGAGATGGCTGGGTGAGGCGCGCAGGCGTGCACTGGCACGCCGAGCACCGAGAGCAGCCATCTCGGCCCGTGCTCGAAGCCATCGCCGCATCGAGCAGACAAAAGGCTAACGGGCCCCCAAGTCTTAGTTGGGGGCCCGTGTGAATTAGCCCGGCAGCGTCCTACTCTCCCACACGGTTGCCCGTGCAGTACCATCGGCTCCGAAGAGCTTGACTACCGAGTTCGAGATGGGATCGGGTATGGCCTCTTCGATATTGCCACCGGAATCTGTGGGGCATCCAAGAACACGCGCTCGCGAGTGAACGCCGTGCTCGGTCGAGAGCGACCGCCCGTTCATGTCGCCATGTCGGTGGTCACGTCATCGTCGCCCGAGCTCCGGGCGTCAGTCTCAATACTTGCCTTAGAGGATAAGGCCAAGCCGCACGACCGATTAGTACCGGTTAGCTCCGTGCCTTGCAGCACTTCCACACCCGGCCTATCAACCTCGTAGTCTACGAGGGGTCTTTAGTGCCTTGCGGCAGGGACACCTAATCTTGAGACCAGCTTCCCGCTTATATGCTTTCAGCGGTTATCTGTTCCGAACTTGGCTACCCGGCTATGCCAGAGGCCTGACAACCGGAACACCAGAGGTTCGTCCACCCAGGTCCTCTCGTACTATGGGCAGGTTCTCTCAAGTGTCCTACGCCCACGGCAGGTAGGGACCAAACTGTCTCACGACGTTTTAAACCCAGCTCGCGTACCACTTTAATCGGCGAACAGCCGAACCCTTGGGACCTGCTCCAGCCCCAGGATGTGATGAGCCGACATCGAGGTGCCAAACCGCGCCGCCGATATGAACTCTCAGGCGCGATCAGCCTGTTATCCCCAGAGTACCTTTTATCCGATGAGCGATGGCCCTTCCATTCGGTACCACCGGATCACTAACGCCTGCTTTCGCAACTGATCGACCTGTCGGTCTCACAGTAAAGCTCCCTTGTGCGTTTGCACTCTACGGCTGGTTTCCAATCAGCCTGAGGGAACCTTCGCACGCCTCCGTTACGCTTTAGGAGGCGACCGCCCCAGTCAAACTGCCCACCAGACAGTGTTCCCCGCCCGGATCACGGGCGCAGGTTAGGTTTCCAGTACATTCAGGGTGGTATTTCAACGTTGGCTCAGCCGAACCCAGAAGCCCGGCTTCGAAGCCTCCCACCTATCCTACGCAGAACGAACCGAAAACCACTGCCAAGTTGCAGTGAAGGTTCATGGGGTCTTTCCGTCTTGCCGCGGGTAGAGGGCATCTTCACCCCCAGTGCAATTTCGCTGAGTCCCTGGTCGAGACAGTGCGGATGTTGTTATGCCATTCGTGCAGGTCGGAACTTACCCGACAAGGAATTTCGCTCAGTCATTCTCGACGTTTCCGCCGGGACTGGACTTTACCTTAGCTCGACCACGGTTCATCTGCTTTGCCAGCTCTCGAATCTCTTCGAGACCTGCCGCCGTCAGATGTTCCTTTCGCTCGAAGAGCAGGACTGCGCGACGGAACCTTTCGAAGTCCTGCCGCTTTCCCGTCTTGAGTGGATGCTTCATGAAGAAAGGGACGATCGTATCTCGGAGATGCTCGAGCTTTCGAACTCGATACGCCATCCGATCTCCGTGGTTCCGTCGAACTACTCCGCAGCCGAAGAACGCCTTCAGACCGTGGAGCACTTTCACGTCGCGCTCGTGCTGCACGACCGTGAACTCAGGAAGAACCTGAACTCCGGCCGTCATCTCGGGGTGCCGTGACACTCCGACATGAAAGCAGCCTTCGCCGTCGACGAAACCTACGACCCATTCCGCATCCAAATTCATGGTCGAACCCCGAACATCAAGTCTCTGAGGATTCCATTCGACGAGATCATTCATCGGATGGCCTTTCCTGCGGATTGTCCCCATGTCCGTCGGATTTTTACGTGCGAGCTATTTTGGAGCTCACGAGTACCGAACGGCTGTCGAGGAGTTTCCCGCATATGGTTCAGTTTTACTAAGGCGACGATGTTCACCTTAGGACCGTTATAGTTACGGCCGCCGTTTACTGGGGCTTCGGTTCAATGCTTCGCTTGCGCTGACATATCCCCTTAACCTTCCAGCACCGGGCAGGCATCAGACCCTATACGTCCTCTTTTCGAGTTCGCAGAGTCCTGTGTTTTTAGTAAACAGTCACAACCGCCATTTCGCTGCGACCACCAACGGCGTCGTGGAGCAAGTCCACTAACCGCCAGCGGCACACCTTCTCCCGAAGTTACGGTGCAAATTTGCCGAGTTCCTTAACCAGGGTTCTCTCACGCGCCTTGGGATACTCACCCCGCCCACCTGAGTCGGTTTGTAGTACGATCACCAGAGCAGCTCCGTACGCGGCTTTTCTTGGAAGCGTGGGATTACCCAGTATCCCGGTCTAGGACCGGACCTCATCACGTCTCGGCCTTGAATCGCCGTTTGTCCCTATCGGGTCCTGACGACTCAGCCTACTTGCTTGAACACGGACGACCAACCGCCGTGCTGGGCTACCCTTCTCCGTCCCCGCTTACTTCTACGCCATCCCTGGCGGTGCAGGAATATTAACCTGCTTTCCATCACCTACGCCTCTCGGCCTCGGCTTAGGTATCGACTAACCCATGGGAGGATTATCCTTCCCCAGGAAACCTTGGGCTTACGGCGACCGGGTTTCTCGCCCGGTTTATCGCTACTCATGCCTGCATATTCACTTCTCAAGGCCGACAGTAGTCCTTACGGTCTACCTTGTATCTCCTTGAGAACGCTCGCCTACCACTCTCTTTCGAGAATCCGTGGCTTCGGTGCCGGACTTTAGCCCCGTTGAATTATCGGCGCAGACTCGCTTGACCAGTGAGCTATTACGCTTTCTTTAAAGGATGGCTGCTTCTAAGCCAACCTCCTGGTTGTCTGTGCGCTTCCACATCCTTCTACACTTAGTCCGAACTTTGGGACCTTAGCCGACGGTCTGGGCTCTTTCCCTCTCGGCTACGGAACTTAGCTCCCGCAGCCTGACTCCCGGGCAGTTGTCCTCGGTATTCGGAGTTTGGTTGGGTTTGGTAATCTGGTAGGACCCCTAGCCCATCCAGTGCTCTACCTCCGAGGCAATTCACCCGAGGCTATACCTCAATATATTTCGACGAGAACCAGCTATCTCCCGGCTTGATTAGCCTTTCACTCCTACCCACACCTCATCCCCCACATTTTCAACTGTGGTGGGTTCGGTCCTCCAGGCGGTGTTACCCGCCCTTCAACCTGGACATGGGTAGATCGCTCGGGTTTCGGGTCTACGCTGCGCGACTGATCGCCCTGTTAAGACTCGCTTTCGCTACGGCTCCACCTGACGGCTTAACCTTGCCACACAACGTAACTCACAGGCTCATGATGCAAAAGGTACGTGGTCACACGTTCGCTTGCGCGCATAGTGCTCCCACTGCTTGTAGGCACACGGTTTCAGGTACTCTTTCACTCCCCTAACCGGGGTTCTTTTCACCTTTCCCTCGCGGTACTCGTTCACTATCGGTCGATGAGTAGTGTTTAGCCTTGGAAGATGGTCCTCCCAGATTCCCGCCGGATTGCTCGTGTCCTGCGGTACTCGGGTACTTCTAGAGAGGGGTTAATCGTTTCGTCTACAGGACTGTCACCTTCTATGGTCCTCCGTTCCAGGAGAATTCGACTACGATAACCCTTGATAACTCCCATATAAGAAGCCCCACGACCCCAACTGGATTGCTCCAACTGGTTTAGGCTGGTCCCCGTTCGCTCGCCACTACTAGGGGAATCGCTGACTTGCTTTCTTTTCCTCCAGGTACTTAGATGTTTCAGTTCCCTGGGTTGGCTTCCAAGTGGCTATGTATTCACCACTGGATGGCAGGTAGTCCCTGCGCGGGTTTTCCCATTCGGAGATCTCCGGATCAACGCCTGCTAGCGGCTTCCCGGAGCTTATCGCAGCTGTCCACGTCCTTCATCGCCTCTCATCGCCTAGGCATCCACCGTGCGCCCTTCGTAGCTTGACCGTACCCCTAAGGCACGCATCGAGCTGACGCCCAGAGCTCGAACAACCACGCTCGTCGGCGCGCTCGCTTCGGTCTCGCGCCGATCTAGCTGCTCTCGGTCCTCAGCGTACGTTCGTACGCTTCCGGGCCTCACCCAGCTATCTCGACACGATCCCTGTGCGATCGCACCAACTCGCGGTCCCGCTTCGCTCGATCCTTGGGGCTAAAGCCCCGCAGCCAAGAGAAGAAGACCATTGTCGTGCTCCGAGACGTCACTCGCATTCATGAAGCATTCGGATCTTCTCCGTTATGCTCCCGCATGCTTTTCTTGGACGCTCGATCTTTCGTTGTTTCAGAAGCCCTGCCGGGCTTCCGACGAAAGTCGATGCACAGATTCAGTTGTCAACGAACGAGGAGGCTTTCGCCTCGGGGGGATGCCCCTTACCAGAACCTCACGATTCTGGATGAATTTTTGCGCTGGCGACCCTACGAATCGCTCGCCACCCTATCGGTGGAGCTGATCGGGATCGAACCGACGACCTCAGGCTTGCAAAGCCCGCGCTCTCCCAGCTGAGCTACAGCCCCGGAGGGGCCGACAAGCCCCGACCCGTTGAGTGGGCCAGGGCAGACTTGAACTGCCGACCTTACGCTTATCAGGCGTACGCTCTAAC
>DASZVB010000066.1:0-22422 GCA_035547195.1 Polyangiaceae bacterium
TGACGCCGCCGCTGCCCTGCGCCGCGACGCCGCCGGCGCCGGGCGCTTGCGTCGAACCCGTGCCGCCGCTCGCGGCGACGCCGCCCGTGCCCGCGGGCTGACCGACGCCGGCAGCGCCGGCTTGCGCCGCGGCACCGGCGAAACCGCCGACACCGAGGTAGCCGTTGTTGCTCGAATCGCTCGAGTCGTTCGAACAGGCGGCGAGCAGCAGACAAAGAAGACTCGCTCTGGATGCGTTCATGTAAGCCCGCTCCCTGAACGCCGTACAGCGTCGTCGTGCCGGCGCTCCGTGTGTGCGGACTACTTACCGGAACCTCCGCGACGAGTACCGGGGCTGCAGCGCTCGATTGCGTAGCCGTAGCGCTCGCCTCTCCTCCATTGCAGAGAGCGCGAACGCACGCGCATTAGCGAGCGCCAATCGCCGACATTGTCTCGCGATTTGTCCCGCATTTGCCGGATGTGATCGCGCGGCGCTGCGTTACGCACCGCGAACGACGTGCACTCCAGCGTCGTGCTTCGTTCTTCCATTCAAGGATCGCGCGCCAGCGCCGTTCTTATTCGCGTTGGCCCAACTTGTACCCAACCCTCCACCCGCCGTCGTGATCCGCTCTCGTCCGCCGGGCGTGTCGTCGCTACAGCCCACCGCGGTCAGCGCGCCGCCGGAGCGCCCGTCGACCGAGCTGCGCGTCGTCGAAGAGGCCGCCCTACCGGCGCGCCCGCTGCGTCATCACAAGGAACCTCTGCTGACCGCAGGAGCAGCGATGCTGGCCGCGGGAGCGGCGATCGTGGGCGTCGGAGCGATCCTCGTCGCGCTCGGTGCCGCCATCGTCGCGCACCGCCCCGCAAAAAACCTCGAGGTCGTCAGCGGCCGCGCCGCACCCAAGCTCACTCCATCGGGCGCCCCCGAGCGATGGTGGCAGAGCGAGGTCCCGTTCATCGTCGACGAATCGCTCACCGCCGTGTGGCCCGACGCGACGGCCGGCGTCGAGCAGGCGTTCGACACCTGGCGCGCCGCCAACGACAAGCTACCGAAGATCACCGTCGACGCGCGCAAGGCCGGCCAGCTGCTGCTCGAGCCCGACGGCGAGAACCGGATCTACTACGCGCCCATCCCCGTTCCCGGCCACGAGAGCGATCTCGGCGTCACGCTGCAGTACGCCGATCAATCCACCGGCGAGATCGTCGAAGCGGACATCATCATCAACTCGCGCCACCCGTTCGCGCTCCTCGAGCCGACCGATCCGAAAGCGTCGACGAAGGTGCGCGGCGACTCCGACGACTCGAACGAGGACGGCAATTCGCAGGGCACCTCGAACGGACAAGGCACGGTCGGCCAAGCGACTCAGGCGAGCACCGTCGCGTCGTCCGGCAACGTCAGCGATTGCAAGGCGAAGTACGACGTGGCGAGCGTCGTCACCCACGAGATGGGGCACTTCTGGGGTCTCGGCGAGGACATGCTCGACACGACGGCGACGATGTACTTCAGCACGCCGCCCTGCAACGTGATCAAGCGCGAGCTCAAGCTGGACGACGTCGCCGCGGTGTCGTCGCTGTACACGGTCGCTGCATCGTCGAGCGGCTCCGCGCCGGACGCGAAGCATTGCTCGGTGACGACTCTCGGCCACGCCGACGGCGACGGGACGTTGCTCGTGGGCCTGGCGACTGCGCTCGCCGCAGCGGCGCGCCGGCGCCGTCGCGGGGCTGCGCGCTAAGCTTCGGCCCGCGTGATCTCGTAACCGATGCGCGGGAAGTGAACGTACACGGTTCCGGCGCGAGGATCTTCGCGCCGGATGGCGATCTCGCCGAGCAGCGACTGCACCAGCGTGCCGCCGATCGGGTCGCAGCCGTAGTCCGTGGCGCGCACCGTCACCGACTCCCCCTCGGCGAACCCGGGCTCCTCGTCGAAGACCGCCGTCGGCTCCCACGGCTCGGCGCTGCGGCACACCTCGATGGCTTCCTCGGCCGTCATGTTCGTAGGCTCTTCGCCTTCGATCGAAGCGACGCGTTCCATCCACGCGCGCAGCGCAGAATGCTTCGCGAGCGGCTCGGGAGCGATTTTGTCGAGCAACCAGCAGATGTGATACGCGGAAAAATCCGCGATGCTCGGCTCTTCGCCGAGCAAGTAGTCGTTCATCGCCGCGGCGCGATCGAGCCGCGTCAGGTAGATGGCGAGCATCGTCTTCGCGGTGCGGAACCCGAGATACGGGCGGCGCGCCGTCTCGCGCATCGCCATGCGATCGGTGACCATGCCGGCGAGCTCTTCCGGCTTCAGGAGACGCATCGCTTCGTCGACCCGCGTCGGCTTCGCCACGAACGGCACCGCCGCTTCGAACACCGCGCTGTCGATCCACTCCGCCATGCTCTGCGCGAGCGGCGTCGGATAGAGCGTGGGCTCCGGCTCCAGCGCCTCGAGCACGCGGGCGATCAGCGACGAGTCACAGTACACGTGGTTGTCCACCTGCAGCACGGGAATGCGGCGATAGCCGCCCGTCAGCGCGACGAGATCCGGCTTCGGCATGATCGCCGGCGCGCGCACCGCATGCCACGGCAGATCCTTGTACGCGAGGATGCGCCGGATCTTTTCCGAGAACGGCGACATCTCGTAGTGGTGGAGGATGATTTGCGACACGGCTCGTTGCCGTAACCCGGAATCAGGCCGGCGGCGAGCCCCGCCGTGCTCAGCGGCGGCGCAATCGCAACGCGCCGGCGAGCCCGAGCAGGCCGGCGATCGCGAGCAGGCCGGACGTTGACCCGCCGCGTCGCGCGGGCGTCGAGCAGTGGCAGCTCACTTTGCCCTGGGCCTCGCAGACGTCGTCCGAGGTGCACATCGCGGAGCCTGCCGCGTTGACGACGACGTGAGAGCTCAAATACGCCTTCAGCGCGTCGATGCACTGCTCGGCGTTGCCGCCGTTGTCGACGAATTGTCCGTTGCAGAAGATCGCGCCGTGGGGCTCCTGACACTGCGCCTTGCAGATCCCGGGCTGAACGTTCGTCTTGCAATCGACGAAGCCTTGGCCCTGGCACGTCGTCTGGCAGTCGAAGTTCGCGTCGACTTTGCACGAACCCTGACAGCTGGCCTCGCATTTTCCTTTGCAGTCGACCTCGGCCGGCGTCGCCGTGCACTGGCCATGACACTCGCTCGAGCACGTCGCGTTGCACTGCGCTTCGCAATCCGTCGAATTGGACGAGCTGCTGCACTTGCTCTGACAGTCTCCGTTGCAATTTGCCGTGCAGTTGCCCTCGCAATCGAACGTCGCGGGCTGCGCGTTGCATTCGGTCTCGCAGTCGCCCTGACAGCTCCCGGTGCAGCTGACGTCGGGGAGCTTGTTGCACATCGTCTCGCACTGCGCTTCGAGCTTCGCCGCGCAGGCCGCTTCGAAGCTCGGCGGCGTGCACTGAGCCTCGCATCCGCCAGGATCGACGTTGGCGGTGCACTTCGCGTCCGCCGTCACGTCGATGTTTCCACAGGCCGCGATGCCGGCGCGTGCCGGAGCGGCGGCGAGCACGGTGGCGAGGGCGACGGCTGCTGCGAAAGCGCGAAGTGAAAGCATGAATCCTCCCTTGGGGAAGCGAGTGTCGTTCGTCGGACGGCGATGCCCCGTCGCGTATTCGAACCGCGACCGGAGCCGTTCAGGATAGCAAGGAAGGTGCCACGAACGAAATCGTTGCGCGGACGCGCCTTCTCTTTACTTGGCGCCGCGCAGTGCCCGTCTGCTACCTAGGAGGCGTGGCAACGCCCAGGAAAAACCCCGTCGTGGGTCTCGTTCAATCGAGCACCACCCGAGACAAGAAAGCGAACGTCGACAAGGCGGTCCACGGCATCCGCGAAGCGGCGAGCAAGGGAGCGACGCTCGTTTGCCTGCAAGAGCTCTTCGCTTCGCCCTATTTTTGTCAGGTAGAAGATGCGGCGCTCTTCGACCTCGCCGAGCCGATCCCGGGGCCGACCACCGAGCTCATCGCTGCGACGGCCCGCGACACCGGTGTCACGGTCGTCGCGAGCGTGTTCGAGAAGCGCGCACCGGGCGTCTACCACAACACCATCGCGATCTACGGCCCCGACGGGCGCGAGCTGTCGCGCTACCGGAAAATGCACATCCCCGACGACCCACAGTACTACGAGAAATTCTACTTCACGCCGGGCGATCTGGGGTTCGTGGCGTGCCCGACGCCGTCCGCGGTGGTCGGACCTCTCATCTGCTGGGATCAATGGTACCCCGAGGCGGCGCGCCTCACCGCGCTGCGCGGCGCCGAGGTGCTTTGTTATCCGACTGCCATCGGATGGCTCCCGCGTGACAAGGCGGAGTTCGGGGCAGCGCAGCTCGGCGCGTGGCAAACCATCCAGCGCAGCCACGCCATCGCCAACGGCGTCTTCGTCGTCGCCGTGAACCGCGTGGGCATCGAAAAATCCGGCGACGAGGAGATCGAATTCTGGGGTCGTTCGTTCGTGTGCGATCCCGGCGGCGTCGTCATCGCCGAAGCCGGCAGCGACGAACAAGTGCTCGTCGTCGAGTGCGATCTCGCGCGAATCGAAGCCACACGTCGCGGTTGGCCCTTCCTCCGCGACCGCCGCATCGACGCGTTTGGCGATCTGACGAAGCGGTGGATCGGTTAGTCACGAGCGGCCAACCGACTGAATAACGAAGCCCCGCTTCTGGGGGGATAGGGAGGGAGGCATCCCCCATTCGAACAGTGCCGCGCGATGCGCGAGCGAGCAGCGCAGCCGGAGGCGAGGAGCGCATGCGAGTGTTCCGCGACGAGCCGCGACGAGAAACCAGAAAACCCCACGACGCCCGCGCCGTCTCGTCGAACGGCAAAGCGACTCGCCCCGCGGGCCATCCGGCGCTAGGTTTTAAGTTCGGGACGACCAGGATCATGGCCGAAACACTGAAGCTGGACGAGTCGAACGGGATCCAGAACGAGCTCCGTCGGGCCGTCCGCGCGAAGTACCGGCCTGCGCTCATCGTCATGTCCGGAGAGCGGGTCGGCATCCGAGTCAGCGTCCAGGCCAACGTCTCGATCGGCAGGGACGTCGATTCGACGCTCGTGCTGCCGGATCAGGGCGTCTCGTCGCGCCACGCCATCTTGCAAGATCGCGGCGACAGCTTCGTGCTCGTGGATCTCGGGAGCACCAACGGCACCTTCGTGAACGGCCAGCGCGTGGACGAAGCCGAGCTGCGCAACGGCGACAAGCTGACGTTCGGGACGACGATCGTCCGCTTCGAGGTCCAGGACGAAGCGGATCGCGCCTACTCGGAGATGATCGAGGAGCTCGTCCACATCGACGATCTCACCGGGCTCTACTTGCGGCGGCGCTTCGACGCGGAGCTCACAGCTCGCGTCGCGGCGGCGAAGGCCGCGGCCGAGCCGCTGTGCCTGCTCGCGATGGACCTCGACGGCGTGAAGGCCATCAACGACACGCACGGGCATCTCTTCGGCGCCCGCACCATCGCTGAATGCGGCAAGGCCATTGGCCGGATCATCGCCGGCAAGGGCTTCGCCACGCGCTTCGGCGGGGACGAGTTCGTCGCCGCGCTGCCGGAGCACGGTCCCACGGCGGGGTTTGCGGTCGCGCGGGAGATCTGCTCGTACATCGGCAGCGAGCCCATCCGTCACGAAGGCGTGTTGCTGCAGCCGGGCATCTCCATCGGCGTCGCGACGTTCCCGGAGGACGCATCGGACGCCGTGGAGCTATTTCGCCGCGCGGACGAAGCGCTGTATCTCGCGAAGCGAACCGGCAAACGCCGCGTGTGCCGCTACACGGAAATCAGCCGATCTTCCTGAGCTACTTCTTCTCGGGGAGGATCTCCACGACGCGCGTGCGGCGCGCCGCCGGGACGACCGCGACGAACAGCGCGAATACGAGCGACCCGGCCAGGAACGGCCCGAAGGGCAGCGCCGCGGCCGAGGCGTGGCTCACGTGCCCGACGATGACGACCTGCGCGCAGAGCCACACGGCCGGCAGCAGGATGGAGAAGAAGAGCAGCCGGGGCGCGATGCGGATCACGCGCCACGTCGAGCGCCCGAGCAGCGTCCCGACCACGGCGCCGAGGAGAATCGCGATGACGAGCCCCGCGATCTGCGGGGGCACGTCCGTCTGCACCGGGATCCGTTCTCCGAGCGCGATGGCCGGATCGACGAGCCCGCCCTTGCGGAGCATCAGCTCTCGCGCGACGAGAAGCATGGCCGCGCCACCGGCGGCGCCCGCGGCCGTTCCGAGCCACGTGGCGGCGCGGCGATCCCGAGCAACGAGCTCGCGCCGCTCCCACACGTCGTATTCGTCGGGCTCGTACATCTCTGGTTCGTCGTCGAGCTCGGCGTGATCGAATCGGGCGTGAGAGCCGTCGCCGCTCGCCGCGAACTGCGACCGAGACGGAACCGGTGCCCAACCCGGATTGATGGGTCTGTGGTGTAATCTACGTGCGATGGGCATGCGGGAAATGTGGGCAACCTTCGGGCCAGACGCCAGATGTCCTTCGAGCTCGAAACCCGAACAAGGGGTCGAGGCGGCCGGCCACGTATTTTGCTTTTCTTCCGAATATTGCGAGGCGATGGAGCGCGCATGACTTCGGAGCGCGACACGCCGCGGCAGCTCGGATTTCGCATGCCGGCGGAATGGGAGCCACATGCGGCAACCTGGCTTGCCTGGCCGCACAACCGGGATGACTGGCCCGGGAAATTCGATCTGATTCCACCGGTGTTCGTCGAAGTGGCACGCGCGCTCTCCGAGGCGGAAACCGTCCGGATAATCGTGGAGAGCCCCGCGCGTGAGCAAGAAATCCGACGATTGCTCGATCGCGCCAGAGTGGATCCGAAAGCCGTCGAGTTCTTCCACGCCGAAACGAACCGCTCGTGGACCCGAGATTTCGTGCCGCTCTTCGTGCGGCGCGAACGCGAAGTAGCGGCGGTGAAATTCCGTTTCGACGGCTGGGCGAAGTACGACAACTACGAGCACGACGAAGAAGCGGGGCGTCGCGTCGCGTCGTGGCGCGAAATGCGCGCGTGGGAGCCCACGGCAAAGGATCGCGAAACGGCGCGGAGCGTCGTCCTCGAAGGCGGCGCCGTCGACGTCGACGGCGAGGGGACGTTGCTCGCGTCGGACGAATGCCTGCTCACCGGTCCGCACGCGCGCAACGCCTGGCTCGGCAAGCAAGGCACCGAGCGCGTGCTTCACGACTACCTGGGCGTCGACAAAGTCGTCTGGGTGGGCAGCGGCGTCGCGGGCGACGACACATCGGGTCACGTCGACGACTTCGTGCGCTTCACAGCGCCGGGGAAAGTATTGCTCGCCGAAGAGACGCGCAGCGGCGATCCGAACTACGCGCCCCTCGCCGAAGCGCGCGAGCGTCTCGAAGGCGAGCGCGACGCGAAGGGACGGAAGCTCCAGGTACTCCGCGTGCCCATGCCCGCTCCAGTGCTCTGGGGCGAAGAACGCCTGCCCGCGAGCTACTCGAACTACTACGTCGCGAACGGCGTCGTCCTGGTCCCCGTCTTCGACGATCCGAACGACGGTCGCGCTCTCGGCATCATCGGCGAGTGCTTTCCCGGTCGCCGGATCGTGCCCATCCGCGCCGTGGATCTCGTGCTCGGCCTCGGCACCATCCACTGCAGCACGCACGAAGAGCCGGCAGCGCGCGCCGACTGAGTGGCGTCGCGTCGCAGCCGCGCGCCGGCGAGCTTTTGCTTCGGGCTCACGCCGGCCTCGTCCGAAGCTGCGCCGTATCGGGGCACGTTCGAGCTAGGTGGCCTCCCTTTTAGTTCCGCGCCCATCCTAATACGTCCGAAGCTGCGCCCGTGTCGGGGCACGTTCGAGCCGGCCGGAGAAGGCACACGCGTGCACTTGCACGTCGTCATGCAGCCGAAGGGCCTTCCGTCCTTAGCACGCGCCGAATACCTTGAGGGCTCAAAGCAGACCGGCAAATAACTGAAATAATTGATGATATTTTGTCACCTTGAGCCATCAAGATTACGGCGCGCCGGAGTCATGGATGCGGGAACGAGGGTGCGTCTCACCTCGCTGGCAGGAGTTGCGTCTTGCCGCCCATTTGGAGCCACGAATGCGGCAGCGAGGGTGCGTTTCACCGGGGCGCAGGCGCGGCTGCGTTGCCGCACCTCCCGAAAGCGGCACCTGGTGCCCGTCCTGCGTCTGACGCCGCGCCTCGTTCCGCGGGGCGCCCGAATCAATTAATATCGTATTTGATAATCATCGACCGTGGGTAGGGGGGCCGCGCTGGTACGTGGCGCGGCGTCAGACGCGGTCGTCACCAGCGCAGCCGGTCCCGCCGTTGCCGCCCGAACACCGCGCCGGCCCCCGAGGAGGTTGAACCACTCGCGCGACAACGGGAGCTGCCGATTCGGCGACAAGGCGCGAGCCGCGTGGTATGGGGCGCGATCTACGGACTCGACGTGAAGGCAGCGAGATGAATTCCATTCGCAGAGTAGTCATCACCGGTATCGGCGCCATCAGCCCCTGTGGACCGGACACCGAGAGCACCTGGACGGCGGTGCGCTCCGGCAAGAGCGGCATCGCCCCGATCACGCGCTTCGACGCGAGCGCGCATGCCTGCCGCATCGCGGGAGAAGTGAAGGGCTTTTCGCCCGAGCGCTACATCGAGAAGAAGAAGCTGAAGGAAGGCGACACGTTCATTCACCTCTCGATCGCGGCGAGCCGGATGGCGGTCGAGAGCAGCGGGTTCGAACCGAACGAGGAGCAACGCGAACGCGTCGGCACGCTCATCGGCGTCGGGCTCGGCGGGCTCGATTACATCGAGAAGACGGACCGGGTGCTGAACGAGAAGGGCCCGAACCGGGTCACGCCGTACTTCATCCCCGCGACGATCGCGAACCTGGCCGCCGGACAGGTGTCCATGCTCTACGGGCTCAAGGGCGCGTGTTTCTCCACGACGGGCGCCTGCGCGTCGGGGTCGCACGCCATCGGCGAGGCGTTCCGCGCCATTCGTCACGGCTACATGGATGCGTGCGTCGCCGGCGGCTGTGAGTCGTGCATCACGCCGCTCTCCATCGCGGGCTTCGCGCAGATGCGCGCGCTCTCCACGCGCAACGACGAGCCGGAGCGCGCGAGCCGCCCCTTCGATCGCGATCGCGACGGCTTCGTGCTCTCCGAGGGCGCGGGCATCGTGCTGCTCGAGGAGCGCGAGGCGGCGCTCCGGCGCGGCGCGAAGATCCACGCCGAGCTCGTGGGATACGGCGCCACGGCCGACGCTTACCATCTGACGCAACCCGCGCCGGAGGGCGAAGGGGCTCAACGCGCGATGCGCATGGCCCTCGAGGACGCGCGCCTCTCGCCCGCCGACGTGGGCTACATCAACGCGCACGGCACCTCCACCGGCGTCGGCGACGTGAACGAGCTGCTCGCCATCCGCAAGGTGTTCGGCGCGCGCGCGACGGCGGGGCTCCTGGTGTCCAGCACGAAGAGCATGACCGGTCACCTGCTCGGCGGCGCGGGCTCGCTCGAGACGGTGCTCACGACTCTGACGGTGGAGCACGGCCTCGTGCCCCCCACCATCAACCTGGAGAACCCCGTGGAAGAAGCCGCGGGGATGGACCTGGTGCCGAATCACGCCCGCGAAGCTCGCGTGCGTTTCGCGCTGAACAACTCGTTCGGCTTCGGCGGCACGAACACGACGCTCGTGCTCGCTCGCCACGAATAGCAGAGAGCCGGCCGCGCTCACGGCAAACAGCCGCCGAACGCCCCCGTCTCGCAGCCGTGCTTCAGGCACTCGAGCATCTGCGAGCGGCGCTCGGGCTTCCACGTGGCGATGAGCTGCTCGCACACCTTCGTCGTGATCTGCTCGGCGACGTCCGAGCACTCCGTCGCGACGTGCTCGCAGAACGCGTGATACGTGCCGTCGACGCCGGCGTTGCCCACCGCGCGCAAGCCGCAAGCGACGACTCGATGCGAGTCGCAGGGTGAACCGCTCGCGGGATCTTGCATGCACGACATCCAGCCCGCGAACGCGCGCGGCTCGACCGCGGGACCCAGCTCTTCGCACGCGCGGCGCGCGACGGAGGCCCCGAGACAGTTCGACGCCGGAGCGAGCGTCGCACAATCCGGCGCGGGCTTCGTGGAGTCGTCGCCGTCGTCGTCGGAGGGCGTCACGACTATTTCGACCTCGTTGCGCTCTTCCGTTTCCTCGGAGCCTTCGAGGGCCCGGGAAGAGCTCGGACGGACGCGCCCGTCGGCGCGCGCCACGGCCGGAGACAGCGGCGTGCGGGAAGGCTCCGCGCGACCGCACGACGTGACGACGAGCAGGGCGGCCGCGACGGCAAGACGCATGGACGGCGAGCTTACAGCGTCTCGTCGTGCCGTCGAGCGCCGAGGGGTGTCGTCAGGCGAGCGGTGTCCTATGTTCGCCGTAGGAACCCATGGCACAAGACGTCTCCCGAGAAGCCTCCACCGTCGACGAAGTCGACGAAGCCAGCCAAGAGTCGTTTCCGGCGAGCGATCCGCCGGCCTGGACCCTGGGCACCGAGCCCCATCACGAAGAGCACGCGCAGCATCTCGCGAAGGCCTTCGACGGCCAGGCCGCCCAGTTCGAGCGCGCACCGGTCCAAACGGACGTAGCGGCGCTCTCGCGGTTGGTCGCGTTCGCCGGGTTGCCCCCGGGGTCGCGCATCGCCGACGCCGGGTGCGGCCCCGGGCTCGTGGCGGCCGCCTTTCTCGCCGCGGGACATCGGGTTCACGGCTTCGATCTGTCTTCGGAAATGATTGCCCGCGCGCGCGCTCGCAACGCGCAATTCGGCGACAAGGCCGTCTTCGAGCAGAAGTCTATTTACGACGTTCGCGGCGACTACGACGCCGTCGTGTCACGATACGTCCTCCATCACGATCCGAATCCGCTCGCGTTCGTGCGCCATCAGGCGTCGCTGCTCCGGCCGGGCGGCGTGTTGCTCCTCGTCGATCACTTGACGGATCCGGAGCCCGCGCGAGCAGCCTGGCACAACGAAGTCGAACGCCTGCGCGACAGAACCCACACGCAGAACCTGAGCGGCGGCCAGATCGTGGATCTATTCGCGCGCGCGGGTCTCACGGACATCCGCAGCGAAGAAGATCCGTTCGAGCTCGACTACGACGAGTGGTTCGACCGCGGGACACCGGCCGCGACGAAAGCGGCGGTGCGAGCGCGCCTGCTCGCAGGTACCGCGCGCGGCTTCGCGCCGGCCGCTGACGGCGATCGCGTGCGCATCGCTTGCGTGCGCGGCCTCGTCCGCGGCAAGAAGCCGTGAACGGTCGGTTTCACGCCGCCGCGCTCGCGATGCGCGGCGGCGCTACCGGCGCGTGCGGGAGCGGCGCTCTCGGACGGCCGTCGCGAGCTCGACGAGGATGGGGAGGGTCGCGTCCCAGCCGAGGCAAGCGTCGGTGACGCTCTGCCCGTACACGAGGTTGGTCGGGTCGGTGAGATCTTGCCGGCCTTCCCGTAGAAAGCTCTCGATCATCACGCCGAACACGGCGTCGCTGCCGCCCGACACTTGACGGGCGATCTCGTGCGCGACCTCGGGCTGCTTGCGGAAATCTTTGTTGCTGTTGCCGTGACTACAGTCGACGAGGACGCTCGGGCGCAGGCCGGCCTTGCGGAGGAGCTCCGCGGCCTTCGTGACGCTCGGCTCGTCGAAATTCGGGCCGGAGGTGCCGCCGCGCAGGATGACATGGCAATCTGGGTTGCCGGTGGTCTGGACGATGGCCGCGAGCCCTTGCTCGGTGACGCCCAGAAAACGATGCGGGTGGGCCGCCGAAACGACGGCGTCGACGGCGAGCTGGACGGTTCCGTACGTGCCGTTCTTGAAGCCGATGGGCATCGAGAGCCCGGAGGAGAGCTGGCGGTGCACCTGGCTCTCCGTCGTGCGCGCGCCGATGGCGCCCCACGCGACGAGATCTGCGATGAACTGCGGCGTGATCGGATCCAGAAACTCGGTGCCCGACGGCAGACCGAGCTCGGCGATCTGAAGGAGGAAGCGACGCGCGCGGCGCAGCCCTTCGTTGATCTGGAAGGTCTCGTCCAGGTAGGGGTCGTTGATGAGCCCCTTCCAGCCGAGGGTCGTGCGCGGCTTTTCGAAATAGACGCGCATGATGATGCACAAGTCGTCTTCGAGCTCACGCGCGACTTTTCGCAGATGCGACGCGTACTCCAGGCCCCCCTCGGGATCGTGAATGGAGCAAGGGCCGACGACGACGAGCAAGCGATCGTCTTCCCCGTGAAGGATGCGAGAGGTCTGTTTCCGCCCTTCGAGCAGCACGTGGGCGGCGTGGTCGGTGACGGGTACTTCTTCGAGCAAGATCGCGGGCGAGAGCAACGGCCGTACGCTCTCGACGCGCAGGTTCCGGGTCCGTTCCATGGGGGTCGGCGCGAACTCTTGCACGAAACCGCCCGAGCGCCCGCTACAATGTCGGGAATGTCTCGGGGTCTGGCCCGTCACCTAGGCTCGATTCTCGGGTTCGCCGTCGCTTCTGCGCTGCTTTCGGCGCAACGCCCGGTTTGCGCTCAAGAAAGCGCGCCGCGCACCGACGGCGCGCTCCCGGAGACCCCGGCGGACGTCGGCCCTGCGCTCGTCGTCGTGGCGGACATCGGCGGTGAAAGCTCGACGCGGAGCGCGGAGTTACGCGCCGGCCTGTATGCTGTCGCCCGCGCGCACGGTTACAAGCCCGCCGGCAAAATCGACGTAAACGCCGCCGCGAGCAGCGAATCGTTGATGGTCGCCGGACACGTCACCGACGAGCCGGTGAAGCTCGAACAGCTGCGGTACATCCTGCGTGTTCCGGCGCTGGTGCGCGTCTCCAAGGTGACCGACCGCGAGGGCGGTACGCTGCGCATCACCGTCGTCACGCCGGACGGTTACCAGACGCGCATCCTGGCGGACGAGTCGAACGAGTCCGTGGCGCACGCGCTCGACGTGCTGCTGCCCCGACAGCAGCCGTCGAAGCCCGCGACCGGGACTGGAGTCGATCCGGAAACGGAGCAGCTCTGGCGACTGCGCACCGGCTTTCGTCCGACCTACGGAGCCATGGCGTTCGCGTCGGTCACGTCGTTGCGGCACTTCGCGTTTCAGTCCGAGAACCCCACCGGAACCGGCAGCGTCACCGGTACCGCGACCGCCGTCGGCGTCGGAGGCGGCGTGGGCGTGCGCGTCGGAGTGATGTACATCCCCGAGCTCACGCCGAACCCCGAGGGAACGTTCTTCACCGCCCGATTCGACGTCGGGCTCGACACCGATTTCCTATATCTGCGCGCGCCGGTGCGGTTCGATTACGACGGAGCGTCGCGCAGCGTCGTGTATGGCAACCGCGCGCTGTGGATCGGCAGCGTGCCGATCGCCCTCGGCGGAGCCGTCGCCCTCGGACGCTTCAACGAGGAGAGCTGGCACGGCGCGCTCCTCGGCCTCGCTTACGCTCCCCAGCTTCAGTACGCGATGGATCTGAGCAAATCCTCGGGCGACCTTCGATTCAACCCCGCCGGCGCCGAGCTCTGGGTCGACGTCACCAGCCTGGACGCGAGCCGCGGGAACGACAGCGCGCCGCAGATTCGCATCTCCGTTTGGGGACTGGCGCCGCTGAACGACGCGCATCCGTGGCTGCTGTCGCTGGGTATCGGCGCGATCTGGTATTGAAGGCGTTCCTGCGCGGCCGAGCTGCAAAAAAGCTGCTTGAACGGCGGGCGTGTCGGGGCGAGGGATGGTCGACGGACATGGCCTTCGAATACGTGAGTCTGCAAGAGGCGAAGCAGCGCGGGGGTTTGCGGATGATCGTCGTCGGCGGCGTGCCGAGCCCGTGGGGTGAAGCCGCCAAAGGCTTCCTTCACATGAAGGGCGTCGACTGGGCCGCGGTGCGGCTGACTTACGACGACGAGGAATTGAAAGAGTGGGCCGGGCAGCGCAGCGGCCCAGTGGCGATCTACGAAAATGAACGGCCCCGGAGCGGCTGGGCGGAGATCTTGCTGCTCGCGGAGCGCTTGTCGCCGTCGCCGGCGCTGCTTCCTTCGGATCCCGCGGAGCGTGCGTTCGTCTTGGGTCTCGCGCACGAGATCTGCGGCGAAGCGGGCCTTGGATGGTCGCGCCGTCTACAGCTCGTTCACGCCGGGCTGCGCGGTGAAGGCGGGTTTCCCGAGTTCGTCGCGGGATACCTCGGTAAGAAGTACGGCTATCGCGCGGAAGAGGGGCCGTCGCTCGGAAGGCGCGTCACGGACATTCTCGCGATGCTCGCTGCTCGTTTGAAGGCGCAGCGGTCCGCCGGAAGTGACTACTACCTTGGACGATCGCCGACCGCGGTGGACGTCTACAGCGCTACCTTCATGGCCCTGTTCGCGCCGCTGCCGGAAGCAGAGTGCAGCATGGATCCGTTCACGCGCGCCGCGTTCGAGACGCTGGACGCGCAGACGAAAGCGGCGCTCGATCCCATTTTGCTCGAGCACCGCGACCGGCTATACGCACGACACCTGTCGTTGCCGCTGTCGCTCTGACCGGCGCGCGACGCCGAGGCTTTCGCGAAGCCGGCGAAGAGACGGCGTCCGTCCGCATGAAACTCAATACTTTCGCGAGTTTACTGTTCAAATGAACAGGTATTGAAATTGAATGTCATTTTCAATAAGGTCCCCTCGCAATGGCCGCTCGCGTGACGTTCGGTTCTCCGGCGATCTTTTCGACAGCGAAGAGACGCGAAGAAATCGCGTTTCCGATCCTGCTCGCGACGTCGCTGTTCGCAGCGGCCTGCTCGGGAAGCGGCCCGAACGGGGGCGCCGTCTCCGATGCGTCCGCAGCCGGCAAACCCACCGAGAACTCCGAGCCCGGCGTGCGCATTCGCGACGTCGCCATCGCGAAGATCTCCTCCGAGCTGTCGACCACGTTCAACGACGGCGACTACGCCTTCGACCTCCCGATGCACGACGCGGACGGTTTGGGTCCGCTCTACACGCGGGTGTCGTGCAGCGCTTGCCACGACGCGGCCTCCCGCGGACCCGGCATGGTGCAGAAGATGTCCGTCGTCGAAGACGATCGCGTGACGCCCTCGCCGGATCAATCGCTGCTCCCCTGGGGCCACACGGTGCACCCGCAGGTCGCCGGCGGCGGGAAGACGCCGATCGTCCCCCCGACGGATCCGAGCGTGCTCGTCACCAGCCGCCTCGGTCCGCCGATCCTCGGCCGCGGCTACATGGAGGCCATCGAAGACTCGGAGATCGAGCGCGTCGAGATGGAACAAGCGGCAAGATCCGACCAGATTCATGGCCGGATCAACCACGTGACGTACGAGTCGGAGATGAGCGCCGACGCGGCCTTTCACACCCACGTGAAGGGCGACGCGGTCATCGGCCGCTTCGGCCTGAAGGCGCGCATCGCCACGCTGGACGATTTCACCGCCGACGCCTTCCAGAATGACATGGGCATCACGAGCCCGCTGCGTCCGAACGAGATCACGAACCCCGACGGCTTGCTCGACGACGACAAGCCCGGCATCGACGTCGATCTAGACAGCATCCAGAAGCGGGCGATGTACGTTCGCCTCATCGCCATCCCGACGCGCATCGACGATGCGATCGGCAGGAAGCTGTTCGACCAGGTGCAGTGCTCGGCGTGCCACGTCCCCACGATGCACACGCGCGCGGACTACCCCATCGCACAGCTCGCCGACATCGACGCGCCCGTTTACACGGACATGCTGCTGCATCAGATGGGTCCGGCTCTCGCGGACGGTCTGCCCGAGGATCCCTCGGTCGATTGGGAAGCGAGCTCGCGCCAGTGGAGGACGATGCCGCTCATCGGCGTGAGCTTGAACCACACCTTCTTGCACGACGGCCGCGTGACGACAGTAGAGGACGCGATCCTCGCGCACGGCGGCGACGGCTCCGAGGCGAGCGATTCCCTGGACCAATTCAACGCACTTTCCGACGACGACCGCAAACATCTCATCGCGTTCGTCGAAGGTCTGTAGAGCGCCCTATGAGCGCCACGACCCCTGGCTGCTTACCCAAGAAAGAATCACCATGATCTTGAAACACACCCTGCTCGCCGCGCTCGCCCTCTCCGCCTTTGGCTGCAGCAGCGACGGCAACGACAGCGGCTCCCAGAAGAGCTCCCAGAAGACCGACGCCCAGTACGAACAGGAGCTCGGCAGCTCGATGCACGACGCCCTGCTCGACGACGTGCAGGCGCTGCACGACGCCGCTGTCGCGCTCCAGAAAGCCGCGCCGGAACCAAGCGGGCGCGGCTGGGATGCCGACCTGGACGCCGACGCGCTCGACACGATGAAATCGAAGTGGATCGACGCGCGCACCGCGTACGAACGCACCGAAGGCGCGCTCGCGCCGCTCTTCCCGGACATCGACACGGAAATCGACGCTCGCTACGACGACTTTCTCGGCATGTTGCCCGACGGCGACTCGGACCTGTTCGACGACCAAGGCGTGACCGGTATGCACGCCATCGAGCGCATCCTGTACGTCAAGACGACGCCGGACGCCGTCGTCCAATTCGAACAGACCTTGCCCGGCTACGTGGCGGCGGCGTGGCCGGCGACGGAAGACGAGGCGAAGGAATTCAAGGAGAAGCTCGCCCAGAGGCTCGTCACGGATACCGGCACGCTTCAAGATCAGTGGTCCGTGCAGAAGATCGATCTCGACGGCGCGTATGCCGGCCTCATCGACCTGATGCTCGAGCAGCGCGAAAAGGTGGCCAAGGCGGCGACCCAAGAGGAAGAATCGCGCTATTCGCAACGCACCATGGCGGACATTCGCGACAACCTGGCCGGCACACGCAAGGTGTACGACCTCTTCGAGAGCTGGCTCGACTCGAAGAAGAACGGCAAGTCCATCGATCTAGCCGTGCAAGCCGGCTTCGACAACCTGAATACCATCTACGGGACCGTGCAAGGCGACGCCATCCCGCAGCCGCCTTCGGACTGGAGCTCCGAAAACCCGACCGCCGACAACCTCGCGACGCCGTTCGGCAAGCTCTACTCGGCGGTGAACGACGCCGTGGATCCGAACAAAGACGGCTCCGTCGTCGACGGCATGACGAAGACGGCGGAAGCCGTGGGGCTCATGGTTTCGCAGTGAGGGTCGCGCCGCAAAGAGCGACGCGTCGCCGAGCGTCGTGGTCGTTGCGGGCGCCTCTGCTGTTCGCGTCGGTTCTGTCGATGACCTGCGGTTCGCCGCCGAACGAAGACGAGTCGTCCAGCCCCGACGAGCGCATCGCGACCGGCGTGTTCGTGGCGGTGGCGTCGGATTTCCGGGGCTTTCATTCCTGGAAGTCGTACGACGTCACCGACGACGCGGCGCTCGCCGGCATCCACGACGGCAGCACCGTCACCGAGTACTTGAACAAAAAGCCGCCGCACGGATCGAAGCAGTTTCCAATCGGCACCATCGTCGTGAAGGAGGCCACCGGCGGCACGATCCCGCACGAGCTCTTCGCGATGGTGAAGCGCGGCGGCAATCCACCGTTCAACGACGGCGCGCCGGGCTGGGAATGGTTCGACTTGACCATCGTCAACGACGGCAAGGATAGTGTCTCCATCACCTGGCGCGGCTTCGGTCCGCCAGCGGGAGACACCTACGGCGGCGACGCCAAGGCTGGCTGTAACACCTGTCATACCGCCTGCGGCAACGACGCTGTGTGCGCCAAGCCGCTCGCGCTCTCCAAGTTCTAGAAGCTCCCTGCATTCCACATCGAGAAATTCATGCTTAGACGTCACTGCTCGCTGGCGCCGTTCGCGGCGCTCGCGCTCTGCCTCGCCCACGAGACCGACGCGCTCGCAAACCCTCGTCCCCTGCCCTTCACGTACCCGCACGAGCAACTCGTCACGGGCGCGACGGAGCTCGAGCAATACATCGACTTCACCACCGCGAAGGCGAGCGATGCGACGAGCGGCAAGGACGCCCAGTACGGCATGTTCCAGTTCCAGACCGAGTTCGAGCACGGCATCACCGACCGGCTCGAGCTCGGCCTGTACGTGATGTACGCGCCGGCCCCGCCCACTGATTTCGCCATCAACAGCACGCCGCGCCCGATAGAGGGCAACGGAATGAAGCAGCGCCTGCGCTACAAGCTCGCCGACACCGGTGTGTGGCCGATCGACGTCTCCGTCTACGGCGAGCTCACCGAGAACGAACGCGAGCTCGAGCTCGAAGGCAAGCTCATCTTGCAGCGGCGCCTCGGCATCGCGCGCATCATGGCCAACGTCACTGCCGAGCAAGAGTTCTATTACAACGGCTCCCACGACTTCGTCTTCGACCCGTCCGGGGGTGTCACCTTCGAAGCGACTCCCGTCGTCCAACCCGGCATCGAGTGGTGGATGCGCGCCGAATACGCCGAAGACAAAGGCCGGCAATCTCCCAACGCGCAACACTACGTCGGCCCTGCGCTGCTCTTGCAAATGGGCCAGCTCTGGTGGACGAACGGCGTCTACATGCGCGTGAGCCACTGGGACGACAACGAAGTCGCACCGCACAGCGGCTTCGGAAAGCTGTGGATCCGCAGCGTCATCGGCTACGGCTTCTGACTCCCCAGCCCCGACCAGAGCCGCAGCGCGGCGCGCGACGCCCCCGTGACGGCCGCCCCCCGTTCCGCTATGGTGCGCCCACTCGCACGAGTGGCGGAATTGGCAGACGCACCGGATTTAGGTTCCGGCGCCGCAAGGCGTGGGGGTTCAAGTCCCTCCTCGTGCACGAACTATATCCAGCCGTTTCGGTAGCTTGAGCCGGTCTCCCGCTCGCCGCTGCCCACCGGTTGCCCAAGATCCAAGAGCGCGACTGCCTCTCGAAGCGCAGACGGCGCGAGGTGCACGTACCTGAGCGTCATCGTGAGCGTCGAATGACCGGCGAGCTCCTGGATCGCCTTCGGCGCCGCGCCCCGCATGGCGAGGTGCGAACAGAACGTGTGCCGAAGAGTGTGCGGTCCGAATGAGCGCAGTCCGGCTCGCCTCGCGGCAAACCGCACCGCCCAATCGACCGAGGACTGCGTGAGCGGGCCAGCGTCCTCGCGACAGAAAACGAGATGGCTTCTCAAGTGCCGGTGCGCCTTGAGAGCCGCTCGAAGGCGGGCCGTGAGCGGGATCTTCCGCTCGCGGCCGCTTTTCGGGGACCCGACGATACCGTTCCAGGACGATCGCCGAATGACCATCGTCCCAGCGACGAGATCGATGTCGCCCCATTCGAGCGCAATCATCTCGCCTTGACGCAGTCCCGCGTCCCCACCGACGAGCACGAGCGCGCGTCGGTCGGGAGCGTCTTTCACAGCGTTGAGGAGTCGTTCGTACTCCTCGAACGTGAGAAAATCGAACTTCTGCGGTGCGAGCTTGAGGAGCTTGATCCGCGGCACGCATTCGATGAGCTCGACCTCGTGTGCATACCGGAGCATCTTCCCGAGACACGCGAGCACATTGTTCACGAGCTTCGGGCTTTTGCCCTTCGCGAGGAGCTCCGCTTTGAGCACCTCGACGGGATGCGTCTTGATTTCGTCGAGGCGCATCGTGCCGAACGCCGGTAAGAGCTGGTGCTTCACCATGCGTGCTTTCGCGGCGCGCTCGCTCGGTTTGTTGTTTGCGACGGCGTACGTCCTCATGAAATCCTCGGCGTAGACCGAGAATGTCGGCACCTCCTTCTCTTCTGTTCTGGCGGGCTGAATCAGCGCGGCCCGAAGCTGGCGCTCGAATTCCTCCGCGTCTGCTTTGGACTGAATCGGCGAGCGCTTGCGAATGCGCTCCACCATGCCGCCCACGTGTTGAAACCGAAAGTCCGCGTACCATTTACCTTTGATCTTACGTGCTGCCACTGGGCCCTCCCAGGTGCGGCACGCGACCTTGCTCGAGAGAGCGTAACAGATCGGCGCGGATGAAATACAAGCGACGTCCGACATACGTCGGGCCAGCGATGGTGCCGCGCTCCGCCTTTGCGTAGATGGCCTTTCGCGTGGTCTTGAGCCAGGCGGCCACCTCGTCGGCGGTGAGCAATTCCGGGAGCCCGGTCTCGCGCGCGGTCACGGCGCGTCTCCTTTCGGGGGAAGCGCGACAGGCACTGCGAGAGCATCCGTAGTGGAGTTATAGCTAATTACTCATCATTTGCAATATCATGTGATATCAAGTCTGGTAATCGCATTAATAAATACGAATTTCAGGGCGCATCCTAGTGCTTTCTCTGCGACACGGGATTGGCCGCGCTCTTTGGGTGCTTCTCGCCCCTGCTGTGGTTGCCGGCGTGTGGTGGCTGTATCGGGACAATTTACTTTTGTCGAGACGGATGTCTGCGCTCGAATCGATGCAGCGTGCGGCTCCTGGTATTCCGACGCCCAGCGCACAAGGAAACCTGATTGAGAATGTACGATTTGCGAATATGAGTGCGCGAATGGATGCCCTGGAGCAGTCTGTGCATCAAAGTGCGCCAGTTGCATCACAGGCGTCGTCTACCGACCGGGGACTCCCTGTTGATGTCTCGCCAGAGGAACGAACGCGTAGAGAAGAGAGCCAAGCGCGCACGCAATTTGCCACATTTGAGGCATCTATTCAGAACGAAGCCCGGGATCGAAGAGCCGAGATGCAATTTACGGATGTAGTTCAAAATATAGTGGGGTTGAACGGATTAGAAAATGTCAAGGTGGAGGACGTGAAGTGCACAGCAAGGCTTTGTCGATTAGATGTTTCAACATCGGGGGACGTGATGACCGAAGCAGGGCTCATGTTGCAACGTTTGGATCATGCAAAGCCGCATGGAGGAATGTGGATGAATACGGTCCTAGGCGGGCCAGAGCACGCTATCGTCTTTGCTGCACCGTACGGCGCGGATCTCCCCGCGGTTTCATCGGGAATCGAGGATACTCGCTAGAGCACCGAACGACTTGAACGTTGCGGCGTGCGGATAGGGCGTCCAAAACAGACTCGGAGATCGACGAGTGGGGAAGGCCTTGACCGAGGTGGCGCGAGAAGTGTCAGCCTGACGTCCGAATATCGTCGAAATATCGATCACATAGCGCGAAATTTATTCGAACCAAGGTCGCAGTAACTCCATTCAGAGCGACCATCTTCACCTCTTGTGAAGTAGAGGGACGGCGCACGCTTTCGCGCGCGATGCAAGCGCTCGCGATACGCGCGTCACCCCTCGCTTGAACGCCCGGATCTAGGGGCGCGGCCGCTGTCTTCGCCAACGGATACGATCGATACGCGTTCTTGATTGATCCGTTCTGCCGTTCCGTTATCGTGATCCGATGCCGAAGAAATCGAGCTGATGGGTGACCAACACCAGCTCATGTTTCAGAAGTTGCTCTCGCCTCTTGTTAATCCAGTTTCGGAGCCGTCTCGGCTCGACCTCGGCGTGCTTCCGCAATTCCAGGTCGATTGTGTTCAGAATGCACTCGAGGAAGTAGGCTTCATCGTCGAGATAGGTCGAGCGCACAGGATGGACGACCCAGTCCGATGCTCCGACAGCGAGTATCGTTGCACCAGCGGTTGCTAGATTGAGAAACAAGTGCCGTCCGGTCTTGCTATCACCGGAGCTAATTCCGTCCTTGACGCGTGTGTCCATGCTGCGATGGTAGACCTGAAAGAATTCGGTGTCTTCAGGCAACGCCGGCAACAAGGTCGTTTCACCGTCGAAGTTGATCGAAAACCAGAACAGCCCATGTTTTGTCAGATGCGCAAACAGTCTTGGCAAAATCCAGGGCACGTTCACAAGATCAAGAAACGCGTTCGCAATCAATAAATCGAACCGTTCGCGTGGGGGCGTGGCAAGAAATGCGTGCAGATCTTCCGTTAGGAATCGAATCGTTAGATCGATTGCGTCGCGACGTATACGCAACGAGTCCGCGTCTTCCGCACATTCACATCCGTGATCCAGTGACCATGCCAAGAGCCATTGTCGTGAAGCAGCCGTCAATTCCGGACTGATGTCGAGGCAGGTGTATTCCGCTCGAGAAACCACCCCCAGGTCCACGAGGCGCGCCACCATGGTTCCCAAGCCGGCTCCAACCTCGAGCACGCGCGGACAATCCGTCCGCTTCGCCAATTCGTCTCGGAGGCTTTCTAGCACGTATCGGCTTATCGAACGATCGTCGACGGTGCGCTTCGCAGCGAGGTATTGGGAATATGAGAATTCCATTGATCAACGGCTTACGCGCGACGGAGCGTTCGTCAACGCTTCGTTGCGCGTAGGGTTTCAAAGGGGGCTCGTTCGCACGCGATGCGGCGGGGCCGGCGGCGAACGACGGCTTCGCGAGGATGACGCCTCCGTGAAGGGTGCGCCGTTGACACTCGCAACGGCCACATGTTAGCGAACGTCGGGGATACGCCGCCGCGGGTAGCGGCCCGGACGCCGGGCACGCCGCTCGCCCCACGCGGCCGCCGTGGGGCTTCCCGCAGTTCCGCTCGACGCGTCCGGCGTCCGTGGCTACCAGCGTCACCGGCCGGAGACGACCACGCTCTACGCGGTAGTC
>DASZVB010000067.1:0-4010 GCA_035547195.1 Polyangiaceae bacterium
TGCGGGCGGTTCTCTACCCGCGCCGCACCAGGCAGCCCGAGGGTCCAGCTCCACGGTCGATGGGCGCCCGTTGCAGCTCCGCCGGCGACACCAGCGAACCTCGACGCTCTACATGATCCCCCTTTCGATTCGCTTACGCGCGCAACGCTCAGGCGCACTCCCTCACCCTCCGCGACCGTCGATCGTCGCCGGCCCAGAGCATCGGGCGACGACTGGACCCCGTTCCATTCCCCTACGCGCAGACGACCGCGGAGCTGGTACGGAAGCGTCAACACCCATTGTCGGAGAGGCACGGGCGGGAGCACGTGCTCGACGAGATTCGCCGAGGTCTTGCACATGCGGCGCCCCATGCAGGAGGGACACAATCCGCGACCTTTGCAGCTGAACGCCACGAGATGCTGCTCGGGGACACGCAGCGCTGCCAGCCGCCCCAATGCCGTCGCCCTCGGAAATCCGGGCCCTTTGAATGCCTTACGCGCCGTGTCGCGCGGCGAGTGCGGGGCTCAAAGTTTTTGCCTATTCATCCCTAGTTGCACGGCGACAGTTTCCCGACTATGAGGAGTCATCCCTCGTCATTCATCCCTCTCGTTTTCGGGGACGGGGCTGGAACGGGACGCCAAAGCAAACTGGGTCGCAGGGTTTTCGGCGTAGCCGTCGGCGCGCTACCATAGTTCGCACCGAAGAGCAGTGAGGAACCAATGTCGCATCTCGCATCTCGCATCTCGCATCTCGCATCTCGCATGGCTCGCCATCGTACCGCTCGCAGCGGGTTGTAGTTCAGAGGGACTACAATCCGACGGAGCTTCCGAAGCCGTCTCGCAAACGCTACAGGGCGCCGCCAGCTCGGATGAGCCAACGCGAGCGGTAACGATCGCCACCGAAGCCGATGCCAGGTGCACGTTGTCTTCGGACTCCACGGGTAAGAGCATGCCGGTTTGGGCGGATGACGCCGGCTTAGTGCATCTTTGGGCCGCACAATCCAAGGCACCGAACAACTTCGTGCTCGAGTGCCAGGAATCTGGCGGAAGCGTTCGCTACCCGTTCGACCTCTCGGATCCTCAGTCCTTTTCCCCGGCGACGCCTCGCGTCGTACCAACCGGCCGGAGGCAACTTGCAGCACTCAGCAATGCTCCGATGAAGCTCAGCCAGGCCGAGCTACTGGCGGCCGGGTATCCGCCCCGACCAGATCCCACCATCGCACCCGGCGCGTACGCGACTTGGCTCCAGGTCGTTTCAACGCCGATGACGTTCGTCCCGCCCCACCTTGTAGAGCGAGAGGACGTTCATTTTGGTCCTATTACTGGCGTAACCGGCAGCCCCTGGTCAGGGACCGCTCTTCGCGGTGGCACACCCCGGTACGTGTGGGTGCTCGGGACGATTCCCGTTGCCACCTTCAGTAATCCACCTGGGCTTACTAGCTCCCAAATTGCTCCCTGGGTTGGTCTAGATGGATACAACCAGACGGACGTCGTGCAGGACGGATTTTTTTATCAGAACGTGAGCGGGGCGGCCGCATACACCGCGTGGTACGAGTACGTGACCGCACCTCCGGTGTTTAATACGAGCATGACCGTGAGCCCGGGCAACACCATGACGTTTTGGGCATGGCAAGGAAACTCGTCTTGCCAAACTGGCGGCAGCAACAGCGGATTTGGGTGCTTCTGGTACGAGAACCAATCGACCGGAGCTACGGCGGGGACGTTCGCCGTCGCGAAACCATCCGGGGCGGCGAATTTCACCGGAGCATATGCGGAGGCGGTATACGAACGGGTTTCTGGTCAGCCGGTGTCCAAATTCTCCGGCACTCCCTCGATAAGCTACGCCGCGTATGATGCAAATCTTACGGTGCATGGTCAGGTTAGCGACCCGTATTACCTGATCGGTCTTGTCAATGGGTCTGGCCAGACACTGATTCAACCATTTACGGCGGGAGCGCTCGGCCAGACGGACACAAATGATGTTGGTTTCATTTGGGGCCAGGCCCAATAGAGTCGGTCGGATGCAGTCCACTGTGACAGGGAGACGGCGCGGTCTCCTATCGCTCGCAGTCGTCCAGCTGCTCGCCACTGCGGCGTGCAGCGCGACCAGCAGCGGTTCGGGGCCGCCGGCAAACAGCAACGGAACAAAAGCCCAGCCACGGGAGAACGCGGACGCAAGCGCGGCAGACGCCATGCAGCCCCATGCAAGGTGCGGCAACACGCCCGAGAGGCTTGTCGACTACGTTCTGGATGTTCCCGACGCTGGACGAAGCGCCATTGGGGTTCCTAGCATTGGCGTGAACAGCACCGGGATTTTTTATTTCCTGAAGTGGTACACGCCCATCGGGGCCGCCGAAGGACCAGGCGCGGCCTTGATGCACCTGCCAAATGGAGCGAGCGAGCCGGTGCGGTTGGCGAATGTCGCAGGCGGTGCCAGCGGGGACCGACAGGACCTGGTTGTCACCCAAACCGCAGCAATTTACGGCGAAGCTCAGGATGGAGGGAGCGGCGAAGGCGCAGTGCTGAGCGTGTCGTCCGGGAAGGAGCCGGTGACGCTCGCGTCGACGAAGGGGCTCGCCTATGCCCTCGTCGCTGACGAGCACAATGTGTACTTCGTCGACGACGAGGGCACCAAGAGCGTGCCGCTCAGCGGCGGCCCGGTGCGTACGCTGGCGAGTCGGAACTCTGCATCGATCCTGGTGTCCGGATCCACGCTCTATCTGGGCGACGCCACCGGGCAGGGCAATCTGGTTTCCGTACCCATCGATGGCGGCCCCGTGACGGTTCTGGCGAGCGAGAGCGCCCTTGATCCCATCATGTGTGGGGCGAGCGTCTGCTGGTTGAACGGTCCCGCGCTCGCCTCGCGACTCCGGCAGCTCGTTCCCGGGGGCAGTCCGACGACCCTCGCGACTGGCCTCAGTGAGCCCCATGATTTGATTTTTGATGGGAACTATTTCTTCACCACGATCGGAGCTGGTGTGGTGTTCCTTGCGCGCATCCCCGCGGACGGCGGAAGGGTCGATATCATCCAGCAGCGCGGGCTCGCCACGAGTCTCGCGCTCGACGATGCGTGCCTCTATTGGTCCGAGGCCAGCGGCATCTACAGCTGGGCGCTGAGTGCCGCCGGGCAAGCACCGGCGATCGCGAGCGACGGTGGGTCCTGACCCGGCTCCCGCATCTGTCCGCGCGGCTCCGCTCCCGCTCTCTGGCGCATTCGCTCCGCGTCACGTCGCTCGCGACGTTCGACGGCGATTCGCGGCTCACGTCGCTTTTCGATGCGATGAGCGCGCGAGCCTCGGCGACGAAGGACTCGCTCTCGGCGACCTCCTCGCGCGCACGTTCCAGGGACACGCGGGTGCGCGCGTCGTAGTCGGCGAGGCTTCTGAAGCGTATCCGTCCGGGCAACGGCGTCATGACGGATAGGGTCCGCGCCTGCAGACTCCGGCGTTTGGAGACGACGGAGACACGGGCGCGAGTGGGGCGTGTGGAATGGGCGAAGCGGGTCGAGCGCTTGCGCGACAGCGGGCAGACGTGTGCGGAGTTTGCGGCGGAGCTCGGGATCAATCGGCGTTCTGAACGACACGTCCGACACGACCTGCCAGTAAGGCTCAGTGCTTCGGGATCGAATAGGTCACCGTCGCCTGGGACACTGGCTCCTTCGAACTCTCGCCGAACACCAGTACCTGACCCACTGCGAGACGCTTGCCCAGCTTGAGAAGCCTGGTCTCGACGATGAGCTCGCCAGGTTCGGGTTTTCTCAGAAAATTGATGTTGAGACTCGTGGTCACTGCGAGCAGAACGGGGCCGATCGCCGCGAGCACGGCGAAATACATCCCGAGATCCGACACCGCCATCAGGGTCGGGCCCGACACGGTGTTACCGGGCCGGAGGCGCGGGTAGCGGCCCGGACGCCGGGCACGCCGCTCGCCCCACGCGGCCGCCGTGGGGCTTCCCGCAGTTCCGCTCGACGCGTCCGGCGTCCGTGGCTACCAGCGTCACCGGCCGGAGACGACCACGCTCTACGCGGTAGTC
>DASZVB010000068.1:0-74583 GCA_035547195.1 Polyangiaceae bacterium
AAACGTCTGTTGCTCGTCTTGCTCTTGATCGATATGCAGCACTTTGCCGGCAGTGACAGGAAACTGTCCAAAGATGGCTTTGCCATGGGCGATGCATATTCCGAAGTATTGGGCGAGAGCGGTTTTACCGGTAAAGCCCTCGGCAACCAACAGAGCTAGGCGCCCTGGAGCTAATCCTAAGCGTTCTACCGAGTAGCTGACGCTGGACAGGTCAGTGGGCGCAAGATAAGCCGGTTGGCGGGTTAGAGTACCACCCAAGATGCTGTTGGGGACGATCGGTACGGCTGCTAGTTTTTTGCGAATTGAACTAGAATCATCGAGCGGGGAAACCGCAATTGAATAGCTTTGAGTCATGGGAATAAACCTTTCTTTTTGAGATGAGCGGAAAGTCACTACCACTCACCTTGAATATATCGTTATGCCCAAAACTTTTGAGGAAAACGCAAAAGCCTCGATCTTTCGACCGAGGCTCCTGCTTTTGACTTTGGAAAGGAATATTCTGACGAATATCAGAGGGGCACACCCTCCATACTTAACATGCTCACCTATTGATATATCGCGGCTATGCTGAGTTGTTATTAGGAAAGAATTGCCCGAAGGATCGTTTAGGTAGCTGTCTGCTTAAGGAAACAGACAGCCAGCCAGCTAAACTACTACCTCAAACCAATCATCTGGGATAGTCGTCTATGAGTGTCTGCCAGGGGGAGAGCTAAAGCTCTCTCCCCCCCCGCTGGGGAGCGGGGGCTACGCTGGCATACACTCCTAGCCTTCCTGACTATCGGGACCGACAGACATCTAGACCCTTCTCTTTAACCCCATGAGGAGAAAGTATCACCAGACAGCCAGCCGCCCTCTCCCAGAATCAACTTATAACATTCCCGAGCCAGGGACGACCTGAGACCCGTTCCGCTCCCAAAGACGTCTCATAATCGATCCTCGTGCCCTTGACACGCAATCGTAGAGATTATCTTGGGCTCGTCTGTTTCCTTGTTACAAGCGATATGCCCGCTGGGATGGTCTCGGCGGGCATCGTCGTCTATCCAGAATACCCATTATCAATTAGACCATTATCAAAAGAGGATGAATCAGAATGACCAATTAGCCAGGCTCGCTTTTGGGGGCGATAAACAATTCTTATTGCTTGGATATCTTTTCCAATTAGACATGGGCATAGCTGGTTATATCTGTATGTGACGCGGTAACATACCGCGCACCAAACCAAAGAAGGAAAAGAACCAATGAAACCCACACCACCCGAAACCGTAGTCTTCTCCATTCGCTTACCGGCGGATATGGTCAAAGACCTGGATCAACTGATAACCAATCTCAGGAAGGAACACTCCAACCTCACCACCAGCCGGAATCGGTTGATCCAGAGTGCCGTCCAGGAGTTTTTAAAGAGCTCTCAGCAAGAGCTAGCGGTCAAACCCGGCAAGACCTACACTCTCAAGATGAAGGGGGACCAATGAAGTGCCCTAATCATGACAAGTGCGGTGGCACGCTCAGACGGTCTTCCGAGACAGGTTATAGCTGGCAATGTTTTCCTGCCGTCGGAAAGGAGTGCTGGCTTGCTGTGATTAGGAATGAGCTTGACTATGCGCTAATAAGCAGCGGCTTTACAGTTTGCAAGGTTCCGCGCCAAGGCAACTTCGCCCAAGCCATCAAGCAACTCACTAGAATGTGGAAGTTGAAGGCGTTCCTATGAAGCTCACCAATCTAACCGCAGATGAGAAGAAGGCTCGCCATAAACAGCAACAGAAGGAATGGCGTGAGAAGAATCGAGCTAAGGTCCAGCAGAATTGGAGAGAGTGGCGCCTCAAGAATAGAGATAAGGTTAACGCAAAGAATAGAGAATGGCGGAAGGCGAAACCTGATGAGACAGCAGCGTACGCAAAGAAGTATTACGCCGCTAACCGCGCAAGGATTAAAGAGGTTAAGCGCGCAAGCCGTTTGCGCAACATTGATACCCATAGAGCGCGACAGAGGAGACAATACCATACCAATGTTGACGCTATGAGAGCGAAGAGCAGAGCCAAGGGAAGAACGACGTCTGCCCGCTTTTCGCTTCTGAAGACGAAAGCTAAGAAGCGAGGGCAGCTAGTCTCTATTAGCCTGCAAGAGTACGGGGAGATTATCAAGCACCCCTGTTTCTATTGCCAAGGGCAGATATCAGATACCCCGAAGGCAGGTATTGGGGTGGACCGCGTTCGAAACGATCTAGGTTATGAACCCTTCAACTGTGTTTCGTGCTGTTATACCTGCAATTCCATCAAGAATGATTACCTAAGCTCTCGAGAGACATTGGCAGCGGTTCAGGCGATTATCGAGCACCGAAGGCACTTTGGCGGAGGAGATACTACGCCGTTACATGCTATGCGTAAGCAACGGGGAAGCCTTCCGGCTCAATAAAAAAAGCCCCAAGCTCTTTCGAGCCGGGGGCTTTGCTGCGTTCTGGCGCGCGTTGCTGCGTTTATGACACTGTTCTTAGAGGGCGACTGTGGATTGGATGTACTCTTCCCGTTCAGGATCGAAAGGAGGCTCCAAGCTCAGATAACAGAAGAACTCAGCAATTCGCGTATCAGCACAGATGAGGAGAATGGTATAGCCATCTTCTGGAAAGGCGAAGTATTGGCGTCTTCGACTGGTTGCAGCCATAGCTTTGACACAAGCTATGATATGTCCGTCTAGTTTCTTTTCCAGTTCTCCCGGTTCCAGATAGAACCTTTCATGAAGCGTCGCAATCACATAGTTGCGATCGGTCTTGTTCTCGATAATGGTCGCGCTCTTGCCAACAATCTTCTTTGACATGTTTTAATTACCTTTCCCGTTATGCGATGGGGGATAGCGTTGCTGCGTTTATGACTCCAGCATCGAAGCGAAGCCGGTTTCTACTTCGTCCATGGTGGACTCAGTAATGGCGAGTTCCTCCACCCATTGCTTTGCAAAGTCCTCCAGTTTGGTGCCCACGATATCAGCAACCATCCAACGCTCCAGCTTGGTTCCCTTCGTCATGAGTTGCTGGATCTCTTGCTCTGCCCGATCCAGCATCGAACCGTAGAGCTTTGCCAAGCGGAACCCTGCCGCCTCGCCACGGGTTGGAAACATCGGGGGCATGGTGTTGATGCGGGCGGTCTTCTTTGCAGACTTGCGGGACTTGTTGTTAGTCGTCATGCCCCGGGCGTTTCTCCCGTTACGCGATGGGAGTGACTGTTCAGTGTCTCACTGAATAGTGTTAGAATCGGCTCCCCCATGCATTGCGAGCGCCGATCACGCCTGAAAAAACAACCACTTCCTTGCTCGGTGCACTTCTACCGAGGGCATGAGGATGTGGGGCAATGTGAGTTTTGCGGAACCTGGCATGCCGTTTCCGACATGGTGATTGACGCTTTGCGTTGTCTTCCGCGAGATTCCCCCGATACAGCTCTCTTTGCCGCGCTGCCCTCGGTACCCCGATCCAGGGTTCGAAAAGCCCTCCAGGAGGCGATTACGCGGGGTCTGATAGCCGTGCGGCTCGAACCGGATGGGACGATCCGCTATCGTCGCCAGGTCCCCAGCTCCCAAAAGAAAACGGGAGAGGCGTCCGGTATGACGCCCCTCCCGAATGGCGAGAGATAGACCCCTATCCAATGCGCTGCATTCGCAGCTTCAAGCTGCGCTCAGCTATGACTTGAGGGAGTTGGGGGCGCCTTTCCGAAGAGCTCGATTGGCGTCCTCCAGAGCCTCTTGGCGGAGATGCTCCTCCAATTGGCGATTGGTGACCTTCACCAGGCGGACGAATAGTTCCCCGTATTCGGGAGTCAGTTCCTCCACCCGTAGAAAGGCAGCCTGACAGGTATCCCGCACCGCCACCACGGTACCAGGCAATCGCTTATCCAGGCTTCCAGACAGTTCAGCGGATCGGACGCTAATAGCTTCCGCCGTCATCACCACGTAAACATCCCTCTTGGGTTCGCTCTTCTTTGACTTGGTCATTGATATTCCCTTTGCTTCAGACATTGATAAGCAAGAGAGCCAGAAAGATAAGTATGAGAATCACGAGAACTCCCTACACGCCTTTCCTTGGATACAGATGGTTCCGGTAAAAGTTGGCTGCACGAACATAAGGTCACCCGGGTCTTTGCTATGTTGAAAACCCTGAACGTGCCCTAGCTCATGGCTAACCGAGATATTGAGCGCTTCCGAGGGCAGATAACCCAGCGTTAGGTCCTTGTTCATGCGAACCAGGGTCCGGTCATTGCTGGTCAATCCACCTACGTCACCACCATGACCATATTGGTTATTAATGCTAATTCGCTCGTCCGGAGTCATGAAGCGGACGTGAGAGCAAAAAGCCGAGGGGTCACACTCGTCCACCCTAACCAGCTGGTTAAAGCCCGCTTGCTCCCACCACTGGATCCCATAGTCGACCGATTCAACTAGGGCAGGGTCGTCCACCACCACTTGAATGACCAGGGGAACCACGGGGGAGGCTTTGGTTTGAGTTTGATTGGTTTGATTGGTATTGCCGCAAGCTATCAAAAACATTGCAATGATTGTTATGATTACGTGTTTGAACATGTTGTTATTCCTCTTTGGACGCGTCTCTGCCGATGGTCCTTACGGCTCCTTCAATCGAAAGCTTTAGTAATGGCGGCTCCCAATTCGGCTTTGGTGCTATCAAAGTAGCCTAAGGTGGTATTGACGTTGGCATGCCGAGCGAAGTCTTTGACCGTCTTTAGTGCAGCTCCGCTATTGGCAAGTCGGGTAATGGCAAAGTGCCGAGCACCATGAACGTTGCCGGTCCCTAGCAGGGCATGACACCAGTTGATGACGTCATTACGATGGGGTGGTGCCCAGTAGGCACGATCCCGCCTCTTCTCCCGAATGGCGCGCGTTACCACGATCCCTCGATAGACTCGTCTTTGACACAGGACGGTCAGAACCATCTTGGTTCCCGCCGGCTGGCTCCCTTGCAGCGCTCGCAAAGCCTGATTGGCTTTCTCACTCAACGGGACTTCGGTCTGACCCAGTTTGCCCTTGCAGTGACGGAGCTCCCCACGATTGTCCTTTTGATATTCCACCCGGATGAAACCGTGCGGGTATTCCGGAGTTGCATCCAAGTGGACGTGCGACCATTGCAAACCCAGGGCTTCCCCCAATCGCAAAGCGCAATGCCCGGTCAGATACAGGAATGCCGGATAGACAGGATCCTCCAGCTCGGCAGCTCTTCTCAGGGCTTCTTCGAAGTCGGCTTTGGTAATGACCGCATGCTTATGCTTGGCGGGTTTGGCTTCTTCCGGAGTCTTGGGGGTGAAGGCTTCCCAAGCGGGAACCGGGGTCTTCTTCTTCCCCAGTTGATAAAGGAGGTTAAGGCAATTCTTGAGACGGCTCACATGGTGATTAGCCGTCACCATGCTGAGTTGACCTTTGGCAATCTTGTCAGCTAGCTCCTTCTTCAAAACGGTATTGACGGCATGGTCATTAATCTCATCCAAAGCCGTTTCACCCAGAACCGGAAAGAGATGGTTCTCAAAGAGTGCCCTGGTGCTGGTGATGGTTTGAATCGGACGCTTGCGCGCCATCATCCGTTCTTCGTACAGGGCATATCCGTCCCTGAGAGTGAGCGGCTGTTCTTTGACTATGACTTCATGCGCGCTCTTTTGAAGCTTGCCGGTTGCTACTTCGTAGCGAAGGGTTTCCGCGATGCTTTGGGCGATTCCCAGCTTGGCGGCTTTGACCACTTGAGTCAGGTATTGACGCTTATGCGGTTCTTGTTCAGTCCGATATTGAATGATGATTCTGAATTGGTGAAAGCCGTCCTTTGGCTTCCAGGGCATGACCTTTTTAATCTCTGCTTTGATGACCTTGCTCATGTTGTTAATGTTCCTTTGGCAATAGGAGGCGAATGCCTCGGGACGACATGTCCCGGGCAGACCCCGCCCTGACGGGCGCAAGATGGTCACGGTGTGTCGAATCGTCCAGCCGTCCGGATCCCATCCGTTACCGATGGGACTCCAGGGACACTGGAACTCGCCGGCTCGCGTCAGACCGTGCGATGATGCACACTTGGAGCCCCCGAACAGGACGGCGAATTGTCTCCAATATTCCGACGCTACTGCACTAGGTGCGACAGAAAGTGCGACACACGGAACCGTCAGAAGAGCTAACCATGGAGAAAGACTCAGAAAGACGGCAATTCCGACACACGAAGATCATCTGCACGATCGGGCCCGCCTGCGACACGTCCCACACGCTGAAGCGCATGGCGATGGCCGGCATGAACATCGCGCGCCTCAACTTCTCGCACGGTGACCACGAATCGCACCTGATGGCGGTGCGGCGCATCAAGAGCTTGAATCAAAAGCTGAATCACCCGATCTCCATTTTGGTCGACCTGCAAGGGCCGGAGATCCGGACGGGCGAGCTGCAGAACGCGCTCGAGCTCAAGGTGGGCGAAACATTTTCGCTCTCCGTGAGCCCGGTGACCGACCCGGAGCAGCGCAGCGTGCACGTCGACTACCGGAGCCTGGTCAACGATCTGAAGAAGGGCGACAAGGTCACGGTCGACAACGGGCTGATCAACCTGGAGGTGCTCGAGGTGCACGAGTACCGTCTTGTGTGTCGGGTGCTCGACGGGGGAAAGCTCGGGTCGCGCAAGCACATCAACCTGCCGGGCATCCGCGTGAACTTGCCGTCGATCACGGAGAAGGATCGACGCGACATTCAGTTCGCCATGAAGCACGAGCTCGACTTCATCGCGCTCTCCTTCGTGCGCTCGCCGAGCGACGTGGTGGAGGCGCGACAGCTCCTCGAGCAGGGCGAGGCGAACATCAAGCTCATCGCGAAAATCGAGAACCAGGAAGGCGTCGACAACTTCTCGGAGATCCTCGAAGTCGCCGACGGCATCATGGTCGCGCGCGGCGACCTGGGCGTCGAGGTCGACTTCCGCGATCTGCCGGTGATCCAGCGGCGCATCGTGAGGGAGTGCTCGCGCGTCGGCAAGCCGGTCATCGTCGCGACCCATTTGCTCGAATCGATGCGCGACGCGCCGATGCCCACGCGCGCCGAAACCACGGATGTCGCCAACGCCGTGTACGAGCAAGCGGACGCGATCATGCTCAGCGGCGAGACCGCGAGCGGCAAATACCCCGTGCGCTGCGTCGAGGTCATGGACGGCATCGCGAAGCGCATCGAACGCGAGCCCGGCCTCGGCTTTTACCTGGACCGCAAACCGGCCGACGCCCGCGAAGAAATCGCGCGCTCGGCCTGCCGCGTCGCCGACTCGCTGAACGCGCCGGCCATCGTCGTCATCACGCGGCGCGGGCTGCTCGGACAGCTCGTGGCGAGCTACCGCCCGCAGCGCGCCATCATCTACGCCTTCACCAACATGAGCAGCGTGCGCCGCAAGCTCTGGCTGAACCGCTCCGTCGTCCCGTTCGTCATCGACTTCTCGAAGAACGCCGAGAAGACCATCCAGACCGCGCTCGAGAAGCTCGCCCAGCGCAACCGCGTGATGCCCGGCGATCCCGTCGTCGTCATCACCGACGTGATGGGCATGAGCGTCAGCATCCCGAGCATCCAGGTGCGGCGGTTCGGAGAAACGATGGCCGTCGACGAAACGCCGCCCGTCGTGGCCGAGCCGGTCTGAGGCGCGGCATCTCGTGACGAGCCCGATCAGGACCCTGTCCGGCGCGCTCCTCGTCGCCGCCGTCGTGAGCGGTTGCCAGTCTTCGCCGAGCGCGCGCGCGACCACCGGCTCCGGCGCGCCGGCCGCGGCTCGGCCGGCTGCGCCGGCAAAGCTCTCCCTCGACTACGTCGAAGTGACCACCGCGGGTGCCGCACGCGACGCGGCCCTGCCCCTGGTCATCGCCCTCCACGGCCTCGGCGACCGCCCCGAGCACTTCCTCGGTCTCTTCAGCGACTTCCCCGTGGCAGCACGCGTGATCGCGCCGCACTCGGCGACGCCGTTCGGCGACGGCTTCCAGTGGTTCGCCCCGTACGGCGCGACCTCCGACGAATCCGCGCCCGGTATGGCGAAAGCCGCCGACGACATCGCCCGATTCGCCGCGGAAGCCGCGCGAGCGCACCCGACCCTCGGCAAACCCATCGTCACCGGCTTCTCGCAAGGCGGCGCGCTGAGCTACACCGTCGCCGCGCGCCACGCGGACGCGATCGCCGCGAGCGTGCCAATCAGCGGCTGGCTGCCGCCTCCGTTGTGGCCGGCGAGCTTGCCGCAAAATGCGCCGCCCATTTTCGCGTTTCATGGCAACGCGGATACACGCGTGCCGCTCGATCGCGACAAATCCGGCGCCGACGCATTGCAGAAGCTCGGATACAGGGTCGAGCTAAAGGTGAGCGACGGCGTCGAGCACGTGATTCCGCCTGCGGTACGAGAAGCCGTGGTCGCGGTGCTGGCGTCGGCTTGCGACGAGCAGCGGCGGGCGGGGCGGTGACGAATCCTGGTGCTCTGTAGCGACGCGCCGCTGAAGGGGGTGCGCGCCGCTGAAGGGGGTGCGCGCTGCGTAGCCGCGCGCGCCGCTGAAGGGGGTGCGCGCTGCGTAGCCGCGCGCGTGGCTGAAGGGGGTGCGCGCTGCGTAGCCGCGCGCGGCTGAAGGGAGTGCTCGCCGCTGAAGGGGTGCCGCTGAAGGGGGTGCTCGCCGCTGATCGGAATGTTCGTATACGTACTACATGCTAGCGTGACCCGCGGTGCCCGACGCCGAGGAGCTCGTCGTCACTCAGAGCCGCCGGCCCAGGCTAACGCGGTCTTCGATCGCATACCCGACAGCACGGTAGAACGCGACGACCTCTGCGTTCGAGCTTCGGACCTGAAGGTTCACCTTCGGACAGCCGAGAGCGTGCAGCACCGACTCTGCGCTTCTCACGAGAGCAGTTCCCACGCCGTTGCGGCGCGACCCTGTCCGAACCGCGAGACGATGTAGCCACCCGCGGACACCGTCGAATCCGGCCATCACCGCTCCTACGACTACGCCATCGAGCTCGGCGACGAGAAACAGCTCCGCTTGAACGCGCAGCTTCCTATCAATCATATCAATCATCTCGGACGAGACGTTGTGGTGTGGCTCTTCCGGAAACGCGTCCGACCACAGGTCGATGACGGCCGCGCGATCGCCTTCTCGAAAGGCTCGAACCTGGAGCGTCATGAGAGAGCCCTGCCGCACGCATGCGCGGTGTCGAAGAGCTCCTCGGGGGCCAACGTGTCGAAGAGCTCCCGGAGCAGGGTGCCTTCGACGAAGGTCCAGATCGAATAGGGATGTGTGCCGCGTTCCGGTAGAGGATCGGAGTAAATGAGCTCTGGCGTGGGCACGAGGGAGCCAACGCGAAGCTGCGTCATGAGTGCTTGCTCACGTGCCGCAGCCGCTCTATCGCGCTGATGCAGTCGAAGGACGTACGTGGAAGTTCCTGGGTCCAGCCGGAATCGGATGTTCGTGTTTGCGAGGCCGGCGGCAAGAACTGAATATTCTCGAACCGTTCGCCCCGGAAAGGCCGGTTGAACGAGACGGATGAGCTCGGCCTGACTTAGGCTCACTCGTGGCGACCGTTCCCAGTTCTCTTCCAAGATGGATCTGCCCGACGGTTCGATTCGACCCCACGAAACCCGAGCGTACCAGTAAGCCGTCGAATCTGCTCCCACTTCACGCCGCATGCCCCGCCCGCTGATCATCTTCGCCCCCGGCGCAGGCGCGCCCTCCAGCTCGAAGTGGATGCAACGCTGGGCGGAGCGGCTCGCCGTGGTCGGCGACGTCGTGCGGGTCGACTATCCGTACATGCTCGCCGGACGCCGATCGCCGGATCCGTTGCCGAAGCTGATCGCCGCACACCGGGAGGCGCTCGCGAAGGCGCGCGCCGGGCGCGAGGGGCCCGTCGTGCTCGCTGGCAAGAGCATGGGCGGGCGCGTCGGGTGTCACGTGTCGCTCGAAGAACCGGTGAGCGGAGTCGTGTGCTTCGGTTATCCGCTCAAGGGCGCGGGTAAGGCCGGCGCGCTACGCGACGCGGTTCTCTTGCAGATGCGAGCGCCCATCTTGTTCCTTCAAGGGACGCGCGATCCCTTGTGTCCTCTCGACGTGCTCGAGTCGGTTCGCCCGCGCATGGCGGCGCCCAACGATCTTCACGTCGTGGAAGGGGGCGACCATTCGCTCGAAGTGGCGAAGAGCGAGCTGCGCCACTCCGGCGAGACGCAGGACACGGTGGAAGAGCGCATCTTGGCTCGGGTTGCGGCGTTCGTAGAGAAGCTGTCGTGAGTCCCGAGGGCGAGCTCAACCGCCGTCAAACAAACCGCCCCCGCTGGCATAAAGAAGACGCGGCTCGCGACTAACAAACCGCGCCCCGCCGGCATAAAGAAGACGTGGACATGGTGCGGCCTTTCCCGGCAGAAACTCGCGTCTTGCCGAACGCCGACGCGGATACTTCGGCCGAGATGCGGCTCGTGCAGCGGGCGGTCGGCGGAGACGGGCGCGCCTTCGCCACATTGGTGGAGCCGCACCTCGATCTCTTGTACCGGATTGCGGCGCGGGCGGCGGGGAACGCCGCGCTGGCGGAGGACGCGGTGCAGGAGGCGCTCGAGATCGTGCACCGGCGCTTGTCGCGGTACGAGCCGGGGACGTCGTTTCGGGCGTTCGTCGCGGCGGTCGCGGTGCGACGGGCGCGCACGTTGCTGCGCGCCGAACTGCGTCGGTCGCGGCGCGAAGCGACCGCGCCGGACAGCCCCCAACCCGCCACGCCTGCCGATCTGTACGCCGCGGAAGAGACGGCGCGAAAGATCCGCGCCGCGCTCGCGACGTTGCCCGAGAAGCGACAGCGCGTGGCGTTGTTGCGGCTCGACGCGGGGCTCGGGTACGCGGAGATCGCGGAAGCCGTGGGGACGACGGAAGGGTCGGCACGAGTGCTCGTGCATCACGCGCTGCGCGACTTGAACGAACGACTGCGCGACCTGATCGACGGCCCGCCGAAGGACGCGAACGAGGCGAAGAGATCCGAACCATGACCGACCGAAACGACAATGACGATCGGGAAGCATCCCTCGCTTCGCTCTTCGACCGCACGGCGCGAACGCCGTCGGATGAAGAGCGGACGAAGCTTGTGCGCCGCGCACGCGACGTGGGGAGCGCAAAGCACCGTTTCGGCGCGAAGACGTCGGCGCTCTGGGCGCCGGCGGCCGCGGCGGCGGCCGCGGCGCTGTATCTCGCGATGCCGGCGCGGCACGCTTCGAAGGTAGAGAGCGACGCGACGAGCTCGAGCGCGGTCGCCACGAGTGAAGCGCGCGCAACGGGAAGCGCGGCGCCGGCGCAGGTCGCGACGCAAGGGGAAGACTCGACGGAGACGGACGATCCGGCGTTCGCGGTGCTCGTCGGCGAGCCGTCGGACATGGAGCCGTTCGATCTCGGGCCGCTGATGGACGGCTCCGAGGATCGCCCGCACGGCTCGAAGATGGAACGAAAGGCGCTACCCGAACGCCAGGTTGAAAGGAACGCGCAATGAAACGCCATTGGTTGCTTCCGGGAGCGCTGCTGCTCGCCTGCGGTCCGGCGCTCGGAGCGCCGCCGCCTCCTGCCGCTCCGCCGGCGACGCCACCGCCCGTCGCGAGCCCCGGACCCGGCGGTCCGATGCAGCAGCGGCTCATGAAGGTGCGCAGCCGCGTGCTGCGCGAAAAGGTGGGACTCAGCGACGAGAAGGCGTCCAAGGTGGAGGCGATCCTCGATCGCTACGCGCCGGAGCGGCGGCGCATCTCGCTTTCGATCCGTGACGGACGGCAAAAGCTGAAAGCGCTGATCGTCCTGAACAGCGAGGATCAGGCCGCGTACAAGGGCGCGCTCGACGAGGTCCGCACGAACCGGCAAGCGCTGCAGACGCTCATGGAACGGGCCTTCAACGACATCGCGACGCAGCTGACGCCGAAGGAGCAAGCCCGGCTGTTTCTCGCCCTGCAGGATCTGAAGGTCAAAGCGCCTCCCCGCCGTCGCTTTCGGGACGGCCCCGCGCCGGCGGACGACGACGACGGTTGAATTCCTGAGCAAAAGCCTCTCCGTGGGCCGGCGCGCGAATTTCCGCTAGGTTCCTGGGCATGACGCCTCCGTCCTACCGAAGCCGAACCTCCACTGCTGGCCGCAACATGGCGGGCGCTCGGGCCCTGTGGCGCGCCACGGGCATGAAGGACGCGGACTTCGAGAAGCCGATCATCGCGATCGCCAACAGCTTCACGCAGTTCGTCCCGGGGCACGTGCATTTGCACGACGTCGGACAAAAGGTGAAGCAGGTGATCGACGCAGCCGGCGGATGGGGCGTCGAGTTCAACACGATCGCGATCGACGACGGCATCGCCATGGGTCACGGCGGCATGCTGTACTCCCTTCCGAGCCGCGACCTCATCGCCGACAGCGTCGAGTACATGGTGAACGGCCACTGCGCCGACGCGCTCGTCTGCATCTCCAATTGCGACAAGATCACGCCGGGCATGCTGATGGCGGCGATGCGACTGGACATCCCGACCATCTTCGTCTCCGGCGGCCCCATGGAAGCCGGCAAGCTCGTCGGCACTCACGACCGGGACGGCAAGCCGCTGGTGCGAAAGTTGGACCTCATCGATCCGATGATCGCGTCGAGCGACGACTCGGTCACCGACGCCGATCTCGCGAACATGGAGCGCTCCGCGTGTCCGACGTGCGGTTCGTGCTCCGGCATGTTCACGGCGAACAGCATGAACTGCCTGAACGAAGCGCTCGGTCTGGCGCTGCCCGGCAACGGCACGCTGCTCGCGACGCACGCGAAGCGCTGGGAGCTCTTCGAACGCGCCGGCGAGCGCATCGTCGAGCTCGCGAAGCGGCGGTACGTCGACGGCGACACGAGCGTCCTGCCGCGCCGGATCGCCACCTTCGACGCCTTCGAGAACGCGATGGCGCTCGACATCGCGATGGGCGGCTCGACGAACACCGTTCTGCACATTCTCGCCATCGCGCACGAGGCCGGCGTCGATTTCCGCATGGAGCACATCGATCGCCTCTCCCGCCGCGTACCGAACATCTGCAAGGTCGCGCCGTCGTCGCACTTTCACGTGGAAGACGTGCATCGCGCCGGCGGCATCTTCACCATCCTGGGCGAGCTGGATCGTCTGGGGCTGATCCATCGCGAGGTATCCACCGTGCACTCGGCGACGATGGGCGCCGCGGTGGACGCGAACGACATCCGCCGCCCGAGCGCGACGGACGAAGCGCGAAAACGCGCGCTCGCCGCGCCCGGCGGAGTGCGCACCACGGTCGCGTTCTCGCAGGACAAGTATTTCCCGGACGCCGACTCCAACGTCGAGAGCGGTTGCATCCGCGACGCCGCGCACGCCTACAGTAAGGACGGCGGGCTCGCGGTGCTCTACGGCAACATCGCCCAGGACGGATCCATTGTGAAGACGGCGGGCGTCGACGAGAACATTCTGCGCTTCGAGGGGCCGGCGCGCGTCTTTCAGTCACAGGAAGCGGCGTGCGACGGAATCTTGGAAGGCAAAGTGAAGTCGGGCGACGTCGTCGTGATCGTGTACGAGGGCCCGAAAGGCGGACCGGGGATGCAGGAGATGCTCTACCCGACGTCGTTCTTGAAGGGTAAGGGCCTGGGCAAGGCTTGCGCGCTCGTCACCGACGGGCGCTTCAGCGGTGGCACGAGCGGTCTCAGTATCGGCCATGTTTCGCCGGAAGCGGCGGAGGGCGGCGGAATCGGGCTCGTCCGCGAAGGCGATCGGGTTCGCATCGACATCCCCGCGCGCAGGCTCGACGTGCTGGTGCCGGACGAGGAGCTCGCGGCGCGCCGCGCGGAAATGGAAGCGCGCGGGAGCGCGGCGTGGAAGCCGAACCGCGATCGTCCGGTGTCCGTCGCGCTGCGCGCGTACGCGGCGATGACGACGAGCGCCGCCCGCGGCGCCATCCGCGACGTGACGCAGATCGAGCATCCGCGGAAGTAACGGGCTCGACGGCAGAAATCCGCGCGGCTCATCCACCGGCGCGGCAATCGCCGCCCAACACGTTCGGTCGACAGTTTGCGCGGCGGCTCATCTGCTGGCGCGGCAATTGCCGCCGAACACGTTCGGTCGACAGTTTGCGCGAGCGAGGCGCCGGCAAACGTTTCAGGCGTCGTCGTGGAGGCCAAGGGCCACGAGAAAAACCGGCGAGGCCGGCGCCAGCCGGGGTTCTGGTCGCGAGAGACGCGCGACTTTTGTAGCGTGCCGCATCGACCCCGATGTCGAGAAAGCCGCGAGAAGCGTGGAAAGCCGCGAGAAGCGTGGAAAGCCGCGAGTTTTCTGCACGCGCGCCAGACGCGCCGTGTGGGGCACACGACGAGTTTTTTGCATGCGGCCATGCCAGACGCGCGGTGCGAGGTACACGACCGGGACATGCAAGCGTTGATGAGTGCTCCACGAGCGCTCGGATCTGGCTCGATTGATGCCGATTGCGCTCGGCCGAGCAGCACCTAGGGACATCACCGGGACATCGACCCTCCCATGTACCGTTGATGTCCCAACCTCCTCTGAGATGCGCTCGTTCGAGGCGATTTCTGCCTGTTCATGCGCACTCTCACGCGATGAGCCAGAGCGGATGTCCCGCACCGGTACATCGTTGTCGCGCTCCATGGAAGGACGTCGACGCTCAAGGGACGAAGTGTCGGATTACGAACCCTCCAACGTGGGCGACACGGATGAGGCGGTCCACCGAGCCGCGTGCAAGTGAGGCGCCGGCACGGCTGCGGGGCCGCACTGCTTCTGACCGTGGCACCCGGTGCGCCGTCGCGCGTTTCACCGCCCCGTTCGAGTGAGCGCCGGCGCGGCTGCGGGGCCGCACTGCTTCTGACCGTGGCACCCGGTGCGCCGCTGGGCGTTTCGCCGCGCCCCGTTACAGCGGGGCGCTACACCACCAGCGTGCCTGTTTGCCGGGCGTCGTAGCCGGCGTGCGCAGCGAGTGAGCGGCGCAGCGCCGGAGCCTGCAATGCGCGAACGAGCACGCGCCCGGCGTCCGACGTGAGCGAGCTCGCTTTGAGGCAGAGCGCATAGTCTTCGTCGAGGATCGGCAATAGCTCGAGCCCGGCACGATGCGCCCACGCGAGCGACACCAAGCCGACGTCCGCGTTGCCGGATACGAGCGCGAGCACGACGTCGCGATGGGATGCGCACAGCAGCGCGTCGCGGTGTACGTCGTCTGCGTTCATGCCTGCACCGCGTAGCGCCTGGTCCAGGTGCGCTCGGACTCCCGCGGTCGTGGGACGGCTGGCGAGGCGAAGCCCTTCGACGTCCGAAAGCTTCCGGAGCTTCCGACGCCCGTACGCCAGGCCGACGGTGCGCCGCGCGAGATGGATGTGGATTTGCTGCTCGGAGCTCGGGATGGCGCCGTGCAACCCCGCCGCGAGCACGCGGCCATCGCTGACGAGCTCCGACGCCGACTTCTGATCCGCCTGGACGAACCCGAGGGGAACCCCCCTTTGCTCGGCGATGAACCGAAGCACGAGCTCGACGCAGACGTCGCCGTTCGCGGCGATGAGCGGCGGCGGCATTTCGTCGTCAGCGCGGCCGGCGCGCCTGGCCGAAGCTGTCCGTGAAACCTGCCGTCCGCCCCGCACCCACTCGAGCACTTCGTTCGAATCGAACCGCCATTCGCCGCCGACGCGATGGCTCGGCAATCCGCGCTTCAACAGCCGGTACACGTGCTTGGGGTGAACCTGGAGAAGCCCGGCGATTTCGTTCGTGCCGACGAGACCGCCGAGCACGGCAACTTTTTTTCTCGTCGTTCCCATGCATGTTTCCGAACGGAGCGCGTCCCCCGTGTAACCGTGCCACGGCGGCGCGCCGGTTTCACTGATGTTCCTTTTGGTTACTTCTAGATTCTCTTGGATCCTTTAGAGGCCATCGTTGTAGAAGGCGAGGACTTACTAGCGGGGCCCCCGGACGACGTGACCGTCCGTCATGGCCCCGGACCACGGAAGGAACGCTCATGAGACGCTCACGTCCCGTACCCTTGCTGCTCGCCCTCGCGGTCTCGTGCTGCTGGGCTCGCAGCGGTCTCGCACAGACCTTACCCGACCCGGACATCGACTGCGCCGCCCTTCCCGACCCGAAGGTGTTCATCGAAGCCGGCGACACGCAGATGACGTTTCTCGGCGATCTCGCGCGGCAGCTCCGCGACGCGGCGGATCCCATCACGCTGGTGTATTTGCCGCGCAGCACCTGCACGCTCGCCGACAACCACTTCAACGCGCGGCCGACGACGGAGACGATGCGCTACGTGCCGAGCATCAGCGAGAGCCCGACGTGGAACGGGACGCCGCACCAGTGTAACAACCGCGCCGGCGGCTTCTTGATGGACCTGGGCATCGGCGCGACGTTCATCTCGAGCTGCTCGCAGACGATCCAGAGCGAACAGCCCTCGGACACGGACATCGTGCCGGGGCCGATCCTGGGCTACGGCTTCGTCGTCCCCGACGGTAGCCTCGACGCCGCGTCCGGCGGCATCACCTGGGACGAAGCGTATTACGTGTTCTCCGGCATGGGACAATCGGTGAACGCCGTCCCCTGGACGGCGGAGCCGAATCCCGCGACCGGGACGCCCTCGGTTTACATCCGCAACGCCACCGCGAGCACGCTGCTCACCTGCGCCGCGAACGTGGATCCGACGAAGCTGCCGGCGTCGAGCTGGGTCGGCTACCGCAAGAGCGGCCAGGACGATCGCTCGTCGGTGGTCGTCAGCGGCGTCGAGAACGCGCCGCCCGGGCTCCGCGACGCGACCATCGGGATCCTCGGCGTGGATCTGTACGACCAGAACCGCCAGAACCTCGACATATTGGCGTTCCAGGGTCCGGGGCAGAAGTACGGCTACTACCCGGACTCCACGCCGTCGCTGAAGGACAAGCGCAACGTCCGCGACGGCCATTATCTGCCGTGGGCCTACACCGAGTACCTGGTGAAGGTGGATTCTTCCCATGCTCCGACCAATCCTCTGGTCGCACGGCTCATCGACCTGGTGCAGGGCGACAAGGAGACCCACGTCGTCAGCAAGGCGGGCGTGTCCCCGGCGTTCGACCTCGACTCGGTGCAGATCGTGGCGCGCAACGGCATGGTCCCGGATTGCGCGATGCAGGTCTCCCGCAAGATCGACGGCGGAGATTTTTCGCTGTACTCGCCGTCGGCGCCTTGCGGCTGTTCCTTCGAGGCAGCGGCCGAGCCCAGCCTGAAGACCGATCCGAAATGGAGCGCGCGGTGCACGACGTGCACGTCGGACGCGAGCTGCGGGAGCGGCAAGTGCCGCCACGGCTACTGCGAGGCGAAGTGAGCGCCATGAAGACCCGAGCTTTCATCGGATACGCCTTCGCCGCCCTGCTGCTCTCCGCGGGCTGCGACTCCGATCACGTCGAGAACAACCCGAGCTTCACGACCGGCTCCGGGGGGACGCGATCACGGGACGCCGGCCTGGACGCGGCGCCGCCGTCCACCACGGGCGGTGCCCGAACCACGGACGCGAGCACCGGCGCGGGCGGCGCGGGTGACGGCAGCGTTGCCGACGCGAGCTCGTCGGCTGGGGGAAACCCCGCCGATGCGGGATCGAGCGGTGGTGTGCCGGGCGCCGGCGGGACGCCCGCCGACGCGGAGCCGCCGTACGACTGCGTCCTCAATCCGAGGACTCACGCCGAGATCATCAATGCCTGTACGGACGCCGTTCGCATCGAGAAGCACCCGATGCTTCCCGCGATCTCGAATTGAACGCCGCGCGCTCGCGCTAGGGGTGGGGCTCCTCGCCGTCACGACGCGGAGCCCCGCCGAAACCACGCCTGCCGCGGAAGCGCCCGTGGCACCCGACGCGACACCGGCGCCGCCCGACGCGACACCGGCGCCGTCCGACGCGACACCGGCGCGGCCCGTCGCGACACCGGCGCGGCCCGTCGTGACACCGGCGCGGCCCGTCGTGACGCCGGCGCGGCCCGACGCGACACCGGCGCGGCCCGACGCGACACCGGCGGAGCAGAAGACGGACTCCGCGCCGCTCCGGCCGACCTTCGCCGTCAGCGGGTTCGTTCAGGCCGACTGGGTCGTCCACGACCAATCGTCGGAGAACGAGATCGATCCTTCGACCGGCGCGCCGCTGAATCAGGATCGGATCCTGCTCCGGCGTGGACGGGTGCGCGTCATGTCGCGGTACGGCGCGGCATCGGGGCACCTGGAGATCGAAGCAACGACGGTCGATGGCTTGAGCGTCATCCCCTTCGAGGCGGCGCTGACCGGTACGTACCCGACGACCGTCCCCGAGCTCGCCTTCGATCGCCCGGACGAAGCGGTGCGCCGCGATCGTACGACCAGTCCGTTTGCCATTTCTGGTCATTTCGGGCTGATGCCCATTCCCTTCGGCTTCGACGCGCTGGAGATCGCGACGGAACGCCCGGTGCTCGAACGCGCGCGCGCGACGCAAGCCTTCTTCGGAGCCGCGCGCGATTTCGGCGTGGGGTTCTCCGCCGCGTACCGGTTCGCGCGCCTCTCCGCGGCCGTCATGAACGGCCAGCCCCTCGGAACCGGCAGCTACTCCGGGCGCGATCTGGTTCGCGCGAAGGACCTCGTCGGACGCGCCGGCGTCAGCCTGCACGTGGCGGGGCCGGTCTCGTTCGAAGGCGGGCTCTCTTTCTTGACGGGGACCGGGCTGCACCCGGGCCTCCCGCCGACGAAGGACAGCCTGACCTGGGTCGACTCCAACGAAAACGGCCAGATCGAGCTGTCGGAGCTCGTCAGCGTTCCCGGTTCGCCGGGCACGCCGTCGAAGCCGTTCGATCACAGCGCGATCGGCGGGGACGCGCGCGTCCACGTCGAGGTGCCGGTGCTCGGGCGCTTCACGCTGCGAGGCGAGATGGTCGTCGCGCACAACCTGGATCGGAGCGTCGCGCCCGCCGATCCGATCGCCACCGGGCGCACGCTGCGCGAGATCGGCTGGCAAGTGGGCGCTTCGCAGGAGCTCACCGAGCACGCCGAGGTCGCCGTCCGCTACGACTCGTACAATCCGGACGCCGACGATCGACGGCAGCAAGGCGGCGTGACGGTGCCCGAGAACCCGACATACTCGACGTGGGCGTTCGACGCCGCCGGCAAGCTCGATCACGCGCGGCTCATGGTCGAGTACGATCACAACGACAACGCCCTCGGACGCTCGCCGACGGGCGCGCCGAGCCGACTGCGCGACGACGCGCTCATCGTGCGCGGGGAGTACGTGTTTTGACCGCGCGCGCGGTCCGCCGCAGCGGCGCGCTGGTTCTGGGCGCGCTCGGGGTGTCGTGTCCGACCGCTTGCATGGACGGACAGCAAGCCGACCTCGGCACGGATCTCGGGCTGCGCGTCGAGGGCGGCGCGCTCTATCGCGGCGCGCTCCCCGGCGCTTCCGGCGGTCCGGACGTGCAGGCGGCGTACCTCACTCAGACTCGCTTCGCCGCCGGTTACCAGGGGAAGACGTTCACCGGCGTGCTCGCGCCGGACGCGACGAGCGCCGCCATCCAGCTCGAGGGCGACGGCGGATACTGGATCGTCGTCGCCGGACCGCCGCTGCCCGAGTCTCCGGATTCGGTGAGCTTCGACGCGCCGCTCTCATTTTCGGGGGACGTCGCACCTGGGCCGCACCGGCTCTTCGTCGCGGCCGTGGACGCCGCGGGACACTTCGGCAAGCGCGCCATCGAGCCCTTCACGCTGACGGCCACGCCGCTCCCCGAAGGCACGCTGGTCATCTCGCTGTTCTGGGACACCGAAGCGGATCTCGACTTGCACGTCGTCCTCCCCGACGGCGTGGAGGTGTACCGCGAGCGCCCGAATTCGTGGACGCCGCCGCGCGGCGTGGAGCCCGACGCGGGCGCGTACACGACCGGAGCCCGGCTCGACTTCGACTCCAACGCGGAGTGTCGCATCGACGGCCGGCGCAACGAGAACGTGTACTACACGACCGAGCCGCCTTCGGGGACGTACGTCGTCCGCGTCGACACGTTCTCGCTCTGCGGCCAGAGCGCGGCGCGGTTCGACGTCGAGGCGACCTTCGACGGCCGCTCCGTCGCCAGCGCCAGCGGCGAGAGCCTGCCCGACGACACTCGGTTCTCGCACGGCGAAGGCGCCGGCGTGACGGCGTTCGAGCTGCATGTCCCGTAGCGTCGTCGCGCTCGCGCACGCCGTCGTCGCGCTGCTCGTCGCGGCGGAAGCCCGCGCCGAAGAAACGACCACCGATATGGCCGTTAATGGAGGCGCGACCGAAGTGACGGTGCGCGCCCTGCCGCGCGCGGCGCCGCGCACCGAGACCACGGTGCAAGCCGAGGCCGCGAGCGAGGCCGCCGGGACGCAGGGCGACGCGGTCAAAGCCGTCCAGACTCTGCCCGGGCTCGGCAGAGGAAGCGCTGGCTCGGGCGACGTCATCGCCTGGGGCTCGCCGCCGCGCGAATCGAAAGTCTACCTCGACGACGTGGAGCTCCCGCGGCTCTTTCACGGCAGCGGCATCCGCTCCGTCATGCCGTCCCCGCTGCTCGACACGGTCGCGGTGTCGCCCGGGGCGTTCGGCGTCGAGCAAGGGGACAGCGTCGGCGGCATCGTGCGCCTCGCGTCGTCGGACATCGACGACGCGCGACCTTCCGCCGTGCTCCACGCAGACATGCTCGACGCGGGCGCCGTCGCGTCCGCGCCGCTGCCGCTGCCGCACTCCGCGGCGCGCGCGGCCGGGCGGTACGGCTACGTCGATCGCTGGCTTCCGCAGACGATCGATCGCGACGCGTTCGGCCTCGTCGTGGTCCCGAGCTACTGGGACGCGCAGGCGGACGCGAGCTTCACGCTCGGGAGCGGCGCGTCGTTCCGGCTCGCGAGCATCGTCTCTTCGGATGAAAGCCGCACCGCGATCGGCGCGGCGGATCCTTCGGCCGTTCGCAGCGAGCAAGTGGACGTGCGCTTCAGCCGCGTGTACGCACGGTACGAAAAGCGCGGCGGCGACGGCTCCGAAGCGACGATCACGCCGTACTTCGGCCGCGACACGAACGACGTCACCGACCAGTTCGGCAGCTTGCCGTCCGAGCTCTCCGTGAGCTCGACGACGCTCGGCGTTCGAGCCAGGGAGCGGACACGACTCTCGGACGCCTTCGTCCTCACTTTCGGCGCCGACGTCGCGTTCACCGGCGCGCACGTGACGCGAATGGGCTCGCCCGCGGTCCCGCGGCGCGAAGGGGATCCCTACCCCTTCGGAACCCCGCCGGGCGCGGCCTACGGCCGAGACGATTACGATGCCCGCGTCGCGAGCTCGGCGCCGTACGCCGCGGTCGCGGCGAAGCTCGGCGCGTTCACCTTCGAGCCCGGTGTCCGCCTCGACGGAATGCTGATCGAATCGACGCGAAACCGGCCGCCCCTCGGAACGGTCCCCGACGTCGCCGCTTCCACGTTGAAGGGCGTCGTCGATCCCCGCGCGACCGTCGAGTACGCGGCGTCCCGGCGCGCGACGCTCTTCGTCTCCGCCGGGCGCTATCATCAGGCGCCCGATGTGTCCGATCTCGGCGCGGTCTTCGGCAATCCGGCGCTCGGCCCGGAGCACGCGACCCACGTCGCCCTCGGCGAGCGAGCGCGGCTCACTCGCACCACGACCGTGGAGCTCGTCGCGTTCTCGAAGTGGCTTCAGGACGTGCCCGCTCGCTCCCCGGTTCCGACTCCGCCGATCTCCGAGAGCCTCGTCGGCGCGGGCACGGGGCGCGCGTACGGCGTGCAGCTCTTCCTGCGCCAACGCCCCGTCTACGGATTCAGCGGGTTCTTCTCGGCGACGCTGTCGCGGAGCGAGCGACAGGATCCGGGCAAGGCCGTGCGTCTCTCGGACTACGACGCGCCCCTCGTCGCGGCGCTCGGCGCCGAGAAGATACTCGGCGCGTTTCGGTTCGGAGTGCGCGCGCGTTATGCGAGCGGACTGCCGCGAACGGCCGTCGTCGGTGCGTACTACGACATCGCCTCCGCGCGGTTTGCGCCGGAGCTCGGTCCGACCAACGGCATCCGCCTCCCGAGTTTTTTCCAGCTGGATCTGCGGTGCGACTATCTCATCCCCTTCGCCGAAAACGGCGAGGTGGACGTGTACGTCGACGCGCTGAACGTCACCGCGCACCAGAACGCCGAAGAGTACGTTTACTCGAGCGACTTCCGCACCCGCGGCGTCGTCACCGGCCAGCCGGCGCTCGCCGTCGCGGGAGTGAGCGTGAAGCTATGATCGCCCGCGACGCGTTCATGCGCAAAGTGAGCACGCGCTGCTTCGTTGCCTTGCTCGCCGCGGCCTGCGCGCCGGAGCTCGCCGACGACACGACCCTCGTCACCGCGCCGCGCGTGATCGCCGCGGTCGCCGATCCTCCCGAGCTTCATCCGCGGGCGATGGTGCAGATCCACGTCGTCCCCGCGCCGGATGCCGCCGGGGCGACGCCCGAGCTCACGTTCTGCACCACGCCCGCGACGATCGGCGACCCTCGGCCGGTGTCGGAGGCCTGCCTCGCCGAGAAGGGCATTCCGCTCTCCGTCGACGGGCTCGTCGCGACCGGCGCGATCCCCGCGGACACCTGCTCCCGCTTCGGTCCCGATCCCATTTCGTCGAGCGACCGCCCGCGCGATCCCGACGCGACCGGCGGCTTCTATCAGCCGGTGCGCATCTCGTTCCTCGGCGCGATCAGCTTCGAGCAGGTGCGGATCCAGTGCGCGCTCCCCGACGCGCCGGCAGATCTGGCAAGGCAACTTGCCGATCGCTATCGGCCGAACCAGAACCCGCACGAGCCTTCGCTGGAGCTACAGACACCCGGGGGGTTTCAGGACCTCGCCGCCGTGAAAGCCGGCGAATCCGTCCAGCTGCGCGTCCGGTGGGACCGAGAGAGCCGTGAGACGTACGTCTCCCTTCCCCCGGACGGGACCGCGCTCGAGAACCGCGTCGAAGCGATGAGCGTCTCCTGGTTTTCGAACCGCGGCTCGTTCGCCGCGTCCGTCACCGGCCGGGCCGAGAAAGACCCTGGAAATGACACGACGAATTCGTTCGTCGCTCCTGACTCGGGTCCCCTCACCTTGTGGGTCGTCCTCCGCGACAGCCGCGGCGGGAGCGCCTTTTTGACGCGGTCCGTCCACGTCGAGTAGCGCGCCGCCCCCTTGCCATTTCCCAAATAAGAGAGAATATTCTCCTGAATAGGAGATATCATGACCACGCCCGTGCCGGCGTACCCGGAAACGGCCTACTCCCCGTCGCCGCTCGTCGACCTCTCGACGAAGCGCGAGCGGGAGCGCCTCAGCCCCTCGGCGCTGCGCGCCTTCTTCAACATCATGGACCGCTGGAAGATCCGCGACGAAGACGCGCGCGCGCTGCTCGGCGGCGTCTCCAACGGTCCGTATTATGCCTGGCGCAAGGAGCCGAAGCGCACGCTCGGGACGGATACGCTGCTCCGCGTCTCGTTCCTCGTCGGCATCTTCAAGGCGCTGAACATCCTGTACGGCGAGGCACTCGCCGACGAATGGGTGCGGTTGCCGAACCAGAACCGCATCTTCGGCGGCCAGACACCGCTCGAGTACATGAAGGCGGGCGGCATCCCCGCGATGCAGACGGTGCGAAGGCTCCTCGATGCCCGCCGGGGCGGCCTGTGAAAAAAGACGCGCTTCCGAAGACGACCCTCGTTCGGAAGTTCGACACGCACCGGCTCATCTCGGCGAAGCACCGCCCGGGCTCCGAGAGCGTGCTCGCGCGCATCGCCGACGACGACGCACACCTCGCGGACATCTTCGACCTGGATCACGCGACCAACGAGCGCTTGCTCGCCGAGAACGGACGCGGCGCCGGCATCGGACCGCGCGAGCTCATCTTCGACGTGCCCGGCTACCGCGTCGTGAACGCGGCGTTCTCGCACCCGCACCCGCTCGGCAGCCGCTTCAACGGCCCGGAGCGCGGCGCGTGGTACGCCGCGTTCGAGCTCGCGACGTCCCAAGCGGAGATCGTGTTCCACAAGACGACGGAGTACGCGGAAATCGGGCGCTTCCACGATCAAGCGACCTACGACGACTACCTCTCCGACGTGAGCGCCGAGCTGCACGATCTCCGGGAAGACGCGCGCTTCGAGGATTGCCTCTCCCCGACGAGCTACGTCGCGTCGCAAAAGCTCGCCGCGCGCTTGCTCGAAGCCGGGTCGCTCGGCGTCGTCTATCCCAGCGTACGGCGTCCCAAGGGCACCTGCGTCGCGTGCTTCCGCCCGAGCCTCGTCACCAACGTGCGCCGAGCCGGAACATACACTTTCGTGTGGGACGGGACGCCCACGCCGAAGATCCGCCGCGGCGCCGTGGCGGCGTGAAGTTTCGCTTCGATCCGACGACGGAAAGCCTGCGAGCCAGTGAAGGCTCGAGGCCCGAAGCGCGTGAACCCATTGCGATGGTTTAGACGCCGACGCCGTATGGCGCGAGCACTCGCTCGTTTACGATGGTTTCGCAACGCAAACCTTGAACCCTCAAAGTCGAAAAATGACTTCCACGATTCCGACGACTTACGAGTAGACCTTGAACCCTCAAAGTCGAAAAATGACTTCCACGATTCCGATGACTTACGAGTAGACCTGGACCCCTCAAGGTCTGCGCCGAGCGAGCACCCGCGCCGCACGCGATCGGTTGGACCCTCACCGCGCTCGTGTCAGTGGAGCGGCCTGTTACTTCGGCCCCGCTCCGGCGCGGATCGCCGCTTCCAGGCCGCTCGTCGGATCGAGCGTCGCGCTGTAGGGCGGCGTGAAGACGGTGCCGGTGCCGACGTCGCTGCTGTTGCCCGAGGTGTTCGTGTACACGTCGTTGTTCGATTTGATGACGCCGGTGCCGTCGGTCGAGTAGCTCTTGATCGGATTGGCGACGCCGATGAAGACGTTGTTCTCGGAGAGGATGCTGACGCCGTTGCCGACGCCGATGCAGTAGTCGTTGCCGGTCGCGGTGTAGAGATTGTCGAACAGGTGCACCTGGCCGAAGCGCGCCCGCGGCATGCGCTCGACCACGTTGGCCGCCCACCACGAATGGTGGAAGGTGATGCGCAGGTGGCCCATGTCCTCCGAGCCGTTGTCGTCGCTGTGCCCGATGAGGTTCGAGAATTGGTGCCCGCCGGACGCACCGGCTGGGTCGGTGCGGCGGCCGGAGTAGTGGAACTTCGTCCATGAGATGGTGATGAAGTCCGAGGCGTGGGTCATGTCGAGGTTGCCGTCGGAGCCATCGGAGATGTCGTCGTGATCGAACCAGATGTGATGCGCGGCGCCCTGGACGGTGATGGCGTCGTCGCCGGCGGAGCAGTCCTTCGGGCTATCGGAGCAGTTCTTTCCGACGACCGTCAAGTTGCGGAGGATGACGTTCACGGATTTGTTCAGCGAGATGTATCCGTGAATCTGCGCGCCGCAGAGGCCGACGATCGTCTTGTTCGAGCCGACGGTGACGTCGCCCTCGATGGTGCCCTTCACCTGGATGATCTTCGCGTCGGTCCCCTTGAGCGCCGTGTTCAAATCGCTCAGCGACGAGACCGTCGTGGTCGAACCGCCGTCGCCGCCGGTCGTCTTGGAGACGCCGTTTCCGGACACGCTGGCCCAGCCGATGAGCGGGCTCGGATCGGGCGGCGTGTTGCAACCGTCGGAACTGCCGCCGGTACCGGAACCACCGCTCGACGTGGAGCCGCCGCTCGTTGCGCCGCCGGACGAGCTGCCACCGTTCGCTGCACCGCCGTTCGACGCACCGCCGCTCGCTGCGCCCCCGGACGACGTGCCGCCACTCGACACCCCCGATGAACCGCCGCGGCTCGATGTTCCGCCGTTCGCCGCGCCGCCGCTCGTTGCGCCGCCGGACGACGTGCCGCCGCTCGACGTGAAAGTGGATCCGCCGCTTCCCGTGGTTCCTGCGCTCGCGCCCGTGCCGGAGGGGGCGCCGCCGGAATTGCCGGCGCTCGTGCCGCCACTCGACGTCGCCGAACCGCCGCTCGCGATGGAACCGCCGCTCGCGCCTGGAATGCCCGCGGCTCCGCCGCTCGAGTCGTCGGGGCTACCAGAGTCGCTGCCGCAACCGCTCAGCGCGACCGGCAAGGCGAATAGAAAGATCCATCGGGCTTGAACCACCGAGTGCGAAACCATGGTGGTGTGTATGCCGGAAGCTCCGTGAATCGATCACGACGAAATGGGGGGGAGCGCCGCGATTCGCGTTGCAAGAACGCGCGGGTTGCCGAATGAGTCAGGGAGGCTTGCTCGCAGGGCCATTGCGCGAGTGGAATGGCGCTCGCGCAGTGATTGGCGTGATGCGCCGCGGGACTACTGCGTGTCGAGGTACGATTGGCCCGTCGGCGCCAGACTGAATGCAAAGCGTGGGGGAGGAGCGCAGCCCCGGGTGCACGACGGGGGCGTTTCACTGGAATTCGCGCAGCTCGGTTCGGGCTGGCGCGGATCGTCGAGGCAGACGCGAATCGGCCGTGAAACCCCGATGTTGCCGGTGTTGTCTTTCGCCCGCACGGCGAGGCAGAGCCAGCCGTTCGAAACGCCGTTCACGGAGAGAAGATCGAGCTGGCTCACGCGGCAGTCGTCGTCCTCGAGCTGGTAAACGACCGGCTCGGGGTTTCCGGCGCCCGCCTGCGCATGCTGGATGATGCGAGTCGAGTCCTCGTACGTGGCGGCATTGCAGAGTTTCGGCGGTGGGCCCGAGTCACCGCCGTCATGGCAGAAGAAGTCCGTTTTCGTCGAGTCTTTCGGATCGGCGTAGCTGATGGCGCCCCCAGGCTCGAAGTCGGAACCACCCGCGGGAGCGACGGGGTACAGGATCTCGAACGGGAGTGACGTGTCGACGTCGTCGCAATTGCCATCCATGTTGCTGTCGACGAGCATCCCTGCGGCAGCGTTGCCCTGAACATAAAGCTTGGGAGTGCTCTGATCCATGCCGGAGTAGTAGACGACGGGCTGGCCGCCAGGCACCTCGTTGCCCTGGTCGTAACAGATGGCGCGAACCTGGATGAAGCCGGTGATCTTTTGGGTGTCGGGGTCCTGCTTCGTGTCGTAGTCGTTGATGGAGTTGACGCCGACGGGATCGAACGGCAGCGAACAGATCTCCGTGCCGTTCGAGAGCTTTCGCTCCCTGATGGGCAGAGGGTCGAGGTCGACGTTCGGCGGCGTCGTATCGAGATAATAGATTGCCGAGGCTCCGTTCGTATTCTTGTTCCCGGCGTTGTCCACGGCGGTGACGTTCACGTTGAGCTGTACGCTCGCATCGGTCACGTTCGTGCCGTAGAGCACGTACGTGTAATGGCCCATCGACTCCGTCCAACTCCCGCTCGTGGTGTCGAACGCATGGACGTCGTGATTCACGGTGAGCACGACGCTGTCGCGCTTCACTCCGGAACCGCTGTCCGCCACGTCGAACTCGACAATTTGCTTTCCGGGGATGATGGCGCCGTTGCCTGGCTTGAGGTTCATGATCGTCGGCGCTTGGCTGTCGACGACGATGCTCGAATTGATGGTGCGCGTGGCGCCGCGCTTGTCGGTCGCAATGAGCACGACCGGCGTCGCGCCATCGAGGTGCATCGGAAAAAGCGTGCCGTCCGCCAGATTGACCGCCACGTGGTAGTGCCCGGGCATGCTGCTGTCCGGGGCGGTCGATAGATCGATGTTCTGGCCAGCGATGGCGAGCGTCACCGTGTCGATGGCGGCCTGAGCGTCGCCCTTCGAGACCAGGGGCAAGGCGTCGACATCGAAGTCGACTCCGAGAGTCGTCAGGGGAACGGCCTGGTTGTTCGTCGGCGCGTCGAGCGTGACCTTCGGACCGTGGTCGACGAAGGCGCTCACGGTGGCGGAGCCGGCGACGCCGCTCAAGTCCTTCGCAGTGCAACGGAAAGACACCTTGCCGTTCGGTACCGACGTGTCGATGAACAAGGACGAAAACTGGTTCGGGTGCTGCTGCGACTGGACCCCCGGAGCCGGCGGCATCGTCAGTGAAGCCCCGGTCGCGTCGAGCATTTCCAGCGTCACCGAGCTCGCGTCGAGTCCTTTCGCGCCGGGAGCGCTGGACCCGACGACGGTGCACACGACGGTGACGCTGTTCGTGTCACTCATCAAGACCTGGCCGACGTTGGGATCGGTAGCAGCGGGTGAATACGTGATCGTGATCGTCGGTGCGATCGCCGCCGCCGCACCGCCCTCCGGCGTTCCCCCCGCCCCCACGGGCTCTGCATCGCCGCCGGCGTCGGAAGGCCCGAGCCCGCCGTCCGTTTGACGGCCCGCGTGCCCACCCGCACCGAATGGTCCTGCGTCGCCGCCCGGAGGCCCGATGACGCTGTCCGAGAGCGAGGGCGCATGGTCTTTCCCGCCGCACGCCGCGAAGAGGCCGCTCGCCAAGACCAAGAATGCTGAAAAGAACTGATGTTTCATCCCCGTGTGCCCCGTAGCAAAGTAGCCGATGAGTCTACTACGGCGGGGCCCGAAGACGCCAATCGACTCACGAACGTCACGCGCCCGGAGCTCGCACCGTTCCCGACACGCCCCGATGTGCGGCACCGGCGCTTCAGCGGGACGCTTCGTAGAGCTCGTAGGATCCGCTTCGATTCGAGGAAAACACGACGTATCGCAGATCCTGCGTCGCCCACGGATCGCGATCGTCGCTCGAGCTGTTCAGATCGTCGAGCGGCCCCACCAAGACGAACGGGGCCGTCTGCGCAGGCCGCCGCGCAAATTGCAGGTCCTTCGAGCGGGTAAACAGAAGTTCATATCCATCTCCCGCGAGAAACGCGTCGGATTCGTTGGCCTTCGTATCGAGCTCCTGGATAGGCTCCGCGGGTTGCCACGGGTCGTCGGCGGTCGCTCGCGTCGAGACGTACATGTCGTAGTTGTCGGTGCCCTTCGGCCGGCGGCCCAGGAGGCACACGGTCTCGGCGTCGTTCACGTCGCTCACGAGGTCGTCGTCGGGCGTGCTCAGCTCGTCCACGCGCGTGACGGCGGACCAGGCCGCGCTCCGGCTCGTCCGCTGCGCCGTGAAGACGTCGAGGCCGCCCTGGCTCTCCGGGCGATCGCTGCTGAACCAGATCCGAAGGCCGTCCGCGGACAGCGCGATGCCCGTCTCGCGATCCGCGGTGTTCAGCGACTCGACCGGCGTCGGCGTGTCCCAATCCGCCTGCGCGTCCTTGCGCTCGGACGCGAAGATGTCCTCCTTGCCCTGGCCTCCGTCGCGCTTCGAATCGAAGAAGACGACGAGCCGATCGCCGGTGAGCGAAGGGTCGTCGTCGACGCTCGAGTCGTTCGACAACGACGTGATGACGACCGGCTTGCCGAAGCCCGAAGGGACGGCGCCCGCGTCGAAGCTCGCGTCGGCCGCGGGAACCGATGCCGCGTCGCTCGCGTCCTGCCCCGCATCGCTCACGATGCGCGCGCGCCCGTCGCCGAGATGGACGTCCAATCGGCCGCAAGCGCCGACGACGAGCGCGGAGCACGCGACCAGCGCCTGCCGCGCCGACGTCACGGCGACTCGCCGACGAGCGCGCGGATGCGCCGCTCGTGCGGGCTGCGGGGGTGCTCGCGCAGAAAACGATTCGCGAGATGCTTCGCCGCGGGCTCGTTGCCGGCGCGCGCGAGCGCCTCGATGCGGAGCAGCGCCGCCTCTTGCCGGAGCATGCCGGCGTTGACGGACTTGTCGTAGTCGTTCAGCGCGGCGAGTGCGCCCGCGGCGTCGCCGCTCGACAGCGCGCGGCGCGCGACGTCGAGCTCCGCGATCTCCTTGGCGATCGAAGCGGACCGCGCGCGCGATGGCGACGGCGACTGCGCGGCGCGCGGCGGCGCGACGGATTCCGTATTCGTGTTTGCGGGTGCTTCCGTTGCGATGCCCGGCGTGACCGGCGCTTCGGCGGACGCGCTCGCGCGCGGGTCGACGACCGCGGGCGCTGCGCCGTGAACCGCCCGCGCCGCGCCCGGTCGCGCGCTGCTCCGGCCGAGCACGACGGCGGCGCCCGAAAGAACGCCGAGCGCGCCGAACACGACCCACTTGGCGGCGATTTTCGAAGCGACGCCGCGCGCGACCGATCCCGCCGCGGCCGACTTCGTCGACGCGACTCCGAGCGCGGCCCCGGACGCGAGCCCGAGCGCGCCGGCGAGGCGTTCCACGGCCTGTACCGACGGCTCTTCGCTCGCGCCGGCTTTCAGGAGCCAGAGCTCCGCGGGCGTCGGCCCTTCGTCCAGTAGCCTTGCCGGATCTTTCATGGCTCTTCTCCGCGGAGCGAGAGCGCGGGCGTGTGCTCGGCGACGAGCGCGCGAAAGCTCTCCCGCGCTCGGCGCAGGCGCGACGCGACCGTCCCGAGCGGCACGCCGACGAGCTCGGCGATCTCCGGCGAGCGCAACCCCTCGAGCTCGAAGAGGATGAACACGGTTCGCAAATCGAACGGCATCGCGTCGAGGACGCGGTTCAAGAGCTCCCGCGCGCGCTTCTGATCCGAAAGCTCGTCCGGCCCGGGGAGCGGCGAATGCACGACCACCTCGCCCTCCTGTTCCGTGACAACCCGTTCTCTCGCATGCCGCCGCCGCGCCGAGTGCGCCACACGGATGGCGGTCCCGAACGCGAACGACCGCTCGGCGTTCTCACGGATGTCCGGCAAGCGCTCGGCGAGGACGAGGAACACTTCTTGCGCGGCATCGTCGGCCGCGCCGGCGGGCACCCCGAGCCGTCGGAGCAAGCGCCATATCAGCCGATAATCGTTCTTGATTGCGCGCTCGAGCCGCTCCCGCGAATCCACGGTGGCATCTCCGATGGGAGCTGCGATCGGCAGATTGAGCGTCACTCCCGTTGAATATGCCTCAAAGGGCCTTTTCGATCACTCGGCCGCTACTGTTAGAGACTTTGGCAGAACAGATCACGATCCGAGCGGATCGCCCCGAGCCACGGAACGAACCGGCGAAGCCGGGGGGAGGCTGTTTCTTCGGTGGCGAATGACGCGCGACGTACCGGTCGACTCTGCCTCTGGCGGCCATCTCGCGAAGAAGCGAAATTCTCGCCACATCGGCGAGTTTCTAACAGTAGTGCTAGAACCGCGCTGCGACTCCGATTTCCGCTCGCGCGCCCACCCAAGGCACGCGGAACACGACCTCGTCGCCGAGCCAGAAGCGCGTTGCCCGGAGCGGGAACATTCCAGCGGCCGCCACGTTCAGCGCGAAGGGCGCCGCGACCGCCCACTCGAACCTCAGCTCGGGACCGAGTGCTTGCCACGGGGTCGCCGAAGCCGACGGATTCCGAGTCTGACTGCCGCTCGCTCCCAGACGGCCGAGCTCGTACACGGCACACCCGCTCAGGACCAGCGTCGCCGCGGCGTCGCTCCCGAGGCAGCCGGCGGCGAAGCCTGACCACCATGAAAACGACGCATTCCCTTCGACGCCGCTCTCGCTCGCGGATCCAACGAGACGTCCACCCAAGCGCACGCTCAGAGCCGGCGCGTTCGATGTCGAGACGGCGATCGCGAGCTCTCCACCGGGTGACATGCCCGGAACGACGCCGGAAGACACGAGAAAAGACGTCGATGCGCCGAAACGCCATCCTCGCGACGCCGTTGGGCCCGCGTTAGCTGACTGCTTCGCGACTTCATCGGAAATGACGACCGGAGACGCGGGCTCCGGATTCTCGCGGTTCTGCATCGCTGGTGGTTGTTTAGGGGGTTCCTGGGGCGACGCGTTCGGCGCAGGTTCGCCATGCGCGGCGTCGCCGATGTCGCCTTCAGCCGGCGCGCCATCGTTCGACGTGGTCGTATCCGGCGGCGAAGCTCCCGTGTGCGCCTCGAGCGGATCGACGGTCAGCGCGACGATGAGCGCGAGCGCGTCGACGGCTTCGTTGCACGAGGCCGCGACGATCCGGCGCGTGGTCGCCGCGCCGTTCGCGTCCGTCAGGACGACGCTCGCCGCGATACGGGGGCCGCTGCGCACGAGGCGGGCCTCGATACGCCGTGGGGACGTCGCCGTCGATTCGCGCGCCGGCATTCGCGACCGCAAGCGGGCCTCGAAGTCACCCCGCGACGGACAGCCTTCCGCCGCTTCGTAGACGATCACCGTGTCGCGGAGCGGGACCTCGGCTGCCGGCACGGCCTTATTTTCGGCCGCCGCCCGAGCGGCCAGGAGAGCCACCGCGAGCGTGAAGACCACCCCGAACCGTGCACGCCTTGATGAGCGCTTCGGAGCAGAGTGATCGATCCGCACTGCCCGAGCATAGAACGACGAGGCCCACGGACTCGCATGTTCAAACCACCCTGCTTTCTTTTCGCCGCGACGGCGTTGCTGTCGTGCTCCGCCCGCACTAGCGGCGAGAGCGGCGCGCCGTCACGGCACGGCGGCAGCGAGCCCGTCAGCGCGAGTCCGGACAGCGGACTCGTATCCGGCTCCGGGGGCAGCACGAACGGCGATGTCCCGTTGCTCTTCGTCGACTCCGGCGCCGTGCCCACACGAACGGACGACGCAGGGACCGCCTGCACGCGCACCGCGTCGGCGGAGACCGAGCTCGCGAAGGTTCACCTGGCGATCGCGTTCGACATTTCGGGCAGCATGGGGAAGCTCGACAAGCCGTACTACGATCCCACGCTGAAGTGGGATCCGGTGGTGACGGCGATGAAAGCCTTCTTCACCGATCCGGCGTCGTCGAATCTGTTCGCCTCTCTGGTGTTTTTTCCGATCGACTCGGGCGAAAGCAAGCGCTGTTCGTCGGACAGCTACACGAAGCCCGACGTGCCGATGACGGCGCTCCCGAGCGGCGTCTTCGGTGACGCCATCGACGCGGTCACCCCGAAGACCATGTCCGACTGGCGCGGCGGCACGCCGACGCTCGCCGTCGTGCAAGGAACGTATGCGTTTGTCGCGCCGCTCGCCAAGGCGGACACCGGATCGAAGTACGCGCTGTTACTCGTCACCGACGGCTATCCGGAGGGGTGCAGCAGCGACGACGACAAGATCGATACCGTCGTGGCGGCCGTCAAAGGATTCGCGAACGAGCTGCCGACCTACGTGATCGGCATTTCGAACCCTCCCGGCGGCCCCGACACGGTCACGAACTTGAACGACATCGCGGCGGCCGGGGGGACCGACCGCGCCTTCATCATCCAAACTGGAGATCCCACGGCCACGGTCAAGGCGTTCCAGGACGCGGTCTCGTCCATCCAGATGTCACAGCTCTCCTGCGACTTCGAGATCCCGCCGCCGCCCGCGGGGCAATCCTTCGATCCGACGCGCGCGAACGTCACCTACGCCAGCGGCGACACCGAGCGCGCGCTCGACTACGACGCGAGCTGCAAATCCGATTCGGCGTGGCGCTTCGACGACGAGACCGCGCCGAAGCGGATGATCCTATGCGACGCCACCTGCGCCCAAGTGCGGGCCGATCCCGGCGCCGTCCTGCGCGTCGACTTCGGCTGCGCGCGGCGCGACGTCATCCGGTGAGCGATCAAGCAGCGGGCGCCCGGACGCTGACCGGCTCCGGCGCGCTGCGGCGCTTCCCCGGCGGCAGGTTCTCGCGCGTCGCGCGCAGATCCAGCTGCACGGGCAGAACGATCATCGGCACACCGGCGTGCTGGAGCCGTCGCTGGATGAGGAACGCCGTCTCGTTGTGGAGCAAGCGATTGTACGCGGTGTCCTCTTCGAAAATGATCTGCCCCGCGACGACGAGGCCCTTCGGGAACCTGCGTACCAGGTCAGTGGCCAGGCGCTCGGCCTCGACGGCGACCTCCGTGCCGACGGCGTACGCGCTCGTCGACTTGAGCCCGAGCACGGCTGCGAACTGCTCGTAGTGCGACAGGCTCTGTTGCGTGCGCTTCTCGAGCGCCTCGATCTCCGTCGCGCCCTTGAAAGAGTCGGAGTCCACGACCGCGATGCTGACGAACACGACGCCCTTGAAGTGATCCGGAAACATGCGTAACAGCGTGAGCATCGCGTGCCGCCCGAGGCCGCCGTAGCCGCCGACGAAGACGATCGCGACGGGCTGCTTGTCGTCGGGCGCGCCCAGCGACGCGGGCAAGGCTTCGTGCCCGTACACGCGCGTCATCTCGACGCTCTCCTCCGGGCCCGGGAGCTCGCGGTCGAGCCGCCGGATCGCGCGCACGACCAGATCGTAGTGGCGGCGGATCGCGAAGCAGGCGGCGGCGAGGAGCGCGGTGATGAGCAGCGTGATCCAGCCGCCCTCGGTGAACTTCTCGAAGATGGTGATCCCGAGGATCGTGAGGCACAACGCCGCCGCGACCAGGTGCGCCGGCAGATGTCGCGCCCACGTCGGATCTTCCTTACACTTCCGAACCCAGAACCGACTCATTCCGATGTTCGACAGCGAAAACGTCAAAAAGACGTTGATGGAGTACATCACGACGAGCTTCGAGACGTCGCCGCCCGTGTAGATGAGCGCGGCGAAAGCAGCGCCCCCCATCAGCATGACGCCGTTGCGCATCGTGAGCCGCTCCGAGAGCGCCGAAAAACGATGCGGCAACCACGAATCCGTCGCCATGTTCGCCATCACCCGCGGGCCGTCCAAAAAGCCCGCCTGCGCGGCGACGAAGAGGAGCCCGCCTTCGCTCAGCAGCGCGACGATGATGAACGCCTTGCCCACGGGAACGCCGAAGAGCGTCCAGCCGCCGGCCACGGCTTCGAAGAGCACCGCGTTCATCGTCTTGCCTTCCACGGGGCGGGCATGCACGAGCAGGTACGCGAGCAAGATGCCGCCGGCCGTGATCGCCAGCGAAGACGCCATGAGCACCATCGTGCGGCGCGCGGTCGCCACGCGGGGCTCGCGCATCATCGCGACGCCGTTCGACACCGCCTCGATGCCGGTGTACGTGCCGCCGCCGAGCGAGTACGCCCGCACGAAGAGCCCGAGCGCGCCCATCGTCCCCAGTACTCCGGCCGAATGGTGCATGCTCCTCGTCACCTCGGCGGCGACTCGCGGCACCGCGCCCGCATGCCCGCCTATCACGACGATGAGCAAGATCGCGTGCATGACCACGAAGATCGCGAACACCGGCGCGATGGTCGTGACGGATTCCTTCACGCCGCGCAGGTTCATGATCGTGAGCAGCCCGACGCCCACGAACGCCACCGGCAGCTTCGCCGGTTGCCAGCTCGGCGGGAGAAAGCTGAAAATCGCGTCGGCGCCCGACGCGATCGAAATCGTGATCGTGAGGACGTAGTCGACGAGCAGCGCGGCGCCGGAGAGGACGCCGACGCGCGGACCGAGCAGCTTGCTCGCGACGAGGTAGCCGCCGCCGCCGGACGGAAATTGCTCGATGATACGGCTGTAGCCGTAGCTGATGATGAAGACGGTCAGCGCCGTCGCGAGCGCGAGCAGAACCGCGAAACCGGTGTGCTCGCCGAGCGCGCGAAACGCCTCGTCGGGACCGTAGGCGCTGGACGACAGACCGTCGGCGCCGAGACCGACCCACGCGAGCAGCGCGACGAGCGAAAGCTTGTGGAACGCGTGCGGATCCTTGACGTCCTTCGGAGCGCCAAAGACCGCACGCCGGACGCGCGCAGTGATGGACATGTATTGAGACCTCGAGCGACGATGACGCGAGGACCGCTGCCTCGTCGGAGGCCGACGCGCGTGTCCTCTCCACTTCGCCTACGGGGTTAGCTGACGGGCTCGGGCGCGGAGAGTGCCCGCCGCCGTCTCGAGTCTTCCAAACCCGCTTGCTTTCGGCGCAATCGTGTCTGGCGTGATGCTTCTGACGGCGGTTAGCCCCGAGGGACCGCGGAAAGCCGCGGGTGGGTCCCCCGTTGAACCGCGACTCCGCGGTTCATTCGGCGTTGATCGATTCTTGAGGCTCGAGAGCCGGAAGACAAATCAAGATATGATCAAGAATGCGAGGCGTGCCTTCGTGATCGCCAGGTTTCACGGACGATCGCGTCGCTTCAGAGACACGACGTTGTCCGGTTCGTCGGGCGCGCGCCGGCTGCGGACGAACGCGCTGGCCGTGGCGGCCGCGGCGACGCCGGGCAGCGCGGCGCTCAACATCGCCGCGAGCACCGCGTCGAGCCCGTGCTCTTTGTGAACGAGGGCGACATAGAATCGCAGCACGGCGAGCAACCACGCGACCAGCGTGCACAGCAACGCGAGCCGCAAGTGCCCGTCCGCTCGGTCCTCGCGTGGAGCGAAGCCGGACTCGTCCAGACGATGAGCGTATCGTCGAGCGACGCCGCGCATGAGAAGACCGTAGCAATCCCCTTCTCAATGTTTCGTAAAGAAACCGGTCTACGCCGACAAGCTCGTGTCAGCGCCGCGGGCGCGTCGGTGGATCGCCGGAGAATCCAGGGCCGCCGCTATTCGCCGCGTTTCTCGGGCACGTCGGCCTTGATGCGATAACCGACGCCCGGCTCGGTGACGAACAGCTTCGGGCCGGCGTCCGTTTCGATCTTCTTCCGGAGCTCGGCCATGCGAACGCGCACGTAGTGCGATTGTCCCGCGTACGCCGGTCCCCACACTTCCTTCAAGATCTGGCGGTGAGTGAGCACTTTCCCGGCGTTTTTCGCGAGCAAAACGAGCAGCTTGTACTCGATGGGCGTCAGGTGCACCTCGCGGCCGTTGACGAGCACCTGCCTCTTGTCGAGATCGAGGTGCAGACCGGCGATGTCGATCACCGGAGTGGATTTGTCGCTACTCGCCTGCTCGGCGTGACGAAGGGCGACGCGAATGCGCGCGAGCAGCTCGTTCACGCCGAACGGCTTCGTCAGGTAATCGTCGGCGCCCGCGTCGAGCGCCTCGACCTTGTCCTCTTCGCGGCCCCGCGCCGAGATCACGATGATCGGAACGCGGCTCCACTCCCGGAGCTGGCGCGTGAGGTCGATGCCGTCCACGTCCGGCAGCCCGAGGTCGAGGAGCACCAGATTCGGGTTGTGCGTCGTGGCCTCGGTGATCGCCGACGCGCCGGAGGCCGCCTCCCGCACGTGAAAGCCGTGCGACGTGAGCGACGCCCGCAAAAAGCGCTGCATTTGAGGCTCGTCTTCGACGATCAGAACGAGGACGTCCTGTTCGTTCATGCGGTTTCTTTCGGCGCGGGTGGCGAAGGGTACCGGACCACTGGTCCGCAGCGTACCGGATGGACCGCGATTACCGGAAGGTCTACCCCGTTCCGGCCGCGTCCGCAGCACCGCCGGATTCCCATGCAGCACGAAGGAGCGGTGAGAGCCGCCATGAGCGCCTCATACAGCAGCTTTCGTGCCGTGCGGAGCGCACCCGTCCGACAAAAGCAGAAGGCCCCGGAGCTGCCGTTCCGGAGCCTCGCGGTTCCTGCGCCCTGCCGAGCCGTCACGCCTGCCGCGGGCGAGAAGCTCCTGCTTCGGTTCAGCGGTTCGGCAGCAGCCGCTTGCTCGCTTCGAGAACGAGCTTCGCGAGGTCCGTGTCCACCTGCCGGGTGCGGATGTAGACGACGAATCCTTGCGGAGTGTCTTCCACCGTCATGTCCACGGGTGCCACCGCGAAGGGATCCGCGACGCCATCGGCACCCGAAGCAACCGAGCCGGCGATCGACGACATGTGACAATAGCCGAGCCGGTTCAGCCATTGCTTCGTGGTTCCAGGGGTCGCCCTCATGAAGATCATGGCGCCTCGGAGCTGGCTCCAGCTGAACTTGAGTTGCGTCATGGTCTCGACTAAAGGACTGACGGAGGTGATCTGCGAGCGATCTCCGAATGGTCCGATCTCGCGATCTTGGGCCGAGATGCCGGCGCACGCCGCGTCGACCGAGCTCGACTTGGCGCCCGGCGCGTGAGGGACGACGGCGACATCCATCGTGCCGTCCGTCAGCGGCTTCGGGCTGCTGCCGGCGATTTGTTCCTGCACGGGGCTGCGAGGCTGTGTCTGTTCGGTGACCGTGTCGCACGCTACCGCTTGCGAGATGCACAATATGCCGAAGGCCGTGTCGAGCATTCGATGTGACATGATGTTTCTCCGGATTCAGTTGGGGGAATTCGTCTTCGAGCCGCCGGCGAGCGCCGCCTGACCGTTCAGGTTGCGGACGTCGGTATCGCTGAAGAGAAACTTCTCGAGCTCGGGGGGGCCGAGCTCCGCGCCAGCGCGCTGCGCCCTGGAGAGCTCCTTCGCGTAGTCGATGATGCGCGCGTGGGTCTTGCCGGGCAGAGCTCGGTTCGGCTGCGCGAGCACGCGGACGAGCGTGTGTCCCCTCGGGCCTGCGTCTAGATAGCTGACCTGATGGATCGGCGCGCTCTCGGCGGCGCCGCTGCAGACGATCAGGATAGACAAGGGATCTTCCGCGTCCATGAATCGGGCGATGATGTTGCGACGCTGGCGTTGAACCGCGCGCGACAACGACACGTCCGGGTGCGAGCCCGGGAGCTCCGACATGAGGATTGCGGATTCCAGACCCTCGACGCGGTCGAGTATCTGCTGGTACGCGATGGCGTCCTCACGGCTGCGCGTGATCAGCTGCGCCTTGAAGCCGCGCGGCTGCACGTGCTTCGAGAAATGACGAACCAAGTCTCGCGCGATCCAAACGATGCGCTCCGAGTCCTCGGGAACCGTGCGCGATTCGTAGACGACTGGGATGGTTGCGCCGTGTCGGAGCGCATCCGCCGCGGAGTATCGATGAACGTAGGGGCCTGCAGACCGGAACATCAGCCGGTCTTTGTCGTCCATCGGCGAACCGATGAAGGTCGTCAGGCAGGCGTTCGGGAGCGCCCGACGCGCTTGCAGGAACAGCTCCGGACCGTGACCTCGTCTGGGAGGATCGTCGAAGACGACGAAGATCTCCGGGCTCTCCGTGATGGGCAGCGCAGTCTTCGTTCCCCCGCGAAATTGGCGCATGCTCGCGAGCACGACGTCGTCGCTTCCGGGCTGCGCGAGCACGCTCCTGAGCGCCGCCGAGTTGCGTACCCGCATCGAAGCAGCGCGTCCCTCGAGGACGGCTGCCGTTCGGTCTTCGGCGTCGTGGCGATCGGACACCACGACGATCCTCTTTGGCTTGCCGTCACGGCGCGATGCGAGCTTGGAGACGAACATGAGCATGCACAAAGACCTGCCGGACCCGTGCGCATGGCAAACGAGACCGCCACGCGCCGCCGGCTGTCGCGCGCCTTGGATCCGCTCCAGCATTCGACTCACACCGACGAACTGCCAGACCCGAGCCACCCTCCTGCGATCCGACCGCTCCGCGGGATCCGAAACCACGAAGTTCGCGATCACGTCGAGGAGCATCGGCTTGCTCAGGAAGGCGTGCAGGCGCTGCTCTCGCGTCGACGGCTCGCGTCCCAAACGCCCGCGTAAGGTCCGAGGCGGGAACGCAGGGAGGTCGCTGGCCGCGCTCCAGCGATGCGGTCCCGAGCCCACCGGGCCGTACTTGACCTCGTCGTCGTGACAAGCGATGAGGATCTGCACGCTCTGGAGCAGACGTCCGAGAGCGCTGCGCGAGCTCGGCGAACGCGTGTAGAACCTCGCGATGATCTCCGCGACGTTGCCGCCAACGGACGAGTCCTCGTCCTCGATGACGACGAGCGGAATCCCGTTCACGAAGAGAACCGTCCCCGCCGTGAAGCTCGATCGACCCATCGTTAACCGATAATTCTCGGCAAAAGTGAACTCGTTGAGCTCGGGGCGTTCGAAATCGATGAATCGAATGCGCTCCTGGCCGGCGCTCTGGCGCGCGCCGGCATCGACCTCCACACCGTGCAGCAGCTTGTGCGTACGCTCGTTGGCTGCGACGATGTCCTGCTCGGAAGCGGCGAAGAGCGCCGCTGCTCGTGTAGCCGTATCCTGGTTGACCCAGGGGTTAAGACGCTTCACCGCCACCGATAACCTGTCGAACAGGACGGCCTCGGAGCCATCGCGCCGTTCGGTCTGAAGCTCCGCCTCGGAAACGAACGAGTAACCGAGGTCCTCCAGGATGGCGTATGTAGCCCTGACGGGGCGCGCGGAAGAATCGAGGCGATCGAGGTTCGCCTCCCTCTGTGTGGTTGGGAGAACGGTCATCGTTACTCCAGCAACCTAGGAGTCCCGACCTAAGAGGGCTGGCAAGAATCGGCCAGGTCTTCTAAGGAAGGTCTAAGGGCCGCTCGCACGAGCTCCAGTTCGAGCTCGACCGCCAGTCACGGTTCGACGACGTTCGGCTGGTACCGATCCCCGAGCCTTCGCTGCTTCCGCTCGTGCAAGAGCAGTAAGAGGGGAGGCTGCATCGCTCGGTTCAGGACAGCGAGGATGAGCGCGCCTCCGATCACGACCAAGGCCAGCGGTTTCTGAGTCTGCGAACCGATGCCGGTGGAGAGCGCCGCCGGCAATAGCCCGAGCGTCGCCACGAGCGTCGTCATCAACACCGGGCGAAGGCGCTTTTCGGCGGCGTGGCACGCCGCGTCCGCGACGGGCACCCCTTGCTCGCGCAACCGCTGGAACTGCGTGACCACCAGGATGGCATCCTGGACGGCGATCCCGAAGATCGAAACGAACCCCATGGCCGCGGAGACGGAGAAGTTCACGCCGGCCAGGAGGAGGGCGAAGATTCCTCCGGTGCAGGCAACCGGGATCGACAGCAGCACGATCGCCGTGTCGAGCCAGTTCTTCATCGACGCATAGACGAGGAGCGCGATGAGCACCAAGGTCACCGGAATGATGAGCATGAAGCGCGACATGGCGTCCCCGTACTCGTTGATCTGCCCAGCCCACTCCAAATGAGTGTCGTAAGGGACGCGGACCGCCGACGCGATCCGATTCTTGGCGTCGTCGATGGTCGAGACGAGATCCCTGTTTCTCACGCTGAACTTCACCGGCGAATAGCGCGCGCCGTCTTCCCGGTAGATCACGGACGGCCCCATCTCTTTCGTGATCGCGGCGAGCTGACCCAACGGAACTTGACTTCCATCCGGCGCGGGCACCGTGATGCGAGAAATGGCTTCCACCGAGTTGCGGAACTGGTCCAGCCAGCGAACGGTGAGGTCGAAAGACCGCTCCCCTTCGTAGACGCGCGTGATGGCCTGACCACCGACCGCCGCTTGAATGACATCGCCCACGTCTCCGGTATTCAGTCCGTACCTATCACACGCTTCCCGGTCGATCTGGATGCGCAGATTGGGTTGCCCCAGCGTCCTGAACATGCCGAGATCCTGCACGCCAGGGACTCTGTCCATGACGCCGAGGATCTTTTCGGCGATCCCCTCGTTCACGTCGAGCTCGGGACCGATCACCTTGATCGAGTTCTCGCCCTTGATCCCGCTCAGCGCTTCCTCCACGTTGTCGGAGATCATTTGCGAGAAGTTGAAGTCGGCTCCGGGGAACGCGGCGTTCAGCTCCGTCGACAACTCCTTCGTCAGCTGCTCCTTCGTATAGCCGCGCGGCCATTCGTCGAAGGGCTTCAAGGGAGCGAAGAGCTCGATGTTCTGGAATCCCGCGACGTCCGTTCCGTCGTCCGGGCGACCCAATTGGGAGACGACGGTCTGCACCACCATGTGCTTTCGATTGGCGTCCGTGCAAGCGATCATCGGATCCGCGGGGCAACCGCGCAGAATGCCGCGCATGCGACCGACGTACTCCGAAGACTTCTCGAGCGAGATGGACATCGGCAGCGTGGCGCGAATCCACAGATTCCCCTCTTCGAGCTTGGGCATGAACTCGGCCCCTAGAAACTTGAGCGCGAAGCCGCACATCACGACGGGGATGAAAGAGAGAGTCACCGCCGTTCGCGGGCGCGCCAGGACGGCGCGAAAGAACGGCCGGTAACACCGCTCGAGCGCGCGCATGACCGGCGTCTCCTTCTCTTCGGCTCCCAATTTGAGGACATACGACGACAGTACCGGCGTGAGCGTGAGCGCCAGTAGGATGGCGCCGCCGATCGCGAACGCGTAGGTGAGGGCCATCGGCGAGAAGATCACGCCGGAGACGCCGGTCATCGTGAACAACGGCAAGAATGCGGTCGCGATGATGAGACTGGAGAACATCATCGGCCCCCCCACCTCGCGAGCGCTCCGGGTGATGGTCTCGAGGAGGTTCGTCTTTGCCGGCTCGCTCACCTGCCGCACGATGTTTTCCGTCATGATCACGGTCGAATCGACCACGATCCCGAAATCCACTGCGCCCAAGGAGATCAGGTTCGCCGCGGTGCCGGTCCCCACCATTCCGCAGAACGCGCACAGCAGGGCGAGCGGAATGTTCAGAGCCGTCACCAAGGCCGCGCGCACGTCGCCGAGGAAGAAGATCAGAACGATGGTGACCAGCGCCATCCCTACGATCAGGTTCTCGGTGACGGTGTGGGTCGTCACGGCTACCAGGTTTCCACGATCGTAGTAGGGCACGATCGACATGCCCGGGGGGAGCAGATGATTTTCACGGATCGTGTCGAGGCGGTCGTGAATTCCCTTCAGCGTGGGACCGGTTTCACCCCCGTAGCGCATGAGAACGGTGCCTTGCACGACGTCCGGGTCGTCGTCGTGGCCGACGATGCCGAGCCTCGGCGCGCTACCGACCTCCGTCCTGGCGACGTCACGCACGCGTATCGGCGTGCCATGTGGCGCGGAGATGGCGATGTCGTCGATGTCCTTCGTCGTCCGGATCAAACCGATACCGCGGACGTTGAAGGCCTGCTCGCCGATCACCAGGCGCTGGCCGCCGACGTTCTGGTTCGCGTTCTGCACGGCCGTCACCAGCTGGTCTAAAGTGACGTTTTCTCCCCGGAGCCGGTAAGGATCGACCTCGACGTGGTACTGCTTGGTCAGGCCGCCGAAGCTCACCACGTCGACGACGCCAGGCACTTGCTTGAATTGCCGTTCGAGGATCCAATCCTCGGCCGTCTTGAGCTCCGTCAAGCTGTATCCGGGCGCCTTGAGCTCGTAGCGCAGGACCTCGCCTATCGCGTTCCAAGGCGAAATCTCGGGAGAGACGCCGTCCGGCAGATCGGCGTACTTCAACCGATTCAAGACTTCCTGACGCGCTTGCTCGTACGAGATCCCCCATTTGAAGTAGCATTTGACGTCACTGAGACCGAACAGCGATTGCGATCTCACGTGGTCGAGACCGCGCATGCCGGCCATGGCGATCTCGAGAGGAACGGTGACGTACCGCTCGACCTCTTCGGCGCTGGAGCCGATGGGCTGCGCGATGACCTCGACGAGAGGGGGAACAGGGTTCGGATATGCTTCTATATCCAGGTTCTTGTACGAAACCGCTCCGGCCACGACGAGGCCGAACACCAAAAGCAGAACGACGGCGCGCCCGCCGAGAGCAGCGCGGACGAGTCTTTCGATCATTGATTGGTCAGCAAGATCCCACCCGAAGTCACGACGGTGTCCCCCGGGTTCAGCCCCGACGCTATGGGAACGACGTCACCCGGCACGTCTTCTTCCGGTGTGATTACCCGCTGAGCAAACCCCAGCGCGCCGTCGGCTCGCTTGCCGATCGAAAGGAACACCGCCGTGTGGTCGCCGACATGAAGAATCGCGGGCCGAGGCACAGCCAGCGCGCTTCTGCCGTCGGTTTGGATGGAGACGGTCGCGTACATGCCGGGACGCAAGAGCCGCTCGGAATTCCGGAGGGTGCACCGGACACGGCTGGTTCGAGTGGTCACGTCTAGAGTGCTGGAGACCCAATCGATCTTTCCGTCGAACCTCTTGTCGGGATACGCGACGACGGAGACCGTCACCTCGCTTCCAACCTTGATGCGAGGGACGTCCATCTCGTAGACGTCCGCGAGCACCCAAATCGGGTCGAGCTCCCCGACCGTGAAAAGCTCGACAGCGGGCCCCGAGCCGGAATACTCCCCCTGCACCTCTATCCCGGGATTGACGGCGCGATCGATGACCTCGCCGTCGATGGGCGAGTTCAGCACGAACGACTGACCGACGGACGACGCTCCGACGCGAAGGAGCGAGCTCTTCTTTCGACTGCGCTCGAGCTCCGCGCGCGCTCTTCCGAAATCGTCGGACGCCGCCTCGAAGTCACGCTCAGAAACGGCGTGCATCGCGTAGAGCTCGTTCTGCCGCTGGAAGTTGTGCGTCGCCGCGACGAAGTCGGCCTCCGCCTTCTGCAAGTCGGAGACGGCGATGCCCACGTCGGGCGACTCGATGACGGCGAGCGCTCGACCCTTCTTCACGCGTTCGCCGAGCCGCGCGGAGATTTGCCGGACTCGACCCGTGACCGGGCTGAACACGTGGGCGACGTGCAGATCGTCGAAAGCGACGCGACCTGCCGCGAGGAGCGCGTTGTCCACTCGCCGAAAGCCCACCGGCTCGGTCTTCAGGTGGGCTTCCTCTGCTTGTTTGGAGGTGAGCCACACCTCCCCTGCCCGGCTCGGAGGCTCGGCCGAAACGGTATGACCGCCGCTGCACCCGCCGGTGAGCTGTGCAATCGTGATGGCCGCCCCGGGAACACTCGTGAAAGCGGCCACGAGCTTTCCCGCCCACGCGGGCGTCATTGCAAGGCGGACGACTCTGGAACGCCTAGTGATCTTTACCGGCATCCTCGGGAGCCGTCCCGCCGTCGACCGCGGGCATCGTCGACGACATCGTGCAAAAAGGCGCCGCCGCGTTTGCGCTGTCCTTGCAGAGATCCGCGCAAAACGATTCGAGCGGCTGCCCGCCGGTAGCTTCGGCAGCGCACATGGTGACGTCGCCGCCGTTGCAACCCGGCTGGCAATTGGGGTTGTCGCTCTTCCCGTCCTTCGGGCAGCAATAATTCTCGGGGCAGTTGATGGGGATGAACATGGTCCCGTAGCCGCCGCACTGCAGGCCAGAGCCGCACTCGTCGTGACCCGCGCTCAAAAATGGATTGCAGCGGTCTCCTTCGTCCCCCTGATGACAAGCGGTCTGAAGGAGGCTCCCCAGGATGGAGGTGAGAACGATCGAAAGGCCAATGCGCGAAACGTTAGACTTCATGGTCGATGCTCCAGAATCAGAATCGAACGAGAAGAGCCGCAATGAGTCGCGTGTCGTCTTTCACGAGATCCGGACGCCAGCCGGGGGGCGTCTTCGTCGTGATGTACCCATCGGGTGAGGTCACGCCGCCGTGCCCTGCGAAATACGGGGTATCGGCGTGACGGTGGCTGAATTCCAAGTCGACCGTGACCTGTTCGTCGGGCATGTACTGGAACCCCGCTGCATAGTCGAACGCGTCGAACTTGGTGCCTGGATTCAAGCTGAACGGCTGACTCGCCGGAGTGTACTCGATGCCCTGAATGCTGAGCGGCTGAGGGAACGGGTTGGCGTTGCCGGTCGGGGATAGGACTAGGTAGCGACCCGGGTTGTGCATCTGGCCGCCGCCGACCATGAACGCGAAGTGGTCGTCGAAGAACCAGAGCCGGTTGTAGACCATCCAGCTGAGAAACTGCTGTGTACACGGGTGGGCGTTCGTACACGTAGTGGGGTCGCCGCTCGAGTGTCCTCCGAACGCCGTAACCCCATCTCCAATCTCACCACCGATGTCTCCGGTCAGCGAGAAGGCGGCGCGGTGAAAGAGCGCGCCGTCGTGCTCGTAATATTTGACCTGAACGCTGTTATCGCTATGGAAGCGGAACCGCCCAGGGTTGTCCTGCGTATCCCAACCCACGTAATCATTGGTCAGCACGGAGAACCAGTGCGTGGGCCTCCAGAGGATCTGCGCACCGAAGCCCGGCTTTTCCGTGAACTTACCGTACGTCTGCCATCCGTTGATGAGCCACGGCTCGATCTTCAGCTTGTCGCTGGGAAATATCTGGAGCCTAAGGCCATTGAAGAACCACGGCGTGTTGTCCGATGTGTACGATGGCAGATACATCCAATTCTCGAAATTGTCGTAGGAAAACAGGCCCACATAAGACATGAAGATGCCGGCATCGAGGTTGATGCCGTGCATGGCGTCGAAGTGGTATCCGCCATAGGCTTCGCTGACGTAGCGAAGCGCGGTCATCAGATCGAACTGGCCATGGTAGGTGCTCGCGTCGTTACGGGGAACGAGGACCGAACGCACGCCGAACTGGGTCATGATGCGGCCGCGGGCATGCCCGTAGTGAAGGTCGCCGCCGAACCCCAGAAAGGCCAGGGTGAACTCGTTATTTCGCGAAAGACCCGTCGAACCGACGACGGTATGATCGATGGGGTTGTTCCGCGACGTGGTGTAATTCACGTCGAACAGGATTTCCGGCGTGAAATACGGTGTATCCAGAATGGCCTTGTGCTGGCGGCTGTTGCCGTTGAGCCACGTAAAGTCGGCAAACGCGAAAGGCTCGCTCGGCTTTTCCTCTGTGGACGCCGCCTCCTCCTCCGGCGCCGGCGGCTGTGGCTCCCCGCTGGCGGCGGGTTCGTGGGAAGACTGTTCCTTGACCTTCCCCTTTAAATCTTGGACTTCGTCTTGTAACTGCTTCAGTTGCAGCTCGAGCGAAGCGGCCGGCGTAGCAGTCAGCGTTGGGTTGGTGGGAGCAACTGGAGCAGCACTGGGGGTTACCAGTGGCGCCGGTGGCGCAGGCTGGGAACTTGCAGGCGCCGGTGTGGCGGCCGCTGGAGGCGTCGCTTGCTGCGCCTTCGCGCCGGCTGTTACGAAGAACGTCGCCCCCAGAACGCCGAACGAGAGATTAGAGAAACTTAAAAATGTTTTCTTCTTCATGACCGTTTGACCCGCAAGAGCTGAGGCGAAATTAGGTCGCCCGGTCTAAGAAGAATCGAAAGATTCGATTCACACTTCTAAGGATTTCCTAAACCAATATGGAGTGCACACGGCAAAAACCAAAACGAAAACCAAATGAAACACATGATACATGCGTGATCCGACACGTACCCACAGGCACGCATCGTGCCGCCACACACGGATTACTCGGCCCTCAGTCTATATCCGACGCCGGGCTCGGTAAGTAGCAATTTAGGTCGCGCGGGCTCGTCTTCGAGCTTGGCTCGGAGCTGACCCATGTACACATGAAGGTACTGAGTCTGTGTCCCGTATCGGTTGCCCCAAACCTCTTTCAAGAGCTGCTGATGTGTCATGACACGTCCGGCGTTTCTTGCCAGCGCGGTCAAGAGCTTCCACTCGATGGGCGTCAGGTGCACCTCTTGGTCACCGACGAGGACCTGCCGCTTGCCCATGTCCACTTTGAGGTTGCCGACCGACACGACGCGCTCGGTTTCTTCCTCGTCCGACCGGAGCTCGGTGTGACGACGGGCCACCCGCATGCGCGCCAGCAGTTCGCTCACCGCGAACGGCTTCGTCAGATAATCGTCCGCCCCGGCGTCGAGCGCGGCCACCTTCTCGTCCTCTTGACCGCGCGCGGAGAGCACGATGATCGGAGTGCTCGTGAACTCACGGAGCTGCTTCGTCACCTGGATTCCGTCGATATCGGGGAGACCCAAGTCGAGCAGGATGATGTCCGGATTCCGGCTGCCCGCGTTGGCGATGCCGTCGCGCCCGGTCTCGACCTCCACCAGCGTGTATCCGTGAGGTGGCAGCGAGGCGCGGAGGAAGCGCCGCATCTGCGCCTCGTCCTCTATGATGAGGACCGTTAACTCGCGTGCAGCCATGGCGCCGGAACGAGCGGTTGCACCTCGTCTAGGGGAAGAGAGAATCGAAATGCCGCGCCGCCGCCCTCGCGCTCGTCTACCCAAATGCGGCCGCCGTGGGCTTCGACGATGCCCCGGCAGATGGCGAGCCCGAGCCCGGCCCCTCCCACGGAAGCTTCGGGCTTCAACCGGTGGAACTTCTCGAAGATGCGGGTGCGCTCGGCGACCGGCACCCCGGGTCCTCGATCGCGGACCGCGACCTCGACGGTGCTTCCGCGCCAAAGCGCGGAGATCTCGATCGGAGACGAGCTCGGCGTGTACTTCACCGCGTTGTCCAGCAGGTTGATGAGCACCTGCTCGACGAGCACGGCGTCCATCGGGACCGGCGGTAGATCGCTCGGCAGGAGAGCTCGCACGTCTCGACCGCCCAGCTGGGGCTCGAGGCGATTGAGCGCGACGCCTACGGCCTCGTCGAGCGGATGCCACTCCTTCTTCGGATGCAGTGGACCCGACGCTAGTCGCGTCATGTCGAGGAGGTTGCCGACGAGCCGGTTCAAACGGTTTGCTTCTTCGTGCGCCGACTCGAGCAGCTCACGGCGAGCGTTCGGCAAGAGACGCGGGTCGTCCTGAAGCAAGGTGCTCGTCGCGCCGGTGATGACGCCGAGGGGCGTCCTGAGATCATGCGAAACGGAGCTCAGGAGCGAGCTCCTGAGTCGTTCGGTTTCCATTTCCACTCGTACGCGCTGCCCGGCCTCTGCGAGCTGGCCTCGCTCGACCGCGGAGCTGAGCTGCGCGGCGAACGTGTTCAGAAGCTGACGCTCTTCTCGGTCCGACGACGCATTGTCGCGTGACGGCCGGATGCCCAGAATACCGACCTTCCCGCGCGAACCGCGCAGGAGAAGAAACTCGCCCTCGCTTCCGGGAAAGACCTCGGTCCCCAAACCTGCAGATCGCTCCTGTGTCCACACCCACTCGGCGACGCGTGACTCCGTTCCCTCGACGACGAAGGTCCCTCTGCCATCGACGGCCGTCTCGAGCTCGCCCGCTTCGTTGGGGAGCAGTACGGCGACGTCCGCCTGGAAAGCGTCGTGAATGTGCCGGACGGCAACTTCGAGCATTTGTGCGATTCCCAGAGTGCTCGCCAGCTCGCTGCTCATGGCGTAGAGCCGTGCCGTGCGCGTCTCGCGCTGGCGCGCACCGATCGCCTGATCTCTGACCCGCTTCGTGAGGCCGATCATGGCGAATGCCACGCCGAACATGACGGCGAAGGTGACCAGGTAACGAGAGTCTTCCACTCCCAGGTGTAGATACGGCGGGACGAAGAGAAGATCGAAGCTGAGGACGCTGAGCCCCGCGGCGATGATCGAAGGCCAAAAGCCGAAGCGCAGCGATACGACGACCACCGCCAGCAGGTAAACCATGACCACTTCGGAGAGCTGCGAGCGATCGAAGAGAAACGCCGCCAAGCCGGTGGCCACCGCGACGGCGAGGATGGCGGCTCCCGAAGCCGCGCGATCCCAGTGGCGCCCGACGGTGCCCCGGCGGCGCCGCTCCGTCCCTTGCTCCGAGATGACGTACACGTCGATGCCGCGCGCGAACCGCAGTACTTCCTCCGGAAATGACGGCGCAAAAAAGCTGCGCAGCCGCGACCGTGTCGAGTTGCCGGTGACGAGAATTCGCGCACCGTGCGCCTTCGCGTAGCGAACGACCTCTTCCACCGGGTCGGTCCCCGATAGCCTCACGACATCCCCGCCGAGCTGCTGCGCCAGGCGGAGGTATTCGGTGACGCGCTCCGGGAAAGTGTCCGGAGCCGGGGCCGGCGTTTCCACGTGAACCGCGCGCCACTCCGCGCCGAGGCGGCCAGCGAGCGAGGCCGCGGCGCGGACGGCGGCAGCGGAGCTCGCGCCCGCGTCGATACACACGACGAGCTTCTCCGAGGTGCGATCACTCTCTGCCGCTTCCGGGGAAGACGTGGGAGGCCTCTTATCCTGGATCATGGGCGGAAACGCCAAAGACCCTAAGGCGTGGGACCTAAAGACGATCGAAAGAACTTCCGACACGTTCTAAAAATTCCCTAAACTACGATCTGCACGGCGCCGGACGAACGGGCTGGGCAGTGCGTCGTCGTGAAGGTCGTCGTCGCGAAATAACAAAATAACAGCAGACGATTCCGGTCTTGACGATATCTTTAGTACTCCGCCAGCCTATTTGACTCGCGTGTAACGCGCTCGGCCTTAATTTGCCGACATGTCCACCGCGGCCGGCACGCCCGTCGAGCGCCCCTCCCCCTGCACGCCCGCGGCCGACGACGCTGCAATAGAAAGAGACCGCCTGCTCGTCTGCGTCGGTTCGGGCTTGGATGGGCTTCGGCTCGTCCGCGATGCGCAACGTCTCGCCACGAGCCTCTCCGCCGAATGGATCGCGGTGAGTGCCGAAAGCGGCGTGCAACCTTCGTCCGTCGCGACGCGAGCACGCGTCGACGAGACCCTGCGTCTGGCCGAGCATCTCGGGGCCGAGGTACACCAGCTGATTGGGGCGAACGCGGCGGAAGAAGTGTTGCGCTACGCTCGCGAACGACGAGCGAACAGAATCATGCTCGGCAAGACGCGGCGCAGCCGGCTTTCCCGACTGGTTTCGCCTTCGTTCGCGGACAAGCTCATTCGCGGCAGCGGGGACATGCACGTTCACCTCTGGGGTGACGATTTGGCCGGGATCCAGACCACGCCGTCGCCCGGCCGGAGGCGCTTCGATGCGCGGAGTGTCGCCGTGTCGGCGGCCACCGTCGCGCTGTGTACGGTCGTCGCGTTCGCGGCTTTCGGGCGCTCGCACTTGCAGGACGTGGCGATGGTGTACCTGCTCGGTACCGTGCTCGCTTCGACACGGGGTGGCCCTCTGGTGCCAATCGTTACGACGGTCCTGAGCGTCCTGTCGTACGACTTCTTCTTCTTCACGCCGTATTACTCGTTCACCGTCGACGATCCCCGCGCAATCCTGACGTTCGGCGTGATGTTCGTGGTCGGGATCATCATCAGCGGGCTCACGAAGCGGGTCGGCGACCAGGCGGAGGCCGCGAGCCGGCGCGAGAAACGCACGACGCGTCTATACGCGATGAGCAAAGATTTCGCGACCGCGACCGATCTCCGAGCCTTGCTCCGCAGCGCGGTGAATCACCTGGGAGACGCCTTCGCCGCCGATGTGTGCATCCTGCTGCAACCGGAGCAGTCGGAAGCCGCCCTAAAACCCGCCCTTCTTGGACGCGGGACCTTCGTGCTCGACGAACGGGAGCGGGCGCTCGCGACACAGATGTTCGAGAACGACCGAGAGCGCGCCGGTCTGGGCACCGACACGTCGTCGTCGTTGCCCGCGATCTTTTTGCTTCTCCGCGTGCAGCGGGGCAAGCTCGGCGTCCTGATCGTCCGGCCCCAAGACGAGCGGCGATTCGCCGAAAGGGAGCAGCTTCAGCTCGTGGAGGCGTTCGCGGTCCAGATTGCGCTCGCCATCGAACAGCGGCAGCTTGCCGAAGCCGCGCGCCGCGCGCAGCTCAAGGCGGAGACCGAGCAGCTCAGAAGCTCCCTCTTGAGCTCGGTTTCACACGATCTGCGGACGCCCCTCGGCGTCATCACCGGCGCGACGAGCACGCTGCTCGAGGACGACCCATTGCTCGATCCCGCTGCGCGTCGAGATCTACTGGAGACGGCGTACGAGGAGTCCGAACGGCTCGGAAGGCTCGTGCGCAATCTCCTGGACATGACGCAGCTCTCGGCCGGCGTGTTGTCTCCGAGGAAGGAGTGGCATCCGATTCACGACGTCGTCGGCGTGGCCTTGAACCGAATGGAAAAGGCGCTGCGCGGGCGCGCCATCGAGATCGACCTTCCGAGCGGCCTGCCGCCTGTGCCCCTGGACGCCGTGCTCGTCGAGCAGGTCATCGTCAACCTCCTGGAGAACGCAGCGAGGTACACGCCGCCGGGCGAGCCCATCGACATCCGAGCTTGCGTCACCGATCAGGGCCTGAAGGTCACGATCGGCGACCGCGGTCCCGGCGTGCCCGTTGCCGATAGTCAGCGCATCTTCGAGAAGTTCTGCCGGTCGAAGTCGGCGGGGGTTCGCGGCGGCGCCGGGTTGGGCCTCGCCATCTGTCGCGGCGTCATCGAGGCGCACGGCGGCAGAATTTGGGTAGAGGACCGTCCGGGCGGGGGCGCAAACTTCCACTTCACTCTCCCGATCGATGACCTGAAGCACACGGTCGCGAACGACATCTTGCCGTGGGCGAGCTGATGACCGGCGGTCGGACAATCACGAAGAAATAGGGAAGAGGCGCCGTGCCGCTCGTGCGAGTGGGAAATCGTTGCAAACCGGTGGCGGCGTAGCCGTCGCTCAGACCGACGGCGACAAGGCCACCGCCAGCTCGATGGCGTTGCGGTCTTCGGGCGACAGCGTCGAGTCCTTGCCCCGCGCGAGCGCAAGGACGGCGGCGCTGTCCCCGCGACGGAAGAGCAAGTCCGCGAGTAACCGGAAGCACTCCGGGCTGCCCTGCCCGGCAAGCCGCGCGTCCTCCAGCAATTCGATGGCTTCGTCGAGTCGGTTGCAACAGCCGAGGTAGGAAGCCAATAAATGCAGGTCGATGGCTTCGGGCGCCAAATGAAGGAGAGCGTCGTGCGTGAGGAGCGGATCCGCCGTTCCGATCCCGGACCACGCCATCGTCTTCCAGAGGGCATTCCGAGAACGCGCCGACATCGCCGTCGCGAGACCGCGTCCCGAGAGTTCGAAAGCGCGAAGAGGCTGGCCCTTGGTTAGCGCGAGGCCAGCGTCGCGAATCACCGAATCGAGGCCGGCGTGAGAGTCGAGCATCTCTCGATATGCTTCCCTTAGCGCGCGGATGCATCCCGTGGAGGCGAACACGACGAGGCCGATGACGGCGGGCGGATAGTCGTGGTTCACGGCGAGAAGCCCCACGGCGAGCACCAGAACCGCGGACGCAGCCGCGTGGGCGAAACGCACAGCGGGCTTCAGCCGTGCGGAGAGCCGTGTCCCGACATGGAAGGGAGTAATGGGCAGCAGCTGTGCCACGCCCCAGCATGCATGTGAGACGACGAGCAGGCGCAGGGCCGGAACGGCGCCGGCGCCCACGCCGTGGTGCACGATTCCCAAAGGGAGGAGCGCGAGCAGCGCGTTGCCGGTGCTGCCTATCACCGTGAAGAGAATCGCCGCCATGCCGTGAAGCGATGGGCCGGAAGCCTGGGTATCCCCGCCCGCTGCGGACATGCAGACTATGCTCGAGCGCTGCAGAGATCGCGCAAACAATGCGCGCGCCAGCTCGTGAGTGAAGACCGTGGACGCGAGCACCAGCAGGTTCGTAAGAGCCCCACTCGCGCCCTTCGCAGAGCCGATCACCGCTGCGATGAGGACGAATCCGAACGTCATCCGCAGTTGCAAGACGGGGTGGCACTGCCCGTGCTCACACGAGCTCACGGATGTGCGTACGGTTTGCTTCCACCCCTCGACGGGATCGCGGAGAGCGATGCGGCGGACGAGTGCTGTCCCGGGCCTCCGGTCGGTACGAACCCCATCGCGCGATCTGGATCTCGAGTCGACCACTTCATTTGGCTATCTCGGGTGAGCATCAAGGTGCCATCAAGATTGCGGCCGGCGCGTCATGGCCGCGTTATCCGACTCGTATGCGAAATGTTTCGCATGTGGGGACACACGAGCTGGAGGTATCTTGATTCGTTCTTTAGATCCTTTGGGCAAGCTTGACGTCCTCGTGACGTCGGCGGGCCTAGCTTGCACCGCGTCGAGGCCATCGCGCGACCTCGTCGTCAGCGAGAAGCGCGCAATCGTTCCTCGGAGGCTCACATGATGGATGTCGTTTACGTCGGACTTACCGCAGCGCTCGCTGCGCTCACCTGGGGCCTCGTGCGCCTCTTCGAGAAGGTCGCTTAGGAGATCCCAATGCCCCTCTTCTACGTCATCGGGCTCATCGTCTCACTCGCGCTGCTCGTCTACCTGTTCGCCGCTCTCTTGAAGCCGGAGCTGTTCTCATGACCTGGCAAGGCTACGCACAGATTTTCCTGTATCTCGCCGTCATCGTCGCCCTGACGAAACCGCTCGGCGCCTACATGGCGCGCGTTTACGAGGGCGAGAAGATCTTTCTGCAGAAGCTCTTCGGCCCGGTCGAGCGGCTCTTCTATCGCGCCGCTGGAACCAGTCCAGAAGAAGACATGGATTGGAAAAAGTATGCGCTCGCCATGCTGCTCTTCAACGTGGCCGGCCTCCTCTTCGTCTACCTCCTCCAGCGACTTCAGGCCGTCCTGCCGCTGAACCCGCAGGCGCTCCCTGCCGTCTCGCCCGACTCTTCGTGGAACACGGCCGTCAGCTTCGCGACGAACACGAACTGGCAAGGTTATGCGGGCGAAACGACGATGAGCTACCTGCCGCAGATGCTCGGCCTCGCCGTACAGAACTTCGTCTCCGCCGCGTCGGGCATGGCCATCGCCATCGCGCTGATCCGCGGGTTTACTCGCAAGCAAGCCGCCGGCATCGGCAATTTCTGGGTCGATCTGACTCGCGGAACGCTCTACATCCTGCTGCCGCTGTCGTTCGTCTTCGCCATTTTCCTGGTGTCCCAGGGCATGGTGCAGACCTTCAGCGCGTATCACACCGTGTCGCTGCTCCAGCCGTTCAAGGGCTCGGACGGCAAGGACGTGGTCGAGCAGCTCATCGCCGTCGGGCCCGCGGCCTCGCAGGTCGCCATCAAGGATCTGGGCACCAACGGCGGCGGCTTCTTCAACGCCAACTCGTCGCATCCATTCGAGAACCCGACGGCGCTCTCGAACTTCGTGATCACGATGTCACTGCTCGCCATTGCGGCAGCCTTCACCTACACGTTCGGCAAAATGGTGAAGGACACGCGCCAGGGCTGGGTGCTCCTCGGCGCGATGTTCGTAGTGTTCGTCCCTCTGCTCGCCCTGTGTGTGCAACAAGAGCAGGCGGGTAACACCGGTCTTTGGGGACTCCCCGTCGACCAGGTGGCGAGCGCGCTGCACTCGGGCGGCAACATGGAGGGCAAAGAGGTCCGCTTCGGTATCTCCGCGTCAACCTTGTACGCGACCGCGACGACCGCCGTCTCGAACGGCTCCGTCAACTCCATGCACGACTCGTTCACGCCGCTCGGCGGGCTCGTTCCGATGTGGCTCATGCAGCTCGGCGAGATCATCTTCGGCGGCGTCGGTTCGGGCCTTTACGGCATTCTGCTCTTCGCCATCGTCGCCGTGTTCGTCGCGGGGTTGATGGTCGGGCGGACCCCGGAGTACCTCGGCAAGAAGATCGAGGCCTACGAAATGAAGATGGCGTCGTTCGGGATCTTGGTCCCGTGCGCCGTCGTGCTCGTCGGAACGGCCGTCGCCGTGGTCACCGAAGGTGGGACGAAGACCATCTTCAACCCGGGCACGCACGGCTTCAGCGAGGTGCTCTATGCCTTCTCGTCGGCGGCCAACAACAACGGCAGCGCGTTCGCGGGCCTCGGCGCCAACACGCCCTTTTACAACACGGCGCTCGGCCTCGCGATGTTCTTCGGGCGCTACTGGGTCAAGATCGCGGCCATCGCTCTCGCCGGATCTCTCGTGAAGAAGAAGATCGTGCCGGTGAGCGAAGGCACGCTTCCGACGCACACGCCGCTCTTCGTCGGCATGCTCGTCGGCACCATCCTCATCGTCGGCGCGCTGACGTTCATCCCCTCGCTCGCCCTGGGCCCCATCGTCGAGCACGTGCTCGCCCATTCCTGATCTCCTTTTTCTGGAGCTATCCATGGCCACTACTCAAGTTACGAAAGATCTTCCGTCACGTCCGGAGACGCGCGCCGTCCTCGAGCCCGCGCCGGAACGCGGGGAAAACGTGGTCGCCGGCCACGTCGAGCACGGCTCTCACCGCGCGAAGGGGCAATCGCGCCCGCTGTTCGATCCGGCCATCGTGCGCCGCGCGGCCGTCGAGTCGTTCAAGAAGCTCGACCCGCGTCATCAGGTGCGGAACCCCGTCATGTTCGTGGTGGAGGTCGGCAGCGTGCTGACCACGTTGCTGTTCGTGCAAGCGATCGCCGGACAAGGCGAGGCGCCGCCAGGATTCATCCTGGGTGTCTCGGCGTGGCTGTGGTTCACGGTCCTCTTCGCGAACTTCGCCGAGGCGATGGCCGAAGGCCGCGGCAAGACGCAAGCCGATGCGCTGCGCAAGGCGCGCAAAGACATCCAGGCGAAGAAGCTCGCCGACGCGCGGCGCGACGCGGCCCCGACCCTGATCGCGTCGTCGGAGCTCCGCAAGGACGACGTCGTGCTCGTCGAGGCCGGGGACTACATCCCGAGCGACGGCGAGATCATCGAAGGCGTCGCCTCGGTCGACGAGAGCGCCATCACCGGCGAGAGCGCGCCGGTCATCCGCGAGAGCGGCGGGGACCGAAGCGCGGTCACCGGCGGCACGCGCGTGCTCTCCGACTGGATCATCGTCCGCATCACGAGCGACCCGGGCGGCACCTTCCTCGATCGCATGATCGCCATGGTCGAAGGCGCGAAGCGCCAGAAGACGCCGAACGAGATCGCGCTCGACATCCTGCTCGCCGCGCTGACGATCATCTTCCTGCTCGCGACGGTGACGCTCTTGCCGTACTCGCTCTTCAGCGTGAAGGCGGCGCAGCAAGGCGCGCCGGTGACGCTCACCGTCCTCGTCGCGCTCCTGGTCTGCCTCATCCCGACGACCATCGGCGGCCTGCTCTCGGCGATCGGCATCGCCGGCATGGATCGCATGATCCAGGCGAACATCATCGCGACCTCGGGACGCGCCGTCGAAGCGGCCGGCGACGTCGACGTCCTCTTGCTCGACAAGACGGGCACGATCACCCTCGGCAACCGCCAGGCGACGGCGTTCATCACGGCTCCGGGCGTCGACGAGCAGACCCTCGCCGACGCGGCGCAGCTCGCGTCGCTCGCGGACGAGACGCCGGAAGGTCGCAGCATCGTCGTCCTGGCGAAGGAACGCTACGGCCTGCGCGAGCGCGACATCACCGCCCTCGGCGCCACCTTCGTGCCGTTCACCGCGCAAACCCGGATGAGCGGCGTCGACCTGTCGGGCCGTGAGATCCGCAAGGGCGCCGCGGACGCCGTCGAGGCTTACGTCAAGGCGAAGGGCGGCGGCTTTCCCACCGCCGTTCGCGCGAGCGTCGACGACATCGCGAAGCAAGGAGGCACCCCGCTCGTCGTGGCCGAAGGCAAGACGGTGCTCGGCGTCATCCACCTCAAGGACATCGTGAAGGGCGGCATCAAGGAGCGCTTCGCCGAGCTGCGCAATATGGGCATCAAGACGGTGATGATCACCGGCGACAACCCGATGACCGCCGCCGCCATCGCCGCGGAAGCCGGCGTGGACGACTTCCTCGCGCAAGCGACCCCGGAGACGAAGCTGTCGCTCATCCGCGACTACCAGAAAGGCGGCCGGCTCGTCGCGATGACCGGCGACGGCACGAACGACGCCCCCGCGCTCGCTCAGGCCGACGTCGCCGTCGCGATGAACACCGGAACGCAGGCGGCGAAGGAGGCCGGCAACATGGTCGACCTCGATTCGAACCCCACGAAGCTCATCGAGGTCGTCGAGATCGGCAAGCAGCTCCTGATGACGCGAGGCGCGTTGACGACGTTCAGCATCGCCAACGACATCGCGAAATACTTCGCCATCATCCCCGCGGCGTTCGCGACGACGTACCCCAAGCTGAACGTGCTCAACGTCATGCACCTGGCCACGCCGTCGAGCGCCATCATGTCGGCGGTCATCTTCAACGCGCTGATCATCATCGCGCTGATTCCGCTCGCGCTTCGCGGCATCAAGTACCGCGCCGTCGGTGCGTCGCGCCTGCTCCGCGATCACCTGCTCATCTATGGGCTCGGCGGCGTCATCGTACCGTTCATCGGCATCAAGGCCATCGATCTCGTCCTCGTCGTGCTCAACCTCACGTAGGAGCCACCCCCATGTTCGCACAGCAATTGCGTGCTTCCGTCGTCGTCCTCGGTCTCATGACCGCCCTCGTCGGCGTCGTGTATCCCCTTGCCGTCACGGGCGTCGCCCAGGCCGCCTTTCCCCATCAAGCGAACGGCAGCCTGATCACGAAGGACGGCAAGCCCGTCGGCTCGTCGCTCATCGGACAGCAGTTCGACGATCCGAAGTACTTCTGGAGCCGGCTCTCGGGGACCACGCCCGCGTACAACGCGGGAGCTTCGAGCGGGACGAACTACGGCCCGCTCAACCCGGCGTTCAGGGACGCAGCCAAGGCCCGCATCGACGCGCTGCGCGCCGCCGATCCGGGGAACACGGCGCCCGTCCCGATCGATCTGGTGACGGCATCGGGAAGCGGCCTCGATCCGCACATATCGCCCGCGGCCGCCGAATATCAGGTGCACCGCGTCGCCGCGGCGCGCGGCCTCGATCCGGCGAAGGTCCGGAGCCTGGTCGCCGAGCACACGGAGGGGCGTGATCTCGCCATCCTGGGCGAACCCGGCGTGAACGTCCTCGAGCTCAATCTCGCGCTGGATGCTCTCCACTGAGGATGGTTCCATCGGGACATGGGTGAAAGCGCGCGACCGGATCCCGACACTTTACTCCGCCGGATTCGTTCAGAGGACGAACGCCAGCGCCGCGCCAAGCTCAGGGTGTATCTCGGCTATGCCCCCGGCGTAGGCAAGACGTTCGCGATGCTCTCGGCCGCGCGCGAGCTGCGCGACGAGAGAGCCGACGTCGTCGTCGGCGTCGTCGAGACGCACGGCCGCTACGACACCGCGGCGCTCGTCCTCGGGCTCGAGATCTTGCCGCGCCGGATCGTCGAGTATCGCGGGCGCAAGCTCGAGGAGTTCGACCTCGACGCCGCCCTCGCGCGAAAGCCGAAGGTGCTGCTCGTCGACGAGCTCGCGCACACCAACGCCGAAGGTTCGCGCCACGCGAAGCGCTGGCAAGACGTGCTCGAGCTCCTCGACGCGGGCATCGACGTGCACACGACGCTGAACATCCAGCACATCGAGAGCCTCAACGACGTCGTCGCGCAGATCACCGGCGTTCAAGTCCGCGAAACGGTCCCCGATTCGATCCTCGCTCGCGCCGACGAGATCGAGCTCATCGACGTCCCTCCCGAGGAGCTGCTCATCCGGCTTCGCGAAGGAAAGGTGTACTTGTCGGAGCAGGCCGCGCGCGCCATCGACAACTTCTTCCGCAAGGGCAACCTGCTCGCGCTGCGGGAGCTCGCGCTGCGACGCCTCGCCGATCACGTCGATCGCGACATGCTCGCGCACCGCGAAGAGCACGCGATCCAGACGACCTGGGCGACGAAGGAGCGCATCGTCGTTTGCGTCGGCCCCGCTCCGGCCTCCGCGCGGCTCGTGCGGGCCGCGGCGCGGATGGCCGCGGGGCTAAGGGCGCCGTGGGCCGCCGTTTGCGTGGAGCCGCTGGGCGTCGCGCCCATGAGCTCCGCGGACCGCGAGCGGCTCGAGGGCCACCTGAGGCTGGCCGAGTCGCTCGGCGCCGAGATCGTCCGCTTGCCGGGGGCGAAGATCAGCGACGCCGTCCTCGACTACTCGCGCAAACACAACGTCACGCGCATCGTGATCGGAAAACCGACTCACTCGCGCCTGCGCGATCTGGTGCGCGGCTCGCTCCTGGACGAAGTGGTCCGCGGCAGCGGCGACATCGACGTTCACGTGATCTCCGGCGACGTGGGCGAAATCCCGTCGCCGGCCGCGACGGCGCAGCCCCCGCGCGAGGTGCACGTCGATTGGGACGCCTACGGCTGGGTGGCGGGCCTCGTCGCGCTGGCGACCGCGGTCGCCGGAGTGGGTCGCGCGGTGTTCGCGCTGCCGGACATCGTCATGCTGTACCTGCTCGTCATCATGATCGTGGCGAACCGCTTCGGACGCGGACCGTCTCTCGCCGCCGCGCTCCTGTCCGTCGGGTCGTACGACTTCTTCTTCATCCCGCCGTACTACACGTTCAACATCTCGGACGTCCGACACGGGCTCACGTTCGTGATGATGTTCGCGACCGGGCTCGTCATCAGCGGGCTCACGCTGCGCATCCGGCGTCAGGAACGTCAGGCGCGCCTGCGCGAAGAGCAGACCGCGGCGCTCTTCGCGCTCTCGCGCGATCTCGCCGCCGCGCCCGACGAGGACCAAGTCGCCGAAGCTCTCGTGCGCCACGCGACGAACGTCTTCGCGAGCCCAGCCGCGGTCCTGTTGGGCGACCCCTCCGGAACTCCGCGTCTGGTCGCGAGCGCCGGTGAGCTGCCGTACGAAGCGCAAGACCAAGCCGTCGCGCGGTGGGTGATCGAGCACGCGCGGCCCGCCGGACTCGGCACCGACACGCTCCCGGGCTCGCGCATCCTTTGCGTCCCGCTGCGCGCCGGGGCGACGGCGCTCGGCGTGCTGGCGCTCGGCGCGAGCAGGACCCCTGGCGGCCCGCTGGAAGACCGGCATTTCCTGGAGACCTATGCGCGCCAGGCGGGCATGGCGCTCGAACGCGCGGATCTCGCCGAAGACGCCAAGGCACAAGCGCTGCGCGCGCGCACCGAAGAGATGCGAAGCTCGCTGCTCAGCACGGTCTCGCACGACCTGCGGACGCCGCTCGCCGCCATCACCGGCGCCTCGAGCATGCTGCTCGACGCGTCCGCGAGAGTCACGGAAGCGCAGCGCCGAGATCTCCTCGAGACGATCGGCGAAGAGGCCAGCCGCCTCGAGCGGCTCGTCGGCAACCTGCTCGACATGACGCGCGTCGAGTCCGGCGGCTTGAGGCTGAAACGCGAATGGATGCCTCTCGAGGAGATCGTCGTGTCCGTGCTGACGCGTCTCGAGGGACCGCTCGGCGGCCGCACGATCCAGAAAGACATCCCCGACGATCTCCCACTGATCCCCGTCGATCCGATCCTCTTCGAGCAAGTGTTCGTCAACCTGCTCGAGAACGTCGCGAAGTACACGCCGAAGAAGAGCGGCGCCGAGATCCGGGCGCGAGCGAAGGATCGCCGGGTGGTCATCGAAGTCATGGACCACGGCCCCGGACTCCCTCCCGGCGCCGAACAGAAGATCTTCGAAAAATTCTTTCGCGGCCCGGAGGCGCGCAGCGGCGGCGGCGTCGGCCTCGGCCTCGCGATCTGTCGCGGTATCGTCGAGGCGCACGGCGGCACGCTCACCGCCGAGAATCGCCCCGAAGGCGGCGCGATCTTTCGCATCGACCTCCCCATCGTGGGATCGGCGCCGAGCGTGCCCGCGGACAAGGACACCGAGGCCGCCGCGTGACCGCCGAAGCGCTCGTCCTCATCGTCGAAGACGATGAACGCTTCCGGCGCTTCTTGCGCGCGACGCTCACCTCGCACGGATTTCGAGCGCTCGAAGCCGCCACGGCCGATCAGGCCATAGCGCTGGCCAGGACGAACGCGCTGGAGTTGATCCTGCTGGACCTTGGGCTGCCGGACGCGGACGGAGCCGATCTGACAGGACGCTTCCGCGAATGGACGCAGGCGCCCGTCATCGTCGTCTCGGCCCGGACTCACGAAGAGGACAAGGTGTTCGCCTTCGAGGCGGGCGCGGACGACTACTTGACGAAGCCGTTCGGCGTGAAGGAACTGGTCGCGCGAATGCGTGTCGCGCTCCGCCACGCCGCGCAGGGCACCCCCGTCTCGACGCCCGTCTTGGAGTTCGGGCAGCTGAAGCTCGACGTGGCGCGGCGAGTCGTCACCGTCGCAGGGAAAGAGGTCCATCTGACGCCCATCGAGTACAAATGCCTCGTCCTGCTCGCTCGCAATGCGGGCAAGGTGCTGACACACGGACAGATCCTCCGCGAGGTCTGGGGGCCGGCGTACAGCGCGGAGACGCACTACGTTCGCGTGCGCATGGCGGAGCTCCGCAGGAAGCTCGAACGTGATCCGGCGCAGCCTCGTATCCTTCTTACCGAGCCGGGGATCGGATATCGGTTGCGGGACGTGACGGCCGGGAAACAGTGACGCTGCGACGGCGTCGATGACGCGAGCACGCAATACCGACGGCGATATCACCAGAGCACTCGGCGCGAGCAGTCGCCGTCGCGTTACGGACAGCCGCTAGCGCAGTCAACACGTCACTCCCGCACGATGCGCGTGCCGAGCTCTTCCGCGAGGCGATGAAAGTCGCTCTTCGGATCCACGTAGCGGACGTGGGTGATGAGCGTGTTCGCGTCCACCAGATCCGCGAACGGAACGTAACGCAGCTCGAGCTGTCCGGTGACGCTCACCATGTGGCCATCGAGGTCCTCTTCGGCGAGCGCGCGATAGGCGCCGAGGCCGAGCTGGCTCCCCAGGATGACGTCGAAGGCGTGCGGCGCGGCGCTCCGCGACTCGTAGCCGAGCTGGACGCCGGTCACCTTCTTCGGACGCCCGGTGCGCGCGCGATAGCGCTCCGCGGTGCGAGACGCGACGAGCTTGGCGACGTCGAGACGGCTGAGGGGCACGTAGCCGCTTTCGTCACGCAGCGCGGCGAGCTGCCGCTCCGGGAGCATCTCCGCGAGGCCCTCGGCGAGCACCACCGTGCCGTAGCGCTTGCTGCGGCGCTCGCGCGTCAGGATCAGATCGACGATGCGCTCGACGAGCGCGTCCACGTCGAGCCGCTTCTCGGCGCGCTCCGCTCCGGTGACCGCGTCGCGCACGATCTCCGTTCGCGCGAGCTCGCCGTCGACGTCTTCGACGCCGACGACCATGTGCGCTTCGCCGGCGATGGCCGCGGCGTACGCGATCCACCCCGCGCTCCTGCCCATGGTCTCGGCGATGAAGTAGCTGCCGGTGGCGAGCGCGTCCGCGCGCAGGTTCGAGAGCTCTTCCGCGATGACGCCCACCGCCGTGAAGAAGCCGAAGGTGAAATCTATGCCGCGGTAGTCGTTGTCGATCGTCTTCGGGACGTGCACGACGCGGACGCGCTCCTTGCCCGGCGGGCGCCTCCGTCCGAGCTCGTACAAGAAGTTCGCCGTCTTCAGCGTGCCGTCGCCGCCGATCGAGACCAGCGCGTCGAGGCCGAGCTCGACGAGCGCGTCGTAGACGTTGGAGAGCGGGCGCGCCCTCTCCGGGTCGTCGAGGTCCGCCACGGTACGAATGCCGCGACCGGGGTTGCTGCGCCCGGTGCCGATCAAGATGCCGCGCGCGTTGCGCAGGCCCCACAGATCGCGATCCTCGATCACGCGGTAGTGCTCTCCGGCTCTGAGCTCCGCGGGGCGATCGCGCTCGAGCGCGCCATACCCATGGAGAATGCCGACGACGTCGACACCCCGGCGGCGGAAGGAGCTCGCGGCCACCGCGATGACCGCGTTCGCCGCCGGCGCGGGCCCTCCGGCGAAGACGATGCCCACGCGCTCGAGCTTTGCCATGGAATGGAGAATACCGCGCCGGCGCGCCTCCGACCCGTCCGGATTGCTCTTCGGCCGGACGGATGTCACCGTGCGGCTCGAACACCTTGACGAACTTCCGCTCGATGGCGGCCCGCGCCGCGCTCTTCGCCTCGTCTTCGCTGCTCGCGCCCGGCGTGGCGTTCGCCAACGGACGCTACCCGCTGTCGCAACAGGTGCTGGTCGATCCTTCCGACATGCAGCACCTGTACCTGCGCAGCACGTACGGCGTGCTCACGTCCTCGAACGCCGGCGCGGCGTGGTCGTGGCTCTGCGAACCGGGCATCGGCTACGACCCGGGCGAAGATCCGATGATGGCCATCCTCGGCGACGGCAGCGTGCTCGCGGGCGCGTCCGAGGGCCTCTTCACGACCCGTGATCGCGGCTGCAGCTGGCCGAAGGACGGCTACATCGGCGCGCGGTACGTGAACGATCTCGCGGCGGAGCGCGACGGCGTGACGGTCCTTGCCGCCACCGTGACCGTCCTCGCGAGCGGCCGGTATGAAGCGCAGCTGTGGCGCTCGACCGACGCCGCGATGACCTGGTCGAACCTCGGCGACCTCGCCGCCGGCTCTTTGCTGCCGTTCACGCTCGACGCCGCGCCTTCGGATCCGCAGCGGATCTACGTGACGGGCGCGAGCCTCCCTGCGGCTCGGGACGGAGGAGTGAGCTCCGGGAGCGGCGTGCTCCTCGGTTCCACCGACGGCGGCGCGACGTTCGCAGAATTGCCGATCCCGGGAACGGACCGGAACAACCCGCCGTTGATCGCCGCCATCGATCCGTCGAATCCGGACGTGCTCTACGTGCGCGTTCAGGGCGCCTGGGACATGACGAACCCGGTCGAGAGCTGGCTTCTGTACTCGAAGGACGCGGGAAAGACGTGGAAGGAGCTATTCCGCGCCAAGGCGGACATGCTCGGTTTCGCGCTGTCGCCGGACGGCGGCACCGTGCTCGTCGGAATGGGCGACACCCGGGACGTGCTGCGCCCCGTGGACACGACGGTGCTCGGTTTGTATCGCGCTGATCCGACGTCGCTCTCGTTCTCGCGCATGAGCAACGGCCAGGTCGGTTGTCTCATGTACTCCGGCAGCGCGCTGTACGTCTGCGGTTCGCAGGAGACCGACGGCTACGAGCTCGGCCTATCGAACGACGACGGCGCGACCGTCAGTCCGCTGTTCGAGTACGGCACCGTGAAAGGACCGCTCGCCTGTCCGGCGAGCACGCCGCAGGCGATGATCTGCGGTCCACAATGGCCCTACTCTTGCGCCGGCCTCGGCTCGTGCCCGCACGTCGATGCAGGCACGAGCACGTCCCCCAACGGGGGGAGCGGCGGCGGCTGCTGCGGCTCGGCCACTTCGAAAACGAAGCAATCGCAGGTCGGCACCGCGCAGCTCGACATGCTCCCCGACGTCAACGGTGTGTGGCTCGCCGCCACCGCGCTACTCGCCGGCGCGCTCCGCCGCCTGACGCGAAGACGCTCCCCTTGAGGCTGGCAGCGCGCGAGGAGCGCGACGCAGTCGCGACTCACGGGAATGTCCGAGCGCTCGTCAGACGGGTGCGTGACGAAGGCGCCTTCGCCCGCTCGTCCGATCCGGCGGGCGAAGGGTCCGACAGCCCACCCAATTGACGAGCGCTCAGTGAGCGGCGGCGCCGCCGGGGAGGCAGAGGCCGGTCATCGTGTTGCAGCTGTTGCCCGCCCCGCAGTCCACCGCGCTGTTCTGGCAGGGGAAGGCGCACTTGCCGTACTGCGTGTTGCAGCGGGCGAAGCCGCACGCGGAGTCGTTCGTACACGGCAGAGCGAGCGGCCCGGGCGTCGCCATCTGGCCTCCGCCGGCGGGAGCCGCTGCGGTCGGCGCGGCGGTCGGTGCGGCAGTGGGCTGCTGCGGATATTGCTGCTGCGGATACTGCTGCTGCTGCGGGTAGCCTTGCTGCGGGTACTGCTGCTGCTGAGGATAGCCTTGCTGCGGGTAACCCTGTTGCGGGTAGCCCTGCTGCGGATAGCCCTGCTGCGCGTACGGTTGCTGCTGCTGCTGCGACGGATCTGCGGGCTGGGTCGTGTCCGGCTGCTTGCTGCACGCTCCGACGGCCACGGCGCTCGAGACGAAGAAGACCACTATTCCACTCTGTTTCATGGCCCACGACTCTATAACAAAGTCGCACCGTTGGCCGTGAAGATTCTCGGGCCTGCGAACTGCCGGGCCTCGCCGTGCTCCAAAACCCTTGAGCCAGGCGGCCTGCCCGCCCCGGGCGGACGACGTCAGTCCTGGATGACGTCGCGCTCGACGAAAAAGTAAGCGCGCAGCCCGAAGAGCAAGCCGGAGACGGCCATGAGCCCCGCGAAAACCCAGAAGAACTGGATGAGCGGGAGCTTGCCGAACTCCGCGAGGAGCGACACCAGCATGTTACCGAAGGCGACCGTGAGGTACCAAAACCCCATGATGGTCGACTTCATCCGCTTCGGCGCCTGCGAGTAAGCGAACTCGAGCCCCGTGATCGACACCAGGACCTCGGAAACGGTGATGATCGAGTACGGAACGGCTTGCCACAGGATGTTGACCCTCCCCGCTCCCGCTTTTTCTATTGCGATCTGGATGAGGGCCACCGCGACGAAGGAGAACGCCGCGAGCAGCATCCCGGCGGTCATGCGACGCAGGGCGGTCGCGCGGACGCCGAGCTTCTCCACCAGCGGGTAAACGCCGTAGTTCATCAGCGGGATGAGCAGCATCACGAGCACGGGATTCAACGCTTGAAGCTGCGCCGGCAGCACGCGAAAGCCGAGCACCTCGACGGTGCGCATCATCTCCGCCTGCCGCACCCACGAAGAGCCGCTCTGATCGAAGAGCGCCCAGAAGATGCTCACCATGATGAAGATGCTCATGATCTTCAGCACGGCGTGAGGCCCGCGCACCGTCTCCGCGCCGAAGCGACGGACGGCGGGCGACAGGAAGCGACTCCGCGACAGATCGTCGTCGGGCGACAGCGCGGCGTTTCCGTCGTTCGAGCGGCTCCCGCCCCCGAGCCATGCGAACGCCGAGTAGAGCACGACGGCGAGGAATCCGTCGTCCTCGTGCCGGCGCTGGCGCAGGGCGAACACCCAGAGCCCGAGCGCGAGGAACCCCATCGAGACGAGGAGCATCGCCCACCAGGGCAACCGCTCCGTGAAGAACAGGTGCCCGAACGACATGAACAGCAAGAACGACGAGCAGACGTCCAGGAGCCCGAGCGTGCCGCCGGGGTCCGGCGGCACGTGAACGAACACGTCGCGGCCCTTGTAGAACACGGCCGTCGCGAGGGCCATCAAGACGCCCGGAATGGCGAACGCGACGCTGATCGCGTGCTGGCCGAGAAAATCCGTCCGCGTCTTGTGGAGATCGAAGACCCACGGGATCAACAGCGTCGAGAGCGTGCTCCCGAAATTGATCATGAAATAGAACACCTGGTAAATCGTGCTCAGACGAAACCAGTTGTTCTTGCCGAATTGATCGCCCACGTGCGCCGAGGTGCACGGCTTGATCCCGCCGGAGCCCACCGCCAAGAGCGCGAGCCCTACCCACAAGCCGAGCAAGGATCCCTCGGTGAGCGACAGCACGGCGTGGCCCGCGCAGTAGACGAGCGAGAGCTCGAGGATCGTGAGGTACTTGCCGAGGAAGCGGTCGGCGATGATCGCGCCGACCATGGGGCATGCGTAGACGCCCGCGGAGAACAGGTGATAGTGCGCGGTCGCGAGATCCGCGGCACGGGGGGCGTACTCGGCGTACCGGGGGTACAGGCTGTTGGCCATGTACACGTACAGGATGGCGCGCATCCCGTAATAGCTGAATCGCTCGCATCCCTCGTTGCCGACGATGTACGGCACGCCCGGAGGCCACCCGGTGCTCTCCTGATCCGGCGAGGTGCGGTATCTCGGGCGCGCGGCTCGGTTCAAGTCGAGCGCTTGATCCACGCGAGCGCCTCCAGATGGTGCGTAGCAGGGAACATGTCGAAGCCACGGACGCCGTCGAGCCGGTAACCGTGCTTCGCCAGACTAGCGACATCCCGCGCCAGCGTCACGGGATCGCACGAACAGAGCGCGATCGTCGGCGCGCCGAGCCGCGCGACGTCGCTGGTCGCGTCCTTTGCGCCGCTCCTCGGCGGATCGAGCAGCACGAGGTCGAACCTTTCGCCTCGCCGCGCGAGCTCGCCGAGCTTCTCGCGCGCGTCCCCGACGACGAAGCCTTCCGCGGACAAGCCGAGCTCGGCGGCGGCTCGCCGCGCGCACTCGACGGCGCGCGCGTCCCGCTCGACGCTGATTCCGACCATTCCGCTTGCCAGAAGCGGCAGAGAGAAGTTGCCTGCGCCCGCATAGGCGTCCAGGAAGCGCGTCACGCCCCGCTCCCGCGCGCCCGCGACCACGGCCTCGACCAGCGCGCGATTCACGCCCCAGTTCACCTGGGTGAACACGCCGGGAACGGCCGCGACGTGCGTCCCTCCGGGCAGCGGGAGTCGCTGAACGCCGGCTTCGTCGCCGCTCTCCTCGCCGCGCACCGCCATCGCCCAGCTCGACGGAGCCTTCGCTTTCACCGCCTTCAGCGAGGGCCCCGCGCCGAAGCGGACGCGCGGGACGAGGAGCAAGGAGATGCGCGGCTCTTCCGGCGCACTACGAAGCTCGATCTCCGAGAAGGCCGCGAGCGCTTCTCGGGGCACGCGCCGGAGCGTCGCGAGCGCGGCGTCGATCTCCGGGCTCGCGACGGCGCACGACGGGATCTCCACCAGCTCGTGCGAGGCGCGCGCGAAGAAGCCGATCCGCCCCTCGCCGTCCACCTGAAAACGGACGCGGGAGCGATAGCCGAGGGCGGCTTCGCTCGCGGTGAACGGCAGCGGCTCGGGCAACCCCGAAACGCCCCCGGTGCGCTCGAGCGCGGAGCGCAAGAGCCGCTCCTTGTGCACGAGCTGCGCAGGCCCGGCGATCGCCATCCAGTCGCAACCGCAGCACGCCTCCGCGACGGGACACGGCGGCAAGACCCGATCTTTGCTCGGCGAAACGATCTCGAAGCGCGTCACGCGCACGTGGCCCTTCCTGGCTTCGATGGCCAGCGGACGGATCGAATCCCCGGGCACCGCTCCCGCGACGAACGCGACGCGGCCGTCCGCGAGGTGCGCCAGCGCGTCACCGCCGGGAACGAGCTTCTCGATTATCCAGACGCCGCTCTCCGCGGCGGCCGAGGGAGCGCCCTTCATGCGCGCCTCTGCGGCGCGCTCGAATCACTCCGCGTCTTGCGGCGCTGCGGACTGCTTGGGCGCGAGGGTCCCGAACACGTGGTCCCACAGGCGCGACGAGACGCCATAGCGGGCGCCGTCGTCCTTGAAGTGGTGAAGCATGTGGTGCTTCTTGAGCGTGCGCCCATACTCGGTCCGGGGGCTTCCGTGGTGGATGTAGTAGTGCGTCAGATCGTACGCCATGTACCCGACGACGAAGCCGGCGTGAAAGCCCCAGACGTACGGACGGCCGATCACCACGAGGAAGATGCCGAGGAAGATCCAGAACAGGGAAATGCTGACGGCCGGCGGCATGACGAGCCGGTACTTGTCCCTGGGCCAGGTGTGGTGAACCCCGTGAACGAGAAAATGCATCCGAGCGCCCCATGGCCCCGGCGGCTCCCAGTGGAAGAAGGTGCGGTGCAGCCAGTACTCGATGAACGTCCACGACAGGACGCCACCCACGAACAGGGCCGCTGTCGCGGCGACACCTACACCGGCCCTGGCCACGCTGTACCAGAGCAGCGCGGTCGACGCCGGAACGAAGAGGATGGGGACGACCGCGAAATGGGTTCGAGAAAAGAAGTCGACGAAGTCGCTCTCGAACATCCGCGGCGATTCGGGGGTCGCCTTCAGCATCGGTTCCGCTTCACCTACATGTGTACCAGAACAGGCGGACCATAAGAACAGCGCCGTAGGATTGCAAGTTCGGGAAACTTCGCACGCAGAACGGCCCACAAAATTCGTCGAAAGATCAAGCCGGATGTCGCGCTCCACGACACCTCTGTCAGAGGCAACGCTGGATCGGGGAGACGGAGCCACAATTCGACACACCGGAGCAAGCCCTGCGCAACGAGCAGGACGTACTTTTCTTTCGCTGGTTTACGAATGATCCCGCAGCCGGCCAAATCCGATCGGCACGTCCTTCGTCTGAGAGGGCGGAAGGAAAGCGCCCTCGGCATCGTTGTTGCTGAGTCGGTCCGAGAGTCCCGCCATGTCTGAATCGCGTAAAACGCCCAATCCCGCCGTGGCATCCAGCAGCGCTAGAAGGCCCGAGGAGCAGAGCCGCATCCGAGCTCGCCAGGACTCCGAGGTGAAAGGCGCCGGCTCGGGCGAGTACGCCGCCTTGCGGCCGGAGGACTCGCAGCGCCCGGGGAACATGGATCGCGAATCCATCACCGAGCGCACCGAACGCATCGAAACGAAGCTCAGTATCGCGAAGCTTCTGCTGGAGCGGCTGCCTCCGCTCGACGCGCGCGCGCGCCTGCTCGGTTCGGCCATCCTGCGAAGGGACGAGGTGCTCATCGACGCGGTCCTCGCCGAAATGACGGACGAGGTCGTCGCGCTCGCCTCCGCGCGCACGCGCTAGTGCGGTAGAGGGCACGGGGGAATTCGCCCCGGTTTACGTCGACGTTACGCCCGCGGCGACGTGGGTAGCCGCCGGGGCCGCGTGCTACCGTTAGCGGTCATGCATCCTTCGAGAGAGCCGCGCGTCATCATCCGCCATTGTGATTCGTACGACCCGGAGAAAATCCGGAGGATCGTCCGGGAGGGACTCGACGAGCTCGGGCTCAAGCCGTTCGGCAGGACGCTCTTGAAGCCGAATCTCGTCGCTTCGGGACCGCTGTTTCCGCACGCCTTCACGCGACCGGAGTTCACCGCGGGAGTGCTGCACGCGCTGCGCGATCGCGACGACGGTCAAGTGCAGGAGCTCGCCGTCGGCGAGCGCTGCGGCATCACCGTGCCGACGCGCGAGGCGTTCCGCAGCGCCGGCTACAACGAGATGCTCGAACGCGTCGGGAACGTGAAGCGCTACTTCTTCGAAGAAGAGCCGCAGGTGGAGATCCGCCTCACGCACAAAGAGCGGCTGCGCGACTACATCTTCACGCCGGAACCGGTCGCGCGCGCCGACTTCTTCGTGAACTGTCCGAAGTTCAAGGCGCACCCGTGGACCACGGTGACCTTCTCCAACAAGGCGTACATCGGCATCCAGGACGACCGCCACCGGCTGATCGATCACGACCACCGGCTGAACGAGAAGATCGCCGATCTGCAATACATCATCCAGCCGCAGTTCATCTGCATCGACGCCATCACCGCCGGCGAAGGGCGCATGCTGACGCCGATCCCGTACACGATGAACCTGATCATCATGGGGAACAACCAGGTCGCGTTCGACAGCGTCTGCTGCAACATCATCGGCGTCGACCCGCGGGAGGTCGATCACATCCGCTTCGCGGCCGAGCGCGGCTTCGGCACCATGAACCTCGACGAGATCCGGATCACCGGCGACGTGACGCTCGAAGCGGCGCGAGAGCGCGGCAAGAACTTCCGCACCGGCCTCATCCGCGTCGAAAAGTACTTCGAGGGCACGCACATCAGCGCGTACGCCGGCCCCCCGCCGGAAAACGAGCACACGGATTACTGCTGGGGCGGCTGCCCCGGCGCCATCGAGGAAGCGATCGAGATCCTCCGGCAGTTCGACGGCGATTGCGACAAGAACATGGGCCGCATGCACGTCGTGTTCGGCGACTACAAGGGGCCGATCGACGCGCAGCCCGGCGAGAAGGTCATCTTCATCGGCGACTGCGTCAGTTACGAAGGCAACGTCGCCGGCAAGCTCGTGCAGATCGGCAGCAAGTACAGGGATCGCTCCACGAAGGATCCGTATCGCGCCGAGCACGACGACATTTTCCTGAAGCTCGCGAAGGTCAAGCAGCAGATCGCGACCGGCGGCGACGTGATTCGGTTCGAGGGGTGTCCGGTCAGCGTCGCGGAGCACGTGCTGTTCATCGCGCTCGCCGGCGGTGTGAAGAACCCCTACACCGACGCGAAGGGTAACATCGGGTTCGCTCAGAGTTACCTCGCGTGGCGTACCGCCACGTTCGCGAAACGACTCCGCGGCATTCCGTATCAGGTGAAGGGACCGAGTCAGCGCGGCGCCGCGAAGCCAGAGGTCTCGCCGCCGTCGCCGCCCGCGGCAGAGTAGATCCGCGGCGCGTACAGCGCCCACACACGCGCAGAGACACGCCCTTCTGAAAGCCCCTTCAGGCTACGCACGCCCCGCCGTTAGACGGAGAATGGGGATCGTGCAAAGGCATATTTTCACCAGTGTCGTCGCCGGCGCCGTTGCGCTGTCTGGCAGCGCGTCGCCGGCCTCGTGGAACGACAAAGTGCTCTCCGGCGAAGCGTCGCCTCACGGCTTGACGCTCGTCGCGGGCGCGCACGGGGTGCAATACGAGCTGCGCGGGGGCGCGAAGGTCGAGCTCTCGGAGGGAGCCGAGTTTTCCTTCGAGCCGTCGCTGCACCTCAAGCTTCGCAAGCCGGGCGATCCGGACACCACCACGCGGGTGATCCATCTGCTGCACGGTAACGCCGAGGTGACGGTCCCGACGCTGCGGGATCCGACCGCCGTCATGGTCAGAGGTCCGGGCAAGCTCAGCGCCGTCTCGAAAGACGGTCACATGACGTTCATGGCCGACGACGTCCGCTCGACGGCCGCGGCGCGCGAGGGCGACCTGCTCATCGGCCTCGGCAACGACTGGCGCTGGCTCCGCGCCGGCTTCGCGCGGACGCTGGCGCCCGAAGATCCGTCGGCGCTGCCGCGTCCGGTGCTGCCTTCGCCCTCGGTCAGCACCGAGTCGAAGCTCACGCTGGTGCGCGGTAGCGAGTCGGCGCACGCGAGCGCGAGCTGGCCCGCGCTCCCGAACGCCGCGCGCTACGACGTGGTCCTCACCCGGACCGGGAAGGACGCGGCCGTCGTCTCGCACCAGATCGTCACCGAGACCAAGGTCGGGATGGATTCTCTGACCCCCGGCACGTACGGCATGGTCGTCGCCGCGGTCGACAAAGAAGGCCTCGTCGGCAGCCCCTCCGCGCCGTGCTCGCTGCGAGTCGTGGGCGTCGAAACTCCGGAGGGCGCCAGCGTCTCGCAGGACGGCGCGATCATCCTCGGCAAGGACCAACGCGTGTCGCTCGTCGGCGCCGACGGCGTCGAGATCAGCTACGGCGCGTCGTCGCTGTTCATGGGCGCTCCGTCGCAGCTCGGGCTGGCTCACGGAGAGCCGACGACGGTGCGCTTCCGCGCCGCGGGCACGACGGCCGAGACCGTTCTGCGCCTCGCGCCGCGAGGTCTGCACGCGGCCGTGGACATCGGACCGCGCACCGCGAAGTGGCCGCTCGATCGCGTCACGATCCAGGTCGACCTGTACGACACGACGGGCCGTCCCATCCCCGACGAGTCCGCGATCGACGCGAACGTCACGGTCAACCTGAACAAGATCCCGGTCAAATGGGAGCACAGCGGGCACACGCTCCGCGCGACCCTCTCGCCGGGTACGCCGCCGGGACCCTGGGTGGTGCGCGCCGAGGTGCGCGATCGCAACGGCGACCTGCTCGGCCGCGACTTCCTCGAGGTGGCGCCGGCCGAGCACCCCACCGTCGCCGTCGCGGCGCGCTGAGCCGCGTCCTACGGCTCGGCCAGGAAGGGCAGCACGATCTCGGCGAGCTTCTGCGGCGCCTCGAGCATCGGCATGTGACCTACGCCTTGCAGGATCTCGAGGCGCGAACCGGGGATGCGCTCGTGCAGCAAGTGACCGTTTCCGACCGGCACGAGCTCGTCCTCCGTCCCGTGCACGACGAGCGTGCGCTTCTGGATGCCGCGGACAATGTCGCCGCGGTCGCTGCCGATGATCGCTTGCATCTGCGACATGAACGCGAGCGGCGACGTGGGCTCGGCGCGCACGTTCTTGACCATCAGCGAGAGCGCCTCCGGGTGCTGCTCCACGAAGCCCTTCGCGGTGAGGATGTCCATCGTGAAGCGCATGATCGACTCCGCGTCGCGGCCGCGCGTGAACATCTGCTCCGGGTCGAACAACTTCATCGCCAGCGGCGTCGGCTCCACGACGTCGCGTCCGCCGAAGTGAGTGGATAGGAGCACGAGACGGTCGACACGATCCGCGTGCTGGGTGGCGACGAGCTGCGAGATCATCCCGCCCATCGAGTAGCCGATGACGTGGGCGCGCGCGACGCCGACGGCGTCCAGCACCGCGACCGCGTCGGCCGCCATATCGGGGAGCGAATAGCCGCCCTCTACCGGGGGTGAACCGCCGACGCCTCGATGATCGTACCGAATGACGCGGTAGCTTCGCGCGAGCGCCGAAGGAAATACGGACGCCCAATCCGCGGCGCGCCCCCCGAGACCCATGAGCAGCAGAACCGACTCCGCGCCTTCGCCCTCCACCGAGTACGAGAGTCGAACGTTTCCGGACGGTGCAAGGTTACGTATCATGTTTGAAAGCTCGCCGAGAGCAGCGAGGACGGCGTGTCCTTTCGTATTTCGCGGGCAGCTTGCCTCGCGGTGTACCGTTGGTCAAACGAGGCCGCTCGGCGTCAAAAGGTACAAATCTGGCATAAGCTAGCGCCGCGTCGATTCCTTTCCATGGTTCCTGACGCGCCGCCAGGATATATCCCCGTCGCTTCGAATGACGTCGGACGACGGGGGCTGCCCACTCGCTCGCGCGATGCGCGAGACGCTAGACGCCGTCGTCACGCCGGTGGTGCGAGAAGCATTGATCCACGACGCGCTCATGCTCGCGGGCCTCGGTGAGTTGCCGCAACGCGGCGACGCCATGCGCGCGTTCGCCGGCGAGTATTTGCGCGCCGTCGTCGCGCGCGCCCTCGGAGCCGAAATGGCGGCGAGCATCACCGAGGAGATCCTCCTCACCATCGGACCTTCGACGCTCTCGCCGGGCGCTCCTCGGGTGAGCACGCAACGGCCGTCGCGCGCGCCGGTGTATCGGCGTATCCATACGCCGCGACCGCAAACGCGTCGCACGCCGGTCGTCGTCCGCGCGCTGCGCGACACCGATCCCGCCGGCGAGCAGGTGCGCGGCGCGTCCGTCGCGCCGCCCCCCACGCCGGTCGTGCTGCTGGCGACGCACGACGCGTCGCTCCTGCAGTCGTTCGTCGCCGCGTGCGACGAACGCGCGCGCGTCTGGGTGCTGCGGACACCGAGGGAGCTCGTGAAGCACCTCGACGCGCTGGACGGCGCGCGCTGCCTCGTGCTGCTCGACGGCGAAAGCCCTTCCGTCAGGCCGGCGGCGCTCGCCGTCTTGCTCGAGGATCTGCCGTCCGTCGAGGTCGTCTTCTGCCGCGCGCGGCCGGAAGCGGAGGCGTTCGCGCTGTCCGTGTCCGCGTCCGTTCGGGAATGGACCGTCTACACCGACGACGTGTCGCTCGACGACGTCGCGCTCTACTGCGTCGGACGCGTCTCTTGAGCGCCTGCTCCTCCGACGTATTGCGCGCGGGGTCTGAGCAGGTATCCGGCTTCGCGCTGCTCGAGCGCGTGGGCGACCCAGCCCGCGGTGCGCCCGAGCGCGAAGAGCAGCGCCGCGGAGCCCTTCGGCAGATCGAGCGCGCGCGCCAAAGCGACGAGTCCGAAGTCGAGGTTCGGGAGATCCCGTCGCGCGCGTCTCATCGCGTCGGCGATGGAGAGCACCGTCGCGAGAGATCGCGATTTCGGAGCCGCGCGTCGCGCCG
>DASZVB010000069.1:0-35009 GCA_035547195.1 Polyangiaceae bacterium
TCCGGCTCCTGCTCCTGCTCCTGCTCCTGCTCCTGCTCCTGCTCCTGCTCCTGCTCCTGCTCCTGCTCCTGCTCCTGCTCCTGCTCCTGCTCCTGCTCCTGCTCCTGCTCCTGCTCCTGCTCCTGCTCCCTGTGACGATGCGTCGCTCAACTGCTAGAACGCCGCGGTGGTTCTGCGGGAGTACCTGGCTTCTGAATTGCGCGATCTGGAGCGGTCTGGCTTGCTCCGTCGACGAGCGGTGGGCGTGCCTCCCACTCCTGAATTAGTGGACGTCTGCACGAACGACTACCTGGGCTACGCCCGACGGACCGTTTCACGTGAAACATCGGCGCGGGCGGGTGCAGGCGCCTCCCGCCTGATCTTCGGGACTGATCCGCTCCATCTCGAGCTCGAACGCGAGCTCGCTCATTGGGTCGGTACGGAGGCGGCTCTTCTGTTCCCGAGCGGGTACGCCGCGAACATCGGGGTCCTGTCCTGCTTGGCCCGCGAAGGCGATCTCATTGTGTCCGACGCGCTGAACCACGCTTCGATCATCGACGGGTGCCGACTCAGCAGAGCAGCAGTGGAGATCACTCCGCACCTGGACCTCGCGGCCGTGGCAAGGGCGCTCGCCCAACCCGTCCGAGGCCATCGCTGGGTCGTCAGCGAAAGCTACTTCAGCATGGACGGCGATTCGCCGAAGCTCGCCGAGCTGTGTCGGCTCTGCAGGGACGCCGGCGCGTTCCTGGTCCTCGATGAGGCTCATGCGCTGGGCGTATTCGGCCCGAGCGGCGCCGGTCTGGCCCGTGCGCATGGCGTCGAGCCCGACGTTCTCGTGGGAACGCTGGGCAAGGCCGTAGGGGTCCAAGGCGCGTTCGTCGCCGGCTGCACCGAGCTTTCTGATCTTCTCTGGACGCGCGCGCGGAGCTTCGTGTTCACGACAGCGCCCAGCCCGGCCCTGGTGGACCTGACCCTGGCCGCCGTGCGCTCCGTCATTGCCGGCGACGCCGCACGCGCGACGTTGGCTCGCCACGTTCGCGTGCTGCAGGATCGGCTAAGCACCGTACCTGGGCTGCTAGGGCCTGGACGCCACGGTCCCATCTTTCCGATTCGGGTCGGCGAGCCGGAAAGTGCGCTGCGAGCCGCGGCCCGACTGCGCGATCTCGGGTTCTTGGCGCAAGCAATCCGACCCCCGACTGTGCCCGCGGGGTCATCGAGGTTGCGCGTCGTCGTTCACGCTGACCTCTCGGAGGACCAGGCCGACCGACTTGCGGAAGCGCTGCTCCAGGTATGCCGCGGCTCGTAATCCTAGGAACTGGGACCGGCGTCGGTAAGAGCTACTTCGCTCAGCGCCTGGTGCGCGCCCTCGCAGCCGCGGCACCCGACGTCGACGTCGTCGGTGTGAAGCCTGTCGAAACGGGGATCACCCGCCGCGGCTTGGACGGTTCACCGCCGCCGCGGAGCGATGCCAAGGCCCTCGAGCGGTTTTCACGTGGAACACTCCCGCGGCCGCATCCGCTGATCGCGTTCTCGCCGGCTGTCTCGCCACACCTTGCGGCACGCCTCGCGAAGAAGCGTATTACCGCTCGGGAACTGGCGCGTCTGTTGGCGATACATGACGCTACACTACGTGGCTGGCAGATCATCGAGACAGCGGGCGGAGCCTTCTCGCCTCTGAACTCGCAGGAATGCAACGTGGACCTGGCGCGCGCGTTGGATCCGTCCATCTGGGTGGTCGTTGCGCCCGATGCGCTCGGAGTCCTGCACGACGTGCGCGCTACCCTCACCGCGATGCGCGCCTGCGCGCGACGGCCCGACTACCTCGTGCTTTCGGCGGCACGCCGTCGCGATGCGTCCTCTGGAACGAATGCCGCAGAGCTACCCCGGGTCGGCCTGCCGAAGCCCATCGCCGTTCTCGCGCGCGGCGACGACGGCTCGAAGGCCCTCGCTCCGCTCATTCGGCGACTGTTGCGCACGTGAGCGTCGAAACGGTGAGCGATGGGCGACGCTCCGCTCATTCAGCAACTGTTGCGCACGCGAGCGTCGAAACGGTGAGCGATGGGCGACGCGCGGACGCCGAGCTACACGGCCGCGTCTCGGACAATCCGCCCGCGTTCGAGTCGCAGTCGCCGTCCGCCGACGCGTTCCGGAAAGCCTTCGGTGTGGCTCACCACGACGACGATCGTCCCGCTGCTGCGCTCCTCGGCGATCACCGTCGCTAGCCGGTTCGCGCTGTCGACGTCGAGGCCCGTCAGCGGCTCGTCGAGCAGCAGCAACGACGGCCGGTGCACGAGCACCCGGGCGAGCGCGACGCGCTGGCGCTGACCACGTGACAGTGTCGCGACGGGCTGGTCGGCGAATTCGTCCAAGCCGAGCCGGCGCGCCACGGCGCTGAACGCCTCCTTCGCGTCCTCACCATGAAGGCGCGCGGTGAGCTCGATATTTTCGCGCCCGGTGAGCTCGCGGTACATCCGCACGTCGTGCGAAAGCCACCCGAGCTCGCGCCGTACTTCCGCGACGGAGTCGCCGACGGGCTCGTAGCGAACACTTCCTGAAGTCGGAGCGAGCGTCGTTCCGATGACGCCGAGCAGGGTGGATTTGCCGGCGCCGTTCGGTCCTTCGACGAACGTCGCGGTCCCACGTTCGAAGCGCGTCGTGACGCCGCGCAGTACCGGCCTTCCGCCGAAGGCGCGGCTCACGCCGCGGACGTCGACGGCTTCGATGCGAGGCACGCGGCCAGTCTTTACCTCGCGACCGCTCCGGCTCCAAAACACTCCTCGTTCGCTCACCGGAGTCGGCCGTTATCCCCCATCCGCCCACCTCGAGGGCGGCAGCGGCGGCTCGGGTCGAGGGCGTCGAAGGCGTTCGCCGCGGCGAGGAGGGCGGCGGGCCAGGGGCGGCTGCTACCACCCTAGACGCCAGACCCATTGTTTCAAGGATGCTAGCATGCGGCCGATGTCCTCAACTGCGGTCGCCCTCGACTCCGCGCGACTCGAGAAGCTCACCGAGCTGCGCCGTGCTGTGGAGCTGGCGCTCGAGGGAAAGCCCGAAGCGGTGGAGCTCGCGCTGGTGGCGCTGTTCGGGCGCGGGCACGTCCTCATCGAAGACGTACCGGGAGTCGGCAAGACGACGCTCGCGCGCGCGCTCGCGAAAGCAATCGGCGGCCAGATGCGCCGCGTGCAGTTCACCAGCGACCTCCTGCCGAGCGACGTCCTCGGCGTGTCCGTCTACGACCAGCGCCTGTCCGATTTCGTCCTCCGCAAAGGCCCGATCTTCAGCAACGTGCTCCTGGCGGACGAGATCAACCGCGCCAGCCCCCGCACCCAGTCCGCGTTGCTCGAAGCGATGAACGACGGCCAGGTGTCGCTCGACGGCAAGACGCTGCCCCTGCCCGATCCGTTCTTCGTCATCGCCACGCAGAACCCTCAGGACTTCGCCGGGACGTTTCCGCTGCCGGAGTCGCAGCTCGACCGGTTCATGGTGCGGATCAGCATCGGGTACCCACCGACGCACGTGGAGACGCGTCTCTTGCTCGGCACGGAATCGGACCGCGTGGCGCGCGTGCCCGTCGTCCTCAATCCGGAGTCGCTGCTCGACCTGCAGGCGGACGTGGACCGCGTCAACTTCGACCCGGCGCTCGCGAATTACCTTCATGCGATCATCGTCGCGACGCGATCCACCCCCACGCTCGCGCTGGGTGCGTCGACCCGCGCCGGGATGAACCTTTCGCGCGCCGCGCGCGCCCGGGCGCTCTTGCGCGGACGGCACTACGTCATCGCCGACGACGTCCACGCGCTCGCCGTCCCGCTGCTCGCCCACCGCGTGCGGCTCGCCGCGCACGCCGAGGGCTACGTCCCGAGCCGCGAGGAGTCCGAAGCCGCGGTGCGCGACGCCGTCGCCCGCGTTCCCGTCCCGCTCTGATCCGCATTTCGGCCGGATCTCTCGCGAGGGACCGGCGGTCCGCACCATGGCTGAAGCCCCCTCGTCGACACGCCCTTCCGAGCCCGACCGTCCCGCGGCCGGCTTCTGGGAGCGCCTGCGTCGCGCATTTCGGCCGCCGCGCAAGCTGAAGATCACGCGGGAGGGCAAGTTCTTCATCTTGCTCACGCTCAGCGTCGGCCTCGCGGCGGTGAACACCGGCAACAATCTGCTCTATCTGCTCCTCGGCATGCTGCTCGCGCTCATCGTCGTGTCGAGCATCATGAGCGAGCTCAGCTTGCGCAACCTCAGCGTGGTTCGGCGATTGCCGGCGCGCGCGCAAGTAGGGCGCCCCCACCTCGTCGAGATCGAGGTGCACAATCACAAGAAGCGCATCCCGAGCTACGCGATCGAAATCGAGGATCTTCGCGCAGGCCAGCCCGCGGACAAGCGCTGCTTCTTCTTGAAGATCAGCCCGGACTCCGCGCAGGTTGCGGCGTACCGGCGCACTCCGGCGAAGCGAGGGCGCGATCGGCACGTCGGTTTTCGCGTCGCGACTCGGTTTCCATTCGGGCTCTTCGAGAAATCGCGGGAGCTCCGATCCGACGGCGAGCTCATCATCTACCCGGCCATCGATCCGGTGAAGCTCCCGCCGGAGCAGGCGGGCCGCCGGGCGGGTACGCACGGGGCGACGGGGCGCGGCATCGGCGACGAGATCGTCGGCGTGCGACCGATGCGGGATGGGGACGATCCCCGTGACGTCTACTGGCGCAAGAGCACGCTGGAAGGACAGCTCGTCCTGCGCGAGCGCGCGCAGGAGACGAAACGGCAAGTGTCGCTGGTCGTCGAGTCGACGTACACGGAAGCCGCGCCCGACGAAGCGTGGGTGTCGCGCTTCGAGCGCCGGATCCGCGACGCGGCGTCGCGCGCCGTCGCGCATCTTCGCCGCGGCGACACCGTCACGCTGCTCACGACCGCCGGCGATCGCGTCCGCGCGGATCGTTCCCTCGGCGCGGATCCCATCTTGCGCCTGCTCGCGCTGCTCCAGGCGACGCCCGCGCCGCCGCGGGCCGATGGACGGGCGTCGCGACTGTCGACGACGGGCTCGGTGGTGGTGCGCATCGCGGCGAGCGGAGAGGTCCTTTGAAGTTCGGCGTCGTCCATCGGTTGATGACCGATGCGCTCGCCGCCCTCGGATTGCTGTCGCTCGTCACGAGCGGCGAGCTCGACCCGTGGATGACGACCGCCATCGTCGTCGGGTTGATCGTCGCGGTCCTCGTGCCGGAGCGGTTCCAGGAACACCCGCGCGCGGGCAACGTCGGCGCGGCGCTTTCCATCGCCCTGCTCGCGGCGCAAATCACGCGGCTCTTCCTCGGCGCCGACGCGCTGCAGCTCGCCGTCGAATTCGCCGGCGCGCTCCAGGTCATTCGCCTCGGCACCCGTCGCGGCGCCGCGCACGATCAGCAGATCATCCTGCTCGCGCTCGTGCATCTGGTCGCCGGTACGGTGCTCGGCAGCGGTCTCGCGTACGGGCTGTGCTTCTTCGGCTTTCTCGTGGTCGCGCCCGGCGCCCTCGTGCTCAGCCACCTGCGTCGCGAAGTGGAGGGGAACTACCGCCAGGGCGCGCGCGATCGCACCGGTTTGCCCGTCGACGTCCCGCGCATCCTCCGTTCTCGCCGCGTCATCAGCCGTCGCTTTCTGGTCGCCACGTGCTCGCTGTCGATTCCCATCTTCGTCTTCACCGCGCTCTTGTTCGTGCTGTTCCCGCGCGTCGGGCTGTCGCTCCTCTTACTCGGTCATTCGCACTCCACGCGCATGATCGGATTTTCCGATCGCGTCGACCTCGGCGGCGTCGGCAAGCTGCGCACGGATCCCACCATCGCGATGCGGGTGCAGCCGTCGCGCCTGCCGGCGAACCCGCCGCCGCGCATCTCGCTGTACTTGCGCGGCACCGCGTTCGATCGCTACGACGGCACCACCTGGCAGCGAACTCGAACGGGCCGCTATCCGGCGGATCAGCAAGGAGCGCTGGTCACCATTCGCCCTTACTCCGAGCCCGTGAGCCCCGACACGCTGCACATCGATCTCGAGCCGATCTCGCCGCCGGTGATCATGCTCCCGCCCGACGCGGTCGCGTTCCGGCTCCTCTCGCGCGGTGAACCGGTGCTCGGGCGCCCGACGCCGATCTTCATGGGGCCCGAGGGCGAGTACAAATACTCCGGCGACGATCGCGGGTTGCGCTACGAGGTGCTGTCGCGCGGCGCCGGATACGTGCCGCCGGAGCCGCTGGATCCGGTCGAGCGCGCCCGTTACCTGACGCTCCCGCAGAAGCTGCCCGAGCGCGTGGTGCGCCTGGCCAGGGATTGGACGCGCGGCTCGCACAGCCCGCGCGAAACGGCGGATCTCATCGAGCGCCACCTGCGCAACGGCTACAAGTACGACCTCGACTCACCTTCGGGTGCCGCGAAAAACCCGCTCGATCACTTCTTGTTCGAGTCGAAGCGCGGCCACTGCGAGTTCTATTCGACCGCGATGGCGATCCTTCTGCGCGCGGTCGGAGTGCCGACTCGCAACGTCACCGGCTTCGTCGGCGGCACGTACAACCGCTTCGGTCGCTTCTACGCCGTTCGCCAGGGCGACGCTCACTCCTGGGTGGAGGTTTACCTGGACGGCTCCGGGTGGACGCTGTTCGATCCGACGCCGGCGGCCGGCGCGATTCCTCAAGTGGAGACGGCGGGCCTCGTCGCGCTGTTGCGCGACATCGCCGAAGCCGCCGCGCAACGCTGGAGCCGGTACGTCGTCGGTTACGACCTCGAGCAGCAACTGCGGCTCTTGAAGTGGTTTGCCTACAAATACGGCGCGCCGCGCTCCATCCCGACGTGGAGCTCGGGGCGGCGTACATTCGTCGGCGTTGCTTCGCTCGTCACGGTGTTCGCGATCGCGTATTGGCAATGGCTACGCCGGCGACGCAATCCGACGCGACCGGCCGGCGAAGCCGGCGAAAGCTTCGCGACGGCGCAGATCGTCGCGCTCTATCGAACCCTGGAAGCGGCGATGCTGAGCCGCGGGGTGCCGCGTGTTCCGAGCACTCCGCCCCTCGCGCACGCGCAAGCGCTGGTCGCGCTGAGCCATCCCATCGGCGAGGAAGTTCTCGCTCTCACCGAGCAATATCTCGAGGTTCGCTACGCAGGCCGCACGCTGACCGAAAATGATCGTCGTGAATTCGCGCGTCGCGTCCGTGAAGTGCGTGAGGGCTCCGGCCCTCCATCGTCCGCGCGCGCTGCTTGAACGAGCAGCGCTGTTTTCGTCTCGCGGCTGCAACCCAGTGTCGCTGTGTCACACCTGTGGCGCCCGTCCCTCCACTGTGGATAACCGCGGCGACGCGAGTCGCGCACCCGCGTTCGTTTCGTGCTCAACCGTTGCCGCGGCGAAGCACGATCTCGCCGCCGTGCGCGAGCGCCGTTCCGTAGTACGCGCCTTGCCGCGGACGGGCTTCGAGCGCATCGAGCTCCAGATCCGGCACGCCGTGCTCGACCCACGCGACGACGACCGGCTCGCCCGCGCCATCCGACGGAAACTGCAGGAAGCTCACGTCTACCCCGCGCTTCAGTTCTTCCGCCGTGATCGAGCGCTGGCTCGACGCCAGCGGTTGCGCGCCATGCTGCGGAAGCGAGCTGTCGTCGAGCGAATGGCTGTCGTACGCTTGGATGATCAATCGCAAATCGCCGTCGCCGACGTGATCTCCCGAGCTGACGCGTGCTCGGACTTGATCCACGTTCGTGACGCCGAGAGTGGCGGCCGCCAGCAACGACATCCAAGACGCGCCGCGGGCGACTGTTTCGCCGGCGCGCTGTGCTGGACTCTTCCGGGCTGCCGCCATGACCTTCGCCAAATGTAATAAGCACGCGGCGTGCCAAGCCAAGGGGCGGCGTTCCTTGGCCAACTTGGTACTGCCCAAAGGAGCATTGCGGCCAATTAGAGTCGAAAAGCGGAGAAGCATCACCCGAAGTGGCTATGGGTGCCGTTCGACTCATGGGTATTGGAAAATAGTGATGAGTTACGCGTGTTACGGCTGCTACTTCGACGGCGCCGGTGCGCGTCGCGAACCCCGTCCCCTACGGCGCGTCCGTTCACTGGTCTCGACTTGAGCAGTTTTGGTCGCGAGAGACGCGCCACTTTTGAAGCGTGCTGCATCGAAGCCGAAGTCGAGAAATCCGTGCGAAGCGCGGAAAGACGCGATTTTCTGCACGGGAAGAGCGCGAACTCGAGACTAGTGCTGCGCGAGCACGCTGCCGGCCCAAGCCGCCGCTTGTTGGCACGTGCCCGCGGATTTTCCCACACCGTCAGCGCGATCGTAGGGACCAGCGACAACGGCGACGTCGCGGTCGCGATGTGCCACGAGCAAGGGGCCCACCGAAGGTCGCTCCACGCAATGCAGTGACGCTCGTTGCGTGCCGGGTTGAGCCGCGACGCCGCGGAGCAGCGCTGCGGCAAGGCGGGCCGCCACGGCCGCGTCGTCGTAACGAAGGTGCCAGCCGACTGCGACCCGCGCCCCCGAGCGGAAGACCACGATTCGATCGCCGCCCCAGCCGCTCGCCGCGGATGCGGCGGGGATCCGCGGGAGCCACTCTTCGAGCAAGAGCCGCACAGACTGCTCCCCCATGACGTCGCTGTACTTCGGAACCTCCCAGGTCCCCGGCGGAACGACGGGCACCGGAACGACGATGGGCGCCTCGCGCGCTAGATACTTGTCGGGGTGGAGGAGCTGTTCCGTGCTGACCGGGAGGTTCTTCCACGCGTCGTCGACCGCGGCCCACCCGCCACGACGCCGCAGCCAGTGCACGAAGAGGATGCCGTCGACGTACGGCGCGATCATCGAGCGGCGCAGGATGTCGGGGATGTCGCCGGCGTGGGCGGTGAACTGCGCGGCCGCGCGGACCTGCACGCCGATGAGCTCGTCCGACAGGTCCGTCGCCTTCGCACCCTTCGGGGCGAGCATCTCGTCGAGCATGGCGCTCGTCGCGTCACCTTCGGCCAGGGCGTGGACGGCGCTCTGCTGATCCGAGGCGTCGGCGTGGTACTCGAGGAGCTTGCCGAGGTCGTAGTGCTGATCTTGCAGCGCGTGGACGAGCTCGTGCGACAGCGTCGCGCCGCGCTCCGCGCGGCCGAGATCCGCCGCCAGATACATCGTCTTTTCCGACGGCTCGTAGTACCCGGCGAGCTCGGCGGACATCATCGACACGGTCGCGCGCATGTAGTCGAAGCCCGGCGGGGCGACGCCGAGCGCGACGAGCACTTCGCCCTCGTCGGCGACCGCTTCGGCGGGCACCTCCCGTTCGATCGTCGCTTCGACGTGGGCGGCCATCTCGGCGCGCGACAGCGCGACGCCGCGCACCGGGCTCGTCGCGGGTAGCTCGCGGATCTTGCTCGCCTCTCGCAGCGCGTCCGCGATGATCGCGGCGGTGGCGTGGTCGTCCTTCGGCGCCACGGGCGGCGTCGCGGACGGCGCGACCGCGACCGTGGTCGCCGGGAGGACGATGGGCGTCGCCGGCGGCGTCTCCGGGCGCCCGCCGCCGGCGCATCCGGCCACCGCGATTGTCGAAATACCGGCGAGCGCGCGCCACGTCCGGCGCGAGCCGCTCACGGAGCGCCCGCGGCCGCGCGGATGTCGGCGATCGCCCGCGCGCGATCCGGCTTGCCGAAGACCGCGTTGCCGGCGACGAGCACGCGTGCGCCCGCCTCGACGACTTGCCGCGCCGTCGCCGGCGAGACGCCGCCGTCCACCTCCAGATCGATCGAGAGCCCGCGCGAGTCGATCTTTTGCCGCAACGCCGCGAGCTTTCTGAGCTGCGACGGCAAGAAGCTCTGTCCGCCGAACCCCGGGTTGACGCTCATTACCAGGACCACGTCGGCGTCTTCCAAGACGTAGTCGAGCGCGGTCTCGGGCGTATGCGGATTGAGGACGACCCCCGCGCGCTTACCGAGCGAACGGATCTTGGAGAGGGTTCGCTGTAGGTGAACCGACGCCTCTTCGTGGACGCTGATCACGTCCGCGCCGGCCTCGGCGAAATCCTCGAGGTAGCGCTCGGGCTCGACGATCATGAGGTGCACGTCGAGGGGCAGCGCGGTCGCGCGGCGCGCCGCCGCGACGACGATGGGCCCGAGCGTGATGTTCGGAACGAACCGTCCATCCATGACGTCGACGTGGATCCAATCCGCGCCGCCCACTTCGGCGTCGTGAATTTCGTCGGCGAGACGGCCGAGGTCCGCGCTCAGGATCGATGGCGCGATGCGTACGGCGCTCGACATGGCCCTCCGATACACGAGCGCGCGTTGGAGAGCCAGAGGCGTGCTACGCTGAGAGAAAGGTCCGGCCAGCATGATCACCCGACCTCTCGGCAAGCAGGACTACGACCACATCGTCCAAGTGATCGACCGCTGGTGGGGCGGCCCGACCAGCGCGCTCGCGCATCCGCTCTTCTTCTACGAGCTCGGCTCGCTCGCGCGCGTGGTCGAGCACGACGGAATCCTCGTCGGGTTCTTGTTCGGGTTCATCGCGCCAGGTCCCCCCAAGACGGGGTACGTCTATCTGGTGGGGATTCACCCGGATTATCGACGCCGCGGCATCGGACGGGTCCTCTATCAAACCTTCGAGGAAGACTGCCGAGCAGCGGGCTGCCACCGGCTGAAGGCGATCACCACGACGGCGAACGACGCGTCCATCGCCTTCCACAAGGCGAGCGGCTGGAACGTCACCCTCGTGGAGGACTACGCAGGCCCGGCGAGACCCCGAATCGTCTTCGACAAGACGCTCGAAGACGACTAAGGGAGTACGGCCGACGAGTGAATCGACCCGCGGCACCGGAAATGCCGAACCGGCCGAGGAGAATCCACGATGGGTGAGAGCCCCCCCAACATCGACGAGCTACGCCACGTCGGGCTGTTCGGGGCCGTCAGCGACGAGGTCTTGGCGTTTCTCGCCGCGAAGCTCGTCGTGCTCTCGCCGAAGTCGGGCGACATCGTCTTCCGCGAAGGCGACGCCGCGCGCGACATGTTCGTCGTCATGAGCGGCGAGATGGAAGTGCAGAAGCGCAGCCAATCCGGCGTCGACGCGCGCGTCGCGTTGCTCGGCCCCGGCGATTGGTTCGGCGAGATGAGCATCCTCGACGTGCAGCCGCGATCCGCCAGCGTGCGGTGCCTCGCGCCGAGCCGCCTGCTGCGGATCAGCGCGTCGGATCTCGACGCGCTCTACCGGCACGACACGAAAGCATACGCGCTCATCGTGCTGAACATCGCGCGCGAGCTCAGCCGTCGCTTGCGCGTCGCCGACGGCTTGCTCGCCGAATTCGTCGCCAGCGTGATGCACGACTACATCGATCGAAAGCGCCCGCCGGCGAGCTGAGCGCGTCGACGCGCGCGACGCCCGTCGTTCATCGACCCGTTGCGGCGTCGCCCGCGTCCGCGCCGGCGTCGCTCGGATTCGCACCGGCGTCGTAGCCTCCGTCACGCTGCCGCGCGGCCGCGTCGGGCGCACTTTCGGGCGCGCCGCGTCCTCCGGCGCCCATGTCGCCGAAACCAGGACCGCCGCCCGTGTTGCTCGTGGGGGACGACGGCGTACGGCTGCCCGTCGTGCCGCCCGTCCCCGGAGTGAGCCCGGGTCCGCTGGCTTTGTCGCTGGTACCCGGATCCTCGGGCCGCGGATTCAGATCGCACCCCGTTAGGAGCAACGCGACGACGGCGGCGTAGACGCGCTTCTTACCACCACCACGGCACACGATAGCCTCCCGTCCCGCCTTGTGCGCCGCCCGTGCCGGCGCCGGCATCGACGGCGCCCGCGTCCGTCACGCCGCCGTCCGGCGCCGGCGACATGCCGCCTCGCCCGCCGCCGCCCGCTGCGCCCGCGCTGTTCGCGCCGCCAGCTGGAGCTCCACCAGCGCCCAGCGTACCGCCGCTTGCGGACGGCACACCGGCGGCACCGCCGACCGAGGCCCCGCCGGAGCCCACGGTCGCGCCGCCGCCGGTAGTGACGGGCGGCGTGCTCGTGTTGCCGTCCGGTGGCGCGATGACGACGCCGCCATCGCGACCGAAGAAGCCGCCCGAGCCGGCGGCGGTGGACGCGCCGCCCGAGCCACCCGGTGCGGTGCTCGCGGAACCACCGGCGCTCGGGGACGACCCCGTCGTGCTCACGGTGGGCGCGCCCGTCGTGCCGCCGCCCGGATCTTCCGGACGCGGATTGAGATCGCAGCTCGTCAGCAGCAGCGCAACGAAGACGGCTGAGCGCAGCCCGCTACCACCACCACGGCACATGCCAGCCTCCCGTGCCCGGGTGCGCGCCACCCGCGCCGGCCATGCCGCCATCGATCACTCCGCCGTCTCCGACGATCGTTCCACCCGCGCCCGCGGAGCCCGCAGCGCCGCTCGAACCCGCAGCGCCGCTCGAACCCGCGGCGCCGCCGACACCGGCAGTACCTCCGAAGCCGGATGCTCCGCCAAAGCCCGTGATGGCCCCCGCACCTGGAGTAGTCCCGCCTCCAGCACCGGATTCGGCTCCGCCGGCGCCCGCCGGCGTCCCTCCGTTGCCGCCGATCGTCCCGGTGAGGCCTCCCGAGCCGCCAACCGGAGGCACGCCTCCTTGAGGAGGCGGCTGGAGCGCCCCGGCGTCCGAGCTGAAGCTTCCGCCCATGCCGCTGATGCTGAGCGGTACGCCACCCGCGCCGGGAGCCGTTATGGTTCCCATAGGCGACGTGGTGCCCGTCAGCGCGCCACCTGTGCCGACAACTTGCGGCGCGCCGGCCATCCCCTGGGGCGGCCCGTTGCCGTTGTTGCTCGGATCTTCCGGGCGCGGATTCAGATCGCAGCTGACCGCCAGCAAGAGCGCTCCAAACGGAGCGCACAGCGCCCAAGCGCGTTGCGGGCGGCGTGCCATCCCCGTTTCGAATAGCACGGATCGGTCCATTGGCCGATCCGCGAATGGACTGATCCCGCGGCGTGCCGCATGGCACAACCTGGCTCAATCCACGACGGTGTTGCCCTACTTCGTGCCGGCGTGATGCGTTGCCGCGTCGCCCTCCGCGGCGGCGTCCGGACCTCGTCCTCCATCGACAGGAGCCGCATCGGCGCCTGCATCCGCGGGGCCCCCCATCCCCGTACCGCCATTGTTCGAGCTACCCGCAGAACCTCCGATTGACGACGCTCCGCCGCTGCCCGAGGCGACGCCGCCGGCACCCAAGAACCCGCCGGATCCAGCGGAAATAGTCCCTCCGAGGCCGGGGGGCAGGACGGTGCTGCCGCCTGAACCTCCAGAAAATCCACCTCTTCCGCCGTTCGAAGAGGCGCCCGACGACACGGAGGTGCCGGCGTCGATGGTGGTGCGCTTTCCGGCACTGCCGGCGGTGTCCAACGGCGGTTGCGGCTGCGGATTCAGATCGCAGCGCGCCGCGAACAGGCACGCGACGGCGAGCAGGAAACGGCGAGACAGCCTCACGATGGAAGCTCGCGCCAGCAAAATGCCTGCCAGCTCAACGACGGCCTTTAGCGCGAAGGCCCCGCGCGCGTTCCAGCAAGCGAAGCGCGGGCCCGAGATCCGGCGGCTTGTGACGGAGCGCGCGGGCGATGCTGTCGAGCTCCGCTCCGAGCGCGTCGAGGACGAGGCTCACCTCGTCTGCGTTCGTCGCGAGGATGTCGTGCCACATCGCCTCGCCGCCGCCGGCCACGCGCGTCGCGCTCTGGAACGCCGGCCCCGCCGCGACGTCGGCGTGCTTGCGCTCGGCGAGAACGGCAAGCGCGCTTGCCAGAAGCTGCGGCAGGTGGCTCGTCAGCGCGACGGCCCTGTCGTGCGCTTCCGCCGTGAGGCGCGCCGGCCGCGCGCCGATGGCCGCGACGAAGCTCTCGACGCGTTCGACGGCGTCGGCGTCGCTTTGCTCCGGACACAATAGCCACGGACGGCCTTCGAACAGATCCTTGCTCGCCCGCTCGATGCCGCCTTGAGGCAGCCCGGCCATCGGATGCCCCGGGACGAAGCGTCCGCGGCGCGCGGAACGCGACGCGCTCGCGAGGATGGCGCGCTTCGTCGAGCCGCAGTCGGTCGCGACCTGGGCGACGTCGAGGACGTCGCCGATGATGGCCTCGATGGCGCCGACGGGAGTGGCGACCACTACGAGCTCCGCGTCGGACAGCGCTTGACGCAAGCTCGCGTCGTCGGCGCTGTCGACGAGGACGTCAGCCGCGTTCCGCGCGGCGGGCAGCGAAGCGACCTCTCCGCGATCCACGCCGACGATGTGGGCGGCCACGCCGCGGGCACGCGCCGCGAGCGCCACGGAGCCGCCGATGAGCCCAAAGCCGAGAATCGCAAGCCGCACGACTTCCCCATGTTGCCATCGCTAGGGGCTCGCGGCTTCCCCGATCGCGTAGAGACGCTGGGCGACCGCGACGCCTTCGTCCCAGGACAGCGTCGCGGGGGTCCGGATAGGCTGATCTACCGGGCCGACCCAAACGCGCAGAATGACGCCGCTTGCTCCGGCCGCGACGACGGCGCTGGCGACGGCCACGCAGTGCTGTCGCCGGCTCACGACCCGGGGAACATCGACGACCAGCGGTAGATGTGTCGCGGCGCGTACCCGCGGGATCAGGGTGACGTCGAGCGCGCAGGGGGCGTCGGGATACACGGTACCCGCCTCGAGCAAGACGACCTGGTCCGTTCCGCGCGCGAGTTCTTTGTCCGCGGCCTCGAGCCACTGCTCGACGCCCCACCACGGCTCGCGCGTGACGAAGCGCACGGGCCACTTGCCGCCGATGGGGTGCGGGTGCAGCGACAGACACGCGAGCGCGCCGACGTCGTCGGGCGGTTGATCGGCGCGCGTCACCGCCGCGTCGAAGGAACGTCCCGCGGCGACCGCGTACGGCAGCGCCGTGAGCGCGCCGCCCGGCGCGCCGACGGGCTCGGCCGCGATCCACGGCCGCCCCGCGCCGATGGCGCCCCACGGTCCCTCGACGATCGACGGCCGATCGCGGAAGCGGCGCGACGCGATCTTGTAAGGCTCGGTGACCGGAATGACGCGCGCGACCGACGGCATCTCGCCGATGACGGCGGCGTCGTTGCGACTGATGCCGCCCACCACGCCGAGGATGGTGCACGTCTGGCCGCTGGAGCGATGGACGTCCGCGCCGACCGCGACGAGATAGGCGACGACGGCCTCGATTGCCGACGACGGCGCGTTCGCCTCCATGACGACGACCATGCGGCGCGCAGCCTATCAAATCCGTACGCACGTGGCACGGTCCGGCGGCGGAAGCGATTCTCGCGGCGCGCGGGGAGGCGCCGTGAGATGCTCCGGCGGGCTCCACGCACGGAGCCGCTCCGTCGATTCTCCCAGTGAAGCGCGCCCGCCAGAAAAACGAGACGGCACCGAAGCTGCGGTCGCCCGTGCGGTTCACGTTTCGGGGCAATCTGGCCTCGACGCGTCACGGCTGGCTCCGCCTGACGCCGGCGTACTCGGTTCATCTCGTGCGGGAGCTCCTCGACGGCATCGACGCGACGCGGGGGCCCGTGCTCGATCCGTTCTGCGGGACCGGCACGACGCTGCTCGCTTGCGCAGAACGCGGCATCGATTGCACGACCGTGGAGCTGAATCCGTTTCTCGTCTGGCTCGCGCTCACGAAGACGGCGCGCTACGACGCGCCGGCGGTCCGCGCCGCCGCCGAGCTCGTGACGCGCATGGCGCGCGCCGCGAAGGCGCGAAGCGGCGACGCGTTCGTCCCGGACATCCATCGCATCGAGCGCTGGTGGGACCCTACGGTGACGGCCGCGCTCGGGCGCGCTGCGGCCGTGGAGCGCGCGAGCTCCGAGGAGACGCCCGCGCGCGCGCGCGATCTGGCGAAGATTGCGCTGTGCCGCGCGCTCATCGAGACGGCGAACGTGAGCTTCGGACACCAGTCGATGTCGTTCCGCGAACCCGGCACGAGCGCGACGCGTCCGGGCGACGTCGCGAAGGCGCTCGAGCGCGGCTTCGCCGATGTGGCCACCGCGGCGGCCATACACCTGCCGGCCGGCAAGCGGAGCGTGGTCCAGGGAGATTCGCGAGAGGTGAATCAGGTATTGACCGGGCGCTTCGGCGCCGTGGTCACCTCGCCGCCGTACTCGAACCGCATGAGCTACATCCGCGAGCTGCGTCCGTACATGTATTGGCTCGGATATCTCGCGGCGCGCCGCGACGCCGGCGAGCTCGATTGGCGCGCCATCGGCGGGACGTGGGGGTCGGCGACGAGCCGCCTTGCGACGTGGCAGCCGGACGAGGACGTGCCCATCGCGTTCCCCGAGCTACCGCGGATCGTGCGCCGCATCTCGGCGACCGAGCCGCTGCTCGGTACGTACGTGCACCGCTACTTCGAGGACATGACGCGGCACGCGCGCGCGCTGTCGCGCGTCGTCGCTCCGGGCGGGCGCCTCTATTACGTGGTCGGCAATTCGAAGTTCTACGAGGTCCTGCTCCCGGCGCAGGAGATCTTCGCGTCGATCTTCGAAGCCGCCGGGTTCTCCGGTTGCCGGATCACCGCGCTGCGAAAGCGGACGAGCAAGCGCGAGCTCTACGAGTACCTCGTCGAGGCGACCGCACCCGCTCAGGCGGCGAGCAACATCCCGAAGGCCGCCACGCCGCGACGGCGCAGCTCGCGCCGGACGTCCGTCGCGGTGCCCTGACCGACGCCGAAGGCCTTCAGCAGATCCGCGCTCCAGCCGTCGAGGGTGCTGTCGCCGCAAATCGAGAGATCTTGCGTCGCGCCGCGCAGCACGGCACGCCACGCCGAGGCGGTCGACGCGAACGCGTCGCCGAGGCGGACGGAACCTTCCGACGCGCGGAGCACGCCGGCCGCGACGAGGCGCGCGCGCGTGTCTTCGGCGAGCGCGGCCGCGTCGAGCTCGTCGCCTTCGAGGAGCGGCGGCAAGGCCGAGGCAGCCCGCGCGTGCCCCGCCGCTCGCGCCACGTCGACGAGCGCCGCGACGTACGCCGCGAAGGAATCTTCCGCGGCGCGGACGTCCGTGGCGCGGGCGACGTCGACCGACGGCGATTTCGCCGCCACGCGCGGCACGTGGAACACCGCTCCGGTCGCGTCGTCTCCAACGAACTCGAAGACGGCGTCGTCGGAGGCGAGCGTCACGACGAAATCCATGGAGTCGAGCTCCAGCGGCTCCCGCGACGTCGTTGCGCCACCGGAGAGCGACGACACCTCGGGCGGAAGCGACAGCGTGAGCGCCTCGAGCGACGGCGCCTTCGCCGGCAGCGCGGCGGGCGCGTGCTCGTCCCAGCCAGCCGTCACCGCCGGCGCTTCGAGGACCAGCACGCCGCGGGCGTCGTCGTCCAATCCAGCCGAGATCACCGCTTCGTCACCGAGGGCGGCGCGCGAGTCTTCGTCGAGCCCTGCCGTCGCCGTGCTTTCTTCGGCGAGCGCGCTCGGCTCGTCGTCCCAGCCGGCGGACGGCGCGGCGTCCTCGGCTTGCGGGCGAAAAGCAGCCTCGTCCGATGCGTTCGTCATGTCCCCTCCGTCGATCGGCGCGCTCGCCGCTTCCTCGTTCGACGTCGCCGTCACCGCGGGCTTCGCGTCGACCGCTTCGGCGCGCGGGATATCCGACCGGACGTTCACCGGCCGCGCCCGAGTCACCGGCCGCGGCGCGCCGCAGACCCGAAGGCAGAGCCACGACGCGCCCTCGTGCAACGCGGGGTTGTCGTTCGGAAATTCCGCCGAACAGCTGGGGACGAAGAAAGGAAGCTCCATCGAGGGCGAATTCGACCGGAAAACTCCGGCACCGGCCAACAAAGTGCGTCCGCGGACCTCTGCGCTCCGCGACAGGGCTATTGTACGCGCATGCGCTTGCTCACGGTCGCGATCGGCGCGGCTTCGCTCTCCACGGCTTGCTCGGTCACGCCACCGCCGCACTGGGTGGAAGGCGGCGCTCCGCTCGCGATCGGCGCGGCTCTCTGGACGACGGGGGACGACGTCGCCATTCAACTGTTACCGGACGGCAAGGTGCTCGTGGCAGGTCAGCACTATTTCACCGTCGACGCCGCGGGACGTATTTACGACAAGGAGAACGAAGCCGTGGGCATCGTCCTGCCCGACGGCTACGTCGAGGGTCCGAACGACGAGCATCTCGGTCGCATCGGCGTCTCCAATGCGTCGCCGCCCGGGTCGGATGCCGCCTGGCTGTCCGTGCTCCCCGACGGAAGAGTCACCCATTACGACCCCGACGGCGAGCGCACCTTCGACGGTGTCTGGCAGGGCTGCACGGGGCCCAAGCTCAGGACCTGCACGCTCGTGAGCCACCTCTATACGCTCGAACGCGTTTCGCAAGCGCGGAACCCGAGCACGTTCATCGGTGTCAGCATGGGCGTCGGGATCTGACGTCCAGCGTGGAGGCGTCGCGAAAACGCCCGCGGTGCAGTAGAAGCGTCTCATGCTCGACGCCCGGTACGTTGCCGACCACCTCGACGAAGTCCGCAAGGGGCTCGCCCGCCGCTCGGAGGACGCCGCGCGCGGTCTCGACGGAATCACCGAAATAGTCGGCCGGCGCCGCGAGCTCATCACCAAGGTGGAGCAGCAGCAAGCCGAGCGCAACGCCGCCAACCAGGACATGGCGAAGCTCGCCAAGACCGATCGCGCGGCCTTCGAACGACGGCGAGAAGAGCTGAAGACCATCGGCGCCAACATCGCCGGCCTGGAAGCGGAACTCGCCGTCGTCGAACAACGCATCGAGGACGTCCTCCTCGCCGTCCCCAACGTCCCCCACGCTTCGGTGCCTCCGGGTTCGAACGAAGAAGACAACCCCGTCGTACGCACCTGGGGCGACAAACCGACCTTCCGCTACGAACCGAAGGCGCACTGGGACATCGGCGAGAAGCTCGGCGTGCTGGACTTCGAGCGCGCCAGCAAGCTCTCGGGAGCGCGCTTCTCGGTGCTCTTCGGGCTCGGAGCGCGTCTGTCACGCGCGCTGGTCGATTTCATGGTCGACCTGCACACCCGCGAGCACGGTTACGTGGAGGTGGCCCCGCCGTACCTCGTGCGCGCGTCGGCTTTGATCGGCACGGGGCAGCTCCCGAAATTCGAGCAAGATCTCTTCAAGACCGGCCGCGGCGACCCGGAAGATCCGAGCGCGCTGTATCTGATCCCCACGGCGGAGGTTCCGCTCACGAACCTGCACGCCGACGAGATCCTCGAAGTCCCGCTTCCGGTCGCTTACACCGCGTACACGCCCTGTTTCCGCGCCGAGGCCGGCTCGCACGGCCGGGACGTGCGCGGTCTCATCCGCCAGCATCAGTTCGACAAGGTGGAGATCGTCCGATTCGCGGAGCCGGAAAAGGCCGAGACCGAGCTCGAGCTGCTCACGAGCCACGCCGAAGCCGTCTTGCAGCGGCTCGGGCTTCACTACCGCGTCGTCGAGCTGTGCGCCGGGGATTTGGGGTTCGGCTCGCAGAAGACCTACGACCTCGAGGTGTGGCTGCCGGGACAAGGTGCCTATCGCGAGATCTCGAGCTGCTCGTGGTTCGGCGACTACCAGGCGCGCCGCGCGAAGATCCGTTATCGCCCGGCGCCCAAGGCGAAGCCCCGGCTGGTGCACACGCTGAACGGCTCCGGCCTCGCCGTGGGGCGCACCCTGGTCGCGATCCTCGAGCAATACCAGCAGAGCGACGGATCGGTGGTCGTCCCGGAAGCGCTGCGCGATCTGATGAAGACCGATAAGATCCGACTATCTTAGTGGTCGGATCCCGCCCGGCGCACGCGTGTCGGCCCACGGCGTGAAGTGGAGCTCGTGCACCAAGAACGCCCAGCGGTCCGCGTCTTCCTCGATGATCTTCGTCGTCGGCGTCGCGCGGCCGTGACCCGCGCGCGTCTCGATGCGGATGAGCACCGGCGCGGGACCCGCTTGCGCCGCTTGCAGCGCCGCGGCGAACTTGAAGCTGTGAGCGGGAACGACGCGGTCGTCGTGATCGGCGGTCGTCACCAGCGTCGCCGGGTATCGCGTATTCGGCCGTATGTTGTGCAGCGGTGAATACGCGAGGAGCGTGCGCAGCTCGTCGGGATCGTCGGACGTGCCGTACTCGTCGGCCCACGCCCAGCCGATGGTGAAGCGATGGTAGCGGAGCATGTCCATGACGCCGACGCCCGGCAGCGCCGCGCCGAACAGCTCGGGGTGCTGCGTGAGGCACGCCCCGATGAGCAGGCCGCCGTTCGAGCGCCCGCCGATCGCCAGACGATCCGTCCGCGTGACGTTGCTCGTCACCAGGAAGCGCGCCGCCGCGACGAAGTCGTCGAAGACGTTCTGCTTGTTTCGCTTCATGCCGGCCTCGTGCCACGCCTTTCCGTACTCGCCGCCGCCGCGGAGGATGCCGACCGCGTAGACGCCGCCCATCTCGAGCCATTCGATGATCTCGGGCGAGAACACGGGCAGGAGTGGGATGTTGAAGCCGCCGTAGCCGTACAAGTACGTGGGCGCGGCGCCGTCTCTCACGAAGCCCTTCTTGTGGACGAGAAACACCGGAACACGAGTGCCGTCGCGGCTCGTCGTGAACACCTGCTCCGTCTCGTACACCGCCGGATCGAAGGGAAGACGCGGGGTGAGGAAGGGCGTGGACGTGTTCGACGCCGGTTCGTACCGGAATATCGTGCCCGGCGTGGTGTAGCTCGAGAACGAGAAGTACGTCGCGCTGTCCGATTGACGACCGGTGAACCCGTACACGCTCCCGATGCCCGGAAGCGACAGCTCGTGCAGCGGCTTTCCGTTCAAGTCGCTGACTCGGACGACGCTGTGCGCGTCCTTCATGTAGGTGAGCACGAGACGGCCGCCGACCCACCGCGCCTCTTGCAAGGTGTCGCTCGCCTCGGAGACGACCTCCGTGAAGCGGCGAGGGCCGGGCCGGGCGAGATCCGTCTCCACGACGCGCCCGAGCAGCGCGGCGCGGTTCGTCCTGAAGTACAGGTGCGTCCCTCGGTTCCCGATGAACGCGTACTCCGCCTCGAAGCGGTCGACGACGGCGACGAAATCCGACGGCCGCGGCGGCGCGGTCCCGAGCTTCGCGACGAAGACGAGGTTCTTTTCCTCGGTGCTCTTCGAGACGGTGAGCACGATGTAGCGATCGTCGTCGGTGACGGCGACGTCGAACATCCACTCTTTCTGGTCGTTCTTCTCGTAGACGAGGACGTCGTCCGACGAGCTCGCGCCGACGCGGTGGTAGTACACCTTCTCGAAGTAAATCGCCGCCGACGGCGCGTCTTTCGGCGGCTTCGGGAACCGCGAGTAGAAGAAGCCGCGCCCGTCGTGGCGCCACGACGCGTCGGTGAACTTGGTCCACGGGATGCTATCCGCGAGGTCGCGCGCCGTTCCGACGTCGCGCACCCGGATCTCCGTCCAGTCCGAGCCCGCGTTCGAGACGCCGTAAGCCAAGAGCCGGCCGTCGTGGCTCATGGACTCGAACGCGATCGCGACGGTGCCGTCGGCCGACAACGTGTTCGGATCGAGGAGCACCCGCGGCGCGGCGCGCGGCGTGTCGAGCACGTAGGTGATCGGCTGATTCTGCAGGCCGGTGCTCTCCGCGTAGACGATTCGACCGCCGTGCTGCGAGGGAACACGGTAGCGTTCGTACTCGTAGAGCTCGCGCAAGCGGCGTTCGATGCGGTCGCGCTCGGGGATGCGCGCGAGGTAATCCCTCGTCACTCCATTTTCGGCTTCGACCCACGCGCGGGTCTCCGGTGAATCCGGGTCTTCGAGCCACCGATACGGATCGGGTACGCGGATGCCGTGATAGTCGTCGACGGTGTCGCCGCGCGCGGCCTCGGGATAGACGTACGCCTTCGCGGGCGGCGGCGCGCCGGTCACCACCGGATCCGCGCTCCGCGCCGGAGGGGACGACGCCCGAGGCGCCTCTTCGTGTCCCTTGCTCGCCGCACAGCTCGAAAGGATGACACAGAGCAACGCCGCGGCGAGACAAGACGGCACTCCGTTCAACGCTGCTTTCTCCGCCGGCGCCGCTCGCCGTCTTCGTGCTGCGCGCCGGGGCGAGCGGAGTCCACGCGGACGCGCCGCGTCGGTTGGCCGCTCTTCTGCTTCGCGCGCTCGCGGCGCGGGGGCTCGCGCTCCGCGAGCTCGCGCCGATGCTGCACTTTACGCCGGCCGCGATCGCGCGCGGGAGCTCCTTCGCTCTGGAGCGAAGACAGGAGCCGCTCGGGGACGATGCGCCGCGCGAGCACCGAGCGACGTTGCAGCGCCACGTCCTCGATGGTCACGGTGAGGCGATCCCCCAGGTAGACCTTGTCGCCGGAGCGTTCTCCGGTGACGCCGAGCTCGTCGTCGTCGATGCGATAGCGATCCGGCCCGAGCGATTCGTAGCGAACCAGGACGTCGACGAAGGGATCGTCGAGCGTGACGTACAGACCGCCGCCGGTGACGGCCGTCACGGTGCCTTCGGCCACGTCGCCGATCCGATCCCGCATGTACACCGCACGGTACAAGTCCAACACTTCGCGCTCGACGTCCATGGCGGCGCGTTCGCGCGAGCTCCCTTCGCTCGCGCTGTCCGCGAGCGCTTCGAGCGCGTCCGGGCTTCCGTCCGGGCGTCCGCCGCGCAAGAGCCGCTTCACCGCGCGGTGCACCTGCACGTCCGGGTAGCGCCGGATCGGTGAGGTGAAGTGAACGTAGGCCTCCGACGCCAGACCGAAGTGTCCGATGTTCGTGATGTCGTACACCGCCTGCTTCATCGATCTGAGCAACAAGGTCTCGAGGACGCTCTTCCGGGGATGCTCCTGGATCTTGCGCAGCCACTTCGCGACGCCCTCGGGGCTCTCCATCTCCTCGGGGTCGAACGGCGCGCCGAGGCGTTCGCAGACGCCCTCGAGTCGTTCCAGCTTCTTCTGATCCGGCTTGCCGTGGACGCGGTACACCGCGGGCGAGCGGCGCTTGCCGAGCCATTGCGCGACCAGCTCGTTTGCCAGGATCATCAGCTCTTCGATCATCTGGTACGCGCGTTTGACACCAGGATCCTCGGCGCGGCGCGTGACCGCGACCGGGTTGCCCGTCTTGTCGTCGAGCACGAGCTTGGGCTCCGGCAGGTCGAAATCGAGCGCGCCCCGTCGCATTCGCGCGCGGCGGAGCTTGCGCGCCACCTCGTCGAGCGCGCGGAGCTCCTTCTTGAACGCCTCGGCTTGAGCGCTGCGCGGCGGCGCCTCGGTGAACCCCAGAGTACGCGCCACGCTGCCGTACGTGAGCATGGCCTGGGCGCGCATCCGCGCTTCGCAAACCTCGAACCGGGTGACGGCGCCGCTCGCGTCGACGTCGGCGAGCACCGCCATGCAGAGCCGCTCGCGCTCGGGGAGCAGCGAGCACACGTCCGAGGCGAGCGCGCCGGGCAGCATCGGCAGCGCCCGATCCGGCAAGTAAATGGTGCAGCCGCGCTTCAGCGCTTCCGTGTCGAGCGCGGTGCCCGGCTGCACGTACTCCGCCACGTCGGCGATGGCGACCCAGATGCGGTGACCGTCGCCGTGCCGCTCGGCGGCCACGGCGTCGTCGTGGTCGCGCGCGTCCTCGGGGTCGATGGTGAGGAAGGGCACGTCGCGAAGGTCCTTCCGGTGTTCCACGTCGCCGCGGGTCAGCCGCGCCGCCATCGCCTCGGCTTCTTGCATGGCGCCCTCGGTGTGCTGCTCCTCGACGCCTTCGCGCACCAGGATCTTCGCGACCTCGACCTGTAGCTCTCCGGGAGCGCCGAGGACGGAGAGAAGCTCGCCCTCGGGGCTCTCGTCGGCGCGCTCGGGGAAGCGCCGGATCACCACCACGGCGGCGTCGCCGTCGCGTCCCTCCTTCGGCACGGGCGTGAGCACGATGGGCCCCCGGATCCGCGAGTCGTCGGGCTCGAGCCACGCGCTCGAACGCCGCTTGCGCAGCACGCCGGCGACGCGCGCCGGCCTCCGGCTGACGACGTGGTCGATCCGCCCCTCGGCGCCGCGCGCGGACCGCGCCACCACGCGGACGCGCACGCGATCTCCGTGGAGCGCGCCGCCGATCGCTTCGGGCGGTACGTAGACGTCGTCGTGGCCGGCGGCGGAAACAAATCCGAATCCGCGAGGGTTCACGCTGAGCGCCCCGTCCCACGCGCTCTCTTTGCCCCCGTGCGGCGCGGCGGAAGGCTTCTTGTGCGCGTCCCCGCGCACCTTGGTTTTCGGCTTCATGTGTCGCGGCTCATAGTACAAGTTCTGTTCATCTCATGATCGAGGCACGGTCTTCCAACCAGGGCCCCATTTTTATTTGGCGTTCCGCCGTGCTCCTCGCCCTCGCTGCCAGCGCTGCACTCTACATGCAGTACCTCGAGCCGGGCGACGCAGCTTTTTGCGGTTTGAAATCCGGCTGCGAAGCCGTGCGGAAAGCGGGTTTCAGTTACTTCTTGGGAAGCCGATTCGTGTCGGTTCCGCTGTTCGGGTTGCTTGGTTACGGTTCTGTCTTCGCGGCGTCGCTGTGGGAGCCGCGCGGTCTTCTCGCCCGCGTTCTGACGGTGAGCGGCGGGGTCGCGGGCGCGGCCCTCCTCGCCGTGCAGGCGTTTTACATCCACGCCTTTTGCTGGCTCTGCACGGTCGTCGACGTCTCGGCGATCGTCGCCGCCGTTGCCGTCGTCGTCCAGGGCCGATCGCCAGCATTCATGGATCCGCTGCGGCCCTGGGGCTGGACGACCCTCGCCGCGCTGTCCGTCGCCGCGCCCGTGGTGTGGGTCGGGGTGAAGCCCGCGCCTCCCATTCCGCCGGCCATCGCGGCGCTCTATGCGCCCGGCAAGATCAACGTCGTCGAGTTCGCGGATTTCGAGTGCCCCTTCTGCCGCGCGTTCCACCCGGTGCTGCAGGGCGTGCTCCACGACTACCCGCCGGCGCAGGTGCACTTCGTTCGCAAGCACGTGCCGCTCGAGGCCCACGAGCAAGCTCTCCCGGCCGCGCGCGCCGACGTTTGCGCCGAGGAACAAGGGAAGGGCGACGAGTTGGCCGACAAGCTCGTCACGACCGAGCTGTCTGCGTCCGTGGACCGCAGGGCGGCGCTGGAGGTCGGCGTCGACGCAGCGCGGTTCGACCGCTGCCTCGCGTCGCAAACGCCCGACGCGCGCGTCAAGGCCGACACCGCGCTTCTCAAGGACGTCGGGTTCGAGGGCCTGCCGACGACGTACATCGGTAACAAGCGCTTGCTGGGCGCCGTTTCGGAAGCCGCGGTGCGCGACGCCGTGGAGCGCGCTGCACGCGGCGATGGTTCGGGCGGCGTGCCGGGTGTGCTCTACGCGGCGTTCGTCGCCGTCGCGGCGCTCGCCGTGGTGTGGCTCTCCCGGTTGTCGCGTGGTAAGGTTTGAGATGGCAGACGAAGACAGGGTTCCGCAGCTCGTGCGGGCACCCGCGCGCGTCCCGTTCGAAGTGTTCCAGGCCATTCCCAAGGCCGACCTACACGTCCACCTGGACGGCTCGCTCCGGCTCGAGACCATCCTCGACCTCGCCGAGAAGAGCAACATCCGCCTCCCCGCGAACGACGCCGAGGGCCTGCGCGAGGTCATCGGTTGCGGGCGGCATTTCGGGTCGCTCGTCGACTATCTGAAGGGCTTTCAAATCACGCTGCAGGTGATGCAGACCGAGACGGCGCTCGAGCGCATCGCGTTCGAGCTCGCGGAGGACGCTCACCTCGAGAACGTCCGCTACATGGAGGTGCGCTATTCGCCGATGCTCCACACCGAGCGCGGCCTGAAGCTCACCGCGGTGGTCGAGGCGGTGCTCGAAGGCCTGGACCGCGCGGCGAAGACGTACGCCATCCGGAGCAACGTCATCTTGTGCGGCATCCGGAACATCTCGCCGGAGCACTCGTACAAGATGGCCGAGCTCGCCGTCGCGTACAAAGGGCGCGGCGTGGTCGGCTTCGACCTCGCCGGCGCCGAGGCCGACAACCCGGCGAAGGATCACCGCGACGCTTTCCATCTCGTCCGCGACAACAACATCAACTGCACCATCCACGCGGGTGAGGCTTATGGACCCGCTTCCATCGCTCAGGCGATCCACGACTGCGGCGCGCATCGCATCGGTCACGGATGCCGGCTCATCGAAAACGGCGACCTCGTGCACTACGTGAACGACCATCGCATCCCGCTGGAGTGCTGCCCGTCGAGCAACGTGCAGACGGGCGCGGTGCGCAACCTGGCGAACCATCCGCTCAAGCTCTACTTCGATCTCGGCGTCCGCGTGACGATCAACACCGACAACCGGCTCATCACCGACACCAGCGTGTCGAAGGAGCTCTGGCTGGCTCATTCGCAGATGGGCGTCCCCTTCCGTGACGTGAAGAGCATGGTGCTCGCGGGGTTCAAGTCGAGCTTCCTGCCGTTCCACGAGAAGCAGGCTTATCTGCGCCGCACCTCGGCCGAGCTCGCGCGCTACGACGACAACGGACGCCTCCAAGGCGAGCCCGTCCCCCCGAGCGCGACCGTCGCCATCCCGTCGGCGAGCGTTCCGTAAGCTCCGACAATCGCACTATAGCCGCAGGTCCGCGCGGACCCGGTCGGCGATGGGCTCGCTCAGCGCGTCGACGGCCTGGTCCGACTCCGTCGACTCGTGCTCCGGCAAGCGGATCATGACGCGGACCAGGAGATCGCCGGTTTGATCCTTGCGCCGGACGCCGCAGCCCTTCAGGCGAACGACCTGACCGCTCTGCGAGTGGCGCGGCAGTTTCAGCGCGACGGGGCCGTCCGGCGTCGGGACCGTCACCTTCGCGCCGCGGTACGCCTCGGCGACGGTGATCGGCAGATCCAGCCGCAGGTCGAGGCCGTCGCGTTCGAAGTGCGAGTGCGGCCGCACCCGGACGGTGATGATCAGATCGCCGGGCCCGCTGCCGTTCTTGCCCGGCGCGCCGTGTCCGGCGACGCGCACGCGATCCCCGTCGCCGGCGCCCTGCGGGATGCGGACCTTCACGGGCTCGCCGACGTTTTGCTGCCGCAGCTGCACCGTCGTCCCGCGGATCGCGTCCGCGAAATCGATGGTGACGTCGCTCGCGAGATCCGCCCCGCGCGTTCCCTTGCGCTTCGCCGCCGCGCGCCCGCCGAACAGATCTCCCATGAGGTCCCCGAGGCCGCTGCGGCTCGCGGTGCTGAATAGATCCTCCGCGGCGTAGTTGCCGTTACGGCTCGCTCCGCTCGTCGCGCGGCGGTACGCGCGCGCCGCTTCCGCCGAGAAGCCTTGCTTCAGACTCTCTTCGCCGAACTCGTCGTAGAGAGAGCGCATCCGCTTGTCGGAGAGGATTTGATAAGCCCGGTTGACGGCCTTGAAGCGCACCTCGGCCTTCTCGTTGCCGGGGTTTCTATCGGGGTGAAGCTCCGTCGCGAGCTTCCGGTACGCCTTCTTGATGTCCTCGGAGCTGGCGTTACGTGGAACCCCTAGATCTTGATAGAGATCACCAGGCATATCTCGGGCCTTGTGCGGAGCTTAGCATTGGCGGAAGCGCTTTTGGCCGTCGTAGAGGGCGACGCCCGCGGACGAGCTCAATGGGCTATGCGCGCCGCTTCGTCCGCCGCGGCTGGCGCGGCCTCCGGATTTTTCCATGTGCGGCGTCCGCGACGGCGCGACAGCTCACGACGAGAGAGTCCGCGCCCTGCTCCGGGGGAGCGTCGGTGAAATCGGCCGTCCAGTGGATGTCCGAGAAACCGTTGTAATGCAGCAGCGCCTCGACTTCCCGCGGGAAGAGCTGGCGGTGCGTGAGCGGGACGACCCACGGCGCTTCGCCGCTTTCGGGCAGAAAGTGAAGCTCCATCAGCAGAACCTGCCGGAAGCTGTCGTACTCGAATCGTTCCCGGTAGCGGACGAGCCCGCTCTTCGGGTGGCGGAACCGCGGCGCCCCGTACGTTCGCTGCGGGTCGGCGCCGAGGTAGTCCGCGTGCGGCACGGAGAAGTCGAAGACGAAGCGCCCGCGGGGCGACAGGTGATGCCGGACCCCGGAAAAGAACCGTTCGAAGTCGCTTCGTTCCGTCAAATGCAAGATGGTGTTGAACGCCGCGATCACGAGCGGAAACTCTCCGGCGACGCGCGCCGTCCGCATGTCGCCGCGGACCGCGTGCATTCGTCGCCGGACGGACTCGGGCTCTCGCGCGAAACGGCGCTCGAGCGCCGCGAGCATCGGCGCCGAGGCGTCGACTCCGGTCACGTCGATCCCCGCCCGACAGAGCTCGACGGCGATGCGCCCCGTGCCGACGCCGTACTCGAGCACCGGCCCGCCCGAGAGACGCGCGAGGCGCGCGTAATACGCCACGTCGTCGCGACGATCGCGATACGCGAAATCGTAGTACTCGGGGTCTTCGTAGTGCGCGGACGCGCCGACGTCGATCGGCGGAGCGCCGCCCGTCAGCTCGGGTTCTTCGCCTCGTACTCGTCGAGCCACTCCTGGACGATCTCTTGGCTGTCGCGGTGCCATCGAACCTTCCCGGCGGCGATCTCGCGTAGCGCGACCACGGACGCCTTGTTGTCCGATCGCACCAGCGACGGGACACCCTTCATCAGCTGGCGCGCTCGCTGCGCGGCCAGAACGACCAGGGCAAACCGGTTCTCTTCGTGATCCAGACAATCTTCGACGGTGACGCGGGCCATGAAATTCCTTCGGAGGCGGCGGAAGCTACTCTCGGCCGCTGCCTTGAGCAAGTCCCACGCCAAGTTTGAACGCCCGACGGACGGCCAGTACTGAAACCCTTATCAGCCCATGAGCGGACGCCGGCCGATCGGCGTTAGGGTGGATTCTAGCCGCGCTCGGCCACGATTTCGGCCATCTGCGGCTCGACCTCCGCGATGACACGGTCGAGCACGGCGTCGGTCATCCCGATGAGCGACCGGCTGTCGCTGACGTCGACGTCGATGACCGCGTCGCCGGGCGTCGGGTTCCCTTCGGCGTCCGGGGGCCCTGCGATGTTCAGACCGAAGTGACCAGTCAAGTAGTCGGAAACGGTGATGACGGCGGCCATCCGCGACGTCGTCCCGGTGTGCACGTGGTGGTGAGCGCCGACGATGGTCGAGAGCTCCGGCGGAAGGCCCCACAGCTTCGTGATGAGCTTCGAGCCCTGTTCGTGGAGCGAGTCGACCTCGCTCCACATCTCGGCGAGCGGCGGCCCGGCCTTGCTGCGGGCGGCGGAAAACAGCAGCGCCGCGAACCCGATGTCGTGGAGCAAGCCGCAGAGGAACGCCATGTCCTCGCCGATGCGCGTCTGGCGGCACACCGCCTTCGCGATGTATCCCGTCGCGCGGCTGTGCCGGCCGATTTGCTCGATGGTCTCCTTGTATTCGGGCAGGTCGAAGACGCCACGACGAAGCGCCGATTCGAAGACCACGTCGCGCACCGTGCGGACGCCGAGGCGGATCACCGCTTCGCGCAGCGACCGCACCGGGCCACGTCCGGCGTACAGCGGCGATCCCACGAGCCGGACGACGGAGCCCGCGAGCATCTCGTCCTTCTCGAGCAGGCGCACGACGTCGTCGACGCCGGCGTCTTCCGAGTGCGTCAGCGTCTGCAGCTCGAGCGCAATGGTCGGCAGGGGAGGGGGGCGATAATTGGGGTTCTCGAACGTCTTGATCAGCTGCTGACGCAACGAAGCGAGCGGACCCGACGACTTCGCCATTTTCCCTTCTTCTTTTTTAGGATACGCCGACGTAGAAAAGAAGCGATACTCGCAAGCGCGGCTCCCCGCGAGTCCGAGTAATCCGACATTGTAGTTTGCGCGCCGTGGCGCCTTTTGACCCAGGCGGGGCCGCGTCCGATCCTCGCGGAGCGTGCCACCCCAGCCGCCGCTCCGGTCATTCGCGCATGGCCGCCGCGATCCGCGCCAGGTTCGTCCACGACGGCGACCAGCTCTGCCGGCTCCACGGGTTTCGAGACGTGCATCTGATAGCGCGCCAGCGATCGTCGGAGCCCCCATAAGCCGTCACCGCGGCGGGTATTTTTCGTGAACGAGACGTTTCACGATCCCGAGCCCCGAGGGCGCCCCGCACACGACGAACGGAAACCGTCTCCTTGCGTAAAGCGCTCGAACACGTGAGGGCGGAGCATGCACGACCACCGAGAATCGCGTTCAACGGCGTCCTGAGCTCGTGCGACACGGTAGCGAGGAACTCGTCCTTCATCCGCGCCGTCCGCATCGCCTCGTCCCGCAGCTTGCGCTGCTCGTGGATACACGTGCCGATCCAGCGCGCGACGCGGCCCGTCTTGTCCCGTAAAGGAACCGCGCGAGTAATGAACCACCGGTACTCGCCGCTTTCGTGGCGAAGCCGGCACTCCATGTCGAAGATGGTTCCGACTTCAGCGCCGCTCGCCAGCGCTCGGCGACCGACTCGACGAGCGCCCGGGTCGTGCACGCTTTCCCAGCCGCGCGCGCGCAGCTCCGCGAGATCGAGCCCCGGTGCTCGCGATGCTCGCGTACGCGAGCCCGATGAGGAAATTCGCCGCGTCGAAAGAGCGTGAGTTCTCTGCGGCGGCGCGAGGGTCATCGGGCTGCAGCGGATGCTCCGGCGCGGCGACATTGCTGGCGCTCGCCGGACGCATCGGGTATTCCGAGCCCGCTCCCGGGAGGAGTGGCCGAGTGGTCTAAGGCAGCGGTTTTGAAATTGCCCAGGGCGCTCGATCGTTCCGCAAGTTCTCGGATTCGCTTGACCGAGATCGTGCCGATAGAGCCCGTTGCCGACGATTCGAGGGGGGTGCCGACGATTCAAACCGCGGGTGAGTTCGCCTTCGAGAAGTCGACCCAGTCGATGACTCGACGAAGAAGAGCGTCGAGCGTGGCTTTCGCCTCCCGTGCTTCTTCCGGTCGAGTGTCGGGATGGGGCCCGGTTGCCTGTCGTTCCAGCAGCCGTCCAGCGTGGATGCGCTGGCGGATGTCGTTGAGGTTCACGCATCGCTGGAAGAGTGGTTCGTCGAGGATCGGTTCGGACCCCGTCTTGGCGGCCTTGGCGAGCTGCTCGAACTTCCACTGCCTGGGCGGCTCCGGCAGGTTCTTCGTCATGGAGCGACCGGTGTCCTGCGCCGTCTGAACGACCAGGGCGAGGGATGCCTCGGCCAGCGCGGCCGAAAGGACCGTCACGGTCGTCGGCATCCGAGCGGGATCAGCGAGCCGCAACTCGGCCACGGTCTGCTTCCACCAGATGGCAAAGCGATCGTGGCCGAGCATCCTCAGCATTTCGGCGAAGGCATCGAGCGGCTCGATGGCGGCAGGTCGTCCGTCGGTTCGTCGAGACAGAACGTCAGGAATCAACGGCATGACCTTGACGAGCCATTTCCGTTCTTGAACCCCGAAGGCTCTATCTCCGTCGGCCTCCTTCACCTGAACGCTTGGAAGCGCATACCGCTCGGACCCTCTCGTGTAACCAAGCCCACCGTCTTGTACGTCGAGTCTCCCGGCGAGCTGCAACAGAATGATAGCGACTTCCAGATCCCGTCGGTGGTGACCTTCCGCCTCTCCGTGAGCCACGAGGACGGAGCGATCCACGCGGGCCTTCGCCTGTCCGACGCGCCGGGCCAGCTCGGTCAGATGAACCTGGATGAACTCGAACGCCTGCCAGTTCCTTGGATCGGGTTCCACCGGGAACATGAAGTCGGACAGATGCGGCGCCCCGTCCGAGGTGAGGCGCAGCCTGCCTCCTCGCCCTTCAAAGTCCCGGTAGTTGCCTGCCCTAACAGCGTCGTGGATCTCGCCTTCGTGTAGGCCGAGCCGTTCCCCAAGTTGAACCAGCTCGGCCACGGAGAGACCGTGGTCCGTCGGCGCCACGTAGATCGATGCTTCGAGGGCGGCGATGAGGAAGCTCTTGATGTCGTCGGGCGTCATGGGATCGGCGGAGGAGGAGGGATTCGAACCCACGGATGACTTTCGCCATCGCCCGTTTTCAAGACGGGTGCCTTCAGCCACTCGGCCACTCCTCCGGGGAGTGAGCGCTGGTCTAGCACGCGAGCCCGAGGCGCCTTCAAGCCGCTGCGGAAAGCCTCGTGATGTTGCGACCCTCAAGGGGCCGGCTCCGGCTGCCCTGACTTCGAAATTTCGCAACCGAGACCGCTCGCCAGCCGAGTCAGGTTACTGAACCCAGCAGCTTCCTTGGGAGATTCGACCCACGGTCGGCGCCGTTGACGCCCTGATCTTGCGTCGATAGAAGTTACCGGAGACAAGTAGTTCTCAGGTAACTATGCCTCCGGCGATTTCGAAGAAGAGGGCACGCGCACCTAGGGAGCGTCGGCTCCGGGAAGGCGGCTGCTTCTTTCCGGGGGAGGCCGTTCGGAGCGCCGGCATCAAAGGGCTGAACTATCGGCAGCTCCGGCGCCTCTTCCGTATCGTTGCTGGCGGAGAACCTGAACCGGGTTGCTGGGCACGCTTCAGCTTCAGGGACCTCGTTGCACTACGGGTCGCGTACCGCCTGGCCGCGGGGAAGCAGACGCAACATCAGCATCGGCGGCTCCACTTCGCCGAAGTTGAGGAAGCTTGCACCGTCCTGCGAGACAAGTACGGCATCAAGGACCCGCTGTCCGAAGTCCGTCTCGACTGGGAGGACGGCGTGATCGTTGCTCAGCTCGACGGCGTCCACTTCCAGGCGGACACCGGTCAGCTTCTCCTAGTCGCGGACAGCGTCGCGAGCGGGGCCAGCAAGGTCGCGGCGCTTAACCGTCGAGATGGGGCTCTGCTGAAGGCTGGGGTTCGCCAAGACCTCGCGGTGTTTCGCGCCCGTCGAGGGCAGACGGCGAAGGACTGCTTGAGTTCGCCGGTAACGGCCAAGATTCGGCTGCGGAGGTCACGATGACGACCACGCCTGCTACGGAAGTTCGCCATGCTCGAATCGAGGGGCCTGGCTGCCTGCTCGTGGGTGCCGCCGAGAGGGGGCTTGCTGGAACCTTCCGACTGCTGGTTCATCAGGGCGTTGGAATCGAGTGGTCCGCAGGGGATCGGCGCAAGCTCACCTTCACGAGACCTGCCTCGGCCTGTTGGATGGGCTGGTACTCAACGAGGATCCTGGCGAACGGCTGGGAGCCCTACGATCAGCCGCATCCAGCCGCCTACGCTTCCGTCGGCTTCAGGAAGCTGCGGACCCTCGATCTGGCTGAGCACGGACGACTCTTCCGTCAAATGTATTCCGAGCCAGTTCACAAGCTCCTCGTTGCCGAGGCCACTCGGCTGGTGACGTGCTCGCGAGACTCCATTCGGGAAGAGATCGCGACCGTTCTCCGAGTGCTTGGGCTCCCCGAGCCCCGGGCCGCCGCAGCGCTCGAATTTCTCCTACCGAGCACAGAGTCCCTCGATCACCTTCATGATGTGCTCGGCCTCGTCCAGTCGTTGAAGTGATCCGAGTCGGGCCAGCACCGCCGTCGCCGCCTTGGCCTCGGCTATAGCTTCGCGCTGTTCGCCAATGCCCGCGAGGGCGTGTGCATGGTGCAGTCGCGTTTCAGCGAGTTCGACATCCAGGTGCAGCTCACTGAGCCGCTGCATCGCGTCCTCAAGCTCCTGCACTGCTTCACCGTGTCGGCCTTGCTCTGCGTGGCACCGGCCCTGATTGCGCCGCACGACCGCCACCATCTCTGCATCGCCTTCGGATTCGAAAACAGGACCGGCAGCGGCGTAACAGGACAGCGCCTCCTCGAACCTCCGCTGGCTCCGGTGAACGTTGCCGATCGCGTTCTCGCAGAGTGCCACGACGTATTTCTCGCCCGCCTTGACGGCCAGCTCGCGAGCCCTGGTTCCCGCAACCAGGGCCTCGTCGAGCTTTTTGAATGTTCGTAGCATTCTGGACCGGTAGTACTCCACCATGGCCGTGTGGCGAGCGGCATCGGCGACGCTTCCGGCTAGATCCCGCGCCTGATCTAGGAGTTTCGCCGATTCCTCTTCGCTCGCGAGTCGGTGCCAGCCCGTTTCCGCAACCGAGTCGTAGAGGGCGTGGAGGCGAAGTTCATGTTCGCCGAGCTTTTCTGCCACATCAGCCGCCTGCCGACCCATGCGTTCGCGTTCACGCCAGCGCCCCGTGCTCCAAAGGAAGTAGTCAGCGTTCCTCCACCCGAGAAGGAACTCCTTGGGGTGACCGTCGACCGCCTTGGAAAGCGCGTAGCTGATGTTCGCCCAGAGCTGATCAAGGGCGGGGTACCCGCCCCAGTTGCGATCTCCGCCAAGCGCGGCGAGCCTTGCCTGCGTCCACTTCCAAACTCGTTCGTCTGCCGTCGCGTTCTGCTGCCACGTCCTGACGAACTGTCGAACAAACGGGTGCGCCGTATGGACAGCCTGCGAGGCCCCGTTCAGTTTTGGAAGCACCAGATGTCTCGACCGCAGCTCCGCCACGGCAGCGTTGATCTCGCCCGTCCGGTGGCCGCTGATCTCCGCGAGATCGGATTCCAGCACTGCACGAGGGAGATGGCTCAAGATCGCGAGGACGTCCTTCTCCGTGCCGGAAAGCGTGTCCGACATTTTCCGGAAGAGCGCCTGCGTGGGTGCCTCGTCAGCACGCACGGCGTTCTGCGTGACGTCGAGGATCATTCCGTCGTCCGTCCGCAGGGCGCCGTTGATCCAAGAGCACGCGAGGGCTGAGCCGGCTGCAAATGCCACGAGATGCTGGAGATCCTCCGCTGCTAGCTCCGTGGGTATGCCGCGACGAATGAGAGCGGCGGCGTCCTGATCACCGAGGGCGACCAACTCCATCAACCGGAACTTGTCTGGATGCTCCGGTTCTTCTCGGGAGGTGATCACCAGGCGCCCTGGCCACCCGTTCAAGCGCAGTACCTCGGCGGGCAACTCCTCCTTCCAAAGTTCACGGCTGTCGAGGACCAGAATCGTGGGCTCGGCGCGGAGATGTTGCTGAAGAAGCTGCCATTGCCGTTCGGGGGTCTCTTGCAGGGCGGCGCTGGCACCGAGGCGCAGGAGAAGATCCTCACGAAGAGCATCGTCGCTTGGAGCGACCTCTGCCAGATCGATCCAGAGCACCCGAGCACGCTGAGACGCAGCCAACCGGTGGAGCAGGGTGGCTACCAAAGCAGTCTTTCCGACGCCGCCTTGTCCAAAAATACAGAGGGGCAGGTTCGAATCGGCGAGGGCTTCCTCGAACTCCTTCTCCACGGCCTCAGCTCCGACCAG
>DASZVB010000070.1:0-6297 GCA_035547195.1 Polyangiaceae bacterium
CGCGCCGGACACGGCGCACGCGTGCCGGTACTCGTGCCAATCGCAGCGCGATTGCCCGAGCGGGTTCTCCTGCGGCCTCGACGGCGTCTGTCGCACTTCTTCGTCGACCTGGACGACCGCCGCCGCGGCCGTCACCCGCACGCCCGCGCCGCCGCTCGACGTGGTCATCGCCGACGCCGACGGCGACGGCAAGGCCGACGTGTTCGAGCAGTCGCAAGACGTCGTGACCGTCCACTACGACGTCACGAGCTCCATGCCCACCGACCACGCGGTCGCGCGCGACCGCATCTTGCCGACGATCGGCCCCGTCGTGAATTTCGCGGGCGATAGCCTCGCCGACGCCGTCGTCCCGGCGGATCTCGGCTTCTTCGTGTCGCTCGGAACCGAAACGCGCACGGAGCGCGCGACGGCGTACAGCGCGATCTCCCTGCCGAACAGCGTGACGAACGTGGTGCCCTTCACCGCCGACGTGCTGCCGCAAGAGCCGGGGACGGAGAACCTCGTCCTCGCCGACGTCATGCTTTCCGGCATGGCGCCCGCCTCTGTCGTCATCGACATCTCGACGGTGGGCGTTCTGTCGTTCATCGGATTCTTGCCGGACTCGCCGGCGAAGCTCGCGGGCCTGCCGCGTTCGGGCAAGCTCGACGAGAACACCTCCGTCGCTCCCTGCGAAACGCTCGTATTCGGCTACACCGGGAAGTCGTCCCTGGACCTGCTCTTGCCGTGCAAACCGTCCGCGGGCGGCGCCGCGCTGGTGACCGGCGCAGAGACGACGCCCGTCCCCTTGCCACGCGGCGCGGCGATCGCAGGCCCGGTGACGATCTCGGACCTGGATCTCGACGGCCACCTCGACCTGCTCGTTCCGGCGTCGCGCGGAAACGAGTTCGAGATCGACGTGGCGTACGGGCGCGGCGACGGCACCTTCGCGTCGACGCCCGGCACGGATCCGACCACCTCCGCGGACGGAGCCGCGGGGCTGGCCGTCTCCGGCGTCACCGTCCAACCGCTCGCCGTGGCCGATCTCGACGGCGACGAGCAGCCCGACTGGGTCGACGCGACCGGCGTGTACCTGTCCCGCGGCAAGGAGTCGCCGGTCATCGCCGCGCACAACGACACCACGTGGCCGTGGACGTCGGCCCTCGTCGCCGCGCTGAACGCCGACGACTCCCCCGACGTCGCCGTCGGCTCGAACCAGGCGCCCTACGTCGCCTCGATTCTGAGCAACGGCGGCGGCGTCTTCACGCCCTTCACCGTGTCCGTGCCCGGCAACGTCACGCGCCTCCTCTCCGGGGACTTCGACGGCGATCGCATCGGCGACGTCGCGTTCGTGACCACCGGCGACGACTCGGGCGGCGGCACGACCTCCGACACGCTCAGCGTCCTGTTCGGCGCGCCCTATGGCGTGCCCGACGCTCCGAAGGACATCGGCGAGTTCCATCGCATCACCGAGCTCGCCGTCGGCCACGCTCCGGCCGGACCCAAGAACGTCGTCGACGGCGCCGACGAGCTCGGCGCGCTCGCCCAAGAGGAAGACGGCACGCTCGCGTTTGCCATCATCTTCGGCAGAAGCGATCGCAAGCTGCGGGCACCGTACGATCTCACGATCGCCAAAATCAACGAAGCCGACGTCGTGGCCTTCGGCCCGCTGCGCCTGGTGCCCGCGGACATCGACGGCGACGGCGCTCTCGACCTCGTGTCCCTCGGCCAGAACATCGACGACGACAGCGAGTTTCGCCTCTGGGCGAACCCGATGGGCGACCAAGCTTCCATCCGCACCCAGGACACCACGTACTCGGACCCGCTGAAGCAAGGGTTCGACTGGAGCCACGTCCTCATCGGAGCGCTGGATCTCGACGGCACGCCCGGAGACGAGCTCGCGATCCTCGGTCCGCGTGCGGACGGCAGCGGTTACCAATCCGCCGTCGCAAGCTCCTCGATCCTCATGAACGACATGAACGGCGCGGGCCGCACGTACTCCGTCGCGTCACCGGTGATGGTCGACCGCGCCTTCACCCGCTCCGAACAGCCGCTGGCCGACGCTTCGGTGCACAACGGACGCCTGCGCATCGCCGACGTCGACGGCGACGGAAAAAAAGACGTCGTGGCGCTCGGTCAATTGGGAAACAACGGATCGCTCGTCGTCTTCTTCAACGACGGCAAGGGCGATCTCGGCGCGCCCGCCGCCGTGAACGGCGCCGACGAGCTCGACGTCCGCGACTTCGCCGTCGCGAGCGCCCCCGGAGACGAGAAAGCACGCGTCGTCCTGCTCACCGCCACCGGCGTGTTCGTCGTCGGCGAACGCGGGCGCTCGCTCAGCGTCGGAAGCACGCCTGCCCTATCGATGACCGGCGGCGCGGTGACCTCGCCGTCGCTGATCGCCGCGGGGGACGTCGACGGCGATGGAGTACCTGATCTTGCGATTGGAGGGGCGCTGGGGTTCGAGATCCACTTGGGGATTTCGGGGAATCCGCTAGATGCACGGTGACGTTCTCAATTCCCTATTTCTCGCCCCCACAGCTGAACGTCGGCCGCCCGCCGCGCCCAGTTGCTCTATATTTTCTGCGTCCACTCCGCCCAACGCCCATGATTGACGGAGTCACCATCGAACAGCTCCGCACCCTGCTCGCCGTCGTACAAGCCGGCAGCTTTTCCGGCGCCGCGCGCAAGCTCGGGCGCGTGCAGGCCGCGGTGAGTCAATCGGTGGATCGGCTCGAGGCGCAGCTCGGGCTGCGTCTCTTCGATCGCTCCGGGCGCGTGGCCCGGCTCACCCAGCACGGCGAAGCGATCGCCCTCGCCGCCCGCCGCGTCGAGGGCGACGTCGAAGCGCTGGACGAGCTCGTCGCGTCGCTGAAGCGCGGCGAAGAGCGGTCGCTGCGCATCGTCGTCGACGTCCTCTTCCCGACCGAGTCTCTGGTGGCCTTCGCGAAAGAGTTCGGCCTTGCCCACCCGAACGTCGAGCTCGTGCTCTTCACCGACGTGCTCTCCGCGGTCACCGCCCACGTGCGCGAAAAACAATCCACGTGGGGCATCGCGATCCAAGACGCGGATCTGAGCGAGCTCGACCACCGCGTGATCGCGCAGGTGCGGCTCGTTCCGGTCGTCGCGCCGTCCCATCCGCTGGCGAAATCGCGAACGCCGATCGACAGCGCGGCGCTCGCCGACGCCGTGCAGATCGTGCTCGGCGAGCACCGCGCCGCGAGCGAGCGCGATCCGATGGAACACGGCGTCATGTCCCCGCGCACGTGGCGCGTCGTGGATCTTTCGACGAAGCGCGCGCTCATCGAGAGCGGCCTCGGCTGGGGTCACCTGCCGGAGCACATCGTGCGCGACGAGCTCGCGCGGGGGCGGCTCGTCGAGCTTTCGCTCGAGGCGTGGGGGCGCGCCCCGCTGCTCCGCTCCCTGCTCTTGGTACGCCGCCCGGAAGGCGTGCTCGGGCCGGTCGCGCGGTGGGCGATCGAACGCCTCGGCGATCTCTGCCGCGGCCAACTCGACGCGAAATCATGATGATCCGGAATGCCCATGAATTCGTGATGCCCAGGCATCACATCGCGTGATGGGTGCCATCACCCCGGGCGCGGTTTCGCGCGTTAATCCGCTGCTTAGATTCGGTCCCATGAACTCCACGAGCACCGTCGATTCCACGACTTCCCTCGATCGAACCCTCGGCAACGCGGAAACGATGGTTCGTATACGTACCATCGAAAGCGTACACCGGAGCACCGGTTTTCACTGGGTCGGCAACGGGTTCTTCGTCTCGACCTACTTCCCGAGCGCGGGACTCCCCGCCGAGCGCGTGAGCCCCTTCGTCCTGATGGACTACGGTCCGCCGAAGGAATTCTCGCCGCTCGCGCGCGGCAAGCGCGGCGTCGGGTGGCACCCGCACCGCGGCTTCGAAACCGTGACGCTCGCGTGGGAAGGCGCGGTCGCGCACCGCGACAACGCCGGTCACGCCGACGTCATCCGGCCCGGCGACGCGCAGTGGATGACCGCCGGCGCGGGCGTCTTCCACGAAGAATATCACGCCGAAGAAGAGACGCGCCGCGGAGGCCGCCTGCACATGATGCAGCTCTGGGTGAACCTCCCGCGCGAACACAAGAAGGCGCTCCCCGCCTATCAACCGCTGCGCGCGGCGCAGTTCCCGAACATCGCGCTCCCCGACGGCGGCAACGTCCGGCTCATCGCGGGCGACTTCCAGGGAGCGCACGGTCCCGCACGCACCTTCACGCCCATCACCATGCTCGACATCACGCTGCGCAAAGGCGAGACCGTCCCGGTAGATCTACCGGAGACCTACAACGCGCTCGCCGTGGTCGCCGAAGGCCGCGTCACCTCCGACGAAATGAGCGCGAACGCCGGCGAGGTCCTCCTCTTCGCCAACGACGGCGATCGACTGACCCTCACCGCCGCCGAAGACGCCCACGTCATCCTCCTGTCCGGAGAACCCATCGACGAACCCATCGTCCAGTACGGCCCCTTCGTCATGAACACCATCGACGAAATCCGCCAAGCCATCTACGACGTCGAAGCCGGCAAGTTCGGCCCGATTCCGGAGTGAGCAGGGCGCCCCGCTGAAACGAGGCGCGGCATCCGACGCGAGCGCCGGAATATGTGAGCGCCGGCGCGGCTCAGGCGTCGTTCAAGGCGTCCACGTCTTCCCCGTTTCGCAATCGACGTGGCGCATCCTCACACCGCTGGCGTCGACGTCCATCACGCCGAAGACGATGGGCAACGTGAAACGGCGTGGTCCCACGGAGCCGGGGTTGAAAATACCGAGCCCTCTGTCCTTGCCGATGAAGGGCACGTGCGAGTGGCCGCACACGACGAGCGCCGCGCCCACTTTCTTCGCCAGATCGATTACCTCGCGGCGCAGCTTCGGCCCGATGACGCCGATGTGAACGACGAGCACGCGTAACGGCGCGCGGTCCGGCACCGCGATCTCCAGCGTGCGCGCCTCGGGGATTTCCCCGGCGCGCACGTCGATGTTGCCACGGACCGCGTACACGGGCGCGATCTTCGAAAGATCGCTCAGAACGGAAAGATCGCCGATATCGCCGGCGTGAAGGATGGCGTGCGGCTCTTCCGCGGCGATCCGCTCGGCGCTCTTGGGGTGCGGCTGACCGTGTGTGTCAGCAACCACGACCAGCCGCACGCGCCCCTCCCGCGGCTCGATGCGCTGTTCTGCAATCGAAGAATCACGCACGGACAGTGGCTTAGCACGCGGCGCTGGATCCGAGCATCGAGGTGTGAATAAGGAGCGATCCGGAACCTTTCTTCAGCCTAATGTCCAAACGCTCCCTCCTTCTTATTGTCGCGGCGCTCGTCGCCGGCGTCGCGCCTTCACGGCCCGCTTTTGCCCAGACGGTCCCCGGCTTCGCCCTGGATCGCTTCGAGCCTGCGGAACGCGGGAGCGACTGGTTCGCGGGCGATTCGCTCGATCTGCGCGGCGCCGCACGGCCGGCGTTCGGCGTGGTCGGCGACTACGCTTACAAGCCGCTGGTTTTTTACGACGCGAACGGCAACGAGATCCGTCCCCTCATCCGGCACCAGCTCTTCCTGCACGTTGGAGCGGCGCTGAATCTCTGGAGCCGGCTTCGCATCGCGGCGAATCTGCCCGTCGCGGTCGTGAACGAGGGCGCCTCGGGGACGGTGAACGGCGCGCTGTACGCGCCGGCAACCGGACCGCACCTCGGCGATCTGCGGCTCTCCGCCGATCTGCGGCTCTTCGGCGAGTATCGCTCCGTGATCACGGGCGCGCTCGGCGCCTCGGTGTGGCTCCCCACGGGCAGCCGCGAGGCGTACACGGGCGACGGGAAGGTGCGCGTGTCGCCGCACTTCGGCGTCGCGGGCGAAGTGGGTCCGTTCGACTACACGGCGCGGGTCGGCTTCGACTATCGCGCGCAAGACGCGACGCTCGCCGGGCAATCGCTCGGCAGCACGCTGTCGTTCGTCGCGAGCGCGGGCTTCCGCTTACCGGGCGAGCGGTTCGTCGTGGGGCCGGAATTCTACGGTTCCACGGTGCTGAAGGACGGCGCGTTCACGAAGCACGGCACGCCATTCGAGGGCATCGTCGGCGCGCACTACCGCTTCGACGACGGCATCCGCATCGGCGCCGGCGTCGGCCCCGGTTTCACCGAGGGGTACGGTTCACCCGAGCTCCGCGCGCTCGCGTCGCTCGAGTGGATGCCCGAGGTGCAGAAGCCCCCGCCCCCTCCGCCACCGCCCCCGAAGGACCGCGACGGCGACGGCATCTTCGACAAGGACGACGCTTGCCCGGACGAAAAGGGCGTCAAGAGCGAC
>DASZVB010000071.1:0-35741 GCA_035547195.1 Polyangiaceae bacterium
GTGGCTCTCGAAAGCTGCTCGCCTCATCCGACCTCGGGGCGCGTCCGTCCTGCGCCTCGCTGACAACGTCGCCACCTCCCGCATTTACCACCGCATCCACCGGGCGCTCGCCGCCTGAACAAAGTCACATCAGGGTATACGTACTATCGATCGTGTTCGCGTATAAGCAAATGTGCGCGCCATGTTGCGAGACGACCCCTGGCGCATGTCCTGCGCTTGGTACATGGCGTTCGCGTTGCTGAATGGTCGCAACACATTGCACGCAACTCTGCAGCACGCGTGTCCGAAGGGGCCACGGCATCTCGCCGGAGGAGCTGCAAGCTCGACTATTCCGGAAAAGAGTCGCGGATGAGCTTTCCAAGGGCGTCGAGGGCGCTCAGCGGGATGGTGTGCCCGCCGGAGAACTCGACCCAGCGCAGATCGGCTCCCGCGTTCTTCAAGAGATCGCGAAGCCGCTCCGCCGCGGCGAACGGCAAGATGGGGTCCGACCTGCCGTGGCTCTGCATGACGCGCACGCCCCGGAGCTTTCCGAACAGGGGCTGCCATTCGTCGATGGCGACGATGGAGCCGCTCATCAGCGCGAGCCCCGCGAACGGCTTCTCGGCGCGCAGCGCGAAGTCCGTCGAGATCATGGCGCCCTGCGAAAAGCCGCCGAGGATGGTCGTCTCCGGTTTGGCGCCGAGCCCCGCCAGCACCTGGCCGACGCGCGTCCGCGCGTCCGCGAGCCCCTCGGGAACGGCCTTCGCTCTCTCGGCGTGTTTTCCCTGGTTCTCCGGCAGAAACCAGGACGGATCGATCATCCACCACGCGCGGCCGCCAGCGTAACCCGAGCCCAAGAGCTCGCCCAGGTCGAGAAGCGCTTCCGGAAATGCGAAGCGGACGTGACGCGGGACGTCGAGCTGTCGGAAGAGAGGAACCAAGTCGTCACCCGGCGCGCCGAAGCCGTGGAGCAGCACCACGAGCGGTCCGTCGCCGCCGCCGTCGCGGTCTTCGCCACCGGCAAGGCGCACGCGGGAGCCTGCAACACTGACGTCTTTCATGATCTGCGGGCGACGCTAGATGCGCCGCCGCTTCGCGGGAAGACCCTTCTCGAAGATTGCCGCGTTCTCCCGTTTTGCTCGGATATACTCCCCGGTCGATGAAGCCACTCGTCCTCGCGGAGCGCGCCGTCGCATGGGTTCGCAATCATCCGGAGGATCTACTCGGCGCGGCGCTCGACGCCGTCGCGCTCAAGCTGACCGTGCCCCTCGACGCTCTGCGCTTTCTGGCGTCGCGGATCAACGGAAGGAGCGCCCCGGAAGATCTGGAGATCGTCGCCGTGCCGCCCGGCGTACGCGTCGGCGCGACGGTCACCGCGATGAAGACGCGCCTGCGAGCGAGCGGCACGCTGCTCGTCGACGAGATGCGCGTCGGGCCGACGGAAATGCGCTTCTCGGTGCGCTTGCGACACGTCTCGCTGGCCGTGATCGGCGCGTCCGAAAGCCCCGTGGCGACGCTCGTCAATTCCGGCGCGCTGGATCTGAGCCGTCCCGGCAAGCTCGTCGCGAGTTTGCCGAAGCGGCCTCCGTTCGTCGTGGAAGCGGACGGCGATCGGCTGGTCATCGACCTGATGCGCGACCCGAAGCTCGCGCGACGCCTCCGGCGCACCGCGGCGCTCGTCACGCCGCTGCTCACGGTGACCGCCATCGAATCGAAGGGCGACGCGCTCACGCTTCAGCTCGCGTGCTTGCCCGACGGCGTCATGGCCGCCGTCGATTCGATTCGAGCGGCTATCGAGCGGTTGCCCGCTCGATAGCTGGCAGGCATCAGCTATCAGGTTAGGACGCCGCGGGGGCGGTGGCTGGCGGCGGTGTGGCGGCGGGAGCGGCCTTCTTCGGCTTGGGCTCGGGTTTGCCGTCGAGCCAGGCGCGCAGGCGCTCCATGCTGAAGGGGCGGGAGTACGCCCATAGCAGGAGCAGGCCCATCGCGTAGAAGAGGTAGCTCTCCGCCGTGTACTGGTCGTCGATGAAATAGAACGACCGCAAGAGGATCTGACTCGCTCCCGCCGTCGCGAGCAGCGCCGGCGCCATCGAAGGTATGGCGCGTATCAGCGGGATCGCGATGAGAAACATGCAATAATAGTAACAAGTCAGGTTGGTGAGCGAGATCACGAGGGGGATGGAAAGCCCCGCCGCGATCCACAGCGATTTCGTGCGCCGCAGCGCCCACGCCAGCCACAAGAACACGCCGCCGCAGATCGCGAAGAACACCGGCTTCAGGTGATCGAAGCGATCCCTTCGCCCTTGCTTCCAGAGCTCGAACGGATCGTCGAGCGTGGCGTCGCGAGTGAAGCGCATGCGCCCGTGCCAGTCGTGCACGAGCATCGTCTCGAGCCCCATGTGGTTCGTGAGCGGCGTGTGGTTGTGCACCTTGATGTGCGCGAAGAAATCCCGATACGACTCCGGTCCTGCGACCACTATGCTCGTCGGGACGAGGAGCCCCGCGCACACGGCGCAGCCCACGATGAGCCGCTGGTGAGTCGGGTGGAGCTTCTTGTGTTTCCAGAGATAAATACCGATGACGACGATCCATCCCGCGAACGCGATCATCGGGAACACGCGCAGCAGGGACGACCAGGTGAGCGCCGCGCCGGCGAGCGCGAACTTCCGTTTGCGCGCGAAGCACACCGACGCGACCATGAGAAAGACCCAGTCCTGGCGCAGGAACGCGCCGCCCGTCCAATAGAAGTTCGCGACGGCGTTCGTACCCCAGAAGACGCTGGCGACGGCCATCACGCGCCAGCCGAAGGCCCAGTACAGCATCAAGAGCGCACCCGCCTGCAGCGCGATGTCGAGCAGCGAGAGCAGCTTGAAGAACCCGTCACCCGCCGGCGCGATGCTCGCGAAGAGCTTGCCGGTCATCGTCCACACCGGCGGCGGGTTGTAGCCGTGGTCCTGCTGCATGTTCTCCCAGTAGCCGCCGCGGGAGACGCTCTCGAACCAGGCCACGTCCTTCTTGAAGGCCTCCCACTCTTCCGGCGAAAAGCGCTTCTTGCACTGCCCGGGATCCTTGAAGACGTACGTCTCCGTCACCGGGCGGATCAGGTCCACGGTGAGGTCGCGGATGTCGCGCTTGCGGATCTGATCGCCGCGACCGTTCTCGATCTCGGCGATCATCGTGCACTCGTACAGGCGCGTGTAGCCGACCGCGTGCGAGTACTTCGAGCCTAGGTAGTAGTGATAAAACTCGTGCCGGTGGTAGTAGTCCGGGTAGCGGACGTTGGGGTTGAACCCGTCGAAGTACGCGAGGAAACCGATGATCCCGACGGCGATGCCGATGCGCTTGAGCGTCTTCTCCGGGAGCCGTTCGCCGAGGCGTTTTGCGCGCGCCTCGATCATGAGCATCCCCGCGGCGACGAGCGCGAGCCCGATCCGCGTGAAGTACATGATGTTCTCCCAGTTGTCGTGCGCGAAGATGTCGCGCCCCAGAAACTGGAAGCTCCAGGTGTGGAAGAGGAAGTCGAACGGGCTCGCGGCTGCGAGAGCGATGGATGCGGTCGTGAGGAACATGGGAACTGCGCCGGGCTACGGCGGCGCGCAGGTTAGCGGAAGAAAGAAAGGCCGGGTGCGTCACTTCGCACCCGGCCATTCCGTTATCGCCCCTGATCCCGGCTTTCGCCGTGGTGGCTACTCGGCGGTTCTCGCCCCATGCGAGACCCTGGCCGAGCGAGCATTCGTCCTACTGGGTGGGGCTTACACCTCTGCCGCGCTTTCGCGCGGCGCAGGACGGCAGACTACCCCGGGCGAACCTCCGGGTTGGGGGAACAACTTAAATTCATGCTGCTGCCACCTCCTCCGGGTCGCCCCGGACACCCCTGGGCTCCACGCGAGCGGCGTGCGAGAGTCCACCAATCCGGGCAAAACGCGCGACGTTGCGCAGGCCTCGGCGGGGGTGTTTCTGTTGAAAAGCCCGCGCGAAGCGGGCTCAACCATCGAGTGCAGAGCGCTGAGGTGCTCCCCAGCCGGACAATTCCGAGAGCTTGAAGCTCTGACCTGCACGTTGGTTCAGAAGTACCACACTTTTCCGTGTCTCGCCAAGCAGGTCCGGCGAGTTTGCCGAAAAGTCACGTTCTTTCATGAAGTTCCAGCAGAAACTAACGTGCGGAAAACCACGTGCCGTCCATCGAATACTTCATGTGGCAAGGCAGGGTGGAGAGGCCCTGGGACGCCGCGGCCGTCGAGCAATCCGACTGGCCTTGGGCGGCATAATCGTATTCGAGCAGGCCGGTGAGCTCGCGCACGTGCTGAGCGTCGTCGAACGCGCCGGACGAATGATCCGTCCGAACAATCGTGCATGTCGCGGCCGCGCTCTCGTCGCCGGGGATCGCGACTACCGTCTCCGAGTCGAACGTGAAGTGCACGCCGTCCGCACCGAGAGCGCCTTCGACGGAGTCCGCGCCGGTGTTCCAGTAGACGTGCGGCGGCGCTTCGGAGAAAAAGACGTCGAGCTCGAAATTCGTCGGCGCGTTCTCCGCGTCCGCGCCGCACGTGGACGTACTGAGTTTCGCGTCGATGCGGAAGCGTCCGAGGTCGTTGCCGATGGCGCGCCCGTCGCCCTGGGCGAGCGCGCCGCTGCACGCGTTGCAGAGCGCGCCGAACATCACGCCGACCCACGCTCCGCGGCCGATCCATCGTCGCGGGTTTCCGGCGCTTCGTGCCACGTCGAGTGGCGCTAGCGGTTCGGGCGGCGAAGGGGCAACTTCTCGGCTCGATGAACGAATACGACTGGGCGCTGTTTCGGCGCACGCTGTTCGCTTTCGCCGTGCTGCTCGCCCTGACGACCGCGACGGTCGTCACCACCGACGAAGCGACCAGCACGGCGGGCATGCGCCTCGCGCGCATCGCCGCGCTCGTGCCCTTGCTCGTCATCGTGGCAATCCTCGCCATTGCCGGTCACGCGCGCGTCCGCGGCGAGCTTCGCGCCGTGGAGGCGCTCGGCGTTTCTCCGTGGATCGCGCTCCGTGGTGCGGAACGCGCGGGCGCCGCCGTCGCCGCGATGAGCGTGCTCGTCCTCGTCGCGCCCTTCACGGACGCCGCGAGTCTCTTGCCGGCGTTCACGCCTCCGATCGACTGGACGATGGCGTCCGACGGCACCCGCGCCACGGCGCCGGGCCTCGTCGTGCTCGCGAACGGAGTCATCGAGGCGACGCGTGCGGCCACCGCTCCCACGTTCCATCGGGTGAGCCCCTGGGCGGCGGTCCCTTGTCTCGCGCCCATCGCGTGTGTCGTTTCGGCATGGGCGGCGACGCCGATGCAGCTCGTGCTGCGATTGTTCGCGGGGGCGTCCACCGCGCTGCTCGCGGTCGTAGGGCTTCACCTCGTGGCCGCGGCACGAGCGCCGTCTTGGCTCGCGGCGGCTGCGTCGTTACCGATGGCCTTCTCGCTGTGGCAGGCGCGGAGATGAATGGTTCGCGGCGGAGCGAGCGTCGACCCGAGCATTCGTCCAAGTCATCGCCCGGAGCTGGATGCCGTCACGAGCTGGATGCCGTCACGAGCCTGAGTGCCGTCACGAGCTGGGTTCTGCGGCGGGCGCGGGCTTCGCCTTGCGGGCGAGCGCGGCTTCGATGCCGAGACGGACGCGCTTACGCTTCTTCAGATGCTTGCCCTTCAGAGGGGTCGCCATCCACTCGTGCTTCTGCCGGACGGTCCACACGCTGCGATTCGCCATATGGGCGGAGGCTGATACTCGGCCAGGGAAGCCTTTGCAAGGTAGCTCGGTACAAGGGTATCGGCCGATTGGCCGATCGTGCCTCGTTCGCGTGCGGTGCGCCTGATCGCAGGCCTACGTTGGCAGCCTGCAGAAGGGCTGACTTGACAGGATTAACCGGCTTTCTTAAAAGTCTCAGGCCCTAAATGAAAGTGACTTTCACTTTCAAATTTCTGGAGATCCTTCTCGCTGCTGCGATGGTTGCCTCGGCCCTCGGCGGGTGCGCGGCGTCAGCGGCAACGGTACCGGTCGTTCCAGGCGACGAAAAGTGGGCGAGCGAGCGTTGGCCCGGCACCACGATGAACGACCTCGCGCGGGGACACGACGTGTTCGTTTCCCGCTGTTCGTCGTGCCACGGCCTGCCCCGTCCGGATGCGAAATCGCCGGACGAGTGGGACGGTGTCCTCGACGAGATGGCGACTCGCGCAAAGCTCTCGTCGGAGGATCGACAGCTCGTGAATCGGTACTTGAGCGCGGCGAGTCAGCGCCTGCGGAGCCACGCGACGCTGACGCATTCCGATTCGGGCAAGTCGTCTCTCTGAAGAGCGGCGGCTCGTCGCGGCGTCACGAACGCGCGCGCGGCGCCGCTCGGCGTTCAATCGCCGTGATGGTCCCGATGCCGATGAGCGCGAGCCCGAGGGATGCCATGGCGTGCAGCGGCGTCGGCATGCCGAGATAGCCGAGCAAAACGCTCGCGCCGAAGACGACGAAAAGCGTCAGGGCGCGGTGCCCGAATCGCGCTCGGCCGAGAGCCATGATGGAGAGCGTACCCCGGCGTCGGGTGCCCGGTCGTGCCATTTGACTTCGCGAGACCGTGCCGAAGGTCGGGCCGCTGCCTGCGCCCTCGCGAGCGACGACAGCGACCCTCATTCGACGCGGCTAACCGACGAGCCTCGGCTCAGCGATTCGTTTGCTGACGCGATTCGCCCTTGAGCTCTTCCACCTTGCCTTCGGCCTGCAGGCGCTCGTTGCCGATGGCCGCGCCGACGCGGTTCTTCACGGCGCCGACCGTCTCTTCCGCCTTGCCTTTGGAGCGTTCGGCGGCCTTCGCCGCCTCTTGCTTCGCCTTGCCTTCGAGCTCACGGGCCTTGCCTTCGGCCTGCATGCGCTCGTTGCCGATCAGCTTGCCGACGGCGTTCTGGACCTTGCCGCCTACCTGTTCTGCGACGCCTTCGCCGCGCTTCGATGCATTGCTCATGATTGCCTCATTGCGCCCACCGAGGGGCGGTTAATGCGCTGACGAAGTCAGCGCACTCCCGGTCGAGCAAGGCGCATGCCGGCCCGGCCGAGCGCGCACTACGGCTCCTCGCCCGGCAGCGCGTCGCTTCCTGCCCATCGCTCGGGGCATTTGGACGCGATGGGCGTATCGAGCCGTCTCCGAGCCGCGAGCGACGTCACGGACTGATCTTCGACGGCTGCGCGAACCCGAGCAGGGCGTCGCGGTCCGCCTCGAGCGTGAAGCCCGCTTGGATCGTGCGATCGGTCGCGGCTTGGTACTTCTGCTGATAATCGGCGCGCGACGGATAGAGCTCCGCGAGGCGAGCGGCAGAGAATGGTTTCGCGGAGCCCAAGAGAAGGCAGATGACGTCGCTGCTCGGCCCCGGCGCGCCCGAAAGCGCCTCGACGGGGACATCGACGGGCGGCGTGCGAATTCCGCCGAGCGCGATCCCGTCCTCGTCGCGCTCGACCACGGCCGTGCCGCCGTCCTCGCCCATTTCGATGCGTGGCGCGGCGACCGGCAGGGTTGCTTTGCGGACCCAGGTGTTCAGAGCATTGAACGCTGCTTTGGCGACGATGTGCAGGGGGCCGTCGTTGATGGGCACGCCGCAGTCGATGGTGCCGGCGAGCGGTCCGACCAGATGAGCGTCCGCGTGAGAAGTGCCGGCGACTTCCCAGAGTCGAAAGCGATCGGTGTCCGGTTGTCGGACGACGCTCGAATTCAGGAGCCCGGTGAGGTCCCCCTCCGTTTGCAGGTCGAGAACCGGAGCGTCCACGTCGTCGCGTAAAATGGGATGCGTCGAGCTGCCGATCGAACCCGCGAGGTCGGCGGACGCGCCGGGCGCAACTAATGGAAGGCTCGCCGCCCCGCGGCTGTGAACGAAGAAGCCGTCGAAGGCCTGCGTCAACGGCTGTACGCCGTCGTAGTAAGTCGTGAGCGCGAACGCCGACTGCGACTCGCCGACGGCGATCAGCGCTTTCGGCTTCGAGCCACCGAGGATGTCGCCGCCTTCGAGCAGAGCGCGCGCCACCTGCGTGAAAATGTCGAACGAATATCCGTCGCCTGGATGCACGAGCGAGCCGTAGCGCGCCGGGTCGATTGCTTTGAGTCCCTTGCCGGCGAGATCGCTGGCCCCGGGCACGCTCACCAGGACGGGACCGCCCTCTACGCCGATGAGCTGCGCCGATACGCCGACCCACGTGTGCCCTTGCCGCAGGATCTCTTCTTCCAGGCTCGCGTAGTCGGGATTGGCATCGGCGCCGCCGCTCACGTTCAACCACTCGACGAGCACCGTGCCGCTCGCGTGAGCGGCGCTCGTCGGACGACGCACGAGGACGCGCGTGCGATACGCCGCGCTGGTGCTCGGGACGAGGGTCCATTTGCCGTCGTCGGTCAGCGCGCCGCTCGCCGAGTATGCCGTCGCCGTGCCCGCGGCGACGTATTCGTGATCGACGTAACCGTCTGGCTCCGAGAGCCCGCTCGCGGCGCCGATGAAGGGTCCGTTGCCGCCGGTTATCTCTTCGGAGACGTCCGCCACGGGCCCTTCGGGACGCGGTCTCTCGGCGGGCGCGGCGGCATCCGCGCCGGCATCATCGACGCCGCCGTCCGACTTCGGCGTGTTCGTCTTCGAGCAGCCGGAAGCGAGGACGGCCAGGAATGCTCCGCACAGCGCGTAAGTCGTCGTCTTCATGCTCGACGACGTTACCCGCTAAAGGAGCCCGCTCAATGACGTGAAGAGGCCAAAGTGCGTGCCCGTCGGTGCAGCCTTAACATCTCGTGTCGAGCTGGCCGCTCGGGGTAGCCAGGCAAGCGCGTCCTTTTGCTTCTCTTGTCGGGCTTGGCTACGGAGCTCGAGTCGTTCCGTCGGGCGCGCGATGATGAGGAGTAATCGACGATCAGCGGCCATGCACCGCGAGCACCGAAATGCGAAGCCCGAGCTGTCCATCGGTGATCAAATAGGTCGCAGTCAGGCGGCCGATTTCGCTGTCATCGCGCCGCCTGCGTGAGAACGTCGCGCGGTAAACAGCCGAGTTGCGATTCAAAATGGCGAGCTGCGAATCGAGGGTCTCCGTGCGGTCATACGCCGCGGCGCGCATCCCTTCCACCTGCCGCTCCACCATCGCAACGACCCGATCGTCGGTCGTGAGGGCAAAGAATCCGTCATCGGTCGTGACCAACAGCGGAACGCCGTAGTACGCGAGCAGCGAGGACGTGTCGCTCTCGCCTCGGCCACACGCCGCAAAGGCCCCGAGATATTCGTCGAACCAGCGGCGCACGTCGGCAGCATCCACGACGACTACCGTATTGCTGCTGTTCAAACGATTGCAATGGCGCGTCGCCGTACGCGACGACGTGCGTTCCTCGGAGCCCGCTGAAACACTTCAGATTCGCGTAACCAACACTGAGATCGATGGCCAGAAAGAGCCGGGGCAACTTCGAATGGTCCAGGGGCGCGCCATCGGAATGGATGTCATTCACGTTGTTCGTTCCTGCGAGGATCTTCGTCAACCCCCTCTCGAAGTCATCCGCCTACGGCGGTGCGGTCCTGCATCTCTTGCCTGAAGTCGTTCATGCTACCGCTTGTCGTCCCAGCCCACGAGGTGGCCATCTTCGAACGTCAAGCGAAGGGCGAACTTGTTGCGACCGCGCTGCGCATACTTGAACACGTGCCGGCACTTCGTCTTCATGACTCGCTCGTCAATATCGACGGGACGTCCGATGGATTCGACGATCATCTCCTGGGTGGCGCCCTGCCAGATTCGGCGTTTCATGATGAGGTCAGCGACCTCGGCTCCGAACCGAGCGGTGAGCGTACGGCGGCGTCTCACGTTGCTGAGCGCTCCCCAGGCGATAATCAGAACAACCACGACAACGAAGATTGTCACGACCTTCTCCCTGGCCACCCGCATAGACGACTTTAGCGAAGCAGCATCGCCGAAATTATCCCGAAGGTCGCACGCCGAGCGCATGGACAGACGAGCGGAACGTTACTCGATTCTGCAGTCGGCTGCTTGAACGTGCATCATGAGCCCACGGACTCGGCCCGTAACTGTCACGCGCTGGCCGTGTGAGAGCGTCGCAGCGGCCGACTCCTGGCCCTTGGCTAACGTACATTGGAGAGCCGGAATCTCGAACATCGCGCCCGTTCCGACGATCACGTACGGGTCACCGGTGATGTCCTTCTTCACTTCATCGACAATGCCCGTCGTCTTGATGAGGTGATTCTTGTAAGCGCCATCGCCGGCCACCTCGTTGGCCTTGTAAGCGGAGAGCATGTCGGTGATAGCGATGACACTTGGTTGCTCTTCGGCAGCCGGTGCCGCTGCCGTGGAACCGCTGCTGCTCGAGTCTTTGCGACCTGTGATCGCCCCGATGATGCTCAGGGCGACGAAAGCGCCCACTACGCCGAGCAGGATTCGACCAACCGAAATTCCCTTGGGTGCCGGCGCGCCGCATTTCGGGCACGTCTTCGCGGATGTCGATACCTCGTTCCCACAGTCCTTGCATTTCACCAGGGCCATGCTGCTCTCCCCGGCCGCCGACGAGGCGACCTCAACCGAACATCCTCCACGGCACCGTGGCCAGGGTCACGTGAAATCCGGCCAGTAGGTACTTCTACGAGCAACAACGTCCACTACGGTTGTTGACTGAGTGGATCTTTCTGGCCTGCACATCCACTAGACCTAGACCCCTGTCTGCGCGGCGCTAGTGACAATTGGAGTAGATACGCGATGACGTTCGAAGATCCCGACTGGTGGAGCTCGCCCGCACGCGTCGTCGCGCTCGTCCGCATGGTCATGGACGGCATCGATGTGGACCCTTGCGCACGAGTGGCCCGGGCGCGTGTTCCTGAACCCCCCGTACAGCAACGTCGACCGATTCGTGTCGAAGCTGTTCACCGAACTCGACACCGGTCGTACTACGGAGGCCCTCGTCGTCGTGAACGCGTGCTCGAGCTCGGCGTGGTTCCAGGCGCTCGCAGCGCGCGCGTGGGGATACGAACTCCGGCAGCGCGTGAAGTTCTGGCGACCGGAGCCGCTCGCCGCTCACACGTCCTTCGAGACGCACCAGCATTACGTGCTCGACAACGGTCCGAGCGCGACCGCCCACGGCGGCGTTGCCGCGCTGCCGCCCGTTCCTGCGTTCGTCGAGGGCCGAAAGGGCCGCGTTCGTGCCTTTTCAGGATCCGGATCTGAGAAAAACTCTAACGATTTCGTCGGGGTGGCAGGATTTGAACCTGCAACAACCTGCACCCAAAGCAGGTCCTCTACCAGGTTGAGGTACACCCCGGTTTTGCCGGTCAGGGGTGACTATAGCATCGGGGCTCGGCGTTCAACTGCGGCGTTGCGGGGGTCAGTCGGGGATGGGCTTGAGCTGGACGTCTAGGGAGAGGGGGCGGTCGTCGGCTTCGATGATGGCGTCGTAGGGGAAGTAACCGGTGCGTTCGACGGTGATGCGGTGTTTGCCGAGGGGGAGGCGTACGCCGTGCGCCGCCACGTAGGCGAGGGGGCCGATGAATTCTTCGTCGATGGTGACGAGGGCGTCGGCCGGGGTCTTGGCGTGGCGCGTGACGTGGAGGCTGACGGCCGCGCGCGGTTGCGGCATGCAGGCGGGCAGGTGCGCCGGCAGCGTCAGCAGAGCCGCGAACGCAGCGAAATGGAGAGCACGCTTCATTCCCATTCGATGGTCGCCGGGGGCTTGGAGCTGACGTCGTACGCGACGCGGTTGATGCCGCGCACTTCGTTGATGATGCGCGTCGAGAGGCGCGACAGGAGATCGTAGGGGAGGCGCGCCCAATCGGCGGTCATGGCGTCGGAGGATTCCACCGCGCGAATGATGCACGTCTCTTCGTAGGTGCGATCGTCGCCCATGACGCCGACGCTCTTCACCGGCAAGAGAACGGCGAACGCCTGCCAGAGGGTGTCGTACAGGCCTGCGGCGCGGATCTCTTCGCGGACGATCTTGTCGGCCTTGCGCAGCACTTCGAGCCGCGCCGGGGTGACCTCGCCGAGGCAGCGGATGGCGAGGCCGGGGCCCGGAAACGGATGACGCCACAGCACGTCGTGGGGGATGTCGAGGGTCGCGCCGGCGCGGCGCACTTCGTCCTTGAAGAGCTCGCGCAGCGGTTCGATGAGCGACAGCTTCATCCGCTCCGGCAAGCCCCCGACGTTGTGATGCGTCTTGATGACGGCGCTCGGGCCCCTCACGCTGACGCTCTCGATGACGTCGGGGTAAAGGGTGCCCTGCACGAGGTACTTCGCGCCCTCGATCTTCGACGACTCTTCGTCGAAGACGTCGATGAAGACTCTGCCGATGATCTTGCGTTTCTTCTCGGGATCGGTGACGCCGGCGAGCGCGTCGAGGAAGCGCTTGCGCGCGTCGACCGCGACGAGATTCACGCGCAGCTGATCGCGCATGACCTGCTTGACCCGTTCGAATTCTCCTTCGCGCAGCATGCCGTTGTCGACGAAGACGCAGACCAGCCGGTCGCCGAGGGCGCGGTGGGTGAGCGCCGCCGCGACCGAAGAGTCGACGCCGCCGCTCAGCGCGCAGATGGCCCGCTCGGACGGTCCGACCTTCGCGGCGATCTCCCGTACGGCGTCGTCGACGAATTTACCCGGCGTCCAGTCGGGGACGAGCCCCGCGACCTGGAAGAGGAACGCCGCGATGATCTCGGCGCCGCGCGGGGTGTGAGCGACCTCGGGATGAAACTGGATGCCGTAGAAGCGCCGCCCGGGGTCGGCGATCGCCGCGAGCGGCGCGCCGGGGCTCGCACCGATGACGTGGAAACCCCCCGGCAGTTTCGTGAGCCGATCGCCGTGACTCATCCAGACCGCGACCTCTTCGTCGCGATCGAACGCGGAGAAGATTCCTTCTCGATGGAGGATCTGCACCATCGCCGGGCCGTACTCGCGCGTGTCGCCGGGCTCGACCTTGCCGCCGAGCTGCTGGGCCATGAGCTGTTCGCCGTAACAGATGCCGAGCACCGGCAGGCCGAGCTCGAAGAGACGCGGATCGCTCTTCGGAGAATCGCGGTCGTAGACGCTCTGAGGACCACCCGACAAAATGATTGCGGAGGGGCCGATCGCCTCGATCGCGTCGACCGAAAGGGTGCCCGGATGAATCTCGCAATAGACTTGCGCTTCCCGCACGCGGCGCGCGATGAGCTGCGTGTACTGGGCGCCGTAGTCGAGAATGAGGACCGTCTGCCGCGACGACATGCCTCCCGGTAGCATGACGCACGACAGCGGCAAACCGCCGCCCGCCGGGCGTGAGCGAAGATGCACACGAAAACGCCTCGCCAGCGCGGCGCGGTCAGGCCAGACTGGGGCCTTGCCCGCCGCCCCCCGCGAAACCGCTACAGCGCCGGACTGCTACCAGTTTTCATGAAGCTCCTGTCTAGGGCGGCCTCGGCCGCGCTCGCCTTCGCCGCCGCCGGCTGTGGAACGAACGTCGAAACGGCTGGCTCGCCAACGGACGTCGGCGCGTCGCAGGCGGCCATCGTCGGGGGCGAGGTCGACTCGACGACCACCGGAGCGATCGGATTGGCGCTCAACGTCCCGGGTTTCTTTTCCGGTCTGTGTTCTGGGTCGCTCATCGCGCCGAATCTCGTCCTCACCGCGCGCCACTGCGTGTCGCTCCTCACCGGCTCGATGAACGACCAGGTCCAGTGCGGCGTGACGCAGTTCCGGGATCCGAACAGCGGCAATTTCTTTCTGGTCTCGCCGGACACGGTGCGACCGACGAGCCCCGACGATCCCGATTTCTTCCCGAGCATCCAGGTGCTGGTCCCTTCGGGGACGCGCGATTTCTGCGGGCAGGACGTCGCGCTCATCGTGCTCGCGGGATCGGGCATCCCCGCGTCCATGGCGACGCCGATCGTGCCGCGCATCGACTCGACGCCGGCGCCGGGCGAACCGTTCAACGCGGTGGGCTACGGGCTCACGGATCCGAACTCGGACGACAGCGACGGCACGCGCATGCGCGGCTCCGGCAGCACCGTGCGCTGTGTCGGCACCGACTGCCAGACGCTGGAGGACAACGTGCACAGCACGGAGTGGCTCAGCGAAGACGCGCGCACGTGCCCTGGAGACTCCGGCGGCCCAGCTCTCGATTCCAAGGGACGGGTGATGGGCGTCACGTCGCGCGGCCCGCAGGGCTGTACGAGCACCGTCTACAGCAACGTGGGCTCGTGGAAGGATTTCATCATCAGCAACGCGATGGATGCTGCGGCGCGCGGCGGCTACGATCCGCCGTTCTGGACGTCCGGATCGAGCACCCCCTCCGCGGAGTCGGGCGACGCCGGCGACAGCGAAACCACCAGCGTCACGCCGGCGAGCCCCCTCGGGCAGAAGTGTTCCGGCTCGTGCAGCGCCGGTTACGTGTGTTACGCGGACACCGGCAAGCCGCCCGGCGAATGCGTCCCGCGTTGCGGCGCGGACAGTGGCGCGTGTCCCCAAGGTTACGAGTGCGCCCCGTCGCTGAGTGCTTGCGTGAAGAAGGGGAGCAGCGTCCTCACGTCCAGGAGCTCCGGCGGTTGCGCGGCGTCGGGCGCGGCGTCGGGCGATGGCGGCGTGCTCGCGCTCGCGCTCTTCGGCGCGGCGGGCGTCGTCGCGCGGCGAAGGCGCGCGGTCACGGCCTCGCGCGCGTGAGCACGACGACGTGGCGCTCCGGCGCGAACACCTGCCGGTGAAAGGCCCGCAGCGTCGCGAGATCCGGCAGCTTCGCCGGCGCGCGGCCGAGCCACGTCTCCACGATGCGCAGCCGCGGATCGATCCGCGCGGCGGCGTGCGATTCGTCGTAGCTCGCCTTCGCCGTGGCGAGATCTTCCGCGGTCGCCGTGCCGTCGGCGAGTCGCGACAGCAGCGCGCGGACCTGCGTCGCGGCCGCGCGGGCGGTCGGCCCCGGAGTGGCCACCTCGATGGCCAGAGCCGCGGCGTCGCCTCCGCCCAGCACCGTCGCCTCGGCGTGCGCGGCGAGCCCGGGAGCGCGCACCGCGCGGTCCAGGTAGCCGCCGGGTCGGTTGAGTAGAAACGCCGTCAACTCCGCTTCCACGGGCGCGCTCCCCGACGGAGAAAGCGGGAGCGTCACGCCGACGACGGCGTGAGAGCCGGCCGCTCCATCGGCGGCGTCGACTTCGTACTCGCCGGGGCGCGCGACGATGGACGTCGTGGGCGCGCAGCGGGATGCGCGCGCGCGCTCCGGGCGCAGCCAGCGTTCGAGCTCGAGCGCGGCGTCGCCCGTTCGCGCCGCCGCGTCGGCGCCGAGGGCGGCGAGTCGCAAGGGGCCGCGCACGATGGCGCGGCGCTCGGTCTCCACGGATTGCGTCGACAGATCGGTGATCGACTGCCACGTGCCCCGCGGGTCGAGCAGACTCGGATGCTTGGGCGACAGGGCCTCGAGCGCCACCGGCCAGAACGGCTCCGTCTCCGGATCGAGCTCGGTTTGCATCTTGGCGCGCGCCGGAGCGACGTCCAAGGGTCCGATCTGGGTTCCGGCGAGCGCGCGGCCGAGAGCCGCGGCGACGCGCAGCGCTTGGCGGAGCGGCGGCTCGTTCACGCTTTCCCGCGGAGCGTGCGCGAGGAGCCCGACGCCTTCGGCCGAGACCCACGCTTCCACCCGCACGTCACGTCCTTCCGCTTTCTGCGCCAGGCTTCTCATCGCCAGCGCCGAGATGCCCGCGGAGCTCGTCGTCTCGCTCGCGGTGGCGCACGGGGTCCCGATGAGCAGCCAGTATTCGCCCTGACCCGGTTCGCTCGAGCGGCGAAGCTCGAGCGACGACGTCCGTCGCTCGGCGTTCGCCTGAGCCACGAGCCCGGCGAACGACGCGTCTTGTTCGGTGTCCGCCGCCGGATGCGCGTAGCTCACGATGACGCGCTGCGCGTCGGCTTCTTTGCGATTCGACAGCGCGCGCCACGCCGCGATCGCCGCTGCTTCCCGCGGATCCCACGCCTCCAGCACCGCTCGGTCCAAGCTGAACGGCGAATCGCCCGCCGCGGCGAGCGCGCGCTCCATTTCGTCGAGCGCGAGCGCGCCGACCTCGGCCGACGCGCGCAGCGGCAGCGGAGTCCCCGCCGGGACCGCCAGATCCACGCGCAGGCAAGCGCCGCGCGGCCGCGTCGTCGCGACGACGCGGTCGACGGCCCACGCGGGATCGAGCGCCGCGGCGTGCGTCGCGAGCGCGGCTCGGCGATCTCCGAGTAGCTTCGCCGCTTCCACCGCCCGCGCGGCGTTCGCGACGCGGAGCGCGACGGAGAGCGTGCGGGTGTTGCCGTCGACGCCGTACGCGGAAGTGACGTCCGCCGGAGGCAATGGATCCGCCGGACCGTCGTTGTTCGGCCACGGAGGTCCGTCGCGGAGCGCGCTCGCAGCGGCGTCGAGCATTTGCCGTCGGCCGACGACCGCGACGGCGACGGCCTCGGACGAAAAGATCGCCGCGCGCCATTTTTCGAGGTCGGCGAGCGACGCGGGCCTCGGCGGGCGCGCCGCGGCGAGCTCGCCGACGCACTCGCCGGCGGCGCGTTCGGCGGCGTTCGCGAAGACGCGCAGCGGAAGCGACGCGCGGACACGAGCGTCGACGCGCGCGAGCTCTTGTTGCGCGACGGGCCGCGACAGCGCGGCGAAAGCGACTTCGACGGCGCGCGTCGCCTGCTTTTCGTCGTCGACGCGCGCGCGAACGACGAGGCCGTTACCGCTCGGACGCACCTCGAACGGATGGGCGAGACCGCGGGCGCGCTCTTCCACCAGCGCGCCGAGCCACACCGAAGCGACGGCGCCCAGGTCGTGCGCGGCCGCGATACCAATCGCGCCGAACGGATCGCCTTCGCGCGCGACGAGGCTCAGGCTCGGGTAGTCTTGGCCGGAGTGCACCTCGACGGGGGAGCCCGCGGCGCTCTCCGCGGCGCTGACGGCCGCGCTCGGTCCCCCACAAGAACAAGTCGAAGCAAGAGGCGTGATCGCGGCGAGAAAGGAGGCGAGGCGGGCCGCCGCGCGGAGCGGCCGTGAACGCGAGGCGCCAGACACGACAAGCCGTGTACCACGAGTCGATCGAGATCCGGGAGAATCCTCCCGTGCACGCGGCGCATCACGCCGCGAGGTGTCGGCGGCAGAGCAGCGCTTCGAGCCGGCCCTGGATCTTGTGCTTCTTCGAGTAAACCGTCTTCACGCTGATGCCCATCCGCGACGCGACCTCGGTGGGATCGAGGCCCTCGGCGTAATAGAGCTCGAGGAACTCGCGATCTTTGTCGGTGAGAGCTTCGGCGAGCGACTCGACGAGCCGCCCGCGCTCCATCAGTTCGCAGACCGAGTACGGATCGGGCGCTTCGCAGGCGACCGACTCGGCGTCGTATTCGGTGTCGCCGCGCGGCTCGCGGCGGCGTTTGCGCAAGAAGTCGTAAGCGGTGTGGGAAGCGAGCATCGCGATCCAGGTGCTGAAGCGCACGCCGCGATCGGGTTGGAACGCTCTGAGCTTCGCCTTGTCGTTCGCGAGCAGCTCGACGAGAAACCACGCTTCGATCTCGCGCACGTCCTCCGACGTCGCGATCAGGCCGAAGCGCCGGACGATGCGCGCGACCGTCGCGCAGACGAGCCGCCCGTGTTGCTGCATGAAGGTGCGCCACGCGCGGGCGTCGTCGCGCACGAGCCCTTCGCGCAGCGCGAGCTCGGCGGCGCGTTCGGGCGAAGGCTCGTTTTCGGCGTGGGAGACGGAGACCAAGGATTCATCGACGGGGTGCATGGGGATCGGGGCTTCCTTTCGGGGTCGGCCCCATTCAGCACCCGTCGTGCCGCGCAAATTACGTCGATGAATCAACTACTTAGATGTGTAACACCGGCGCAACTCCGTCACCGGAGACGCGTCACGTGTTCCGCATTTCGGCGCTGTTACCGATCCTACGGCGTCCTGCGGCGGCTCTTCCCAGCGTGCTAATGCTCGGAGGGTTGTCTCACCGCATCAAGGCCGTCTTCTTGCTCACGCTCGCCGTGCTGCGCACCTTCGTGCGGCGGCTCTTCGGCGGCAAGAGGGGCGGCATCGCGGTCTTCCGCGAGCACTACGGTCCCGACGGGCTCGCGCCGCTGACGCCGGAGCAGCGCGACGCGATGCGCGGCTTCGGGACGTGCATCGCGTGTGGCCTCTGCGATCGCGGCGAGCGCGCGCGCATCGCGAGCTCCGGCGGCGCGTATCGCGGCGTGATGCAGCTCGTCCTCGCCGCGAGCCGCAGCATGCCCGACTTCGGCGCCGCCGCGCTCGGCTTCGCTCACGTCAGCGACGAAGTCCTCGCCGAGAAAGAGCGTATCTGTCCGACGCGCGTGCCCATGCGCCGCATCGCGCAGTTCGTCCGCGAAAAGGCGTCCGAAGCGCGCGTGTCGGAGCCCGTCGAGACGTCCGCTCCTCCAACGAACTAGAACGGCGCGATACGATCCAGAATTGAACAGGAAGAGGGAAGATTCAAAGGATTTTTTGTCGGGGCGACTTTGCGAACGGCGATCGGAACCATCGGCGTGTCGAGTCGTTGAACCCAAAAAATCCTTCGAATCTTCCCTCTTCCTGTTCAATCCCTCGCAAAACGACGCGACTCGTCGTTTCAGGGCCGGGAGTCAGCGCACCAGCGCGAGGCGCGCCGCGGTCGTGAACGCGGCGAGGTGGCCGCTTTCTTCGCCGATGTAGACGTCGCAGCGCTCGTCGACGCGGAGTAGGTCGGGGATGAGATCCGACGGCACGGTGCCGATGACCTCGCCGTCGCGCGGGCGCACGACGACGACCTGGTGCTGCGGAACGAAGAGCGCACCCCCGCGGAGCACCGGCTCGAGCCGCCGCGGCTGATCGCAGTCGGCGCTCCCGGAGAAGACGTGATTGTACCGGACCTTGCCGGTCGTCGCGTCGAGGCAGAGCAGGACGCCGGCGCTGCTGTTCGCGATGAGCATGTCGTCGACGACGAGCCACGTCGCGAGCGGCGACAGCAGCCCCGGCCCGTGCTCCCACAGCGGCGCGCCGTCGCTCCGGCGGAAGCCGCGCACGCCGCTGCCGGTGGCGTCGCGCGTGGCGATCGCCACGACCTCGCCCGTGACGAGCGGCGATTGCGTGGCGAGCGGCGCGTCCGAGAGCTCCGCGGTGTACTTCACCGCCCCCGTCCACGGATCGACGTGATGCAAGCGCCAGTGTCCGCCCGGAGCGCCACTGACGATGAACGCCGAGTCGTGGTCGATCGTCATGGCGTGCGCGAACGGCAGTCGATCGCGCACGCGCCACACGATGTCGCCCGTGGAGACGTCGTGCGCCACGAGCGCCGAATCGCCGCCGGTGACGAGCAAGAGCTTGCCGGCGCGGCGCATCCGGAACGCCGCCGCGCGACGGCTCGTGTGCCGCCATCGGACGTCACCCGTGACCAGATCGAGCGCCGTGATGCTGCGCTCGCCCTCCGAGACGACGAGGAGCTTCGGCAGCCCCGGCGCGTGCACCACGGCTCCCGTCGCGCCGCCCGCGGCGCGCGGCGTGATGCGCGCGGTGAATCGGATCTCCCCGGTCGTCAGGTCGCGCAGCAGGATCTTGCCTTCCGGCTCGATGCGCGCGATGCCCGACGGCGTGGCGATGCTCCCGCCGCGCGCCGTTGGGGCGCGCCACACGACGCTGCCCGTCCGTCGATCGAGGCACGCGATCTCCCGCGCCGAACCGACGACGATGCGGTCGCCGCAGAGGAACGTCGACTTCAGATCGATGTTCGGGACGGTGGCGACCCAGCTCGGCGAAAACCGCATCTTGCCGCCCTGAGCCCAGGGGCCCTTCGCGGCGCCGGATTGGGCGCGCGGCGCGAACGACCGATACGTCTCCGGTTCGGGGTTCGTCACCGAGTCGTCCGCCGCGCTCTCCTCGATGCGGTCGGCGAGCGCCTGGACGGCGGAGGCGAGGCACGTGAGCCGCAGGTTCTTCTCGTGCGAGGGATCGTTCGTGGTGAACGCTTCGACGAGCCGGCGGGCGATGGCGACCGCGGCGCCGGCGAAGTCGAGCGCGTCGATGGCCGGGAAGGTGACGGACTTGCCGTCGGCGGCGCCGAACCCGACGCTGAGAGAGACGTCGAGCGGGCCGTCGCCCGGGCCGCGGCGCACGCCGATGCGGGAGTCGCCGAGCTGGATGCGACGGAAGATGGCGCGGCCGCTCTGCCAGGCGTCGAGCGCCTCCTCGGCGAGCGGAATGAGTCGTTCGGCGACCAGGAACGGAAAGCACCCCGAGATCGTCGCGGTGCGGCCGCGGGCGACGACCGCGAAGTCGCCCTGGACGAGCAAGCTGTGAAGGTCCGCGCGTTCGACGGCGGTGCCGTGCGCGACGGCGGGACGCGGGCGGGCGGCGCGCCGGAACGGCGCCGAGACGTTGAAGGCGAAGCTGCCGCGCGGCGCGGGGGTGAGCGTCGTGGGCGACCGCGGCACCTTCGGGTGCGCCGCGGGCGGCCACGACGTCTCGAGCGTCGTCCGGCATGACGCGAGGGGCGTGTCCTTGCCGCCGCTGCGCGAGCGCGCTTCGGCGAGCGCCGCCGCAAGTCCTTCACGAAGTGCCCGCAGCGTCACGCGCCGCTCGTGGACCGCGACGACGGGCGCGGGACCGGAGCGGAAGACGGTGATGAGGACGTCGTCGCCGTCGCGTTCGAGCCCGAGCTCCCAGACGTCGTGCTCCGCGTAGAGTTGGATCACGGTGCGTTCGCTGCGCCCCGACGAAAGGGCGGCGAAGGCGCGCGTCAGATCGCCCAGGAACGACGGCGCGAATCCGTCCGCGATGCGCGCCGTGATGTTCACGCCGTCGACGACGACGTCGAGAAGGCCATAGAGTGGCGATAGAGCGGGCGACGGCGCGAGCTCGCGCTCGGGTCGAACGACGACATGGAAGGCCGACATGCGTGGCGCAATCGTAGAAAAGGGCGCATGGAAGCCGAAACTTTCCGGGCCGATCGCGAAGGAGTGGACATTTGCGACAGCACGAGGCTAGGCGCTCCGGCTCCGCGCCGGGCCTCCGCGCGAGCGGCGTCGTCGCGCTCGGCGCCGCGGTCGCGACGGGGTTCGCCGCGGCTTTGCCGCTCGTTTGGCTCTTCGGGTTCACCGTCGACGACGCGCTCGTCTCCGGGCGCGTCGCGTGGAACATCGCGCACGGGCTCGGCCATCGCTTCAATCGCGGGGGCCCGGTCGTGGACGCCGTCACGCCCCTCGGCTGGGCTTACGTGCTCGCCCCGTTCGCGCGAAGCGGGCCGTTGGCGGCGCTCTACTTCGCGAAGTACTTCGGGGCCGCGCTGTCCGTCGCGACGATGGCGTGGCTCGGCGCGCGCACGGCGCGTGAGTCCGGCGGCGCGGTCCGGCTCGTCGTGCTCGTGCCGCTCGCGCTGGGTGCGCCGCTCGCGGCTTGGTGCGGCGCCGGGATGGAGACCGGCGTCGTGGTCGCGCTCGCGACAGTCGCGGTGGGGCCTTCGCGATTCTCGCTGCTCGTTGCAGGCCTCGCCGCGGCGTGGCGGCCGGAGCTCGCGCCGTGGAGCGCGGCGCTCGGAGTCGGCCGCGTCGTCGCGCGCAGCGCGCGCGAGGGGACGTCGCTCGATGCGTGGCGCGCCGGCGGCGCGGTCGCGACTTCGCTGTCGCCGGCGCTCGCGGTAGCCGCTGTCCGATTGCTGGCGTTCGGTCGCCCCGTGCCGCTGGCCTTCTTCGCGAAGCCTTCGGATCTCGCGCACGGCGCGTTCTACGTGCTCGCGTGCCTCATCTGGACGGGAGCGCCGGCTCTGGTGATCGCCCCGTGGGCGGTGCGCCGGCTCGACGGCGACAGTCGTGCCATCCTCGTCGCAGGCGCCGTTCATTGCGGGTCGCTCCTCGTGTGTGGCGGCGATTGGATGGCTTTTTTCCGTCTCTTCGTTCCGGTGCTGCCCGGGCTCTTCTTGGTCGGCGCGCGACTCGTCGCGGTCGCGCCGCGCTGGGCGTCGACGTTGCGCGTGCTCGTCGCGGCGAGTGTGTCGGCGCTGCTTCTCTTCACCAAGGGGCGTGCCGCGCGCGGGGTTCTCGCGGAACGCCTCGCTCTCGTCGCGCGCGCCGAGCCGTTGCTCCGCGGCGCCGAGCGCGTGGCGGCTCTCGACGTCGGGTGGGTCGGCGCGGCGACGGCCGCGGACATCGTGGACCTCGCCGGCATCACCGACGACGGCGTCGCGATGCTCCACGGCGGCCACACGTCGAAGCGCATCCCCGCGACGTTTCTGAAGGAGCGTCACGTCGACGCCGCGGTGCTGCTGGCGAACGGGCTCGTCTCCTCCGGGCAGCCGCCCGCGCACGTCGCCTGGGCCAGGGCCGTCGAGGCCCGCGTTGCCCGAGAAGCCGCGGCGCTGGGATTCACCGTTAAAGCGACGCTCGAGCTACCGAGCGAAGGCCAGCGATACTTCGTGCTGACGTTGCAAGACGGCTCGGAGTAGCGCTCACCCATGGGTGGACTGTCGGACCCTTCGCCCGCCCGTGAGTGGGGCCCGCCGCCAGAGTGCCGGCTCGGGCTCGCCTGGAACAGGCGCGCGGCGGGAACACTTCGCAGCTTGCCGCGCACGTTCACGTTCATCGGACGCGATCGACGGTACGCATACGTACCATCGATCGCCGCTCAGCTACCTGTGGTTCGCTACGGCACCGATGGCGAATCGATCGGTGGTACGCATACGTACCATCGATCGCCGCTCAGCTACCTGCGTGGTCGCTACGGCGCCGATAGCGAATCGATCGCCGCTCAGCTACCTGCGTGGTTCGCTACGGCGCCGATGGCGATCGATCGACGGTACGCATACGTACCATCGATCGCCGCCCTGCGAAGGTGCGTACGCCAGGCCGCCAATTCGAACGAATCAGCAGCCCATTTCGCTCGACTCCGCATCCCAGCTTTTCGACAGCCGTCGCGCTCCTCGCGGCTACATGCCTATATAGTAGGCTCGGAACGTCGAAATGATTCCGGCGCGTGCCAAGCTAGGCCTTTTCTCCGCGGTTGCGTTCGCGGGCGCGCTCGCGGCGTTCGGCCAGGGCTTCCCGGCCGAGGCCGCGCCCCTCGGCGTGATCGAGGGCGAGGCGCTGGACGTCTCGGCGGATCACTTCGATATCGACGTCGAGCGCGGTACGGCGACGCTCCAGGGCAACGTGGTGGCGCGCGTCGGCGAGCTCGAGGTGCGCTGTCCGATCGTCGAGCTGTCGTACGACGAGTCGCCGCGCGTGAAGTGGGCGCGCGCCAAGGGCGGCGTCGTCGCGCGGTTCAAAGGCATCGACGCGATCGCGAGCGTCGCGGAGCTCGATGCCAAGAGTCGTTCGCTCACGTTGAATGGCGGCGTGCGGCTGTCGCGCGGTCGCGGTTGGGTCACCGCGCAGCAGGCCACCGTGGACATCGCCACCGGGAAGGTCTCGCTTCAGGAAGTGAAGGGTTCGATTCCCGTGAGCTCGCGCGTCGATAAGTGATGGACGGGGCAGGCGACGCGCCGGCGCTCGAGGTCGAGGAGCTCTCGGTGGCGCTCGGCGGCGTGCGCGTCCTCGAGTCGATCGACGCGAGCGTGCGAGCGGGTCGCGTGCTCGCCGTCGTCGGGGCGAGCGGCGCCGGGAAGAGCACGCTGTTCCGCGCGATCGCCGGGGAGCTCGCGCCGCACGGCGGGCGCATTCTTTTTTCGGGGATCGACGTCACGAGGCTGCCGCTGTGGAAGCGCGCGCGGCTCGGGCTCGGATACGTGCCGCAAGGGCCGAACGTGCTGCTCGATTTGACCGTGGCGCAGAACATCGGGACGTTCGAGCGCGCCGCGAGAGTGCCTTCGGTGCCCGCCGGAGAACGCGCGCAAGCGGTTCGACTCGAGCATCGCCTCGCGGTGCCGGCGCGCGAGCTCTCGGGCGGCGAACGCCGCCGGCTCGAATTGCTCCGCGCGTTGATCGCCGATCCACGCTTGCTCGTGTGCGACGAGCCGTTCGCGGCGTCCGACCCCGTTCACGTCCGCGCGCTGTCCGACTTGCTGCGTGGTCATGCCGCTCGCGGCCGCGCCGTGCTCTTCGCGGATCATCGCGTCGACGACGCGCTCTCCATTTGCGACGACGCGATTTTTCTCTACGAAGGGCGCGTCGTCGCCAGCGGCCCAGGGGCCCAGATCCGGAACCACCCGGCCGTTCGCGGTCGGTACATGGGTGTGGCGGAATAGTCCTGGTCGCGACGCGCTGAGCCGCACCATGTGACCCCCCTCAGCCTGGGACGATTTTTGCTCGTCGATTCCACTCGCCGGGCGGGCCCAGGTGTTAGACTGCTCCGGCGACGAGACAACCCTCGCCGCCGCCCCGTCCCAAAATGGAACTGAAGCAACAGTTACGCCTGACCCAACAGCTGGTGATGACCCCCCAGCTCCAGCAGGCGATCCGGCTGCTTCAGCTCTCTCGGCTCGAGTTGCAGGACGAGATCCGCAAGGAGCTCGACGACAACCCGATCCTGGTCGAAGAAGAGCCCGAGGGGCGCGGGCGCGAGGCGACGGACAACCCCGAGGGCGGCGGCGGAGAGCACCGCAAGTCCGCGACGCCGTTCGAAGAAGACTTCGGGCGCCCCAACGACGACAACCGCCAATCGGAAAAGGCGACGCGCGAGGTCGACTGGGAGAAGTTCCTCGAGAACAGAACGTTACAGCAGGCTCCCACGGGCAACCGAGGCGGCTTCGACGAGCTCCCGCCGATCGAGCAGAACCTCACCAAGCCGGGCAGCTTGAAGGATCACATGCTCTGGCAGCTGCAGCTCGGCGAGTTCACCGACGTAGAGCGCCGATTCGGGGAGCTCGTCATCGGCAACCTCGACGAGAACGGCTACCTCGACCTCGTCGGCGTCGAGCGCCCCGACGGCACCCGCACACCGGATCTCACCATAGAAGATCTCGCGGAAGAGGCCGGGCTGCACCCCGATGACGCGCCCTTCGTCCTCGAGATGATCCAGAACTTCGATCCGCTCGGCGTGGCCGCGCGAGATTTGCGGGAATGTCTGCTGATCCAGGCCAAGGCCTACGGCTACGAGGACATCGAAGTCGAGATCATCGACAAGCACCTCCCCCTGCTCGAAAAGCACAACTACCAGGCCATCTCCCGGGAAATGAAGGTGCCCCTCGAAGAGGTGTACGAGGCGGCCAAGGAGATCCAGAAGCTCGAGAGCCGGCCGGCGCGCAATTTCAGCGAGGTCGACGACCGCACCATCGGCATCACCCCCGACGTGTACGTCATCAAGGACGCCGACCAGTTCGTCGTGCTCGACAACGACCGTGGGATTCAGCGGCTTCACATAAACGAAAACCTCACGCAACGACTCCTGCGCGATCCTACGGCTAAGGAGTTCGTGGGCGAGAAGCTGCGCAACGCCCAGTGGCTCATCCGGGCCATCGAACAGCGGCGCAAAACCATCATCCGCGTGACCGAATGCATCGTCGAGAAGCAGCGCGAGTTCTTCGAAAGGGGCGTCGCCCACCTGAAGCCCATGATCTTGCGGGACGTGGCGGAGTCGGTCGGCATGCACGAGTCGACCATCTCGCGCGTGACGACGAACAAGTACGTCCACACCCCGCAGGGGCTCTTCGAGCTCAAGTACTTCTTCAATTCGAGCATTCGCCGCGTCGCGAACGAAGACATCGCGAGCGAGAGCGTCAAGCAGGCCATCAAGAAGCTCATCGACGAGGAAGACAAGAAGAACCCACTCAGCGATCAGGCGATCGTCGAGCTCTTGAAACAGCGGGAGGGGATACAGATCGCGCGCCGGACCGTCGCGAAATACCGCGAGATGCTGGGCATCCTCGCGTCGTCGAAGCGGAAGAAGGTTTTTTGAACGGTCTCAGATCGTGAGCTGTTCTTCCAATGACTCTCGCGTCGTGGTGGCGACCGGGGCCCCGACCCCGGTCGCGCGCATCCAGCCGAACCGGGGTCTGATTCGCGATTTCCGAGCTTTTGAACACCCGGGAAGCAGGGTCGGGTGTAGGTGGATCGAGGGAACGAGCCCGGACGGCCTGGACGGTCTCAATATCCCCCTAGCGGGCGGACGCAGTTGGTTTAGCCTGTTTCGTTGGAACTAGAAGCACACGGGGCCGTTCGGGGCCTCCGGGAGGATGCATGAACATCACCGTTACGTTTCGTCACGTGGATGCAAGCGATTCGATCCGGGCTCGAGCAACCGAAAAAATCGCGAAGCTCCAGAAGTTCCTGAGGCAGCCGATGACGGCCCGGGTGACCGTTTCGCTCGAAAAGCTCCTCCACATGGTGGAAGCCCGTATTTCGAGCGGCGGCGAGCGCTACGAAGCGCACGAAGCGACGGAGGATATGTACACGTCGATCGACAAGGTCCTCGACAAGCTGGAGGCTCAAATCCGCGGCACGAAGGGGGTTACGCGGGACAAGAAGCGCCGGGCGAGCGCGACGTTGCGCCGGCCGAAGGCCGAGCCGGCGGAGCTCCAACCGCGCCTTGCGCGGGCCAAGACCCCGCCCCGTGACTCGAAGGTGGCGAAAAACACCGCTTCCGCTAAGTCGCGCTAACGTTAAGGGCGACGCCATGCTTCGGCGTTGCGACCGGCCGCCATGGCGGGATATGAGCTCCCCCAAGAGACGTCCTCTGGGTCCCGCCCGGGCGGCTCGAAGCGCAGTCGGGCACTTTCAGCATTAGCGAGAGCGGGGGATCGGATGGCAACTAAATGCGAATTACGGACATTCTCCCCATGGAGAGGATCTACGTCGACGCGGGCGATGGCTCCGTCCGCAACAAGTCCGACGCGCTGAAGATCATCTCCAGCCTCTTGGCTTCGGCCCTGTCGTGCGATGGCGAGACGATCCTGCAGCTCTTTGCAGAGCGCGAACGGCTGCAGAGCACCGGTATCGGCGACGGCGTCGCCATCCCTCACACGTCCATCGAAGCGGCGACCCGGCGCGCCGCGGCGCTCGTCGTCTCGAAGAAAGGCGTGCCTTTCGACGCGATCGACGGGGCGGACGTCCACATCGTGCTCGGCGTGATCGGACCGAAGGACGCGACCGGCGAGCACCTCCGCGTACTGGCGCGCGTGAGCCGTCTCTTGCGCGACGAAGCGACGCGGCGCGCGCTGGCGGCCGCGCCGAGCCCACAGGACGCTTTCGGGATCATCGAGGCCCGAGAGCGACAACTCGGGTGACGCATGACTGAGCCGACGCGACCAGCGACCCGTACCGGCATCACGGTGCGTTCGCTGCTCGCCGACAAGCAGCTCGGCATCACCGTATACCTCGCCGCGGGCTCGTCCGGCCTCGACCGGCAAATCGCCCACCCGCGCATCCAGAAGTCCGGGCTCGTCCTGGTCGGCCATACGCACGGCCTCGTCCCGGAGCGCGTGCAGGTCCTCGGCGAGACGGAGCTCTCGTACATCGAAGCGCTCTCGGACGAGCGGCAGCGCGAGGCCGCGAATCACCTCTTCTCGGTGGCGCCGGGGCTCGTCCTCATCACCCGCGGGGTGACCGTCCCGCGCGCGTTCCTGGAAGCGGCGGAAGCGTCGGGCACGCCGCTCGCCGTCTGCGCCGAGGAGACGTCGGTCGCGATCACGGAGCTTCACACGCTCCTCGACGAACGGCTCGCGCCGCGCACGCGCATCCACGGCGTGCTCGTGGACGTCTTCGAGGTCGGCGTGCTGCTCCTCGGCAAGAGCGGCATCGGCAAGAGCGAATGCGCGCTCGACCTCGTGCAGCGCGGCCATCGTCTCGTGGCCGACGACGTCATCGAGTGCGACTATCGACCGCCCGGCATGGTGTTCGGCGAGGCCGCGGCGCTGCTCCGCAACCACATCGAGGTGCGCGGGCTCGGCATCCTCGACATCAAAGAGCTCTTCGGCGTGACGGCCATCCGCGATCGGAAGCGGATCGATCTCATCGTGCAGTTCGAGGAGGGCAACGTCGAGCAGAAGCTCGACCGACTCGGCGTGGAGGGGCGCACTCGGGAGATCCTGGGCGTCCCGGTGCGCGAAGTGACCCTCGTCCTGCGGCCGGGCCGCAGCGCGAGCTCGCTCATCGAGATGGCCGCGCGCAACGAGCTGCTCCGCGCCGCGGGCAAGGATTCGTCGCTCGACTTCGTGGACAACATCGACCAAGCGCTGGTTCGAAGGCCGAACGAGAGCGGGCAGATGCACGCCGTCGTGCCGACTCGCCCCTTCGGTCCGCGCCCCCACCCGAAAGCGTCGGAGTTCGAGAGCCAGAAGCCGCCGCCCCCTTCGTCCAGAAAGGTGATTCCGTGACCGAGGCCGCGACCGCGCCGGCCTCCTTCGTGCTCATCGTGACCGGGTTGAGCGGCGCGGGGAAGTCCACCGCGCTGCACGCGCTCGAAGATCTCGGGTTCTTCTGTGTCGACAATCTTCCGATCCCGGTGATGGACGAGACGCTCAAGGCCTGCGAAGCCGCGGGCTTGCCGCGGGTGGCCATGGGGATCGACGTTCGCGTCCGTCGCTTCCTCGACCGCGCCGCGGAGGTCATCGAGTCAATCCGCGTGCCCGGCCACCGAGAAGTGGACATCCTATTCCTGGATGCCGCCGACGAGACTTTGCTCCGGAGGTTCAGCAGCACGCGGAGGCCGCACCCGCTGGTGCACGATCACGGCGCCGACACGTCGCGCGCCATCGCCGTGCTCGACAGCATCCGGGTCGAGCGCGAGCGCCTCTCCCCGTTGCGCGCCCGCGCCCGGCAGATCATCGACACGACGGAGCTCAGCGTGCACGAGCTTCGCCGCCGTGTGCTCGAGGTCTACGGGCCTGGAGCGGGAGCGGCGCCGCGCATGAGCACGCGGGTCGTGTCCTTCGGGTTCAAGTACGGCGCCCCAGTGGACGCCGATCTCGTCTTCGACGTGCGGTTCTTGCCGAACCCGTTCTTCGTCGCGGATCTCCGCCCGCTCTCCGGGCTCGACGCGCCCGTGCGCGACTACGTCCTCGCGACGGGCGACGCGAAGAGTTTCCTCGAGAAGACCGTCGACCTTCTCACGTTCTGCCTGCCGCGCTACGAGCGCGAGGGGAAGAGCTATCTCACCGTCGGCGTCGGGTGCACCGGCGGGCAGCATCGGTCCGTCGTACTCTCCGAGAAGCTTGCATCCGAAGTGTCCAAGAGCACCGGCCTGGACATCAACGTCGTCCACAGGGACATCGATCGCGACCTCGCGATCGCCGGCGACGCCTTCGCCGGCCCGGCGTCACGGCGTGGAGTCGTAAAATGAGTCATGCGCGCAGCACTTTCTTGGTGAAGAACAAGCTCGGTCTCCACGCCCGCGCGGCGGCGAAGCTCACCCAGCTGGCGTCCCGCTTTTCCTGCGAGGTGCAGGCCGGCAACGACGAGCAAATGGTCAACGCGAAGAGCGTCATGGGCCTCCTCCTTCTGTGCGGAGCGAAGGGCACGTCGCTCATCGTCGAGGCGAACGGCGACGGCGCCGAAGACGCGGTCAAGGCCATCGGCGAGCTCATCGACGCTCGTTTCGGAGAAGAGGAATGACGTGAGCTCGCGCGGCAGCAGGCGTCCCGGGCAGCCCGAGGCCCCGCCGGTGGTCCTGGAAGGGATAGCCGGCTCACCCGGGCTCGCCATCGGTCGCGCGTTGGTCATCGACACGCGCCGTCCGGGCGTCGTGCGCCGTCACATCAAGAAGCACCAGGCGGAAGAAGAGCTTCGCCGCTTCGACGAAGCCGTCCTCCAGGCGGTGCAGGGCCTCACCGAGGTATCGGACGGCGCCGCGCGAAGGCTGGCCAAGGCCGAAGCGTCGATCCTCGAGGCCTACCGGCTGATGATCACCGACGAGACGCTCCGCGACGAGGTCGAGCGACACATGCGCATCGACCTGCTCTGCGCCGAATGGGCCGTCGACGTCGTGACCGACGAGCTCGCCGAGCAGCTCAGCACCGGCGGCGATCCGTATCTCGCCGAGCGCAGCCACGACATCGCCTTCATCGCGGATCTGTTGCAGCGCGCGCTCAGCGGGCGGACGCGCACGGTGGCGCTCCCGGACATCAAGGAGCCGAGCATCATCGTCGCGCGCGATCTGTCGCCGGCCGAGACCGCGACGCTCGCGAAGGATCGCGTGCTCGCCATCGTGACCGAGGTCGGCACGCGCACGTCGCACACCGCGATCATCGCGCGCGCTCTGGAGATCCCGGCCGTCGTCGGCGTCTCCGGGATCGTCTCGCAGGTCGGCAGCGACGATCGTCTCGTGGTGGACGGATTCCGCGGGCGCGTCACCGTGTCGCCCACGCGGGAAATACTCTCGGCCGCGTCCGCGCGCGCCGAGCGGCACCTGGCGATCGCGCGCGATCGTCAAGCTTGGCGCGATCGTCCTTGTCTGACGAAGTGCGGCGTCCCGATCGAGATCCGGGCGAACATCGAGCTGCCCGCGGAAGCGCACATCGCGCTGTTCGAAGGCGCGCAGGGCATCGGGCTCTACCGGACCGAGTTCCTGTACGTCGATCGCGCCCTGCCTCCGAGTCAGGAGGAACAATACGAGGTGTACAAGAACGTCGTCGAGACGGTGTCGCCGTTGCCGGTGACGCTGCGCACGTTCGACATCGGCGGCGACAAGTACGCGTCCGCGTTTCACGCGCCGCCGGAGATGAATCCGGCGCTCGGGTTGCGGGCCATCCGGCTCGCGCTCTCGCGTCCGGAGCTCTTCCTGGTGCAGCTACGGGCGATGGTGCGAGCGTCGGCGCACGGCGCGATGCGCATCATGATCCCGATGATCACCTGCGTCGACGAGCTGCGCGCGGTGCGCGAGCTGCTCGACCGCGCCATTCGCGACGTGGACGCGGCCGGACAGAAGCGCGCGGAGCACGTCCCCCTCGGCATCATGGTCGAGGTGCCCGCGGCGGCGATCATGGCCGACGAGCTCGCGCAGATGGCCGAGTTCATGAGCATCGGGACGAACGACCTCGTGCAGTACGCGCTCGCGGTCGATCGCACGAATCGCACGCTGGCGGATCTGGGTTCACCGTTCGACCCGGCGATCTTGCGGCTGATTCGAAGCGTCGTCGAGGTGGGAAGGGTGCGGAGCCGTCCCATCTCGGTGTGCGGCGCGATGGCGAGCAGCCCCATCGCCGCCGTGCTCCTCCTCGGGATGGGGATCCGCGAGCTTAGCATGGAGGCGTCGGCCGTCGCCGAAGTGAAGGAGGCGCTCGGCCGCGTCAGGCTCGAGGAAGCGGAGGCGATCGCCGTCGCCACCCGTCACATGGTGACCGCGAAGGAGATCGAGAAGACGGTGTTCGACGCGTTCTCCGAGCGCTTCGCGGATTTGCTCGAGACGGAGTAGAAAGAAAAAATACTGGCAGACTCGTGCTCGAGACTCGCAACCAGCGTGCGGGTCGAGCCGATGGGGGACGAGTGCGTCCTCATCCGCTCTGCCTCCGCCTGCGCCTTCTCGTCGCTCTGCTCGTCTTTGCCGGATGCGCGCCCGCGCCGCCGCGGGAGCTGCTGCCCCGCCAGGTCGTCCTGTTGCACCTCTCGGATCTACACTCACACCTTTTCCCCGATAGCGTGACGCTCGGCCAGAACGACGCGGAGCGCGGCCTCGGCCGCGCCGGCCAAACGACGCGGGTCGGCGGCGTCGCTCGCATCGGAAGCGTGCTCGACGCGGAACGCGCCCGCGCGGACGTCAGCGTGACGCTCGACGCCGGCGACGTGGTGGAAGGCACGGCCGTCTATCCGCTCTTCGGCGGCGTTCCGGAATGGCGCGTCGAAGACGCGCTCGGCGTGGACGCCGTCGCGGCCGGCAATCACGACCTTTCCGCCGGCGCCGCGCGGCTCGGCGAGCTCAGGGGATACGCCCCGCGCACCGCGCTGCTCGCGGCGAACCTCGGCGCGCCGTCGCCCGCGACGCCGCACCAGGTCGGCGATGCGGCGCTCTTTGCGCCGTCGGCGCTCATCGACCGCGCCGGCGTCCGCGTGCGCGTCATCGGGCTCGGGCACTCTCCGGACGCGGCGCCCGACGTCGCGGACTGCGCGGCGCGGGTGCAGCGCGTCGTCGACGCCGCCGGCGCGGACGTCGTGGTCGTGCTGTCACACCTCGGCAGCGACCTCGACGAACGCCTCGTCCCGCTGACGACGGGCATCGACGTCGTGCTCGGCGGCCACACGCACGACGTCCTCGTTCCGCCGGCCCTCGTGCGCGACTGCGGCGCGCCGCTCGCAGCACGGCGCTCGTGCCGGCCGCGGCCGGTGCCGGTGGTGCACTCCGGCGCCTACGGCCGCTACGTCGGCAAGGTCGCGCTGGCCCTCTCCACGGATCCAGCGGACGCCGAAAGCCGTCTTCGTGATCAGGGCACGCCGAGCGACGCCGCGCGCCGGGCCACGGTGGCCGACGTTCATACGACGCTCATCCCCGTCGCGGAAAACATCGAAGAGCGCGCCGATATCCTCGAGCTGCTCGAGCCGTATCGCCGCGCGATGGACCGCGCGGGCCTGTCGCGTCCCATCGCGTTCGCGCCGAGGGCGATATCGCGCACGGCGCCCAGGGGAGGGGATTCGGCGCTCGGAAACGCCGTGACGCAGGCGATGCGCACGGTGACGTCGGCGGACGTCGCGCTGCTCAACACGACGGGCATCCGCGACGACCTTCCCGCGGGCGTCCTCACGACGGAGGACGTCTTCCGCGTTCTCCCCTTCGACGATCGCCTCGTCGTGGTCGAAGTCACGGGGCGTGCGCTCCGGGACGCGTTCGAACGCATCCGGGTGGATTCTTGCGCTCGCGATCGGACGAGCCAGGTGCAGCTCGACGGCGCGACGCTGTCGCTCGCTTGCGGCTCACACGCAGCGGCGGATCTCCGGGTCGGCGGGCACCCCCTGGAGCTCGGGACGACCTACCGGGTTGCGACCGTGTCCTTCCTGACGGCTTCCGGCCAGTGGCTCGAAGGCACGGCGGACGCGGGCGTCCCCGCGGATGCCGAGACACTGCGGGATGCGTTCCTCGACGCGGTCGACGCGCTACCCGCGTGCGCCAGTGACGCCGGCTTGCTCCCCTGCCTGGACGCCGCCGCTGGAGCAGCCACCGACGGCAGAATCACCTGGCGGTGAACTCCGGGCGGCTCGTCGGACCACCGGCGCCCCTTCACTGATCGCGTGACTCGGGGCGGGTTGACCGGTAAAGAGCCGCGGATATACTCCCCGCCCCATTCAAACAGAGTCAGGAAAGCACGAAATGTCTTTGGAATCCGACGCCAAGCTGGGCGTCATCACGAAGTTCCGGCTCCATGAAACGGACACCGGTTCGCCCGAGGTGCAGATCGCTCTATTGAGCCAGCGCATCGACTACCTGACGGATCACTTCAAGATTCACAAGAAAGATCACCACTCGCGTCGTGGTCTGCTCGCGTTGGTCAGTCAGCGCCGCCGTCTGCTCAACTATCTCAAGGGCTCCGACATCGAGCGCTATCGCAAAGTCGTCTCGTCACTGAGTCTCCGCAAGTAGCTCGAAAACGGGATGGGGGCCTTCCGCAACCATTCCATCCACTTTCCGGATGCGTAGCGCCGACATCCTTCAACTTCGCTTCGTGAGGTTCACGGGCTCGCCGTGATTTTCAGGAACCGAGGCTGAAGGTCGCGCTCGCGTCTGGCGTCAGGCCGCACGCAGCGGCTCGCGCTGGGAGCGCACCAACATGTTCGTTCGTGAATCCGTCGTGGTCGGCGATAAGACGCTGACTCTCGAGACCGGCCGTTTGGCCAAGCAAGCGCACGGCTCGTGTCTCATCAGCTGCGGGGGTAGCGTCGTGCTCGTCACCGCGGTCTCCACCGAAGAGCGGCCGGGCCTCGACTTCTTCCCGCTCACCTGTGAGTACCAGGAAAAGACCTACGCCGCCGGCAAGATCCCGGGCGGCTTCTTCAAGCGCGAGGGGCGTCTGCGCGAAAACGAGATCCTCACCTCGCGCATCATCGATCGTCCGCTGCGTCCGCTGTTTCCGGAGGGCTACAAGAAGGACACGCAGGTCATCGCGACGGTGCTCTCGTCGGACAAGATCACCCAGACCGACGTGCTCGCGCTGACGGCCGCGTCCGCGGCGCTCCACGTCTCCGACATCCCCTGGGAAGGCCCGATCGCCGGCATCCGCGTCGCGCGCGTCGACGGCGAGCTCGTCGCGTATCCGACCTTCGAACAGACGGAAGCGGCGGACATCGATCTCGTCGTCGCCGTCAGCAAGGACGCGATCGTCATGGTCGAAGGCGGCGCGGACGAAGCGACGGAATCGGACATCATCGACGCGCTGATGTTCGCGCATCAGCAGGGGCAGCTCGTCATCCAGCTCATCGAGCGCATCCGCGCGGCGGTGGGCAAGCCGAAGCGCGCCTTCATCGTCGAGCGGATCCCGACGGACGTCGCGCAGCGCGTCGCCGAGCTCGTGGACCCGGGCATCCGCGAGGCCTGCGTCATCCGCGAGAAGCACGCGCGCTACGACGCCTACAGCGCGCTGAAGAAGAAGCTCAGCGAGACGCTCTCCAGCGAGCTCGGCGCCGAGCGCTACGAGACGCTCGCGAAGCTCATCAAAGAGGAGTTCGAGGAGCGCAAGGCGCACGTCGTCCGCAACATGGTGCTCGACACCGGGCGGCGCATCGACGCCCGCGACACGCGCACGATCCGTCCCATCTCCTGCGAGGTGGGCCTCTTGCCGCGGGTGCACGGCTCGGGCCTCTTTCAGCGCGGCGAGACGCAGGCCATCGTCACCACGACGCTCGGCACCGCGACCGACGAGCAGAAGATCGACGCGCTCATCGGCGAATCGTGGAAGCGCTTCATGCTCCACTACAACTTCCCGCCGTTCTCCACCGGTGAAACGAAGCCGCTGCGCGGCCCGGGCCGCCGCGAAATCGGCCACGGCGCGCTCGCGGAGCGGGCGCTCCGCCGCATGATCCCGCCGCACGAATCGTTCCCGTACACCATCCGCATCGTCGGGGAGATCCTCGAGTCCAACGGCTCGAGCTCGATGGCGACGGTCTGCGGCGGCACCCTGAGCCTGATGGACTGCGGCGTGCCGCTGCGGCGGCCGGTCGCGGGCATCGCGATGGGTCTCATCCAGGAAGGCCAGCGCATCGCCATCCTCAGCGACATCCTCGGCGACGAGGATCACCTGGGCGACATGGACTTCAAGGTGTGCGGCACCGAGCGCGGCGTCACGGCCATCCAGATGGACATCAAGATCCAGGGCCTCGACCGGGCGATCCTCGAGCGCGCGCTGGAGCAAGCGAAGGAGGGACGCCTGCACATCCTCGGCAAGATGCTCGAGACGCTGCCGGCGGCGCGCCCCGAGCTCAGCCAGTTCGCGCCGCGCATCACGACCATCAAGGTCCGGCCGGACCAGATCCGCATCATCATCGGATCCGGCGGCAAGACCATCAAGGGCATCACCGAGCAAACGGGCTGCACCATCAACGTCGAGGACGACGGCACCGTCGCGGTGGCCTCCGAGGACGCTGCCGCGGTGAAGCGCGCCATCGAGATCATCCACAGCCTCGTCGAAGAGCCGGAGGTGGGGAAGGTCTACAAGGGCACGGTGCGACGCATCGTCGACTTCGGCGCCTTCGTCGAGATCATCCCGGGCACGGAAGCGTTGCTCCACGTCTCGGAGATCGCGCACACGCGCACCGAGCGCGTCGAGGACGTCCTGAAGGAAGGCGACGAAATCGAGGTGAAGGTCCTCAGCGTCGAGCGTGACGGCAAGATCCGCCTGAGCCGGCGCGCGCTCCTCCCCATGCCGGAAGGCATGGAGCCGCGTCCCGAAGGCAGTGGCGGTGGTGGCGGCGGCGGCGGTGGCGGCTACGGTGGCGGTGGTGGCCGCGG
>DASZVB010000072.1:0-5322 GCA_035547195.1 Polyangiaceae bacterium
CGCCGTGTCCGGCGCGCCGCACGTCGAGCCCGCGGGGCCCTTGCCGTCGCAGTCCTCGCCGCGCGAAGGCTCGACGACGCCGTTGCCGCAGACGTCGAGCGATATCGGATGCAGATCCGCACAACCCAAATAAAATGCAGAGAGGAGGCCAAGGGCGATGAGCTTCGTGATGCGCGCCATCAGAACGCCCCTCGGATCGAAGCGCCGGCGGCGCTCGGCGAGAACCACGGCGCAGCGGAGACGTCGAGCCCCGGGCGTTGCTCGCGGCGCGGCGCGCTGCGTTCCGGGACGGGCTCCTCCGCGGGCGCGAAACCGACGCGCGGCTCGTCGAACGCGAACAGCAGCACGCCGACCGCGCCGACGGCGAGCCCCGCGCCCGCGGTGACGATCCCCGCCGTGCGCAGCTCGTTGCGTGACGAAACTGCGTCGTTGAACGCGCTGATACCGTCGCTGTTCAAGTCGGCGGCGATGCGCTTCGCGCTCTGCTCTCGCAACACGGCGGCGACCATCAAGCCCCCGCCGGCGAGGACCGCCGTGGTTCCCGTGCCGATGAGCACCCACGCCGCGGTCCGCTGACCCGTCTCCACGAGCGCCGCCTTGAGGGTACGTTCCTCGTCGCGGGACACCACGATTTCTCGCGAGAACGGCTCGTGGCCGTTCATGGTCACCGTCACGAAGTGCCGCCCGGGCGTGACGGCCAGCGAAGGCGACGGCGCGACGCCGCGCAGCCGGCCGTCGACGGAGATGCGCGCTCCTTCGGGCGCGTTCACCGTGAGGTGCGCCGGCTTTTCCTGCAGCGCGACGTCGAGCGGGACGACGCTGCCGTCGAGCACGCGGACGTCGCGTTCGTAGGTGACGTAGCCGTCGGCGCTCAGCGCGACGTGGTGCACGCCGGGGCTCACGGCGGCGATGTACGGCAGCGCCCCCGCGGGCTTTCCGTCCAGCGAGATGGCCACGTCTTCGACGGGGGACGAGATCATCAGCTGCGTCGCGGCCTTCACCGACGGCGGCGGCGCCTCGGCCGCTTCCGCGGGCGTCAGCTTGCTCGCCAGCGGTTCGAGCTCGGAGAGCGCCTCGGCCGTGTCGCCGCGCCGAGCGCCGTCCGGCTCGAGCCGCAAGTATTGCCGGTAGTGCTGGATCGCCTGCGTCAGGTTCTCCTTCGCCTTGTCGATGAAGTACTGGCGCCGGTACGCCTGGGCGATCGAGAACACGAGGCCCGGTCGCGGATCGATGCGATACGCCTCGTCGAAGGCGCGGATCGCGGCGATGTACTTCCCGGCCGCGTACGCGCGCGCGCCGGCGTTGAAGTAAAGGCGCGCGCCTCCAGCGTCGCGCGCCGTCGGCGTGGCAACGGGCATCGGATCTTCTTGCGCTCGCGCGGCGCGCGGCGCGCACAGAAGCGTCGCGGCGAGAAGCGCTGCGACGCTTCGGAATGAGCGCGCCGCATCTTCTTGCGGCAGGCGGTAGAGTGGCATCGGTCAGAACTCCAGATCGTCGACGGGACGTTTCTGGTGCGGGCGTGACGGCGGCGCGGCAGACGCGGGAGACAGCGTCACCGAGACGACGCCGTCCGCGCTCGGAGTGATGTCGACGCCCTTGGGCCGGTATCCGGTTGCCTTGAACTGAAGCGTGATCGGCTTGTCACCGCGCGGGAGCACGAGCGGACCCGGCGCGGTGCCGAGCGAACGCCCGTCGAGAAAAGCTTCGGCGCCCGGCGGAACCGACTGCACCGAGAAGCGCACGTCGGCGGAGGGGGGAAGCGGCGCTGTCGTCGGCGGTTCTTTCTGGCGAACGGGCGACGACGTCTCTTCCGACGGCCCCGCGCTGGCCGACGCGATCGGCATCGGGCTGCGCAGGTGCGTGACGACGAGCGCGGCGCCGATCGCCGCGAGCGCCCCCGTCGTCAGCACGGTCGTGAGCATGACGAGGCGGCGCGGCGGCGGAGTCGAGAGGGTTTGCGCGTCGAGCGTGCCGGCGGCGCGGATGGCCGGGGGCCGCCCGCTGTCGAACGCCGGCGCCGTCGCTTGATTCGGCATCGCACGGTTCGACGACGCCGGTATGGGCGGAACGGAGAGCCCCGCGGCGCGCGCGGCCTCGCCGAGCTCGCGGCACGCCTCGACGGCCGACGCGGGCCGCAGCGCGGGCTCCTTCTCCAGCATGCGGAGCACCGGCGCGTCGAGCTTCGGCGAGAGCGAAGCGTTGTCCTCGCTCATGCTCGGCGGCGTCGCCGAGTTGTGCAGATTCATCACCTTGAGGATCGAGTCCGAGTCGAAGGGCAGCCGGCCCGTGAGCATCTGATGGATCATGACGCCGAACGAATAGACGTCCGTGCGGTAGTCGATGGCGTCACCGCGGCACTGCTCCGGCGACATGTAGTGCGGCGTGCCGAGCATCGCGCCGGTGGTCGTCCGGAAGTCGTTGTGCTTCTCGTTCTCGCGCGTGAGCTTCGCGACGCCGAAGTCGAGGAGCTTCGGGAAGCGCGCGCCCTCGTCATCGGCTAGGAAGACGTTCCCCGGCTTCAAGTCCCGGTGCACGATGCCGGCGCCGTGCGCCGCGTCGAGCGCGCGCGAGATCCGATCCAGAATGGGCAGCGCTTCCGCCAGGGGGACGGGGCCGCGGCGCGCCAGGAACTGGTCGAGCGGCTCGCCTTCCAGGAGCTCCATCACGTAGTACTGGCGGCCATCCCGGTAGACGCCGAACGAGAAGATGTCGACGATGTTCCGATGGCGGATCTGGTTCACCGCTCGCGCCTCGGCGATGAAGCGCGCCACCATCTGCGGGTTCGACGAGAACTCGCGTTTGAGGATCTTGATGGCCGCGGCTTTGCCGATGACTGGATGTACCGCCTTGTAGACGACGCCGAAGCTCCCCTTGCCGATGATGCGGTCGACGCGATACTCGCCGACCATGTCGCCCGCCGCGAGATCGCGGTCGACCGACGAGAAGGTCTCGTCGGGCATGAGCGAGCTGCCGTCGATCTGGCAATACTCCTCGGAGTCCGAATACCGCCTTCGGCACTGAGGGCACGTCGCCATTCGCTGCGCCCCCTCCGTACCTCGAACGGGGGCGAGCCGCCAGAACGGCTTGCTTCGAGCCCGCGCCCGCAAAGCAGGATGGCACTGCTCTCGGTCTCGGCGTGCTTTCGCACGCTTCCGCGCCTCACCCAGCTATCTGGGCACGGGGTCTGCGCAATCGGGTTCTAGCTTATTTCCCTAGGAGTCTTTGCCCGGGTTGATGCTGGACGCGGGCGGCTCGCTCGCGTTGATGGCGTAGGCGAGACGGCGGATGCGCTTTTCAGGGGCCCCGAACTCGTCGCGGTAGTCTTCCATGCTCAGGCGGATGACGTGCTCGGCTTCCTGCCGGTCGTAAACCTCGGGGATCCGGACGACGTCGTTCGCCGAGCTTGGCACCTGTTTGTACGTGAGAAAATAGTGCTTTATCCGATCGAGCAAGGCAGGGGGGCAGTCGCCGATGTCTTCGATGTTGCCGTAGACGCTGTCCCCGTGTAGCACCGCGATGATCTTGTCGTCGGCTTCGTTCTTGTCGATCATGCGAAGCCCGCCGATGGCGCGCGCCGTCGCCAGGAAATTGCCGTGCACCACCGCCTTCTCGGCGAGCACGCAGATGTCCATCGGATCGCCGTCGCCCTGAAGCGCGCTCTCCCCCGTGCGCTCCGAAGACCGCGCCCCGATGCGCCGCCCGCAGTAAGTGCGCGGGATGAACCCGTACAAGGTGGGGCAGAAGCTCGAGTAACGCTGCGGCCGGTCGAGGCGCAGGTGTCCACTCGGCTTGTCGAGCTCGTACTTCACCGCGTCCGTCGGCACGATCTCGATGAACGCTTGCAGCTCGCCGTTCGCGTTCTTCGCCGGCACGCCGTGCCACGGGTGTGCCTGAAACATCATCGCGATGAGCTCGTCGAGCTCGGTAACGGGCTGGGGCATGGGGGCGCAGCGTACAACAGAACCGAAGCGGGCGCCGTGTTATACGAGAGCGGGAGACGTGAGCATGGGCGGCGAGCAGCGGCGATACGCCTTCGAAGCGGAATCCGAGGGCGTCGGTGGACGGCCTCCGAGTCGTCGCACGCGCCACGACGCCGAGCAGGCGCTCGCCGTATTGCGCTCGCGCCTCGGTGTGCCCGCGGACGCAAAGCTCGAACACGACCTGTCGCGAGCGCTCTTGCGCTTCTGCACCGACGTCGTCCTGAACATCGCGTGGTACGAGCGCGCGCGGCGCCGCGAAGAGTCCAGGAACCGCTGGATGACCTCGGGCATGGTCGCGCTCATGGTCGTCGCGCTGGGGCTCTTGTTCTTCACCAGCTTGCTCCCCTCGCTTCCCGTCGGCGTCCCGGCGCCGTCCGGCATGCTTCAGCTCACCGTCTTTGCCGGCGGGGCGCTCACCGTGCTCCAGGTCATCGCCGCGCTGGCCGACGGCAAAGCGCGCCTCGCGATCTTCTGGAAGGCATCGGCGGATCTGAAGGAGCTCCTGTACGGCTTCGAGCAGAGGTGGTGCGACAAGGCGGTGGTAGCGACTGGTGCGGCACCCGGATTTTCCGACGCGATCGAAGAAGCGATGCGCAGCGCTCACGCGATCACGCGCGCGGAGCGGCTCGACTTCTTCGCGACGGTTCGGTCCCCCTCGGACGTCGTCGCGATCGCGACTTCGGCGGCGGACACGTTGCGGGGGCGCGCTGTTTCGTCGACGGTGGCCGCAGTTCAGCACGAAGAAGCGATTGCCGAAGCGCGGCGTGAATTGGCCGCAGCGCGAGCAGCGGTGGCCGCGTCGGAGTTCCGGATGAACGCGTTGCCGGAGGGAGCTGCGCGTGACGGGGAGAAGATCGTGTTGATCAACGCACAGAGTGAAGTGGTACGAGCGGAGAGATTGTTGCACGACTTGACGGCGGTGTGACGTTCCTGCCGTGCGTCAGCAACGGCTGGTGGGTGTCCAGGATCCGGGCGTTCGATCGGGGGAGCGGGTTTGGGCAGGAGCGGCGTCCGCAGCAACGGCTGGTGATGTCCAGGGTCCGGGCGTTTCGATCCGGGGGGGGCGGGTTTGGACGTGGGCAGGCGCGGCGTCCGCGTGCACCGCCGTCGAGATCACGTCAACCACGGCCCGACGAATGGGCCGGTTCGGGTCGATTTCATTTCATTCGCTACGAGGTACTCGCGACCGCGAACGGTAGTTCGTATACCCTGATGTGACTTTGTTCAGGCGGCGAGCGCCCGGTGGATGCGGTGGTAAATGCGGGAGGTGGCGACGTTGTCAGCGAGGCGCAGGACGGACGCGCCCCGAGGTCGGATGAGGCGAGCAGCTTTCGAGAGCCAC
>DASZVB010000073.1:0-176715 GCA_035547195.1 Polyangiaceae bacterium
CCCCCCCCCCGCTTCGGTAGCCGTCAGCGGTCAGCGGTCAGCGGTCAGCGGTCAGCGGTCAGCGGTCAACCTCTCGTCCTGATAGCCTGATGGCTGATAGCTGATGGCTGATAGCTCCTTGCACACGATGGCTGTCTGCGCCGGCCGCGCTGCTACGACGAGACCCGCGCAGCGCCTTTGGCGGTGGATGGCGCCGGCGCTCGGCGTCGCCGCGTTCAGCCTCGCCGCGCGCTCGGCGCGCGCCGATGACGTCATCGAAGATCCGGAGCTCGCGGCGGTGCCGCACGAAGCGCCGGTCGCGGCGCCGCCGTCGAACGGCCCGCGCGAGACGACCTGGCACACGACGCTGCACACGCGCTGGGGCGTCGACACGGACTGGACGCGTCCGAGCCAGGACGTCGTCGAAGGAACGACGGTCGCGGCGCTGGAAGTCGAGCAGCGTCGCTCCGACACGTTGCTGCTCTCTGCGGGCTTGCGCGTGCGGCACGGCTTCGCGGTGCACCAGAGCGGCGCCGCGGCTTACACGCTCGACGTCGCGCCGCTCTCGCTCTTCGCGGACGTCACGCCGGGGCCGGGCTACCACGTGCGCGTCGGCTATCAGGTCATCAGCATGGGGCGGTTCGACCTGTTCTCGGCGACGAACTTCCTTTCGACGTACGATCTGCGCAGCGGTCCGGTGACGATGTCGGAAGCGTCGCCCATCGCGACGCCCGCGGTGCGTTTCGATTTCGACAAGGTGCGCGGGTTCACGCTCCAAGCGTTCTACGTGCCGTTCTTCGTTCCGGATCTCATCGCGCTGTACGGCACGGACTACGCGCTCCTGTCGCCGCTCGATCGGCTCAACACGGAAACCGGCAACGCCACGCGCGAGGTGTTCGAAAGGGCGCTCGGCCGCTCGGGGCTCACGACGCTCTCGACCGACGCGCTGCAAGCGCTCGCGCCGCCGCCGGATTTCAGAAGCCCCCAGGGCGCGATCCGCGCGACGCTGTATGGCTCCGCCGGCGAGCTCTCGGCGACGGTGGGGACGGCGCTCGAGCCGTTGCCGACGCTCGTGCTGAGCCCCGCGTTCTCCTCGTATCTGAACTCCACCGCGACGGCGATCGCCCAGATGGCGCCGCTGCCGACCGCGCCGGACTCGGTCTGGGACCACCCCATCGGCGTCGAACACCCGCGCTACGGCATCGCCTCTCTCGATGGCGCCTTCGACGTGGGCCCGGTGCAGCTCGGCGCGGAAGCGGCGTACATGCTCGACCGGACGCTCATGGCTACCGGGCCGGGCACGCCCGCAAATGGAAATATTCCCATCGGCAATCCGGAGCGGGTGAACATGGCGCAGTTCGGGCTGCGCGCGGAATATGTGCGAGGCACGGAGTGGGCGGTCGTCGTCGAGTCGTTCCTCGCGATGGCGATGCGCAATCCGTCGGCGGCGGGCGCCGGCTGGTTCGGCATGGACGGGCGCTATGCTTACGGCGTCGCGGCGGGCGCGCACTATACGCCGGAGAAATCGCGCCTGCGCTTCGAGCTCGGAGGCGCGGCGCTCGCCGTGGCGACGTACGTGCTCATGCCGCGCGTCGAGTGGGAGGCGCTGAATGCGTTCTTCCTCGAGCTCGGCGCGGTGTTCGTACAAGGGCACACGCCGTTCGTGCTAGGAGTGCCGAACACATCGCTGGGCGGACTCTACAACGACGTAGATCAGGTCTTCATCGGAGCGCGGTGGGCGCCTTAGGTAGCTATCAGCCGTCAGCTATCAGCTATCAGCTATCAGGTACCTTACACGTCGCGCTGACGGCTGACAGCTGACGACCGACCGCCTGATAGCGATGGCTGACAGCTGACAGCTGATGGCTGACAGCTAATAACGCGTCTCGATCAATTTGCGGCCCGCTAGCGCTTTCGTGACGGGGCTGTCGGGGCCGTAGGCGACTGTGACGAGATCCGCGGCGGGGGCGGTGACGGAGGTGCCTACTGCTGGCGGGGTGAAGGGGGCGTAGCCGCCGCCTTCCCAGGAGAGCCACAGGTATTCGGGGTCTTCGAGCGGGCGCGCGAAGCGCGCTTCGACTTCCGCGGGGCGGCCGTCCTCGGTGACGCGGGAGACGGTGACGACCATGCCGCCGGTGTCGATGCGCTCGCCGACGACGAAAGGTTGGTCGCGGGTGTTCCGGAAGAGCTTTTCGCTCGGCAAGATCATGTAGCCGCCCTCGGGCTCGACGCGCAACGTGCGGTCGTCGACGCGGGTGACGTGCACCGGTGTCGCTCCGGTGGCGAGCCAGCGCTGGGTGCGCGGGCGCGGGATGCCGAGCGCGGCGCGCGTCACCGGGATGTAGCTCGCGAAGGGATCCGCGGCGGGGTTCACGTAAATGGCCACGCGATGGGCGATGCTCGGATCGCGCGGGATGGTCTCGTCGGCGCGATCGATCGCCGCGCGCACCTGGGAAATGCCGATGGCGCGAAGCGGAAGCAAGACGGGACCCACGACGAGGTGCATGGCGACGACGGCGGCCGCGCCGAGCCGCGGCATGAAGCGCGCGCGCTCCGCTGCCGGCCTGGCGAGGTAAGCGGCGAAGAACTGCGCCGTGACGCCCATGCCGCCGAGACCGATCCACGGGAGGAGTCGATCCGCCGGGAATGCGCCGCAGGCGGGGAGCGTCGCGAGCGCCGCGCCGAGCAGCCAGAAGCGCGCAACTCGGTCTCGTTTCAGGACCGGCGTGAACAGAACCAGCGAGCCCGCGATCACGACGACGGCCATGGCGGCGACGACGTACTGGAGCCCGGGGAACATCAACGGATAGGCGTTCCAACCTTCCGACCACGGGCCGCCGAGCTGCGCGAGCCAGAGCATCGCGAAGCGTTCGGGAAGCGTGCGCAGGAACGATCCGGGGTCGCGCAAAGGATCGAAGTAGAGCCCCGATCGCGCGATGCCGTAGCCGAGGCCGCGGTACAGCGCGGCCCAGGCGATCACGACCGCGGCGTAGGGCGCCAATCGGCGCAAACGAACGCGCAGCGTGCCTTCGTCGACGAACAACGCGTACGCGAAGAGATACGCGGTGACGGCGATGGCGCCTTCGCTCGCGAGCATCCCGAGGCCGAGCGCGAGCGGCGCGAGGCGTCCCACGACGGGGCGCCCCTTGCGGCTCTCGATGTGCCAGGTGAGCGCCCACACCGAGAGCGCGCACGCGACGAGCTCGTTGCGGTTGGCGACCCACGCGACCGGCGAACCGCGCGCGTCGTCGAGCGCGTAGAGCGCGAGCGCGAGGTTGGCGACGAAACCGGGTCCGAAGACGGCGCGGAAGAGGGCGCGCGCGGCGAACAGCGTGAGCACGTGCCAGAGCACCGTGTGCAGGTGCATCAACACGGCGTTGTCCCCGAGCAGCCAGTGATCGAGCAGGTGCGTCGCCGAGGCGAGCGGCCGGAAGAACGCGAACCGCACCTCTGGATCGATCCACCAGGGCAGCACGCCCTCGTTCACCAGGGTATGGTTCACGCTCGGGAACGCGAACCGGAACAGATCCAGCGGTGACCGCCGGAAGCCCACGAAGGGGTTTGCATTTCCGAGGAGCGAGAGCTCGTGGACGAAATCGTCCGCGGCGAGCCCCGACGGGACGGAGGGCAGGACGAGCAGCGCGCCGAGCGCGACGATCCACGCGTCGACCTTGGGGCGAGAGAGCACGCGCTGGACGAAGCCGTAGAGCCCGGGGATCGCCGCCACGCGGGCGCCCTGCACGGCGACGGACTCGGGCGCGTCGGCGAGCATCGCTCCGTCGCGTTCGCGCCGCGCCTCAGCAGATGTGCGCATTCCGCCTTCGCAATGGATCCACGCTCGAACGGGAAGGGACGAACGGTATAGTCATCAGCCACGCCTTGCGTGTCAATGACGACGCGGGCGCGCACGATCGATCAATTTTCGTACAGTTACGATCCAAGTGGCCTCGCACTCCCCAAGTGGCCGCGCGCCAGCGCACGGCCTGTAATCAGCCGGCGTTAGGCCGGACCAGCGCACCACCGCGTCCGCCTCGAGCACTCAGCCGACATCCCTCATGCGTCCAATCCAGGCATTTTCGCGGAAGCTCGACGCGCTGATCCCGCAGCTCTCCACGCCGCGAATGCGGCGCGTCGTGACGGTCTGCGCGTTGCTGCTCGCGGCCACGTCCGTCGGCCCACATCGTGCGCTGGACGACTACGTGCTCGCGCTCATCGCGCAGGGCCGCGGAGCGCCCGTGGGGCTCACCCGGGCGCCGCTCGATCTCTTCACGTTCACGACCGGCGACGTGGCCGGCAACCACCGCCTCATGGACGTCGGGTTGATGCTGCCCTGGTGGACCGATCCCGAGCTGAAGATCGCGTTCTTCCGCCCCATCGCGTCCATCACCCACTGGCTCGACGAACGCCTCTGGCCCGCGAGCGCCGTCGCCATGCACCTGCATTCGCTCGCCTGGTTCGGGGTGCTCTTGCTCTCGGTGGCCCTCGTCTACGAGCGTCTCGATCGATCCCCGCGCGCGGCGGGTTTCGCGTTCTTGCTCTACGCCCTGGACGACACACACGGTCCGACGCTCGCGTGGCTCGCCAATCGCAACGCGCTCATCGCGGGCGCGCTCGGCGCCGGAGCTCTCGTCGCGCACGACGCTTGGCGCACCAAGGCGTCGCGCGCGGGCGCGCTGCTCGCTCCGGCGCTGTTGCTCGCGGGTCTACTCGCCGGCGAGCTCGCGATCGGCGCGGTCGGTTACCTCGTGGCGTACGCGCTGCTCCTGGAAGAAGCGCCGCTCCGAAGACGGCTGGCGTCGCTCGCGCCCGCGGCCGCGGTCGTCGTCGCGTGGCGCGTGTGCTGGCTCGCGATGGGATACGGCGCCCGGGGTTCGGGCGCGTACGTCGACCCCCTGGCCAGCCCTCTCGCCTTCTGCGCCGAGCTGCCGATGCGGCTCGCGGTGCTGCTCCACGGACAGTTTTCGGCGCCGCCCTCGGATCTCGCGTTCCTCGCGCCGCCCGCGCACCGGCCATTCCTCGTCGCCATCGCGGTGGTCACCGTCGCGGTCGTCACCTGGATCTTGCTGCCGTACGTTCGCGGTGATCGCACGTGCCGGTTCTGGGCGCTCGGCATGGTGCTCTCGCTGCTGCCGCTCGGCGCGACGTTCCCGAGCGATCGCCTGCTGCTCTTCGTCGGCGTCGGAGCCTCGGCGTTGCTGGCGCGGCCCTTCGACGACTTCATCTTCGCCGCGAAGTCGGGGAAGCTGCGCCCGAGCGCGCGTTCCGTCTTGATCGGGTGCTTGCTGCTCTTGCACGTCGTCGGCGCGCCCCTGCTGCTCGCGGCGAGATCCGGACAGATGGAGATCTTCGCCGTCGCGCACGACCGCGGCGCGTCCGGCATTCCGTCGAACGACGCGGTCAAGGATCGGACGGTGGTCATCGTCGCGGCTCCGACCGTATTGTTCGCGAACTACGTGCAGGCCGAGCGCGAGCTTCTCGGCGTGCCGCGGCCGAAGCACCTGTACGTGCTATCCAGCGCGAGCAGCGAGATCCGCGTCGAGCGCGCCGGCGAGCACGGCCTTTTGCTGCGGCCCGGTCGCGGCTTTCTGTATACGCCGCTCGAGCAACATTACCGCGGCGAGCGGCCGTTTGCCGCGGGCGACCAGGTGGCGCTCTCCGCGATGACGGCGAGCGTCGTCGAAGCCGACGCCGAGGGAAGGCCGCGCGCGGTGCGCTTCGACCTCGACGATAGAGACGGCGCGCCGCTGGTGCTGACCTGGAGAGACGGCCGTTTTGCGCCGCTGCCGATGCCGCGCGAGGGCGAATCGGTGACGCTCCCCGAGGAAGACTTCGGAAAGATCTTGGTACAGGCTGCTTTCGGCGGGGTGTGACGACCGAGGGCAAGGATAGAATGGCCGGCAACATGGCATCGTCTGCATGCATCGTCTGCGGCGCTCCTCGTGCGGGCTCGGAGGAGCACACGCGCGTGCGCTCGAATGTCCGCGCGTTCCGTGAAGAGAAGTTCGACTACTGGCGATGCGGCAAGTGCGGGAGCATCCACGCCGAGGACGAGGTCGATCTCGCGCACTACTACGCCCGCTACCCGTTTCACGCGCTCGCCATGGATTGGCGCCTCCGGGCGATGTACTCGCGGCAAGTGGCGCGCCTCGTCGCCGCCGGCGTGGAAAAGTCGCACCGTGTCCTCGACTACGGGTGCGGCGGCGGGCAGCTCGTGCGCTACATGCAGTCGCTCGGGTTCGACAACGTTCGCGGCTACGACGAGTACAGCTCGGAGTTCGGCGACAAGCGCGTCCTCGACGAACGATACGACTGCATCGTCTCGCAAGACGTCATCGAGCACGTCGCCGAGCCGCAGGCGCTGCTGTCGCGCTTTCGGGAGCTCACGCGCCCCGGCGCGGTCGTCGCCGTCGGCACGCCCAGCGCGGGCGCCATCGACCTGTCGCGGCCGGAGGACTTCGTGCACACGATCCACGCGCCTTATCACCGTCACATTCTGTCGAAGCAGGCGCTGGTCGCGACCGGCGAGCGGCAAGGGTTCTCGCTCGCCCGGTATTACTCGACGATGTACTCGAACACGCGAGTGCCGTTCTTGAACGAGGCGTTCTACTTCTATTACACGCGCATCACGGACGGCACGCTCGACGCGCTGATGGAGCCGGTGCGCGCCGGCGCGCTTCTTCTGCGGGCGCCGGTCACGCTGTTCTGGGGGCTCTTCGGCTATTTCTTCTCGCGGCACACGGACGTGATGGCGATCTTCAAGCGACCGTGAAGCGCGTCGACGCTGACTGTCTTTGGCAGAACAGATCACGATCTGCGCGGATCGCCACGAGCCACGGGACGAACCGGCGAAGCCGGTGGAGGCTGCCTTTTTCGTGGCTGATGACGCGCGACGTACCGGTCGACTCTGTCTCTGGCGTCCATCTCGCGACGGAGCGAAATTCCGGGCAAATCGCTGAGCTCTGAGAATAGCCCTAAGACGCGCTCGCGCGCGGCGCCGAATCGAGCAGCGCGGCGAGCACGATCACCGGCGTCACGACGGCGCCCTCGACGGCCGAGAAGGCTGCCTTCAGAGCAATGAACGGCTGCCGCCCGAACTCCGGCGCGCCGTAGACATAGAGACCGACCGCGATGAAGGGGCTCAGCGCCGCGACCGAGGCCATGCCGAGCGCGATCCCACGCGGGAGGAGCCGGCGCGGCATCGCGGAAATGATCGGCGCGAGGCGCTCCGGTACCGCGCTCGGGGTCGTGATCCTGCCGCGGGCTCGGTCGATCTTCACTTGCACCGCGGCGCCGATGCAGGTCCCGAAGGACACGCCGTACGCCGTACCCAGCAGATCCGCCGCGACGCCGGGCAGCTTCCAGACCGGGAACGTCGGGTGGCCGAGCGTCGCGAGCCACCCGAGCCCGCCGTTGATGAGCGCGTTGATCACCGCGGCGCCGATGACGCACTCGACGAAGAGGTACCGGCGCTGCTCGGGTGTCATCTTTCCATTCAGCTCGCATACGGCTCGGCGCAATGCAAGTCGTCAGGCGACGGACGAGAGAGGCTCACCCCGCGCGCGATTCGTCGCTGAGCAATCTGCCGTCGCCCATCGTCAGCGTCCGCGTTCCTTTTTGCGCGACCGTTGGATCGTGCGTGACGAGGATCACGGTGCGGTGCGCCTCTACCGCGCCGCGCAGCAGCTCGAGGATGGAGACGCCGGTGGACGAATCGAGGTTCCCGGTGGGTTCGTCTGCGAGTAGCACCGGTGGATCCATCATCAGGGCGCGGGCGATGGCGACGCGCTGCATCTCGCCCCCGGAGAGCTGGTCCGGCCGATGGCCCCCGCGGGCGCCCAGGCCGACGCGCGACAGGAGCTCCTGAGCGCGATCCTTCGTCTTCGACGCCGAAGCGCCGGCGAGCCGCGCCGGGAGCGCGACGTTCTCGAGAGCGGTCAGCGTCGGTAAAAGGTTGAAGAACTGGAACACGAAACCAATGCGGTCCCGCCGCAACAAGGTGCGCTCGTCGTCGCTGAGCGCCGCCAGATCCTTGCCGTCGACCAGGACGCTCCCGGAGGTCGGACGATCCAGCGCGCCGATGAGCTGGAGCAGCGTGCTCTTTCCGGAGCCGCTCGCGCCGACGATGGTGACGAAGCTGCCGGCGGCGATTTCGAGGGACACGTCCCGCACTGCATACAGAACGCCGTCGCCGGACCCGTACGCGCGCGACACGTTCTTCAGTGTGATCATATGGACGGTGGCCGAGACGTGTAACCGATTGCGCCAGGCGCGTTCAAGAGGAAGAAAGGGTATCGAGGCGATCCACATCCCGGAGCTCCGGGAAGAGCCAGGCCCACACGAGCACGACCGCGCAGGAGCCGAGGCCGCCCACGACGACGGAGCGCACGACGCCGAGCGCTGCGGCCGTGACACCCGATTCGAACTCGCCGAGCTCGTTCGACGCGCCGATGAAGATCATGTTCACCGCGCTCACCCGGCCGCGCATTTCCGGCGGCGTTTCGAGCTGCACGACGGTGTGGCGTACGACGACGCTGACGAGATCCGCCGCGCCCAGCACCACGAGCGCCGCCATCGACAAGCCGAAGCTCGTGGAGGCGCCGAACACGACGGTGGCCGCGCCGAACAAGCCGACACAAGCGTACATCGTCCACCCGGCGCGCTTCTGGAGCGGCCGATACGCGAGCACGATGGCCATGATGGCAGCGCCGACGCCGGGCGCCGCGCGGAGCGCACCCAGTCCGGACGGCCCCACGTGCAGGATATCCCGCGCATACACCGGCAAGAGGGCGGTCGCGCCGCCCAGCAGCACCGCGAACAGATCGAGCGAGATCGCGCCGAGCACTACTTTTTTTGCGAAGACGTATTCGACGCCGGCGAAGACGTCGCGGAGCGATTGCGCGCGCGACTTGCCGTGCACGGCGCGGGTGCGAATGAACGCGCAGGCGGCCGAACCGGCGAGGAAGAGCAGCGCGGCCACGCCGTAAGCGACGCCAGCGCCGCCGAGCGAGTACAGCAAACCGCCGGCCGCAGGTCCGGCGATGGTGCCGATCTGGAACACCGACGAGCTCCAGGCGACGGCGCTCTGGAAATCTTCTTTCGACACGAGATCGGGCATCAACGCTTGGGCGGAAGGGCTGCTGAATCCGCGCGCGGCGCCGAACGCGACGAGCACGCCGTAGACCGGCAGCACGCTGCGCGAACCCGTCTGCAAAAGCAAGAAGAGCGCGAACGCGACGAGCGCGTACGCGCCCAGGCACGCGCCGAAGATGCGGCGCCGGTCGACTCGATCCGCGACGTGGCCGGCGGGGAGCGAGAGCAGAAACGCGGGGAAGAATTGCGCGAGTCCGACCCAGCCGAGGTCGAGCGGGCGGCGCGTGAGATCGTAGACGTGCCAGCCGACGGCGATCGACACGATCTGCGCGCCGAGGACGCTCGCGAAGCGCGCGATCTGGAAGAGCCGGAAGTCCGGGTACTTCAGCACCGCGCTCGGTGCGCGCCGAGTGTCCTCGGACGGCTTCGTGGTGACTTCGGGCGTGGTCACTTTGCGGGAGCGCCGGGCGGCGCGGCGAGTGCACGCTGCACGGCGCGTTCGAAGATGCCGAGGGACTGCGCGCCGGCGACGTAATAACCATTGATCACGAACGACGGCGTGCCCTTGATGTCCAGCGCTTCGGCGAGCTTCACGTCGGCGCCGATGACCGCCTCGTGACGGCCGTCGTCGAGCGCGCGCTCGAATCGCTTCACGTCGAGCCCGAGCTCCTTCGCGTGATCGACGACGTCCTCGCGCGTCAGCGGCGCTCGATCGTCCTGGTCTTTCTCGAGCAGCGCCGCCATCTTCCAGAACGCCGCCGAGCCGCGCTGAGCGTACGCTTCCAGCGCCGCCGCTGCCGCGGTGTGCGCGCCTTCGTGAAATTCCAGCGGCAGATTGCGGTACACGAGCCGGATCTGCTGCGGATGACGCCGTTCGAGCTCTTCGATCGTCTTCATCGCCCGGCGGCAATAGGGGCACTCGAAGTCCGCGAACATCTGGATCGTCACGCGCGCGCCGCTCGGGCCGCGGGACGGATTCGCCGCGGTCGGCGCGGGAATGTCCTTCTGAGGCGGCGGCGGTGGCTGCAAAGCGCGGCGCATCAGCTCATCGAAGACGTTCGCCCGGGGCACGCCGCTCGCGACGAGCTGCCTGGCCTTCTCTAGCTCCGCATCGATGACCTTCGTGAACGCTTCGAGCGGCTGAGCGCCGACGAGGCGGTTGCCGTTGATGAAGAAATGCGGTGTGCCGCGGGCGTCGAAGTCGGCGCTCGTTCCCTCGTCGTCGGCGAGCACGGCCGCGTCCGCGTCGCTCCCGATCGCGCGCCGGATCTTCTCGTAGTCGAGCCCGAGGGAGCTTGCGATCATCGAAAGCCCGCCGTCGTCGAGGTTCGGCGAGCTCGCGAAGAGCAGCGCCTCGGCCTTCCAGAAGCCCGCGTCGCCGAGCGCCTTGCGCGCCTCGATGGCGAACGTCGCGGCCGCGCGCGCGTGCTTGTGAAACGGCAAGGGGAGGTGCTTGAAGACGAAGCGCACGTCGCTTCCGTAGCGCTCCCGGATCGCCGCCAGCGTCGGTTGCACGCGCTTGCAGAAGGGGCACTCGAAGTCGGAAAACTCGACGATGGTGACGAGCGCGTCGTCCGGCCCGAGGCGCGGAGAGGTGCCCAACGGGACGTTGTACGGCTGTTCTTCCGCGGTCGCGTCGCCGTCATCGCCGGCTTCCGGCTCCTTGAAGTTCGCTTTCGTCCGGAGCGCGTACACCTCCGACGGCGCCGTTCCGTGGTCGGTGAGGGTGCGCGCTTCTTCGAGCTCGCGATCGACGATCGCGACGAAGTCGTCGAGGGGGACGGCGCCCGAGACCGCCACGCCGTTGACGAAGAAATGCGGCGTGCCGATGGCCCCAACGCGGCGCGCGAGATCGACGTCGGCGTCGACGCGGTCGCGGACCGAAGTGGAACGGGACAGGAGCTCGAACGACGCTCCGTTGATCCCGAGCGCGAGCGCGGCGCGATGAAGATCGCCGGCCTCGAGGTGCGCCTGATCCTGGAACAAGAGCGCGACGAAGCGGAAGAACGCGTCGTTGCCGGCGAGCTGTCGCGCCGTCTCCGCCGCGAGCGCCGCGGGGCGCGCGTTCGGATGAAACGGAAGCGGATCGTGCTTCCAGACGACGCGAAGCCGGTGCGGTCCGTAGCGCTTCTCGAGCGCGTCGAGCGTGGGCTGAACCCGCGCGCAAAACGGGCACTGTAGATCCGAGAACTCGACGATGGTGACCGGCGCCACGGCATCGCCCCACGCGGGGCTCTGATCGTCGACAGGAACCGGACCGGCGTTGTCGGGATCCGCCGACGCCCGGGCGATCGCGTTCGCGTCGAACGCCTTCGTCGCGGTCTTCGGAGCTTCGGCCCGTGCGCCAGTCGGGGCGCATCCGGCGTAGACGAATGCAAATAACAGAAGGACTACGATCATGGTGACGCGGTCGCGGGACACTACCCCAACGCGCCAAGTCGCGCGGCGCTCGGTTCCGAATTCGCGCGGTCGCGTTGTCGCGTGCTCGCGCCGCGCGTCCGCGTGCAGAGTTGCCATGCGATGCGTCATTACCTCGTCGTGTCGCACGGCGCGGGATAGAATGAGCGCTTCCGCAAATGCGTAAAATCTAGTACCACCTCCGCTCTATACCGATCGGTCCAAGCTCCTGCCGTCATTGGAGAAAAATTTGCGATGAGACTTAGGCGCGAAGGTCTACTTGCTTGTGTTTGCGGCACGCTCGCGTTCGTCGTCGGGTGTTCCTCGAGCTCTGGCGGCTCGGGGAAATCGAAGCCGAAGCACGAGGAAGAGGACGCGGGAACGCCGCCCGCCGTATGGGGCAATCAGGCCGGTAACGTCCAGTCGAATTGGTACAACCCGAGCGAGACGAAGATCACGACGAGCAACGTCAACCAGCTGACGGAAGCATGGTCGCTCGAGCTCGGTGTCCTCGGAACCCCCGTCGTCGGGGACGATGGCTACGTCTACGCGGCCGCGCCGTACGGCATCTCCAAGATCGATCCCGAGACCGGCATCGTCCTGTGGACCCAGAGCGGTGACGCGAACACGAACCTCGGGACGAGCGCGTCGCCCACGTACGACAACGGCATCATCTACATCAACCCCGGCGCCGGCGGCATCATCGCGGCGCTCGACGCGAGCGACGGCCACGTCGTGTGGCAGACCAAGGTGGAAGATCATCCGCAGGCGACCGGTTACGGCGCGCCGATCGTGTGGAAAGAGCACATCTACGTCGGCATCGGTTCGAACGAGGAAACCAGCGCCAGCGCGAACGCGACCTTCCGCGGCTCCGTCGTGTCGCTCAGCAAGCTGGACGGCACGATGCTCTGGAAGACGAACACCGCGAACACGAGCGAGAACGGGTGCGCCGTGTGGAGCACGGTCTCGCTCGATCCGGACAGCAACACGGTGTTCGCGGGCACCGGCAACAACTACACGGAAAATCCGGGACCCGGCTCGGACTCGATCTTCGCGTTCGACATGGATTCCGGCAACATCAAGTGGCACCAGCAGGTGACCACTGGCGACGTATTCACGATCGTGAACCCGCGGAGCCCCGACACCGACTTCGGCGCAAACCCGGTCGTCTACAACTACAAGGGGAAGCACCTGATCGCGGCCGGGCAGAAGTCCGGCGACATCTACATCTTCGACCGCGACAGCGGTAAACAGCTGCAGACACGCAAGCTCGGCGGCGGTTCCGCCTTCATCGGCGGCGTGTTCCAGGCCATCGGCTTCGACGGCGAGCACATCTTGGTCGTTTGCAACCAGACCAGCAGCGACCCGTCCGATCCCAATGCCATCGTCGAGATGAAGAACGGCGACAGTTCGCAGGCGCCGGGCACGAGCGTCCTCTTCTCGCTCGATCCGGAGACGCTCGACATCAACTGGGAGCATCAGCTGCCGGCCTGGGTATGGGCGCCGCTGACGATCGCCAACGGCATCGTATTCGTCGGGGCCGAAACCCACCTCGAGGCGATCAACGTCAAGGATGGCACCAAGTTGTTCGACTATCAGGCGGACGGCACCATCATCGGCGGCCCCGTCGTGAACAACGGACGCCTCTACGTCGCATCAGGCCTCAGCTACATCTTCGGTCACCCGGACAATCACTTCCACGAGTTCGTCCTGCCCGGCGATCCGGCGCTGACGCACAAGCAGCAGGGCACCGCGGACGCGGGCCCGCTCGCCCCCACGTTCACCAACGTCTACCGAACCATCATCGCCAAGAATTGCATCCAGTCGCAGTGCCATGGGTCCACACGGCAGGGCAATCTGTTCATGGGCGCGCAGTCCGACGCCTACACCGATCTCGTCGGCCAGAAGGCTCAGGGCGTGTGCACCGATCCGAACAACATGTCGCCCACGTGTGCGTGCGGCATGAGCGGCGAAACGCGCGTCGTTGCCGGACAGCCCGACCAGAGCTTGCTCATCCAGAAGATCGGCGGTAATCCCCCGTGCGGCGATCGCATGCCGCCCACCGGCGACGTGCTCCCCGACGATCAGCAGAAGCTCATCAAGGACTGGATCACTGCTGGCGCGAACAACAACTGAGAGCTCGTCTCGCGTGCGTGGAGTCTCGAGCACCTGGCTGGCCGTCGCGGCAGCGGCAGTGCTCGCGGCGGCGTGCCGGAAATCCGCGGGTCAAGCACCGCTCGAGACGTTCGTGCCCGGCGAATTTCGCACGCCGAAGAACGTCGTCATCAAACCGCCGGATGCGTCGAACCGCGATTGGCGCATCCTGGTGCTCCAGGAAAAGCCGCGGCAGAAAAAGAACCCGCACTGGAAGACGATCCCCATCGCCGAATCCGGCGTCCTCGAGATGCCCGAGGGGAGTCACTACAAGTGCATCTACAACCCCGTCGCCTTCCGGCCCTGGTCGAACGAGCACGTGAACGCCGTCGAGCGCTGGGAGCTCCTCCGCTCCGTCCGCTGTTCGAACGACAACTGGGCCACGTATTCGGAAGTCATCCACGTCGTCACCATCAGCGGCAACGGCGACTCGGTAGTTCCAGCGATCGATCAGACGCAGCTCAGTCTCCACGAAATCATCAGCGGTCACCCCGTCGACATCGCGGTCGTCCTTCGCGCTGATTGAAGAGGGGCTCCGCGGAAACGTGCGCGGCGAAACACCCGTGGCGTCGCTTCCCCGCGCGCGCAACGCGCCCGTCTGTCGCCCCGCGCCTGCCCCCGCCTGAACGGCTTCAGATTTTTACAGGAAGAGGGAAGGAGGGAAGGTTTTTGGGTTGGAACGCAGACAACGAACATCGGGCGATCGTCGACGCGGGAGCGACGGGTACCAATACGTCCGTGAATCGTGGACCGTTCTGAACGGCTTCAGATTTTTACAGGAAGAGGGAAGGAGGGAAGGTTTTTGGGTTGGAGGAACGCAGACAACGACATCGGGCGATCGTCGACGCGGGAGCGACGGGTATCAATACGCCCGTGAATCGTGGACCTTGAGTGATCAAGGTGAAGTAATGACCATGCGCCAATGCCCGGTGATCACAAGAAAATTTGCGAGGACAAAAGCGACCTTGAGTGATCAAGGTATCGAGGCGCGACCCCATACAGCAGCACTTAGTCGAGCGTTTCCCCCTTCAACCCCAAATCCTTCCCACCCTTCCGTCTTCCTGTTCAACGAATCTGCGGCCGGAAGGAGAGGGTGTCTCTCTTCAACCCAAAAATCCTTCCCGCCCTTCCGTCTTCCTGTTCAATCATCTGCGGCCGGATCGAGCAGGCTCCCGATGGAGTGCCACGGCCCGCGCCGCAATAGCGCACGCGCTCGCGCGCTGCCGCGGGCGAGGTTGCCTTCGTGGATGAGCCGTTCCTTCAGGCTGAGATCGAGCCGCAGCGACCAGGATTCCGGATCGAGCTCGCGCGGATGGATGTAGGCCATGAAGGGCCGGCCACTCGCGAGCTCGCGGTCGCAAACATGCTGATGAACCCAGAGCGGCAGCACGCGCAGGTAGAAGCCGCCCCCGACGCCGAGCCGCACTTTTCCGATGCCCAGCGTCGAGGGCGGTACTTCGACGAGCTCGTTGCCTGCGGGTGTCGTCAGTCGATACGGAGCGCGTGGAGCGCCTTCGATGCCGTAAAGGTACGTGCGGCCGGGGAAGATGCTGCTGTCGTACGTGAATCCCGCCTCGGCGATGACGTCGAGCGCCCAGAGGTTCTTTTCGGTGATGGACCAGGACGGCGCGCGGAAGCCACGCACCCGCGCGCCCGCGAGATCTTCGAGCAGGCTCCGAGCGCGCGTCAGGTCGCGCAGCGCGGCGGCCGGCGTTTGCTCGGAGAGCAACGCGTGCGTGTATGAATGACACGCGACCTCGTGTCCGGCCGCGGCGATGCGACGTACGATTTCGGGTTGTTCTTCGGCGACTTCCCCGAGAACGAAGAAGGTCGCCCGCGATCCGGATTCGGCCAGGGCGTCGATGACTCGCGCGACGCCGCTCTCCGCGCGGCGGGGGAGCGCTCGCGTGTCCATCGGCTTGGCGCTCTCGAAGTTCGAGTGGAACCACTCTTCCACGTCGACGCTGAAGAGCTTGCGCGCACGCGGCGCGAGCGGAAAAATGGTGAGCTCGCCGAAGCGGCGCGCGCTCGCGGTCACGGCTTTCTCGCGGCGATGAGCATTCCGTCGCCGAAGTTCAGATATACCGAGCCGGGTACGCCGCGCTGCATGGTGAGCTCGCCGAAGCGGCGCGCGCTCGCGGTCACGGTTTTCTCGCGGCGATGAGCATTCCGTCGCCGAAGTTCAGGTACACCGAGCCGGGTACGCCGCGCTGCGAGGCCGCGGCGAAGAGGCGCCGCACCGGACCTTTCGTCGCCGCGGCGAGCTTGAAACAGATGTTCGCCGCGCTGACGCGACGGCCCGCGCGCTCGACGCGGACGTCGCGCTGAAATCCGACGCGCGCGAGCAGATCCGTGATCCCCCGGTACGAGAAGTAGAAGAGATGCGCGGGCGGGTCGTAGAAGTACCAGCGCCGTCCGAGGAGCCGCGCCCAGGGCGCGCGAAAGTCGCCGGTTTCGATGACGAGCAGGCCGCCCGACGACAAAAGCTGGAACGCTCGCGAGAGCGCCGCGGCGGGATCACGCAGGTGCTCGATGACGTCGAGCATGACCAGGACGTCGTACGGTCCCGAGAGCGGCACGGTGAGAAAGTCGCCGCACGCGACGCTCGCGCCGGAGATGCGCGACGCCTCGAGCGCGCAATCCGGCGCGATCTCGACGCCGCTCGCGTCCCATCCCGCGTCGCGCGCTACTTTCAGCAGAAAGCCGTATGCGGCTCCGACGTCGAGCAAGCGCTTGCCCGGCGGCGCGGCGCGTTCGATGAACGCGAGCCGCTCGGCGAAGTTCCGGAAGAGGATCGCGCGATCCGCCAGATAGCCGGGGTAGCCCGTCGCCTCGCCGCCCTCGAAGTACGCCTGGGAGTAGATGGATTCGAGGTCGTCCGGAATGAAGCGGCTCGGGACGAACGCGTTGCGGCAACCCTCGCACAGAAGGACGTCGACGCCGCGCTTCACGAAGAACGGGCGCCCCCGCGAGCCGCACAAGGCGCACAAGGCGGAATGGAACGCCGCGGTCGTCGCTCCGGTCTCGATCATCGGCCCCGGGGTGCTACCACGGGCGGCGGGCATTGGGGAGGCCGGTGCCCGCGTTTCGGCAGTCGTCAGAACGCGTCGAAGTCGAACAGCTCGAACGTATCCAGGTGCGGATCGGGCTGGTCGTCGGTGTCGTCGTAGCGGCGCACGGAGAGATTCAGCGGTGCCGGCTTCAGGCGCGATGGCAGCGGTGCTCCGACGACCTTCGTCGCGGCGGAGAAGCCCGCATAGAGCGCCACCGGGGCGCGATGATGCCGGCAAGCGGCGGCGATGATGCCGTTCGCGGCGACGGGGCGGGGTCCGGCGCGCCGGAACGTCTTCACGACGACGGCGATGGGGATCCCCAGGCGGCGCTCGACGCAGGTGACGATGGCGGCTTCGGAGCTCGCGTGAACCGTGTAGCGCGCAGCCGGCGACGCGAGCCGCCAGCGCAGCAGCGCGGGCGTCCAGCGGTGCGACAGCGCGGGTCCCGGCGACAGGTCGAGGCTCATCGTGAGCTCGGCGAAATCGCGGCCGTCGAGGTAGTCCCGGGTCACCGGACGACTCGTGACCACTTCAGTTGTCGGCCACGCCGGCGGGCAGAGCACGACGGGGAGGGGACCCACGAGTCGGAAGCGCAGGCGGCCCGTGTAGCCCGGTGTGGACGCCGCGTTGGGCATTCCGACCATCATGTCGGCGCCGTAGATGCGATGCGCTTCGGCGAAGCACGCCTCGTTCATTTCGGTCATGAGCCCGCGCCCGCGGCCGCTCGGCAAGACCGCGAGGTTCAGAGGGAACACGCTCATGCGGATACCGGACGCGGAGTGATACTCCTGAGGGATCCCTCCGACGTGGCCGATGCGGCTGCCATCCGCGTCGGTGCGATCGATTTCAATGGCCGCACCGACTGGATTTTGTCGGTAAAACCACTCCAGGTACCGAGCGTCCGAAAATTTTTCGATCGGAAACACCGCCCGAAGCAGCCGCGCAGTTTCGGCAAGATCAGCACGCTCGGACGACGCACGGTCAGCGAGGCCCATAGCATCGATCGTACACCAGTAAGTCGCCAATCGTCCGCTTCTGGGGGGAGGGGATGAGGCATCCCCCGCTCGAACCGCGACTCTCCCTCCCGCGAGCAAGCAGCGCAGCCGGAGGCGAGCAGCGCAAGCGAGGGTTCCGCTCCGTACCCCGCACAAAACCTAAAAACTCACGACGCTCACGTCGTCTGCTCCAACCCGGTCCGCCTCTGGGGGCGTGGGGGATGGGAGGCATCCCCCACTCGACTCGCGACGCACCTTCCCTCGAGCGAGCACCGCAGCCGAAGGCGAGGAGCGCAAGCGAGGGTTCCGCGTTGAACCACGCCAACAAACCAGAAAACCTCACGACGCTAGCGTCGTCCCCTCGCAGATCGGGTGTGTGCCTCGTGACGGCGGCAGCAAGCCAGGTTTATGAGCTGACGACCTGATTCGTTCGTGTACACTCCGCGGCCGTGAACGCTACCAAAACGGCCCAGATCGTCTTCTTGTCGTCCATCTCGCTCGGAGCGATCGCTTGTCAGAAGCAGAAGCCGCCGCTGACGGCGTCGTCGGCGAATCAGGGGACGTACGCGCTCCACTACGCGGATTCGTTGTCCTCCGCGCGGAGCGAGCTCGCGACGATAGAGACGCAGACCGAATCCGCTCAGAGCGACTTCGTGAAGTACCCCGACGCGCTGACGAATCCGAGCTGGCCGGACGTGCTCGCCGTCTATCAGCTCGCCGACGAAGCCGGTAAGTCCGCATCGTACGTCGAGGAGCTGGAGCGCGCGCGCGCCGTCACTCAGTTCTACGTCGAGGAGAAGGACGAGCTCAATCGCAGGGTAGGGGGCGCGGCGCAATACGCCGTGAAGCAGAAGGAATGCGACGTGGACGTGACGGGGTCCGTCAGCTACGCGCTCTCCAAGGCCTTCGAAGAGCGCGTGCGCGATCGCCTGCGCGATCACAGCGACGCCTTCCTGTACATCGACGAGCACGAAGACGCTCTCGGCAAGAAGAACCGCCCGAAGCTCGAGGACCAATCGGACGCGATCGCGCAGATGAGCTACCTCGTGCACATCCGCATCGTCGAGATCCGGGATCGGCTGGCGCGGCAAGCGGACGAAGCGTCCGACGTCGAACGGATCCTGCAGAAGATCGCCGACGACGCGCACACGCAGGCGGCGGACACTCACCTGACGGCGGCGCGCCGCCAGCACGAAACGCAGCGCGAACAAGCCGCCCTCGCCGCGAAGGCGAAGGTGGAGCCCGAAGTCACCGAGGTGAAGAAGCTCACCGAAGAGATGGACAAGCGCGTCTCCGCCGTTCAGGACAAGTACGAAGACACGCTGAAGGCACTAGAAAAAGACGTCCAGAAGCGCGCCGACGCCAAGTAGCGTTCGACGGCTTCGATGCGCGGATCCGGCTCGTGGATCCGCACCCCTCGAATCACGTCACTTCGCGGTCGGATAGTCGGCGAGCCCGTTGCAGCTCTGCAGAATCGACGTGAGGTTCATGCACCGACGCTGTTGCTGAATGGTGGACCCGAGGAGCTGGACGATGTCGACCTTGGTTGGATCTACCGCGAGCGCACCCGCCGGCCACGCGGTGATGAAGCCGTAGCACATCTCGTCCTGCGTGTTCTCGCCGAACGGGACCTGCATCGACGTCGTGTTGTCGTAGAAGCAATTCGTCTGGAGGGAATCGCCGGGGTGGATCACGACGTCCTTCGGGTAGCTGATCTGCGCGTTGAAATCGAAGGGCTGATCGTGGAGCGTCTCCAGGGTGCCGTCGGCGCGCGTGATGGTGATCTGCATGCGCGTGCCGAGCTTGTGCATGTGCGGCCACACGTTCACGATGTGAATGTCGCCCTGGTTCTGCTGTGGGTTGCAGACGCCGGACACCTCTTGCTGCGAGTCCGGTTGCAGACAGATGCCCTCGCTGCCGGTGAAGTGGACGCCGGCGGTGTGAGGGCGCGTGTTGGCCGGGGCGGTGCAGAACTTCACGCCGCTCGCGTCGGTCTGCGGGACGCTCGGGTTGGGGTTGAAGTGATGGAGCTCCAGGATGTAGCCGCCGTTCGGGTTGCTCGGCAGCGACAGCCCGACGTCGGACGGCAGCTGCGAAGGCGACGCACCCGGCGCCCAGCCGGCAACCAGGTACGCGCCCGGCTCGACCGCCTGACAAGGCGCCGACGTTCCCGACGGATGCGACTTGGCGTCCGTCGCGTAGAGCAGCCAGTGGTGCAGAACGGCCTTGTTGTCGATGATCGGGTAAAACCAGAGGCCCTCCGAGTTGTCCTGGTACGGAGGATCGAAATAGAAGCAGGTGTACTGATTGCCGTCGTTGTTCGTGTTCGACGGGACGGGGAACGGCGTGTGGTCGTCGTCGCCGGTGCCGCCGTGAGCGGTGAACTGGTAGTAGTTGGTGCAATCCGCGGGGCCACCGGTGGCATCGACGTAGCCGTTGTCGCCACCGGCGCCAGAAGCGCCGCCGAGGCTCGACATGCCGGCCGTGCCGCCGCCGCTCGTTCCGCCGATGCCGCTCGTTCCGCCGGCGCCCGTGTCGGCGGGAGGCGTGAGATCACAGCCTTGCCCCATCGCCGGCGGCGCGCCCGCGTCGATCCAGTTCATCATCGTGGTGAGCTCGTCGCTCGATAGCGCCGCGTTCGGCGGTGGCGGCATGCGCGCGGTGGTGCTCTGAATGCGCGTGCCCACGAGCTGGTAAACGACCTGATCCGGCGTGCGCACGCCCTGGGCGTGGAAGTCCGCCCAGGTGAGCAGCGGCATCGGCGCCGTGTACTGCGGCGGATTCGTGTGACAGAGCAGGCAGTGCGCGGACACGACCGACGCGACGTCGCAGGGCAGCTGCCCCGTCGTCGGCGCCGTCGTCGCTTGGCCGCCGCTGCCCACGGCTCCGCCACTGCCGGGCGGAGCGACGACGGGAGCGCCGCCCACGCCGCCGCTGCCGCAGCTGCAAGCGCCCATGACGCCCGCCGTGGTGCAGGTCGCGACGCCGGCCAACGTTCCGCACGCGCACGCGGCCGTCTGTCCCGGCGCGCAGGTGAGCGGGGCGCTGCCCGGCGCGGGGCTGGACGACTGAGGCGAGCACGAAAGGCCGAGAAGAGCCGCAACGCCGACGCCCGTAAGACCGGCGAAGGATACACGTCCGCGCCGGGAAGCATCTGATCCTGACATTCTCTTACCTCAAATCAGCGCTGAATCCCGGCCGCGTCGTCGTTCTGTACCGATTATTACATGGGCGCTACGGACCCTAGAGGCCAAAGGGGGGATCCGGAATGTCTCCTCGCTCGCGAGCCGGCCCGTGAACGCGTCCGAGCGCGAACGCGATCTTTCAGGCGCTTAGATCACCGAGACCAGGAGGCTCTTCGCGGTGGGCTCGCCGTTCCGACAATCCGGGTAGTCACACGGGGGCGACAGGGGGACGGCTTCGGCGATCCGTCTGTCCACGCGGCGCGCGGCGTCGCCGACGATGCCGGCCAGCTGCCGCGCGGTCGTCCTTCGATGATTGGTGACGGCGAGCAGCCGCCCGCTCGGCGCGAGAACTCCGAGCGCGAGCTCGACGAGCGTCGCGTAGTCGCGCTCGACCGAAAACGTCTTGCGCCCGCTCGTCCCGAAGCTCGGCGGATCCAGAACGATGACCCCGAAGCGTTCGCCGCGGCGTCCCGCGCGGGCGAGGAAGGCGAGCGCGTCCTCGCGGATGAAGCGGTGACCCGACGGCGCGACGCCGTTGCGAAGGAGATTTTCTCGCCCGCGTTCGAGCGCCCGGTTCGACAGATCGACGCTGACGGTTTCGACGGCGCCGCCGAGCGCGGCGGCGACGGTGAACGAGCAGGTGTACGCGAACAGGTTCAGCGTCCGGGCTCCGGAACATAGCTCCCGCACGCGCCGCCGGTTGTCGCGCTGGTCGGTGAACAGGCCCGTCGATAGACCGTCGTCGAGGCGTACGCCGAAGCGCATGCCGTTCTCGTCGACGGTCAGGTCCGGAGGAGAAGGTTCGCCGGCGAGTGGAACGGACGGCGCGACGTCGTGTCGTTCTTTCCGTCGTAGGTCGCCCTTGGTGTGACGCTTCACGTACACGCCGCGAGCCGTGCTCCGGACGAGCTCCGCGCCGAGCGGCGCGACGAGCCCCTCGGCGCTCGCGTCGTACAGGGAGACGACCGACCAAGCGCCGTAGCAATCGACGGCGACGCCGGCGAGCCCGTCCGCGGCGCCGTCGACCAGACGGTACGCCGTGGTTTCCGTCCGCACGCGGTCGCGCCGTGACGCCGCGCCGGCAAGGAGCGCGCGCAAGGTCCGTGGCTCGGTCGACTCGGGTTTCGGTCGCATCGACGGCGAGAGCCTAGCGCGACGGCCACCACGACGACGTCGCGTTGCTCGTCCTCGCGTCGTCGATCCCGCTTCGCTCGCGACGCCGCTCGTACCCGCGCATCGACGGGCACGCTTCGGTCGGTTTCGACGGCGCTCGGACGCCGTCGGCTTCGGTCCGAAAATAGAAGGATTTCGCCGTGTGTGCGCGCTGTCCGACGCTCGGACGGCGCCCGCGCCGCGGTGGACGTGAGCCACGCGACGTGCACGCGGCCACTCCGCCATGTATCCTCTGGTGCGGGTTCGGGAGGAGGTTCGACATGAAATTGCGCAGTGGGACGCCGTTGTTCGCGATGGGGCTTCTAGCGTGCGGTAGCATCACCGACGAGTTCGGAAAGCCGGGGTCCGGTGCCTCGAGTGGGCCGAGCTCGCCGAACGTCGATTCGCCGACGTCCCCGCCCGAACCCACCGACACGCGCGCCGTCCAGACCGCGCTCACGGCGCCTCCGCCCATCAGCGGCGGCACCCTGCTGATCACCCGAGACGGCACCCTGGCCGTCGCGGCGGATCCCGATCGCGATCGCGTTTCGATCGTGCGCCTGGACTCGGGAACCGTCGTCGCGACCCTCCCTCTCTCGCCGGGCGACGAGCCGGGGCGCGTCGTCGAGGACGGCAACCAGCGCGTGCACGTCGCCCTGCGGCGCGGCAACGCGGTGGCGACGATCGATCTGACCACTCAAACGGTCGTTTCAAGGACCGACGTCTGCGGGTCTCCGCGCGGCATCGCCTACGACGCGAGCACGGATCTCGTGCACGTCGCGTGCGCGACGGGGGACCTCGTTTCGCTGCCCGCCGCCGGCGGGGCACCGGTGCGTCGCCTCACGCTCGACGTCGACCTCCGCGACGTCGTCGTCCGACCGGGTGGCGGCCTGTTCGTCAGTCGCTTCAAGTCGGGCGATCTGCTGTCCGTCGACGTGAACGGCGCCGTCACTTCTCGCGCCAAGCTCAGCCCCATCGAACGGACGCCGAGCGTGATCTCCATGGTTCCCTCTTCGGCAGCCGTCGATCCGATGGCCCCCGCGGTCGCCTGGCGCACCATCGGCGCTCCCGACGGATCCGCCGTCATGCTGCACCAGTACGGCCTCGCGTCGATCATCAAGCTGTCTCCCGGGCAGTCCTCGAGCTCCGGCGGCGGCCCCACCGTGGCCCCGATTCAGAGCAGCCCGTACGGCGCGCCTCTGGGAACGTGCGGCGGATTGGTTCAGCCCGCCGTGACACAGATCTCCGCTGACGGCGTTTCCGTCGACATGGGCGCTCCCATCATCGCCGGAGTGCTCACGGTCGACACGGCAATCTCCCCGGACGGAAACTGGGTGGCGCTGGCGCACGCCGGTCTGCGCGACCCGAACGCGCCCGTCAGCAGCGACGGCTCCGAAGTGATCGGCGCGAACGACAACGGCGTGACGTTGCTTTCGCGCACCGGGCTGGCGATGCAAGCCGGCGCCCCCACCGGGTGCATCCAGCCGACGACGTCCTTCCCCATCAACGGGCAGGTGACCGCGGTGGCGTTCAACCCGAGCGGCACCTCGATGGCCGTCGCGTCGTCCACGTGGATAGCCGTGCAGTCGCGCGAGCCCGCCGGGCTATCGCTGTTCCGCACCCCGGGAATCGATGGGAGCCGTTTCGTCAGCTTGGGCGGCCGAAGCGTGCTCGACACCGGTCACGAAATGTTCCACCGCGACGCCGGCGGAGGCATCGCCTGTGCGTCGTGCCACGCGGAGGGCGGCGAGGACGGACGCGTCTGGCGCTTCGATCCCATCGGCGATCGGCGCACGCAAGCGGTGCACGTCGGGCTGAAAGGCACCGAGCCGTTCCACTGGGACGGCGACATGACGAACTTCAACATGCTGGTCGACGAGGTCATGGTGCGGCGCATGGGCGGCGCGCCGCAGGGAGCGGCGCGGAAGACGGCGCTCGAGAACTGGCTCTTCTCGCTGACGCCGCCCGCGCCCGTCGTCGCCGCGAACGACTCGCGAGCCGTGCACGGACGCGCAATCTTCGAATCGGCCGAGGCCGGCTGCTCGGGTTGCCACTCCGGGCCACACCTCACGAGCAATCAGTCCGTGTACGTCGGCACGACGGAGGCGGGGCACCTGCTGCAGGTGCCGTCGCTGCACGGCGTCGCTTACCGCGCCCCGTTCCTGCACGACGGATGCGCGGCCACCCTGCGCGACCGCTTCGATCCCGGATGCGGCGGCGGCGACCAGCATGGACACACGTCGCAGCTTTCGGACGGCGACGTGGACGATCTCATCGCGTACCTCGAGTCCCTTTGAAGCCGCCCGCGCCGCGAGCGCCGTGCTTTCGGCTCGGTGCGCCCCCTTCGCGCCGCTCGGTGGGGCGCCCGCGCCGGTGTTCGTGCGGACCACGGAATTGCTCTTCGTGCGCGCCGCGGGGACGTCCCTCTGGTCTGCTCGGCTCCCGATACGGTTCGATGCGCACGCGAGGGTCGCGCGGATCGGGCTTTCGCGCCTGCTCCGCGAACCCCTCGGCAGCGTCGGCGGCGACGTCCACCAGGGAGTAGGTCTTGTCGACGCGGATCGCGCCGACGGCCTTGCCCTCGATCCCGCCGCGACGGCACACCATCGCGAGCAGGCGGCGCGAATCGGCGCCGTGGGCGTGTCCCCACGTGACCCGGAACCGGACCCATCCGCCGGAGTCCGGAACGCGAGCGCGCGGGCGGTCCATGCCCGTCGTCGCGGCGTCCGCGAGCGCGCGCCGTTTGCCGGACTTGTCGGCGTTGGGCTTCGCCGGCTTCGGCGTCACGTCCGTCAACGCGCGCGGCTCGGCTCGCTCCGGACCCCGCGCGCGCAAGAGGAGCCGTTCGACGACGCGCTGCACGTCGCCGCTCGCGACGAGACGCTCGGCGAGCGCGCGCACGCGCTCGTTGGCCGGGCTTTCGAGCGACTCTCCGTCGCCGGTGAGCTCCGCGAACAGCCGGTCGTCCGCGGTGCGCCGCAGCGTCTCCGCGGTGGGCAAGGGCGCGACGGTGTGCGCGACGCGCGCTCGCGACAGGACGCGCGTGGCCTGCGGCAACGCCGACGGAGGGACGAGCAGCGCGCTCGTGCCCCGGCGCCCGGCGCGGCCGGTGCGCCCGCTCCGGTGCGTGTACGCATCCGGGTTCGTCGGAACGTCGACGTGGACCACGCGCGCGATGTCCTGCACGTCGATGCCGCGTGCGGCAACGTCGGTTGCCACGAGGGCTTGCAGGTCGCCGCGCCTGAACGCCCCCAGCGCACGATTGCGCGCGGCTTGATCCAGCTCGCCCGACAGGGCGCCGACGCGGAAGCCGGCGCGGTCGAGCTCGTCGGCGATGTCGGCGACGTCCGCGCGCGTCCGAGCGAAGACGAGGGTCTGCGCGTCGGGGCTCTCGAGGAGCAGGTTCACCAGGGCGCCGAGCTTCTCGCGCGGGTGCACCAGGTGGATCACGTGCTCGATGTCGGTGTTGGCCGAGCCGAGGCGCGTGCCCTCGACGTGCGCGGGGTTCTTCTGCACCTTGTCCGCGAGCGCCCGGACGTCGACCGGGAAGGTCGCCGAGACGAGGTGGGTGCGGTGCTCGCCCGGCAGCGCCGCGAAGATGGCTTCGAGCTCCTCGCGGAAACCAAGGTCGAGCATCCTGTCCGCTTCGTCGAGGACGATCGCCGACACGGTGCTGGTGTCGATGCTCTTGCGGGTCAGGTGGTCCAAGAGTCGACCCGGTGTACCGACGACGATCGCGGGCCCCGCGGACAGGGCGCGCAGCTCGTCGCGATAGCTCGCGCCCCCGGTCGCTGAAGCCACCCGCGCGCCGAGGCCCGCGTAGAGCCACGTGAGCTCTTCTTCGACCTGGCGAGCGAGCTCGCGCGTCGGCGCGACGACCAGCGCCCTCGGGCGCGCGACGCCCTTCTTCGCCGGAGAGGGCTCGCCCACTTCGTGGCGAATCGCGAGCCCGATGGCCACGGTCTTGCCTGAGCCCGTTTGAGACGTGATGCGCAGGTCGCGCCCGGCGAGCGCCGGATCGAGGACCTTCGCCTGGACGGCGGTGAGCGCGTCGTACCCCTTCTTTTCGAACGCCGCGGAGAGCGCGGGTGGAAGCTCGCTCACGAACCTCGATTCGCTCATCGCGTCGGGCGTCTTCGGCGCTGCGTCGGCAAGGGACGAGCCGTATAGCAGCTCGGCCGTGCCCAGCGAGTCACAATGTTAGAGCGCCCGGCCGAATCAGCCGACGCGGCGCCGCGAGAAACGGTGCTTCGACGACGGGACGGCCTCGAATGTGCCGCTGAGCCCCGTCGGCGACCGCGGCGCCCACTGAAAAGGTCTCCACGTCGGACGATCCTCGGAGACGTCTTCCTTCTGCGGGACGCACTTCGCGACCGAGGGCTTGTCGGGTGCCGCCACCGCGGAACCCGACGCCGGATTCGCATCGTTATCCGGTATTGGCGAAGGCAACGCCTCGCCGTCGCGCGCGTGATCGGCAGCGCTCGTCACTCGTCACGGTTACGGCGCAGTTACTGACCGACTTAATCCCGGACCGACCGTGACACCTACAAATGCGCCCAAAAGTTATTTGGGCCACCTGCTGCTCGCTTGACCTTTCGGGCAAACACGAAAGAGAATCCGAGGCTTGGCCTTCTATACTTCTCGGGGAAAGCGCGCATTCCGGGGTCTGACTGCGATTGCAGCTCTCGCTGCCACGCTGTTGCCGACTGCGGTTCACGCTCAGCAGATTCAACATGGGTTCGCCCTCGACCGGTTCAATCCGTCCGAGCGTGGAAGCGACTGGTTCGTGCTCGAATCACTCGATTTTCGCGGGAATGTGCGCCCGGCGCTCGGCGTCGTGGGCGACTACGCCTACAAGCCGCTCGTCGCCTACGACCCCAACGGAAACGAATTCGCGTCGATCATCCGTCATCAGCTCTTCGCACATTTCGGCGGGAGCCTCGTCCTGTGGGAGCGCTTGCGGCTCGGCTTCAATCTGCCGGTTCTCCTCTATCAAAAGGGAACGAGCGGCGACTATCCGGGAGGCATCGACTTTCAGGCATCGAGCGCCCAGGCCGCCGGCGATCTTCGTCTGACCGCCGACGTTCGTCTGTTCGGCACGTATCAAGGGCCCGCGTCGCTCGCCCTCGGCGCTCAGGTCTTCGTCCCGACGGGAAGCCAAAAGGACTTCACCGGCGACGGGAAGGTGCGGGTCGAACCGCGCTTGATGTTCGCCGGTGACGCTTCGGTCATCGCCTATGCCGCGAAGGTCGGCGTCACGTACAGAGCGCTGGACAATCAATTCGCAGGCACGGACTTCGGCAGCGAGTTCGCGTGGAGCGCCGCGGTCGGCCTGCACGTGGCCGATCGCAAGCTGCTCATCGGGCCCGAGATCTACGGCGCATCCACGCTGTCCGATCCGTTCAAGAAGCAGACGGCGCCCACCGAGCTCGTGGTCGGCGCGCACTACGTGATCGGTGATTCCTTCCGCGTGGGCGGGGGTGTGGGTCCGGGTATCTCGCGCGGGTTCGGCACGCCCGAGCTGCGCGCGCTCGCGTCGTTCGAGTGGTTCTCGCCCTACGAGGAGCCGAAGCCGCCTCCGCCGCCTCCACCGGATCGCGACGGCGACGGCATTCTGGATCCCGACGACGCCTGCCCCGACGAGAAGGGCGTGCACAGCGACGACCCGAAGAAGAACGGGTGTCCGCTGCCGAAGGACTCCGACGGCGACGGCATCGTCGACCCCGAGGACGCCTGTCCCGACGTGAAGGGCGTCGCGAGCGACGATCCCGACAAGAACGGCTGCCCGCCGGATCGCGACGGCGACGGCATCCTCGACGCGGACGACGCTTGCCCCGACGAGAAGGGCGAAAAGAACGACGATCCGAAGAAGAACGGCTGCCCCCCGCCGAAGGACACCGACAACGACGGCATCATCGATCCCGAGGACGCCTGTCCGGAGACGCCGGGCCCGCGAAACGAGGACCCGAAGAAGAACGGCTGCCCCGCGGCGCGCATCGAGAAGGGTCAGATCCGCATCCTCGAGCAGGTGAAGTTCGCGACGGGCAGCGATCGCATTCTGCCGGAGAGCGACGGAATCCTCTCTTCTGTCGCGAAGATCCTCGAGGAGCACACAGAGATCACCAAGGTGAGTATCGAGGGTCACACCGACAACCGCGGCGCCGCGGCGTATAATAAGAAGCTGAGCCAGCGCCGCGCGGCGAGCGTCGCGCGATGGCTCGTGAAGCGCGGCATCTCCACGCTGCGCCTCACGTCACAGGGGTTCGGCATGGAGCGACCCATCGACAGCAACGATACGGACGAAGGTCGTCAGGCGAACCGACGCGTCGAATTCCACATCGCCGAGATAGACGGCAAGCCCCCCGAATCGGCAGGGCAGGAGTGATCAAGTTGAAAAAGTCGCTGGTGTTGGCCGGGGCGCTGAACGGGCTCCTCGGCATGCTCTCGGCAAAGGACGCGGAAGCCGCCCAGACCCTGCGCGTGCAGGTGGATCAACACGGCGACTTCACGATGATCGGAAACACGCTCGGGCAGGACTGCGGCCCGGGCGTGGTGGCGCCGGTCGTCGGCACCGTGGGCAACTGCGGGCTCTTCACCGCGGACACCGCGCCGGACGTGTTCTGGCGTTCCCAGTCGTCCGCGATGAACCCGGCGACGACCGCGCAGGCGGACATCACGATCACCAACGCGAACGCGCGGAGCACCGCGGTGCTCAGCATTCCCACCGGGGCCAGCATCACGCACGCCTACCTCTACTGGGCGGCGCGCAACAGCGGCGGCGCGGACAGCACGGCGACGCTCGATCGTCCCGGCGGCTTCACGAGCAACGTCACGGCCGATCAGACGTACACGCTCACCGCGGGGACCGACACCGTGTACGAGTCGGTCGCCAACGTCACCTCGACGGTGACGAAGCAGGGCGAGGGCGCGTACCGCGTCGCCGGCGTCGACGCGACGAACTTCGTCAACCTGAACCAGGACGTCACGTTCGCGGCGTGGAGCCTCGTCGTCTTCTATCAGCTCGCGACGGATCCGACGCGTAACCTGGCGCTCTTCGACGGCCTCGACGGCATCGCGACCGGCGCGCCGAGCAGCGTCAGCTTGAGCGGCTTTTTGGTGCCCAACGCCGGCTTCGACGCGAAGCTCGGCGTCATCACCTACGAGGGCGACGATCAGCTCACCGGAGATTCGTTGCTGTTCGGCAAGGCGCCCCTGAGCAACGCCGATCGGCTCTCCGATGCGTTGAACCCGATCAACAATTTCTTCAACAGCACGCGGTCCAACCTCGGAAGCGCCGTGTCGGTCACCGGTGATCTGCCGCAGCTCGCGGGCACCGCGCGGAGCATGTCGAGCTACGACCTCGACATCGTCGACATCACGTCGCACGTCAGCGCGGGTCAAACGTCGGCCGACATCCAGGCCACGACGAACAACGACACGTACTACCTGGGCGCGTTCGTCACCTCGATCTCGACGTTCAAACCGGATTTCAATTCGTCGACGAAGACGGTGGCGGACCTCAACGGCGGGAGCGTGCTGCCCGGTGACACGCTCGAGTACACCATCGACGCCGCCAACACGGGCAACGACACCGCCGTCGGGGTGGTGCTCACCGACGTGGTGCCCACCGGCGTCACGTACGTCGCGAACTCGACGACCGTCGACGGCGTCGCGAAGACCGACGCCACGGGCGACGATCAGGTGAACTACACCACCGCGACGCACACGCTGACGGTGCGGCTCGGCACCGGGGCGAACGCGACGACCGGCGGGAACATGGCCGTGAACGCCACGAGCGTCGTGAAGTTCCGGGTCACCGTGAACGCCAACGTGTCCGGGACGATCGCGAACCAGGCGAACATCAGCGCTTCGGGGTTGCTCGGTGCGCCGCAGGCGACGACGCCGACGGACGGCAACGGAAGCGCCGCGGGCCAGCCGCCGACGGATACCGTCGTCGATCAGTGCACGTCGAACGCGCAGTGCTCCGGCGCGACGCCGGTCTGCGACACTGCCGTGTCGCCGAAGGTGTGCGTCGGCTGCCTCACGAACGCCAACTGCTCGACCAACGCACCCGTCTGCAATACGACGACGCACACCTGCGGCGCCTGCGTGAACGACGCGAATTGCCCCGCGTCGCTGCCGGCGTGCCTCGCGAGCGGCGCCTGCGGCCTGTGCTCGGGGACGAACGCGACGAAGTGCACGGGCGCGACGCCGGCGTGCAATACGACGACGAACACTTGCGTCGCGTGCACATCGAACACGAACTGCGGCGGCGCGACGCCCGTGTGCAACACGGCGAACGATACCTGCGTCGGTTGCTTGACCAGCGCCAACTGCGGCGGCGTGACGCCCGTGTGCAACACGACGACGCACGCGTGCGGCGCCTGCACCACCGACGCGAACTGCGGCGGGGCGACGCCGGCGTGCGAGCCGAGCGGCGCTTGCGGCCAGTGCTCCACGACGAACAAGACGGCGTGCACCGGCGCGACGCCCGTGTGCAACACCGCGAGCGGTACCTGCGCCGGTTGCCTCACGAACGCCAACTGCGCCGGCGCGACCCCGGTCTGTAACGCGACGACGCACGCCTGCGTCGGCTGCGCTACGGACGCGGATTGCGGCGGGGCGACGCCGGCGTGCGAGCCGAGCGGCGCTTGCGGCCAGTGCTCGATGAGCAACCAGACCGCGTGCAGCAGCTCGAACAAGGCGTGCAACGCGACGAGCGGAACGTGCACCGGCTGCCAGAGCGACGCCGATTGCCCGTCGACCGCGCCGACGTGCACGGTGGCCACTGGCGTGTGCTCTTGCCCCGGGCCCGCGGGATCGTGCACCGACTCCGATAAGGACGGGCTCACCGACGCCGAGGAGAGGGCGATCGGGACGGACCCGAACGACGCCGACAGCGACGACGACGGCGTCCCCGACGGCAAGGAGCCGGACTTCGACAAGGACACCGACGGTGACGGCGTCATCAACGCCCTCGATCCGGACAGCGACAACGACGGCCTCTTCGACGGCACGGAGCTCGGTTACAACTGCTCCGGTCCGGGGACGGACGCCTCGAAGGGTCATTGTCGCGCCGACGCCGACGGCGGCGCGACGAAGACCGATCCGCTCAATCCCGACACCGACGGCGGCGGCGTGCGCGACGGTTCGGAAGACTGGAACCTCGACGGCGCCATCGAGGCGGGCGAGACCGACCCGACCGCCGGGCACGGGGCCGACGACAAGACCGTCGTCGACACCGACAACGACGGCCTCTCCGACAACCTGGAGAAGTTCCTGCACTCGAACCCCGACGACGCCGACAGCGACGACGACGGGGTTCCCGACGGCGAAGAGGCGAACCCGTCGGAAGACGTCGACGGCGACGGGCTCGTCGACGTGCTCGACGTCGATTCCGACAACGACGCCCTCTACGACGGCACCGAGGTCGGCGACGGTTGCAACGGACCCGGCACGGACGCCTCGAAGCACCACTGCATCCCCGACGGCGACTCCGGCGCGACGGTCACGTCGATGATCCTCGCCGACACGGACGGCGGCGGCGCTCGCGACGGCGCCGAAGACGTGAATCGCAACGGCGTGAAGGACCTCGGGGAGCTGGATCCGACCGCCGGGCACGGCAGCGACGACAAGAACATGGTCGACACCGACGGCGACGGGCTGTCGGACGCCGAGGAAATCGGGCTGGGCTCGGATCCCAACGACGCGGACAGCGACGACGACGGCGTGCCGGACGGCGCAGAAGCGAACCCGGCCGACGACACCGACGGCGACGGCAAGATCAACGTGCTCGATCCCGACAGCGACGGCGACGGCCTCTTCGACGGGACCGAACGCGGTTTCGGCTGCGGAAACCCCGCCACGTCGGCGAGCGCGAACAACTGCCGTGCGGACGCCGACATGGGCGTCACCAAGACGTCGATGGTGAACCGCGACACCGATTTCGGCGGAGAGCCGGACGGCGCCGAGGACGCGAATCACAACGGCGTCGTCGACGTCGGGGAGACCGATCCGAACAACCCCGCCGACGATCGCTTCGGCGACGCGGGAGCGCCCGACGGCGGCGTCGTGATGCCGGACGCCGGCGTGGGCGGCCGAGCCGGCAAGGACGCTGGTTCGGCCGGCGCTGCGGGCGCGGCGGGATCCGCCGGCGCCTCCGGCGCGGCGGGCAACGCCGGAGAGGGCGGGAGCGCGAACGCCGGCGGCGCGGGCGGCACGGTCACCATCGGCGCGGGCGGCGAAGAGGCGGGCGGCACCGCCGGCGCCGCGACCGGCACCGGGGCGACCGGCACCGGCGCCAACGGCAGCGGTCGCATTCCGACGCGGATCAGCGTCGAAGGCGGCGGCTGCTCCTGCGAGATCCCGCGAAGCACGTCGAGCTCGTCTGCCGGCGCGATCGCGCTCCTCGGCGTGGCCATCGGGCTCGCGGCGAGGCGGCGCCGGGCGCGTCCGGAGCGGTAAAGACGGGCGTTTCGAGCTGCGCGGGCGCTACTACGCCCGCGCGGACTCCGCCGCGGGCGCTCCTCGACCGAAATCACGCTGGAGCGCGCGCTCGATGCGGCGTTCCCTCCACAGGATGTACGCGGTGAAGCCGTTCATCGGGACGAGCAACAGAAAGCACATCGCGGCGCACGCTTCGCGGAACACCGGGGTGACGAAGCAGGTGACCACCCACAGCGCCATTCGTAATCCGAGCCCGTCCCAGGCCCAGAGCCGCATCGTCGGACCGAAACGGTCGGCGTAGAGCGCGCGCTCGCGATCGTCGCGCGTCCCCTGCACACCGAGGCCGATGCGGCCCTTCTGCCACCCGCGGCGCTGCGAATCCGTGAAGCGTACGAAGCCGCTCAGGATGAACGCGCCGAGCCGATCCCCGCTGGTCCGGAGCCGCGCGACCTCCGTGCGGATTTCGTCGAGGCTCGGGAGCGCGCTCGAACGTTCGCTCTCGGGGCGGGTGTTCGCGAGGTACAGATTCTTCGCGTGGTCGTACCCGTGGACCTGCCACTTGAACGAGTAGCCCGCGGTCCAGCCGATGGCGTTGATCACCCAGAACGAGTGCCCGGCGCGATACATCAGGATCGCGAATCCGAGGAACGCCGCGCCGATCGCCGCGACGTCGACCACGCCGTCGAGGAACCGACCGAGCATGGAGGACGTGCCGCGCAGACGCGCGAGCTGTCCGTCGGCGCAATCGAGCAGCACGGAGAGATACAGCACGAGGCCGCCGATGGGCACCTGAAGGCTATTTTCCAGCGGCGCCGTCGCGATGATCACCCCGGCGACGACGCCGACGGTGCCGGACATGACCGTCACCTGGTTCGGCGTGATGGGCAGGGGCGCGAGCCCCTTCACGAGGAGGCTCGCGAGGGGCCGGTTCACCCAGAAGTCGACGGGCTCCTCGACGTCGCGAGGCTTGAACGTGGCGCGGGTGTTCACGGGGGAGAGCCCCGGGACTCTAACAGCAGTGCTAATGATGCCGGTACGGCACTTTGACGACCGATAGCGACGTATCGTCGAAGCGCCGTGCCGCGAGGCCCGGAGCGGGGCGTGGAGCGCGAAGCGTCGGGCCGCAGGCGGCGCCGACGCAAGCGCCGGCGCGCCCGTAGCGGGCGTAGCCGTAATAGGGAGCGCCGTAGTACCCCCCGTAGTAAGCGCCGTAGCCGCTGTAGTACGGATCCGGCGGCAGATGCGAGGCCTGCGCGTCGAGCTCCGTCTGCTGCGCCGAGAGCTGAGCGCGCTGGGCGGCGAGCTCGGCGTCCTCGGCTTCGCGCCGTTCCGCGGCCGCCTCGCGCTCGAGGCGGGCGCGCTCGAGCGCGGCGACGTCGGCCGGCGTCATCCATTGTCCGTCGTGCTCGACGAGCCCCTTCGCGCGCAGCGCGTCTTCGCGGGTGAGCCAGCCGCCCTCGGACTTCACGAAGCCGAGCCGCGCCCGCGCGACGGCGTTGTCGCGATCCAGGTCGATGACCTCGAGGAGCAGCTTGCGTTCTTCCGCTCGCATGGAGTGGTCGCGGCAATAATCGGCGAGGGCGAGGCGAGCCTTGACGTCTCCCTTCGGCAGCGCGGCGTAGCGGGCGTCGAACTGGCCGACGACCGATTCGCTCTTCTCGATGCGCTCCACGGTGTCGGCGGGGACGGTGATCTCTCCGGATTCGAGCCGGACGACGACCTTGTCGCCCTTGCGAATCGCTTTGCCTTCCAGAACGGTGCCGCCGACGAGGATGGTCCGATCGGCGAACGCCGAGCTGCACAGCGCGACCGTCACGCCGAACGCGGCGAGCGCGGAGCAGAGTCGCGGGCGGATGACGAGGGCCATCGCTTCCAGGATTATGCGAGTGAAACCCCGGTCGTGCCAGAAAGGGAAGTCAGCGGCTCGGGGCGTCTCCCGCTTCGGTCGAAGAGCCGCCGGAATCCGACGCCTTCGTGCAAGGGGGTGCCGCGGGCACATTTGCATCCGCTCTGCGACACGCGGCGTCATCGAAGTACCACCGACCCGAGTCGAGCTGGAGGTAGTGATCGTCGATGCCGGTCAATCGGTGTGTCTGCTCGCACGCCCAGTCGCGTTGATCGGTCGGTTTGCTCGGCGAAGCGGCGTCGACGGGCCCGAAGACCCGGATCTCCTCGGCCGCTTGCCAGTAATGGAAGGCGAGCGCCGGGTGTGAAGCCGCCGCGGCGCGGCGCCAGGTGCCCATCGGAGACCCGGGCGCGAGCGGTTCGAACTTCCACGCTTCGCAGCTCGTGGCTCCGGGCGTTCGCAGGTAGAGCGTCGCCCGCTCGCGCTCCTTCTGCGCGAGCGTCTCGCCCGGTAGCGCGCTGCAGAAGTAAACGAGCAGGCGCTCGTTGTTCACGACGTCGTCGAAGGCGAGCGCGTCCTTCTGCCAGCCGCCGGCGAATTCCGCGTCGAACTGCTCGATCTGCTGGATGAGCTTGCGCATGGAGCGAAGCGGCATGCTCGCGCCGCACCGCTCGTCGCGAAGGAACGAAATGGGGACGAACCCGATGGCGCCGGCCCCGCCCTGGCGTTCCGCGGCGACCAGCGCTTGCAGGCGTACCGTGTCGACGGCGCCGCAGTCGCACTGGGGGAGCGCCGCTCGCAGAGCGGACTTCAGCGCGGGCCAGCGCTCGCGCGGACCCAGGCCGCGCACGGAGGCGGCGGCGCTCGTTACCGCCGGGCAGTGCGCGAGCTCGGCGTAGCCTTGCTCCGCGATCCGCCGCCTGTTTTCCGGATCTTGCTCGAGCAAGACGCGCGTCGCGGGATCGTCGGCGGCAGGATCGGGCGCGGCCTTCCTTTGGGTCGGCATTTTCGGCAGCCGCACGAGCAGCCGCACGTCGAGCGTCGCGGGCAGCTCGGTTGCGTACGCGCGCACCGTCTGCACGTCGGTGTCGGCGGACGCGGCGATGTAGAAGGCCCGCCGCGCCGGGGAAGCGTCGGCAGCCGGCGTTTCACTCGTTGGGCTCGCCTGAGCGGCGTTCCATTCGGCGAGATGCGCCGCGCGTTCGGCGTGCGTCGCGCCGGGCAGGGGCGTTCCATCGATGGCCGCGCCGTTCTCCGCGATCTGCAGCACCGGACCGGGCCCCGGCAACGCGCCGAGCGTCGAAGTCGGCAGGTCGCCGCCGGCTACCGCAGCCACGGTCTGATCCGGTAGCTTGGCTACGCTGTCTTCGAAGGCGGAGAGCCGCGCGACGCATTGCTCGCGGGTCTCCGGTGGTGGCGCGGACACGACCGCCGCCGAGTGGCACGAAGCCGACGCGAGAGCCACGGCCGATGCACAGAGCGCTCGATGCCACGTCATCCGTCGAGCTTTACACCGCGGCGCCCGCGGGTGCTGTTTTTCGTGCGCCGTTACGGTATGTGTCGCGGCCATGAGCGCTTCGGACCTCTTCTCGATTCGTGGCAAAATAGCGGTCGTCACCGGCGGATCCCGCGGCATCGGCTTGATGATCGCCCGGGGATTCGTGGAAGCTGGCGCTCGCGTGTACATCTCCGCCCGCAAAGCGGACGCCTGTGACGCCGCCGCGGCGGAGCTGTCGAAGCAAGGCGAGTGCATCTCGTTTCCAGCGGATCTCGGGACCGCCGACGGCGCCGTGCACCTCGCGACGAAGATTGCCGAGCGCGAGAAGGCGGTGCACATCCTCGTCAACAACGCCGGGGCGACCTGGGGCGCGCCGCTCGAGGAGTTCCCGGATTCGGGCTGGGACAAGGTGATGGGCGTCAACGTGAAGGGCGTCTTTCATCTCACGGTGAAGCTACTTCCGCTCTTGCGGAAAGCCGCGACGAAGGACGATCCGGCTCGGGTCATCAACATCGGATCGATCGACGGGCTGCGCGTGCCGACGATGTTCGAAAATTTCTCGTATTCCGCGAGCAAGGCCGCCGTACACATGCTCACCCGGCACCTCGCGAGCACGCTGGTGAAGGAGAACATCAACGTGAACGCCATCGCGCCGGGGCTTTTCCCGAGCAAGATGACGCAGTTCGTCTTCGACGGTCTGGGGGAAGAGGGCGCGACGGAGCACGTCCCCATGCGCCGCGCGGGCCGGCAAGAGGACATCGCCGGGACGTGCATCTATCTTTCGTCGCGAGCCGGTGCGTACCTCACGGGCGCCGTCATCCCCGTCGACGGCGGTGTTTCGACGCGCTAACCGTCACGCGGCTTCAACCTGCGCGCCGGGCGTGGGCCCGGAGCTGCGCGCCGAGTCGGCCGCGCAGCTCGCCGTATTCGGCGCTGATGGAGTACGCGAGCAGGTCTTCGATCTGCTCCTTCGGCGACACGAGCCCGGGCAGCGGGAAGCGCGTGACCAGGTTCGTCGCGATGCTGACGTCTCCGCAAGCGAGCAGGCCGACGCGCCCCGCGACGCGTTCCACGTTCTCTGCCCAGGCGGCCGCGCGATCCGCGAGCCCTTCGGCGGACAGCGTGCGGACGCGTTCCATGAGCTTTTCGAGCGAGCCTTCGTCGATGGAACGCCGGAGCGCTTTCGCCAGCTCCTTCGGTTCGTTGCCGAGGAAATCGATGCTGCGCGTTTGCGGCGAGCCGACCGCCTTCGCGGCGATGAGCAGGTTCGCGAGGTCGCCCGGAGTCGGGAACAACGACAGCAGCCGGTGCGACTCCCGCTGGAAGGTGAGATGGCGCGCCCACAGGAAGCTGAGCTCGCCGAGGCTGAGGCCGCTCGCGAGCGAACGGCTCACGAGCGACGTCCGTTCCGGCGTGGGAGCAGTCGTCATCCCGTTCACCTCGTCGAGGACGTAGAGCGCGGGCGTCGGCACACCGAGCAGTTTGCTCGTCCACAGCAAGCTGCGGGCGAGCATCGCCGTGCTCTTCTCCGGATCGTGTCGCGCCGATTCCGGCAGCTCCGGCAAGGCGCGGGCGCGCGCGAGCTGTTCGAGACGCGCACGCGCCGCGGCGCCCTCGATGATCCGGAAGAGCTCGGCGATCTCCTCGTCGCGCTCCGGGTCGAGGAGGCCCGACATCCAGTCGCCCGCGGACAGACCGCGTTGCACCTGGAGCAGCCCGTTGTCGCGATAGGCGTCGTAGAGCGAACGCGCTTCGTCGTCGGCGCCGTCCAGCGCGACCAGCGCGCTCGCCGCGTTCCACGCCCCGTCGAGATCCGACACCGCGGAGAACAGCGCCACGGCGGCGGCGTACGGGCCCGTCGTCGTGGGCGCGGCCTTCGCCTCCGCGCGCCGGTGAGCCAGCGCCGACAGCGCGTCGCCGCGCCCCTCGTAGAGCTCGGCGAGGGTGCGGTGGAGCGACGGATCGTTCGGGTCGCAGGCGAGCGCCCGGCTGAAAGCGAGCAGCGCGCCTTCGGTGTCGCCGAGCTGAACCTGCATGAGCGTGCCGAGGTGACTCGCGATGCGCGACGCGATCGGGCCGTCGGCGAGGCGGAGCAGGACGCGCTCGTACACGTCGGCGAGCTTGCGCCATTCGCGGGTGCGTCCGAGCTCGGTGGCGACGACCTCCAGCGCACCGAGCGACGTCGGATCGACGTCGAGCGCTTCGCGCGCGAGGCGCACCGCGGTGGTCGCGTCTCCCAGCCGGCTTCCGGCGATGCGCGCCGCTTCCTCGAGCACGTACGCGCGGCGCGCCGGATCGCCGACGAGGCAGCGCGCGAGGCGCTCCCGCGCGGCCACGGCTTCCGCATGCTCTTCGGTCCGATCGAACGCCGCGACCAGCGCGACGAGCGTCTCCGGATCGGTGATGTCGGCCTCGGGCCGGCTCACGATTTCGCGCCGCGCCGCGGGCGTCGGCAACACCGAGCTGCGCTCGACGTTCTCTTCGTCGCCGTCGAGCTCGGAGATGCCGCGGAGCTCGTCGAAGGACGGAAGGCGCGTGACTTCTTCCGCGACGGCTTCCGTTTCGTCGTTCTTCGGTTCTTCGAGCTCGGTGCGCTCGGTGGTTTCCGCGCCGTGCTCGGCGTCGGCCGTCGCTTCGGGCCGGGCGGCGTCGCGCTCGGACTCACGCGCGTCCTCGAGGTCTTCCGCGTCGATGTTGATCGTCGCGAAGGACGGGCGGCCGCGGAGCGCTTCGGCCGTCACGTCGGAAGGAACCGACGCGATCTGCAAGGGTCCCTCGTCGGCGTCGGTGGGAGGATCGAACGACGGAAGCCGCTCGACGGGCTCGTCTTCGGCGTCGATGAACGAGGGCAAATGCGCCTCGGACTCCGCCGGGGGCTCGTCGGCGTCCGTCGCCGGCTCGAACGAAGGCAGGCGCTCGCCCGGGTCGTCGAAGGACGGCAGAGGGCGATCGTCGAGGGCGCGGCGGATCGGCGCGGGCGCCCACGAGGCGACCGCGTCTTTCTGCGAAAACGGTTCGCGCGCGACGCTCCGGACGGGCCCGCTCGGTCGCGCGGGCACACGCGCCGGCAAGAGCACGAAATCTTCCCGCGGCAGGAGCTCCGCGGTGGCGCCGATGAGCGAGTACGAAAGCCGCTCCTCGCGCATCACGCTGAGGAGCGCACGCAGCGTGACCGAGCCCGGCTCGGCGCCCGTCGATTCGAACCAGTCGAGCGCGATCACGAACAGGTCCGACAAACGTGAAGGCATCCACGCCCGGCCGCCCTCGAGCCCCCGCAGCGCCGCGAACGTCGAGACCCGGCCCTCGCGCGGCACCGTGTCGGCGATGGCCGCCGCGAGTTGTTCCGTCGTCTGACCCGGTTCCGTGACGCCGACCGCGTCGACGACGAGCGCTGCGGAGTAGGCGGCGGTCATCATGGAGCGACCGAGCCGGCTCACCGGGAACGCTCGAAGACGCGGGCCATCGAGGAGCAGCGCGGGTCCGCGCTCCGGGTTCAGCGCGGCGTAACCGGAGTAATAGACGAAGAGGCTCTGGAACGGAGTCGCCGCCCCGAGGAGACGCTCATCGAGGTAACCGGCGAGCTCGCGCGAGGCCGGCACGCGTTCCACGACGAAGCCCGCGTGCTCGAGGCCCGTCGCGATGAGCTCCGCGCTGGCGCGAGCACCGGGCAGTTCGGCAAGCTGCGTGTTTTCCCCGTAACTCGACTCGATCACGATGGCGAGGTGCATGCGCTCTGGCCCTCCATCTTGCAGAACCGACGCCGGAGCCGGCGTTGCCCAAATACCAAGCCCGGGGACTTCGTTACCCGGTCTATGGTTCCTAGACGATGCTCGACCGCCAGCGCTAGCCTGATTGGATATCAAGGCACGACATCCGCCTATCGCATTCCGGAATCAATGGAGAATTCCGTTCATTGCAGCCGAGCAAACCATATGCCGGACGCGTCACCCTCCGGAGTGATGTACAGGATGCCAGGTTCGGGCCATCCGTATTCCCCCCATTCCGAGGCGCGGATACCGATGTCGAAGGTGTCCCCGGTCTCGATGATCCGGGCGCCGAGGATACCTGTCCCGCTCTGATCGTCGAAGTCGTGAAGGTAACCGATCGCGGGCAGGCTTTGCAGAAAGGCGACGCTGCCGTTCGAGAGCTCGTCGGTCGTGATGCCCTTGGTGACCTCTTCGAAATCCACCGTGCCCGCCGGCGCGACCAGGAGCGTGCCCGCGTTGCCGTCGTAGTCGGCGATCACGGCGGTGCCTGGATCGTCGACGAGGACGCGCTGACGCGGCACCTTGTGCGCGAGCGGCTTGGAGACCGTGGCGCCGTTCAACGCCACCAGATCGCCGACGGAGCCGTCGAAGTTCACGATGGCGACGGACCCGCTGATCTGCGTGATACCGGTCGCGATCTGGGTGAGCGATTTACCGGGTGACCAGGTCACGAGCCGTCCGGTCTGCGCGCTCGAGTCGTAGTCGACGGTCATGCGCCACTCCGAACCGATCTTGTCGATCACCGGCGCGCCGCGGCTCGAATCGCGCTGCACGCCGTCGGCGATGGATTCGAGGTCCATCCCGAGGACGCCGCCGTAGAGGGTGCCCGTGCTCGCCTTCGGGTCGTCGGACTTCTCGTAGAAGACGTACGGCGTCGAGCCGATGAGATCCACGTCGGGGCTTCCGAGCACCGAATCGCCGACGACGGTCTTCGACGGCGTCGCGTGGGACGAGCTGCGGCCGTAGACGACGAGTGTTCGATCCGTGCACGGCGATCGGTAGCTGACGCCCAGGCCTCCCCAGTGGACCGGGAAAATGACGTTGCAGGCGTTGGAGTCGATCTTTTGCGCGGTTCCGAGTGCGTCGGTGACCTGGAACAGATCGCCGGGGCACGGCGAGGCGCCCGCGTCGCACGTCGCGTCCACATACATGACGCTGACGCCGGCGTTCTGGGCCAGGTCGAACTCCGTCACTCTGGTGCCGTACCGCGCGAGCTCGTTCAGCTGCATGTCGCGCACCACGAGCTGCGGGGTCTCGATGGACCAAATCTTGTTCTGGACGACGCGCGTGCCGCGCGCTGCGTTCGCGATGATCGTCGTCTTCTTGTCGAACGGATCGAGGAACGTGAGGTTCCCGGTCGAGTCGACGGCGAGATACCCCGGCGGGGTGTCGAACGTCGCGTCGAGCGGATAGTTACGGTCCTTGATCGGGGGCAAGGTCTCCTTGCAATCCATCGTCGTCAGGTGCAGCAGCGTGTCGCTGCCGGATTTCTCGTGGTACCCGACGATGGCCGGGATGGTGCTCCTCACGCCGAAATCCAGCGCCAAATAGCCGTTCGCAGGCGCCGTGCTGCAGCTCTTGCCGCCGCTGAAGGGGAAGATCGTCAGAACGTTTGGAGACACCTTCGCATCGAAGGCGATGACGTGCGCCCCCGACGCGTTGGTTCCGACGATGCTCGCGCCGCTATACTTGCCGCTCCCGATTCGCGTTCCCGGAAGGCTGAGGTAGGTTGGATCCGAGCTGAAGAGTTGGTTTAATCCACTCAGGTCCACGTGGCAGCCGACGAGCGTCAGGGCAAGGCTCGCCGGCCAGAGCAGTGAAGCCTTGTGCACCCGACCCGACGCCACGAAAGACCAGCATACACCGTCGCTCATCGAATGCTTCCCCTGACTCGCAACGGATCGAGCCGCTGTGCATTCGAGCGCGCGGGCACGCGCGTCGCGTTCGCATTGGCGGCTTTTTTCGCGACCGGCGTCATTTCGAGCCGTTCCGCGGCAGAGTCCGCGCAATCTCGACCTTCGCCTCCGTCCGTCGTCCCGCCGAAGCCGCTGGATACGTCGGTCACGTATCCCGAAGGAGCGACCGGCGACGCGAGCGTCGTCCTCGAGCTGACGGTGAACGAAGACGGCACCGTCGGCGCCATCGGCCGAGCGGAGGGTCCGGAGCCATTCGCGACGTCCGCTCGCATTGCCGCAGCCACGTGGAAGTTTGCTCCTGCTCTGCGCGACGGCAAGCCGGTGCGCGCGCGTATCCGCTTCGAGGCGCGTTTCATCGGCGAACATCTGTTGAGCCCGCAGGAGACGTCCCAGCCGCCCGCGCCGGCGGAACGACCTGCGCCCGCCACGACGAACGCGGCTCAAGGGCCGCCGCCGGAGAAGGAGCCGGCGTACAGCGTCACCGTGCACGGGCAGCGCGCCGCCCCGGGCGGCGTCACCGTATCGCGCGTCGAAGCGCAGCTCTTGCCGGGCTCCTTCGGCGATCCATTTCGCGCCGTCGGCGCGCTCCCGGGGGTGACGCCGGTCGTCTCGCTCGTGCCGCTGTTCTTCCTGCGCGGCGCGCCGCCGGGCAACGTCGGTTACTTCATCGACGGCATCCGCGTCCCGGCGCTGTTCCACGCGCTCGTCGGGCCCCCGGTGATCGCGCCGGCGTTCATCGATCGCGTCGACGTCTACCCCGGCAGCGCGCCCGCGCGCTACGGACGCTACGCGGGCGGGATCATCGCCGCAGAAACAGCGCCCACCGGCGACGCGCTCCACGCCGAGGGCGCGATCACCGTCCTCGACCTGTCCGGCGTCGCGAGCACGCCGTTCGACGACGGCCGCGCGCACGTGACCGCGGCCGGCCGCCTCTCCACGACGCAGCTCACCGTCTCGAAGTTCACCAACCTGGACGTCGGCTACTGGGATTACCAGCTGCACGCGGACTACGACGTCACCCAGCACGACGTGCTCAGCGTGTTCGCCTTCGGCGCGCTCGACTTCGCCGGCGACAAGACGAACTCCGGCCTCCTCGGCTCCGATTCGCCTCCGGAGACGGGCACGACGCAGTTTCATCGCGTCGATCTGCGCTACGACCACAGCTTCTCGTCGGGCAGCAAGTTCCGCGTCGCGACGACGCTCGGATACGATCGCAGCGCGCTCCAGGGAGGGACGATCTCCGATCTGTCGGCGGCCGCTCGCTTCGAGCTGCAAGAGCGCCTCGGCGTCTCGGATCTGCTGCGCCTCGGCGCCGACGTGGACGTCGACGGGTATCGGCTAGAGCTCGATCCGGATCCGACGCTGAACTTTCGCGACGCGACCTTTCTATTCCCCTCGCGCAATCAGTTCATCACCGGCGCCTACGCGGACCTGGAGCTCCATCCGACGAAGGCGATCCTGTTCCGTCCCGGCGTGCGCGCAGACGTATTCAACTCTCAGGGCATCACCGAGGTGGGCGTCGATCCGCGCCTCGCCGCTTCGTTCGCCGTCTCCCGCAAGGTGCGCATCGTCCACACGCTCGGCATTTCGCATCAGACGCCGAACTACTTGCCGAACGTTCCCGGCGTCGAGATCGGCGGCTTGCGCGGCGGGCTCCAAGAGAGCGTCCAACAGAGCGCCGGCGTCGAGGTGGATTTCCCCGAGGACGTGACGGCGTCGCTCACCGGCTTCCAGCAAGATTTCTTCAACCTGAGCGACCCGCTCGGCTTCTCGCGTCAGGCGACCTTCAACGCCGACGTCGCGAGCCTTCGCGGCACGGGCTACGCCTACGGCGCCGAGGTCATGGTGAAGCGCCCGCTGACGCGCAAGCTCGGCGGGATCCTGTCGTACACGCTGTCCCGATCGATGCGCACGCACGAGAACATCACGTCCCTCTCGGCGTTCGATCACACCCACGTGGCGAGCGTCGCCCTCAGCTACGATCTCGGCAATCGCTTCCGCATCGGCGCGCGCGGGCTCATCGAGAGCGGCGTGCCCACGAGTCACATCACCGCGAACGGTCCGATCTTCGAGGGCGACCGCGGGCCGTGGTACCTCCGCCTCGATCTGCGCGTCGAAAAGCGCTGGCGCCTCGGCCAGAAGGGGTACTGGGGCTTCTTGATGGAGGTCCTGAACGCGACGGCGACCCGCGAGGTCATCAGCCGCACTTGCAGCATCATCCGCTGTACCGAGGCCGGCGTCGGTCCGCTCGTGCTGCCGAACGTCGGAGTGGAAGCCGGATACTGACGTCGCGCGTCGCGCGTTGTCGCTAGGCGTGCTCGTGCGCCTGACCTAGCCTTCGTGCATGCGTGTTCTCGTGATCGGCGCGGGCCTGTCCGGTCTCGCCGCGGCGGAGCGGCTCGTCGATCACGGCGCCCGCGTCGTGGTCGTCGATTCGTTTCCCGTTCCGGGGGGTCGCGTCGCAAGCTTCGACGTCCCCGTGCCCGTCGCGGGTCTATTGCCCGGTGACGTCGTCGAGCACGGCCTTCACGCCTGGTTTCAGCACTACCACGCGCTCTTCGGGCTGATGGCGCGCGCCGGCCTGAAGAAGCCGCCGTTCGCGGGCCGCGGAATTCATTTCTGGGCGCCGGAACGGGGGCACTACGTCATCGAGGGCGGCCCCGGCGCGTGGCTCTGGAACGCGCTGAAGTTGCCCGAGGAGATGCGGGGACCGCGAACGGAAGCCCTGGCCGCGTTCTCGCGGCTCATCGAGTACCTGGATCCGGCGCTGCGCGATCCGGAAAGGACGGATGACGAATCTGCGATCGATCTGCTCCGGCGGATGGGCGTCCCCGAAGCGGCGATCGATCACGTCTTCCGGCGCTGTCTATTCTCGCTCACGTCGCTTCCGTTCGAACGGCTCTCCGCGCTCGAGCTCCTGCGGTGGATGTCGAATATCCTGCCCGATCCGCGGGTCCGGTGCATCGAGGGCGGCGGGACCGCGGCGATGTGCGCGCCGATCGCGGATTATCTCCGCTCGCGCGGCGTGGATTTTCGCTTCGGCGTCGAAGTGAAGCGGCTCGGCGTGGCCGACGGACAGCGCATCGCGCTCGAGCTCGCGCAGGCTCCGGATCGCACCGGGGTGCGTCACGTGCTCGTGCCCGGGTTTCGTCCCGCGGCGCCGCCGAACCCGTCGCTCTTCGACGCCGTCGTCTGCGCGCTTCCTTGGGAGCGGTTGCTCGCGGTGAGCGCCGCCGATCCGACCCTGTCGTCGCTGCCGGCGTGGCACGGAATGCGCCGCCTCGAGAACGTGCATCCGTTCACGATCCGTCTCTGGTTCGAGCGCCCCATCGACGGCGCGGAGCAGGCGTACATCCTGTCTTCGGGCACGGTGTTCGACGTCCTGCGGCCCACGCGCACTCCGAACGACGGCGAGGGGATCCACCTCGTCGACGCGCTCGTCGACGACGTCACCACGCATCTGCCCGAGCTCGGGTACGATCACGAGCGCCTCGTCGTGGAGCAAGAAGGGCGTCGTCCGGTGGAAGAGCGCGTGCTCGGCGATCTGGAGCGGCTCTATCCCGGACGGATCCGCAACAACCGCGTCACGCGGCGCTTTCTTCACACCCGCGAAGGGATCATCGCGTGCCGTCCCGGCGTTTGGCGGCTGCGGCCGCCGCAGTACGTGGGCCTACGACGCCTGGTGCTCGCCGGTGACTACACTCGCCAGCCGTGGGGCGTGTGCATGGAGGGAGCCGTTCGCTCCGGGCAGCTCGCCGCGGAGTCGTTGCTCGCCGGCCGTCAAAGCGAGGGCGCCGCGCCGTGGCCGTTTCAGCAGGTGGCGCATAGCGTGCGGAGCATCTTCGAACGGGTGTAGCGCTCGTCGATGGGGTCGCGCTCCTGGTTCGCCGCGACCTTGCGGGCGGAGCTACGCGGCTTTCCGACGCCGGAGGCGCAGGGTGACGGCGGTGAGGGCGGCCGCGATGAGGGCGGCGTGGCTGGTCGAGGATGAGCCCAGCGCGATGGCGCAGGTCGTCTTGGACGTGCCTACCGGCTGCGTCGATGGATCCGCGCCCTTGCAATACTTCGAGAAGCCGTAGATGGGCTCGGGCGGGCCACACGCCGGGAGGTTCGCCGGCGGGTACGCGGCGCAGATGCCCGCCTCGTCGTCGGGCGACAGGTTGCGGATCGAGATGGTCGACGGCGAGTAGTTCGCGAACATGGTCGCGTCCTGCACCGCCGAATGAGCCATACCCAGGAAGTGCCCCGACTCGTGGGTGACGATGGAGTCGAGATCCGCCCCGACGTTGGTGTCCGAGGTGGTGATGTCCGTCCGGTAGGAGTTGATCTCGACGTCGGCGTCGAGGATGCGTCCGGTCGGGATGTCGACGGACAGAGTCGTCAGCGCGATGGTCGAGCTGCCTCCCACGTACGGCCAGCTGTCGTCGCGGAACATCCACGCGCTCGCGTTCGCCGCGTCCTTGTTGAACTCGATGGTCGAGCAGACGACGGGGCCGTACAGGAGATCCGTGTCGGTCATCTCGAAGCTCGGGACCTTTCCGCCGCCGCAGCTCGCCTTGCTCCACTTCTTGAAGGCGTTGCTCACGAGCGAATGGAAGGTGCTGTAGCTGATGTTGCGCTTCGGCGAGCCGTCCTTTTGAACGCCGAACCAGCCGCAGCTGTCCGGCCAGTACAGCGGCTTTCCCGCCGTCGCGCAGTTGTTCGAATCCCAGCTACAGCCTGGGTCCGACATCTGGACGTCGCACGTGGTCGTGCGACACCACGCGCTCGCGGTGCGTGCCGGGAGAAACAAGGCGAATGCGGTGACCAGCGCGACCGGCGCTTTAGCGGGCGCCATGGGCGACCTCCTGATACACGGCCGCTTCGACCTCGCTGATGGTCTTGCCATCGAGTCGAACGATCGCTGTATCGGGAGCGAGCTTCTCGGTCGATAAGCGATGCGCGACGAGCCGTCGCGCGCCCTGTACGTCGGCCTTGATGGGGTAGTGCCCTTGCGCCATGGCCGACACGCCGTAGACGTCCGTCGCGACGGGTTCCAGGAACAAAGCCGCGGTCACGCCCTTCCTGATGGGCGCCTCGCCCGGCACGATCTGTCCGACGTCGCCGACGCTGCCGCCGAGCGTGCGCACCATGATCTCGCTTCCCGGCGAGGTGCCATCGAGCACGTTTTCGATCCGCACCGGCGAATACGTCACGATCCGTTCGCGATCGCCGATGGTCTCCCAGCGGGAGGACGACTCGCCCGGCGTCGCGATGACGGCGTATTGGCTCATGCTCACGAGCTCCGTGAGCGTGACGGGGCGAACCAGCGTTGCCTGCGCGGGGCGAACGTAACCGAGCGCGAGAGCGCTCAAACCCCCCGCGACAAAGGACCTTCTCGACAGCATGACGAGCATGCTAGCATCCGGTCTGTCGCAGTGCAGTCAGGAGGGTTGCTCTTTCTCTCTTCGCGATAACGCCGCGCTGACCGCGGTTCCCGCGGCGCCGAGCGCCGTCGAATATATCCACACTCCCGCGAGAATTGCCGCGAGCGTTCCGGATGACGGGAACCAGCTCGGAAGTTGGCTCTTGCCCGCGAGACTGGTGAACACTTCCGCGGCGGTGCCGATGAAAGCAGTGACGGCCGTCCCGATCGTCAGCGCGATGACGACGCGGCCGCGCGCCCCAGGCTTGCCGCGATTCGCCGCGACGAAGCCGCCGATGCACGGCCCGAGCGGCCCGGTCACCAGATGCAAGAGAGGTGGGAGGATGCAGGCCATTGCAACCCCCGCGCCCAGGAGACCGGAGACGAGCTCGCCTCCAAAAGTTGATTCTTCGTTCATCAAGGACTCCATACTTGTCTCACGTCCTGTTCGTGGCCGGCGTCGCTTCCTGACCACCAGCCGTGTCGCGCAACGTGTGTTGCTCTCCGACGATAGCAGCGAGCGACGTGAGCAACGCCGGCGCGGCGTTTCGCAGCTCGGACTGATGCGACATGGAAAGAGCGCGCAGCACGCGTTCGCCCTTCTGCGTCAGCTCCACGAGAATTTCTCTGCCGTCGTGCGCGCTCGGCCGGCGGACGGCGAGCTTCGCCGCCGTCAGTCGATCGAGGAGGCCGACCACGGTGTGGTGTCGAAGCTTGAGCCGTTCGGCCAGCGTGGAGACCGTTGGCCTTGCGCCTTCGGGCAGGCCCTTCACCGCGAGGAGCACTTGATGCTGCTGGGGTTCGACGCCCGCCGCGCGCGCCTCTTGCTCGCTGAAGGTCAAGAAACGGCGAATCTGATGGCGCAGCTCCGCGAGCGCGCGGTAATCAATGAATTCGCCGGATTCCTTGGATCGACCATTCACGACTATATCGTGACACGATATAGATCTGTGTGCGTCGGTGTCAAGGCGGCCCTGGTTGTCGGTCAGCTGTCGGCTGTCAGCTGTCAGGGAAGAACGCTCTTCAAGGGCGAGGAGCGGTCACGAACGCGTGTGGAATGCTCTTCAAGGGTGATGAGCGCGTGACGAGGCGTTCGCCGCGATTGGCGTGCTCCGCAGACGACGTCACGGTGCAGCGGGGTCGATTTTTATGATCTTCTTGCCGAAGTTTTCGCCGCGGAGCACGCCGATGAGCGCGCGCGGCGCTTGCTCGAGCCCTTCCGTCACGTCCTCGGCGTATTTGAGTTTGCCTTCTCGCACCCAGCCGGCGAGTTTCTCGATGGCCGCCGGGTATTCCGTGGGCCACTCCCATACCAGGAAGAACCGGTGGACCGGCGGATTCGGCAGCGCGCCGAGGACGGTGAACGGCGATACGGGGTCAGCCTCGTTGTATTGCGAGACGAAGCCGCAGATGGGAACGCGGGAGCCCGGATTCAGGAGCCGCGCGACGGCTTCGAGCACCTTGCCGCCGACGTTCTCGAAGTACACGTCGATGCCCTTCGGGCACGCCTTCGCGAGCTCCGCGGCCATGTTCGGCGATCGATGATCGATGCAGGCGTCGAAGCCGAGATCCTTCGTGACGTACGCGCACTTCTTCGGACCGCCGGCGACGCCGACGGCGCGACATCCCATGATCTTCGCGAGCTGTCCGACGACGGAGCCGACGGCGCCCGACGCCGCCGACACGACGACCGTTTCGCCGGGCTTGGGCTCGCCGATCTTCGTGAGGCCGAAGTACGCCGTGGCGCCGGGCATGCCGGCAACGCCCAGAGCGGTGGAAGGCGGCAGATTGGCCACGACCGGCAGCGTGTTTTGATCGGCCGGATTCAGCACGGCGTACTCTTGCCAGCCGCCGTAGCCGACGAGCAGCGTGCCGACACCGACGCCCGGCGCTCGCGACTCGACGACGCGTCCCACCGTACCGCCGACCATCACCTCGCCGATACCCACCGGTCGCGCGTAGCTCGGGCGGTCGCTCATTCTGCCGCGCATGTACGGGTCGATCGACAAGTAGAGATTCTTCACGAGGACGCGCCCTTCCGGGAGCTCCGGAAGCGATGTCGTTTCGAGGCGGAAGTTCGAAGCGTCCGGTTCGCCTTCCGGGCGGGACGCGAGCACGATGCGGCGGTTTTGCATGACGGCGCGCGCATGTTGCCACAGCCCCGCGCCGCGCATGCCGTGAAATGGTGCGCACACGCGCACGGAGGCGGAGCGCTACCCGACGAATCCCTTCGTAGTACAGCCAAATTGGGCTGGATGCGAGCGATCAGGGCAAGTCCCGGTCGCTGCTACGACCTGACATTCGTTGGAAGAACAGATCACGAGCGGCCACGGAGCGGCGAGCGGGACGCCCGGCGAGGCCGGCGCCGGCTGTTTTCTCGCTGGAGCGGTCGCAATGAGCGCTCGGCTCTTCGCGTGCAGAACCAAACTGGATCTGCTGACCGGATGAGTCGACTCCGCTTGGCCGCGCGAGACGAGGCATACCGAGGAGCGTATAGTGCGTAGCCATGTCCGATGGACGCCGCGTGCTACTGCAGTTTCCCATCTCGCACTATTGCGAGAAAACGCGCTGGCACCTCGATTTGAAGCGGATTCCGTACGAAATTCGAAATCTGCTGCCCGGGCCGCACATCTTCGTCAATCGCCGCTTCGGAGCGGATCGCACGCTTCCTGTGCTCGTCGAAGGCGGGAAGGGCATCTGCGATTCGACGGTGATCGCGCTGCACCTCGAGGAGCGCTACGCGCAGGCGCCGCTCATCCCGGTTTCCGCGGCGGAGCGCGCGCGCGTGCTCGAACTGGAATCGTATTTCGACGAGACCTTTGGACCCGCGGTGCGCAGGTGGGCGTACGGCGAAGCGATGAAGACTCCCGGGATGCTGCGTTCGCTGTTCTTCCGCGGCTACGGATGGCTCGGGCGATTGTCGGGCTACGGCATCACTGGGATCCTCGGACGCGAGATCCGACGGATGTATCGCACCGACGACGCGGGCATCGAGCAGGCGTCGCGTGACATCGACGCCGCGGTGGAACGCTTGGAACGGCTCATCGACGGCGACCCGGATCGCTATCTCGTCGGCGATGGTCTCACGCTCGCCGACATCACGGCCGCGTCCTTGCTCGGGCCGCTCGTCGCGGCGCCCGAATCGCCGTGGTCCGCCGTCGAATCGTTGCCGCCCGCGCTCCATTCTCGCCGCGAGGCACTCCGAGCCCGTCCGGCGGGAAAGTGGGTGCTGAACCGATACGCGAAGGACCGCTCCCCCGCCTTTGCGGCGGCTTGACGTCGTGCACGACCGGCCGCGTCGTTTCGCGTCGGCGCGAGCTCGCGCGCCTGGCCGAGCGCGACGCTCTTCGCGACCGGCATGTGACTCGTGCACGCCGCTCTCGATGAGACCGCGCGCCTGGCCGAGCGCGACGCTCTTCGCGACCGACGGCCTCGGTCGCCGGCGCATTCTGTCGGACGTCGGCGTCGTCGATCGCGTCACGCGGTTCGTCGAAACGGCGTAGCGGAACCGTCGAGCTCGCGAATCAGGGACGCGAGCGGGCGCGTCCGCGCTCTCCCAAGTCGTTGACGCGCATTACCCAAGCTTCGAAGAACGCGGCCGCGTGCGCGCGAGCGCTCTCGCGCGCAGAGTCGTAGAACGCGCTCAAACGACCGTCATCGCCGATCCTCGGCGGTTTTCGCTCCGGATGACCCAAATGGGCGACGCAACGTCCATCGGAGCTTTCGAAGAGCGACACGCCCCCATCGCGAGAATGGGCGAGCGCCGTGACGCGGCCGGCGCCGACGGCCGCGTCCATCGAGGCGTCGGTGATCCGGAACGTCCGATCCTCGGCGGCGAAGAATACCTCGTTGCCCCGTCCAAGCAGCGGATGATCGCGACGGAGCACGCGGTGCGGCACGAGCCCGTGAACGCCGCGCGAGAGCGCGACCACCTGGAGGCCGAGGGCGCGCGCGAGCAAGAGCCCGCCCGTACCCAGTCCGAGCGTCGACGGGACGAAGCCGCGTGCGTATTCCACGATTTCCATGAGCTCCCGGAAATTCTCGAGCGCCTCCGGCTCCACATCGGGCTCGTTCGGGGCGCCGACTAGCACGAGGCCGTCGAGGGGCTCGTCCAGGATGGCATGGGTGAACGACACCCCGGCGCCGGGAGCACGGCCGCTCGTTCCGGGCGTGCCGAGAAGATGAATGGAAATCGCCCGCACGGGGAGCGCCGCACGCGACAGCGGCTCGATCAGGCCGATGGGCGACTCCGCGGAGAGGCCGAGTACGCCGACGCGCAACGGCCGGGCCTCTTCGGTCTTCGCGGGACGACGTCGCGACGTCGGCCGGTATCTCTCGTGCGCGAGGGAAGTCATCAATGTCTCCCGTTCTCTATTTTGGAACAGAGTCTTTTATAACAGACAAAACAGTCGGGTCAAGCGGACGCCGCGGTGCTAAGTTCGCTCCCATGCTCGCGGCATTGCTAGGCGGCGCGTTGATCGGACTCGGCGCGGCGCTGTTCTGGTTCGGCAACGCGCGGATCGCCGGCGTGACCGGCGTGCTCGGGAACGCCCTTCGCTCGCGCGGACCGGAGTGGTCGGTGAGCGTCTCGTTCCTCGCGGGATTGGCGTGTGCGGGGTTCATCCTGCTACCGCGCACCGGAAATGGGCCGTCGAGCAGCGCCGGGTTGCTCGCGCTCGCGGGGCTTCTCGTCGGCTTCGGTGCGCGGCTCGGAGCCGGCTGCACGTCGGGGCACGGCGTTTGCGGCATCGCCCGCGCGTCTTCGCGATCGCTCGTGGCGACGCTCACGTTCATGGCGACGGGCGCCGCCGTCGTTTTCGTGGTCCGACACGTCCTGAACGGAAACGGCGTTGCCCCATGAAACGGGCTCTCGTCACGGCGTGGCTCGCGGGCTTCGTGTTCGGGGTGGGACTCGTCATCTCCGGGATGACCACGCCGGCGAACGTACAAGGCTTCCTCGACTTCGCGGGGAGCTTCCGTCCCGCGCTCGCGCTGGTGATGGCGGCCGCCGTTCTCGTCTATGCCGTCGCGATCCGATTGCCGCCGAAGAGCCGCGTCGTGTCGTTGGCGCCGCGCGCGGGGCTCGATCGCCGTCTCATCATCGGCTCTGCGGTGTTCGGCATCGGCTGGGGACTCGGGGGCTACTGCCCGGGGCCGTCCATCGTCGCGGCCGGCGCCGGTCGCCTCGACGCGATCGTCTTCGTCGCGTGCTCCAGCATCGGCATCCTCTGCGCCGATGCGTTGCGCGCGCCGACTGAACCTCGGTCAGATCACGCGCCGGCGACGTACGAGACGACCTCTGAGCGCTAGGCGCGAGCGTCAACCGCCGTGCGCCAGCCGCAAAGCGTTGCGCGTGCTGTCCGCGTGCGACTCGACGATCTGCCGGAGACGCGCCACGCCCAGACGCCGCACGAACACGACGGCGCGGGAATGCTGTCGAGCGAGACGCCGCGCTTGCCAGACGGCCCCGTGGCTATTCAGATCCGTCACGACGACGACTAGATCGGAACGCTGGACGATCGCCTCGAGGGCGCTCGGGCCCGTCCCCGCGAGATCTCCCGTGTGGCACTCGACCGAGTGCCCCTCTTCTTCGACGACGCTCTTGTAGTGGGGGGCCGCGCGATCCATTCCACCGATGACTCCGACGTGCATGCCGCCTCCTGAAGTATGACTGACTTGTCTCGTATAAGAGACATCGGGCGGGTTCGTCAAGGGCGCCGCGGGTCGCGACGCCTCTCGCGTTCAGGCTTCGGGGATTCTGTTTATGCAAAACACAGCTTGACGAACCTGAGCCATAAATCTAGTAACCCGATCGAGTAAATTGATTCGGCGCCCGGGCGCCATCGTTCCGGCAGGCCGCGTTGCCTGTCTAACGTCTTGTAAAGTGGAGGTCTTTTGTCATGTACTTGAGGAGTAGGCCCTTCGTATGGGGCGCCTCGCTCGCCGCCGGTCTCACGGCGAGCCTGTTCGGCGCGCCCGCTTCCGCCGCGGACCAGTGTTCGTCGCTCAACCTGCCGCACCCCATCTACGGAGCCGGCGGTAGCGCGATCACCAACGACTTGAAAGGCGTCGGTGCAGCGCTTTCGCAGCTCTCCGATCCGATCACCATCCTGTTTTCGGATTCGAGCGCCTGCACGGGCTTCAGCGGCTTCGTCGCGAAGAAGGTGACCAGCGATTTCAAGTACTGGACGGTGGACTCCACGAACGCGGTGGTCGAGCACACCTGCAGCCCCGATCAGGTGACGGGGCAGGTGGTCGATTTCTCGCACATGGGCAACACGGCGGACTTTTGTCCGAACACGACGTTGCCGTCGGACGTCGGCGACTTCACGGGCCCGATCCAGACCGTGAACATCATCACGGGCTCCAATTCCAACGAAGCGTCGATCAGCGCGGAAGCCTTGTATTACATCTACGGTTTCGGCGCCGACGGGAAGGTGCCGCCCTGGACGAACCCCGCGCACACCGTGCAACGTACGGCGAGCTCTTTCGTGCAGCTCTTCGTGGCTGCGGCGATCAACGTGCCCCCCGCGGCGTTCAAGGGGGGCGTCTCGGAGACGACGAACCAAGCCGTCGCCGGCGACGTCGTCACGTTCAGCGGCAGCGGCAACGGGCAGGACGCCATCGGGTTCGTCTCCGGTTCCACCGCAGATGCCACGACCGGCGTGAAGACGCTGGCGTTCCAGGCGAAGGGCCAGTCTTGTGGCTTTTGGCCGGACTCCACGTCGACGGCGCGTGACAAGGCGAACGTGCGCAACGGTCAGTACTACCTGTGGACTCCCGGGCATTTCTTCGCCCGCGTCGATTCCTCGAAGAAAATCGTAAACCAGGACGTCGCGAACCTCATCGGCTGGTTCAATGGGGCGATCGATCCGCCCGAGGGGCTCGATGTCGCGAAGCTGACCATCAAAGCGGGAGACATCCCCCAATGCGCGATGCAGGTGACCCGCGACGGCACCGCCGGCGCGATCAGCTCGTGGGCGCCGCCGGTGCCGTGCACGCATTACTTCGAGAAAAACGCGACCGGTACGACGAGCGGCACCGTCTGCTCGGCTGACAAGGACTGCAAGAACAACGCGGAGCCGAAGTGCCGCTTCTTCCCGTCGAACGCCACGAGCGGCTACTGCGAGGCTTACTGATGAAATCCCGGAACACTTCTCTTTGGTGCAAGAGCACGTCGTTCGCGCTGGTGCTCGGTCTCACGACGATCATCGCGGCCGCTTGCTCGAACGACAACTCCGGACCGGGCAGTAGCCCGCCGCCGGTCGGCGGGGATGACTCGGGGACGGGCGGCAAGAAAACCGGCAGCGGGGGCGCAAGCGGCGGGGCCGCAAACAAGGACGGCGGATCCGGCGGCGCGGTGAACGACTCCGGCACCGGCGGCACCGACGGGGGCGCCGAGGGCCCGGATGCTTCCTCGGGTGGCGCGAGCTCCACCGGCGGACGCAGCGGCAGCGGCGGTTCGGCTGGCGACAGCGGGGCCCCCGAATGCGACCCGACGAAGACGGGGAGCAATCCGAACGGCTGCTACCCGTGCTCACCCGGAACGACGGTTCAGTTCCTGAATCATTGCACGAGCTCCGATTGCTCTCCGTTCGACAACGCGACGCGCCTCGGAGCGACCAACTGGAACGGCGGCAAGCTGCAGCCGCTCCCCTGAACGTCACCCTGAAGGCGGCGGTTCGCTGAGGAGCGCCGGGACGCGCCGGCAAATGCCGGCGCGTCTTTTATTCTGACGGTCTTCGCCCTGAGGTCGTTTACGAAGATTGCCCCTTGATCCAGGGTCGTTAATAGTCTAGTTGACCAATAGATTTAATTCTATTGATTGTATCTGTTTGAAAATACGGACTTTCCCTTTCGTGCGCCGCCCTCTCGACATCGTTCTGTTGGTCGTCGTCATGCTCCTTTCCAGCGCTGCGCGGGCGCAGTCGCCCGTTCCGAAACCGAAGGCGGAAGCCGAGGAGGACATGGAGGTCCCGGCTGCGGCTAGCCCGTCCGCCTCGCCCGACGACGCGGTGACGCCACCTGCAACGCCGGGTCCCGCACCGGCGCCCGCCGCCCCGAACCCCGCTTCCCGTCCGCCAGCGCCCCCCGCGGCCCCGAACGCCGAGCCCGCTTCTTCTTCACCGGCGCAGAAGCCCGATCAACGGCCGGCGAACGACGCCGACGAACGGCTGCGGCTGCTCGAGGAGCGCCTCGCGGCGCTGGAAGAAAGAGCGCGGCTCTCGGCGGAACGCGAGGCGAAAGCGCGCGCCGAGGCGAAGGAAAGCGGGGTCATCCTCGAGGGCGACGGCTACTCACCGGCGTCGCACATCGGGTTCGGCGTCGGCGGTTACGTACAGGCCGACTATCTTCATAGTCAGGCGTCGGAAGATCAGCTCGCGCAGAGCGGCGCTCCGTTGAATCAGAATCGTTTCTACGTGCGGCGCGCCCGCTTTCGCGCCGATCGCGGCTGGAAGTACGTGGCCGCGACGTTCGAGCTCGATGCGAACACGGTGAGCGGCGTGAACGTCGGCATCCGGCTCGCGGAGGTCTCGGTGTTCTATCGTGGTGAGAACCCCGAGACGCTGCCGCCTCTGGTGATGCTCACCGGCGGCATCACGGATCTGCCCTTCGGCTTCGAGCTGGTCGAAGCGGACCGTACACGCGTCTTCACGGAGCGCACGCTCGCGTCGACGGCGTTGTGGCCGACGAAGCAAGACGCAGGCCTCAAGCTGTCCGGTGCGGCTTCGTTTTTGCGGTACGCGGTGGCGATTTCCGATGGCGAGCCGGTGAGCAGCAGCGGACTGCCTCGCGATCCGAATTCGGCGAAGGACGTCACGGGGCGCTTCGGGGCCGCGCTCGCGCCGGCGAGGGGCTTCGAGCTGACGCTCGGCACGTCCTTCGCGACCGGGAAGGGCTTCCACCCCGGGACGCCGGCCACGAAGAGCACGCTCGTCTGGCAAGACATGAACGAAGACGGCAGCGCGCAGGCGACCGAGGTAACCGGCAGGCCCGGCTCCGCGGCGACGCCTTCGAAGAATTTCGATCGCTGGGCGCTCGGGCTGGACCTCGGCGTGCGCGTCAAGACGTCCGTCGGCGATACCCACGTCTACGGCGAGATCTACGCGAGCAAGAACTACGATCGCGGCTATCTCGTCTCCGATCCGTACTCCTCGACCAGCGGCGGCGGCTCGGACATTCGCCAGCTCGGCGGCTACGCCGCGATCACGCAGGACATCACGCCGTACGCCGTCGCGGGCTTCCGCTACTCGGTCTACGACCCGAACGCCGACGTGTTCGAGCAACGCAGCGGGAATTTTCAGCCGAAGACCCAGACGGTGCGGACGTTCTCGCCCGTCGTCGGCCTCGAGATCCCGAAGCGCGCTCGACTCCTGTTCGAGTACGACTTCGTGCGGGATTACCTCGGCCGCACCGCGAACGGGACGCCGACGGACGCCAAGAACGACACGTGGACCGTCCGGCTGCAGGGGAACCTATGACCCGCGGCGCGATCGTGTTGCTGACGACCATCGCTGCCTGCGCGTGCTCCGGCGAGTCACTGACCGCGGGGGCGACGGAGCCGGTGCGCGTCTACGACGTGTTGCTGAAGGAGGACGCTCAGTTCAAGGCCGGCAAGCTGCCCGGCAAGCAGCCGCTCACGTCCGAGCAGGTCACCGCCGGCACGAAGCCGACGAAACCGAACGTGACGTCGCTGGTCTCCGCGAACGGCGTCACGTTCGCCGGCGCGACGGGCAAGCTGTTCACCGGTCGCGTCTCGCCGGACGCGGCGGCGCTCGGCGTTCGGTTCGCGAGCGCCGGCTCCGGCTACTGGCTCTTCCCGGCGGGATCGCCGGATCCGCAGAACAACGGCGAGCTCGAGTTCAGCGCGAGCATCGACGTCGCGCAAGACGCGCCGACGGGCACACAGCACCTCCTGTTCGTCGCCCTCGACGAGCGGGGCCGCGCCGGCACGCAATTCGACGAAGAGCTCTGCGTCGCGCCGGTGATCCCGGACAACTTGAACGCTTGCCGGCCGGCGATCGAGCCGCCCGCGCTCGTGATCAGTCTCGCCTGGGACACGCCCGTCGATCTGGATCTGGAAGTGGTCACCCCCGACGGCAAGCTCGTCGATCCGAAGCACCCGAGCACCGTCCCGTCCGACGGCGACGCCGGCGTTCCGACGCCGCTTCCGAGCGACGCCGGCGTGATCGACCGCGACTCGAACGCCGGCTGCGTGATCGACGGCTTCCAGCGTGAGGATCTCGTGTTCCAGCAGAAGCCCCCGAAGGGCCATTACCTCGTCTACGCGAATCTGTTCGATTCGTGTGGTCAGGCGTACGTGCGCTTCGATCTGACGTTCCACGCCGCTCGGCCGGGCAAGAAGGCGGGCACCTACACGACGGTGCAGACCTACGAGACGTCCGGGGAGCTGCTTCAGATTCAGGAAAACGGCGGCGCCGGCAGAGGCACGTACGTCACGGAGTTCGACAGCCAGTAGCTCGAAAGGTCACGGTCATGATCATCGAACGGTTGCTCAAGGTCGCGTTGCTCGGAAGCTCGTGGGTCCTCTACGTGCTGCTCGGGCTTTCGGTCCTCTCGTTCTCCACGATGGCGGAGCGGTGGATCTTCTTCCGCCGAAGATCGGTGAACCTGGACCAGCTCCGCGCGGAGCTCGGGAAGAAGCTCGACGCGGGCGATCTGGACGGCGCCGACAAGCTGCTCGAGAAGAGCCCGTCGTTCGAGGCGCGCGTCGCGCGAGAGGCGCTCCGCTGGGCGGGGTGCGGCACCGCGGCCATCAGCGACGTGGTCGACTACGAGCTCGCGCGGGTGAAGAAGGAGCTCGAGCGCGGGCTGAATTTCCTCGGGACCCTCGGGAACAACGCTCCGTTCATCGGCCTGTTCGGTACGGTGCTCGGCGTCATCATCGCGTTTCAGCGGCTCGGCGACGCGGGCAAGAATACGTCCCAGATGGGCGGCGTGATGGCGGGCATCGCCGAAGCCCTCGTCGCGACCGGCGTCGGTCTGTTCGTCGCGATCCCCGCGGTCATCGCGTACAACGTCGTCCAGAAGCGCATCGGCGAGGTCGAGACGGACTCGCTCGCGTTGACGAAGCTCATCACCGCCTACTTGAAGGCGGATCCGACGCTCGGCGAACGCCATCACCAGCAGCGTTCCCGCGAGACGCAGGCGGCCGAAGCTCCGCTGCCCGACGCCCCGCGCGAGCATCCGGGCGCCGTTTCCGCCGCGTAGAGGTAGCCATGGCAGCCGTAGTTCAGTCGCGCGGATCGGCGCGGGGAGGCATCGTCGGGATCAACGTTACGCCCATGGTGGACGTGGTGCTCGTGCTGCTCGTCATCATGATGGTCTCGGCGACGTACATCGTCTCGCAGAGCTTGAAGGTCGAGCTCCCGAAGACGGCGACGTCGGACGAATCCGTCCAGAGGACGTACGTCGTGACCATCACCAAGGACGGCAAGCTCCTCTTCAACGACGAGCCGGTCACGAAGGACGCGCTCCCGGCGAAGTTTCGCGCCGCCAAGGCCGCGACGAGAGAGGTGAGCCTCGTCATCACCGCGGACGAGTTCGCGTATCACGGCCAGGTCGTCGGCGTCATCGACGCCGCGAAGCTCGAGGGCATCACCAAGTTCGCCATCAACGTGGAGCGATCGAAGTAGCGAGCAAAGGGCGATGGCGACTCGCACCTCATTCATCGTCGGGAGCTTTGCGGCCCACGCCGCGCTCGCGGTGTGGCTCGGGCACGTGCACGTGACCGAGTCGCACGCCGCGACGGCGATCGAGCTCGCCGACGTCCCGAAGGCGAAGAAGGAGCCGCCGCCGCCGAAGACGGTCGTCGAGCCGGAGCCGCCGAAGGCCCGCGCGCCCGTGCGTCGCGCCGCGGCGCCCGCGCCGCCGCCGCCGGCGCAGAATACGCCGCCGCCGCCCGCGGCGCGCGCGAAGGTCGCGCTCTCGGATGCGCTGCCCGATTTCGGTCTCTCGCTGAGCGGCGCCGTCGGCGGCAATGGAGTCGCGATCCCGCTCGGAGCGCCGTCGCTCGCGCCCGCGAAGCACGAAGCCCCCGTGCATCGGGCGCTGAAGGCCCAGGCCGGGCCGAGCTCGACGGAGTCCGCCTGCGACGAGTCCGCGACCAAGCCGCGTCCGATTTCGGTGCCCCAGCCAGCCTACAACACGAACGCGCGCGCGGCGGGCATCGAAGGCAAGGTGCGCGTGCGGCTCACCGTCGACGAGACGGGGAAGGTGATCGACGTCTCGATCATCCAGGGGCTCGGCTACGGCCTGGACGAGGCGGCGCTCGTCGCCGCGCGGTCAGCGACCTTCGAGCCCGCGACGCAATGCGGGAGACCGGTCCGAGCGACGTTCACCATCTCGATGCGGTTCACGGCCGGATGAACGCGCGCATCGCCCAAGTTCGCTGCGCCGCGACTCGGCGTCGTCGTCGATGCTGAAAGGTCGGTCGCTTGTCGGGAAGATTTGTCGGTCCGGGACGATCCTCGTCGCAGTCTCGCTGGCCGCGCCGCGCGCCGCCGTCGCGCAGGGAGCAGCGCCCGTGGAGCACGAGCACAAGCCGAAGCTGACGAAGCCGCCCGCGCTCGTGAAGTTCGTCGAAGCCGCGTATCCCGACGCGGAGAAGGCGGCGGGGCGAGCCGCGTCCGTCGTGCTCCTCGTCGCGATTTCGCCGACGGGAACCGTCGACGACGTCGCGGTGCTCACGTCGGCGGGGCCCGCGTTCGACGACGCGGCGATCGCCGCCGTGCGCCAGTTCTTGTTCACGCCGGCCGAGATCGACAACCAGCCCGCGGCGATCAAGATCCAGTATCGCTACGACTTCGTCCTGAAGCAGGAAGCGCCCACGACGGCGGTGTTCGAGGGCATCGTGAAGCGGCGCGCCACGTCGGCTCCGCTCGCCGGCGTCGACGTGGTGCTCGACGACGGACAGCGCGCCACCACCGACGAGAGAGGGCATTTCCATTTCGACGCCGTATCGCCGGGGGGCCACCGCGTGTCTTTGTCGCGCTCGGATCTGAAGGCGATGCAGACCGAGGAGACGTTCGAGGCCGGCAAGAAGCTCGACGCGACGTACGACGTCGAAGAGCAGCCGCCCGAGCAGACGGGCAGCGAGGACTCCGACGACCTCGAGATCGTCGTGGTGGCGCCCAAGCTCACGAAGCAGATCGTCTCGACCGTCGTCGAGGCCGATCAGGCGAAGCGCGTCGCCGGTACGCAAGGTGACGTGCTCAAGATCGTCGAGAACATGCCGGGCGTCTCGCGCGCGACCGCCGGTTCGGGCACCGTGGTCGTCTGGGGCGCGGCGCCGGAAGACACGCGCGTCTACGTCGACGGCGTTCGCGTGCCGCAGCTCTATCATTTCGGAGGACTGCGCTCGGTCGTGCACACCGACGTCGTGCGATCCGTCGAGCTCATCCCCGGCGGGTACGGCGTCACTTACGGCCGCGGGCTCGGCGGTCTCATCTCCGTCGAGAAGCGCGCGCCGGCCGACGACCACATGCACGGCAGCGTGCAGCTCGACTTCCTCGACGCGTCGGCGTCCGTGAACGGTCCCATCTCGGACAAGTGGCGCATCCAGGGCGCCGTGCGCAGAAGTCACCTCGACTGGTTGCTCGACCGCGTCACGTCGCGGGACGTCGGCGAATTCTTTCCGATCCCGAAGTACTACGACGGTGAAGCCGCGATCCGGTACCGCGAGAGCGACAAGGAGTGGGTCGAGGTCGGCGGCTTGATCTCGTCCGACTCGCTGTCGCGCAACATCGCGAGCCTCAGCCCCGACGACCGAAAGAGCGAGACGCAGGAGCTCTACTTCGATCGCGTCTACGCGCGTTACGAGAAGCTGCCCGGCAACGGCTCGCTCATCTCCGTCGTTCCGTGGGCGGGGAGGGACCATTCCTCGATCGTCCAGCGCTTCGGCGGGACGCCGACGTCGCTCGACGTGTGGTCGATGAACTACGGCCTCCGCGCCAGCTACCGGGGTCAGGTTTCGTCATTTCTCAACGCCAACGTCGGCCTCGACCTCGAAGGCACTTCCGCGTCGGCCAACCGCAATGGCTCGATCACGTCTCCGCCGCGGGAGGGTGACGCGCATATCTTCGGGCAGCCGCCGTCGGACGCCGTGAACAACGATCAGTGGAACGCGGTGATCGGGAGCGCCTCGCCGTACGCCGAAGGCGATTTCGGGCTCCTTTCCGATCGCCTTCACCTCGTCCCCGGGGTCCGGCTCGAACCGATCTTCATGAGTGTGAGCCGGCGCTTTCCGAAGCAAGGCAACGCGCCGGACTCGGGCGCCTACGTGGGCGACATCTCCATCGAGCCGCGGCTCTCGGTCCGTTACGCGCTGACGAACCGCGTCTCGTTCAAGGCGGCGTACGGCAAGTATCACCAGCCGCCGGCGGTAGCGGATCTGTCGCCTACATTCGGCAATCCGCTGCTCACTCCCTCGGCCGCGACTCACCTGCTCTTCGGTACGACCGTGCAGCTCGCCGCGTTGCTGAGCGCGGAAACCACGGTGTTCTACTCGCGCTCGAACGATCTCGCGGTGCGCAATCCGTCGCCGACGCCGCTGCTCGCCCAGGCGCTGGTTTCAGAGGGGCAGGGGCGCTCGTACGGCGTGCAGGTGCTCCTGCGACGCGAGCTCGCGCAAGGGCTCTTCGGCTGGGTGGCGTACACGCTCTCGCGCAGCGAACGACAGGACGCGCCGGGCTTGTCGTATCGCCTCTTCGACTACGACCAGACGCACGTCCTCACGGCGCTGGCGTCCTACGATCTCGGCAAGGGCTTCGACGTCGGCGCGCGGTTTCGGTACGCGACCGGTTACCCACGCACGCCCGTTCTCGGCTCGTACTTCGACTCGAGGCGCAACATTTACGTCCCGGACCTCGGTGACAAGAACACCGAACGGATCCCGGCGTTCTGGGCGCTCGACGTGCGGTTCGCCAAGCACTTCAAGATCGCGGGCACCGAGCTCGAAACGTACCTGGACATCCAGAACGTCACCGATCGAACGAACTACGAGGAGATTGTCTACAACGTGGACTACTCGCGGAAGGGGTATATCCGCGGGCTCCCGATCCTGCCCATCGCCGGCGCGAAGTGGACGTTCTGACATGCGCACACGGGTCTTCATCTGCGTGACGGCGACCTTCGGAGCGAGCGCGTGCATTCCGACGATCAGCGACGACGTGGCGACCGTGCAGAAGCCGCGCCTCGTCGCGGTCGCGGCGACGCCGGCGGAAGCGGTTCCCGGCGCGAACGTGGCGCTCAGCGCGCTCGTCGCAATGCCCCCGGGCACGACGCGTCCCGGGGTCGACTGGGAGCTCTGCGTCGAGCGCAAGCCGCTCACCGAGCTCGGCTCCGTCAGCCCCGACTGCCTGCATCCGGGCGAGACCGACGGCGCGGTGAGCGATCCGATCGGCCGCGGCTACGCCGTCGCGACCGCGGTGCCCCGGCAAGCGTGCAGCCTGTTCGGGCCGAACCCGCCGCCGCCGAAAGCGGGCGAGACGGGCGGTCGTCCCGCCGATCCGGATCCGACGGGAGGCTACTACCAGCCGGTGATCGCGTTCCTCGCTGGAGCGCCGACGCTCGGCTCCATCCGGCTGAGCTGTGGAGTCGCCGGTCTGACGCCCGACCAGACCACGGAGTTCGGCAATCGCTACCGGATCAACGAGAACCCGCGCATCGCGACGCTGCGGCTCGGAGCCGGAACGGTCGTGCCCGAGAGCGGAATGGGCGACGCGCCCGCCGTTCGTCGCGGCGCGACCGTCACGCTGACGTCCGAGTGGGCCGCGTGTCCGCGCAAATCGGTGTGCGGCGACGGCATTTGCGGCGAGCGCGAGGACGCCTCGTCCTGCCCCGACGATTGTCCTTCCGGTGCAAGCAAGGGATGCACCGGCGCAGAGACGTACGCCTGGTTCGATTCCACGGCGAACGAGATCGTCGATCGCCGCGAAGCGATCACCGTCACTTGGTATTCGACCGCCGGCGACTTCTCGGAGCGCCTCGTCGGCGTCGCGGAATCCGATCCGGATACGCCGCGTACACAAACGAGCTGGACGGTGCCGAAGACCGCGGGCGAGCAAACGCTGTGGGCGGTGATCCGCGACGATCGCGGCGGCGCCTCGTGGACCGCTTACACGCTGCACGTCGAGTAAGTCGCGGCGTCGCATTCACCGCATTCGGATTGACTCCGGAACCCCTCGACGCTAAGTAAATTCTATCGGAATAATGGGAATTTAGTGCAATCAGAAAATCTCTCGTCTATTCCGGGTGATGACCACCGGCGTGTCGGCCCCGCGATCCGGACACCGGCGCGGTACGAGCGAATCTCGTCATGATCACGATGAAGACCAAGTACGCGCTGAAAGCGCTCGCGTACCTGGCGACGGTGCCGCCGGAAGAGCCGATCCTCATCGCGGAGATCGCCGAGCGCGAGGAGATCCCCCGGAAGTTTTTGGAGCTGATCCTCGCCGAGCTGAAGCAGCACGGGTTCGTCCGCAGCCGCAAGGGAAGGGGAGGCGGTTATTACCTCGCCGTCGTCCCGCAGAAGATCTCCATCGCGTCGATCATGCGCGTGCTCGACGGATCGCTCGCGCCGGTGCCCTGCCTCAGCCGGACGGCCTATCAGCGCTGCGAGGGGTGCCGCGACGAAGCGACCTGCGGTGTCCGGCTCGTCCTTCAGGACATGTACGAATCGTCCGTGAAGCTGCTCGAGAGCACGACGCTCGCGGATCTCGTGCAGCGCGTCGAGCACGCGACGCGCGAGGGGCCGCCGGTCCTCCGTTACTCCATCTAGGTCAGGTGAATTCGAAATGACTCGCTTGCTTTCGAACTGGATTGCGTGGGTCGCGGCCCTGGGGTTCGTTCTCGGGGGTTGCACGGAGAAGCGCAGCGACGCGGCGGCCGCGGGATCGAGCGGCGCGGCGGCGCCCGCGTCGGTCTCGCTGCTCAACGTCTCGTACGATCCGACCCGCGAGCTGTACGAGGACTACGACAAGGCCTTCGCCGCGTACTGGAAGAAGAAGACGGGGCAGGACGTCACCGTCAAGCAGTCGCACGGAGGCTCCGGCAAGCAGGCGCGATCCATCATCGATGGTCTCGAAGCAGACGTCGCCACGCTCGGCCTCGGCTACGATGTGCAGGCGCTCGCCGACAAGGGCAAGCTCATTCCGGACAACTGGCAGACGCGGCTGCCGAACAACAGCGCGCCGTACACGTCGACCATCGTCTTCTTGGTGCGCAAGGGCAACCCGAAGACCATCAAGGACTGGCCGGATCTCGTCCGCGACGACGTGAAGGTGATCGTTCCGAATCCGAAGACGTCGGGCGGTGCGCGCTGGGCGTACCTCGCGGCGTGGGGCTACGCGCTGACCGCGCCCGGCGGAAGCGACGCGAAGGCGAAGGATTTCGTCGCGAAGCTCTACAAGAACGTCCCGGTGCTCGACTCCGGCGCGCGGGGCTCGACGACGACGTTCGTGGAACGCAACATCGGCGACGTGCTCATCACCTGGGAAAACGAGGCGTACCTCGCCCTGAACGAGCTCGGCAAAGACCGCCTCGAGCTGATCGTCCCGTCCGTCAGCATGCTCGCGGAGCCGCCGGTCACCGTCGTCGACAAGTACGTCGACAAGCACGGCACGCGCGCCGTCGCCGAAGAATACCTGAAGTACCTCTACAGCCCGGAGGGGCAGGAGATCGCCGCGAAGCACTCCTACCGCCCGCGCGACCCCGACGTCGCCAAGAAATACGAGGCGAGCTTCCCGAAGCTCAAGCTCCTCACGATCGACGACACCTTCGGCGGCTGGTCGAAAGCGCAGAAGACGCATTTCGACGATCACGGCATCTTCGACGAGATCTACCTGAAGAAGTGAGCGCGATGATTCCCCGACGCGGCGTGCTACCGGGATTCGGTCTCTCGTTCGGCTACACGGTGCTGTACGTGGGGCTGCTGGTGCTCTTGCCGCTGTCGGCGCTGGTGCTGCGCACGAGCTCGCTCGGGCTCGGCGCGCTGTGGAGCACGGTGACGGAGCCGCGGGCTCTCGCCGCGTACAAGCTGAGCTTCCTCGCGTCGCTCGGCGGCGCGAGCGTCGACGCCCTGTTCGGCGTGGTCGTCGCGTGGGTGCTCGTCCGGTACGACTTTCCGGGCCGCGCCATCGCGGACGCGCTGGTCGATATCCCCTTCGCCTTGCCGACGGCCGTCGCGGGCATCGCCCTCACGACGGTGTACTCGGAGAAGGGCGTCTTCGGCGGGTTTCTGTCGCATTTCGGCGTCAAGGTGGCGTTCGAGCCGCTCGGCGTGGCGCTCGCGCTCACCTTCGTGGGGATCCCCTTCGTCGTTCGGACGGTGCAACCGGTGCTCGAGGAGCTCGACGACGACGTCGAAGAGGCCGCGCTCTTGCTCGGCGCCTCGCGCTGGCAGACCTTCGCTCGGGTGATCTTTCCGGCCATTCTTCCTGCGCTGCTCACCGGGTTCGCGCTCGCGATGGCGCGCGCCCTCGGCGAATACGGCTCGGTCGTGTTCATCTCCGGCAACATGCCGATGCGCACGGAGATCGCTCCGCTCCTCATCGTGACGAAGCTCGAGCAATACGACTACGCCGGCGCCACCGCCATCGCGTCGGTCATGCTCGGCGCGTCGTTTCTCTTGCTCTTCGCCGTGAACGTCATCGAGCGCTGGGCGCGGAGGGCGGAAGCGTGAGCGGCTCGGTCGCCGCGATGCCGCACCGGCGGCGCACCCACGGCCGAGCGCTGGCGTCGGAGGCGCCCTGGGCGCGCGCTCTCTTGATCCTGCTCGCGCTCGGGTTCCTCGGGGTGCTGGTCCTCGCGCCCGTCGTCACCGTCTTCGTGTCGGCGTTCTCGAAGGGGGCGGGGGCCTATTTCGCGGCGCTCACCGAGTCGGAGGCGCTCTCGGCGATCCGCCTCACGCTCCTCACGGCGGCGATCGTCGTCCCGCTGAACCTGGTGTTCGGCGTGGCCGCCGCGTGGCTCATTTCGTCGTACGATTTCCGCGGGAAGAGCGTGCTCACGACGCTCATCGATCTGCCGTTCAGCGTGTCGCCGGTCATCTCCGGGCTCATCTTCGTGCTGCTGTTCGGCGCGCAGGGATGGCTCGGGCCGTTCTTGATGGCGCACGACGTCCGGATCATTTTCGCCGTCCCCGGCATCGTTCTGGCGACGACTTTCGTCACGTTCCCGCTGGTTGCCCGCGAAGTGCTCGCGGTCATGCAAGCGCAGGGGCACGACGAAGAAGAAGCGGCGCTCACGCTCGGCGCGAGCGGCTGGCAGATCCTGTTCCGCGTCACGCTGCCGAAGGTGCGCTGGGGCGTGCTCTACGGCGTCATCTTGTGCAACGCGCGCTCCATGGGCGAGTTCGGGGCCGTCTCCGTCGTGTCCGGCCACGTGCGCGGCGAGACGAACACGATGCCGCTGCACATCGAGATCCTCTACAACGAGTACGCGTTCGTCGGAGCCTTCGCCGTGGCGTCGCTGCTCGCGCTGTTGTCCCTGGTCACGCTCGTCGTGAAGAAGGCCGCCGAGTGGGCGGTGCGCGGCGATCCGTCGAAGGAGGGCGCGGGGACGTCGGAACGGCCCGCCTTCGCCGTGAAGGCGCAGGGAGCCGTGCCGTGAGCGTCGCCGTCTCCGCGGTCACAAAGCGATTCGGCTCCCGCGACGGCGCGGCGGCCGTCGCCTCGGTGTCGTTCGAGGCCGCCTCGGGACAGATCACGTCGTTGCTCGGTCCGTCGGGCTCCGGGAAATCGACGCTGCTTCGCATGATCGCCGGGCTCGAGCAGCCCGACACGGGCTCCATCGTGCTCGACGGCCGAGACGTCACCCGCGTCTCTCCGCGGGATCGGCGAGTGGGCTTCGTGTTCCAGAACTACGCGCTGTTCCGGCACATGACGGTGTTCGACAACGTCGCGTTCGGTATGCGCATCCGCAAGCGCAGCAAGGCCGACATCGAGCGGAAGGTCGAGCAGCTCTTGTCGCTGGTGCAGCTCCCGAACCTCGGCGCACGCTTTCCTTCGCAGCTCTCCGGAGGGCAGCGGCAGCGCGTCGCGCTCGCGCGCGCGCTGGCGACCGAGCCAGACGTGCTCCTGCTCGACGAACCTTTCGGCGCTCTCGATGCGCGCGTCCGGCTCGAGCTCCGCGAGTGGCTCGCGAGCTTCCAGCAACAGACCAAGGTGACCACGATACTCGTCACTCACGACCAGCAAGAGGCCTTCGAGCTGTCGCAGCACGTGGTGCTCTTGCACGACGGCAAGGTCGAGCAAGCCGGTTCGGCGCACGATCTGTACGATCATCCGTCGACGCCCTTCGTGGCGTCGTTCCTCGGGGGCGCCAACGTCTTGCACGGCACCGTTCGCTCCGGCCGAGGCGAGGCGGGGGGGCTCTTGGTCGACGCGCCGGCGGGCGCCTCCGACGGCGCGTCGTTTCACGCCTTCGTTCGTCCGGAGGACATCCGGCTCGTCAAGCCGGCGGAGGAGCGCGACGGCGTTGCTCTCGCCCGCGTGGATCGCCTGACGCGCGTGGGGGCCAGCGTGAAGATCTCGCTCTCCATGCCCGACGGCGAGCAGGTCACCGTGCAGATGTCGCGGCTGGAAATCGACTCGACCGGCATCGAACCGGGAGACCGAGTGCTGGTCGACCTGCGGGACGCGAAAGTCTTCGTCGAAGACTACGCGATCTAGCGCTCGTCCATAGGTGGACGGTCGGAACCTTCGCCCGCCCGATGGGCGAGCGGGCGAAGGTTCCTTTGCCACGTACACGTGTGACGAGCGCTTTGGTTTTTCTTGTAAGTCGCGCGACTTCGTCGCGCTCCTCGCGATTATGCCGTCTTGGCGACTACGCCGCCTTGGTGTTGGTCTCGGAACACGTTCGTGGAACACTTGGTGGCATGATTTACCGGGACGTCTCGGCGACCGTCGGGAAGACTCCGTTGATCGCGCTGTCGCGGCTCGGCGCCGGGCTCCCTGCGCGGATCGCCGTGAAGCTCGAGTCGCGAAACCCGTGCGGCAGCGTGAAGGATCGCATCGGCGTCGCGATGATCGAGGACGCCGAGCAGCGCGGCGTGCTCAAGCCGGGCGCGACGCTCGTCGAGAGCACGAGCGGCAACACCGGCATCGCCCTGGCGTTCGTCGCCGCCGCGCGCGGCTATCGGTTGACGCTGACGATGCCGGAGCGCATGTCGAGCGAGCGCGTCGCGCTGCTGCGCTATCTCGGGGCGGACGTCGTGCTCACGCCGGGCTCGTTGATGCGGGAAGCGGTCGCGCGCGCGAACGAGCTGGAGCGTGAAATCCCCGGCGCCGTGCAGCTGCGGCAATTCGAGAACGCCGCGAACCCGGAGGCCCACCGCCGCACCACGGCCGTCGAGCTGTGGGACGATACTCGCGGCGAAGTCGACGTCTTCGTCGCCGGTGTCGGAACCGGCGGCACCATCACCGGCGTGGGCGAGGTGCTGAAGCACAAGAAGCCCGGCGTCCGCATCGTGGCGGTGGAGCCGGAGGCCGCCGCCGTGCTCTCGGGCGGCAAGCCGCGCCACCACATGATCCAGGGTATCGGGGCCGGGTTCGTCCCGCCGATCTTGAACCGCAACATCATCGACGAAATCGTTCCGGTGAGCGAAGACGCGGCGTTCGAGCACGCGCGCAGGCTCGCCCGCGAAGAGGGAGTTCTGGCGGGCATTTCTTCCGGGGCGAACGTGGCGGCCGCGCTCGCCGTCGCGCGTCGAGAAGAAATGCGGGGCAAGCTCGTCGTCACCGTCGTCTGCGACACGGGGGAGCGTTACGTGAATACGCCGCTCGTGAGCGAGCTCATCGCTTCGCGCTAACGGACCTGGTCGATGCCGAGCTCGCGCGCGATGGCGTGCGTCGCACGGGAAGAGCGGTTGGCGTCGCGAAAGGGGAAGGTCACGGTCGAGACCTGGCCGTCGAGCCCCGCGATCATCCCGAGCTCCGGGCCGAGCATCGTCATGACCCGCGTCTTCTTCAGCGCGCTCGTGGCGTTCGAGACGTTCTGGAAGGCGTAGCCCAGGTCTCTGCCGGTCGCGCCGGGCGGCGCGAGCAGCGGCGCGCGCAGCTCGGGATGCTCGCCGAAGGCGCCCATGAAATAGACCAGCGCCGTGACGGCGCCGCCCGGCGTCGGACCGCGGAACCACGAGCCGATGTGGTGCGCCTCGCCGGAGGCGCAGCGCGCGTACAGCGCCGCGTAGTCGGCCGCGAGCGCGTCGGTCATCGCGCGCACCAGGCGGACGTAGTCGCGCCGCGACGCATCTTCGAAGTAAGGCGCCACGAAGCGCCCGCTGAAGACGAAGCGCGCGCCGCCGAGCACGGGCACCCCGGCGCTCGCGAGATCGGCCGGGGCGATCGCGACGCTCGTGTCGGGGCCCTCGAGCCCGGCGAGTGCGGGCGCTCCCTGCCAAGTGACGCGGCCTTTCGCGGCCTTCGACTCGCCCACGACGAACGCCGGGAGCGCCGGATCCGCGAGCATGCTTCCTCGTTCCGGCGCACGCAGCGCCCAGAGCTCGACGACCCATCCCTCGGCGTCGATGGGGCCGATGGAGGCTCCGCGCATGATGCGCGAGCGCGTCGCTTCGCAAACGCGGGCGGCGCGAGCCACGCGCTCGCGCTCCTCCGCGTCGTCGCCGGAGGGCGCCGCGCCGTGGCGAACGACCGTGCTCGAAAGTAGGTGGAGCTCGTAGGAGCGTGCGCCGACGATGGCAGCGACGACGACGGCCGCCGCGAGCGCGACGGGCCGTACCCAACTCGGCGCGCCGCGCCGCTCGGGAGGCGACAGCGAAGCGACGGCGCGGCGTTCGGTGGTCAGGCGGCGAGCCACTTCCGCGACTCGCCGCGCCCGCGCGTCTTCCGGGAGCGCCGGCCATTCGGTGACGAGGGCGCCGAGCTCCGCCGAGACCGTGGGCCCGTTGCCGAACAACGTCGCCATGTCGGACGTCACCGTGACGCTTCCGGCGACGCCGTATCGCGCGAGCACTTCTTCCACACGGCGGGCGAGGTCGTGCGCGCTCACGTCATCACCACCACGGACGGACGAGAATAGCCGCACTTCTCGCCGGACGGAATCTCGCTTCGACGCCCGGGCCGTTTCCTTGTCGATCCGCGCGATCGCGGGGGGCTATAACGTCCCGCGATGGCTTCCAATCGCCCCCTCGTGCTGCTCTCCAACGACGACGGCTACGCCGCAGAAGGGTTGCGTGCTCTGCGCGAAGCGCTCCTGGAGGTGGCGGACGTCGTCGTGTGCGCGCCGGAGACCGAGCAGAGCGCGACGAGCCACTCGCTGACGCTGAGCCGTCCGCTGCGTCTGAAGAAGCAAGCCGAGGGGGTCCTCTCGCTCGACGGGACGCCGGCCGATTGCGTGTACGTCGCGCTCCATTCCGGCGCCCGGGTGCTGCCGCGCGCTCCGGATCTGGTCGTCTCCGGTATGAACCACGGCGCGAACCTCGGAACGGACGTCTTCTATAGCGGTACCGTCGCGGCCGCGCGCGAGGGCGCGCTCCGCGGATATCGGGCGCTCGCTCTTTCCAACGCGCGTGAGGGCGACTTTCGCGTCGCGTCGGCGGCCGCCGCTCGCATCGCGATCGCCGTTCTCGCCGAGCGACCGCCGCTGCTCGTCAACGTGAATTTCCCCCCTGGCTCGGGCTGGCCCATCCGGCAAACCCGGCTCGGCTCCCGCGTATACACCGACACCGTCGACTACCGGCGCGACCCGCGCGGCGTCGAGTACCTTTGGCTCGGCGGTCCTGGCGCCGAGCACGCGCTCGTGGAGGGGTCGGACACCGAGGCGTACGACTCGGGTGCCGTGGGCATTACTCCCCTCTTGCTCGATCTTTTCGCCGGCGCCGACGTTCCCGCCGTACGCCGCATCGTCGAGTGTTGTGGAAATGGACGATGACGGCGAGGGCCAAGGGCGCCGTAGTCAGCAGGGCCGTCTGCGTGGTACTCGTTTCGGCTCGTCGATGGCTGCGAGAAAGCGCTCGAAATACGGATCGAAGAAACCGCTCGTCCCCGCCCGGCGCGCGCCCACACCCCGCGGCGTCGCAAAAGCAGAGCCGGTGCGACCGTCCGTGCTTCCGAAACGCGCCTCCATAGCGCCGACCTGGAGCGATCCGCTGAAGTACGTGCGCTCGCTCGTCCGCGATATCCCCGACTTTCCGCAACCGGGGATCCTGTTTCGCGACATCACTCCGGTGCTCGCCGATCCGCGCGCGTTCCACATCACGCTCGACGCGGTCGCGGAGCGCTTCATCGGCGAGCACGTCGACGCCATCGTCGCCGTCGAATCGCGGGGATTCATCTTCGGAGGCGCCCTGGCCGCCCGGCTCAACGCGAGCTTCGTCCCCGTTCGCAAACCCGGGAAGCTCCCGGCGCGTACCGATCGCGTCTCGTACTCCCTGGAGTATGGAAAGGGCGAGCTCGAGATGCATCGCGACGCGCTCCGTTCGGGCACGCGCGTCGTCATCGTGGACGATCTGCTGGCGACGGGTGGCACTGCCGCGGCTTCGGGGGAGCTCGTGCGGCGCCAAGGGGGCGTGCTCGTCGCATACGCCTTCGTCATCGAGCTCGATGCGCTCGCCGGTCGCGAGCGATTGGCGCCGACGCCGGTGGTGTCGTTGATTCAGTACAGCTAACGGCTCGGCAGCCGCGTCGTGTCACGGTGTTTCAGGCACTACCCGCGTGCACGCGGCCGTCGTCACCATGCGCACGCGATTGCCGTCCGGTAGTCGCCCTTCTCATTAGCACTACTGTTAGAAACTCGCTGATTTGGCGAAAATTTCGCTTCTTTGCGGATGGCCGCAGAGTCGACCGGTACGTCGCGCGTCATTCGCCACGGAAGAAACAGCCTCCCCCGACTTCGCCGGTTCGTTCCGTGGCTCGTGGCGAGCCGCTCGGATCGTGATCTGTTCTGCCAAAGTCTCTAACAGTAGTGTTGGCTGCTGCGATCAGCTCGTGGGGTCGTCGCCAAGCAGCGACCTTGAGCGGTCAAGGTACACAAATAAGAACAATGATTTCGCATCTTGCGATCGCGCCTTGAGTGCTCAAGGTGTCAAAATAACCCCAATGATTTCAATGCAGTGTAGCTCGACTTTGAGTGCCCAAGGTTGAAGTTTCGGCGTACCCGCCGCGACTCCACCACGGGGGTCGCGCGCGAGGCGCAGGCATCCTGAGGAGCTTCGAGCAACCGCGCTGCCCGCCGCGACTCCACCATGGGGGGCGCGCGTGAGGCGCGCGAGCCCTGCCGAGCACGAGCGTCGGCGACTCACGGCGTGCCGCGCGGGAACGCCATCACGTCCGCGATGCGCGGAACGCCGAGCGCCAGCATCAGCAAGCGATCGAAGCCGAGCGCGTTGCCGCCGGCGGGAGGCATGCCCTCTTCGAGCGCCGAGAGGAACGCTTCGTCGATGGGCTGCTCGCGGGCGCCGGAGCGCGCGCGGCGATCGAGCTCCGCTTCGAAGCGGCGCCGTTGTTCGGCGGCGTCGGTGAGCTCGCCGAAGCCGTTGCAGAGCTCGACGCCGCCCCCGTACACCTCGAACCGCTCGGCGACGGTCTCGTCCGACGGCAACGGCCGCGCGAGAGCGGCTTCCGTGATCGGAAATTGCCAGAGCACGATGGCGCTCGGTTCGCGCGCCAGCCCGGGCTCCACGCCCTCGACGAAGGTCCGAAAGTATTGGTCCGGATCGCTCGCGGCCAGGTCGACCGCATCGTCGATCCCGGCGTACGCGCGGAAGGCCTCACGCACGGTGATGCGCCGGAAAGGCGGTGTGACGTCGATGACGCGGCCGTCGGGCGCGACGACGCTCGCGCGGTTGCGCTCTTTACGCTCCTTCGAAGCGGACACCCGCTCCACGACGGCCTGCACGAGCGACTCGGTGTCGCGAATGACGGCCTCGATTCCGGAGAATGCCCGATACCACTCGAGCATCGTGAACTCGGGCTCGTGAAGCGCGCCCACCTCGCCGGCTCGCGAGACGCGCGCGAGCTGGTACAGGCGCGGCAGTCCGCCCACGAGCAGGCGCTTCATCGAAAGCTCGGGTGACGTGATCAGAAACCCGTCCTCGGCGCGGACCGCGTCGACGTGCGCGTCGAGCCCGGGGCTCGGCACGCGAACCGGCGTTTCGATCTCGATGAAGCCGCGTTCATCGAAGTAGCGGCGCACGGTTCGCAACGCCTCTGCGCGCGCCGCCAGCCGGCTGCCCACGCCGTCGAGGCCGAACCTGCCGAACTCCGAGAGCGCGGTCGGAGCACGCCCGCGCGTCCGCTGAACGACCTCCGCCCCGACGACGCTTCCACCGGCCCGGTTCCCGGCGAAGCACACGAGATCGCCGGGCTCCACGTCGCCCGCGGTGCCGGGAGTCATCGAGACTCGCACCGTCGCGAGCGCGTCGGCGACGGTGACGTCGCGGCCGCTCACGTCGAGCACGCGTCCACCCAGGACGACGCGGGCGCCATCACGGACATTTCGTCCGACCTCGTGCGGCGACAGAACGTCGGGCTCCGGACGCGGCGTCTTTTTGCGCCGCGACGTCACGTTCGACCGGAAAATGCCCGTACGGCGAACGCGACGATCTGCGCGCCCATCCACGGTCCGGCGACGACGAGCGCGACGGCGACGACGAGCAACCGCGGTAAATGCGCGATCGTCGAATCCGTGACCTGCGTCACCGCTTGCACGATCGACACGATGAGGCTCGCGAGCGCCGCCAGCGCGATCACCGGGATGGATACGGCGACGGAGAGCAACAACGCCTGCTCGGCGAGCTCCGTGAGTTCCCGCACGGCCACGGCGCGACTATACTACGGCGAGCCGTCGATCGAGGCGTCGACGGCCCGCGCGCCGCCGGTGGCCGCGTCGCGTTCCTTCGAGCCGTCGGCTCCCGCCGCCGCGTCACGGGCCCCTCCCGCGCCATTGGCGTCGGCCGTCTCGGCGGGGCTGGCGTCGAAGAACTCCGAAGCCACGGCGCTACAGGCGGTCGTCGTGGCGCTCTGATTTAGCGGGCAGCACACGGACTCCGGGAGGCTTCCCGCCATGGACCCCGGGATCGTCTTGCACACCAGGCCCGATGCGCAATCCGAGTCGCCGCTGTTCTTGTCGCAGCGTTGACCCTCGCCCTGATTCGAGCAGGCGCTGGCCGCCGAAACGCCGAGCACCAGGAGGATCAGGGAAAACCAGCCCTTTCGATGTCGCATCCGGGCCGCCTAGGTAGCAGTCCGCTTGCCCCCCGGCAACGAAAGAAGGCCTTACGGCGCCTGACGCCGGCGTTCCTTCGCCTCCACGGCTTGTGCGAAGAGGCCCACGTAGGAAAACGCGCTCGTGACCGAGAAGACGAGCGACACATAGATGAGCGCGCGGCCCACGTACACGAGATCCACCTGGCCGAGATCGATGAACCCGAGGGACAGGTGATAAGGAAACCCCAGAATCAAGCAGAGGATGCCGACCATCTGCAGCGCGGTCTTGCTCTTGCCCCCTTCGCCGGCGGCGATCACCACGCCCTCGCTGCTCGCGATCGAGCGCAACCCGGTGATGGAAATCTCCCGGCCGATGAGCAGGACGACGGCCCACTCCGGGATTCGACCCATGGGCACCATCCAGACGAGCGCCGCCATGACGAGCAGCTTGTCGGCGAGCGGGTCGAGGAACTTGCCGAGCACGCTGACGACGTTCATGCGCCGCGCGAGATAGCCGTCGAGCAGATCGGTGATGGCGGCGGCGGAGTAGACCATCGCGGCGATGACACAATCCTTCGGCGTGCCGCGCTCGATGAGCCACATCACGACGGGGATGACGACGACGCGCGCCATCGTCAGGATGTTCGGCAGGTTGAGCGCGTCTTCCTTGAGCGAACGCCGGCGCGCGAGGCGCTCGGGGTCCGCTGTCCGCCGCGGCCTTCTGCGGCGCCGGACGCGCGCGTCGCGCAGCTCGTCGGTGGTCATCGGAGCGACCTTGCCCCGGCCGTCACTCCCAGTCCAGCAGCACCGTTCCGTTACCGGTCAACGTCACGAGCTCACGCATCGGCGCGCGCTCGGCGTCGGTTCCCGCCGGGCGCGCCAAAAGGCGGCCGATCCAGCCGATGAGCTGCGCGGGCCTGACGTGGGCGGGCCTGTCCGACGAGATTTCGATCCCCTGGACCTTGCCGCGGGTGCCGAGGACGACGAACCCGGAGCCGGTCAAGTTGACGATTCCGGCGTAATCGCCTCCCGGCAGCGCGAGCCGGCCGAGCTCGTACTCGATGCTCGCGTCGAACCCGAACAGCCGCTCCTCCCGCGCGTAGAGCGGCTCGCCTTCGAGCGTCGCGATGAACGGCCGAAGGGGCTCCGGGACGTTGAGCACGAGGCGGCCGTCGCCTTCGACGGTGGAGAACGGCGACGTGATGCCGCCGAGCGGCTCGTCGGTGATCGAGCTGCGGCCGCGCCGGCGAAGGACCTTCGTCGTCACCGCCCACGACGAGTCCGGAAGAATGACCCGTACGGCGTGGCTCCTCGCCTGGAAGGCCTTGTCGATGCGGACGAGGACCGCCGCGCCTTCGTGGATCGCGACGCGCGGACTCTCCGGAAACACGAGCGTCGCGTCGCGCGCCACTTGCGCGAGCGGCACCGGGATGCTCATGCGCGTCCCCGGCGCCGGCCGCGAATACGGCGGCGCGATCGAGGGCGGGGGAGGGATGGACGCGCCGGAGTCCATCGAGGGCGGCGCCGGCGGCGGCGGCACCGATTGCGCCGCTTGAAGATCCGCGTGGGCGATCTCGTGCACGCCCGGCGGCTGCGATTCACGCAGCGACGGCGGCGCTTGCGATTCGCGGCGGCCGACGCCGCTGCGCTGGTTGTCCATTTCCTGCCCCGCGCGCAGGCGCGCCGCGAGCTGCGGCCGTCCGGCGCGTTCGAACGCGACGGCGGCTTTGTCGAAATCGCCGAGCCGCTGGTAGACGAGCCCGAGGTAGCCCCACGCACGCACGTGGTCCGGTCGGTGCTGGACGAGCTCGTCGAGGATGGCGCGCGCGCCGGCGAGCTGCCCCGTTTTCAAGTAACAAAGGGCGAGGTTGATGCGCGGCGCGACCTCCGTCGGCCGGACACGGATGAGCTCTTCGTAGATCTGAATCGCGCGGGGGTAGTGTCCGAGCCGGAAATAGACGACGCCGAGCAGGCTCTGGCCCTCGACGTCGCGCGGCTGGAACGCGAGCGCGCGCTCGAGCTCCGGTTTGGCTTCGTAGAAGCGATCCTCTTTGAGCAGCTCGCTGCCGCGGTACAGATGGAACAGAAACTCTTCACCGAGCGCGGCTTCGGACGTCGGGGGCTCGGCGCCCTGCGGCGCCGGCGGGATGGACCAGTTGACTCGCGCCGGCTCCGGCCCTTCGTCCCTGTCGTCCATCGAGTATCAGACGATACCTCAACTCCGAGCAGCCCGGACGGCCTCCTCGAGCGTGAAGCGACCTTCGTGAAGCGCTCGACCGACGATTGCAGCGACGATGCGGGGTGACGCCTGCGAGAGGGCCTGCAGGTGCGCGAGGGTCCCGACGCCGCCGCTCGCGATCACCCGCGCGCCGGTCTCGTCGGCGAGTCGCGCCGTTTCGACTACGTTCGGCCCCGTCTCCATCCCGTCGCGCAGGATGTCGGTGTAGAGCACGCCGGCGAGCGGCAGCCCGGCGACGTCGCGAACCAGGTCCACGGCGCGGCGTTCGCTCACCTCGAGCCAGCCGTCCGTCGCGACGAAACCGCCCTTGGCGTCGACCGCGACGATCACGGCGTCCGGATGCGCCGTCGCGGCGCGCTTCAGTAACTCCGGATCGCGAATGGCGGCCGTGCCGAGCACGACCCGGCTCACGCCGAGCGCGAAGTAGCTCTCCACCGCGTCTTCGGAACGAATCCCGCCGCCCGTTTGCACGCCGTCGCCGAAGGCCGCGACGATCTTGCGGACCGCGTCGGTCTGCACGGCGTGCCCCGCCTTCGCGCCTTCCAGATCCACCACGTGCAAGCGCGGGACGATGCCGCGCCACTTCCGCGCGATCTCTTCCGGCGGCTCGGAGTACGTAGTCACGTCCTCGTAGCGTCCCTGGCGCAGGCGCACGGCCTTGCCGCCCAGCAGATCGATCGCGGGAATGACTTGCATGGTCTGCTCGCCGCTCTAATCGAGCGATCCCTTCGTGGAGGGGATCCCGGTGAGGCGCGGATCGAGCTCCGTCGCTTCCCGCAGCGCCCGCGCCAGCGCCTTGAAGCTGATCTCGATGATGTGATGCAGGTTCTGCCCCTCGAGGAGCCGCACGTGCACGTTCGCTTGCGCCGATCGCGCGAACGCTTCGAAGAACACCTCCGCGAGCTCGGTGTCGAACTCGCCGAGCTTCGCCTTGGGCATCGGCACCTTCCAGACGAAGAACGGGCGCCCGGAGAGGTCGAGCGCCACGGTGACCAGCGCCTCGTCCATCGGCAGCGTCGCCGAGCCGTAGCGGCGGATGCCCTTGCGATCCCCGAGCGCTTCGAGCACGGCTCGGCCGAGCACGATGCCGAGGTCCTCGGTGGTGTGGTGCCCGTCGATCTCGACGTCGCCCTGAGCCTTCACCGTCAGGTCGAAACCGCCATGACGCCCGATCTGCTCGAGCATGTGCGACAGGAACGGCAGCGGCGTGTCGATCGAGCAACGTCCGGTCCCGTCGAGATCGATCTCCACGGTGATGCTCGTTTCCTTCGTCTTGCGTTCGACCTTCGCGACCCTGCCGGCCATCGCTCAGAACTCCTCTATTTTCCAGACGCCGTGCTCGCGCACGAGCTCGACCGTGCCACCGGACCCATACGACATCGTGGCGCGTTCGCCGAGGTGCTCGATGACGGCGGTCGGCAGGGCGGCTTCGATGGCCTGCGTCAAGCGCTCGATTTCCTCACGCTGCTCGCCTTCGAAGGCGGTGCGCAGACGATTTTCGTCGAGGCCCTCGCGCTTCGAATCCGGCGCGAAGCGAAGCATGACGTCGTAGCGCTTGTTGTGGAATGCTCGAACGAACGACCGAAGGGCCGCTTCCGGGGTGTCCTGCGCGTAGACGTCGATCGCAGACCGGTCGACGTGCCAGTGCCCCCCTTCGTATCGCAGGAGCAGCGATTCGCCTTCCGGCGTCGTGACCGTCGCGGTGACCGTAGCCGCCTCCGAAGGCCGGACGAGCGATTGTGCAATGGCGCGCATCTCTTCCGGATTCTCTTTCACCATGCGCGCGAACGCCTCGAAAGGCATGCTCTTTTTGGCGTCGTCGCTGAGCAGCGCGTAGGCGTCGTGCGCGTTACCGGTCTCGATCGCGTGCGCGTAGGCCGCGAGCACGTCCCGTGGGCTCGCCGGCTCTCGAGGGTGGCAAGCGGTTACGCCGGCCGCGACCACGACCGACGGCAGAAGGAAGGAACGAAGAGCTCTCGAGCGCACCGCCGTGGAGACTAGCAATAACGTTTCGCCGGCGCCTAGGATGAAGCCTGGGACGAAGGGGGCTGAATCCCTCGCCAATCCCTCGGCTGAATCCCTCGCCAGATCCGTCGGCTGATCCCTCGGCTGAATCCCTCGATAAATGAAGATCGCGATGCCACGGCGCGGCAGCCGCCAACGCTGGACGTGGCCGAGGGGCGTACTACTGTCAGAGCTCGATGGGATCCGACGCGGCTTCCGCCAATCCGAGAGAGCGCATCACGATCCTACCGCTGCGCAACGCGGTGCTCTTTCCCATGTCCGTGGTGCCGATCAACGTGGGCCGGCCGCGCAGCGTCCGCGTGGTCGAAGACCTCGTGGGGCAAGAGCGGGCTCTGGTCGGCGTCGTCACCCAGCGCTCACCGGAGACGATCGAACCGACGTTCGAGGACCTCTACGGCATCGGCACGCTGGCCCGGGTCGTCAAGGTCATCCGCCTGGGGCCGGGCAACTACAGCGTCGTGTTGAACGGGCTCGGTCGCTTCCGCATCCTGCGCCCGCTCGGCCTCGAGCCGTACATGCGCGCCGAGGTCGAGCGCATCCGCGACAGCCGCACGAACGACGAACGCCTCATCTCCCTCGGTCAAGCGCTCCGCGAGAAGACGCGGACCATGCTGAGCCTCTTGCCGGATCTGCCGAAGGAGACGGCGGGCATCCTCGACAACGTGCGCGAACCGGGCGCGCTGGCGGATCTCATCGCCTCGAACTTCCCCGACGAGCACGCGAGCATCGAAGATCGGCAGCGCGTGCTGGAAGCGACGGACCCGCTCGAGCGCGCGCGGCTGGTGCTCGAGGTCGTGGAGCGCCAGCTCGGCGTGCTGAAGACGAAGGACCAGATCGCCGCGCAGATCCGCGACGAGATGACCCGCTCGCAGCACGACTACGTGCTCCGCCAGCAGATGCGCACCATCCTCGACGAGCTCGGCGAGGCCGGCGACGAGGACGAAGTGGACGCGCTCCGCGAGAAGATCGCCCGCGCCGAGCTGCCGCCGGAAGCGGAGCAAGCGGCCCGCCGCCAGCTTTCCCGGCTCAGGTCGATGCAGCCGCAATCGGCCGAATACAACGTCGCGCGCAACTACGTGGAGTGGCTCTCGGAGCTGCCGTGGAGCCGCACCACGCCGGATCACATCGACGTGAAGGAAGTCGCGCGTTGCCTCGACGAAGATCACCACGGGCTCGAGCGCGTGAAGAAGCGCATCATCGAGTTTTCCGCGATCCGCCAGCTGCGCAGCGACAAGCGCGGGCCCATTCTCCTTTTCATCGGTCCGCCCGGCGTCGGCAAGACGTCGCTCGGGCGCAGCATCGCGCGCGCCATGGGCCGGCGCTACGGCCGCATCTCGCTCGGCGGCGTGCGCGACGAAGCGGAGGTGCGCGGCCATCGCCGCACGTACGTCGGCGCGCTCCCGGGCAGGATCATCCAGGCCCTGCGCAAGGTCGGCACGAAGAACCCGGTGCTCGTCCTCGACGAGATCGACAAGATGGGCGTGGACATGCGCGGCGACCCCGCCGCGGCGCTGCTCGAAGCGCTGGATCCGGAGCAGAACGGCGCGTTCGTGGATCACTACATCGATTTGCCGTTCGATCTTTCGCAGGTGCTCTTCATCGCCACCGCCAACGAGCACGCCGGCATCCCGGAAGCGCTGGAAGATCGCCTGGAGATCGTGGAGGTCGCCGGGTACACCCGCTCCGACAAGATCTCCATCGCCGAGCAGTTCCTGGTGCCGAAGCAGCTGCGCGAGCACGGGCTGACGGAAGAGCAGATCGCGTTCGATCGCGAGGGTCTCGAGACCATCGTCGACCACTACACGCGGGAAGCCGGCGTGCGCGGCCTGGAGCGGGAGATCGCCGCGGTCTGTCGCAGCGTCGCCGTGCGGCTCGCCGAGGGCGTGTCCGTCGAGCACGAGCACGCCACCCGCGAATACGTCCGCAACGTGCTCGGCACCGAGCGGTATCGCCCGGAGCTCGCGGAGCGGAAGCTGTCGCCCGGCGTGGCCACCGGCCTCGCCGCAGGCGCGACGGGCGGCGAGCTCCTCTTCATCGAAGCGACGCGCATGCCGGGCAAGGGGAAGATCCACTTCACCGGCAATCTCCGTCCGGTCATGAAAGAAGCGGCGACAACCGCCGTCTCTTACGTCCGCTCGCGCCCCTCGAACTTCATGCTCGAGCCGGAGTGGCTGAAGACGATGGACCTGCACCTGCACATTCCGCGCGGCGGCGTCTCGCGGGACGGCGCGGGCCTCGGCATCCCCATGTTCGCCGCCGTCGCCTCGCTGCTCCTCGACATCCCGACGCGGAGCGAGGTCGCGGCGTCCGGCGAAATCACGCTGCGCGGGGCCGTCCTGCGCGTCGAGGGCATCAAGGACCAGGTGCTCGCCGCTCACCGCGCCGGCATCCGCGAAATCGTGCTGCCGGCGAAGAACGAGCGCGACGTCGAAGAGGTCCCCGCCGAGATCCGCGAAGACGTGCAGATCCGGTACGTCCACCACGCCGACGAAGCGCTGCAGTGGATGCTCCAGCGCCCGCCGAACAAGAGCTCGCGCACGCTGGCGCGCCCCAGCGAGCCCCCCACCGAAATGCACCCCTAGGATCGGAAGCCCGCTTGCTTCGAGCACGGGCCCATCTGACTGCTCTCGGTGCTCGGCGTACTTTCGTACGGCTGCGCGCCTCACCCAGTCAGCTGGACCCGCGGTCTTCGCAATCGGGCTTCCTGTTTGAACCTTGCTTTCGTCTCCGTGATTCTTCCGTACATTCGTACGGCTGCGCGCCTCACCCAGTCAGCTGGGCTCGCGGTCTTCGCAATCGGGCTTCCTGTTTGAACCTTGCTTTCGTCTCCGTGATTCTTCCGTTAGGGCGCGATGATGCCGCCTCTACCTAGGAGCCCCGCGCAGCGCACGGCCACGGTGGTCGCGGTCGTGGGGTCGTTTCTCGTCGGGTTCGTGCCTTTGTTCGGGGGGCCGGGGTACGAGGCGGCGCTCGCGGCGGGGCTCTTGTTGCCGTCGCTCGCGGCGGTCGCGACTGCGTTCGACGTGGTGCGCGGCGGTGCGAAGCCGTTCGACGCCGTGTCGCGCGGGGCGGCGAGCGGCGCGTGGCTCGCGACCGCGGCGCTCGTGGTGTGCTTCGTCCACGGCGCGCGAGCGGGCTTCTGCGACGCGGTGGAAGGGACGGAGCTGTTCCTGCTCGGGCCGTTCGCGGGGAGCGTCCTCGGCGGCGTGTGGGGCGGCGTCGCCGGAGTCGTCGTGCGCGACGTCTTCGGCGTGCGCGCGCCGGGCGACGGACCAAACGTGCTTTCGCGTCGTTCGCGCGCGGCGGTCGTCGCGGCGGGCATGGCGGGGCCGCTCGCCGGCGTCGCCGTCAGCGTGGCGCGCTTTTACACGAGCCCCATGGTGTTCGCGTTCGACCCATTCGTCGGGTTCTTCGCGGGGACGCTGTACGACTCGGTCATCACCGGGATGGGCCGTCTCGTCACTTACCGGATGGGCTCTGTGGCCACTCTGGTGGCCGTTTTCTCCGCGGCAGCTCTTCTTGGGGAGGGGCTCCCTGGGGTTCGCGCCGCGGCGCGGACTCGGCCCGGCCTCGCCCTGCTCGCCGCCGTCGCGGCCGCCGCGAGTCTCTTGCATTCGTTCGAAGGGACGCGGATGGGCCACTACCAGACCACCGCGTCCATCCGCGAAGCGCTCGGCCAGCACCTGACGTACGGCCGCTGCGAGCTCGTCTATCCGACGGGCACGCCGGAGATCGAGGCGCAGGCGCTCGCGCGCGAGTGCGACGCGCACCTCGGACAGCTCGACGCCTTCTTCGAGGTGCGCGGCCCCGAGCACGTCGCCGCCTTCGTCTTCGCCAGCGCGGAGCAGAAGGGCTACTTGATGGGCGCCGCGGGCACGTACATCGCGAAGCCGTGGCGTCGCGAGATCTACATTCAGCGCGCCGGCTTTCCGCACCCGGTGATGCGCCACGAGCTCGCTCACGTCGAGGCGGGCGTCTTCGGGCGCGGGCCGTTCCGCGTCGCGGGGCCCTTCTTCGGGCTCATCCCGGATCCGGGGCGCGTCGAGGGCGTCGCGGTCGCGGCGGCGCCGCGCGACGACGTGCTCTCGCTCGACGAGTGGGCGCGGGCGATGCGCGACCTCTCGCTCTTGCCGCCGCTCGAGCGCGTCTTCAAGCTGAGCTTCCTCGGCGAGCCGTCGTCGCGCGCCTACGTCGTGGCGGGCGATTTCGTCGACTGGCTGCGGCGCGAGAAGGGCGTCGCCGTCGTTCGCGACTGGTACGGCGGCGCGTCGCTCGAGTCGCTCACGAAGAGCTCCTTCGCGGAGCTCGAACAGCGCTGGCGCGCCTCGCTCGATCGCGTCACCGTCGGCGAAGACGTGCTCCAGGTGGCGCGCGCGCGCTTCGATCAGCCGGCCATCTTCGGCCGCCGCTGCCCACACGTCGTGGATCGCCTCGAGGGCGAGGCCGGCGCGGCGCTGTCGCAGCTCGACACCGCGCGCGCGCGCCAGCTCTACGGAGAGCTCCTCGAGCTCGACCCGCACGACATCGGCGCGCGCCTCGGGCTCGCGACGTGCGCCGAGCACGAGGGCGCCCTCGACAAAGCGCGCGCGCTGCTCGAGCGCATCGGCGCGGACACGACGCTCGCGAAAGCGTCGCGCGCGCGCGCCATCGAATCGCTCGGCGATCTGTCGCTCGTCGCCGGAAACGGCGACGACGCGCGCCGGCGCTTCGAGGAAGTCCGCGCCGTCGTGGTCGACCCCGACCGCCTGCGCACGCTCGACGTGAAAGAGTACGCGATCGCGGCTCCCGGCCACGACGCGCTCGTCGCGTACCTCGTCGGCGATCCCGTGCTCGGCAGAAGCCCGACCGCCGCGACCTCGTCCCTCGGCGGCTGGTCCGTCCGCGAGCCCGCGGTCGGTCTCGCGGACTATCTCCTTTCGCGCGTCTACGTCGGCGAAGGCCGACAAAACCTGGTCGCCGCGAGCCTCGACACGGCCCTTTCGAGGCAGCTCCCGGTGCCCAGCGTCGTGAGAGAAGCCTACAAACTCCGCGCCATCACCGCCTGCATGCTGAGTGACGAGCCCGCGCTCCGGGCCGCCTACGCAAAGTGGCTGGCCATCCCCGGTCCTCGCTCCCCCGAGCGAGCCGAAATGGCCGACTTCCTGGCTCGCTGCACCGCCCCATCCCCTCCAACCACCACGTCCATCCTTCCCGCCCCCGCCTCGGCCCCAGCACCCCCGCCCGCGTCGGCTTCGTTCCCCCAATCCCAACCCCAAGCCCTCGCTCAACCCCCACCTCAAGCTCTCGCTCTCGCTCAAACCCTCCCTCGACTCTCTAAAAATTCCTGCCCCCCCGGCACCTCTCTCATCCCGCGCGCCGAGCTCTGGATCGGCTCCGTGCGCGGTACCGGCGCGAGCGACGAGTGGCCTCGGTACCGCACCCGCCTCGCGGCCTTCTGCATGGACGAGACGGAAGTGACGGCCGGGGCGTACGCGGACTGCGTCGCTTCCGGCAAATGCACTCCGGCGGACGCCAAGCGCGTGACCTGCACCGCGAGCGCCGGTCACGCGCGCGACCTGCCCATCAACTGCGTCGATGCTTCGCAAGCAGCCGCGTACTGCGCGGCGCACGGCGAGCGCCTCCCGACGGAGGCGGAGTGGGAATACGCCGCGTCCGGCGGCGACGAACGCCTCTATTCGTGGGGCAATGAATCGCCCGACGGCCGCGCGTGCTGGAAGAAGGGCGGCGCGTGTCCCGTGAAGAGCTTCGCGCCCGGGGCGTTCGGGCTCTTCGACATGACCGGCAACGTCTGGGAGTGGACGAGCACCGACTACGGCGATTACCCGTGGCCTCCGGAGCAGAGCCCGAACCGCGTCTATCGCGGCGGCGGCTGGAGCCGTCGCTTCGACAAGTGGATGCGCGTGCGCTTGCGCAACCGCGTCGACCCGAGCACGCGCCAGTCGCACCTCGGCTTCCGCTGCGCGCGCTCTATCGACGGCGAACCGTGTCCGTTCGGCGCGGCCGCCGACGGCGCGTGTCTGGCCGGCGTGCTCGACGCCGAATGCCGCGACGGCAAGACGTGGAACGGAGTTCGCTGCGCGCCCGAAGGAGAGGCGGACTGTGGGGCGCAGCACGTGCTCGTCCCGGGTCACGGCTGCGAATGGGCCATGAAAATCGACGAACCGAAGGCAGGTCCGCTGGATCTCGCGGCGGTGAAACGCGTGCGTTCCCCGGAGTTCGACCACGACTGCCAGACGTTCCAGCCGCGCCGTCCGCACGCGTACCGACTCGAAGGGGGCACCCACGAAGCCCGCAATGCCGTCGGGCGCGCCGCGGGCTGCAAGAACCGCGACGTCGGAGTGGGATGGAACTCCGCGTGCTGCTCGTAGCACCTCGTCGCCGCTCGTTCAGCGCTGGCGGCCGAGGCTGCTCGCTTCTTCGAGGAGCGGCACTGCCGAAGCGAGCGCCTGCGTTCCCTTGCGGGTGAGAATGACGCGCCACGCGCGTTTGTCGCCGAACGTGATGCCGCGATCGACGAGCCCGCGGGTCTCCAAGGCGCGCACGATCGCAGAAACGGTGACCTTATCCAGCCCGGCGTCGCGCGCGATGCTCGCTTGCGTGACCGCCTCCTCTGCGCGCTTGGACGCAGAATCGAGCGCCGACAGAACGAGAACTTGGGTGTGCGTCAAACCCAAACCGCGAAGAGCACGATTGACCTCCCGCTCCCACGCCATCGCGTCGCGCCAAAGAGCGAATCCTGCGAGCGCACCCGGACCCATGACCGTGTTGGCAGCCGTTTCGAGATGGGGTCGACGGGCGCGCATCGATGGTACGTATACGTACCTTTGTTTCTGCGATTGCAAAAGAGGCCACGGATTGCAAAAGAGGCCACGGACGGGACGGAAGCTTTCTGCGCTCTCTTGTTCGTCGACCCATCGAGCTCCGGGAGGCCGGGACGCCTCCATTCGCCAGAAGAGCTGCGCCCGACCCACGAACCATCAGTGTCGGCAGTGGCGCACCACGGCCGAAGGCCGGCCGGTCCGTTCGATAAGTGATGCGGGGCCGGCGGTCTTCGCTTAGGCTCCGCGGCTGCTCACCGATGCTTCGCTTCGCGGTCCTTGCCGGCGTGCTGTTGCTCTCCGTGCCGGCCTGCTCGGCCGCGGTCACGTCCACCGCGACGGTCCCGGCAGTAGCTCGGAGCACCACCGCGACGGAATCGAGCCCTGTCCCCACTCCGACGGACGCGACGCCGACGGCGCCCCCCTCAAACCAAAGCGGCTTCAGTGAGCTTCCGAGCGACGAGCAGGCCGACGCTGCGTCCGTCGTGTCCTCCGATGGGGAAGAGGAAAACGGCGCGCCGCTGCCGACCGGCACGACCATCCTGCAGATCGGTGATTCGTTCGCGGGAGCGCTCGGGATCGATCTGAATCGCGATCTGCGCGAAGAGGGCGTGCGCGGCGTGCTCCGCTACGAGACGAGCACTTATATCCCGACCTGGGCGGGCAAGAAGGAGCTCGACGGGTATCTGTTTCGCTTCCATCCCGACCTCGTGCTCATCACGCTGGGCGCCAACGAGCTCTTGATCCCGGACCCGTCGCAGCGTGCGCCGACCATCCATCGCTTGGTGCGGCGCCTCGGTGGACGGCCCTGTGTGTGGGTCGCGCCGCCGCTATGGGCCGGCGCACGACCGGATCTGCTGGAGACCATTCGCGAGGCGTGCGCGCCCTGCGTTTACCTCGATAGCTCGGCCTTGGTCCCCGACCTCGAAAGGATGAGAGATCACATTCATCCTTCGATGCAAGGTCGCAAAATCTGGGCGAAAGCCGTCCTGGGCTGGCTGAAGGAACACCGCGATCCGCACGGCGGGCGACCCTGGGAGATGAAGCCGTAAGCGCCCGGAAGCGTTCGCATTCGCGACCCGCTGGCCGGCACCCCGCCATCACGCACTTGCCCGCTCGCGCCAAGCTTTGCGAGGCTCGCCGAGATGACGAGACTTTCCGGGCTCGTGGCGCTCGTGGCGTCGCTCCTCGGGCTGCTGTTCAGCTCGTATTCGACCTTCGACTACGCGCAGCACCTCGACCGGCGTCTTCACGACATCCATTGCAGCATCATCCCGGGCGCGCCCGTCACCGACTCCGCCGACGCCTGCCGCGCGGCCATGTACAGCCCTTACTCCGCGTTGTTCAAGGAGAAATACTGGGGCGGCATCCCGATTTCGCTGTTCGCCGTGGGCGCGTTCACGTTCCTCGCCGCGTTCGCGCTGTACCTCGCTCTCGCGGGTGACAAGGCGCCGCGTAAGGCGGTGCTGACGTTCGGCGTGCTGTCGCTGGCGCCTCTCGGCGCGTCGCTGGTGATGCTCACGATCAGCATCACGAAGCTCGGCACGTTCTGTCTCGTCTGCGTGGGCGTGTACATTTCGTCGTTCTTGCTCGCGGGCGCGGCGATCTTCGGCGTCGCGTCGCTGCGCAAGCCCACCGCGGCGCCGGCGCACCGCGGTTCGCCGTACGACCATCCGCCGGACCCGTACGGCGGCGCCCGCCCGGACGTCGGCTGGGTATTTCCGCCGGTGTGGCTCGTCGCGTTCGGCTTCTTCTCGCTGATGCCCGCGGTCGTCTACGCGAGCACGATGCCCGATCACCGCCCGTATCTCGGCAACTGCGGGGGTCTGAAGGTGGCGGACGAGAGCGGCAACACGCTGATTCACATCGTGTCGCCGCGATCGACGCAGCCGACGATTCTCTTCGAGGATCCGCTCTGCCCGACGTGTAAAGCGTTCCACGAACGCCTGGTGGCGGAGGACGTGTACGACAAGCTCAACGTGCAGCTCTCGCTGTTTCCTCTCGACAGCGACTGCAACTGGATGTTGAGCGAGCCGCTCCACCCGGGCGCCTGTCTGGTCGCGCGGGCGGTCATCTGCGGCGGCAACCAGGCGCGCCAGGTGCTCGAGTGGTCCTACGAGAATCAGGAGGATCTCACGAAGGCCGGCAAGGCCGGGCCGCAGCAGCTCCGCGCCGCCATTTCTCAGCGCTGGGGCGCGCAGACGCTGCAGTGCATGGACGCGAAGCAGACGCTGCAACAGCTGAACCGCATGCTGCACTTCGCGGCCGACAACAACATCCCCGTCTCGACGCCGCAAATGTACTTCGGCACGAAGCGATTCTGCGACGAGGACACCGACATCGGCCTGAGGTACACGCTCGCCCAGCTTTCGCCGGAGGTCCTCAAGTGAAGACGACGGATCCGACGGCGCTGGTTGCGCCGACCATGGGCGTCATGGCGGGCACCGTCGTGCTCGCGGCGATGCTCTTCTCGATCCGCTCGTCGGTGAAGTCGGCGGGCGAACGCCTCGCGACCCCGGAGACCGACAAGCCCGCCGTCGCGGTCGCCGATCAGGCTCAGGCCGCCTATTGCACGCCCCAGTTCATGCAGGTCCTCGAGCGGGTGCTGCACTCGTGCGGCCTCGTGGAAGGGCAGTCGCGGCGCGGGTGCAAACCCGCCGACGTGAAGACGTTCGCGTCGATCAGCGACGACGATTTCAACGCGCTGTTCCGGCCGCTGCGCGACCGCGGCGGCGTGATCCTCTTCGACAACGGCATGGACGCGCTCGACGACGGAGCGAAGAAGCTCATCGACGACAAGTGGAACGACCGCAAAGGGGCGCGTTACTTCCTGGTGGTCGCGCGCGCGTCGAAGACCGGCTCGGCCGACAAGAACCAAGCCCTGTCGCACCGGCGCGCCAATTCGGTGCTGTTCCAGATCAAGGAGTCTTCCGGCGAGTCCGACGTCGACAAGAAGGTCGGGCTCCTGTGGCTCGGCAGCGAGTACGCGCAGCTGAACCCGAAAGAGTTCTGCCAGTGGACGAACTCGCGAAACGAGACGAAGTGCGACGACGACGCGATCAACCGGAGCGCGTTCGCATCGTGGGTCGATTGCCGGTTGTGAGCATCCTCAGGAGAACGGCATCATGCGAGACGCGAGGTGGGCTCTGGGACTGACGGCGGCGTCGCTGCTCGCTGCCGGCTGCGAGGACAAGAAGGTGACGCCGCCGAGCGCGCCGCAATCGCGCTTGGAAGCGGTGCAAGCGACGGGGCCCGCAACCACCGCGACCGCGACGGCCCAGCCCGTCGTGCCCGCGTCGGCGGCCGTCGAGAAGGAACACCCCGTGCTCTGCGCGCGTCAGCTCGGCAGACCCGCCAAGGACGCGCCGAAGGCGCCGGTGGCGCGCGCCGGTCAGACGGCGCTCCTCGGCGAGAAGCTCCCCGTCGGACCGGGACACTGGACGTGGATCAACCTGTGGGCCGCGTGGTGCGTGCCCTGCCGCGAGGAGATCCCGCGCTTGAAGTCGTGGGAGACGAAGACGGCGGGAGAGCGCGTGCCGCTCCGCGTCGCGTTCATCTCCATCGACGACGATGGCCGGCAGCTCGAGACGTTCCTCGGCTCGCAATCGGCGACCGGGATGAACGCGTCGTACTGGTTGCACGACGGCCCCGAGCGCGTCGCCTGGTTGAAGGAGGCCGGCTTCGACGGCAGCGATCCGGAGCTTCCGGCGCATCTTCTGGTCGACCCGGCGGGGAAGGTGCGCTGCAAGCAACAGGGCGCGATCGACGACTCGGACTACCCGGAGCTGCTCAAGATTCTGCGCGCTGAGGGCGCCGGAGCAGGGCAGGGAAGCGGCAACGAGCACGGCACGGCGCCGTCACGCTAGCCCCAGCGCTCAGCTGGCCGGAGCGAATCAGCGCATTCGTCCAGCAGGTCGTGGAAACTCGCGCACGGTCTACTCGGCCAGAGCTCGAAATCGAGCGTGGGATTCGTGGGCACGGCGAATGCCTCCACGAGCCGCCCAACGAAAGGACCGAGAGGCATGAGCATTCGACCGGTGAATCGTGTTGCATGGTTGGTGGCGATGATCGCGGGGCTCGGTGGTTCGTCGACCGCGTGCTCGAAGGAGCCGTCCGCGGCCTCTCCCGCGTCGGCCGCGCAAAACACCCAGACGTTCCGGTTCGCTCCGCCGGACGGGACGAACTTCGTTCGCACGGACAAGCGCCGGCGAGAGATGGGGATCGTCGGAGCGCCCTTGCGTCGTGTCGACGACGAAGAGCTCACTTGGCACATCGCCGTCGAGCAGCACGGCGACCAGTACCACGTCAAGCAGGACCTCGTTCACATTAGCGACAAGCGGGATGGTCGGATCGTCGCCGAGGGGAGACCGCCGGAGGGCATCTCCGCCGAGCTCGTGATCGATCACGACGGAAACTTGCTGGAGGTGAGGGGGCTCGACAAGGCGGCCCAAGTGCTCAGGTCGCTGGTCGCGCCGGGCGAAGAAGCGGACGCGGCGCCGCTGATCACTCCGGACTTCCTCTCCGACGTCGTCGCGATGCGGTACCGGGTGCTCTTCGGCGAGACCATCGGAAAGGGCGCGACTCCGGGCTCCACCTGGACCATCACGAACCCCCCGGGGTCGGTCATCGCGTCCAGGACGGTCACGGTCATGGGCGACGAAGCCTGTGATGGGACCACGTGCGCGCGTCTTCACGTCGATTTCAACCTGGACCCGCGGGAAGTGGCCGGCGCGGCTTCCGACATGCTCAAGGCGCGCGTCAGCGCCGCCGGCGGGGACGCCTCGAAGGTCAACGTCAAAACCGCGAGCTACGGGATGAAAGGCTCGATGCTCGTGGAGCCCGCGACCATGCTCAACCATGGCGCGCAGCTCGACGAGGGAGGGACGGTGACGTTGACGGACCCCGACGGCCAATCGGTCACCGTGGAGGTGAAGGGCACCACGGAGCTCACCTATTCGTATCCGTCGGCGCCGGCGGCCGAGCACCCCGCCGGGGGCGCGAAGTCGCGCGTCGCGACGCAATGACTCCGTCGTAGGCCGTCGCAGCGGTGGACCGGGTTCGGCTTGCCGCGCCGGATCCGGTTCTGTCGTCGGCTCGCCGGGTAATCGGCTCTCGGGCGAGCACGGCCTGTAGGCTTACTCGCCGCCGGCTTGCGCAGCGGATTCCGCGTCGACCGCGGGGCTCGCGAGCCGCGCTTCGATGCGGCCTTCGGAGATCGCCCAGGCGATGCCGAGCGTCGCGAGGCCGCCCACGACGACGCCGACGAGCGCGTTCGACGCACCGAGGAGCTTCAGGGCCGACGCCGCGAGCACCAGCACGAGGAGCGGCCGGATGACGCGGTCCGGAGCACGCGCCGACCCGTACGCGCCCAGGCACACGCCCGGGACGCTCCCGGCGATGAGGGAAGCCGTCAGGCCGAAGCTCACGTGTCCGAACAGGAAGTGCCCGAGCGCCGCCGCGCCGACGAGCGGAATCGCCTGCGCGAGATCCGTCCCGACGAGGCGCGATCCACTGAGCCGCGGATACAGCAGCATCAGCATGACGATGATGAGCGAGCCGGAACCGACCGACGTCATCCCGACGATGAACCCGCCGACGACCCCGATGGCGATCGTGGGGAGCGGCTTCGGGGCGATCGGTACCTGGCTCGCGCCCGGCGGACCCTGGCGCCGATTGCGGAGCACGGTCTTCGCGAGCTGAGCGCCGGAAGCGACGAGCAACGCCACCCCGAGCAGCAGCTTGATCGCCGAGTTCACGTTCCCGGATCTGCCCAGGTGATTGATGAGCGCCGCGCCCGCGAACGCGCTCGGGACCGAGCCGATCAAGAGATACTGCACCATCGGACGGTGCACCGTGCCGCGCCGGAAATGGATGAGCGCGCCGAGCGGCTTCATGACCAGAGACGCCGCCAGATCACTCGCGACCGCCGCGGTCGGCGCCACGCCGAAGAGCAGCACGAGAATCGGCGTCATCAGCGCGCCTCCGCCCATCCCCGTGAGGCCGACGATCAACCCCACCCCGAACCCAGCCAGCGACACGAGCGGATCTAAGGACGCCATCGGAAGAACTTGACTAACCGCATCGGGAATATGGGAAATACCATTGCAAGGTCAAGTTGGAATAAAAAGATATATGATCTCGAGCACTTGATGAGACAATGCGCGGCCGGTGACGCGAAGCATCACTCAGAGAACAAGGAACCCATTCTCGAGCTCGCCCGGGCTGGAACCCCGGGCGCGTCACGCGATCGAGCGAACCACGCCACCGTCCACGCGCAGCGCCGCGCCGGTCGTCGCCGATGCGCGGCCGCTGCATACGTAGGTGATCATCGCGGCCACTTCTTCCGGCGTCGCGAAGCGCTGGATGATCGACGATGGGCGCGCAGTGGAGAAGAATTCGCGTTCGACGGTCGCGGCGTCGATGCCGCGGGCTCGGGCGAGCTGTGACACGAACTGGCCCACGCCCTCCGACGCCGTCGGGCCGGGGAGCACGCTGTTGACGGTGACGCCCGTGCCGGACAGCGTCTCCGCGAGCCCGCGCGCCACGGCGAGCTGCGCCGTCTTCGTCACGCCGTAGTGGATCATCTCGGCGGGGATCTGCAGGCCCGACTCGCTCGAGACGAACACGATGCGTCCCCAGTTACGAGCTCGCATGTTCGCGACGTAGCGGCGCGCGAAACGCACGCCGCTGAGGACGTTCGCTTCGAAGAAGCGCATCCAATCGTCGTCGGAGATGTCTTCGAAGGCTTTCGGTTCGAAGATGCCCATGTTGTTGACGAGCACGTCGGCGTCGGGGACGGCCCGCACGACTGTTTCGCAGCCAGCGGCAGTGGACACGTCCGCCGCGACGCCATCGACCTGAGCGCCGGGAACATCCTTGCGTATCGCTGCGAGCGCGGCGGTGACGCGGGCGTCGGTGCGTCCATTGATCGTCACCCGAGCGCCTTCCGCCGCCAGCGCCCGCGCGGTCGCGAACCCGATGCCGGCGGTGGACCCGGTGACCAACGCGCGCTTACCGTTCAATTCGAGATCCATCCGTCTTTCGTTGCACCGTTGTCACCGGACGTCATCCCCGCAGTTTCAAAGTGGCAGTTGGGTGAGCGGATCGTCGAGTGCGGCGTTGCGGCGAACCTCGTCTTCAGTCAGGTTGCGGTCCTGGATGTCGGCGCCGGTTCCGTACGACCACACCCGACGGCCGTTCTTGTCCAAGAGCAGCCTCGCGCGGGACAGCGCGGTGGCGACGGTCGCGCTGTCGTCGATACTCTTGCTCGGGGCGGCCCTTTACAATGGTTACCCGCTCACGTTCTGGGACACGCGAGCCTATGTGGAGCACGCGGGCTCGCTGCTTCCGCGGACGGACAGGCTCATCGGGTACAGCGTCTTCATCCGCGCGTTCAGCTTCCACGGCAGCTTGTGGCCCGTCGTCATCGCCCAGTGCGCGCTCGTCGCGTGGCTCCTCGCTCGCTTGTCGCGCTCGCTCGTCGGAAGCTCGTCGGGCCCGCGCCAGCTCGCTCTGATTTTCTTTCTCACCTCGGTCACCGCGCTGCCGTGGATATCGGGCCAGTTGATGCCCGACGTCTTCGCGCCGATTCTCGTGATCGCGCTGTTCCTGCTCGTCGAAACCGACGCGCGCGATCGCTTCGAGAAGGGCGCGCTGCTCGGCATCGTCGCGGGGTGCGTCGGGATCCATCTGACGCACTTTCCGATGGGGATTGGTCTGTGCCTGGTCGCGTGGCGCGTCCACCGCGGCGCGGACCGCGGTCGAGCGCTCGCCCGTGTCGGGCCGCCCCTGGCCGCGCTCGTCGTGGGGCTCGTCGCCATCGCCGGGTTCAACGGCGTTCGCACCGGTCGCGTCTCGCTCGCGTCGGGCAGCGACGCCTTCATTCTCGGTCACCTCGTCGAGTCGGGCATCGCCAGCAAGGAGCTCGACGAACACTGCCCCGAGCGCGCGTATCTCCTGTGCCCCTATCGGCGCTCTCTTCCCATGCCGGCCGACGACTTCTTATGGGTCGATCGGCTCGATCTGCACCCCTGGGAAAACGCCGACGCCATCCGCGTCGAGTCGCGCCGCTTGTTCCGCGACTCGCTGCGGGAGCATCCGCTCCTGCACGCTCGCGTCTTCATCGACTACACGGTCGCCGCGCTCTTCGCCGTGGGCACCGGGGAAGGCCTCGATGGCGAAGCCCAGTATCTCGTCGAGCCCCAGATCGCCCGCTACGCTCCCCGCGATGTCGCCGCGTACCGCGCGGCGCGCCAGCAATTCAGCGCCGTTCCACTTGCCGCGATCCGCGGCATACAGACGCCCATCGCGATCGCGCTCGTCGCGGTGGGCGCCGTCGCGCTCGCCGTCCTTTCGCTCCGCGGACGGATCTTCCGCGACCCCGCGAGCAGATTCCTTGCCTTCTCCTGCGCGGCGCTCGTCCTCAACGCCGTCCTCACCGGCAACATCTCCGGCGTGCACGACCGCTACGGCGCTCGCCTCGCGTGGATTGTCGCCGTTGCGCTGTGGGCGCTTTGGGTCGAAGGCTCGTGGACTCGGGCGCGCTCGCGCTCCAGCGTGCGCGCCCTTCCGTGAGCGTCTCAGGGCGTCGCCGCCGCCTGCATCTTGACCAGCGCGATCAAGTCTTCGAGCGGGAAGGCGTAGTCTTCGACATGAAGCCCGAAGCCGACGCCCTCGAGCAGCGTGCTTCGATAAGGCGGGATCGCTCGCTTGTCGTCGGAGGCCGGCGCGGCGCTGATCTCATAGTAATTGTAGCCGCCCTTGTTCACACACTGTCCCTTGAACATGTCGGGATAGACGCGGAAGGGCGTCGACACCGCCGGCGGCGTGGCCATGGGCGTATCGGGCGTGAACAACGTCTGCGCGAGCTTCACCGGGAAGTAGCTGCCGGTAAAGAAACCGGTGTTGCCGACCAGGGTCAGCGGATCGGTGCAGGCGTTCACGTTGCCGGTCGGGGCCTGCCCGAAGACGGAGTTCGCCGGGGGCGGCGCCTCCTTTGCGAAGCTGTTGTAGCCGACGACGCAACCCGCCTGACCCTTCGTGGTGCAGAGCTTGACGTTCTTGAACGAACCGCCGACGTCCTTGCCGGTAGGCGCGTAGAGCAGATCGCTCGGGGCTCCCGGCAGTACGGCGGAGATCAACTTGCCGCGGAGGGTGGCGTCGGTGTCGATGGTCTTCGCGATTAGATTGATGAGTTTCATGGTGCCTTGGGAGTGGCCCATGAGGACGAAGCGCCGTCCGGCGTTGTAGTGATCCAGGTAGTACTGGAACGCATTTTGGACGTCGCCGTCGGCGACAGCGGGATCGCCGGTCAACGTTCCGGACCCGCCGTCTCCACTGCCGCCCGTGGCGATCGATTGCTGTCGATAGAGCGGCGCGTACACCTTGCAAAGCTGGCGGAACGGCGCTGCTTGAGCGAGCAGCGGATCGAGTATCAAGCTGATATCCGAGAAATCGGTGACGTTGCCCTTACCGGTGAGATCGACCGTCGGGTAAACGTAAAAGCAATCGAAGTCGGGGCTCGCCGCCGTCTCGATCTTCTGGACGCTCGTGGTGCCGTCTTTGGCGATCACCGTGGCGTCGATGTCGTCGAGGCATTCGTCGGGGTCGGTGCCGGGCAAGCACAGCCACAGCGCCGGGTTGCTGTAGTCGAGCGGCGCGGTCGTCCCCACGTTCTTCAGGCTGCTGCGGTCGCGGTGCATCGTCGAGGAGCCGGCGTCGGTCGTCTTCGAGCCGGCGTCCGTCGCCTTCGTGCCGCCGCTGCTCGGCTCGTGGCCGCCGTCGGACGCGCCGCCGGAGCCTCCTGCGGACGGGCCGGAATCGCCGTTTCCGGCATCGCTTCCCGACGACGTGGATTCGGAGCTGCAACCGGTGAGGCCCGATGCAGCGAGGACGATAAACGACAAAGCACCCATTAAGACGCGTCGAACCATGCTCCACCTTCCAGTGAATCGAACAAGCACTCTCGCAGCGTGGGGCTGCGTGCGCCTTCATATCACTCCGGTGCGCACATCCGAAGGCATAAGCGATGCGTCCTCCGATGGGCCCGTTTGCTCGAAGGAGCACGGATTCGCTCTTCCGTCGAACACCGACCGGTCGGGTGCGCGGCTCATCGCGCATCTCCGGGAGAACCCGAGTTTCCGGAAGCTGCGACACAGGGATGCACTCGTGCGAGAAGGCCAATCCGGCGCCTTCGAACCGGAGGTGTCCAAGCTAGACAGTCGCGACGTCTAGTTGGACACCGCCCCAACGCACCCGCAGTACGGATGCGCGGGTTTTTGCGGATCGCCAAGGCCCCGTGCGCGCCGCGCCGGATGGCTCGGATGTTGCGAAGGTGCCACGCGAACACCAGTGTCGGGAGGCACGTTTACATGAAATCAGCAACATCACGAATGACACATCTTCACCACCACATCACCGGTCGGCGTGCGCTTCGGCCGCTTTCGACGGCAGCTTGTGCGCTCCTCCTCTGCGCTTGCGGCGCCACACCGGACGCGCAGGAGATGGATCTCGGGCAATCATCGCAGGCCATCGTTTCGGGAACCAACGCAACGAACGCGTCTCTCTTTCCACAGACTCTCGTTCAGTACAGCGGTGGATGCTCGGGGACGATCATCTCTCCGCGACACGTGTTGACGGCTTCTCATTGCGCGCCAGCCAAGGGAGACACAGTAACGTTTTACAACAATGGCTTCCCCACGGCCCTCAAGGCAACGGTCGTGAACGTATACGAGGCGGCGAACTTGCATTCCGATCCGACCACCGGTGCTCCGGTCGACTCCGTCGGCAACATCGCCGACTGGGCCGTCGTGACTCTGGGCTCGACCATCCCCGCCGGTTACTCGCCAGCTCGCGTTTCCAGCGTCGAGCTGGCGATGGGCGCCAGTGTCTACGAGGCGGGCGTCGGCACGCACGATGGAGTGACGCCCTTCGGGACGGTCATGCGCTGGCGCGCCGCGCACACCAGGGCAGAGACGAGCAATTGTCCCTTGCCGCAACCTGCCGCGCCGCAGTGGTGTCGCGGGTCGGTCTTCGCCGACCCATACGGAAATCCCGGTGATTCCGGGAGCGGTCTGTTCACGTACACGAACCCCTCCACGAACTCGGGACCCCTGGTAGTTCACGGCGGCATGCTGACCGGAGACGCTCGTTACACGAGCACCGCGACGCACTTCATGAAGCTCATGACGGCGACGGGACTCACGCAGCAAAACGGTACGATGCTGGGCGGCACCAGCGAGGGGTCACCCACCTTCACCGTCAGCGCACAGGAGTGCGCGTCCCTATGCAGGCTCGACTCGAACTGCCAGGGTTATGCCTTCACCAATTCGAACAGCGTCTGCTCGCTGATGAGCGTGCCAGGAGTAGGCTTGCCCGGCAGCACCGGTGTCTTCGGCGTGAAGGGGCCTACGGGTCCTTGCTCGCCGAACGATGCGATTTGCAGAATCGACCTCGACCCGGTGGAGTCGATCAGTCCACCGATCGCGATTGGGCCGACCGGTCACGGCCTCGACTATTTCCAATGCGCCTCCGAGAAGGGCACCTGCACGGTCGGCGGCAACAAGTACGTTGCATACGGCGCGAACGGCAGTTACGTCTACATGGACGCGAGCGGGGCTATCCCATGCACCACCACCTATTTCGGTGTCGATCCGGCGCCCGGCGTGGTGAAGAGCTGCTACTTCGCGAACTACGCCTACGAGTCTCCCGAAGGAGGTAGCTTCACCTGGCACGGCAACGTCGCCTACGGCGCGAATGGCGTGTTCAACTTCATACAGGCGAACGGTTCGGTCGCTTGTAACAACTCGACGTTCGGCGATCCGACGCCGGGCACGGCGAAGAACTGCTACCTCGCCCTCGGCGACTACACGCTGTCGGCTTCGGAGAACGGCACGATGCCGAACGGATTCAGACAGCCAGTTGCCTACGGCGCGAACGGTAAATTCGTGTACGGCGTGCTCACCGGCACGGCCTCGTGCAGCAACACGACGTTCGGAACGGACCCCGCGCCCGGCGTCGTCAAAGCGTGCTATGCGCTCGCGGCGCCGTTCTTGACCGACGAACGGCAGAACTTCGCGCTTTCGAGCTCGGCGGTCGTTCGCTACGGCTCGGGCTTCAACGGCAACTTCCTCACGACGTACGCAGCGAGCGGCGCATGCACCAGCACCGCCTTCCAAGGGGATCCGCACTTCGGTGCGGTCAAGCATTGTTACGGTCCGTGAACGCTCGACGCGACATTCGGGTGCCGGCAGCGCTGCGATAGATTGCGAGCCGGACGTCAGCAGGGCTTGGGAATGTTTCTTCTGACATTCCCAAGCCTTAGCGCTTCGTGGTTCCGGTTTCGCGGGAGACGGGGTAAGCGAGGTCGGGGTCGGGCGAAGGAGAAAACCGTGCTCGATGCCGCAACATGAGCGGGCAGCATCCGAGCTCCGAAACAGAACCCACACAGGCCCGCCACGAGCATCCGCGGGATAGTCGGCGCAGGCGCCCCGGTCTGGTTCGCATCTTTCCACTCGAGGCCGGCGCAGCACCGCTCACCTTCGAGATCCGGACCGAGGCGGTCATCGGGCGCGGGGGGCAGAGCGATCTTTCGCTACCGGACGGGCAGATATCGCGGCGCCACGCGACGGTCGAAGCCGCCGCCGGCGGGCTCGGCATTCGCGATATGGGCAGCCGACACGGCACGTTCGTCGACGGCCGACCTGCCGGCTCGCAGCGCATCCCGGCGAAATTCGGGAGCGTCGTGCGCGCGGGCGACACGCTGCTTCTGGTCGTCGAAGACGTCGCTCCGTATGCAAACGAACCGCGACGCCTCAAGGCAAGCCTCGTCGGCATGCATGACGACCTCGTCGCGGGGCCAAAGCTGCTCCGGACGTGGGCCGAAGCGACCAGGGCCGCTTCGCTGTCGCATCCCGTGCTGATCATCGGCGAGAGCGGCGCCGGTAAAGAGGTTGTGGCTCGTCTCGTTCACGGCGGTGGAAAGGAGCGCCCGTTCGTCGCCCTCAACGTCGCCGCGGTTCCAGAGGCGCTGTTCGAGGCGGAGCTGTTCGGATACGCGAAGGGAGCCTTCACCGGGGCCACTGCAGCCAGGACCGGCGCCTTCCTCGACGCCTCCGGCGGGGTCCTTTTTCTCGACGAGATCGGCGAGCTGCAACTCGATCTGCAGGTGAAGTTGCTCCGCGCCATCGATCAACGGCGCATCAGGTCCGTCGGCGCGCGAACGGAGCTGGACGTCGACACGCGCGTCGTTGCCGCGACCAACCGCGATCTAGCGGAGCGCTCCGCCGAGGGGCTCTTCCGCCTCGACTTGTATCACCGTCTAGCCGGCATCGTGATCCGCGTTCCCCCGCTTCGTGAGCGCCGTGACGAGATCATGATGGTGGTCCTCTCGATGCTCGCTCAGGAACATCATCGATCGACCCTGAGCGCCGATGCAGCGGAGGCGCTCGTCCTCGCGGATTGGCCGGGAAACGTGAGGGAGCTGAGACACGTCGTGACCCGAGCGTGTCTCGCCACGCTGCACGACGGGCGAACGCGCATCGAGAAGGGGGATCTGCCGGAGCTGGCGAACGTCGAGGAAAACGACTGCCTCACCGCCGAAGCGGTTCGAGCGACGATGCGTCGCGTCGACGGGAACGCGACCCGAGCAGCGAAGGTGCTGGGTGTCTCTCGCGCCACGCTGTACAACGCGTTCCGCCGATTCGATCTGAACCCGCGCGAGCTTCGCGGCGGATCGTAGCCGTGACCGCTTCGATGTCTGGACGGAGGGAAAACGACCACGATGACCCCCCCGGCTACGATGATCCTCTGAACCTCGCTGGCGCGATCATCGACCACCGGTACCTCGTCGAGCGACTCGCAGGAAAGGGTGGGTTCGGCCTGGTTTACCGCGCGACCCATCTGCGGTTCGAGTCGCCAGTCGCCATCAAGGTATTGCGTATTCCGCCGCACTGCGAAGGCCGGGAACGCGAGCGGATCGTGGCGCGCTTTGCGAACGAGGGGAAGGTCGCGTTCAACCTCGGGGCCCTGCATCCGGGCATCGTCCGCGTATTCGAGACGGGAACGCTCCCCGATCACGTCGCGGAGCTCACACCGTATTTGGCGATGGAATGGCTCGACGGAGCGCCGCTCGCGCAGCTCGTGGCGGAACGAGCGGCGCCCATGGGCTTGTCCGACACCCTCGATCTTCTGGAGGTCGCCGTGCAAGGTCTCGCCGCTGCGCACGCGGCGAGCGTCGCTCATTGTGACATCAAACCGGCCAACATCTTCATTTGCAGCCGCGACGCTCGACGCGTGACAAAGCTGGTCGACTTCGGCCTGGCGGAAGTCGTCACCTGGACCGTCACGGCGTCACGCTCGACCGCGAACGCGGGCGGCGGCGCATTCACTCAGGCGTACGCGGCACCAGAGCAGTGGACGTCGCAATTAGGACGTACGGGGCCTTGGACGGACGTGCACGCCTTGGCGCTCCTGTGTGCGGAGCTGCTTTCGGGACGCCGTGCGTTCCCCGAAAATGATCCGCGAAAGCTGATGGCGAGCTGTCTCGACGACGATCGGCGGCCGACGCCTGCACGGCTCGGGGCTCCTCAGAACGTCGCGGTGGAGCGCGTCTTCGAAAAAGCGCTGGCGGTCTCGCCACGTGCGCGGTTCTGCGACGCCGGCGAGTTCTGGCAAGAGCTGCGGCGCGCGGCGGCACCTCTGACGGCACGAACGCGGGGCGGCGCCGCGGCGACGCCCCCGCCGACCACCGACGAGGCACCCGCGAGCGCGCCCACGACCCTGCCTTCTGCGTCGACCCGCTCCGACGACAGTCATGGCTCTGCCCTGCCTGCAAAGATGGACTCATCCCGCTCCCGCGCATGGGGCAAGGTGTTTACCAGGCGGTGGATCCTTGCAGCCGTCGCCTTCGCCGTCGTGCTCGTCTTCGGATCGCGACGAAGCAGACAGGACTCGCGTGCAAGCTCCAGGGTTGCATCGTCGGCACGAGCACTGCCGTCGCGTTCGCCCGGGTCGCAAGCAAAGGAGTCGTCGATGGCGAACCAGCTCGCGGCATCTTCGACGACCGTCGTGGCGCCGCCGCAGGTTCTGCCACGCCCCATCACGTCCAAGCGCAGCGCGCCGCGTGCGTCAGCCGGGGCGGTACCGGCGTCCGTGCCGTCCGTGAGCTTGGAACCCGGCGGAGTGCCGAGCGCCGCCGCGTCGATTGCTCCCACGCCGCAGCCGGTGCCGGCAACTAGTGGCAATTCCGTTCAGCCCACGCTCGACGAGCTGCTGAACGCGGAGGCACTGAGGACGAGACGATGAGGTCCCGAACGGCACGACCCTACGTGACTGTTTTCGTTGCAAGCTGCGCGGCCGCCGTCTTCCCGGGGCGCGCGCGAGCAGAATCGGTTGCGCCGGTTGCAGCGCAAAGCTTGTTCGACGAAGCGCGGCGCTTGATGACCGAGTCACATTTCGACGAAGCATGCCCGAAGCTCGCCGAGAGCCAGAGACTGGCGCCGGCTTCTGGTACGTTGCTGAACCTGGCGGTGTGTCACGAACGTCAGGGGAAGACGGCGTCCGCGTGGCTCGAATATCACGACGTCGTCGCGCTTTCGCTGCGCGAAAAGAACACGGAACGCGGCGAGATCGCCACGCAGAGAATTCGGGCCCTGGAGGCGCAGCTATCTCGACTCAAGGTAAAGACGACGCCGAATGCGCCGCTCGGCATGTGGATCACGATCGATGGGGAGGCTGTGGGGCGTCAGGTTCTGCGCTCAGGTCTGCCTGTCGATCCCGGTGTGCACGACGTGAAGTACGGGGCTCCAGGCTACGACGACCACGCAATGACCTTCGTGGCGCCGCCCGCCGGCAAGGAAGCGATGCTCGTGTTGCCGGAGCTGCGACCGCACGCCACTTCGGACCTGCGTAGGCGAGAGGCAGACGTGCGTCGCGGATGGGCCATTTCGGGCGCGGCCTTCGGCGTCGCCGGCGCGGCGTTCAGCGCCGTCGCGTTCTTCGGAGTGAGCGCGAGCAACGCCTGGCGAGAGCGCAACCGTCACTGCGACGCGACCGGTTGTGACGCGGTCGCAGTTTCGGAAGGGCGGCACGCGCAGCAACTCGCTGCTGCCGCAGACGTCGCGCTCGGGCTCGGGCTCGCAGGGGCGGCTGTCGGAACCTATTTCCTCGTGAGGACGCTCAACGCGCGCGTCGATCTAGGGACGAACGGGAAGGTGGAACTCCTCGTCGGAGGCTCGCTATGAGCGCAGCCAGCTGGAAAGCTCGTCTCACCGTGCTGCAGTGTGTCGCGTTCGGTCTGCTCGGGCTCGCCGGTTGTGAGTGGGTTTCCGGAATCGGCGACACCGCGCTTCGACCTAGGGTCGCGCAACCGAGGGACGCGGGCGAGCCAAAGGAAGCGGCCTCCGGCGATCCAGGTGACGCGGTTTCTGCCGGAGGGGTCCAGGGCGCCGGCGCCCCGCTCGGGGGGATGATGGATGCAACGATGGCGCCCCAGTCGCGCATGGACGACGCGGTCGCAGCTCGCGCCGACTCGAGTTCGCACGATGTGGTCGCCTCTGGTGCCGACGGCTCGGACGATGCGGGCATGGTCGACTCGGGTTCTGTCGCCCGCGTGCTCCGTCCGCCACTGCAACTGCGCTTTTTCCAAGCAACCCACGTATGGGCGAATGACCTCAAGGTCTGCTTCCGCCTCGATGGCGCGTCGTCGCTGCCCGAGGACGTCGTTCAGGCGCGCTTGGCGTTCGGCAACCACGCTGGCGAGCTGCTGCAGACGAACTGGGCACGATACATTCCGCTTCGCATCTCATGGCTCGGGACATGTCCGAGTACTGCCACGACCGTCGAGATCACGGTGACCGATTCGGCGCCGAGCTCGGCGGCTCTGGGCGACCCGGGCAATCACACGTCGGCGATCACTCTGAACGCGAGCGCCTCGGACGCCGAGGTGCTGCACGTCCTCGGACGCATGCTGGGGTTTCAGAACGAGTATGGCCTCGAACGCGCTCCGGGGCCTTGCGTCGAATGTTCCCGTGACGAACAGTGCACGTTCGGAACGAATCTGTCGTGTCTGTCGGACGGCTTCTGCGGCTGGAAAGGCGATCACGAGTCGATCATGGCCGCACCCGGCTGTGCCGGAATCGAGCCCGGGCGCCGACTGACGGCGTGGGACATCGCGGGCGCGCAGCGCGCGTACGGCCGGAAAGCGGCCGGCGCGATCGTGGATCGCCTAGGCTATTGTCTCGACGATCCGGCTTCGAGTGTCATCGATAATCAAGCGCTCGTTCTGTGGCCCTGCTACGGGCTTTCCAATGACACCTGGGCGTGGAACGCGGGCACGACGCCGCTCGAGTCGCATCTACTCGTCTGTAACGTCGCAAATCAGAATCGCTGTGTGGCGATCTCCGAGACGGTAGCCGACGCGCAGACGAGCCCCGCGGTCGCGAGCACCTGCGACCGGAGCAGCGCCGCCGAGGACTTTCAATTTCCGTCATCACGGATTCGCGCTCTGGGAGGCCTGTGCGTCATCGCCGCGAGCGTCGCTCCAGACGCGCTGCTTACCACCGCGGAATGCGGGACGGTGTCGGCCGCGCGCGAGCGCTGGGTGGTGAACGAGGGTCAGACGCGCCTCGCCGGGACTTCTCTCTGCGCCGCCGTCAGGTCTGCGCCTGGCGTGGCGGGGACGGAGCTCGCTCTCGCCGAATGCGCGACGCCCGACGCTGCGGTGATGCAGAACTTCGTTCCAGGTTCCGGAATTTACGCAGGTCACCTGCTCTGGGGCGAATATTGCGTCACGATGGACGCCGACTCGGCGGACGGTGGGGGTAGGATCGAATTGGCGCAGTCGTGCGTGACGAACGACGAGACGCAGATATTCTTTCTCTCCGGCCCGATCGCTGCGCCTCGAGCGGGGCGGTGCTTGACGTCGTCGCCGGATGAAACGCCGGAGCTGTGGGCAGGAGCGACGCCCTGCGACGGGTCTCCTGAACAGGAATGGGATTACTACTGGTAAGATTCCGCAGCGCTCGCGCGCGAGTAGCCCGCAATCGGTGGAGATTACTCCGGAACGCGTCGCCTGCGGTATCTGCTGGAGGCACCGATCGGCAAGATGGCCGCATTGCCGTTCACCAGCGCGTTGCGGAAGAACTCATGGGCGTGCAATCGGCTGCACACGACGCATGATCCCAGGGCGCCGAACGGTGACTCCCGCGGGAGATGAGCGAAAGTTTCGACGACTCAGCGGGAACCTGCATTACCATTCTCTTCGCACATGCAAACTCACATCACGCGACGCGTGAAGCTCGACAACGGCAAATACGCGCGTCCGCTGGCAGGCGCAGCGGCATGGAGCCTCCTTGCAGCGAGCTGCAGTCTGGCCGAACCGCACCTGACCCCTTCCGATGGCGGCATCGATAACTCGGACGCCAACCAGCTCGGAGCCACCGGCGGCGCATCGAACGGATCCGGAGGCAACGTCGCTTCGGGTGGCGCGAACCCGGGGCAGGGCGGAAGCGGCGGCGCGCTGATCGGCTCGGGCGGAAGCACTCTAGTCGGCAATGGTGGAGGCACCGGCTACGCTGGCGCTGACAACGGCGGAGAGATGGGGACGGCCGGCGCGAGCGGTGCATCCGATGCAGGCGGCGCAATGTCGACTGGTGGAGCCGGCGCGGGCGGCGCGACGGGAAGCGGCGGCGCGACGGGAAGCGGCGGTGCGACGGGAAGCGGCGGCGCGACGGGAAGCGGCGGCGCGACGGGAAGTGGCGGCGCAAACACTACAGGAGGTGTAACGGGAGCCGGAGGTACCAAGAGCACTGGCGGCGCGACCGGAACCGGCGGTGTGAAGGGCAGTGGCGGCGTTACCGGCAGCGGCGGCACCACCGGCAGCGGCGGCACCACCGGCAGCGGCGGCACCACCGGCAGCGGCGGTGCGACGGGCGCAGGCGGCGCCCCGCCCGCGTGCAGCCCGAACTGTCCCTTGGGCAACACCTGCATTTCCGCGACGAACTGCGAGAGCGGCGTCTGCACGAGCAATGTCTGTCGCCCGAGCTGTCCCGCGGGCGGATGCGCGCTCGGCGCAGATTGCTTCATCGACGCGGACTGCGCGGGGGGCAATAAGTGTAAGGGGGGCGTCTGCCACCCCGCGTGCGCAACCGCGGGCTGCGACGTCGGACAAACGTGTATCGGCAATGCGGATTGCAACTCGAATACGTGCACGAATGGGCTCTGCAACCCGACCTGCGGAACGAGCTGCACGCCCGGCTCCGCCTGCGCGACGGACGCCAATTGCACCGGCGCCGACTCGTGCGACGTACCGACGCATACCTGCGTCACGGCGTGCGGCGATCTCCAGATCATCGACGCCGCGAGCCTCAACGCGGCGAAGTACTGTCAAAGCGCCAATTCGATCACCTTCGGGGGGACGCTGCAACAGGTGACGGCGACGGACTTTCCGTACCTGGTGGACATCGTCACCGACCTCACCGCGAACGGAACCACGTCGCTCGTCCACCTGACGATGGGCCACCTCCAGGCGGTCGGGCGATATCTGACCATCGCCGAGGTGATGGGCTGGGTCGACGTGAGCTTCCCGGCGCTGGTTCAAGTCGGTACGCCGTCCGGCGGTGAATTCAGCATCGCCGAGACCGACATGCAGAAGGTATCTGCGCCGGCTCTGACCACCGTGTTCGGCGTCTTCTCCTTCGGCTCGCTGCCCGCCCTGACGGACCTCGACCTGCGAAGCTTGAACAAGGTCACCTCCACCTTCGAGCTTCTCGCGGCAGATAAGCTCGTCAACTTGAACATCGGATCGCTCACCGCGCGATCGCAAATAAACGGCAACATGAACGTTACACAGCTCTGGAAGGTGCCCAAGACCGCATTTGCTCCCTTCTTGCCCGCCCGCAGCGGCGACACCATCACCGAGATCGGGTGCTGTCTCTCGAGCTCGTTGCAGATCAGCTGCACGGCCGGCGGATACACCTGCAACTGAGTCGGAGGCGGCACACGGAAATTCGCGCCCTTACGAAGCGTTGGCGATCTCCACGGGCATGCCGTAAGCTCCGGGCATGTCCGGATCGGCTCGAAGCGAGCGCCCCGCCGAAGCACAGCCGGACCACCGGCTGCCGGACGACGCGCTCACTGCCGCGGAGCTCGCGGAGCTCGACCAGCGCGATCCGGTCGATTCTGACGCCGCACTGGCCTGGCTCAACGGTGAGGGTCCAGACCCCTGGCTCAGCGGCGAATCGAGCTAGGCACCGCTTTTCGCCCGACCCTCGATCGACTCGGCATCACTGCCGATGAGAGCGTTCGGCGAGCGGTTGGTCGTATCGTTGGGCGCATGGATCGCGAGGAGCGCGGGCAGGCGATTTTGCGAGCACCGGGCAAGGGGAGGTTTGCGTGGAGTGGCGGCGTCTTGTCGTTGCTGGTGCTCGGGACCGCCACGGCGCACGCACAAGGCCAAAGTGCTCCGTCGCCCGCGGCACGGTTCGACGACGGCGCGGCGCAGGTAGCGCCTTCCGCGAGCACACCGAGCCCGACAGCGACGTCGGCATCCGTGCCCGCCGCACCTGCTCCGTCGTCCGTGCCGCCTGTCGTCGATGCTCCGCCGACGTCGGGTGAACTCTCGCCGCCCGTCGAGCCGCGTCCGCTTCAGCGCGAGCAGTTCGACGAGCGCTGGCAGCCACCGCCGCAGCGTCGCTGGTACGGCTGGCAGACGTTGCTCGTGGACGTCCCTTCACTCAGCATGTGGATCACCGCCGCTGAGGTGCATTCTCCGAGTAGCGCGATCGCCGCCATGGGCTTCGTGGGTTTCCTGTTCGGGGCGCCGATCGTACACGGCGCGCACGGACACTGGGGAAAGTTCGGCGCGAGCATCGGGATGCGCGCAGGGACGATTCTGCTCGCAGTGATCGGCGCAGCCGGATGCATCGATGGCGCAGCGTTAAACGAAGGTTTCGGAAAGCCGTGTGGCGCCGGATACGATGCGCTCCTTGTGGTGGGTTCGCTCGGCATCCTGGCTGCCGTGGCAGTCGATGCAGCCGCTCTCGCGCGCGAAGACGTACCGCCGGAACACCGATCCACCATCGGAATCACGCCGTGGTTCTTCGAGAAGGCGCGCGGCGGAGGGCTGAGTCTCGGCGGCACGTTCTGAGATGGGCGTCCGTAGGAGCACGCGCGGAAGGCGCCCCTGGCAACCGTGTGCAGAGTCGGGTGCTCGCCGCGCTGAAGCGCATCGGATGGGTCGTCGTGCGCGAATCCGGCGGTTCGCATAAAACGCTCGAACGAAAGGGCGTGCTCTACACGTGGTCCTTTCACGATGGTGATGAGATCGGGCCGAAGATGCTCGCGAAGATCGCGAAGCACACGGGACTCACACCGGACGATCTCTGAGCGTAGGGGCCGAGCTCTCGTCGACCCGCCCGCGTTCAAGATCGGATCGCTTTCCGGAGCATGTCCGAAGCGGCTCCAGCTTAAAGAAGTCGCGTTGGATGTTGTGCGTCGTTTCCAAGGTACTGGGCCATCTTTTTCAAGCACGGTTCTCCGACGGCTGTCCGATATGCATTCATGAGCATTCAGACCGTCGGGAGCCGAACATCCATCGCGCGCCCGCACAGCTATCTGTTCTTCGCAGCCTTGGTCATTTTTGGGGCTCCCCTTCGATTCGCTTACGCGCTGACAGTTCAAGTCTGTCTCGGCCCGCTGACATCGCAGGGGAAATCGGTGAGTGTGCGGCGGGTCCGGGACAGCCGGGACAATGCCCGGGACAGCGGTGCCCGCCACGGCTCTATTCACGTGTCGCGAAGCTCCGGGATGCCTCGTGCAGCGGAGCGAGACGGCCGAGTTGACCGTGGCGACGTTGCACGAGGTCCGAGCCCGCTCAGAAAGGCTTCGCGATGAGCTGAGGATCGCCGGTGCCGTCGGTCGCCACGTTGTACACGTACCCGCTGCCCAGCACGAAGATCGACGCGCCGTCCACGTCGACATCGAAACGCCCCGAGCCGACCGTCCGCGACCACGATGACTTCCCGTTGCTCGTGTACTTGGACAAGGTGGCAGCGTCTTCGACGGAAAGATAGATCGAAGATTCGTCGGGCGAGACGAACATCACGCGTCGCTTTCCCGCCTGCGTGAGCGAGTCGAGCTGCGTCGTCCAGATGGACTTGCCCGCGTCGTTCAGCTTGATCAAGCAATCGTAGCCCGCCGCGTAGAAGGCCGTCCCGTCCTGATTCACGGACAGTGTCCAGCGATACCCGGAGAAGGGATATGCCAGGTTACATGAACCGGAGTCGAGACGCGACACGGACATCTGATTGCCGTCCGTGTCGAATTTCTGGACCTCGAGGTAAACCGTACCCTTGTCGCCCAACTTGCCGGCATCGAACACCTTCCACAGCGCGAGCACGTATGCGTTCCCGGCGCTATCGACGTCGAGCGTCTCGTATTCGACCCAATGTGTGAGCGTGCTCGAGTCCTGGCTCTGCCCGACGAGCGGCGCGGTCCAGATCGTCTCGCCGGTCGGCGACCACTTCGTCAGTACGACGGGTTCCTTGACGTCGAGGCTGTCTCCGTAGTCGATGGCACCCCCGCCCGTATAAAGATTGTCGGCAGAGTCCATCTTCATACCCCAGGGCGCGTACGGAGATACGGTGCCGACCTGATGGCCCCAGACAGACTTCCCGCTTGCGTCGAAACGCGCAAAGAAGTGATCGTTCATTCCGTGCTGAGTCTCACCGGGTAAGGCCACGAGCGTCAGCCCACCGACGGAAAACCCGCCCTTCGAGTCCGCTACGATCCCGGAGATGCGGAAGGGGAATCCGCTGGTCGACATTCCTTTCAACACCGGCTGCTTCCAGAGCAAGCTGCCGTCGCTTGCGATCTGTGCACCGAGCTGTCCGTCGGAAGACGTGCCGACGAGCGCGAGGTGGCCCTCGCTCGTCCGTGCAATCCACTCCGCGCTGAAGCCAAGCAGCGTTGCGTCGTCACCACCAGCGCCACCGGTCGCAGCTCCGCCCGTTCCCGCGTGAGTACCTCCTGCCGAGGTTCCCCCTGCCGAGGTTCCCCCCTCGGCGACGCTGCCGTCGCGATCATCGCCACCATTGCCAGCGCCGCCAGCGCCTCTCCCTCCTGCAGACCCTGGCGAGCCGCTCGAGCCTCCGCTGCCGCTCGCAGAACCGTCCTGATCAGCGTTCGACGCACCCGAATCCTTGTCGGAGCCACCGCCATGTTGCGGGGCCTTGTCGCCGGAGCACGCGACCAAGCCCAACGAAAATGTGCAGGAAGCGAGCAGAAAGTTCCGTACGCTCATTGGTACCTCGTAGAACGAAGTACCACGCGATTCGACCGATCAGCTTGTATGGAGTTGCGCAAAATCACCGGCGCGTCCGAGCGAGGGCCTCTTCGTGCCTCAAGCGGTGGGTGTTTGAGCCAGCGTCGAAGACGGCGCGCCTGCCGGTAACGACGGCCGCTGGGACGACCTGCCCGTGCTCTTTCCGAGAAACACCGTCTGAACGTCGGCGGCTTCTTAGATCGTCGTTCGGGTGCAAGGTCCGACCCGGGACGCGCGGCGCTGGCGACGCCAACAAGATGAAGCGCTCCGCGCAAGCTCCAAGAACAAGACGCCCGCCTCCTCGCCGGCTTCCTCGGCAAGCGCACGCACCCCCTGCTCCAGAAGGAACTGAAGAAAATGCTGGAGCAATCGGGGCAAGTGCCGCGCAAGATGATCGTGCAGCGGCACTCACCATCATTCCCCATCAATGAGCGATGATGCTCCCGTCGCTCTTGTCGAGGTCGTAGACGAAGAGGTCGTTGTTGCCGTCGACGAGAGCGACGGTGGGATTGCCGTGCGAATCCGGCGGCAAGATGGCGGCGGACATCACCTTCGCGCCCGCCGGCAACGCGTCCAGGTCTGTTCTTCGCGGCCTTGGTCATTTTTGGGGGCTGCGGGGGCGGCCACGGGGATAGGGCGCCGCCCACCAAGCAGGGCAGTGACAAGCCTGCGGAAGTCGATTGCACCGACGGCAAAGACAACGATGGCGACGGTTTCATCGATTGCGATGACCTCGACTGCCGCGTCGCCCGGGGCGCCTGCACGCTGGCTCCGCCGCTCGACCGCACGGTTGCGACGACCATCGTCGAGGCGGCCAAGTTCCTCTATTCCGGCGATGATCCGCTGCAGAAGGACGTCGATAGCGGAGCGTTCGACGTTCGCCGCATGGCTATCGTGCGCGGCAAGGTGGTCGATCGCTCCGGGGCGCCACTCGCCGGAGTGCGCGTCACGGTCGGCGGGCATGCGGAGCATACTCGCGGCGATCGAAGCTCAGATTCGCGCCGCCGACGCTGCGCCCCTTGCAATTTCGCTGGAGCTGAAGCGGCTTGAAACCGACGCACGGAGGCGCATTGCCGAGCTTCACGAGCTCCTCGGCAACAACCCGGACGACGCGCGTCGCGCCGTAGGCTCACTGTTCCGGAAGGGGCTGAAGTGCACCCCCGTCGAAACTACGGCGGGGGTTCGCTTCCGGGTCGAGGGGGAGGCCGTCCCGGGCGCCCTGATGTCGACCGTGATCGGTAATGTTGCGACCCCAGCGAGAATCGAACTCGCGTTACCGGCGTGAGAGACGCAACGGAGGCCGGCGACGGGGAGAGCGCGGTTACCTCGGTGGTCGTCGACGCTGCGATTCTCGACACTTCTGCGTCGAGGGGTGATGGGCGGGAACCGTCTGCGCCCGTCCGCTGCCTTTTCGATCTGCCTTTTGCGGATGACGCGATCGCCTCGGAGGCAGCCCTCGTCGCGTACCTCCGGGTGAGGGCGGTACAGATCGCGGGAAGGCTTACGGCCAGCTAGACTGGCCCCACCGAAAGAAACGCCCCGCGAGGAAGGCAATCCTCCGGGGCGATGGGTCGAACGTGACGACCGAGAAGAAAACTACCGACGGATCCCCAAAGCGCAAGTGGCGTTTCCTGTCGCCCGAGCTCCGCGAAGATCTGGAGCTGACGTTCAACGGGCCGACGGCGGCGATCCGCAGCACAGCCGACTACTCGTCAATGCCCGTCGCGCCCATCGAAGATGGGGGGATGCCGTTGCCTGTCCACGGATCGGCAGATCCCGAACCCGCAATGGATAGCGCCGTCGGCGACGCTGCACGAAGCCGGCGAGTGCGGCGTGCGCTCGCGTGGCTCGTTGAGCAGCCAAACGGCGAAACCATGGTGTGGGACCTTCTGGAGGCGTACGTCGGACCAGTCACGATACGCGGCGCGGCTCCCGAGGGCTCAGGGGTTCCTATGACCTCCCCTGATGGCGAGCGGTTCGTGTGGAAGCTGCGCAGCGGCAACATCGTGTCGGCGTACATCTTGAAGGAGAGCGGTCCCCGTCCAGAAGACAAGGTGCCCGTTTACGCCCCAATGAGGGTCCTGAACAATCCGGGAGCGATCCTCGGTCTCGTGTGTAAAGAAGGCGACGGCCGCGTCGACGAGGTCTTCCGCGACGCTCTCCAGCGCGCGTGCCGCGCCTACGAGCAGGCGATCGAGGAGACCCGGCCGGCCAAGCGCCGCACAGCCGTGCTCGCCGAAGTCGAAGCAGCAAAGGAACGGCGCAGACAGATCCTCGCGCTGTCTCAGGCCGAGGCGGCCAGGTTATTGGGCGTGCAGAAGCCGACGATTCGCAGGTACATCGACGCCGGCAAGCTGAAGACGCTCAAGCGCGGCAAGCGAGAGCTCATTGTGGTGATCGAGCCCGAAGCTGGCGATGACTAAGATTCGTGTGTTCTCGGGTACTTAACTTGCCCGGAAAGCGCGAAAGTAACGTGCACCTGGTAGTCTTTGATCAGATGGGTGCGCGCCCTCGGGTCGTTCGGCCCTGAAGCAATGGTGCCGAGCGGCACCGGGGAGTCCCATGTCACAGAGTACACATTTCGAGCCGCGTGGCGTCGTGCCGCCGGAGCACCTCGCCTCGTGGGTCCGCTCGCAGATCGAGACGCTCGGTGACGTCGTCGTGTCGCGGCGCATTGGAGCGAGCCGCACCCCGCTGCTAAGGGTCGCCGCACGCCTCCCCGTAACGCGCGGAACGCTCGCGTTGGTCGAGCGCGACTACGATCGCGAGAACCCACGCGCAGCGTAGCTGATTCATCCGACCGTTCACCGGCCCCGCCGTCGTTCTGACGTGCGGGGCCCTCGTGTTTCTGGAGTTCCGCTATGTCGATCGACGAACATCTCGTCTCGATCGTCGAGGCCGCGGTGCGCCGCGCACTCGACGGGTCAATCAACGTCGCACCAGCGACGCCGCAGCTACTCACGCGCAACGAAGCAGCCGAGCTGCTGAAGATCTCGCCGCGCCAGCTCGATGACTTGCGAAGTAGCAAAAATCCGCCGCCGGAGCTGCGCGTCGGGAAGGCGCCGCGATTCATCGCGGACGAGCTGATCGGATGGGCGAGGGGACAGGCGAAAGGCACGTGATGGCTCACACCGAAATCCTCGTGGGCAGGGTCACGCGCCAGGTCGTGTGTCAACTCTGCTCGGAGATGATCGAGCCGGGAGAATTCGCCGTCTATTGCCAGGTGCCCCCGAAAGGCTCCGCGCACCCCCAGTGCTGGCACGCGCAAAGGAGAGAGCGTCCATGACGATGCTCGTCACTCCCGACGGCAGCATTCCAACACCGCTGCGGTTCGAGACTCGACAGACGACGTGGTCGAACCTGCTGGCCCACGACGCGCCGGGGACCCGCGACCGTCGCGGGGCTGCTGCCAATATGGTGAAGCTGGGGCTACACCCGATCGCGCTGCACGGCATCGCAGAGAGCGGCGGCTGCACCTGCCACAAGGGCAAGTCGTGCGATGCGACTGGCAAACATCCGGTGCTCGGCGCTTGGCAAAAGCTCCCGCTTGATCTTGTAGAGCTCGACGCGATGCTCGCGAGCAACTGGCGCTTCAATCTCGGGCTGCGCACCGGCATGCAACCGAACGGACGCTTTCTCGTTGTCGTCGACGTGGATGGGCCGCGGCGGCTGCTCGAGCCGCTCGAGACCGAGCACGGTGCGTTTCCGCCGACCCTGACGGCGCGCACAGGGCGCGGCGGTCTGCACCTGTACTACTGGGTCCGCAATGGGGTCGAGATTCCGAACCGCGTCGGCGTCGTCCCCAAGGTGGACGTGCGCGGCGCCGGCGGACAGGTAGTCGCATCGCCGTCGCGGCACATGTCCGGCGAGTTCTACACGTGGTGCGACGTGCGCGCACCGGAGGTGCTCCCTTGAGCTTGACTGGAGCGCTGGAGAAAAAGCGGGAAGCAACGGCAGCACCGTCGACCATCACGACGAGCTTCGACAGGATCGAAGACGCCCGCCGCTACGTCGCGAAGATGCCGCCGGCGATCAGCGGACAGGGCGGCCATGTCGCGACGTTCAACGCGGCTCGCAAGCTAGCCGACTTCGGGCTCTCCGAAGATGACGTCTTTCAGGTTCTTTGCGCCGACTACAACCCGCGATGCGAACCGCCGTGGTCCGAGAAGGAGCTACGCCACAAGGCGCGCGAGGCGATGGACCGGGAGGTCGTGCATCCGATGGAAGAACGCCGTTCGCGCGAACACCACACGAACGGATCGCGCTCGGCGCCCACGGCGGAAGGGAACCACGGTTCCGCTGAGGGCAGCAACCACGGTGGACCGGGCCCCACGCCGGACGATCCGCTCCGCGGCCTGAAACATCTTGGCAACGTTGCGCTCATCGGCAGGCAGGCGATCACCACGCTCGCGACGCAGGCCGTCGTCTACATCTGGCAGGACATCGCCGTCGCGGGGACGATCATCGTCATCGCCGGTCCGCCCGCGGAGGGCAAGACCACGCTGCTGTTCTTGATCCTGGGCGCGCGCATGAACCGCGGCGAGGCGGTCACGCTGCTCGGTCTCACCGCCGCCTTCGACCACAACGCCGTGAAGGCTGCGCGTCGGCCGTACCCGTGGATGACCTGGACGGCACCGATCCTTTCGCTCGACGCGAGCGCGGGCGGCGACTGCGCGTTCGCCTCGGCTTTCATCTCGTACGGCATCGAGCGCGTCGCTGCTCGTCGTTTCGAAGCTACTCGTCGCTCCTACGTTGATTGTAGGAGCGCTAGATGGCGCGGCGGGAACCGCACGCCGTACCGTAAAATGTGCTGCTCCTCCAGTGAGGGTGAAGTGGCCAGGACTCGTGTGAAGAACGTGCTCGCGCGTGGCTCGCTCGACGAGCGGCAGGACCAGCTGGAGCCACTTCGGGTCGTTCTTGTCTCGAGGCATGGCGCGGGAGGATCGGGCACGTCAGGACGCGCGTCACCTATCTCGCGTAACCCCGCAGAAGGGCTCGCGCCGTGACCACGTTCGACGATACCGACTCGTGGAACACGCCAGCACCGCTGGTCGCCCTCGTCCGGGATGTGATGGGCGGCATCGACGTGGACCCCGCGTCCAACGCCGCCGCACAGGCCGTCGTGCAGGCGACGATGTTCTACACGCTCGAGACGAACGGGCTCGCGCACGAGTGGCCCGGGCGTGTCTACGCGAACCCGCCATACAGCAACGTCGAGCCGTTCGTCGCGAAGCTGTTCGTCGAGCTCGATGCGGGCCGCACGACGGAAGCGATCGCGCTCGTCAACGCGCGCTCGAGCTCGGCGTGGTTCCAATCTCTCGCGGCGCGGGCGTGGCGTTGCGAGCTCCGGCAGCGCGTGAAGTTCTGGCGACCGGAGCGACCAGAGGGCAGCGCGGGAAGGCAAGCGTCGGTCGTCTTCTACGTCGGGCCGGATGCTCGTCGCTTCGCGCGCGTGTTCCGCCCGCTTGGCATCGTCACACGGCCCGCGTCTGGCATCCGTGACACGAAGCCGTGCGTGATGTGCGGCGAGCCCGTGCGGGCGACCCGCTCTGACGCCGCAACGTGCTCCGCTCGCTGTAGAAAACGGCTCGAACGGCGCAGGAAGAGCGGTCCCCCCTCGTCGAGGGCCGCATGATGGCGTGGTCACATCTGGCTATTCGAGTGGTCACGCGAACTTGCAGATTCGACCATGAACGTGGTCACATTTATCTTGCGCCGTGCTCGCGTTGTCCTCACACTGCTGGAGTAGCCGATGGCAAACCGTGAACGAAACCTCCGCGTCCGAATGAACGACGAAGACATGCGGATGCTGTCCGCGATCGCAGAACGCGAGCGCATGACGGCCTCTGCATGGCTCCGGAAGAAGATCTTCGAGACGTACAGGAGGCTCTTCGGGAGCGTCCCGCCACCGGCTCAAAAAGGCTGAAAAAACGCCCCTGCGCGGGTTAGGAGCCGTCGCAGGGGCATGGTCACCAAAGGGGTAACTCAGATGACGAAACGTATTCTTTCAACGAAGACGCTCACGCGCAAGACTGCGACCACCCGGACTGTCGGACTGGTCCGCGGCAAACGGTCACGGCGTGCCGCGTCGAAGGCGGAAAAGCCGGCGACACCGACGACCCTCGACGAGGCCAAGGCGCTCGTTGCCCGGCTGGAGAAAGAGCGCGCCGACGGCATCTTCGCCAAGTCCCGACGGGACTACGCGGAACGGACAGCTGCGGCCCGTCTGCTGTTCGCCCCGAGGCCGGAGAACGACGGGAACACGATCGCCGATCGCGTCATGGGCGCTCTGGCGGGCGAGTGGAAAGACCCGGCGGATCTTGCGAAGTGGGGCCTCTACCACCTGCAGTCCGAGCTGCATGTTGCCGAGACGCTGCTGACGAAGATGTGGGCCACGATGGGCAAGCGTCACGGCTGCACCATCGATGAGGATGAGCTGCACAGCATAATCGAGCTCCTCCGCGGGATCCGCGAACGGATGCGCGCGGTGAATTGCTTCGCGCCGATGCTCAAGGAAGCCGCGGAAGACGGTGCGTCGTGAGCGCGGCGGCGAAGCTGTTCGAGGGGGCCGACCCCGTGTGGGGTTACCTGAGGCGCGAGCAACTCGAGGAGATGTTCGACGTCGTCGAGGAGGCTGCTCGGCAAGCCCGCGACGAGCTGCTCGACGCCACGGACGAGATCCCGGAGGACGCGACGACGAACGTCCTCTACGCGCTTGGCGAGATCCAGAAGATCGTCAGGAGCGCCGCCGATGCTCGTGGTCGCCTCGAGTGCAGCGCGACCAAGGCGCTCGCGGCGACTATGGTGCTCAACGACGTGACATCGGAAACCGAGGTGTCGTCGTGAGCGCTCTCAGTTCGCACGTCCAGAGCGCGCGCCAGCTCGTCCAGGATGCCTGCGAGAAGATCGCGACGTCGTGGAATCAGGACGACCTGGGCGGCTCGGCCACGTACCTCATGGACGCCTTCGAATTGCTCTACATGGCCATGACGGAGCTGGAGGCGGCGGACAGCGATTGGAAGGATGTCCACGCGGCGCTCGAGAAGGTTCGTGAAGCCGAGCCGAGCGACGTCCGTGCGTCGGACGACGTGGTCGGACTCGAAAGCGAGGGCGCAATGAGCACGAAGCTGAATTCCGAGCTGCTGGGGGGCTTCCTCGACGAGGTGCGGCTCGCGCGAAAGCGGATTCTGGCGCGGTGGGACGACACGGAGCAGAACGGCGACCTCGCCTGGACGCTCATGGACGCGCTGAAAGAGCTGGAGCATGTCGAGGACCGTATCGAAGTCGCGATCGAGGACGAGCAAGCGGGCGAGCAAGCGGAAGCGAGGCCGCAGTGATCCTCACGCAGGTAACGCAGAGCTCCGGCCGCATCCGCGTCGAGGTGCGCGGCGCTGGATTCGTCGAGCCACTCGCGACGTTCGAGTGTGTCGCCGGCGAGACCGGTGCGCGTGCGTTCATCGAATTGGGCAAGCTCGTCATCGACGGGCTTTTCAGTTCGGCGGCGAAGCGCGGGGCAATGCGCGGCGGAGCAGAGCTGTGAAGTTGCTCGCAATGGAGGTGGGGTGAGCGCGAGCACCCCGAAGAAGAAGGGTCCCGGTCGTCACAAGGCGGCCGGGGCTGACGTTCGAGCACTGGAGCGCCGTGTCGAGGCGCTCGAAGCGCAAATGGAAAAACACAGGGTCCTGTTCAAAGGGCTGGCCCCGGTGCTCGCAGCAATGGCCGGCCTGCCGCTGCCGAGGCCGAAGAAGACGAAGGAAAAACGACGTGGCTCGTAAGCGAACGGGACAGCTCATCTACCGTCCGACGATCGGCTTCGTCGCGCGCATCACGATCATCCGCGACGGCGAGAAGGTGCGCGAGCTCGTGGAACTCGGGACGCACAGTCGCCCCGCAGCACGGGCCAAGCTACGTCGGCTGCTCGCGGGCGAGACCGCACCGGAAGATGCGAAGAAGACGGAGACCGTTGCCGAGGCGGCTCGTCGCATCGTCGGACAACAGGGCGAAGACGGCATGAAGACGTCGAAGGAACGCCTGGCTCGTCTCGAACGGTACGCGCTCCCGCACGTCGGGAACATGACCGTCGATGCCGTGCGGCCGCGGCACATCCGGATGGTGCTCGAGGCCGCCGCGGAGGCGGGGCTCAGCAAGCAGTCCGTGACGCATCTTCGAAACGATCTCGGCGGAGTCTTTGGTGAGCTCTGGCGCGAGGAGACGATCGGCGAGAACCCGGTCAAGCGCGTGAAGCTGCCGAGCGGGCTGAAGAAGGACAAGCGCCCGCGCGTGACGCCCACGGACGACGAGTTCGCGTCGTTCATGGTGTGCGGCGGTATCGCCGAGGAACTGCACTTGATGGCGCTCTCGTCGCGCTGCTTCGGCGGCCAGCGGACGAGCGACCTTCACGCATGGGACTGGTCGCACATCGATACCGACACATTCCTGTCGGCCAAGGTCTACCGACCGAAAACGGACGACGACGAGAACGCGGTCGCGGTGCTCGAGGAGCTCGTGATTCCCGACATGCTCCGGTTCCCCCTCATGGCGTGGTGGACGCGGTGGAAGAAGCCCGACGGCGAGAACGGGCCGACCTCGGGTCCGGTGTTTCCGATCATGAACGGTCCACGTGCCGGTCAGCGGCAAGGGAAGCGGAGCCACGCCCGCGAGCTCCGAGCCGGGTTCTGGACAGCTGGCGTGCATCGACCGCTCAAGGGGTTCGAAAAGGCCGTGGAGCGACTCAAAAAGGCAGAGCTCCGGTTGAGGCAGCTGTCGGAGAAGGGCGAGGGGAGACCCCCCTACCGAGCCGCGCTAAAGGATCTCAAGGCGGCGACCGCCGCAGCGAAGGCGCTCGACGCCATCCAGACGGACACGCCCGCGACGCGGTGTCTCGACTTCCACAGCCTGCGGCGCAGCTACAACACGGCGCTCGCGAAGTCGGGCGTCAACGTGCAGCAGGCGATGGCGCTCGCCGGGCACCGGAACCCAAACACGCACGTCCGCTACGTGCAGCTCGCGCAGTTCGGACCACTCGAGCAGCCTGCGAACGCGCTGCCGCGTCTTCCCGAAAAGGCAGAGCCGCTGCCTTTACCGACCGGCACAGATGACGTAAGTCCTGGCGACCCCAGCGAGAATCGAACTCGCGTTACCGGCGTGAGAGGCCGATGTCCTAACCGCTAGACGATGGGGCCTACGGAGATTCGAGGCCGCGGAGCGGCCCATTTTTTCGAAGTTGATTTGCTGGGGGACTAGGATTCGAACCTAGATAGCAAGAACCAGAATCTTGCGTCCTGCCGTTAGACGATCCCCCAATTATCGAGGGCTCCCGGGCCGGGGGGCGCCCGGGACGGGAAGTACTAGTCGGCTAGCTCAGCACGTTCAAGCACGGAGTGCACGAAAACCGGGGTGACGGGGCAGGGGATGGGGCTTTCGGGGGCTTGACCGCGAGCGCGGCGGATTTACTGTGCGCGCCGTGCCGCGGCCGTTGGGCCGCTGCGTTGCCTGGTTCGTCGGCTGCCGCCCATGGGCGGGCCGCTTCGCCTTCAGAGGTTTTTCCGGATGAGCAAGGAAATCACGTACGAGCGCGCCGCACGGAAGTCGATCAAGCGCGGGGTGGATCAGCTAGCGGATGCGGTCCGCGTGACGCTGGGCCCCAAGGGACGGAACGTCGGCATCGAAAAGAGCTGGGGCGCCCCGACGATCACGAAGGACGGCGTGACGGTCGCGAAGCAGATCGAGCTCGAGGGGAAGGCGGAGAACATCGGCGCGCAGATGATCCGCGAGGTCGCGTCGAAGACGAACGACACGACGGGTGACGGGACGACGACCGCGACCGTGCTCGCCCAGGCCATCTACGGTTCCGGGCTCGGGCTCGTGGAGGCCGGCGTGTCGGCGATGGACGTGAAGCGCGGCATCGACGCCGCGGTCGGCGTGGTGACTGAAGCGCTGAAGAAGCAGGCGAAGAAGGCGAAGGACGCTCAGGACATCGAGCGCATCGCGACGGTGAGCGCGAACGGCGATTCATCCATCGGCAAGACGCTCTCGGACGCGATGGAGAAGGTGACGCGCGACGGCGTGATCACCATCGAAGAAGCGAAGGGGACGTCGACCGAGGTCGAGGTGGTCGAAGGGATGCAGTTCGATCGCGGCTACGTCTCGCCGTATTTCGTCACGGACCAGCAAGCGCTGACCACGGAGCTCGACAAGCCGTTCCTGCTCTTGACGGACAAGAAGATCACGTCGCTGCACGATCTGGTTCCCGTGCTGGAAGCGGTGAGCAAGAGCGGCGCTTCGCTCGTCGTCATCGCGGAAGAGATCGAGGGCGAGGCGCTCGCGACGCTGGTCGTGAACAAGCTGCGCGGCGTGCTGAAGGTGACGGCGGCGAAAGCGCCGGCGTTCGGCGATCGGCGTAAGGAGATGCTCCAGGACATCGCGACGCTGACCGGCGGCACGGTGTTCACGGAGGCGATCGGCAGGAATCTGGATTCCGCGACGCTGGCGGATCTCGGCCGTTGTGGGAGCGTCGTGCAGACGAAGGACAACACGACCATCGTCGACGGCGCCGGGAAAAAGGACGCCATCAAGGGGCGCATCGAGCTCATCCGCAAGCAGATCGCCGACACGACGAGCGACTACGATCGCGAGAAGCTCCAGGAGCGCCTCGCGAAGCTCAGCGGCGGCGTCGCGGTCGTCCGCGTCGGTGCGCACACGGAGCCGGAGATGAAGGAGCGCAAGATGCGCTTCGAAGACGCGCTCGCGGCGACACGTGCAGCCGTGGAAGAAGGTTACGTCGCCGGAGGCGGCGTCGCGCTCCTCCGAGCCGCGAAGGCCGTCGAGACGCTGGAAGGGCTGAACGAGGACGAGAAGCTCGGCGCGCGCTTGCTGGCGAAGGCTTGCGAGGCTCCGCTGTTCTACATCGCGCGCAACGCTGGCGCCGAGCCGCGTGTCGTCGTCGAGACGGTGAAGGAAGGCAAGGGGACCTTCGGCTTCAACGCCGGCGACGAGACGTTCGGTGACATGGTTGCCGCGGGCATCATCGATCCGGTGAAGGTGGTCCGCGTCGCGCTCGAGAATGCCGCGAGCGTCGCCGGGCTGCTGCTGACGACCGAGGCCGTCGTCGTCGAGAAACCCGAGAAGAAGGCGGCCGGCGGCGGTGGAATGCCGGGCGGTGGCATGGGCGGGATGGGTGGAATGGGCGGCATGGGCATGGGCGGCATGGGTGGAATGGGCGGCATGGGCATGGGTGGAATGGGCGGGATGGACGACTTCCCGATGGACTGACGCTCGCCGTTGCGAGCCACCCCGCGGGCGCCGTTCCAAGGCGGCGCCCCGCCGCATCCACGAAATCTGGCCGAGATCCGCGGCTTTGACCCATGGCTCGGGGGCACGATACACTCGTGTTCGAAAGGATGATGGCGGCCGTGTCAGCTGACTCCGTGGGCCGAAGCAACCGGCTGACGCCCGCGCCCCGCTGATCGCTGATATGGAACTACGGGTCATCGGCTGCCACGGCGGCGAAACGCCGAAGCATCGCACGAGCTCGTTCGTGATCGACGAGCGCCTGGCCATCGACGCGGGCGCGCTGACGAGCGAGATGGACTTGAAGGCGCAGTTCCGCCTGGTGGCGTGCGTGGTGAGCCACGCGCACCTCGACCACATTCGCGACCTCGCCACCATCGCCGACAATCGTTGCCAGGCCGAGTGCGAGCCCTTGGTGATCGCCGCGACGCGCCCGACGATCGCGACGCTTCGCAAGCACTTCTTCAACAACAAAATCTGGCCGGACTTCTCGGAGATTCATACGAGCGCCGGGCCCACCGTCCGCTTCGTCGAGCTGAAGCACGGAAAGACCACCAAGGTTGCCGGGTACGACGTCGTCGCGATTCCCGTCTCACACACGATCGACTCCTCCGGCTTCATCGTTCGCGGAGCCGACGCGACGCTCGGATACAGCGGCGACACCGGGCCGACGGATGCGTTGTGGGAGGCCCTCCGCGCCGAGAAGAACCTGAAGGCACTCTTGATGGAAGTGAGCTTCCCGAATCGCGAGCAGAAGCTCGCGACCGACAGCGGCCATCACACACCGAAGACGCTGCTGAAAGACTTGAAGAAATTCGGTAAACCGCAGGATTTGCCGACGCTCCTCTATCACATCAAGCCGGTCTTCCAGGGCGAGGTGGAGCAAGAGTGCGCGCGCCTGAAGGGCGTGAACCTGACGGTGACGACGCTCGGCGATCAGTTCGTGCTGTGAAGCAGCCGATTGGCCGGAGCTTTCTTGAGACTCCTTGCGGCGGTTGGCGCCGTGATAACCTGTGTCGCATGGTGGACGCGGATGGGGTGACAAAGGGGCTTGCGTGGCATCGTGGTCTGACCTGCCTGAGCGTAGTCGCCAGCATCGGGTTGCTCGGATGCTCCGACGACGGGCGCTGCGGTCACGGGCGCTGCGGCTCCGATGCTGGTGACGCATCGAGCGCCGGCACCAGCAGCAGCTCGGGAGCGGCTGGCGGCAACGGCGGCTCGGGAGCAGCTGGCGGAGCCGGTGGACGGTCGGGGACGGGGGGGACGAGCGGCAGCACATCAGGTACGAGCGCCGGCGGTGCGCAGGTGGTGCCGGATGCAGGCTCTCGCGACGCGAAGGTCGACTCCGGCGGAGCGGGTGGGACGATCTCGGATGGCGCCGTTGCCGATGTCGGCACCGACTCGAGCAGCTCGGGTGACGCCGCGGTTCGCGACGCAAGTAACGATGCGGATAGCGGCAGAGGTCAGCCGAGTTACACGTTCAAGCTGACGACCAACGGCAACATCTTACACAGCGCTCTGACCCAGCGATTTCCGCCCGATCCCGCCTGTCTGGCTCGCAACGAAGATCCATTGGACACCCTCAACTGCGAATGCTTTGGGTTTGGCCCTGCGCTACCGACGCCAACCTGCACCCCGGACGTAGGAAGCGGCGGCACGAACACGTGCACCTTCGTGTTGTCCCCGACGTGTTCGATCCTGATCGAGCTGCAGGGGCCGGGGATGACGTTCATGACGCACACGACCCCGACGTTCGATCCGCTGGACACCAACTTCATGTGCAACGACTTCATCGATCCCGACCAAGGCCCGGCAATCAATTGCACCTTCGATATCAAACCGGGCACGACGAGCCTCGACATCGTCTGGAGTCAATAGGCCCACGCTGAAACTGCCTTTGCTTGCGCGCTCGCCGCCCTCAAGGCGTGAATTCGACGGCGGCGACGCTCGCCGATCAGTCGGAAGAGACGAAGACGGCGGGGCCGCCAAACGAGCGCGCATGGAAAGTTAACATAATACATCTTATGCGAACTACCCGCTGAGCATCGGCCCACCGCGCCGAGCCCCGGACGTCGCCGGCTCAGCGGCTAGCGCGACGGGCTTCCGTCACGGACCGGATGGAGTCGATTCACGTCGGTGGCGGCGTGACGTGTATCGAGAGCAACGAACCGCTGTTGCTCAGGATGAAGGCGCGCAGTCCGTATGCCGCGGGCGCCATCGAGAAGCCGGCGCCGGTGTGCATGCCGTCGATGACGCTGCCGTCGATGGGCGACATCAGGTAGAGGCCGTGGAGCGTGGTGGAGACGAGGAGCGCGCCGGCGATGGGGACCGGCGCGGAGACACCGCCGTCCGGCAAGGGCCGGTGCCAGACGTCTTCGCCGGTGCGCGGGTCGAGCGCCCAGAGTCCGGTGGTGCCGCTGGAGGCGAATAACAGCGAACGCGACGGCACCGCCGGGCTGGACGCCGACGCGGGCCGTCCGGGCTGCTGCCAGGCGACGAGCTCGCTCACGCCGGTGACTTCCGGCCGCTGCCAGACTTTGCTGCCGTTGTCCGCGTCGAGGGCGTACACGCCGCCCTCGTAACTGCCGACGAACACGACGGGGCTCTCGTCGATGATGCTCGGCACGGGGGTCGTGTCGACGTCGAGGTAGCGCGGGACGTCGCCCAGCGCTTCCTCGGCTTCCGCGGAAAGGTCCACGGGCTGCCAGCGCTCGACTCCCGACGCGGCGTCGTAGGCCGTTACGGTGCCGTCGCTGAAGCCGGCGTAGACGAGTCCGCGCCACACGAGCGGACCGGCGTAGCCCGCGACCTCCATGCCGAGCGCCGGCGTTCGGTGCTGGCTCCAGTTACGCTGGCCGGTCCGGCGATCCAGCGCGAGGATGGTGTCGTTGGCGTTGATCGCGTACACGGTGGAACCGAGGAGCACCGGGCGCCGGGCGACCTCGGCGTTCGTCTCGAAGCGCCAGAGCAGCGCGCCGTCGGCCGCGCGCACCTTGTAGAGGGCGCCGTCGTTGGAGCCGAAGTACACGACGTCTTCTTGCGGATCGTACAGCGGTTCGCACTGCACCACGCCGAGCGTCTCGAAGCGCCAGAGGACGGCGCCGTCGTCGGCGCGCATCGCGTAGAGCCCGCGATCGCTCGAGCCGACGAAGACACGGCGGCTCCCTATGTCGAGCTCGGGGCGTCCCCTTTCGTACGGCTCGGTCTCTTGACGCGAAATGGCGTTGATCGGCTGCCGGTACACGGTCGTCATCGACCAGCTCGGACGATGGACCCACGTCGGAAGCTCGGGGTTCGCCGGCGTGCTCAGCAACCCGCAGGAAGCGAGGAGGCTCGCCGCCGCCGCCGCGAGCGGAAGCGTCGCGCGCCGGCCCGGCGCGCCTCGCGTCATGGCGACGCCGGCACCGGCATGGGCACCGGCGTCACGCCGCCCGGCAGCTTCTTCTGAAATTGCTCGATGGCGCGCTTCAGGGCCTCGTCGGAGCTGGGCGGCGGAAGGGCCTTCGGGTCGATGCGCTCGAGCAGCGCCCGCGCGGACTCGAGCAAGTAGCCGTGGGAGTCGAGCGGGCTCGTCTCCTTCTCTTTGCCGAGCTTTTCGACGACCTTCTTCAGGCGTTCTTTCGCGCCGTCGTCGTCACCCTTGTCGTGCAGGAGACGCGCTTGATGAAACAGCGCAAGCTCCCGGTAACCTCCGACGTCGAGGTTTTCGAGCTCACCGAAGCGCTTCATCGCGCCGTCCTTGTCGCCCTTACCTTCCAGCGAGAGTCCGCTGCCTTCGATGGCGCGTCCCTTCGCGTCGGGATCGAGCTTGGCGAGCTGGCTCGTGGTGACCTGGTCGTATTGCGCCTTCGCCTCGTCGTACTTTCCCTGATCGTAGAGCACGCCGGCGAGGCCGAGCCGCGCCATGTCCGCCCCGACGGCGGTCGGCTTCTCGTCGATGATCTTTTGATAGCCGTCTCGGGCGGCGCTCTGCTGCTCTTGCTGGGTGGCGAAGGAGCGGCGCGCGTCGATGGAGCGCGCTTCAGGATCGTCTTCGTTGCCGCCGAAGCGACCGAGGTCGGCGTTGACGGCCTCCGCGAGCGCGTCTCCGAGCTTCGCCGACGATTTGTCGGAACGCCACGAATAGATCTGCCAGCCGATCCACGAGGCAATGCTGGCGACGACGAGCCACTGAACGATATTGAAGTGCCCCTTCAGCCATCGGAACGACGTATCCGTGGCCCGGGAGAACGCGTCGTCCACGCGCTCGCCGGCATCGAGGCCGAGCTCCGCACTGCGCTGGCGCTCGCGGGTCGCCTTTTTGCGAGCGGAGGCGCGCGCCGCCCGTCTCGCGCGGCGATTCTCGAGCTCGGCGGGCGTCGCCGGGACTTCCTTGCCTTCGCCGGAACCGGCGGTCGGCTTCTCGTCGCCCTTCTCGTTCTCGTCGGACACGGCGGGCTCTATAGCACTCAGCCCGCGAGCGCCGGAAGCCACGTCCCGCGGCTCATCGGTCCGCCTGTTTTTCGTCTTCGTCACCGTCCGACGGTGTCCAGGGCTCGGGCGCCGGCGGAGGGAGCTCCGGAGCGAGCGGAACCACCGCGACGCTTTCCACGTGGACGCTCCGCTCCGCGAACAGGACGAACTGAAAAGGACGCCCCGGCCGCGCGCCCAATGCCGGCGGCAAGGTCGCGTACACCTCGACCGGCGTGGCTGTCTTGGGGATCGTCAGCGCGACGTAATCGCGATCGTGAATTCTCGGCGCTTCTCGCTGCTTTGTGGGGTTACCTTTACTGTCGAACAGGATGGGCTCTTGGGACCGCCCGACGCGGACTTGCCCTCCCCCGTCGTCCGCGCGGCCTCGCACGAGCACGCGGACGCCCTCGGAATCCGCTACGCCCTTGGGGACGAGGACGGAGACCCGCACGCCCACGTCGCTCTGCGTGGCGAGCAGCGGCCGGGTTTTCTTGTCGGGGCCGCCGATCTGCTCGAGGACGCCGGCGCGTTCGGCGTAACCGAGCCCGCCCGGCAGGGGGTCAGGCACGCCGAGGAACCGGACGAGGGGCCGCGCGAGCTCGTCCTTGGCTCCGAGAGCGACGAGCGCGTCGGCGATCGCCACGCGAGCCGTCTGGAAGCGCTCCCGTCCCAGCGCGGCCACCAGTGGCCCGCGCGCGGAAGAGTCGCCGATGGTCGCGAGCACCTCGGCGATGCGCGGGCGGAGCCGTACGTCGTCGAGTGAATGGACCAGCGGCCAGACCGCGTCTTTCGAGCGCACGCGGGCGAACGCGTCGAGGATGGACAGGGCCTGATCGTGGTCGTCCTTGCCGCCGTGCTGCCACCAATCGACCAGCACCGGGCCCGCGTGCGCGTCCCCGGCGTCGCCCAGCGCGAGGGCGGCGCGCCGGCGCCAGGTCGGATCCGGATCGGAGAGCAGCTCGAACGCGAGGGGCGCGGTCCGGCCCATTCGCGTCAGGGCGAGCGCGGAGAATCGGCGCACGATGGCGTCCTCGTCTCGGCCGAGCGAAAGCGTCAGGGCCTCGACGGACTCCGGACGCCGGAGCTGGAACAAGAGCTCGGCGGCCTTGCGGCGGATCTCGCGGTCTGAATCGTCCAGGAGAGTGGCCAGATCTGCGGCCGCGTCGCCGTCGCCGGCGATGCCTCGGAGGATCGGCGCCGGCCAGCCACGGCCCGTCTCCGCGCGCAGCCCCTCGCGCTCGAAGCGGCCGTGCGACGCGCCGAACGCCGAGAGCTCGGCGCGGAGCTTATCGAAGCGCTCGCGCGAGCTCGGCGCGATGTCTTCGTGCTCGTCCGGATCCTTCGAGATGTCGAACAGGCGGCAGGCGCCGAGCTTGCGTTCGCAGACGAGGCGGTCCGTTCCCTCGGCGAGCAGCGCTTGCTCTTCGGTCTCGACGAAGGCGAACCCGGGCCCGCCGTCCTTCCCGCCCGCGAGCAAGCCGCCGAGCGAGCGGCCGCGGATCCTCGGGCTCGCCGGAATGGACAAGCCCGCGAGGACCGTCGGGAGGACGTCGATGGTTTGCACGACCGTCGCGACCCGACGCGCGGGAAGCAGCCCCGGCGCGGAGACGATGAGCGGCACGCGCACCTGCTCTTCGTACACCGTGGTCCCGTGATAGCGGCCGCCGTGCTCGCCGAACTCCTCGCCGTGATCCGCGGTGACGATGACCAACGACGCGGGGCGCGCCTTGCGGAAGTGTTCGACCAGCTCGCCGACGGTGTCGTCGGCCGCCGCGATCTCGCTGTCGTAGCGATCGACGTCGCGATCGCCGAAAGGGTGCTCGGGGTGCGCCTCGTACGGCTCGTGCGGGCCGAACAGGTGGACCCAGACGAATACGCGTTGATCGCTCCTGCGACGCCGCAGGTAGTCGTCGACCTGCTCGACCCTCCCCTCGCCTTCCATGAACTCGACCTTGCGGTACTCGAACCCGTAGTGGCTGTGCTCGAACGGCTCGAAACGGGCCTGGTCGATGAAGAAGACGGCGGGCGGATAGAACGCCGCCGTCTTGTAGCCGTAGATGCGCAGGATGCTCGCGAGCGTGTCGGAGTCCTGCCCGACGCCCTGCAAAAGTAACGGCCGCATGTACTTGCCGGTCATCATCGAGGTGATCGAGTACGACGTGTGCGGCGTCGGACAGTAGGCGTGGTCGAACACGACCGCGTCGCGCGCGAGCGCGTCGATGTGCGGCGTCGTCGCGCGGCCGTAGCCGTAGGCCCCGAGGTGATCGGCGCGCAGGGCGTCGATGGTGACGAGCAGGATGTCGCGGCCGGCGAAGCTCGGTCCGGCGGAAGCGCCGGGGGCGGCGCCGCAGCCGCTGCTGCCGTCGCAAAGGTCGGCCGTGTCGAGCGGCGCCGGCGGCGAGATCAACGCGGCGACGCGAACGGCGTGCGCGAGGATCGGGGCGTGGTCGCTCACCAAAAGACGGAAATTGTCGAAGCGAGCGAGCCCGTCGGCCGCGGGGCGGGCGAGGCCGGCGGATGCGAGGAGCGCGACGGCGGCGACGGCCGCGGCGGCGTGCACGCGGGAGCGCTGCGCCGGCTGGCGCGCGAGGAACGCAAGCGCCGCCATCGCGGCGAGCGCGAGCGACGCTGCGCCGAGGCCGGTATGAAACGCCGGATAGAGACGCACGAGCACGAAGCGGTTCAAGAGCTCGAGCCCGACCGCGAGCCCCAGCGCGGCCGCCGCGAACGCCCGCGGACTTCCGCGAAGTCGCGCGCCGAGCCAAGGGTGCAGCGCCCAGGCGAGGCCGCCCGCGGCGAGCGCCACGACGGCGGAGAACGCCGCCCGCACCAGCGACTCGTCGAAATGCCGGCCCGTCGTGACGAGCGCGGCGACGGAGCCCGCCGCGACGGCGGCGACGGCGGTCGCGATCCATCGTTCCGCGCGCGACGCGCCGACGAACCCCTGGAACAGGAGCGCCCCGACGAGCCCGAACGGCGCGGTCAGCAGGAGAGCCGTCGGCGCCAGGTACATCGCGCCGAACTTCGCTTCCCAGGTGCTGGTGAGCTCCGCGCGGTGGAGCACGAGCACCAGGGCGAGCTCGAACGAAGCCGCGGCCCAGACGGAGAGCAGCGCGATGGCCGCAGCGCGCATCCTCTTACAGCGGCTTTCGAGGATATGGAGCGCGCGAAAACGACCCCCCGGGTCTGCGAGGGTTCGTTTTCGCGCCCTTTGCCACCGATCTGGTCGACGCCGTGGTCATTCAGGGGGTCGAGCGACTGAGGTCGCCCTAAACGAACTTCACCGCGACGATCTCGTAGCAGCGCTCCCCCGCGGGGAGCTTCACCCGCACCTCGTCGCCGACCTGCTTGCCGATGAGCGCGCGCGCGAGCGGCGCCGAGATCGAGATCAACCCGTCGTTCACGTTGGCCTCTTCCGCGCCGACTATTTGATACGTGACTTCTTCGTCGGTATCGATGTTCGAGAGCTCGACCGTGGCGCCGAAGCTGACCTTCTCGCCGCTCAGTTTGCTGGGGTCGATGATCTCGGCGCGGGCGAGCTTGTCTTCGATGTCCTTGATACGGGCCTCGACCATGCCCTGGCGCTCTTTCGCGGCATGGTATTCGGCGTTCTCGCTGAGGTCGCCGTGCTCCCGGGCGACGCCGATGTCGCGCGAGATCTTCGGGCGTTCTTCCTTCAAACGCCCCAGCTCGTCCTTCAGCTTTTGTACGCCTTTCGGGGTAATGGGAAAACGTTCGGCCATGGCCTCTCGCGCCTCTCCAATGGCGTTCTAACCCAATCCTCGGTTGCCGGAAGTTCTCATTTTCGAAGAGTTTTGCTCACGAGCGGCCGGCCCGCGAAAGGTCGCCTGCTCGCCTTCCGCCTTGCAGATTTCCTGCCATACCGGTAGCACTCGAAAAATAGCGAGCTTCATGAGGCCTAGGATCGTCGTCGCAGCGGCAGGGCTTTGCCTAGCAGCGCTGGCTGGCTGCTCCGGCGAGCAGAAAGCCGCTCAAAGCCCGCTTCATTACACGGAAAACGCCAAGCGCGCGTACGACGAAGCCCTGGTCGCCTATTTCGATCGCGACTGGGAGCTCGCGAACCAGCTCTTCGGCGACGTGAAGAAGAAATACGGCTACAGCCGTTACGCCCGCCTCGCCGAGCTGCGGCTCGCCGACATCGCCTACCGGCAGGAGAAGTACGCCGAGGCCGTCGGTATGTACAAGGCCTTCGTCAGCGATTATCCGAACGATCCCGAGGTCGCGTACGCCCGATACAAGATCGCGAAATCGGAGTTCGTCGACTCCGGCGCGAGCATCCTGTTGCCGCCCTTGGAGGAGCGGGATCTGTCGAACGTCCGCGACGCGCACGTCGCGCTCCGAGCCCTCATCGCGGATTTCCCGGACTCGGAGCACGCCGTCGAGCTCAACTACATGCTCGAGGTCGTCACCGGCTTGCTCGTTCGCCACGAGCTCTACGTGGCCCGCTTCTACCTGAACCGCGACAATTTCGAGGCCGCCGTCGCGCGGTGTCAGTACGCCTTACAGAACTATCAGGACTCGGGGCTCGAGCCCGAAGCGCTGGTGCTGCTCGGCGAGACGTACCTGAAGATGAAGGAGACCGACAAGGCGCGCTCGAGCTTCCAGCTCGTCCTCGACAAGTATCCGGCGAGCGCCTTCACCGTCCCGGCGAAGCATTTTCTCGAACGAATGCAGCGCCTGCACGCCGGCCTCGCCGAGCCCCACGGCGGTTGAAAGGAAGCGCGTGGCAGCAGCGACCGACACTCTATCTCCCGTCGCGCCCACGGTTCTCGTCGTCGACGACGAGAAGAACATCCGCCTCACGCTGGAGATGGTGCTGAGCGGCGCCGGCTACCGCGTGCTCCAGGCGCCGAGCGCCGAGGCCGCGCTCGAGATGCTCAAGAACCCGAACGGCCCGGTCGATCTGGTCATCTTGGACCTGAAGCTCCCCGGGATGAACGGCCTCGACGCGCTGAAGCAGCTCCGGCTCGACGACGTCACCCGGGATCTCCCGGTCATCGTCATCAGCGGGCACGCCACCGTGCACGACGCCGTCCTCGCCATCAAGCTCGGGGCGACGGATTTCTTCGAGAAGCCGCTGAACCGCGATCGCGTGCTGGTCAGCGTCGACAACTGCATCCGCACCGCCCGGCTGAGCCGCACCGTCGAGCACATGCGCGCGGAGCTCGAGCAGCGCTACGAGATGATCGGCACGAGCCCGCCGATGCAGACTCTGTTCTCGGCGATCGACAAGGTCGCGCCGACGAAGGCAAGCTGCCTCATCACCGGAGAGAGCGGCACCGGCAAGGAGCTCGTCAGCCGCGCGATCCACCGGCTCAGCCCGCGCAAGGACGCGCCCTTCGTGAAGGTGAACTGCGCGGCCATCCCGAAGGAGCTCATCGAGAGCGAGCTGTTCGGTCACGAGCGCGGCTCGTTCACCGGCGCGCAGGCGCGCAAGCGCGGCTTCTTCGAGCAGGCCCACGGCGGCACGCTGTTCCTGGACGAGATCGGCGACATGGATCTCACCGCGCAGGCCAAGGTGCTGCGCGCTCTTCAGAACGGCGAGATCGTCCGCGTCGGTTCCGAGCACGTGTTCAACGTCGACGTGCGCGTCCTCGCGGCGACGAACAAAGATCTGGCGAAGTCCGTCGCCGCGGGATCGTTCCGGGAAGATCTATTCTTCCGCCTCGACGTGTTTCCGATCCGCGTGCCGGCGCTGCGCGAGCGGCGGGCGGACATCGCCGTCCTCGCCGAAGCCTTCGTGGAGTCGTTCTGCCGGGAAAACGGGCTCCGCCCGAAGCGCATCGATCCGGCGGTCCGCGACGTGCTGACGGCGCGCAAGTGGCCCGGCAACGTGCGCGAGCTGAAGAACGTCGTCGAGCGCGCGGCGATCCTCTCGAGCGACGTCATCACCATCGCCGATCTTCCGGAAGATCCGCACGAGAGCCCGTTCGACGACGAGCACGGCGAGGAAGCGCGCGACTCACAACCGCCCGCGCCGCCCGCGCCGGTCACCTCGGGCGCCCGCCCCACCCTGCGGGAATATCGGGACAGCGCCGAGAAGAGCTACATCCTCGAGGTGCTTCGCGAGCTCGACTGGAACATCTCGCGCGCCGCCGTCACCCTCGGCGTCGAGCGGACCAACCTGCACAAGAAGATCCGGGCGTACGGGATCAAACGCGGCGAAGCGTAGCGCGATGCCCACGGATCCCGGTGCGCTGCAGGGTACGGGCGATCCGTCTCCGATCCGGATCGAGGGCAAGTTTCCCGCCGTCGTGGCGTTCCACGGCTACGCCGGCACCGCGTTCGAGGTACGCCTCGTGGTGGACGCGGCGAAAGACGCAGGCCTCGCTGCTTACGCGCCGAATTTGCCGGGGCACGGGACGAACGCGCGCGACCTCGCGAAGACGCGCTTCGACGATTGGCTCTGCGGGGGCGAAGAAGCCCTCGACTCGGTCCTGGCTTCTTCCGACAAGGCGATCGTCGTCGGTCTGTCCATGGGGTCGCTCGTCGCGGCGCACCTCGCCGCGAAGCGCAGCCGCGACGTGTGCGGGCTCGGGATGCTCGCGAACGCGACGCGGCTCACGTGGCCCTTCCCGGCGCTGTTCTTGAAGCTCTGGGACCGTCTCGGGCTCCCCGATTTCTCCATGCCGAAGACGACGTCGGACATCGGAGATCCCTTGGCGCGCGCGAATCACGTCACCTACGGCCTTCAGCCGGTTCGCGCCGCCATGGAAGTGGTCCGCGGCGGCAAGCGCACCGAGGCGCTCCTCGGCTCGATCCACGTCCCCGCGCTGATCGCGCATGGAAAGCAGGATCGCGTCTGCCCCTTCGCCAACGCAGAACGCGTCCTGCGCTTGCTCGGGAGCACGGACAAGACGCTCGTCGTCCTGCCGCGCTCCCATCACATCGTGACCCGCGATTACGACAAGGATGTGCTGCGGCGTGCGCTCGCGGGCTTCTTTACTCACGTCGCCGGGCGGCAAGAGGTCACGCAGCCGGCGTGATGCGCGAACGACCGCCGGCGAGAGCGGTCGTTCGAGGGCTCGTGCAAGCAGCCGCCTCCCAGACGCCATGCGTCTTCGCGTGACTCGCGCCCAACCGATCGATCCGCGGCCGCGGCGTCACGCCACTCGTGTGCTACTGGCAAAAGCTACTCATCCGGTGGTCGACCCGGCAAGTAACCAATGGTAACCAAGGGTGACCCCCGCGGCGGCGATGACCGCCTGCCATGACGAGCTTCACGTTCCTCCGACCCACGCCATGACGTCCACGCGGATTCTCGGGTTCGGAGATTTCTCGCTCGACGAAGCGCGCATGGAGCTCCGTCGCGGGACGGCGCGAGTGCCCGTTCAAGACAAGGTTCTTCTCGTCCTTTATCAGCTCGCGCTCCGGCCCGGGCGGGTCGTGACGCACGAAGAGCTGTTGCATTCCGTGTGGCCGAGCGAAACCGTGACGCGGGCGTCGATAAAACGGGCCATCCGCGGCGCACGCCGCGCCCTCGGCGACGATGGCGATTCCCAGCGCAGCATTCGCACCGTTCGCGGGCAAGGCTACCAGCTCACGCTGCCGGTCTCCGTTGCACAATCGAGCAACGGCGCCTCCGACCCTCTCCTGGCCGTCGAAGCCGGTCGCGCCGTCGTCGACAGAGCGGAGACCTCGATGCCGCGGCGGGGTTTCGTCGGCCGGCGCGGGATCACGGACGTCTTCGACGCCCGCCTCGCGGACGCGCGGCGCGGCAACCCGCAATGCCTCCTCTTGATCGGCGAGGCCGGCATGGGAAAGACGACGACGCTCGTCGAGTTCGCCTGTCGCGCGACCGAGGCCGGCGCGGATGCCTGGTCTGGACGCTGCCTCGGCGACGAGGGAGCGCCGGCGTTCTGGCCGTGGACGCAGATCATTCGCGCGTGCGGCGTGGCGCGGGGTCGCGGCGAGCTCCGCCGGCTCATGGGCGTGAATGCTTCCGACATCGTTCAAGGCATCCCCGCGATCCGTCAATGGGTCGGCGACGTCCCCGAAGCGCCGGACATCGACCAGGCTTCGGCGCGGTTCCGCTTCTTCGATGCGGTTTCGGTATTTCTGACGCGCGCCGCGGAAGCGAAGCCCGTCGTAGTCCTGTTCGACGACCTCCAACGCGCGGATCAGCCGAGCTTGCGGCTCTTGTCGTTCGTCCTCCGCAGCATCGATACGTCGCGGCTCATGGTCGTCCTCAGCATCCGTCCGGCAGCGACGCAACCGGCGGACGTCCAGGAGCGACTCGCCGCGCTGTTTTCGGAAGTGCCGGCCACCGGCGTCGAGCTTCCGGCGTTCGAGCCGAGCGAGCTGCGGAGAGTCCTCGAGCTGCGCACCGGCCGGAGCGCGCCCGACGCGATCGTCACGAAGCTCCATCAGCTGACCGGCGGCAGTCCGCTCTTCTTGCAGCAAATGCTCCACGGCTGGGAAACCGGGAATCGGCCGGACGACGTCTCGGAGTGGCAGACGCTCCTTGCTCGAGCCGACGCACGCAGCCTCTCCAGCGCCATCGCGCGCGTTCTCGGCGATCTGGATGCTCCGACACGGAGATGGCTCCGCCTCGCGTCCGTCCTCGGGACGGAGTTTACGCTGAGCCGCCTCTCGGCGCTCTCCGAGCAAGATACGGCTTGGTTGCTGCCTGGGCTCACCGCGGCGAAGGCCGCGGGCGTCGTTCGGGAAACGCCGTCCGGATCGGGCACGTACGCGTTCACGCACGTGCTCATCCGCGAGGCGCTCTACTCGGCGCTCCCGCTCGAGGAGCGGTCGTCCCTCCATGCGCGCGCGGGCCTGACGCTGGAGGCTTCGTTCGTCCCGTCCGACGCCGTGCTCTCCGAGCTGGCGCATCACTTCGGGCTCGCCTGGCCGGCTCACGACGGCGGCAGAGCCTTGAAGTACACGATTCGCGCGGCGGAGATGGCCGAGCACCGCCTCGCGTACGAAGAGGCGGTCGCGTTGTACGATCGCGCGCTGACGATCTCGGGCGCTACCGGTGCGTCGAACCCGAAGGACCGTCTCCACCTCGTCTTCAAGAAAGGCGAGGCCTCGAGTCACGCCGCGGAGGCGGAAAAAGCGCGCGCCGTTCTGGTCTCGGCGGCGCGGCTGTCGCGCGAGCTCCGCGCGTGGGACGCCTTCGCCGATGCGGTCTCGTTGATCGCGCGGCTCCCCGAGCTCTGCGACTTCGACGAAGAGAAGATAGCGCTCCTCAGGGAGGCCCTCCGGGAGCTGCCGGACGGGGACTCTCGCCGGCCGCTCCTGTCGGCCATGCTCGCGAAGTGCTTGACCTACGGGCTCGACCCCGAAGAGCGCACCGTGCTCGCGCTCGGGTCGATCGAAGACGCGAAGGGGCTCGAAGATCCCCTCGCCCGCGCGAACGTGTGGCACGAGTGTCAGCTGGCGCTCGCCGAGCCCATTCACCTCGCGACGCGCGAACGCATCGCCGATGAGCTCGCGCACCTCGGCCAGACTCAGACGGATCATCGGGTCCGCTGGCATTGGGCGACCGCGCACCTGCAAAACGCGCTGGAGCGGGGCGACTTCCTCGGCGTGGATCGGGCCATCGGGACCGTCGAGGGCCTCGCGAACCAGGCGCGCGAACCGCTCTACCGCTGGCACGTGGCGCTGTTTCGCGCGATGCGCAGCTACGTCGCCGGCGACATCCGCGAGGCGGAGCGATTCGCCGTCGAGGCGCTCCACCGCGGCGCGTGCGTGGGAGAAAACGCCGCGCGCAACGCTTATTGCATGCAGGTCGCCGGATGGCTCCGGATCATGGCCCGCCTCGACGAATGCGAAGCGCTCGTCCGTGACATGAACCTTCGCTACCCGACGCTCACCGGCTGGCGTATCCAGCTCGCCGCCGTGGAGGCGGAGGCGGGTCGCCCCGACCTCGTGCGGCAATTGCTCGCGGATGCGTCCAGAGATCCGCGCTTGCTGCACGATCCGTTCACTCTGGGAATGCTCTGCGGTCTCTCGGAGCTGTGCAGCTACTACGGCAACGCGGAAATGGCGCGGTCGCTCTACGCGAGGATGTTGCCGCACGCGTCGCTGTGGGGAAATAGCGGCTTCGGGTTGAACACGTTCGGGCCGGTGCAACGAAACCTCGGGATGCTGGCCCTCCGCATGGGAGATCTCGACGCGGCGGACACCCACTTGGAGCGCGCGCTCGCGATCACCGAAGCGGCGCAGTCGCTCACGTTCACGAGCTTGACCTGCCTTCAGCTCGCGAGGGCTCAGCTGAAGCGTGGTACCGAAGTCCACCGGCGCAGAGCCGCGGACTCGCTGGCCCACGCGGAGCTCATCAACCACCGCTGCGGGTTTTCGGGCCTATCGGCCATCGCGCGGATCATCGCCGAGCGCGCGCGGCTCGCGTTGCCGGCGCCGCCGGCGGCGGCTCACACGCCGGTCGAGCCGTAACCGCCGCTGCCGCGCGTCGTTTCGTCGAGGGTTTGCACCTCCACGACCTCCACGCGCGTGTACCGGGCGACGACGAGCTGCGCGATGCGCGAGAGGGGCTCGACGCGGAAGGGCTCTTTGCCGTGGTTCACGAGCACGATGCCGATCTCGCCGCGGTAGTCTTCGTCGACGGTTCCGGGCGAGTTGACGATGCCGATCCCGTGGCGCAGCGCGAGGCCCGAGCGAGGCCGGACCTGGCCTTCGTGGCCCGGCGGCAACGCGATCGCGATCCCCGTCGGGATGAGCACCCGTTCCCCCGGCTGGATCACGACGGGCACCTTCAAGGCCGCGCACAGGTCGAGCCCGGCGGAGCCCGCTGTCTGGTACGAGGGCAGCGGTACGGGCACGTCGCCGATGCGACGGATGCGGAGCTCGGGCGCCGTCACGTTCGAACGCCTTCCGCGGCGATGCGCTGCCGCTCGAAAATCTCGTCGCTCATGGCGCGGAGTTTCATGGCTTCGGCCTGGATTTGCTGGTTTTTCTGGTAATGCTGCGAGCGCGACACGTAATCCGAGAAGCTCCTATAGCTCTTCGCGATTTCGATTTCGTTTCCGATTTCCTTGCAGAGCGCGATCGAGCGCATGAAATAGTCGACGGCCTTGCCTTCGTGCGCGGCGCCCCAGGCGCCCGCGGCCGTGATCTCGCCGAGCGTGCGCAGAGAGGTCGCCAGGTGGGATTTGCTGCGGATCTGCCCGAAGAGATCCACGGCGTGCTTGATGCGCGCGCGCGCTTTCCGGAGCTCGCCCTGGATGAGATACGCTTCGGCGAGGGCGCGCTTGGCTTCCGCCAGATGCAGCTTGTCGCCGAGTTCGTCGCAGAGCGACTCCGCTTCGGTGAGGATGCGGATGGCCTCCTCCGAATCGCCGAGTCGATACGTGGCCTCGCCGAGGTTCGTGAGGACGACGGCGATCCAGTTCCTCTCGCCGACTTCGCGCGCGACGTCGTGGGCCTTGGTGAAGAGCTCGCGCGCCCGCGATAGATCGCGCTGATCGATGGCCAGGCGGCCCATGCTGTCGAGCGTCTGAGCGATGCCGAGGCGATCGTCGAGCTCGCGGCGGATCGTGAGCGACGCCTCGAGCGCTTCGAGCGCCTGCGTCGGGCGGCCGTGGTCGCGGAACACGACGCCGATGTTGTGCAGCGACAGCGCGATGGACCGGCGATCGCCGAGCTTCTTCCGGATCTCGAGGGCGACGCGCATGCGTTCGAGCGCCGCTTCGTACTCGCCGCGCGTCCACAGGACCATCCCGAGGTCGTCGTGGCAGGCGGCGAGACCGCGTTCGTCGTGCGCCGATTCGAAGAGCGACAGCGCGGTCTCCAGGTTCTTGCGCGCCTCGGCGAGCGAGCCCATGGCGCGCTGCAAACGCCCGATCCGGTTGTGCGCGGCGCCGCCCTTCGCGCGCAAATCGAGCCGGTACGCGAGCTCGAGCATCTCGCGGAACGCCGCGAGCGCCTCGTCGGTGCGGCCGAGCATCGTCAGCACGTCGCCGTGGTTGTGCAGGCCGTCGATCCGTCGCTCGGCGTCGTAGCCTTCGAGCAGCGCGAGGCCGCGCGCGTAGTATTCTTCCGCGTCGCGCGCCGCGTAGCTCGCCCGCGCGGCGTCGCCGGCGTCCAGGTAGAGCCTCCCCGCGGGGAGATTCGCGAGGGCGCCCTCCAGGTGATAGGCGTAGAGCACGAGGTGCTCTCGGCTCGGGTGCTCCGGCGCCCGATGCGCGAGCCAGTCGGCGATGGTGCGGTGATAGCCCTTGCGGTCGCTCGCCGACGTCAGCGCGGAGAGCTTCTGCCGCTCGAGCTTGTGCGTGAACGCGTACTGCCGCTCGCCCGGAAAGCTCGACTGCGGCATGGGAACGACGTACTCGCGCAGCACGAGCGCCTCGAGGCGGGCCTCGAGCGCGTCCGCCTCGGACTCTTTGTCGAGCTCCCAGTACGCGGGCACGCTCCGCTCCGTGCGCTCGATCGCGGCGAGGGCGCCGACCCAGAACACGCTGCCCATCGCCGCCGCGCGCTGCAACAGCAGCTGCTCGCCGGGCGTGAGCGACGCGATGCGCATCGACACCGTCTCTTCGACGGTCAGCGGCAGCTTCACGCTGGACAGCTTCGCCAGGTTCACGCGCCACGTCGGGAGCGCTGTCGGACCCGACTCCGAGAGCACGCCGGAGTCGTGGAACAAGCGCACCATCGCGCGGAGGCGCCCGACGTTGCCCTCGGAGAGCCGGACCCCCGTTTCGACCAGCGCCGCCGGCGGGCCGCCCTCGCACGGCGCGAGCAGATCGCGCATGATCTTCTGCGCGACCTCTTCCGAGACCGGACCCAGGTCGATGCGTTCGTGGCGCGAAGCAGTTCTTCCGGGCCAACCCGATTGAAGCTGCGCCATCTCGGGGCGCATCGCGCACACGATGAGGATCGGCGCCGAGAGATGCTCGATGAGATCCCCGACGAGCGCGACGGAGTCGTCACCGGCCACGTCGATGTCGTCGAACACCAGGCAGATCGGACCGCGAGCGGCGTCGCTCTCGAAGAAATTGCGGATGATCGCGCGCCGGACGACGAGCGCGTGCGCCGGGTCGTCGAGCAGCGCCTTCGTGAGCGGGCTGTCGGCGAAGGGCACGTCGAGGATCTGGCCGATGAAGTGGCAGACGTCGCCGACCTTGCGATCGTCGAGGACGCTCGACACCTGACTTCGGATCTGCGCGCGCGCGGCGTCGAGCGAAGCGCCTTCGACGAGGCCGAAACGGCTGCGAAGCGCGCTGGCGAAGGCGTCCGTGCCGCCGCCGGCGCGCGCCGAGCTCCCGCGGTAGACGCGGTATCGTTGCCCGCTCAAGAGCCCCACCACGGCGTGATCGAGGAGGCTCGACTTACCCACGCCGGCGGGGCCGACGACGCTCACACCGCGGGCGACGCCCTCGTCCAGCACGCGCTGCGCCGCGAGCGCGAGCGCTGTCGTCTCCGCTTCTCGGCCAGCCAGCGGAACACCCACCGCGGCGGGATCGGGAGCCTCGGCCGGTTCACGCATCGTCACTCCGAGTCTCGCCCTCCCGGGAGGCTCGGACAAGAGCCCCATCGCTCCGAGACGCGGATGTGGAAAGGGTCGTCGTGGGGGGCGCTCGACGCGCTGCGAGGCAAGTTCAGAAGCCGAATTTGCGCCAAACTAGGGGGAAAGCGTCACGGAGAAGTAGCGATCCTTGCTCTTCAAGTAATAATCGTCGAGTCTCGTGGTGATCCGGTGCATGGACTAGGCCGATTGGAACGAAGGCTCACGAGGGGCAGAACCCGCACACCGGTCCCCGTAAGGTTCTGCTCCGACTCCGCCGAGGCACCTTGAACGACCTGAAATCGACTCTCGTACGCCTGTACGCCCTCGGGCCCCGCCGCGCCCAGCTCGGCCTCGCCCGCGTGGAAGCCGCCTGCGCCAAATTCGGCAACCCCGAGCGCGCTTTTCAAGTGGTGCACGTCGGCGGGACGAATGGCAAAGGCGGCGTCTCGGCGTTCGTGGCGTCCATGCTGCGCGCCTCGGGCCGTCACGTCGGGCTCTATACCTCGCCGCACCTGAATCGATTCGCCGAGCGCATCCAGATCGACGGCAGCCCCATAGAGGACGACGAGCTCGTCCCGCTGTTGAACCGGGTCATGGACGCCGCGCCGGATCTCACGTTCTTCGAGGTCGCCACGGTCGCCGCGTTCATCGCCTTCCGCGAAGCGAAGATCGACATCGCCGTGCTCGAGGTGGGTCTCGGCGGCCGCCTCGACGCCACGAACGTCGTTCCGCCGCCGCTCGTCGCGGCGGTCACGCGCGTCGCGTTCGATCACATGGCCGAGCTCGGCGATTCGCTCACGAAGATCGCCATCGAAAAGGCCGGCATCATCAAATCGGGGAGCAAGGTCGCGCTCGGCAAGCTCCACCCGGACGCGCTCGCGGTCATGAAGGACCGCATTGCGGAGGTGGGCGCGGAGCTGCTCGAGCTCGGCAGCCCCGAGCCGTATCCGGGCGCGCAGCTCGCGTATCCGCGAATGGCGATGTTCGGGACGAACCTCGCCGTCGCCGCGACCATCGCGCGCGAGCTCGGCGTCCCGCCGGAAGAGATGGCTCAGGGCATCGAGGCCACGTCGTGGCCGGGGCGCAACGAGCTGCTTCACCGCAACGGGCAAGAGCTGACGCTCCTCGACTGCGCGCACAACCCCGACGGCGCCGTCACGCTGTCGCACGTGATCGACGCGAGCCTCATGGGCGCCGTCGGATCGCGGCGTGACGTCGCGCTCGTGTTCGGCTCGCTCGCGAAAAAGAACTGGCGCGCCATGCTCGCGCGCCTGGATCACACCGCGTCGCACCACATCTTCACGGCGCCTCCCGGCATTCACGACGCCGTCGATCCCGCCGAGATGGCGGCCGCCGCGGGCGGCGAAGTCGTCCCGGATCTTCGCGAAGCGCTCGCCCGCGCGCGCACCGTCGTGGGGTCGCGCGGCCTGGTGATCATCACGGGCTCGACGTTCCTGGTCGGCCCTGCTCGCGCGCTGCTGCTCGGTCTGGAGAGCGATCCGCCGATCGATCTCTGAGCCCCAGAGACCCGGAACATGCCGTCCTTCGACGTCGTTTCCGAGCTGAACTGGTCCGAAGTCGAGAACGCGCTCAATCAAGCGCAGAAGGAGCTCTCGCAGCGGTTCGACTTCCGCGGCACCGACGCGCGCGTCGAGCGGACGGACGAAGGGCTGGTCGTGTTCGCGAGCGAAGACGACCGCGCCCGCGCGGCGCTGACCGTCGTGCAGGAAAAGCTCATTCGCCGGAAGGTCAGTCTGAGGCATTTCGACCCACAGGATCCCGGGCGAGGACCGAAGGGATCTTCCAAGATCGTCATCAAGGTAAAGGAGGGGATCGATCGCGATAAGGCCAAGGAGATCCTGTCGTTCGTGAAGGAGAGCAAGCTGAAGGTTCAAGCGCAGATCCAGGATGTGGCGCTCCGGATCAGCGGCAAGAAGAAGGACGATTTGCAGGCGGCGATACAGCTTCTTCGCGGGCAGGACTTCGGGATAGAGCTACAGTTCAAGAACTTCCGCGACTGACGAAATTAAAATAGATGACCGCAAGAAAGCTCTTTGGGACGGACGGGATTCGGGGACGCGCGAACGTGGCGCCGATGACGCCGGAGCTCGTGCTCCGGCTCGGACGCGCGGTGGCGCTCGTGGCGCGGCGAGGCAAGTCTCGCCCCCCGCGCATCGTCATCGGCAAGGACACGCGCCTCAGCGGCTACATGCTGGAGACGGCCATGGCCTCGGGCATCTGCGCCATGGGAGGCCACGTGCTCCTTTCGGGACCCATCCCGACGCCGGCCGTCGCGAACCTGACGCAGAGCATGCGCGCCGACGCCGGCGTCGTGATCAGCGCGAGCCACAACCCGTTCGCCGACAACGGCATCAAGATCTTCGGCCCGGACGGCTTCAAGCTCCCCGACGCCGAAGAGGCCGCGATCGAGCAGCTGCTCGAGGATTCGAAGCTCGACTCGGGCTCGTTCACCGGGGAGCGCGTGGGCCGCGCGGACCGCGTCGAGGACGCGACGGGCCGCTACATCGTCTACACGAAGAGCACCTTCCCGAAGGATCTGACGCTCGACGGCGTGCACGTGGTGGTCGACGCGGCGCACGGCGCGGCGTACCGCTGCGCCCCCGACGTCTTCGAGGAGCTCGGCGCCGAGGTGACGTGCCTCGGTTGCCGCCCGAACGGCAAGAACATCAACCGCAACTGCGGCGCGCTGCACCCCGAGCACGTCGTCAAAGAAGTGAAGCGGCGCAACGCGACCATCGGCATCGCCCTCGACGGCGACGCCGACCGCGTCATCGTCGTCGACGAGCACGGGGAGATCGTCGACGGCGACGCGGTCATGGCGCTCTGTGCGACGCGCATGTTGAAGGACGGGCGCCTTCACAAGAAGACCCTCGTCGCGACGGTCATGAGCAACATGGGCCTCGAGCAGGCGATGCGCCGCGCGGGCGGCAAGCTCGTGCGCACCGCCGTCGGCGACCGTTACGTGGTGGAAGAGATGCGAGGCGCCGGCTACTCGCTGGGCGGCGAGCAGTCCGGGCACCTCATCTTCGCCGACCATGCGACGACCGGCGACGGGGTCGTCGCCGCGCTCCAGGTCCTCGCCATCATGGTGCGCGAGCAAAAGCCGCTTTCCGAGCTCGCCCAGGTCATGGAGCGGATGCCCCAGGTGCTCGAGAGCGCCATGTTTCCGACGCGTCGTCCCATCGAGGAGATGAGCGAGCTTTCGCGGAACATGGGGGCCGCCGAGCAGAAGCTCGGAGAACAGGGTAGAATTCTGGTTCGTTGGAGCGGAACCGAACCGAAGCTGCGCGTGATGCTCGAGGGCCCGGACGTCGGCATGCTGGAGCAGCTCGCGAAAGATCTCATCGGCGCCGCGCGGCGCGATCTGTCGGCAAACACCTAGCGAGGCTCGCGTGAGCCGCACGCGGGAGCTCGAGGAGCTCTGCGGCGAGCTGTTCGTCGTTGGCTTCGCCGGGCCGGCGGTGGACGGCGATACGGCGCGGGCGCTCGCGGAGAAGCGGCGCGCGGGGGTCATCCTGTTCCGCCGCAACATCGAGTCCGTCGACGCCGTCTACGAGCTGTGCACGAAGCTCATAGAGGCGACGGCGAGCGAGCACGGGCCGTTCATCGCCGTCGATCAAGAAGGCGGCCGCGTCATTCGCGTTCCGCCGCCGGCGATCCAGCTGCCGCCCATGCGCGACCTCGGCGCGTTCGGAAGACCTGGCCTGTGCCGGCGCGCGGGCGCCGCGGTCGGCGGCGAGCTCCTGCCCATGGGCATCAACGTCGTGTTCGCGCCGGTGCTCGACGTCGACAGCAACGAGCACAACCCGGTCATCGGGGATCGTTCCTTCGGCCGCGACCCCGCCGTGGTCGCCGAGATGGGCGCGGCGTTCGCCGACGGCCTACAAGCGCGCGGCGTGCTCGCGTGCGGCAAGCATTTCCCCGGGCACGGCGACACGCACCTCGACAGCCACCTCGCGCTGCCCGCGGTGGCGCACGACCGCGCCCGGCTCGAAGCCGTCGAGCTCGTCCCGTTTCGGCGCGCGGCGAGCGCGGTCGGCTCGCTCATGACCGCGCACGTCGTGTTCGAGGCGCTCGACCCCGGCGTCCCCGCGACGCTCAGCCACCGCATCGCGACGGATCTCTTGCGGCGCGAGCTCGGGTTCCGCGGCCTTCTTTTCTCCGACGACCTGGAGATGAAGGCCGTCGCCGATCACTACGGCGTGGAGCAAGCCGCGGTGCTCGCGGTGCGCGCCGGCTGCGACGTGCTGCTCGTCTGCAGCGAGCCGGAGCTCGCCGACCGGGCGCACGCGGCGCTGGTGCGAGAGGCGGAAGCGGACGCCGACTTCCACGCGCGGTGCATCGAGGCCGCGGAGCGGTCGCGTTCGGCGCGACGGCGCTTCCCGTGCCGCCTCGCGCCGTCGCTCGCCGCCGTGCACCGGGCGATCGATCAATCGGGCGCGAGCGGGCTGCTCGCGGATCTCGCCGTACACCGCTCGCGCAGCGTGCCGCCGCCGTCGGGGACGGTTTAGAGCTACGACGTCTTCTTCGCGGTCGAAAACGGCAAGTCCATTTGTCGCAACGCGGGGACGGCGCGCGGCTTTCCCACGTCGCGCTGCAGGAGCTGCGCTTCCCGCGCGAGATCCGCTTCCATGACCTCGGGGTTGTCCCAGGCGAACGCGAGCGCGTCGAAGATCTTCGCCGCGCCGAGCTGCGGGTAGCGCTTGATGAGCGTGTCCACCGAAGCCCCGCCGCGATAGAACGCCCAGAGGCGGCGCACGGGGACGCGCGTTCCGACGACGTGAGGGCTGCCCCCGAGCACGCTTTTGTCGACGCGCACGTGCGGGTGCGGGACGAGCACGATGGGGAGATCGTCTGCGCGTCGTTTCACTTGTTCGACAATCTTTCTTTCGCCAGGGCCCGGCGTCAACCGCGCCCGAGCGCGCGCGCGGAAACCTCAATCGTGACGATGGATGGCGGCTTCGTGCTCCCCGAGCGTGCGGCTGAACACGTGCCGGCCGTCGCCGGACGACACGAAGAACAGATAATCGGTCGATGCCGGCAGAAGGACGGCGAGGATCGCCGGCAGTCCCGGGTTCGCGATCGGTCCGGGCGGCAAACCGGGGTGGCGGTACGTGTTGTAAGGATTGCTCGGGTCGCGCAGCATCGCCGGCGTGACGCGGCCCGCGTAACCGCTGCACGACGGCAGGCTCGGAGCGACGACGCAGCCGTACGCCGCGGTCGGATCCGATTGCAGCGAACGAACGGGGCGGAAGGTCGGATCATCCAGGCGATTGAAGAAGACGCTCGCGATGACGGGTCGCTCGTCGGCGTTCGCCGCTTCTTTTTCCACCACGGAGGCGAGCGTCAAGATGTCGCGCTCGCCCCAGCCGTAGCGCGTGACGAGGCCGGCGATCTCCGCCTGGTGCGACTCACGCACCGTCGCCAGGCGTTTGCGCGTCGTCTCGACCAGCTCGCTCGCCACGACGGTCGCGCTCGTGTCGCAGAACAGATCGTACGTCGCGGGGGCGAGGTAGCCCTCCGCCGAATCACCGCCGATGCCGTTGGCGGCGAGGAAGGAAGCGTCCGACGCCGCGCGATCGAGCTCCGCCCGCGAGCACACGCGCATCTGTTCGAGACGAGCGGCGATCTGGAAGCGATTGAACCCTTCGGGGATGACGACCTTGGCCCCGGCGCGCGACGACAGCCGACCGAGACGTCGCAGGATTTCGACGGGCGTGAGATCGTCGGCGAGCAGGTGAACACCGGGTTCCGGCCTCACGAAGAGACCGGCGGCCGCGAACAGCAGGTGAACCGAGAGCGTGTCGTCCAAGACTTGGGCCGCGACCAGCGCGGGCGCGCCTTCTTTCGGGCTCGTGCCTTCGGGCCAGACGACCTCGACCGCGCGACCTGATCCCCGATGCGGCCGGCTCAGTGAAAACACCCCCCACCCGACCGCGAGCACTACGAGCGCGGCCACGCCTCCATAAGTACGTCGCGCCCGTCGCGAAAGCGCTCGGCGGCTCCGGCGCTTGCGGCGTTTACGCGGCGGCTTCGACTCGGCGCCGTCGCTCACCGGGCAGATCCTGACCGTGCGTCGAGCCACGACTGCAACAGCACCGCGGCTGCCGCGCTGTCGACGCGGCCTCGGAGCTCCCGTTCGCGGAGCCCCTGGTCGCGGAGGCGGCTGCGCGCCTCTTTCGTGGAGAGCCACTCGTCCACGAGCTCCACGCGACGGCCCGTGCGGGCCGCGAGCTCCGCCGCGAACTTCCGTGCGCGGCGCGCCGGCGCCCCTTCGCCCCCGCCGAGCTCGCGCGGAAGCCCGACGAGGAAGAGACCGATGCCGTCCTCCGCGGCGACGGCGGACAGCGCTTCGAGAAGTCGCTTCGGGTTCCGGCCGTCCAGGTAGGGCCGCGGATGCGCCATGACCCCGAGCTCATCCGCGACGGCTAGCCCGACGCGCACCTTGCCCAGGTCGATGGCTGCTGCCCGCATAGACTGGTCCGGGGTCGTACCACGGGGAGCAAGGCTTGACCCGACCGGGCGCATTGAGCATAAGCGCACGGCTCCTCGTCTTTTCGGGCCCGCCAGGCGATGAGCCACGAACCTCGCGGGGCCTCTCCACCAGAGCCATGCAGTACCGCGCCGCCAAGGGGATGAACGACATCCTCCCCGACGAGGTCCGGCGGTGGCAGGCGCTCGAGACGGCGTTCCGCTCCACCGTGGAACGGTACGGCTACGGCGAGATACGCACCCCCCTGCTCGAGCCCACCGAGCTGTTCGTCCGCTCCGTGGGTGAGACGACGGACATCGTCCAGAAGGAGATGTTCACGCTCGACCACCACGGCGACTCGCTCACGCTGCGCCCCGAAGGCACCGCGAGCGCGGCGCGCGCGTACGTCGAGCACACCGTCGGCGCGCGCGAGCCGGTGACGCGCTGGTACTTCCTCGGGCCCATGTTCCGCGCAGAGCGGCCGCAGCGCGGGCGCTATCGTCAATTTTATCAAGCCGGTTGCGAAGTCTTCGGCGATCCGGGTCCCGCTTGCGACGCCGAGATGATCGACATGCTCTACCGCTTCTTCGGCGCGCTCGGGATCGGCGGCGTCGAGGTGCTCGTCAATTCACTCGGCGGCAAAGGCACCCGCGAGCGCTATCGGGAGCTGCTCCGCGCCCACCTGCTGCCGCGCGCCGAGGAGCTCAGCGAAAACGCGCGCAAGCGGCTCGACGACAATCCGCTCCGCATCCTCGACTCGAAGAATCCGCGCGACCAGGAGCTCGCGAGCAGCGCGGCGCCGATCCTCGATATCCTCGACGACGCCGACCGCGCTCATTGGGACGGCCTGCGCCGTCATCTGGACGCGCTCGGCGTTCCCTATCGCGTCGAACCGCGGCTGGTCCGCGGGCTCGACTACTACACGCGTACGCTGTTCGAGCTGCAGTCCTCCGCCGGCTCGCTCGGCGCGCAGAACGCGCTCGGCGGCGGCGGCCGCTACGACGCCATGATCCAGGAGCTGGGCGGGCAGAGCGTACCGGCCATCGGCTTCGCCATCGGGCTCGAGCGCGTGCTGCTCGCCATGGGCGAACGCGAGCAAGCATCGGAGACGTGCTGCTTCATCGCACCCATCGGAGAGCGCGCCGTGTCTCGGGGGCTCGTGCTCGCGCGGGAGCTGCGTGACCGGGGGATCCGCACCGAGCTCGACGGCCGCGGCGGTTCCGTGAAGAGCATGCTCCGGCGGGCGAACGCGCTCGGGGCGCGCGCGTGTCTCTTGCTCGGCGACGCCGAGCTGGAGCGCGGCGTCGTCAAAATCAAGGACCTGGCGGGTCACACCGAGCAAGAAGAGCCGCTTGCCGCCGCCGCGGATCGCATCGCCGAGCTCGTCGCCGTGCCCGTCTCGAAGCACGAGGACCCACGTTGAAGGGCAGTCATCGCGCACTTTGGGCCGTGGTGCTCGTCATTTCGGTGGGGATCTTCTCGACGCCGAGGGCGCTCGCGCAAATGTTCGGCCCGGGCATGGGCGGCGGCATGGGTCCCGGCATGGGCGGTGGCATGGGTCCCGGCATGGGCGGCGGGATGGGCCAGGGCGGCGGCGGGAAGAAGCCCAAGAAAAAGAACCCCAACGAGCCCGAGACGCACGCCGCGTCCGGCGCGTCGGAAGAAGTCGTCCCCCCCGGCACGGAGCCGACGCTCCCGGCCAAGCCGCTCGAAGTGCCGCCCGAGGTAAAATCGAAGATCGGCAGCGACGCTGCGCTCGACGAGCCGCAGGTGGGCCGCGGCACGACCACGACGCGCCACTACTACGGCCTTTGGTACGACGAGCACAGCGGCGGCTACCATTTCCGAACGCTGTTCCCGCTCTGGCTCGAGCGCACCCAGCCGAGCCTGACCGATCCGACGAAGACGGATCGAGCGTCGCTCTTCGGCGGCATCTATTACAACCGAAGGAGCGCCGAGCACTCCGACGACATCCTGTTTCCGGTCTTCTGGAACCTCGCCGGACCGAAGGATCGGACGACGGTCCTTGGTCCCTTCGTCAATCGCCGCGCGCCCGGCGAGACCGACAACTGGTTTGCGCCGCTCTATTTCACGGGTACCCGGCCTTACGGCGGTTACACGCTGATCCCGCCGCTCCTCACGTATCTGCACGACGGCAAGAAGGGTGGGTTCAACCTCATCGGGCCCGCGTTCTGCTCGTGGACCGGCGGCGACACCTGCGACACGCGCACCGCGACGAACCTCGATCTCGGCATCGCGCCGTTTTACTTCCACGGCCAGGACGAGGACTCGTCGTACGATTTCGTTCCCCCGCTCCTCCACTATCACAAGGAGAACGAGAAGGACCTATCGAGCACGGACGTGTGGGGGCTCTATTACCGCAGGCACACCGAGAAGCGGGACGCGCTCCACGTCTTCCCCCTCTATTACAGCTTGTGGGGCGCGAACGAACGGCACACGACGCTCCTTCCCTTCTTTCATTATGGATGGAAGGACAACTCGAGCCTCTTCATCAACCCGCTCTACTTGCTCGCCAGGGGAGAAAAAGGCGAGTCGACGTTCATCACGTACCTGTACGCGCGTCATCGCGGCCGCACCGAGCTCGACATGATCACGCCGCTGTACTGGCACTTTCGCGATCCCGACATCGGGCTCGACGAGCAGATCCTCTTTCCGTTCTTGTATTCACGCACGAGCCCGCGCGAGTCGAATCAGGCGTTCTTTCCGTTTTGGGGCCACTTCGAGCGCTACGGCATCAGCGAATCGACGTGGGTGACGCCGCTCTTCCAGCATTCGCACGGGCTGCGCGGCTGGGACACGAACATCCATCCCCTCTTCTACATGGGTCGTGACGGCACCGACACGCACACCGTCATCGCGCCGTTCTTCTTCGATTTCGCGTCGCTCAGCTCGCGCGTCACGGTCGGTTTCCCCCTGTACTGGCGATTCGCCGACGACACGACGATCTCCCAGCTCGTCGGCAACACGTACTATCACGAGAAGCGCGTCACCCACGGGCTCGACTGGGAAGTGCACGTCTTCCCCGCGTTCAGCTACGGCGAGACCCCGAACGGACACTGGTGGAACATCCTGTACGGTCTCGCGGGCTACACGCGCCGCGGCGACTTCACGCAGATCCGGACGCTGTGGATCCCTATCACCGTTTCCGGTAGCAGCGACGCGAAGTGACGGGGAGCTCGGGCCGGGGTGCGCCTGTCGCCCGGAGGGCGCACAATGTACCCGTGGCAAAGCGCTTTCGGGCAAGCATCTACGGTGGCTCGGGTTTCGCGGGCGCGGAGCTCATCCGGCGGCTCCTGATTCATCCGGAGGTCGAGCTCGCGCGCGTCTGCTCGATCGATCACGTCGGCGAACCGCTCGCGAGCGCTCATCCGCACCTCGAGGGCGTCACGGAGCTCACCTTCGAGAAGCTGCCGCCCGCGCAGGCGGCGGCCGACGTCGACGTGGTGCTCCTCGGGCTGCCGCATCAAGCGAGCATCGGGGTCGTCGAAGCGCTCCTCGACACCAGCGTGAAGGTCATCGACATGTCCGGCGCCTTCCGCGTCAAGGATCTCGCGGCCTACGCGAAGTACTACGGCGGCGCGCACCCGCGACCGGATCTCGTCGAGCGCTTCGTCTACGGGCTGCCCGAGCTCAACCGCGCCGAGATCCGGAGCAGCCGCTTCGTCGCGTCACCCGGCTGCTTCGCGACGACCATCGAGCTGGCGCTGCTGCCGCTGGCCAGAGCGGGTCTCCTCGAGGGCACGGTAGAAGTCGTGGGCATCACCGGCTCGAGCGGCGCGGGCGTGACGCCGACGGCGACGACGCATCATCCGGTCCGCGCCCAGAACCTGCGCACGTACAAACCGCTCGAGCACCAGCACGTGCCGGAGATCGAGGGAGCGCTCAGCGCCGTGTCGGGGCGTCCGGTGTCCATCGCGTTCGTACCGGTCTCCGCGCCGCTTTCGCGCGGCATCTTCGTGACCGCGTTCGCGCGCGTCTCCACCTCGCACGGCGAAGCGTCGTTGAAGGCGCTCTTCACCGAGGCGTACGCGCGGGAGCCGTTCGTGCGCGTGCCTTCGCGGCGCTTGCCGGAGGTCGTCGCCGTGTCCGGCTCGTGCTTCGCCGAAGTGGGCCTCACGCTGGGACCGCCCGAAGGCGCGACGCGCCTTTTGACCGTCTTCGGCGCGCTCGACAATCTCGTGAAGGGCGGCGCGGGTCAGGCAATCCAGTCGATGAATTTGATGCTCGGGCTCGACGAGCGGCTGTCGCTGGAAGACGTCGGTGGATATCCGTAGCGCGGGCGCGTGAAGTCCCCCGCATGGACGTGCGACCGTCGTGGGAGGGCCCAGGGGCGGTGCCCACTCGTCACAGTTTGAATGGGCCGGTTCGTCGATTCCTTCGCGACGAGCTACTCGGGACCGTAGACGATGGTTCGTATACGTACCATCGTCTTAGCATCGCTCCCCCCGAGACGAGCGCTCCCCATGGGACCGTAGATGATGGTTCGTATACGTACTATCGTTTCGGCATCGCTCCCCCCGGGACGAGCGCTCCCATGTCCCTTCGTCTCGGTGTCGCTCCCCCGGGACGAGCGCTCCCATCGCAGGCGTTCCGCCGCGTCGTGCCCGGCCGCCGTTGAGCCGTGAGCCTCATTCCCGCACGATCACGACCGTGCCCTCGCCCGTCTCCGGTCCGACGTTGATCCCGTGCCATCCCGGGGGCACCTGCGGCTCCGTCCACAGGAACGCGACGCGCGCGTCGATAGGGCTCAGGTTGATGCAGCCGTGGCTACGCGGAATGCCGAACACGTCGTGCCAGTACGCGCCGTGAATCGCGTACCCCGACGCGAAGTATTGAATCCAGGGCACGTCGCGGAGCTCGAAGTTCTGTGAGCCGCGGCGCATCGTGATGCCGTACTCGGGGCGCCGGCCCTTCTTGATGTTCTCGAGCCTCCGGCGGTCGTCTTCGTCGAGCTTCTGGCCGTCTTTCTCGGCTTTCTTCAGGCGTTCGATGGTGGCGCTCTCGTCGTCGCTGAGCTTCGGCGCGCTCGACTCGCGGGCGCCGCCGAGCACCGTCGAATTTTCCTCGGAGTCCATGGCGGCGGCGATGTGTTTGCTGCGGATCCGGAACTCGCCGCGCGGCGTCGCCTTGCTCGTCTTCGGATCACCCAGACGATCTTGCCCCGAGCTCACCAGCGTCGCGTACACCGCCCGCTTCCCTTCGTAGAGCACGAGCGTCTGCTGGACGAGCGACACGTCGATCCACTTCTGCCCTTTCTCGGCCGCTTCGGGCCACGCCGGCGGCGGTGACACGATCCCCAGATCGTCGGCGCGGAGCCAGCGCGTGGGATCGGCGAGCGTCTGGTAGAAGCGCTTGCCCTGCTTGATCCTCGCCTTGCCCGAGAGCGGCACGATGGCCCGGAGCGGAATCGGATCCGTCGGCTTCGCGACGTCCTCGCTCTTGATGAGCTTCCACGCCGAGGCGCCGCGTTGATTCACGAACGCGAACGGCATCTGCAGGCGATCGCCGACCTCCGTCCCGTGGAACATGGACGCCGTGTCCGGCTTGATCTTCGTCGCCGGCACGAGGCGCATGTCCACCGTGACCGCGAACCGCCGCTCGAAATCGCCGTCTTTCGCGACGAACGCGTCGACGAGCGAGAGCCCGGTCTTCCGGCGCACGCGGTCGGCGAACACGGCATATTCGGGCACCGCGAACGCCGCCACGTTCGGGATCTTGCGACCGCCGTCGAGCCACCACGGCACGGGCTCGTCGGCCGCGCCGCCGAGCAGCTCGTTCATGCCGAGCTGCGAGCTCACCTTCTGCCCCGGCGGAAGCGGCGCGCCGATGGCTGCGAAGCCGCGCGCGTCGAGCGGCACGTCGTTCGCGCCGAGCTCGACGCGCTGCACGTCGAATTTGTTCTCTTCGTACCAGCGCAGGTGCTCTTCGAGCCCGAGCTCGCTCTTCAGCTGCTCCTCGCGCGTCGGCACCCGCAGATACTGCGGCGCCGTGGCGCGCACGAACCCGTAGTGATACGGCATCGGCTTCGACAGATCCGGTCCTCTGCTCGCGGCGCGGATCAACGGATCGTTCATGTCGATGGTCGCGTCTTCCGTGCAGACGTAGCCCATCGGCTCGACGCGATAGAAGTCACCCTTGCAACCGTTGCCGTCGACGCGCTCGGCGTCCCGCTTCACGCGCCCTCCGAGCCGGATGTACCCGAGCTTGCGCGACCCAACCTCGGGCAGCTTATACACGGTCGCGGCGATCACCTTCGCGGCGATGAACGGGCCGTCGTTCGCGGGCGCGGCCGACGAAGACGGCGCTGGCGACGACGTCGTGCTCGGCGGCTCGGTCGCTTTCGCGCTCGAGACCGGTTCCGACTGCACCTCGGCGTTCGGCGGCGGAGCGCGGTGGCATGCCGGTGTCGACATGACCGCGACGGCGGCCAGCGCCGTCAGACGCGGGCAGCGGCCCGCGGGCAGCGCGCCGACCGCGCCTCGAGCGAAGGGAAAGCGGGGCATCGAACGAAACTCCACACCCGGTGCGGCGCGGCGCCGCGGGTGGGGCCCGATCCCTATCGCCTTGACTCGTCGCGGTCGACCCCTACCCTTCGCTCTCGATGGACCTGACCGTCAACGGCGAGCAAAAAAGCGTCCCCGACGGCCTCACCGTTCGCGGCCTCATCGAGCACCTGGGTCTCACCGACGGCCCCGTCGCCGTCGAGCGCAACCGCGAAGTCGTCCCCCGCGCCGCCCACGCCGAAACGCCGCTCGCAGCAGGCGACGTCATCGAAATCGTGCACTTCGTAGGCGGCGGATAGGCTTCCTGCCTCGGATGATTGGGGCGCCCCGCTGATGCGAGGCGCGGCGCAGCAAAGGGCTCGTCGACAGCGCAGCCGCGCGTCGACATTGCCGTCGCGTCACCGCGCCGGCGCCCGCTGCATCACCGCGCTCAAATTCTGGCCCAAGCCTACAGCGGGTTCGCCGAGAACGTATCGCACTGATCCATGTTGCCGGTGTCGTACCCGCGATGGAGCCAGCGCCCGCGCTGCGCCGAAGTGCCGTGCGTGAACGACTCGGGGCTGACGGTGCCGGTCGCCTGGCGTTGCAAGCGGTCGTCGCCGATGGCGGCCGCGGCGTTCAGGGCTTCTTCGAGATCGCCGTTTTCCAGCTCGTTGCGCTGCGCCGCGGAGTGAGCCCACACGCCCGCGTAGCAATCCGCTTGCAGCTCGAGGCGGACGGACGAGCCGCTCGCGCCTTCGGACGGGCCGCGGAGGCCGGAGACACGCGCGCTCGTGCCGAGCAATTTCTGGATGTGATGGCCCATCTCGTGCGCGATGACGTACGCCTGCGCGAAATCGCCGCCCGCGCCGAGGCGCTCGGAGAGCTCACGGTAGAAGCCGAGGTCGATGTAGACGCGCTCGTCCTCGGGGCAATAGAACGGCCCCGTGGCGGCGTTGCCGTAGCCGCATCCGGTCTGCGTCGCATCGGTGAAGAGGACGAGCTTCGCGTGGCGGTACGGCTTGCCGCGCGCCTGCATCTCGTGCTCCCAAAAACTCTGCGTGTCGTCGAGAACGAACGCGACGAAATGGACGAGCTCGCTGTCGGGCTTTGCTCCGGCGTGCGTGCCCTGCGCCGCGTTGTGCGTTCCGCCGACTCCGATGCCCTTCAAGACCGAGTAGCCGACGAACGCCAGGATGATCACCCAGCCGAAGCGCGACCTCAGCAAGAGCGGCAAGAACGGCGCGATGCCCCCGAGCCCCGGGCCCCCACCGCCTCCTTCGCCGCGCCGGTCGATGAGGTCCGGACTCTCGTGACCCTCGTCGAATCTCATGCAGGCAAGCGTGGGCTATCGATCGAGCGGCGGCAAACGGAGAGAAGCGCGCGTGTCAATTTTCCGCGCGACGGTGTTCCAGGGAAAGCGCGACGTAATACTCCGCGCTCATCCGTCCTTGTGACCACTCGGCGTCGGTGAGCGCCCTTGCCACGCGCGCCGGTTGCCCTCTGACGAGCGAACGCGGCGGGACGACGGTCCGCGGCGTGACCACGGCGCCGGCTGCGACGAGGGATTCCTCTCCGATCTCGGCGTTGTCGAGCACGACGGAGCCCATTCCGACTAGACAGCCGCTGCCGATCTTCGCGCCGTGGAGGATGGCGCCGTGGCCGACGGTGACGAATTCCCCGATGTGCAGCTCGGAGAGGCCGTGCGTCGAGTGAAGGCACGCGAGATCCTGGATGTTCGTTCCCGTGCCGATGCGGATCGGGCCGACGTCGCCGCGGACCACGGCTCCGTACCAGACGCTCGCCCGCGGGCCGACGACGACGTCGCCGATGATCGTCGCGTTGTCCGCGACGAAGGCATCTGCTGCGATTTCGGGCCACTTGCCTCGATACGGCTTGATGATCGGCATGGTCTCGTCGGTGCTTCTACACGACGGGCAGGGACCGCCGTCGTTCCGAATCGAAACTCTGGGGCTCCCGGTGCGAACGGCGCGCCGGCTCGCCATCGACGCGCGCCTCGAGGGAGTTCTTGAAGGCGCGGACGACGACGACGTCGACCAGCTTGCCCGTCGGATCGCCTTCGGCTGCGAAGTGGACGATCTCGTTGCGTTCGGTCCGGCCGGTGAACGCTTCACCTTTCCCTCGCCCCTCGACCAGCACGGTGGCGCGGGTGCCGACGAGAGAGAGCAAGTGCTTTTGACGAAGGCCTTCCGACAGCGCGAACAGCGCGGCGAGGCGCGTCGCCTTCTCCGCTTCCGGCACGTCGTCCGGCAGCTTCAGCGCCGGAGTGTAGGGGCGCACGGAGTACTTGAACCCGAAGACGCCGTTGTAGTCGACCTTTCGTACCAGCTCGAGCGTCGCTTCGAAATCCGACGCGGTCTCCCCGGGGAAGCCGACGATGACGTCAGTCGATAGAGTGACGCCGGGCACGCTTGCCTTCAGCGACTCGACGCGCTCGACGTATTCAGCCGCAGTGTAGCGTCGGATCATGCGCTTCAATACGCGGTCGCTCCCGGACTGAACCGGCATGTGAACGTGGCGCGCGAGCACCGGCAGGTCCGCGTGCGCGCGGACGAGCGACGGCGTCAGATGCCGCGGGTGAGGGCTCGTGTAACGCAGCCGCGCGAGCTCCGGCGCCGCGGCGGCGATGGCGTGGAGCAGCGCCGGGAACTCCGTTTCGTCGGGCGTACGTGCTCTGCCGGCACCCGATTCGGTTCTCGCCGCGAGCGCCCGCTCCGGGTCGATGTAGCTGTTCACCGTTTGCCCGAGGAGGGTCACTTCCCGGACCCCCGCGTGCACGAGCCGGCGGATCTCGTCGATGATCTCGCTCGACGGACGGTAGCGCTCCGGACCGCGGGTCGTGGGGACGATGCAGAACGAGCAGCGTTCGTTGCACCCTTTCATGATGGTGACGAACGCCGTCGGAGAGATCTTGCTGCTGGGAGCTGGGTCGGCCGACAGAAAGCGCGGCGCCTCGACGTCGAACTCGGCGCGGACGCGCGCCGGCGAACCGGGCTCGCGCGCCGCGAGGAGCGCGGGGAGCTCGCCGATGTTGTCGGGACCGACGACGAGGTCGAGGGCCGGCATGCCGCGGAGGAGCCGTTCCCCCTCTTGCTGTGCGACGCAGCCGGCGATGCCCAAGACCAGACCCGGGCGTTCGCGCTTCAAGAGCGCGAGGCGGCCCACCTCGCTCCGGACCTTCTGCTCGGCCTTTTCCCGCACGCTGCACGTGTTAAGGAGAATGACGTCGGCGTCGGCGACGTCTCGGGCCTCCGAGTACCCTGCCTGGCGCAGCACCTCGGCCATGCGCTCGGAGTCGTGCTGGTTCATCTGACAGCCGACCGTGAGAACGTGAAAACCCGGCATCGCCCTGTTACGGCCGCCCTCTTAGCACGGGGAAGGGCTCCCTGCGGTTGACCATCGGCCTTGCCGTCCCTTACGTTGCGTGGATCTCCCCCCTAAAATGACCGAGCCCTTCGCGAGCCTGTGGGATCTGTTCGAGAAGAGTACGCGTGCGTTCGCGCACAAGCCGCTCTTCGGGACGAAGCTTGGCGGCGCCTGGCGCTGGATCACCTACGACGAATTTCGTAAAGACGTCGATAGGTTCCGCGGCGCGCTGGCCCGCCTCGGCGTGACGCGCGGCGATCGCGTCGCACTCGTGGGGCCGAACGGCGTGGAGTGGGCCATCGCCGCGTACGCCACCTACGGGCGCGGCGCCGCGTTCGTCCCGATGTACGAAGCGCAGCACCCCGAGGAATGGGAGCTCATCCTCGCCGATTCCGGGGCGAAGGTCGTCATCGCCGGCGCGCGCGCGGTGCACGACCAGCTCACCGCTCTGAAAGCGAAGATCCCGACGCTCGAGCACGTGCTCGGCATCGCTCTTTCCGACACCGACCCGAGCTCGTTCCGCTTCCACCTCGTGCGCGGCGGGACGACGCCGGTCGAGCCGGTCCTGCCGGAGGCCACCGAAGTCGCGGCGTATCTGTACACCTCGGGCACGACCGGCAAGCCGAAGGGGGTGCTGCTGACGCACGCGAACATCTGCTCGAATCTGAACGGCATCGCCGGGCTCTTCGACTTCGAGCAAGACGAACGTTCGCTCGCGTTCTTGCCGTGGGCGCACGCCTTCGGGCAGACGTGCGAGCTGCATTTGCTCGTGAGCAAGGGCGCGTCGCTCGCGATCAACGACGACGTGAGCCGACTGGTCGAGAACCTCGCCGAGGTACGGCCCACCATTCTCTTCGCGGTGCCGCGCATCTTCAATCGAATCTACGACGCGGTCCATCAGCAGATGGCGTCGCAGCCTTCGCCCGTGCGCGCGTTGTTCGCCGCAGCGGTGCGCGTCGCGGCGAAGCGCTCGCGCGGAGAGACGCCGAGCCTCGTGGAACGCGGCATCCTCGCCGCGGCCGATCGCGCCGTGTTCAGCCGAGTGCGCGCGCGCTTCGGCGGCAGGCTGAAGTGGGCCGCGAGCGGGAGCGCCGCGCTCGGGCTCGAAGTGGCCGAGTTCATCGACGCGCTCGGCATCGAAGTGTACGAGGGGTACGGACTCACCGAGACGAGTCCCATCGCGACGACGAACTGTCCCGGGAGGCGCAAGATCGGCAGCGTCGGCTGCGCGCTGCCCGGCGTTCGCATCGAGGTCGACACGCGCGCGACCGGGGACGATCGCGTCGGCGAGATCGTCGTGCACGGTCCCAACGTCATGAAGGGCTACAACAATCGCCCCGAGGAGAACGCCCTCGCGTTCACGCCCGACGGCGGGTTCCGCACCGGGGATCTCGGTTACCTCGACGCGGACGGCTTTCTGTTCATCACCGGTCGCATCAAGGAGCAGTACAAGCTCGAGAACGGCAAGTACGTCGCCCCTGCTCCGCTCGAAGAGAAGCTGAAGCTCTCGCCGTACATCGCGAACGCGATGGTCTACGGAGCGAACAAACCCTACAACGTCGCGCTCATCGTCCCGGATCGCGGCGCGATCCAGCGGTGGGCCACGTCGGAGAACATCACCGTTCACGACGTCGCGCACGACGACCGCGTCCGCGAGCTCATTCACCACGAGATCGAACGCGAGTCGGCCACGTTCAAGGCGTTCGAGCGGCCGACCAAGTTCGCCATCGTCGCCGAGGATTTCACGACCGATAACGGAATGCTGACGCCGACCCTCAAGCTGAAGCGCACGAAGGTGCTGGAGCGCTACGGGGCCGACCTGAATCGCCTTTATTAACAGATGCTTGGGGGTTCTTGACAAATCCGATGTAACAATGCATACCGTCAGTCGTGAAGCTCTCGAAGAAGGGCCGCTACGCGGTTCGGGCGTTGTTCGACATCGCCTTCTACAACGAGGGTCAGCCCACGCAGGTCAAGGACATCGCTGAGCGGCAGAGCATTCCGCCGCGGTTTCTCGAGCAAATCTTCCAGGACCTGAAGCGCGCCGGCATCGTCGCCTCGAAGCGCGGGCCGCAGGGCGGTTACAACCTGGCCCGCACCGCGGACCGCATCGGAATCGGCGACGTCGTCCGCGCGCTGGAAGGTCCCATCGTGCTCTCCGACGAAGGCGGCGCCGACAAAGGCTCGCCGTCGCGGCGGGTCACGGATTCGATCTTCAAGGAGCTCTCGGCAGACGTGCAGCGCTGCTTCGACGGCGTCACCATCGGCGACATCTGTAAGAGGGCCGAGGAGCTCGGCGTCTCGCGTCCCGGAGCGCAACGGCAAGTCTATGTCATCTGAGCTGCCTCCCCTACCCCAGCATCCACGCATCTACGGCAACCTCCTCGAGCTCATCGGGGACACCCCGCTGCTCGACGTGCCGCTCGACAAATCGACGCCGCGCGCCACCATCTGGGCGAAGCTCGAGAGCGCCAATCCGGGCGGCTCCGTGAAAGATCGCATTTGCCTGGCCATGATCGAGGCGGCCGAGCGCGCGGGCGTGCTCGGGCCCGGCGGCGCGGTGGTCGAGCCGACGAGCGGCAACACCGGCATCGGGCTCGCGCTCGTGGCGGCTCGCCGCGGCTATCGCTGCGTGCTGACGATGCCGGAGAGCATGAGCCTCGAGCGGCGTGCGCTGCTCAAGGCGCTCGGCGCCGAGGTGGTGCTGACGCCCGAAGATCGACAGCTCGCCGGAGCCATCGATCGCGCCGCGGAGCTCTCGGCGGAGCTGCCCGGCGCGTTCGTCCCGCAGCAGTTCGACAACCCGGAGAATCCGCGCGTCCACTTCGAGACGACGGCGAAGGAGATCCTGCACGCCATGGGCGACCTGCGCGTCGACGCCTTCGTAGCCGGCGTAGGGACGGGCGGCACGATCAGCGGCGTGGGGCGCGCGCTCCGCCTCGCGAACGCCGACGTTCGCGTCGTCGCCGTCGAGCCGGAATCGTGCGCGACGATCTCGCGGGGCGAGCGCGGCCCGACGAAGATCCAGGGCCTCGCGGCGGGCTTCGTCCCTCGGAATTACGACCCCTCCGTCGCGAGCGAGGTGCGCACCGTCACCGACGAGCTCGCGTATCGCACGACGAAGCGGCTGGCGCGCGAAGCGGGCGTGCTCGTCGGCATCAGCTCGGGCGCCGCCGTCGCGGTCGCGCTCGAGGTCGCCCGAGAGCTCGGTCCCGGCAAGAACGTCGTGACCCTCATGCCGGACACCGGCGAGCGGTACTTCAGCCTCGATGAATACTTCAGCGCGTGATCCGGAGCCGCTCGGCGGCAAGAGCGCGCTGGTCGTCGGCGTGGGCGGCCTCGGTTGTCCGGCGGCGCTCGCGCTCGCGCGCGCCGGCATCGGACGGCTCGCGCTCGCCGACGACGACGTCGTCGACGTGACGAACCTCCACCGTCAGATTCTATTTTCGGACGACGACGTGGGTCGCGACAAGCTCACCGCCGCGGCGGCGGCGCTCCGTCGCGCGGGCTACCGGGGACACGTCGACCTGGTGCGATCGCGATTTCTCCCGGAGAACGCTCGCTCGCTCGCCCGCTCGGTCGACGTCGTGGTGGAAGGCGCGGACAATTTCGCGACGAAGTTCCTCGCCGCCGACGCTTGCAGGCTCGAAGGCCGTCCCGTCGTGCACGGCTCCGCGGTCCGGTTCCGAGCGACCACCTGGGCCATCGGCGCGGGCGGGCGGCCCTGCTATCGCTGCCTGTTCGAGGACGTCCCCTTCGGCGAGGCGCAGATGAACTGCGCCGAGGCCGGGGTGATGGGGCCGGTCGTGGGCTTAGCCGGCGCGCTGATGGCGGATCTCGCGCTGCGGGTCGTCACGGGCGAGCCGTGCTTCGGTCTCGTCCACACGTACGACGGCTTGACCGACCGACTCAGATCCGTGGAAGTTGCGCCGCGAAGAGACTGCCCGCTCTGCGGCGAAGCCCGGAGCATTTTCGACATCGACGAGACGCGCTACACCGGCGCTGTCTGCGCCGCCTGAAAGGAGATCGCCATGGCCGTAACAGTACGCATCCCCACGCCGCTCCGGACGCTCACCGGAGGCGAAGAGCAAGTGCAAGCCGACGGCAGCACCGTGCAGCAAGTCATCGAGAACCTCGAGAAGCGGCATCCGGGCCTTCGAGAGCGGCTGCTCGACGAAAAAGGCGTACGCCGCTTCGTGAACATCTACGTGGGTGACGAAGACATCCGCTTCCTCGACGGCCTCGCCACCGCCCTGAAGGGCGGCGAAGAAGTGAGCATCGTCCCCGCCATCGCGGGCGGCTAACCGTCGATGGAACGCCCGCCACAAAGCGCCCGCCTGATATCGACGGAACGCCCGCCGCAACGTCCGTCGCAAAGCGCCCGCTTGACCTCGATGGAGCGCCCGCCGCAAAGCGTCCGCTCGATATCGATGGAACGCCTGCCGCAAAGCGTCCGCTTCTGGGGGCGTGGGGGATGGGAGGCATCCCCCACCCGAACAGTGACGGCCAGGGCGCGAGCGAGCACCGCAGCGGAGCGAGGAGCGCAAGCGAGTGTTCCGCGAGCCTTAAATCCGAGAAACCACAAACCCCCACGATTCAAAGTGTCGTTCGACGCCAATGACCCCCGCTGATCGCTTCAGCCGACAAGAGCGCCTCGCGGAAGTCGGTCCGAGCGGGCAGGAGCGCATCCGGCGCTTCGCGGCGGTGGTGCGCGGCACGGACGGAGCCGACGTGGAGCTCGCGTATCTTTCGGGCGCGGGCGTCGGCGGCTCGTCCGCGCGCCCCGACGAAGCGCCGCCGCCGTTCGCCCATGCCGGCGCCTTTCGCTTCGAGGCCGCGCGCGAGGTCGGCGCGGGGGCTTGGAGAGCGCTCGCGCAACTCCGCCGCGCCCTCGAGATCGGTTGATACGAAGATGAGGCTCGTCCGTTCGAAACGTCTGTCGTCGGTGATCGACGCCGTCGGCAATACCCCCATGCTGCGCCTCGAACGCGTCGCGCGTTCGGCCCCGAGCGTCGAGGTGTACCTGAAGCTCGAGTTCGCGAACCCGGGCGGCTCGGTGAAGGATCGCCCCGCGCTGCGGATGATGAAGGACGCGATCGCCGACGGACGGTTGACGTCCGACCGCATCCTCATCGATTCGACGAGCGGCAACACCGGCGTCGCGTATTCGCTCATCGGCGCGGCGCTCGGCATCCGCGTGCAGCTGGTCATGCCGAAGAACGTGACGAAGGCGCGCAAGGACATCACGCAAGCCTTCGGGACGGAGCTCATCTACAGCGATCCGATGGAAGGATCCGACGGCGCGATCCGCCTCGTTCGCAAAATAGTCGCGGAGAATCCGGACAAGTATTTCTACCCCGATCAATATTCGAACCCGTCGAACCCGCTCGCGCACTACCACGGCACGGGCGCGGAGATCCTCGACGTCCTCGGCGATCGTATCACCCACTTCGTGACCGGCCTCGGCACGTCCGGCACCATGATGGGCACGACGCGCCGCCTGCACGAGCATCACCGGAAGATCACCTGCGTGGCGCTCGAGCCGGACGAGGCGCTGCACGGCCTCGAAGGGCTGAAGCACATGGCTTCGAGCATCGTGCCGGAGATCTACGACGCGGATCTGCCGGACGAGCACGTCACCGTCACCACCGAAGAGGGTTGGGACATGTCCGACCGCCTCGCCGCGGAAGAAGGGCTCTTCGTGGGACACTCCACGGGCGCGAACGTCTTCGCGGCCGTGCGCATCGCCGAGGCGCTGCACGAAAAGGGCCAGCCCGGCTGCGTCGTGACGATCGCGTGCGACCGCGGCGATCGGTATTTCGCGCCGATGAAATGGGAGAAAAAGTACGTATGGTGAGCCTGGAGACCCCCTGGGTTCGCGGTGGTGTGCGCATCACGGAGTCCGCGCTTTCGGACATCGAACGCGCCGGTCGCGAAGCGTACGCGCGCGACGAGGAAGCCTGCGGCTATCTGACGGGACCCGCCGGCGACGCGCTGCTCGCGAACCGCGCGACGGTGCTCGAGAACCTCGCCAACAAGTATCACAAGGTCGACCCGGAGGCTCACCCCCGGACCGGCCGGGAGTACTTCAAGATCAACGCGCTCGTCTTCGAGCGCGCGCTCGCGACCGGACGCGAGAACGGCAGCCCGGTGAAGGTGTTTTTCCACTCGCACCTCGACTGCGGCGCGTATTTCAGCGCCGAAGACGCGGCCAGCATGACGATGGGCGGAGGCGACGCCCCGACCTACAATCTCGCCTATCTCGTCACGGCGGTGGACAAGGGCGAGGTAACGGCCCACAAACTATTCGTTTGGGAAGGAACCTCGCGCACCTTCGTCGAAGCGCCGTTCACCCGGGTCCCGGGTTGACGCGCGGAGCGGTCGCTATAGCCCTTGGGCTTTCGGCGACCCTGCTCACCTCCGGAGCACGCGCGGGCCTCGCCGCCGACGCGGACGCCGTCGCGGTCCGATATGCGAAGTCCGCGATCGTCTTCCGTCCGTCGCCCAAGTTGTACGGCTCGGGCGGACCCGAGGCGGTCACGCTTCCGGTGGAGGCGACCCTCTCTCCGAGCACCGGGTGCACCACGGTCGTCGCGATCGGCGCGGTGTCGACGGCGTTCGCGTTGTCGCTCCCCGGCGGAGACGAAGAAGACGACGGAAGCGAGCAGGTGGCGACGAGCATCGCCGGGCTCGCCGAGATGACTCGCTGCGGCGAGCGGCGCGCCGAGCTCGCGGAGCTGACCATCGAGGTGCGATCGCCGCACGCGGTGATCGAATGGATCGTCGCGACGTCGAACGTCCCGCTGCTGCTCGCGCGTTCGATCTTGCCGCATCGCGATCCGGGAAACGTCCTGCCGCTCCAGCGTCCAGGTCCGCCGCCGAGCCCGGGTCCGGTGGCCGCGCGCGTGCTTCGTCTGGAGAGCCGCCTCGCCCGGGAAGAGATGGCCCACGTCGAACGGCGCATGGCCGCTGCGGACGGTTCCGGCGCCGGGCGCGTGCTCCTCGAGCTCTCTCCGGGTTGTCACCGCATCACGGTCTTCGACGCGCCCGCCGATCAGAACGACGCGGACTTCCACGACATCGACGCCGAGCTCGCGTGGGCGTCCGGAGGCATCGCGTCCATCGATCGGACGGAGAGCCCCGACGCCGCGCTCGTCGCGTGCACCGCGGAGCACGAGCTCGGCATTCTCGCGTTCGCGGGGGCCGGCAAGGGGGGCTCCGTCGTCGTCGTGCACGGCATCACCGATCTCCCCGCAGGCGTTCCCGCGCGCTGGGGAGCCGCTCGCGCACGGGTCGCGCGGACGCTGCTCGAGCGCCACATCCCCGCCCCCGCGTCGTCGCCGGTCTACGAATCGCTCGGTGTCGCCGGGCTCACGGTGCTGCCGCTCGAGCTCGAGCCCGGTCGCTGCTACCTGGCCGCCGTCGCGTCGCTGCAGGGCGACGTGAAGCTCATCGCGCTCAACGCCGTCGCGTTCGGTCCCGCCGCGCAGTCCCACGTGGACGATACGGACGAAGCCGCCGCCGTGACGTTCTGCGCCGGCACCACGCCGCGCGGCCGTCTGGAGGTCGAGGTCCATGGCGCGTCTCCCATCTGGCTCGCGGCGGTCTGGCCGTTCGGCGAGCGGCGCCTGGGCGAGGAAATGCCGTGAAGCGCGCGCTTTTCGCCGCCGCTCTCGTCCTCGCGGCGCCCGCGTGCGCGCGCCGCGGCGAGGTGCGCGAACCCGACCCTGCTCTGCACGTGTCGGACGAGCTCTCGACGCGCTGGCTCGCGCCGGACGTTCAGCGCGCGGCCGCGAACGGCGCCGGCGCCGAAATCGTGCTCGCCTCGGGCGCCGGCGCGCCGGGCGACAGCATCGGCGGCCGCCTCTCGCTGCCGAAGACCGAGTGCGCGCTCTTCCTCGCCCGCGGCAGCCGCTCCATCGAGGACCTGGACTTGTTCGTCTACGGCGACGACGGCACGCTGCTCGGCGGCGACGAGACGGCGAGCGAGAACGCGAGCGCGGTGGTGTGCCCGCCGCACCCCGAGCGCATCTACGCCTTTGCGCGCGTCGCGGCGGGGCGGGGCGTGTTCGCGCTCTCGGCGCAGGCCGTCAAACCGGAAAACGCCGATCGTGTCGGGCGCGCCGTCGGCGCGGCCGGCAAGCTCCACGAGCAGGCGCTCGCCGGCGGCTGGCCGGGGCTCGAAGAAGCCGTCGCGGAGCACCGGCGCGTGCTCGGCGGCGCGTGGAAGGACTCGCGTCGCGTCGCGCTGCCCCTGGATCCGCGGGTCGCTACGCGCACGTCCGCCGCGGTCGAGGCCGGCGAGTGCGTGGACGTCCTCGTGCTGCCGTCGGAAGACGTCGCCTTCGTCGAGCTGACCGCCCTCGACGACGCCGGGCGCATCGTCGGGCGCGCTCCGTCGGAAGAGCGATTCCCTTCGCTGCGCGCGTGCTCCGCCGTCCACGCGGAGCTGACCCTGGAGCTCCGTCCGCACGCGGGACGAGGGCTCGCGGCCGTCGTGCTCTCGAGCACGAACGACGCGAAGCCGCTCGCCGAGCTGCCCGGCACGGTCGTGCTCGACGCCCCGAGCGACGAGCCGAAGGCGGCCGCGCTGCTGGCGAAGACGCTCGCGAAAGCGGGGTATGCGCCGCCGGCTCCGATCGCGCACGGCAGCACCGGCGTCGGGCGGCGCGTCAGCATGTCCGTCGAGCTGCCCGATGGCTGTTCGCGGCTCGACGTCGAGGGCGTCCAACCGTCCCGGGGCATCGAAGCTTGGCTCTGGGACGCGAGCGGGGCGCTCATCGCACACGACGACGGCGGCGCCCAGGCGACGCTCTTCGCGTGCGGGAAGGAGCTCCGCGCTCGTCTCGACGTCGAGGCCGTCGCGCATCCGGGTCCGTTCTCGGTGGAGCTGCGTGCCGCGCCGAACACCGCACCCGTGCTCGCGCAGCACCCGCTCGCGGCCGGGCGCTTGCTCGAACGCCTTTCGAACGCCGGCCGGATCGGGACGCCCCGTGACGTCGCGGCGCCGCGCGTGGTGACGCTGTCGCCGACACACCTCGTGACGGACGAGGCGAAGGTGCCTGCCGGGCAATGCGTCGACGTCGCGCTCGGCACCGGCCCCGGAGCGGAAGGCGTCGAGATCCGCCTCATGGACGCGGATACCAACGAAGAGCTCGGGCTCACGCGCGGCACTTACTCGGCCATGGCCGAGGCCTGCACGCCGGACGCGGCGCACCCCCTCGGCGTGCACATCGAATTGCGCGTCGCAGCGGGCTCGGGCGACGCGCTCCTCGTGAAGCAGCCGCGCAATCGTTGAACCTTCCTCACCGGACTGCGGAGAGCGGAACCAAGGTCCTTGGATCGACGTGGCGCCGCTCGCCGGTCGCGCTGACGATGAGCGCGCCGTCGGCGCCGACCCCCTCGATCACGACGCGCTCCCACGGGCCGCCGGGCGTGGTCGGGCGCGTGAGGGCAAAGTCGCCGCGCGAGAAATTGTGCTCGAAGGGCGGCGCGGGGACGACGTAACCGCCCGGTAACGGCTCCGTCGCGGCGCTCCCTTCCCACGTGACGCTCTCGCCGCCGTCCGAGAGCAGCTGCGCGGCGTGCGCGAGATACCAGTCGCCCCCTTTTCGCGCGAGCACGGGCTCGTGCGGCGAGGGAGTCCATCCACCCGGGCGCCGTGGCTGTCCCGCTGCCTGTGCCGTTGCCGCGAACCGTTCGCGCGCGGCCAGGACCTCGAAGTGGCGCTCGATGTCGAGGACCGTCACCGGACCAGGGACGAGCAGCGCGTCCGGTTCGAGCGAACGGCGCTCTCCGTTCGCGAGCTCGACGTCGATCGCCGCCGTGCCGGGGACGGCGACGCGACACGCCTCCCACTTCGCCGGCGCCGACCTGCAAATGGCGGCGTCCCCTTTGCCGAACGGGCGCGGCTGCGGCCCGACCCGGTAAGCGTCGCTCGTCGCGACGACGATGGGATCGCCTTCGGCCGACGTCTGGACCTTCAACGACTCGTGCGTGACGGCGAGCACGCGGGCCTCGAAGAACTCTGCCGCGGCACGCTCGACCACGACGACGTCCCCTCGCTTCAGCGGCGCCGGCGGCGCCTTCGCCGGAGCGCGCTCGTCGTGACACGCCGCGCACATGGCGAAGAGCGCCGCGCCGGTCTGCAAGAAACGCCGTTTTGCCGACAACGCGGGGACGAAAGCACACAAACGAAAGCGCCCCGAAGCATTCTCTGACTTCGGGGCACTCTCGAGGTCGCGTTCGAACGATTCTGCGACCCTTCGTGGCCCGCGCTCAGGGAGGCCAGCTCGACGCTTGACGTACGAGCCGGCTCGCCCCGTGCGCGGCGGCGGCCGGATCGCGGTCGGGCCTGGGCCCAACCAGCGGCGACCGCGCGACTCTCAAATCTCGGGCGTAGCCGTGGCGACCTTCTTGCGGCGGCCACCCTTCTTGCCCTTGCGGCCGGCCTTCTTGCGGCCGCCCTTCTTGGCAGCCTTCTTACGAGCCGCCTTCTTGCGGCCACCCTTCTTCGCGCGCTTGGCGCCAGCTTTCTTCGCTCTCTTCTTTGCAGCCATGCCTGTCCTCCTGAAGAGCCGGCCCGCACGAAATGCCCTCGAACGGGCGCGGCATACAGCACATATATTGCCATCTAGTGTCACGTGTCAACACTAGATGTTGTGGCGCTGCCTTAGATGTGCTTTGCGCGCCCGGCACCGCGAGGCCCGCGGACGCCTTCGCAAAACCCCGAACACGAACGGAATGCGATCGCCGAGGCGCTCCCCGATGCGCTCGGTGGCGTCATTTCTCGTCCTCGATTTCGGATAAGAAGTCGCGCAGAGCCTCGTTGAATGATTCGGGTTTCTCGAGGTTCACCACGTGACCCGCGCCGGGGACGACGACGCGCCGTGCGTGCGGCAAAACGTCCAGGAGCGCGCGCGTCGATTCGACCGACGGCGTGTCGCGCTCTCCCGCCACGAGGAGCGTCGGCACCGTGAGCTTGCGAAGTGCTTCGGCGCGATCGGCGACGGCGGGCTCGACGGCGAGCACCTGGCGCAACACCGACGAGAGGACCTCCGGTCGATGTTCGAGGAAGCCTTGCCGGATCCATTTTGCCGATTCGGCGTCGAAGCGTCCGCCGCCCCACACGTAGCGTTCGCCGGCGGCCTCCGATCCTTCTCGGTCGAGCGCGTCGGCGAGCTCGAGCGCCCACGTGGATGCACTGCCCGCGCTCGGATACGACGCGAGCACGAGACCGACGAGCGAGTCGGGATATCGAAGCGCGTACCGAAGCGCGATCGCGGCGCCCATGCTGATGCCGCCGACGACCACTCGCTTTGCCGCTGCGCGATCGACCATACGCGCCATGTCCATCACGAACGCGTCGGGTGTGTACTCGGACGCGTCGTTCGGCGACGCGCTGCGCGCGTGACCGCGTGCATCGAACAGGATCACACGGTGACGATCCCGCAGGAAACGCGCTTGAGGCCGAAAATTTCGGGCGCTTCCGGCAAAGCCGTGCGAAAGCACGATTGCCGGTTCCCCCGCGCCGTATTCTTCGACGTGAAGTTCGACCGCAGTCGACAATACACATAGAAGACTCCTCGCACGTACGACAGTCAAGCGCGAAAGCGTTGGTGTACGCGCGTCGAGACGCGACCGATCGCTCACGCGTACGCGTGAACGTATCGTGATCGATGTGGGAGACCTACACGCGTCACCGTCGTTCGTTCGACGCGCCGACGCGATCGACGCGTCGAACTTCCGAGTCATCGTGTCACGTGATCCACGCGACACGGGGGCATTCGCCGCAGCGAATGCGTGATGCGCGCCGCCGGTCGCACGCGCGCCCGACCTGTCGTCCGCCGAACGCGGCGCGCGCCTTCACGGGTCGTGGCACGACGCACGACGGAGCGGCCGTCGTACCGGCTCGACGAGCTGCTTGACCGGTTGCCGCCCCCGCGCGAGGAGGTGCGGGATGTCCCTCTCCGACCTGAACCCCGAGCAACGGCGAGCAGTTACGACGCGCCGCGGTCCGTTGCTCGTCCTGGCGGGCGCCGGTTCCGGCAAGACCCGCGTGATTACTTTTCGTATCGCCGAGCTCATTCGGAAGGGCACTCCGGCCGATCGGATCCTCGCGGTCACGTTCACCAACAAGGCCGCGCGCGAGATGCGAGAGCGGGCGATGGGGCTGCTCGGCAAGCGGCGCGGGAAAGCGCGGCCGGAAATTTCGACCTTCCACTCCCTCTGCGTGCGGATCCTCCGCCGGAACATCGAGCGGCTCGGGTATCCCTCCACCTTCGCGATCTACGACCAGAGCGAGCAGGAGAGCATCGCGCGGACCACTCTTCGCGACCTCCGGGTCGGCACCGAGTCGCTTCGTCCCGGGGATCTGCTGTCCATCATCGGCTCTTGGAAGGGCAAAGGCGTTCGTTCCGACCGCGCCGACGAAGCCGCGAGCAGCGATCGCGAGCAGCTCGCCGCGATGGCCTTCGTGAAGTATCAGTCGGCCCTCCGCGCGGCCGGAGCCGTCGATTTCGACGATCTCCTTCTGTGTACGGAGGAGCTCTTCGCCAGGTTCGAAGACGTGCGGCGGGCCGAGTCGCAGCGCTTCGACCATATCTTGATAGACGAGTACCAGGACACCAACGCGCTCCAGTATCGAATCATCAAGGCGCTGGCGAAGGACCACGCGAACCTCTGCGTGGTCGGCGACGACGATCAGTCGATCTACGGGTGGCGAGGCGCCGAAGTGCAGCACATCTTGGGCTTCGCCAACGACTGGAAAGGCGCCGCCGTCGTTCGCCTGGAAGACAATTACCGCTGCCGCGAGCCCATCCTCACGCTCGCGAACACGCTCATCGCCCACAACAAGAACCGGCACGACAAGATCCTGCGAGCGTTCCGAAAGGGCGGCGACCCTCCGCGGTTCTTGCGGTTCGAGAGCGAGACGACCGAGGCGCTCGAGATCGTGCGGGAGATCGCCGGCAAGGTCGCGCCGGAGAAGCCGGATCGGGTGAAACTGCGCGACGTTGCCATCCTGTTTCGTACGAACGAGCAGCCGAGGGCGTTCGAGGTCGAGCTCCGGCGTCAGAAAGTGCCGTACGTCCTCGTAGGTGGACAGTCGTTTTACGACCGCAAGGAGGTGCGGGACGTCCTCGCCTACCTGAAGGTGCTCGCGAACCCGCGAGACGAAGTCTCGCTGCTCCGGATCATCAACACGCCGCGGCGTGGCATCAGCGACGCGGTGGTCGAAACGCTGCTCAAGCGAGCCGTCGCGGCCGGAACCTCGCTCTGGAGCGAGCTACCGGCGGCGGTGACGGACGGCGACGTCCCCCATCACGCGGGCGAACGGGTCGAGGCGTTCCGGCGGCTCGTGGATCGCTACCGCGAGGCGATCGCCGCGCCCGGAGCTCGCTATCGCGACGTCATGATGCAGCTCCTCCAGGAGATCGACTATCGCGCGGAGCTCACGCGCGCGTACAAGAACCCCGGTGACGCGGAAGCGCGATGGGAGTCGGTGGGCGAGCTCGTGAGCACGCTCGAGACGTACCAATCGAGGGCCGCGGAACCCTCGCTCCGGGAGTATCTGGACGAGACGGCGCTCACCGGCAGGGAAGAATCGAAAGACGACGAGGAGCGGAAGCCGGCGATCACCCTGATGACGCTGCACAGCGCGAAGGGCCTGGAGTTCCCCCACGTCTACATGGTCGGCATGGAAGAAGGGCTTCTTCCTCACCGGCGCACGATCGCGGACGCGGGAGGCGCGGGCATCGACGAAGAGCGGCGGCTCGCGTACGTCGGCGTCACGCGCGCGAAAGATTACCTCACGCTTTCGTACGCCAAGGCGCGCATGAAGTGGGGCAAAGAGCGACCCGAGATCCCGAGCCGCTTCATGATGGAGATGCGCGGCCAGACCGAGCTCGCGCGGCGCGCCGCCGAGGCCGCGGAGAAGCTCTTCGCCGCGGAGCCGATGGACGAGACGCCGCCGGCTCCGAACGGCAAGGCCAAACGGCCTTCGACGTCCGAGCCGAACGGCGCGAAGCAAACGCCCGAGAAACGGCCGCGGGCTCCCCGCGCGCGCGCTCAGTCGGATTCGTCGAGCTCGCGATCGAGGCGGTCGTCCCACTCGTCGTGAGGCGCTCCCGATGCGGGCGCCGGAACCGGACCCACGGGGACTTCGGGGGCCTTCTTGCGCCAGCGAACGAGCATTCGCGCCGCGAGCGCGCCGACTCCGAGGAGCGCAATGGCGAGCACGGTGCCCATGCGCGGCAAGGGGTTGTCGGGAGGGACGGCGAGGATCTTCGTGGTGTACCGTCTGACGAGGTCGGCCTTGATGGCGTCCGTGGTTTCACCCGCCTTCAGACGGCGGCGGATCTCCATGCGGAGCTCGTTCGCGATGGGGGACCCGTGAATGTCGAGGGTCTGCCGGCTCGTGTCCCAGCAGCAGGGCGCGAGCAGCTGTCCCTCGAGGAGCGCCGCACCCGGCACGTACTCGTTGAACGAGGCGTTCGGCGTCGCGTCCACGTGCCGCGGCACCGTATCGGCGCGCGCTACGCCGCCGGCGAGGAGCCCGGCCACGAGCGCGAGAATCGTGAGGACAGCCCGCATTCGGCGTGGAGCATGCCACACCGGTGACCGCGTTGCTCGGGTCGCGTGCCGTCCCAAACACGGTCTCGGCGTGTGGAGCGGAGCCTTGACGCGAGGAGCCGTGCTTCCTAGAAGCTCGATTGCTTTCCGCGGTCTGCGACAAAAGAGCGCCCCCTGGCAAAGGGCAAGGGACGCGCCCGCCGCGTAGGCCAAAAGGTCTCATCGTCACATGACTGTGTCCGGCCCAGCGAGCAACTCACCGAGCCCTCGCGACGGTTCGGGCGAGATGTTCGACAAGATCGCCGATCGCTACGACCTCCTGAATCGCCTTTTGTCGCTCGGCATCGATCAGGGCTGGCGGCAGCAAGCCGTCGCGGAGCTCGAGCTGGGTCCTTCGGCCGATGTGCTCGATATCGCGACCGGAACGGGAGATCTCGCCATTCTGGAGGCGACGACGCATCCGGGCTGTCGCGTGCAGGGCGTCGATCCATCGAGTCGCATGCTCGACATCGGGCGCAAGAAGGTCGAGCGCGCCGGACTCTCGGCGCGGGTGACCCTGGTCCAGGGAAGCGCCGAGTCGCTGCCGTTCGAACCGCGCTCTTTCGACGGCGTGTCGATCGCCTTCGGCATCCGCAACGTCGTGGATCGCCCGCGGGCGCTGCGCGAGATGGCGCGGGTCACTCGCCCCGGTGGCCGCGTCGTCGTCCTCGAGCTCTCCGAGCCGCGGAGCGGCATTCTCGGGCCGCTCGCGCGCTTTCACGTGCACTCGGTGGTGCCGTTCCTGGGCGGTCTCATCTCAGGATCGCGCGAATACCGCTATCTACAGCAATCGATCGCCGCGTTCCCCCCCGCGGAGCAGTTCGCGGGCCTCATGGAGGACGCCGGCCTCGCCGTGGTCGAGACACGGCCATTGACCTTCGGGGTTGCCACCTTGTACGTGGCGGAGCCGAGGCGCGCTGAATGACGACTTCCGCAGTGTCGGTGTCGCTGGAAAGGCCGACGGCCGAACCCGTGGAGTTCTTGCGCAACGCGCTCGAAGCGGCGAAGGCGCGCGGCACCGTCACGGTGGTCACCGTCCCCGCGCCGATTGCCCCCCTCGAAACACTCGTCGACACCAACGACCCCGACGGCGCGCTGCTCTGGAGCCCACCCGAAGGGCCGGGTTTTGCTGCCCTGGGCGCGCTTCAGACGTTCGTCGGCTCCGGCGCGGCGCGCGCGGAGCAGATCCGCGGCTTCGCAGAAGCCTTCTTTGCGCGCCTCGAGCACGTCACCCTGGGTGAACGCATGGCGCCGTCGCTGCGTTGCTTCGGCGGCATGTCGTTTCAGCCGGGGTCGGCGGCGCTCCCGCCGTGGACGGCGTTCGGCGACGCGCGCTTCGTCTTTCCGCGCGTCCGCTATTGCCGGGAGGGCGACAATGCCTGGCTCACCGTCGCAGCCGGGCCCGACGAAGCGGCGAACGAGACCTCGCGCCGGGCCCTCGTCGCGAAAATAGCGGGCGTGCTCGCCACCCTGAGCGCCGGCGCGCGCGCGCCAGGTGCGGCCCGACCACCGGCGCGCCGCGTCGTCGCCCGCGACGAGACGTCGGAAGCGGAGTACCGAGCCATCGTGCAGGACATCGTCGAGCGCATCGGCCGCGGCGAGTTCGAGAAAGTGGTCATCGCCCGCCGCTCCACGCTGTCGTTCGAAGGCGCGGTGGATCCGACGAGCGTGCTCACCGATCTCGCGGAGACGTCCGAGCACTGCATCCGCTTCGCGTTCCGCGTGCGCGACGTCAGCTTCGTGGGAGCGACCCCGGAGCGGCTGATCCGCAAGAGCGGCGTCGCCATCGACACGGAAGCGCTCGCCGGGTCGAGCGACGCGGCCCGTGCCGCCGAGCTGATGCGCAGCCCGAAGGAGCGCGAAGAGCACGACCTCGTCGTGCGCGAGATCGTGCGCGCGCTGTCGCCGCTTTGCGTCACGTTGAACCATCCGGCGTCGCCGGAGGTTCGCGTGCTCCGTCATCTGTTGCACCTGACGACGCCCATCCGGGGACGGTTGGCGCGACCGGTGCACGTGCTCGAGCTCGTGCAGCGCCTTCACCCGACGCCTGCGGTCGGAGGCGTACCCGGCGCCGACGCCGTCCGCTTCATCACCGAGCACGAGCCCGCGCCGCGAGGCTGGTACGCGTCGCCCATCGGGTGGTTCGACGCCGCGGGCGACGGCGAGTTCGCCGTGGCCCTCCGCTCCGGCGCCCTGGTCGGCGACAAGGCCTACCTGTACGCCGGCGGCGGTATCGTGAAAGATTCGGATCCGGCGAGCGAATACGCCGAGACGCGACTGAAGCTCGCGACGTTGTCCGCTGCGCTCCACGTCGCCCAATGACGCCCGAGAATCTGCTCAGCGAGTGGGCCCGCCTCCTCGTCGTGAGCCTCGCGGACGCGGGCCTTCGCGATCTCGTCGTCAGCCCCGGCTCGCGCTCGACGCCCGTCGTCGCCGCGGCGCTCGCGTCGAAGCGTTTGAGGATGCACAGCGTCGTCGACGAACGCTCCGCGGGGTTCTTCGCGCTCGGTCGAGCGAAGGCAACGGGGTCGCCAGCGGCGGTCCTGTGTACGTCGGGCTCCGCGGCGGCGAACTACATGCCCGCGGTGGTGGAGGCCGCCTCGGCGCGCGTTCCGTTGCTGGTCATCACCGCCGATCGTCCCTTCGAGCTCCACGATTGCGGCGCGGCTCAGACGATGGACCAGACGCGCCTATACGGTACGTACGCGCGCCGGTTCGTCGACCTGGGAATGCCGGACACCGAGCGCGCCGCGCTCGTCGCGCTCCGCAGGCGCGCCGCGCAGTGCATCGCGGACACGCTCGGCCCCGAGCCGGGCCCGGTGCACGTCAACGTGCGCGCGCGAAAACCGCTCGAGCCGGTCGCCGGCAAGAGCGACGGCGCGCGCGCGCTGACGCACGCGATCGACGACGCGCTGCGAACGCCGCTGCCGCGTCACGAGCATGGCTCGAAGCAACCGGCGCAAGGCGCCATCGATTGCGTCGCCCGGGCGGCGCGAAGCGCGAAGGCCGGCGTCATCGTCTGCGGCCCGGCGGAAATCGGCGCGGGCGAGCTCGCTGCGCGCGTCTCCGCGATCGCCCGCGCGACGGGCTTCCCCGTGTACGCCGAGGCGACGAGCCAGCTCCGCTTCGCGCGGACGGATCTGCCGGAGGCGCTGACGCTCGACGCGCTGGACGTATTGCTCCGAGTGCCGTCTTTTCGTCAGGCCTTTGCGCCCGACGTGGTTCTGCAGATCGGCGAGCCTCCGACGTCGGGAGCGTGGGAGCGACTCGTCGCAGAACGGCCGTCACTCGAGCGACACGTCGTCGCGCGCGCCGGCTGGCCGGACCCCGCGAGCTCCGCCCGCTCCCTGATCATCGCCGACGTCGCGTGCGCGCTCGACGCGCTGGCGAAGGCGTTGCCGTCCGAACAGACGCCGCCGCTGGCGTTCGCGCGCGAGCTGTCGCGCCTGAATCGCGCGGCGTGGAGCGCCGTCGCCGACGTGCTCGCGGCCGACGAACGGCTGTCGGAGGGCGCCGCTCTGCGCGTCGTCGCCGAGGCGTTGCCCGAGGGCGCGCTCCTCGGCCTTGGAAATAGCCTGCCCGTGCGCCACGCGGACGTGTTCTGTCGCGCGCGGGCCGGCGCGGACATCGCGGTTTGGTCGCAGCGCGGTGTGAGCGGCATCGACGGCGTCGTCTCGGGCGCGGCGGGCGCAGCGGATGCGTCGGGCCGCCCCACGGTGCTCGTCGTCGGTGACGTGTCGGCGATCCACGATATGGGAGGGCTCGCCGTCGCGAAGCTCGTCCACACGCCGTTCATCGTCGTGGTGCTGAACAACGCCGGAGGCCGCATCTTCGAGCAGCTTCCCCTCGCCGCGGCGGGCCTCGACGCGACGTCCGAGAGCTTCTGGACCACGCCGCACCATGCGAACTTCGAGGCGCTCGCCGGCGTGTTCGACGTTCCGTATTCGAAGGCCCGCACCGCGACCGAGCTGTCGGCGGCGCTGCGCGACGGCCTGTCGCGCGCCGGATGCACCTTCGTCGAAGCCGTCGTTCCCCCGCACGGGGCGCGGGAGCAATACGCCCGCGTCGGAGCCGCGGTCGAAGCGGCGCTCTCCGGCTCCGGGGAGCCCCAATGACGATCGCCGTCGCGCTGCTGCACGGCTTCACCGGCAGCCCGAGCAGCTTCCAGGAGCTCGCGGCCGTACTCGAGCCGCGCGGCGTGCGTGTCGCGGCGCCGCCGCTGCTCGGTCACGGCGCGGACGACTCCGGAGTCCGCGACTTCGAAGGTGAAGTGGAGCGGCTCGCGCGCGGGCTCGCCGCTCGAGACAGGCCGATGCATTTGCTCGGCTATTCGCTGGGCGGAAGGGTCGCGATCGGCCTACTGTGCCGGCACCCGGAGTTGTTCTCGAGCGCGACCCTGGTCTCCACGCAACCGGGTCTGTCCCTCGCGCAAGCGCGCCTCGAGCGCCGCGTCGCCGACGAGGCCTGGTGCGACTTGCTCCTATCGCAAGGGATCGCGGCGTTCGTACAGGCTTGGGAGAACCTGCCGCTCTTCGCGACGCAGGCGAACCTGAGCGACGACGTGCTCGCACGGCAGCGCGCGGAGCGGCTGGCACACGACGCGGGGGGTCTGGTGCGCTCGCTCAAGATCTGCGGGCTCGGCGAGATGCCCTCGTACTGGCAAGAGCTCGCCGCGGTGCGAATTCCGACCACGATAGTGGCCGGAGAACGCGACGCCAAGTTCGTCGTCATCGCCCAGCAGATGCGCGAGAAGATCCGCGGCGCGTCCTTGGTCGTCGTCCCGGGCGCGGGTCACAACCTGGTTCTCGAACGCCCGGCGGCGCTGGCCGGTATCGTGATGCGCACGGTTCTCGGGGGCGAACGATGACCGGCGTGAAGCCGGGATCGGTGAAGGCTTGGGTGCTCGCGTGCCGGCCCGCCACGCTGACCGCGGCCGTGTCGCCCGTGCTCGTCGGCACGGCGTGCGCCGCCTCGGTGCGTTCGTTTCGCGCGGGCCCGGCGCTCGCCGCGCTCTTCGGGGCGATGCTCTTGCAGATCGGTTCGAACCTCGCAAACGACGTGTTCGACTACGAAAAGGGAGCCGACACCGAGGAGCGGCTCGGACCGATGCGCGCGGCGCAAGCCGGTTTGCTCACGCCCCGCGAGCTGCGCACCGGCATGGTCGTCGTCTTTGCGCTCGCGCTCGCGATCGGCATTTACCTCACGTCCGTAGCGGGGATCGCCATCGTCGCGATCGGGCTCGCGTCCATTGCTTCCGCGATCGCGTACACCGGAGGCCCCTACCCGCTCGGCTACCACGGGCTCGGCGACGTGTTCGTCCTGGCGTTTTTCGGGTTCGTCGCGGTGACCGGCACCGCCTTCGTCCAGGCCGGTTACGTGCCGTCTCTGGCGTGGGCGGCTGCCGTGCCCGTGGGCGCCATCGCGACGGCCGTGCTCGTCGTGAACAACGTCCGCGACCGCGACACCGACGTGAAGGCCGGCAAGCGGACCCTGCCGGTCCGCTTCGGTCGCGGGGCGGGCATCGCCGAGTACGGCGTTCTGCTGGCCGCGTCCTACATCGTGCCCGCGGCGCTCGCGATGACGCAGTGGCTGTCGCCGTGGGTGTTGCTTCCGGTGCTGTCGTTCCCCATCGCCGTCCGCTTGATCCGTCGCGTCGCGTCCGACACCGGTCGCGCGCTCAACGCGTCGCTCGTCGGAACGGCGCGGCTCTTGTTGGTGCACGCGGTGCTCTTCGCCATCGGAATTGCGGCCGGGGCGCCGCGATGAGCGTCCGCTTCGCGCGGATCGACGTTCTCCGGTACGGGGGGCGAGCACGCGGGGCTCGCGGCGCCGTCGAGACGTGGAGCGAGCGCGCGGGGCTGCTCCTCCGGCTCGCGACGCGCGACGGTCGCGTCGGGCAAGGAGAAGCTTCGCCCTTGCCGCGGTACTCGCCGGACACGCTGGAGGCCGCGGAGCGCGCGCTGAAGCGGACGGACTTCGAGGCGCTTCCCGTGGCCGCGCCCGGTGAAGCTGGCGCGCCGTATTTGGAGCGCCTCGCCGCGGCGACGACCGCGCTGCCGCCGTCAGCGGCGTTCGCCGTCGAAACCGCCCTGCTCGATCTTCTGGGTCAGGAGCGCGGCGTCCCCATCTGGGCCCTGATCGACGGCGCGCGCGAAGTCCCGGTGCCGCTCTGCGCCTTGATCGGCGGCGCCGACGACGCCCGCGTCGTCCCCGCGGCGCTCGCCGCCGCCGCGCGCGGAGCCCATACCATCAAAACGAAGATCGCCGGACCAGCGCTCGGCCCAGAGCTCGACGTGCTCGCGCGCGTTCGCGACAGCATCGGCGAGCGCCCGCTGCGGCTCGACGCGAACCGCACCTTCACCGGCGACACGGTCGCGACGGAGCTCGAACGACTCGTGCCGCTGAACCCGGAGCTCGTCGAGGAACCGGCTCCCCCGGACGCCCTGCTCTCGCTGCCCGCGTCGAAGATCCCGCTCGCCCTCGACGAATCGCTGCAAGATCCCGCGGCGTTCGATCGCTTCGAGCCGCACCTCGAGCGCCTCCGCTGCGTGGCGCTCGTGCTGAAGCCCATGGCGCTCGGCGGGTTCTCCGCGTGCCTGCGCCTCTCGCGCCGCGCGCAGGCCGCGGATCTCGACGTGACGCTGTCCCATCTGTTCGACGGCCCCGTCGCGCTCGCCGCCGCCGCGCACCTGGCGATCGCCGCGGGCTCGCGGACGCGGGCGAGCGGCCTCGACGCGCACGGCGGCCTCGACGCCTGGCCGCGAGTGCCGCTCCCTTTCTTGGATTCGACCAGGATCCTGGCCGCTTCGAGACCCGGGCTCGGCCTCGATCTCCTGGAGGAGCCGGCGTGAGTCTCTCGGTCTTCGAAGCGGCGGCCGGCGCGCCCGATGAAATCGCGCTGGTCGTGGGCGGCGCCAGCGTGACCTTCCGCGAGCTCGCCGAAGGGTGCGCGCGGCGCCTCGCGAGCATTCGCCGAGGAACGCACGGCGCAGGAGCCGACGACCTCGTGGCGCTCGTCGGCGCGAGCGATCGCGCGACGCTCGAGACCGTGTACGCGCTCGTGACGATGGGCCGTCCCCTGTTGCTCTTGCACCCGCGACTGACCGAGACGGAGCGCGCGGCGGTCGTCGAGTTGATCCGTCCGGCTCGGGTCATCTCGCCGGAACCGGAGCCATCGGCCGTCGCGGCGGCGGGCTCGCCGTTCGCACGGGTTCCGGATGCGCGCTGCCTGGCCGTCTTGATGACGTCCGGCACCACCGGGCAGCCGAAGGGCGTCGTGCTGTCACGGCGCGCGTTTCTCGCCTCGGCGAGGGCCAGCGAGAAAAATCTGCGGCTCGGGCGCGGCGATCGCTGGCTGCTGGGATTGCCGATCGCTCACGTCGGCGGCTTGTCGATCCTGACTCGGTCCTTGCTCGCGCGGAGCGCCGTCGTGGTGCCTCGCGAGATTGCTCGCGGCGCGCGGCTCGACGCGGACGCGCTCGCGCGCGCGATCGACGAAGAGCGCGTCACGCTGGCGTCGCTCGTCCCCACGCAGCTCGAATGGCTCCTCTCTCGCGACCCGCCCTGGCGCGCGCCGTCGCACCTGCGCGCCGTCCTTCTGGGCGGCGCGGCCGCGCGGCCCGTGCTGCTCGCCCGCGCCGCGGACCGCGGCGTGCCGGTGCTCACGACGTACGGACTCACCGAGGCGTGCTCGCAAGTGACCACTCAGATTGTCGGTACCGTCAACCGCGGTGAGCTCGGATCCGGTCCCCCGCTCGCCGGCGTCGAGGTGCGCGTCGTGGACGGCGTCATCGAGGTGCGCGGTCCCACGCTCTTCGACGGCTACGTCCCTGCCCCCGATGGGTCCGTGTTCTCCGGCGACGGTTGGTTCACCACGAACGATCTCGGCCGCCTCGACGCGAGCGGGAATCTTCACGTGCTCGGGCGTCGTTCGGAGCTCGTGATCACCGGCGGAGAGAACGTCCATCCCGCCGAGGTGGAGGCGGTCGTCGAGCAGTGCCCCGGAGTTTCCGCGGCG
>DASZVB010000074.1:0-184176 GCA_035547195.1 Polyangiaceae bacterium
GTCACCGTCACCGGTAGCGGCGGCGCCGGTGGATCTCCCCCAGGTGCGGGCGGCAGCTCGCTCGGTAACGGCGGCGCCGTGCCCGGCGTGGGCGGCGCCGACGGCGCGGCGCCGGGGATGGGCGGCACGACGGCGACGGGCGGCGCCGGCGGCGCCACGGCGGGTTCGACGACGGGCTGCGATGCGACCACTCTACTTGCCAATCCGGCGGATCCCTCCGCCCGCGGCCCCTGGCCGGTCGGCGAGAAGACGTTCACCGTGACGCGCAGCAGCGGCGTCAGCTTCAAGGTGGAAGTGCTGTACCCGGCGCAAGCGGGCAGCGACGCCGGCAAGCCGGTCATGACCTACGATCTTCGCACCTGGCTGCCCGACAGCCAGCGCAGCAAGGTCGCCGACCAGGACGCGACCAGCGTGAACGCGGGAACGTACGCCGACCTACCCTTCGACACGTCGCACGGACCGTATCCGGTGATCGTCCTGGTGCACGGCACGGGTTCGTTCCGCGTCGCATCCTGGACGAGCCAGGCGACGTGGGCGAGCCGCGGCTTCGTGGTCCTCGCGGCGGATCACCCGAATCTCTGCCTGACGGATTACCTCTCCAGCGGCTGCGGCATGACGGTGCCGCCGCTCGATCTGAGCGGAGACGTCGACGCGGAGCTCGCTGCGGTGAAGAGCGCGACCGGCGATGTTGCGTTCTTGTCGGGCCACGTCGACCCGACGCGGGTCGGTCTCGCGGGCCACAGCGCGGGAGCGTGGAACGTCGCGCAGTTCAGCGGCAAACCCGGCGTAGAGGTCGTGGTCCCGCTCTCCGGAACGCACGCCGTCACTGCGTCCTCGTCGTTGAAGTCCGTCGCGTTCATCGGCGGCATGAGCGACACGGTGCTGCCCTACGCGACGGGTACCGGCATCGGATCCATCCTCTACCCTGGCACCCAGGTCGCTGCCTATCAGGGCTCGCCCGGCACTCCGGTGAAGAAGCGTTTGCTCGGCATCACCGGCGGCGGGCATCTCTCAGTCACGGATCTGTGTCAGGTGAACAGCTCCGGCAAGAATTCGCTGCAGGTCGCGCAGGCGGCCGGCGTGTGTGGTCTCGGCATTCTGCCGTCGCTCTTCGATTGCGGCACGGTGGATCGCCTGCAGAGCATCAAGGCCGTCGACGATCTGTCGACGGCGGTCTTCGAGGAGACCCTGCAGTGTCAGGACCGCGCCGCGGTCATCTCGGCGACGAAGTCGCGGAACGCCGTCGTGGGCGACTTCCAGGAAGCAAAATAAATTGATGAGGCACAAGATCGGCCTTTTTGCGAACGTCCTGGTCGTCGGCCTGACGCCGCAGCCGCCCTCCGGGGTGGGCTGTCCGTCGATGTAGCGCGCTACGTGCGCTGCTTCTCGTCGTCCAGGTTGAAGAAGCTCCGGATCTTCTGGAGCAAGTCGGTCTGCGTGATGCGCAGCTGCTCCTCGGTGTGTGCCAGGCCTTCGCGGATGGCCCCGAGCTCGACGCGGCGCTTGGCGAGCAGATCGGCGATCTGCGCGGTCACCTCGGGGCGCTTCTCGACGAGCACCTCGAAGGCGCTCTTGTCGAGCCGGTAACATTCGACGCTCGTCAGCGCGACGACGGTGGCGGACCTGCGTTCTCCGGTCAAAAGCCCCATCTCGCCGAAGAAGTCGCCGGCGCCGAGCCGCGCGACTTCGCGCTCCGCGCCGCCGTCGACGGCCACTCGCACCGAAGCTTCGCCCTTCACGATGACGTAGAGCCAGTGTGCGATCGCGCCCTGTCGGGTCATGATCTCCTGCGGTCCGAAGGGCGCGCCGTGCAGGTGCTCGGCCAAGAAGTCGCGCTCTTCGTTCGAGAGCCCGGCGAAGATGCTCACGTTGCGCAGCGCATCGAGCCTCTTCTGCTCGTCCTCGCGCAACTTCTCGCGCTTGCGCTCGGCGGACTCCTGCGTGAGAAAGACGGCCTGCGCCGGCAGCGAGAGCGGGATGTGCGCCCGGCGCAGCGCATAATAGATGCGCGTCCGAATGACGCTGTCGGTCGGATCGTCGCGCGCGAGGTTCGACAGCCAGTACCTGAGCGCGTACCTGCCGGAGCTGTCGCCGAGGTCCATCAGCACGCACTCGGGCTGGGGCTCTGCCGCGACGTTTTCGATGGGCACGCCGCGGACGGCGGTGTGGACGAGATCGATCACTTCGTTCGGCGAGAAGCGATAGTCGACGTTGAAGTACACCCATCTCCGGAGGAGGATCGGCTTGCCTTCGCGACGGCCCAGGATGGTGACCTGCCCCTTGACGAGCAGGCTGTTCGGCAAGATCACCGTCTCCCAGTTCCGCGTCTCGATCGCCGTGTAGCGCCAGCGAGTTTCGGTGACGCGCCCGACGACGTCGCCGACCTTGATCCAGTCGTTGACGCTCACGGAGTCGTCGAGCTCGAGCGCGAGCCCGCCGACGATGTTGCCGAGGGTGTCCTGGAAGGCGAGGCCGATGACCGCGGTGAGCACCGCGCTCGTCGCGATGATGCCGGAGAGGTTCAGGCCCTCGCGGGACGCGAGCACGAAGACGGCGATGAGCGACGAGCCCGCGACGACGACGTCCTGCAAGATCTTCGGCACCAGGACGCGAACCCGCGGCAGGAGCGAGCCGAACACGATCGTCGCGAGGATGCCGATGAACGCGAGCGTCGCGAGGATGAAGGCCGCGAAGCGGGTCTCCGGGTACAGCTTCGAGCCGCCCAGCCGGAGGACGCTCGCGACGAGGACGAGCACGAGGTAGATGACGATGAGCACGAACGCGCTGCGCAGGCGTTCGCGCCGCGCCGGGGACAGAGCGCGTGACAGCGCCAAGAGAGCGAGAGCGGACGCGACGACCAGCGCCGTTCGGTCTTCGTCGAGCTCCCGCAAGATGTCGTACAAGAAGGTCATCGGTAAGAAACCGTGCGAACCCCCATCAGAGCACGGCCGGGGCCGGATCGTCTCGCGGTTCGGGCGCGCGGCGCGGCCCGCTAGCCCTCGGGCGGCCTTGGTCGTAGTCTTCTCTGGGTGAGTGTGAGTCCCGCTCGCTGTCGCTTCGCTCTCGCGGCTCTCCTCGGCCTCGCCTCGATCACGGGCGCGCCGCCGGCTTCGGCCGACTTCAACCCGTTCGGTCGTAAAGGGAAGCGGCCGGCGGCCGCGGGATCGCAGCCCACGACGAAACCCGCGGCCGCGACGCGCCCGCCCGCCGGCGAAAAGCCGGGAGCGTCCAGCGCGTCATCGGCCAAGAAGCCGCCGGCGGAAGAGGCGCCGAACGGCGGCGCGGCAGCGGCGCATCCGGGCCCGGATTCCGACAAGCCCGACGTGCTCATCGCCCGATACACGGCGCTCGTTCTGTCGCGTCCCGGTGAACCTTTTCCGCTCGAACGGCTCGTGGAGCTGTATCGCAGCCGCGACGGCAACCTGGATCGCCTGGTCGCGGAGTTCACCGCGCGCGCTCGAAAGGCGGGACCGGAACATTACGCGGCGCAAATCGCGCTCGCGGGTGTCCTCCGTCACGACGCGCAGACCCCGGCGGCGATCGTCGCCTACGAGCAGGCGATCGCCGAGGCCCCGAAGAATCCGGTCGCGATCCTCGCGCTCGGACGTCTCCTGGAGGCGCAGGGCGACAAGGCCGGTGCGCGCGCTCGCTACGAGGAGTCTCTTCCGCTGGTCACGACCGACGCCGACCGCGAGCAGCTGCTCCACACCCTCGTCGGGCTCTGTTTGGATCTGCGCGACTACGACGCCGCCAAGCGTTATCACGCGGAGATCGTGCAGCGCGCGAAGGGGTCGTTCTTCGCGCGCGCCGAGCTCGGCCGCGAGCTCATGACCCGCGGAGAATACGCCCGCGCCGAGGCGGAGTACCGCGAGCTCGTCAAGACGCTCGCCGGCGACAACCGCGTGCTCGGTCCCGCGCTCCGGGATCTCGGGCAGGCCCTCGCGCGGGAGGGCAAGCCGACCGAGGCCATCGAGGTGCTGCGCCGCGCTCTCACCGTTGCCGCGGGTCAGTCGGGCCTCCGGCGCGACGTGCTCGACGTCATGGTGGAGGTGTACCGAGCACACGGCGGCGTCGGCGAGCTCGTCTCCATTCTGGAGAAGGAACACCCGGACGACTTCGAACGTCTCTCGCTGCTCGCGGCGCTGTACGAGGAGACCGGGCGCGTCGCCGACGCGCTCGCGACGTATCGACGCGCGCTCGCCCGCAAAGACGACATCGCCACGCGCCTCAAGGTGGTCCAGCTGCTGCAGGTGCAGGGCAAGCTCGACGAAGCCGTCACCGAATACCAGAAGCTCATCGCGCTCTCCCCGCACGACCCGCAGCTCGTCTTTCGCCTGGTGGAGACGCTCATCCAGCGCGGCGACCGCAAGCAGGCGCTCGCGGAGCTGACGCGCCTCGAAGCGCGGGCGGCCGGCGACGACGAGACGCTCACGGCTCTCGTCGATTTCTACGAACGCATCGACGAAACCGAGCGCGCGACGCGCCTCCTCGACCGCCTCGCGAAGTCGGGCGGCGGCGATCCGCGCCATCTCGTCGATCTCGGGGACCACTATTACCGGCAAGGGGACACGAAGCGGGCCGTCGAGGTGTGGGAGCGCATCCGCGTCGTGGTGCCGGATCGCGCGAAGGCGCTGCACACGCTCGGCGAAGTGTTCCTCGAGCACGACATGCCGGACGACGCGCTCGCGCTCTTGAAGCAGGCGGCCGATCTCGCGCCCCGCGACGGGAAGTACCAGAAAGCGCTCGCGCTCGCGCTCGAACGAACGGGCACCGCGGCTTCGGGTTCCGTCCGCGCCGAGCAGCACGAAGCGGCGCGCAAGATCTGGGAAAAGCTCCTGCGCGAATCGGGCTCCGACAAAGCCGTCGCGCGCGAGGCGCGCCAGCACATCGTCACGCTCTGGGACCTGGACAAGCACCTGCTCGATTACGTGCGCCCGCTGGAGCGCCGCCTCGCGCAATCGCCGCCGGATCTCGAGGCGGGACGGTTGCTCGCCGAGGTGTACGCGCGGCTGCGACGTCCCGCGGACGCGGAGCGCACGCTGCAGACGATCGTGGCGCGCGCGCCGGGCGACGAAGAATCGTACCTCGGGCTCGAACGCGCTCTCGTGGCGCAGCACAAGCTCGACGCCGCGATCGCGACGCTCGACAAGCTGGTGAAGCTCGATGCGCGCCGGGCGCGCGAGTATTACCAGCGCATGGCGCAGTACGCCGCGGAGCTCTACCGCGACGACGACGCGATTCGATATGCGTCCAAGGCCGTCGAGCTCAGTCCCGACGACGCCGCCGGGCACCAGAAGCTCGGCGACATGTACAGGCGGCGCCAGGACGTCGAGCACGCCGTCTCAGAGCTACGGCTCGCCATCGCCAAGAACGATCGCCTGTTTCCGGTCTACTTCGACCTGGCGGAGCTCTTGCTCACCCGCGGCGAGCTCGACGAAGCGGATCGTCTGCTGCGCCACGTCGTTCGCGCGGCCCCCGACGACGACCTCGTCGCGCGCGCGGCGCGGCTCTCCATGCAAGTCAATCTGGGCCGCGGCACCCTCGATTCGCTGGAACGCGAGCTCTTGCCCGTCGCGCTCGGCAACCCGGGCCGGCCGATCTACCGCCGCTTGCTCGTCGAAGTGTACGGGAACATGGCGTTCACCCTGATGCACGAAGCGCGCGGAGCGGACCCCGCGCGCGCGGCGAAGGCCAAGGAAGCGCTGCGGCAGATGGGCGAGCACGCCGTGAAGCCCCTGCTCGACGCCCTGTCCGACGATCGCGATTCGCAACAGCGGACGGCGGTCGAGCTCCTGTCGTACATCTCGAACGCCAACGCCGCGCCCGCGCTGCTCGCTTTCGCGACGGGGAAGGCCGACGGAGAGCTGCGCACCCGCGCGATGATCGCCGTCGGCGCGCTCGCCGATCCTTCGATTTTGCCTCGCTTGAAGGAGGTCATCGCGCCGCAGGGCAACGTGAGAGTGGACGAGAGCGACACCGTGGCGATCGCCGCCGCCTGGGCCGTCGCGCGCCTTCGCAGCCCGCGGGCGCGGCCGCTCCTCACGGAGATGCTCGCCAGTGACGCGCCGAGCGTCCGCGCGCTCGCCGCCATCGGGCTCGGGCTGCTCGGCAACCGCGAGAGCGCGCACGCCCTATCGGCGATCGCCGCCGCGCCGGATCAGGAGCCCATCGCGCGCGCCGCCGCGGCGTTCGCGCTCGGGGCCCTCGGCGGCGAGACCGCCGAGGACGTGCTCGGGCGGCTCGTCGAAGCGCCGGACCCCGCGCTGCGCGGCGCGGCGGTCATCGGCCTCGCCGCGGTGCGTGCGAAATCCGCGAAGCGGGTCATCGCCGCTGGCCTGGTCAGCGCGGATCCTTCGTTGCGCGACGCGGCGGCGTCCGCGGCGCTCGTCGTCGTCACCGGCCGTTCGATGCCCGAAGGCGATCCGCTGCCGCTGCCGGAAGGCCGCGTCGACGTGCGCGCGGTGCTCACGTCGCTGCGTCCCGCGGGCTTCACCCCCGACGAGAGCGCGCGCGCCGTCGTCGAGCTCGCGCCGGATCTCGAGACCGCCGCCGTCACCGCCGCGCGCTCCGGGCCCGAAGGCGCGCGCGCCGTCGCCGACGCCGTGCTCTCTCGCGGCGGCCGGCCCGCGTTCGCGCCGCTCACCGACCACCTCGACGCCGCGTCGCCGGAACAGCGGGCCCGCTGCGAAGCGTCGCTCGAAGGCATCGGGCGCGCTCTGGTCGAGCCGTTCCTCGCTCTTTCGCGCCATCCGGCGGAGGACGTCCGCCTGCGCGCCATCCGCGTCCTCGCGCTGCGGCCGGAGCCCGACGCGCGCGCCGCGGTGGTCGCGGCGCTGCACGACACCGACCCGCTCGTGCAGCGGGGCGCGCTCGTCGCGCTCGCAGGAAGCGACGACGGGAGCGCCCTCGACGCGCTCTCCGCGCTCGCCGAAAAGGCCGACGTCTGGGCGTCGCGTTCCAAGGCCACGGAGGCGCTCGCTGCGCTGGTCAAAGGTCCTCGCGCCGCGGCGGCCGTCGCGGTGCTTTCGCGCGTGGCGGAGCGGGACCCCATCGCCTTCGTTCGCGAGACCGCCGTCAAAGGTCTCGGCGTCGCCCGCGCGCCCGAAGCTCGCGCCGCCTTGCTCCGCATCTCGGAGCGGGATCCCGAGCCGCGCGTCCGGGCCCTCGCCAGGACGCTGCTCGGACAAAAGTCCTGACTCGGGGCTATAACCTGACCATATGGCCGTCCGCTGGACTCTTCTGACTTGCGCCGCCGTCGCGCTCGGCTGTCAGAGCGTCGAGCGGTTCGATACGAAGGGCAACGCGGCGTACTGCGGAAACGTCGTCGATTCCGAGTTCGTGCTCACTCCGAGCGCGCAAGGCGGCTTCGATCGCCAGCTCGGCATGAAGCTCAAGCTCGACACGACCCGGCTTTCCACGAACCCCGGGACCATCACGACGAACGACGCCGACGGCGGCCCTTGCAACGGCGCGCCCACGTTCGACGATGCGGAGCTGGTCGTCACCACCGAGATCGAAAACGACCCGCTCTCGACGGTGGTCTTCGACGACGGTCAGGTGCAAAACATCATCGCGTGGATCGATTCCACTTGCCGCGGCAAGATGCTCGGCGTCGTCTCCCTCTACAAATCGAACCGCGTCGAGGTGCGGCTCCTCAAACCGGGCACCTCGACGACGAACCGTGACGCCTTCGCGCTGTTCCGTCTGGATCGCTCGGAGCACGGGTGCGGGTACTAGCCGGTGCTCGTCCTCGGCATCGAGACGTCGTGCGACGAGACCGCGGCCGCCGTGGTCGACGAGAACGGCCGCGTCCTCTCGGACGTGGTCCACACCCAGATCGCCGTGCACCGCCCTTACGGCGGGGTCGTCCCCGAGCTCGCGTCGCGCGACCACCTGCGCAACGCCGAGCCGGTCATCGTGAAGGCGCTCGCGGACGCCGGCGTCCGCCTCGACGACGTGTCCGGCGTCGCCGTCACCTGCCGGCCCGGGCTCACCGGCGCGCTCTTGGTCGGCGTTCAGATCGCGCAAGGTCTCGCGTGGGCGGCGGGGAAGCCCGTCGTCGGGATCGACCACCTCGTTGGCCATATCTGCGCCGCGTACCTGGAGCGTCCGGGCGTGAAGCTCGATCGCCCCGCGCCGCCGTTCGTCGCGCTCATCGCCTCGGGCGGACACACGGCGCTCTATCGCGTGGACGGCCTCGAGAGCGGCGCGATCCGCGAGCTCGGCGCGACCCGCGACGACGCGGCGGGCGAGGCGTTCGACAAGGTCGCGAAGCTGCTCGGGCTCGGCTATCCCGGCGGTCCGGTCATCGACAGGCTCGCGAAGGCGGGTGACGCGACGCGCTTCGCCATCGCGCCGCCGATGCCGGAGCGCGACTCGCTGGAGTTCAGCTTCTCCGGCATCAAGACGAACGTCGCGCGGTGGGTCGAAAAGAACGGCGTGCCGTCGGACGAGGCGGCGCTCTCCGATCTGTGCGCGGCCTTCCAGCGCCGGGTCGTCGACGCGCTCGTCAGAAAGACGATGGTCGCGGCGCGGCGCGAGCGCGTCTCGACCGTCGTGCTCGGCGGCGGCGTCGCGGCCAATCGCGAGCTGCGCGCGGCGATGGCGAACGCCGGCGCGGTTCGCGAGCTGTCCGTCGTCGTACCCGAGGTCGCGAGCTGCACCGACAACGCGGCGATGATCGCGTTCGCCGGCGTCGCGCGCCTCGCGAAAGGCGAAGACGACACCGGCCGGCTCGAAGTGAACCCCGCGACGTCGCTCCCCCGCGTCACCCGCAAGGGACGCGGAAGGCGCTGAAGGCGTCCTAGACGCTTCTCACCCGCTGCGCATCAGCCAGACGAGCCCGGCGATGCTCATGCCGAGCACGACGACGGCGAGGAACGCCACGAACACGTCGGCGAACGTCCAGCCGCCGCGCTCCGTGCGTTCCTTGCGCTCCGGCCGCAGGCTCACCGGGGCTTCGCGGCGCCCGGAGCTGACCGCGTTCGCGCCCGTGGTCGCCGCCTCCGGCTCGCGCGGCGTCATGCCCGTCGGCGGATCGATGGGCTCGTTGTCGCGGATGCGTTCGTCCGCCGCCTTCTCGAGCTGCGAAAGCGCCTCCGCGACCGGATCCTCGTAGACGAGCCGCGTCGCGCCGATCGTCAGCGACTCGCCCTTAGGCCACGGGATCTCCTGTCCGGCGTCGAGCTTCCGCTCGCCGAGCTTGCTGCCGTTCTTGCTTCCCAGATCGATGACGACGACCTTCTCGCCGCGCCGCACGAGCTCCACGTGGCGGCGCGACAGATCCGGATCGTCGATGCTCAGATCCGCGGACTTCATTCGACCCACGACGTAGTTGCGGCCGGGCGTATCGAGCGCGAGCTCCGCGCCCGCGCCCGGCCCTTCGGCGATCTGCACGCGGGGGAGCGCCGGCGCGCCCTCGGCGGCGAGCGCCTCGGACACGAGCTTCAGCGCCATCTCCGCCGTCGCCAGCGGCGCGTTGGCCGTCGGCGGCACGTGCTCGATGATCGTCTCGAGCCAGACGCGCCCGACGCGCACCAGATCGCCGCTCCGTATCACCCGCGGCGCCTGCGGCGCGAGCCGCACCGGTCCGACGAAAGTGCCGTTCGTGCTGCCTTCGTCGATCACGATGTACTCGGCGCCGCGCTGCCTTATGGATGCGTGCCGGTGGCTCACGCTCGGGTCCGGAAGCCGGACCTCGCACCCGTCGCCGCGGCCGATGACGATGCGCGGCGCGTCGAGCGTGATGCGCGGCGCCGTCTTCCCGTCGAACGAGCGGACCACGACGGTCAGAGCCATCACTCGTAGGATGGCGCGAAAGTTGGCCCTGCGGGAGCCCTCGCCTTAGTCGACGGAGCGATCGGCGCCTCCCGGGGCGGCCGACGGAGGAATCATGATCGAAAGGCAGGAGCGCCGCGCGCCCGGAGTGAACCGAATCCCGGTGGCGCGGCTCGTCGACATCTGCGGCCGCGACGCCAGCGTTCCCGCTTTCGAAGCCGAGTCCATCGAGCTCTCCGGACGCGGGATGCACGTCCGGACGCCCTATCTTCCGCCTCTCGGTGCGCCGCTCGTCTGCCGGCTCGAGGACAACGGCCGCGAAATCGTCGTCGAAGGCACCGTCGCCTGGCAGCGCAACTCCGACGGCGGCGGCGAGTTCGGCGTCCAGTTCACGGCGCTCGACAGCGGCAGCGTCGCGGCGCTGAAGTCGCTCTGCGGCCTCGACGACGAACCGTCCGAAGCGAAGCAGGAAGAGCCCGAGCCCGAGCTCTCCGTCGAGCCGGCGCCGGCGGGGGCGGCGGTGAAGCTCCACATCGACGGCCTCGGCGCGCCGATGAAGGCGCGCGTGCGCAAAGGCGGCTCGCGCCGCCTGCAAGTCGGGTCGAACCTGGAGTTCTTGAAAGTCGGTCGCGGCTTGCAGGTCGAGGACGTCGAGCAAGGCCAGCGCCGCGGCGCCAAGATCGACGCGGTCTCCATCGCCATCGATCCGCAGACTCAGGTGCCGCAGCTCGTCGTCGCGCTTCGCTACGAAGGCGAAGACACGACGCCCGAGCCGAGCGTCATCGGCGACGAGCTCGCCGACGTCGCCGCGAAGGCGGCGCCCGAACGCGACGCGGTGCGACCCGCAGGAAAGCCCGCGAGCTCCGAAGCGGACGACGACGGCGAAGACGAAGACGACGACGCCGCCGCCATGCGCGGTCCGGTCGACGCCTTCGCCGTCTCCATCGGCAAGGCGGCGCAAGCCACCGGCGAAAAGCTCGCCGAGGCGAGCGGTTCGGCCGCGGCCCTGCTCGCGCGCATCGCGAAGGCGTCCGGCGCGCGCATCGGCGAAGTCGCGTCGCGTCGCGCCGCTACTCCGAAGCGCCGCTCGACGTCGCCGGCGCCGCAGGTCCCCGTGCCGAATCCGCAGCGACGCCTGCGCCCGCAGAACGGCGAGCGCGAAAATCCGACCGCGACGAAGTCACGCCGCCGCAAGGTCATCGCCGGCGCCGTCGTGTCGGTGCTCGGCCTCGCCGTCGCCGCGACCACGATGAACCGCCATCCGGCGAAGGGCGCATCGTCCGACGCCGTCGCCGCGCGCGACCTCGGCGCCATCCCCGCGACGCCGTCGCAAGCGCCGCTCCCGGGCGCGCAGCTCGGCGCGCCCGGCGTCTCCACGCCACTCCCCGGCGCGCCGCTCGCGCAAGGCGCCACGAACGCGACGGCCCCAACGCCGGGCCAGCCCGGTGTCGCTCCGGGGGCAGCTACTCCGCGTCCCGGCGTCGTCGCCAACGTGCCGCTCTTCGGCCCGACCACCATGGCGACGCTCGAGCCCGCGCCGCTCGGCCCGTCTCCCGACGAAATCGGCGCGTCCACCGTCTCGCCCGCCCCGCGCGCCACCGAAGAGCGCATGGACGACGACGAGCCGCGTTCCGGCGCTCACGACGAAGTCTTCGACGACGGCGCCTCCTCCAAGAAATCCGACGCCGACAAATCCGATCCCGACAAAGCCGCCGAAGAAAAAGCCGAAGCCGTCAAACCCTTCGTCACCGGCAAGCTCCACCTCCCCATCGTCTACCGCATGAAGCTCGACCACCCCGGCATCGGCCTCGTCGGCAAAAAAGAAATGGGCGGCTTCAGCATCGACCTCCCCGGCCGTCGCGTCCTAGACGGCGGCGCCGGCATCCCGAAGCGCGACGATCGCATCGCCGAAGTCCGCACCAAGAACGGCCCCACCGGCGCCCACGTCACCTTCGTCTTCCGCAGCAAAATCCCCACCTACAAAGTGCGCCTCCGCAAAAACTACGTCGAGTTCTTCATCAGCTCCCCCGACAACGTGAAGTGACGGGACGCCCGCTGGAACGGGGCGCGACTCCGCCGACACAACGTGAAGTGACGGGATGCCCGCTGGAACGGGGCGCGACTCCGCCGACAACGTGAAGTGACGGGACGCCGCTGGAACGGGGCGCGACTCCGCCGATAACGTGAAGTAAGGGGGCGCCCCGCTGGAACGGGGCGCGGCCCGAGACGCGGCCGTCACCGGGCCAGGCGTTACGGCGTTCGGCGACGTTGCGGCCGCGCCGGCGCCACTCCGTAACGGTCGTGGCTCGTTCGGCACGATGACGAACGACTGGGCGAGCACGCTGCATCCTGGCTTTCGACCTCGGGGCGAACGGGATCGAGCTCGGCGGCGAGCAGCTCGACGGAACGGTCGCGGCGCCGTCGAGGAGCCCGCGGAAGTAGCTCCGCTCGGCGCTGCGGCGGTCGACGCGAAGCGCCATCCGATCGCGGCGTTCCGCTCGATTTACTTGGACGGGCCGAAGCCGAGCTCGCGGGCTCGCTCCGCGGCGGTCTCGAGCGGCTCTTGGATTTGGTTCACCAAGGGCAGCTTCGGGGCTCGCTCGGCGTTGATCGCGAGCCACCGCTGCTCGGCGTCCGGGAGCGCCGACTCGTCGTAGATCGCCTCCACCGGGCACTCGGGGACGCAAGCGCCGCAGTCGATGCACTCGCTCGGGTCGATGTAGAGCATCTCGGCGTCGCCGTGGAAGCAGTCCACCGGACACACGGCGACGCAGTCCGTGTACCGGCAGCGCTGGCAATTGCTGGTGACTACGAACGTCATTCGACACCTCCGGGGCGCGGCGGGTTCTGCTCGTCCATGCGACGCTCGCCGGCCATCATTTTCCTTTCACCTTGCCTCTCTGGGGTTTCCCATCGTTCGCCGCCTTCGTCGCACCGCCGGCGTCCGCGGACGCCGGTTCGTCCTTCGGCGCGAAGCTGCGCACGATCATCCGCAGACCTTGAACGACCGCGGGCTTGTCCTTCAAATCGGGGTTCGGCGGCATGCCGGGGTCCTTGCCGACGGCCCCGCCGCCCTTCACGACGATCGTCTCGATGGCCTCGTCGGTGACCGACTTCTGCCACTTGCCGTCGGTGTAGTTGCGCGGCTTCACCTTCAGCGCCGCAGCGCCGGGCCCGTTACCCTGGCCGGTCTCTCCGTGGCAAACGACGCAGCGGGTCCTGAAGATCAGGTTCGCCTCGGGACCCCCGGGCAGCTCTGCGCGCGCCGGGGTCGGCGCGGGCGCGGGCGCCGCGCTCTCGGCGGCTCGGGGCGCCTGCTTCGCCGGCCGTTCGCGCCGCGGCGCTTGTTCCTCGCTGCAGCCGGGCAGCGAGAGCAAGGCGGAGATGCAAACCAGGACAGCGTGTTCGAAATGGATGCTCTTCATTTTGGATGCGTTCGACCTCTCGGCGCCGGACGTCATTCGACGGCAGGCGCGTGCTCGTTCGCGGGGCGCGCTCGCCACCGCTCGGTTGCTCGAAGCGCTTCGTCGCCGCTCGTTCGGCGCGAGCCCTCGTCGTGTCGTTTCAGGCGGTACGCGGCCCACGCGGTGAGCGCGCCGACCATGAGGAGCGGGAGCGCCGACAGGAACACCGCGGTCCCGACGAACGCCAGGCGGTTCGCCTCGCTCTTCGCGGCGAAGCAGACGGGGCAGGCGGCGGCCGTCCCGGTCCACGTCGCCGCGGAGAGCGCGAGCAGCGCGCATCGCCGGAGCACGCGCCCGCGGGTCACAGGTAGACCCTCCAGTACAGCACCGGCCAGAGCGCGACGACGAAGTACCAGAAGATCTGCGCCGTCGAGAAGAACGCCGGCGAGAGCCGTCCGGTGGAGAGCCGCCGCGCGCTGGCGAAGAGCCCCGCGAGCGCCGCGACGGCGTGCAGCCCGTGCGCCCCGACGATCAAATAGAAGAAGCCGCTGTGCGTCGACGACCTCACCGTGAGGCCCTCGGCGAGCAGCGCCACCCACTCGGCGCCTTGAAAGACGACGAAGAAGGCGCCGAGGCCGATCGCGCCGAGCAGCGCCTGCATGACGCGGGGCTGCCCGCGCGCGAATCGGCGCGCCGCGAGCCAGAGCAGAGGGCCGCTCGACAGGAGCGCGAGCGTGTTCACCGCCGTCCTCTCCACCGGCAGGCGGGGCTGGCCGAGCGGGGGCCACCCTCCCACCGCCGTGGTCTTGACGATGGTGAACGCGCTGATGAGCCCGGCGAAGAACATCGTCTCGGCGACGACGAAGAGGATCATGCCGATCACGCCGTTCGAGGCGATGGGCCGGCGCGCCGGCGCGCGCAGCCGAACGACGTTGCCGAGGTGGCCGCCGGAGGCGTCAAGGTTCACGTTCCGCGGCCTCCGCGCCGAGCGCCCGCGAGACTTCTCGCTTGGCGGCCACGTTCGTCCAGCTCTCGCCGTGATGCTTCATGACGTCGGGGGCGGTGCCGGCGAAGAGCAGCACCATCAGCGCCACCGCGGCGACGAGGGCGTAGGCGATGTAGCGCCGCTCCGAGCCGACGCGGAGGAAATGCTTGGCGACCAGATACGCCTTCACGCCCGCGACGCCGAACGCCGTGATCAGCGTCAGAAGGCGGATCCCGAAGAGCGGGCCGAGGACGCTGACGGCCAGGAGCCCGCACAGGATCGCCCAGATCTTCACGTAGCTCGGGTGCGCGTGTCCCTCTTGCTCGGCCGCCGCGGGGGCGGCGCGCGCCGTTTGGTCCGATGTCGTCATGATCACTTCGCGATGTAGAGGAGCGGGAACAGGAAGATCCAAACGATGTCGACGAAATGCCAGTAGTTGCCGACGAGCTCGACCCGCTGGAGCTCGCGGCCGCGCCGCGCGTCGAGCGAGACGAACGTCATCACGATCATCCCGGCGATGACGTGCAGCGCGTGCAGCCCCGCGGCGGTGTAATAGAACGACCAGAACAGGTTCGCGGTGATGGTGAACCCGTGCCGGATCTCGTGCGTCCACTCCGTCGCCTTGACGGCGAGGAACACGCCGCCGCCTCCGATGGTGAGCCAGAGCAGGCGAGCCGCCCTTTCGCCGTCCTTCTCTTCGGCGGCCTGGTGCGCGAGCACCGCGAACAAGCTCGAGGTCAAGAGCACGAACGTGTTGACCGCGCCGGCCACCGTGTTGGTGTGCGCGGCGTAGCCGCCGAACTCGGCGTGACCGATCCGGTGCATGACGTAGACGGCGAGCAGCCCTCCGAAGATGACGATCTCCGAGGCGATCACCCACCAGACGGCGAGTCTGCCGGTGGGGATCCCGGTGGCGGCGCGGGTCGTTGCGACGGGCTTCATGGCTTCACGCAGGTTGATCTTGAGGGAAGTAGTCTTCTTCGCGATCGGGGAGGCTGTACTCGTAGGGGCCTCGATACACCGTGGGCAGCGTGTCGAAGTTGCCGTGCGGGGGCGGCGACGCCGCCGTCCACTCGAGCGTGTTCGCCTTCCACGGATTGCGCTCGGCGGCCCTCCCCCGGAACATGCTGTGGAAGAAGTTGAACAGGAAGACGAGCTGGAACGAGAGCAGCACGATGAGGCTCGAAGTGGCCACCACGCGCAGGTGCTGGAGCTCGGGCCGCGCGAGCTCGGGGAAGGCTTGATAGCTGTAGATCCGCCGGTGCTGCCCGGCGAGCCCGAGCATGAAGAGGGGGATGAAGATCGAGTTGAACGGGACGATCGTCCCCCAGAAGTGGATCTTGCCGAGCGTCTCGTTCAGGTGGCGGCCGAACATCTTCGGAAACCAGAACGTGATGCCCGCGAAGACGGCGATGATCGCGATCGGCACGAAGGTGTAATGAAAGTGGGCCAGCACGAAGTACGTGTCGTGCAGGTAGATGTCCGAGCCGCTCGCGCCTAGAAACAGCCCGGTGACGCCGCCGATGATGAACTCGGCGATGAACCCGAGCGCCCAGAGCATGGGCGTCGAGAGGCGGATCGAGCCGCCGTAGAGGGTCGCGATGTACACGAACAGCATCTCCGCGACCGGCAGCGAGATGATGACGGTGGTGGCGGTGAAGACGTTGGCCATGCGCGGGTCGATGCCCGCGACGAACTGGTGGTGCGCCCAGACGAAGAAGCTGACTATCCCCGTGACGATGGCCGTGTACAGCACGGTCTTGTAGGCGAAGAGCTTCTTCCGCGAAAAGACGGTGATGATCTCGGCGACGATGCCGCACGCCGGGAGGAGCACGACGTACACCTCGGGGTGGCCGAAGAACCAGAACAGGTGCTGCCAGAGCAACGGATCGCCGCCCCGCTCGGGATCGAAGAAGCCGGTGCCCACGACCTGATCGAAGAGGAGCATCACCGCGCCCGCCACGAGCGGCCCGACCGACGCCATGAAGACGAGCGTCGCGATGACGATCATCCAGACGACGATCGGGATGTCGTACAGCTTCATCCCCGGCGCGCGCGAGTTCATGGTGGTCGTGACGAAGTTGATGCCGCCGAGCAGGAAGGCGACGAACTCGAGCATCACCGCGGAGAGCCACAGGCTCGATCCGAGCGGCGTCAGGCTGTACTCGGCCTTGGCCGACAGCGGCGGGTACGACGTCCAGGCCCCGCCGAAGCCGCCCCCCGGCACGAAGAGCGAGACCAAGAGGACGACGACGCTCGCGAGGAAGATCTGGTACGACAGGCGGTTCAGGCGCGGGAACGCCATGTCGTCGCAGCCGAGCATCAGGGGGATGAGGTAATTCCCGAAGGCGGCGATCAGCACCGGCATCGCCACCCAGAAGACCATGATCGAGCCGTGGTTCGTGACGAGCGCGTTGTATTCGTTCGGGCTGACCACGCCGAAACCCGGCACGTGAGCGCCGGGGAACGCGAGCTGCACGCGGAACACGTAGACCATGAACGCGCCGATGGTCGCCATGAACATCCCCGTGAAGAGGTACTGCTTGGCGATCACTTTGTGATCCGTCGAGAAGAAATACCTCCGGAAGAACCCCTCCGCGCCGCCGTGGCCTTCGTGCCCTCCGGACGTGCCTGCCTCGCGCCTTCGGGCGTCGGGTGCTTCGGGGATCGCGGGTTGAGCCATGTCGCTTCTCTCTCTTCAGTTCGCTCCGGTCACCGTGGTCCCGCGCGCGAGCGCGCCGCTCGACGACGCCTTCGCCCAGCTCGCGTGGCGCTCCGCGGGTTCGATCACCACGCGCGCGGGCATGAGCCCGTGCCCGATGCCGCAGATCTCGGCGCACTGGACGTCGAAGGTGCCTTCCTCGATGGGCTTGAACCAGCCGGCGATCATGCGCCCCGGCACGGCGTCTTGCTTCAGCCTGAACGCCGGGACCGAGAAGCTGTGCACGACGTCCTTCGACTCGAGCTCGTACCGGTACGTCTTGCCGAGCTCGAGGTGCAGCTCGTCGACGGTGGTGACGTCGTCGTCGGTGTCGAGCACGCCGTCGGGGCCCGGGTCCACGAACGTCCACGCCCACTGCTGCGCGATGATCCGCACCGTCCGGTCGGGGGGCGGCAAGGTCTGCTTCACTTCGCCCCAGACGCGCACGGCCGCGATGACGATGAAGACGTCGCAGACGAAGACGAGCGCGTGCGGCACGCTGATCCAGCGCTTCTCGGATTTCTCTTCGCCGGTGATGTACTTCGCCTTGCGCCCGCCCTTCTCCCTGAACTTGAAGATCAGGGAGAAGAAGACGATCTCGGCGAGGACGCCCCAGGACAGGACCACGATCGCGACGAAGCGGATGAGCCCGTCGATGTCGGCCGCGAAGGACGACGCCGCCGGCAGCCGCTCGATCATCGCTCGGCCCCGTTCGCCGGCGCGCCGGGATCCGGAACGTCCGCGGCGAGGACGAAGAAGTAGACCGCGAGGGCGTAGAGAACCGTGGCGATCATCGTGATGACGAACGTCCGCTCGGCGAGCGAATCGGCGGGATCGGAGTGGGACATGGGCTTCGTGGAGCTCCCGAGTTTCGGAAGGTCACTGCAAGGTCGCGACGTGAGCGACGACGTCCTTCATGGCTTGCGGATCCGCGAGGGTCTGCACCCACGGAAGCATCAGCGCGGCCTCGGCGTCGTCGGGGCTCGACCCTCGGATGTGCGCCTTGAATTTCTCGAGTTGCGAGAGCAGGTACCAATCGTTCGCGCGGACGAGCGCGGGCGCCTTCTTCTCGGCGTCGCCCTTGCCGTCGGGGCCGTGGCAGGCCGAGCACGGGACGAACAGCCCCGCTCCCGATCCGGCGTCGCCGCCGACCGTGCTGGGCAGGTGCTCCGGCGGGAGCGAAGCGGCGTACTCCGCGACGGCGGCGATGTCCTCGTCGCTCTTCAGGCTGAGCGCCATCGCTCGCATGCGGAGCCCGGCGGTGTCGCTCGGGTGCTTGCCCCGTATGCCGTTCTTGAACTTGTGGAGCTGCGTCGCGATGTACCAGGCGTGCTGTCCCGCGATGGCCGGCGCCTTCAGCAGCTCGTTGCCGCCGCCGGACAGCCCGTGACACTGCGCGCAGAGCTCGAACAGCTCGCGTCCCCGGGCGAGCGGCGGGGTGCTGCTCGCTTCTCGGCATGCGGTGGCCGCGAGCGAGATCGAGACGACGAGCGCGGCCGGCGAGAAGAGCTTCATGGTCGGGTCCGGTCACCGTGCGGCGCCGATCAGGTCCGAAGGGCCCGCGGAAAGAGCACGTGGTTCTCGAGGTGGACGTGCTCCATCAGCTCGAGCTCGAACTCCTCGAGCCGAAGATAGAGGGCCCGCCACGTCGGACAGGCTTCGGGGGGCGGCGTGTAATCGTCCGTCCGCTTTCTGGTCTCCGCCACCGCCGCCGCGTGCTCCTCGTGCTCCGATTCCATGACCCGGATCGGCGTGGCCGCGAGGCGGCCCTGACCCAGAACGATCGTCGGAAAGAGCGCCCGCTCTTCCTTGTCGAGGTGCCGGAACAGCTCGTGCTGCATCTTCTCGAGGTGCCGGGCGAGCCCGTGGGGACACGACGGCTTGTCGCCGTGCCGCGCTTCGACCCGCTTCGCCATGGTCACGAGCGCCGGCAGCTCCGCGCGGAGCCGCTGGTGATAATGCTCCACGATGTGAGCGACGATCTCGTCGAGCGGCTGCTCGTGAAAGTCCGCGCTCTTCGACGCCGCGCCCTCTTCGCCGAGGATCTCCTCTATCACCGACTCCGGATCGAGGCCGCGATCCTCGCAGGCTTGCGACAGCGATCGGCTTCCGTGACAGCAGAAGTCCAGGCGCCGGCGCTGGAAGACCCTCGAAGCGGCGGCGTGACCGGTAGCGATCTCGGCGAGCGACGTGGCGGCGGTGATCGGCTGAGCCATGATGCGGCGGCTCCAGAGCAGGAACGATGCCAGCGGCGCACCCCCGGAAATTCCGCGGCGCCCGCCCGTCGCGCGGCGCCGCGTTGTTTGATGCACAACGGTCGCGGTTGTAGTAGGCACAACGCGTTGTCGGAATCGCAGCAGTCACTCGAGCTCGACGTCCTGCTGGCGATCGGGCGCGATCTGACGGCGTCGCTCGCAGCCGAAGATCGTTACGCCCGGTTGCTCGACGCGATCTGCCGGGCCATCCCCTGCGACGCGGCCTGCCTACTCCGTTACGAGGGCGACGTGCTGATCCCGCTGGCGGGCCGGGGGCTCCGCGCCGAAGCGCTGGCTCGTTGCTATTCGCTGCGGGAGCACCCTCGCTTCGACGTCATCCTGCGCTCGAGCGAGCCCGTCCGCTTCGCGCCCGATTCCCCTCTCCCCGATCCATTCGACGGTCATCTCACCATGAAACCCGGCGAATCGGCTCCCGTACACGCCTGCCTCGGCTGCGCGCTCACCGAGGGAAACGAAGTGGTCGGCGCGCTGACGGTCGACGCGCTCGCCGCCGATGCGTTCGGGCGGATCGACACTCGGTTCCTCGCCACCGTCGCCGCGCTGGCGGGCGCGGCGCTGCGGACGAGCGTGCTGGTCGACGCGCTCGAGCGGCGCGCCGAGCACCGGCGCCACGTGGCGCGCGAGCTCCAACGCACGGCCGAGCTCGCGAGCGGAGGTCAGATCCTCGGCACGAGCGCCGCCGTGCACCGGCTGCTCCAAGAGATCCGCATCGTCGGCGGCTCCGATCTCGCGGCGCTGATCACGGGAGAGACGGGAGTCGGCAAGGAGCTCGTCGCGCGGGCCGTTCACGCCGCCTCGTCACGCCGCGACGAGGCGCTCATCCACGTCAACTGCGCCGCGCTCCCCGAGTCGATCGCCGAGAGCGAGCTGTTCGGCCACGTCTCCGGAGCGTTCACCGGCGCCGTGCGCGATCGGCCGGGGAAGTTCGAGGCGGCGCACGGGGGCACCCTCTTCCTCGACGAGATCGGCGAGATGCCGCTCACCATCCAGCCGAAGCTGCTCAGGGCCCTGCAGCACGGCGAGGTGCAGCGCGTCGGCTCCGACCGGGTGCTCCGCGTCGACGTGCGCGTCATCGCCGCGACGAACCGCGATCTCGAGCGCGAGGTGGAGCGCGGGCGGTTCCGGGCCGATCTCTTCCACCGGCTCGCGGCGTTTCCGCTCCACGTGCCGTCGCTCCGGCAGAGGCGAGAGGACATCCCCCTGCTCGCCGCCCACTTCGCCGACGTCGCCCGGCGGCGCCTCGGGACGGGCCCCGTTCGAATCACCAGCGAGGCCAGGGCGCGGCTCGAAGCCGCGGACTGGCCCGGCAACGTCCGCGAGCTCGAGAACGTCATCGAGCGCGGCGTGCTCCGAGCCGCGTTCGGGCTCCGCCCCGGCGATCCGGTAAAGATCGACCTCGACCACATCGATCTCCCGGACGCTCCGCGCGCCTCCTTCGAACCCGCCGCAGAGGCTCCCGTCGTCGGCACGCTGCGCGAGCGGGTCGAACGATTCCAGCTCTCCGTCATTCGCGAGGCGGTCGAGCGGCGCGGAGGCTCCTGGGCGGCGGCCGCGCGCGATCTCGGAATGCACCGCAGCAACCTGCACCACCTGGCGGCGCGCCTAGGCCTCCTCGGCGCCGCGAGATCCGAGCCCCCGCCGGCGGAGGACGGAGAGCCGGCTAGGCGGCGAGAGCGTCGGTAACTTTCCGCGTCCGCTCCTCTCGTCGCGGCGCTCCGCTACTCGTCGTGCCCGAACAGTTGACGAAGTCCGCGAACGCCGGTGAACCGAACGGAGCTTTGGTTGGTTCAGCGGACGGGGCAGCTCCCCTTCGCGCCGCAGCTCGCCGCTGAACCGTGCTACTTGGGCGGACAACAAGTTCCGTTGACCGCGCGAAAAGCACCTGCCGATCGGCATCAACGTCGAGAGCGTCTCCGTTCGAAAGTCGGAGATCGACGCATCGGTGGAGTTCTACCGGCGGTTGAGCGCGCGCCTCGAACCGTAGGCGCTGCTCGCGGCGGTCCAGCTGCGCGTGCACGTGACGGCCGAAGCGGTTTGATGGACTTCGCGAGAGGGGCTGCGCTCTACGGGGCAACAGATCTCTGGTGCCCGTATGGTTCGTGCGCTGCGTCTGCTGCACTCGCGCCCGTCACTCGCAGCGACGAGTCCGGGTCTCGTTCTCGCCCGTAGCGTTACGCGCGAAGGGGCTGCAGCGGTCGATTGCTCTCCGCAACGATGGTTCGTATACGTACTTTCGTCTCCGCATCGATACCCGCCCCAACGAGCTTTAAGAGCAGGCCGCCTACCCCGGCGGCCACATCGTGCTCGGATCTCCAGCCTTGCGCACGCGGTGGAAGCGAATGGTGTTCGTCTCTTTTCTAGAGCCGAGCGGGATCGCGGCGACCATGACGACGACGTCGCCTTCCTTGGCCCAGCCCGCGTCCATCAGGAAGGCGTCCGCGTGGCGGAGCTGCTGCTCCACGTCGGCTCGCGCCGGGATCTGTACGGGTTTCACGCCGCGGAGCAGGTTGGTGCGGCGTAGGGTCGCGGCGGTGGAGCTCAGCGCGACGATGGGCTGTTTCGGGAGCCACTTGGAGACGTGCAGCGAGGTGAGGCCAGAGCCGGCGAGGGTGACGATCGCACAAGCGCGGAGCTGATTCGCCGCGACGACGGCGGCGCCCGCGGAGCTCGACGCGAACGAGTGCGCGTCGGTGTCGACCGCGCTTTCTCGCGCGCTGCGGTCGTACGCCTCGGCCGAGCGCGTCAGGGCGTCCATCGCGCGCACGGTGAGCGCGGCGTTCTCGCCGACTGCGGTCTCTTCGCTGAGCATGACGGCGTCGGCGCCGTCGAGGACGGCGTTGATGACGTCGGAGGCTTCGGCGCGCGAAGGCCTGCGCGCCGTGACCATGGACGCGAGCATCTGCGTCGCCACGATGGTCCATTTGCCGCGCTGGGCGGCGCGCGAGAGGATGCGCTTCTGCACGATGGGAACCTGCTCGAACGGCAGCTCCACGCCGAGATCGCCGCGCGCGACCATGATGCCGTCCGAAGCGTCGAGGATCGCGTCGAGGTTTCCGATCGCCTCGGGGCGCTCGAGCTTGGCGATGACCGGGATCTTGCGATCTTTGCCGAGCAGCTCGCGCGCGAGCACGAGGTCCTTCGCCGCGCGAACGAAGGAGATGGCGACGATGTCCACGTCGGTGCCCGACAGGAACGCGAGGTCCTCGCGATCCTTCTCCGTGAGGGTCTCCGCGCTGATCTTACGGCCCGGCAGATTCAAGCCCTTGTGAGAGAACAACCGGCCGCCGGTGACGACGCGGCAATGAACGTCCGTTCCGTCGATCGATTCGACCCGGAGCTCGACGGCGCCGTCCGCCAGGAGGATCCGCGCGCCGGGCTCGACGTCGTCGGCGATCCGCTCGTGAGCGGTTTGCGCGATGGTGTCGGAGCCTTCGACGTCCCGGGGCGTGAGCGTGAACGCGCCGCCTTGCACGAGCAGCGCGCCGCTCTCGGGCATGGTCCCGATCCTGAGCTTCGGCCCCTGGATGTCGGCGAGGATCGCGATGGGCAGGCCTTCCAGACGCGCCGCTTCGCGGATCGTCTCCATCAACGGCCCGAGCGTCGCCCCGTCGCCATGGGAGAAATTCACGCGGCAGGCGTCGGCGCCCGCGCGGATGAGCTCGCGAATCGACTCGATGGATGAGGTGGCGGGCCCGATGGTCGCGATGATCTTGGTGCACTCGATCGGATGCATCGCCCGAACGGGAACGATAGCAAGGGCGCTCGTCCATCGGGTGGACTTTCGGCGACGGCCGGCGTCCGGTGGTAGCGTTGCGCTATAAGCTCATGGCCATGGCGAACGCACCCTCGTTCGACGACCCCTTCCTCGCGGACCTGCCCTACGATCCCGAAGTCCTCCTCTTCGACGAGTTGCTCGAGGTTTCTCGCGACGAAGGCCGCGTCAAGGCACGCATGCCGAGCGTCGCGTCGCTTCCTTTCACGCGCAACCAGCGCGTCCACCCGGTGCGCCATCCTCGCCACGTGGCCGGCGCCGTGCTGGTGCACGCGACCGGCATGCTCGGCTTCATCCATGCCTATTTCGTGCTCGGCCTCCGGCATTCGGAGGGGTGGGTCGGCTACGGCACGAACATCCACTCGGCGAAGTTCAGAAAGCTCGTTCCCCCGGGCGCGCCGATCATCGCGACGTGCACGGCGACCAAGGTCCGCTCGGGAAAATCCCGTCACCTGGTACGCTACGAGTTCCGCTTCGAGCACGAGGGCGACGTCTGCTACGAAGGCGACCAGTCCGCGATGTGGATCAATACGGCCGACGCCGCCGATGATGCCGGCGCCGTCGCGGAGACGTGAGCGCGCCTCGAGCGCCGGCGCCGATCTGCGCTTGCCTCCCATCGGAACTCGTGGCGATCATGGGACGTGACGCCGGCCACGAGCGCTTGGAAGCGCTGTAGCACCTGCAAGGACCCCATCGGATTCGAGGCGCGCTATTACCTGTGCAGCGTCTCGACGTGCAACAGGAAGCGCATGACCCTCGTGTTCTGCTCCGTCCCGTGCTGGGACGCGCACCAAGCGGACGCACGCCACCGCGACGCCGGGGCCGAAGAAGCGCGCTCGCCGAGCGCCGCGGAGTGGGCGCGGGAGGTCGCGCTGGAGAAGCAAAAGAACGCCGCGAAAGGCGAGTCGCCCGCGGCGGTGCAGATGCAGCGCGTGACCGGCGCCACGTCGCTCGACGTCCTCGTCGTGGCCGCGAAATTGAAGGACTACATCCGCGCACGCGCGGGGATGAGCACGTCGGATCGATGCCTCGGCGTTTTGTCGGATCACCTTCGCCGGCTCTGTGATCGGGCCATCGAAGCCGCCGGACGTGACGGACGGCGAACGGTGATGGATCGCGACGTCACGCCCCTCGTCTCACGAGGGCTCGAGTCGCTCGCGACCGGCGCGGGGGATCCCGACGACCGCATCGACGACGTGATCGTCGTCACGTCGAAGCTGAAGGCTTACGTGAAGGCGCGCTCCGGGATGAACACGTCGGATTCCGTGCCGCTCGTGCTCTCGACGCACGTCCGGCGCCTCGCGCGCCAGGCGATCCGCCGCGCGGGCACCGACGACCGCAAGACCGTGCTCGACCGCGATTTCGTGGAAGCGCTGTCCCCCGACAAGGGCTAACGCTTGTGGGTGCCGGGGAGGGCGAGGCGCACCGTCGTGCCTCGCCCGCGGCCCGCCGATTCGAGCCACACGTGCCCGCCGTGGCGCTCGACCATCGCTTTCACGAGCGAGAGCCCGATGCCGGTCCCGCCGGAAGCGCCGCCCGGATGCTGGTGCGGAACGAGGAGGCGGTCGAGCTCGCTCGATTCCAGACCGATCCCCTCGTCGCGCACGCAGAGCGTCGGTGAGCCGCGCCATTCCTCGACGGTGATGGTGACGCGCGGGCGCTCGCCGTGGCTGGTGAACTTCACCGCATTTTCGATGAGGTTCTCGAAGATCTCCACGAAGCTTCCACGATCGCCGTGCAGCACCCAGGGCTCGGCGGTGACGTCGACGACCGCGCGGCGCGCGGCGATGCACCCCGCGAGCAGCGTGAGGGCGTCGTTGACGACGTCGGACAGGCTCACCTCGGCGGCGTCGGCGCGCGGCTCGTTCCTACGGGTGCGCCGCGCGATGGCGGTGATGAGCTCGGTCATCTTGTCCACGGCGCTTTGAATCATCGCGAGGTCGGCGGCGACTTGGCCGTGATCGTGACCGTTCAGGTCGGCGAGCAGGAAGTCGGCGAAGCTCCGGATCGTCGCGATGGGGCTGCGCAGGTCGTGACACAGAGAATCACCCAGCTGGGAGAGCTCGTTGTTGCGGCCGACGAGATCGTTCTGCTGCTGCGTCGCGGCGGTGACGTCGCGAAACACGCCCAACACGGAGGGCACCTCTTCCCCGCCGCCGTCGGGAAGGAACCGAACCTCCCAGTAGAAGGTCCCGCGCGGCGTCTCCAGCGTGACCACCGTCTCTCGAGCGACCCCGTCGCAGAGCACTTGCTGGAGCACCTCGTCGAAACGACGCACGATGGCCGACGACGCGCCGATCTCCGTCAAGGTGCAGCCGAGGAGCTGACTGCGACTGCGCGCGAGCGCTTTCTCCGCTGCGGTGTTGATGTCCAGGACGCGGCCGCGCTCGTCGAGCAAGAACGTCGGATCCGGCAGCCGATGAAAGACGCTGCGGAAGCTGACGAATCCCGACTGAAGCCCCGCCCATTGCGTGCTGTTCACGACGTGCCTCGCGCGGCGCTCGAAACGCGGTCCGAAGGATACGAACGGATTTGAAACCAGCGGTCCACTTTCCCCCGTCACAGGCTCGCACCGGGCGACATGGCCCGGTCACCGCGAGGTTATCACTTTTCCGCCGACGTTTCGCTACGGCCCCTTCTTGCCGGCTTTTGCGATGGCGGCGCGAAGCTCTTGCACGGCGGCTTCGTCGACGGGGGTGGCCTTCTCGTAGAATGCGAGCGCGAAGCTGAGCTCGGGGAGCGCTTCCTTCGGCTTTCCCATCGCGGCTAAGGTGAGGCCCAGGTGACGTCGATCTCCGGCGACCTCGGGGTGCTCCTTGCCGAGAGCGCGTTCGTGGATCGAAAGGGCGAGCCGGAGCTCGCTGACGGCCTCGGGGAATTGTTTCTCCAGCCCGAGCACCCTGCCGAGACTCTGATGATCGCTTCCGGTACGCGGATGGTCCTTGCCGAACGCGTTTTCGTCCAAACGGAGTACTTCTCGGTACGTTTCCGTGGCGTCGTCGAGCTTGCCCTGCTCCTCGAGGATGCTCGCAATGCGCGCCTGTTCAGCCGCGACCGCCGCGTCCGAAGGGCCGAGCGACTCCTTCAGCAGCTGAACCGCGAGGTGGTGCTCGAAGAGCGCGTCGTCGTAGCGTTTTGCGGCACGCAGCACCCCCCCGATGCGTTCATGTGTCGCGGCGAGCTCTGGTCCTGCTGCTTTCGTGTAGTCTTCTTGGATCGCCAGGCCTTTTTGGAGCTCCGCGAGGGCCTCGTCGAGGCGGCTCAGCGCCTCGAGGCTCCGGCCGAGGTTCATGTGCAGCGCGAACGCCTCGGAGCCGTTCGCCCGCTGGACACGCGCGTAGATCGAGAGCGCCCTGCGTTCGGCGTCGACCGCAATCTCGTTCTGTCCCATGGCGGCGTTCACCTCGCCGGCGAGCGACAGTGTCTCGGCGACCGACGGCGACGCTTCACCGAAGGCGGCCGCTCTGGATGAAAATGCTTGCTCCGCTTCGACCAGCGCACGCGCGTAGTCGTGCTGGGAAAAGAGCAGCTTCGCGAGCTCGTAGCGCGCTTCGGCGGTTCGTGGATGATCCGGGCCGTACGCCCGCTGCGCGATGGCGAGCGCCGCAGAGCTCTCGCGCTCCGCCTCTTTCCCGGCGCCGAGCGCGGCGTACACCTCGCCGAGCGCCGCATGCACGGCGGCGAGGCGCGGAGCATCGGGACCGAGCGAGCGCTCCGTGATTTCGGCGATGCGCGCGTAGCGCGAAACGGCGGGGTCCGTTTCCCCGGCGGCGCGCTCTGCGTCCGCAACACGCCGGGCATAGTCGAGCGCTTCGCCGTTCTCCGCGCCGAGCGCGCGCTCGACGAGGGCGCGCGCTCGCTCGGCGAACCGAAGCGCGTCTTCGGCGTTGCCCGACGCTCGCGCCACCTCGCTCTCGGCCCGCAGCAGCGACGCGGCTCCCAAGGGATCCGTCCCTTCGACATAGGGCGCCCCGATGCCGCTGGCGATGGCGCCGGCCTCCGCGTTGCTCTGCTGGCGGAGGGCGGCGAAGACTCTGAGCACCCGGGCGTCGGCGACGAGGCGTGTATCGGCGAGGCGTAGCCCGAGCGCTTCGGCGCGCGATGCTTCCTGTTTTGCGCCGGAGGCGTCGTCCTGGATGAGGCGCACCGACGCCCGAGCGAGCAGGGTGCGCCCTCGTTCCGTATCTGCCGCGTCGGCCTTTGCCACGCTTCCGAACGGCCCGAGCGCATCCGGATGCCGGCAGCGTTCGACCACGTCGAAGGCCGAATCAGCCACGTCGCGTGCGAATGGCAACCGCGCGCGATCCGAGACGGCGAGGGCGGCGAGCGCCGCGCGCTGGTACGAGAGCGCCGCGTCGTAGCACGCCGCCGAAGCGTCCGTCCGGGACGCCGCGCCGCCGGGGCGCGCCTTTTCCGCGCAAACGGCGCTCGTACCCGCGAGCCACGCCGCGGAAGTAGCGTCCATTCGCCGGGTCACGTCTTGGGCCGTCCGCGCCGCGTACGCGGGGCCGACGGCCTCTAGAGCCGTGGTGAGCAGCCTGCGTTGCGCGTCGTTCCAGACGCGCGCTTGCTCCGCTTCGGCGGACTTGCACGCCTCGCCGGCGGCGGAGCGCGCGCGATTCACCGACGCACCGCCGCACGCGGCAAGCAGCGTGCAGACGACCGCGCCCGCGGCGACTCGAACGCCGCGCGTCGTGAGTCGCCGGGCGGCGCGCGTCATTCCGACGGCCCTTCGTCGTACCCGCGCGGTCGGTACTTGCGCTCGACGCCGTTGTTTTTTTCGCCGTTCCAGACGATGTCGCGGTTCAAGAACGCGAGCCAGGTCCCGGGCTTCGCGTCGGCCATGGAGAGGAGCTCTTTCTCGCGCGGCTTCACGGCGTGGTGATCCCAGAGACATTGGAGCGCGAGCGCGATCAAGTTGCGGTCGTTCGGCGCCATGGTCATCCCGTCGCGGTAGTAAGGCCACGCCTCGTCGGCGCGTCCGAGCCGACAGAGCGTGTCGGCGTAATAGATGTGGGCCATGGGCCACGAGGGCGCAATCTCCATCGCGCGCCGATTTTCGTATAGCCGGCCTTCCAGTTGACTACGCGCGCCGAGCATCACCCCGTAGTTCAAGTGGGCCTTCGCGCTCATCGGCACGGCGCGCGCGGTCGCGCGCCAGAACACGAGATCGTCCGTGTAATCGAGCGCGTGCAGGCGCGCGCGGGTCGCCTGGAACACCAAGAAGAGCGCGGCGAGGGCGGGGCCGGCGTGTTTGACACCGAGCAGCTCCGTTCTCCGCACCAGGAAGGCCAGCGGTGGACCGAGCAAGAGCGAAAGACCCGCGGCCGGCAAGTACCAGAAACGCTCCGCGCGAACAGTCGGCAGGACGACGGGGATGTTGGAGTGCGGAAAATACGCGACGGGCACCCAGACGAGACCGATCGCGAGCAAAGTGAAGAGCCGCGTGCGGTGCGATTCCCGGTCGCGCGATGCGAGCGTCGCGACGAACAGCGAGACGCCGGCGACGGGCGGAAGCACCAGCAGCGCCCCGCCGAGCGCGGAGCGAAGGCTCACGATCTTCGCCGGGATGGGCTCGGCGGCGAACGAGTAGTCCCCGCTCAATATCGTCGGAACCAGCGCGCGGAACGTACCGCTCGCGTACACGCCGAGAGCGCCGGAGACGCGGTGCGCCGTATCCGCGATCGCCAAAGGATTGTTGATCGGATCCTGCGGCAGCTTGGGTTGAGAGAACCAGCGCAGGAACGCATGAAATGCCCGCTCGACGACGGGCGAAGAGGGCGGCAGCGGCGCGGCGAGCTCCGGGGGCAGATCCGACGGAAAGAAGCGTCTCCGCGTCTCCGTGTAGAGGACGAGCGACAGCGTCGCGGCCGCGAGCGCGGCGACGGCGCGCACCCCCCGCAGCGGGCGTTCCGGGTGGTGCAGGGGAGCCGCGAGGAGCGCCACCCAGAACAGGATGGGCAGCGCGACGAGCGTGCTTTCCTTACTGAAGAAGCCCAAGCTGACGCTCAGGAAGACGAGCACCGGCATGGCCGGCAGCGACTGCTCCAGCGCGAGCACGGCCAGGAGCAACCCGAGCGCGCCGAACACGTCGGCGATGCCGACCACGCCGGTGACCGCTTCCGTGAGCACCGCGCACGTCGCGAACGCCGCGCCGGCGAGCCACGACGTCGTTCGATCGCGGGTGACGCCGAACGCGATCCTGGCGACGCACGCGGCGTTGAGCGCGTGCACCACGATGTTCACCCAGTGCAGCGCCCAGGGATGATGAAACATCTCGCCGAGCTGCCAGAACGCACGCCAGACGATGTTCGGCAGCGGGCGGTACGAGCCGATGCTTCGATCGTGCGGCAGCCCCCAGAAGTCGCGAGTCAGGACGTCTCGGAAGGGGACCTTGCCGTTGACGAACGGGTTGGCGAGGAGCGCTTCCTGTTCGTCGAAGATGTAGTTGGACAGCGGGCTGCGTACGAAGAGCAGCGTCGAGACGGCGAGCGCGGGGCCGAACGCCGACGCGAGGGTCGGGTCGCGCTCGCGGAAGTGCGCCGCGATGCGCGAACCGGTCTGCGCGAGCGTCGCCGCGAGCCGGGTCGGAAGCCCGCGGGCTTTGTCCGATGAAGCAGCGCCGAGGCTCATCGAACGATCGTCGAACGAGGGCCGACCGCCCCCGGGCCCCGACATGGCGCGTCGTGGACGTCGCGTGGTGAAATTTCGGCCGATAACTCGCACTGAAGGCGCACGGGCCGAGAGTATAGTCGCGCGCCGAGGCCGAGCGGATGCCGTCGACAACGCCACCCAACGAAGAGCCGACGTTCAGCGGCTATAGCGTCGTCGCCAAGCTCCGAGCCGGGCCCATCACGGACCTATATCGGGCCCAGCAGACCGAGCTCGGCCGGCTGGTGTTCATCAAGGCGCTCGGGCGCGGCATTCTGCCGTCGTCGCCGTTCGCGGCGGCGCTCGAGCGGGAGGCGCGCCTCCTCACGGAGCTCGATCACCCCGGCGTCATCCGGGTGCTCGACTTCGTCCGTGGCGATCGCACCATGTGGCTCGTCCTCGAGCACGTCGACGGGTGGTCCCTCGAGGACATCCTCGCGCCGAAGCGCAAGCTTTCGCCCGACGCCGCCGTCGCCATCGCGCTCTCGGTAGCGGAGGCGCTCGGTCACGCTCATTCGCGCGGCGTCATCCATCGCGACATCCAGCCGCACAACGTCCTGGTCGCGAAATCCGGCGCGGTGAAGCTCGTGAACTTCGCCGCCGCGGCCGGCGAGCGCTTGCCGACGGCGCCGGAAATGCTCGAAGGGACGAGCGGTTTCGGAACTCCGGCGTACATGTCGCCCGAACAGCTTCTCGGCGAGCCCGAGGACGCGCGCAGCGATCTATTCTCGCTCGGCATCGTCCTCTACGAGATGCTCACGGGCAAGCGGCCGTTCGACGCCGACGGCGATCGCCCGCTGTCGCAGCGGGGCCGTCACGAATCCATGGCCCCGCCGAGCCGCGCGGTCCCCGAAATCGCCGCGTCGCTCGACCGGGCGACGCGGCGTTGCCTCGCCAAGCTGCCGAGCGATCGCTTCCAGACCGCCCTCGAGCTCTCGCGCGCCCTTTCGGCCGAGCTCGACGGCTCCGTGCCCAGAGAAGAGACCATCGCCACCGAGCTGCTCCGGCTCGGGTTGCTCAAACCCGCCGAGGGGCCGGCGAAGAAAGACGTCGTGCGGCCGTCGTTGATCCGCACGAAGCCCACCACCGTCGGCACGGCGCTGCGCGGGTATCTCCTCGCGCTGTTGCTCATCGTCGGCGGTGGCACGGCCATCGAACGCACGTCGGTGGCTCGCCGCGGCGACAGCGCACGGAGCTCCCCGGGTCGGCTCGATCTCGTGCCCGCGAATGCCGGCTACCTTCGCGTCGTCGTCGATCCTTGGGCGAACGTCGTCGTCGATGGTGTCGCCGTGGAGACGACTCCGTTCGCTCACTCCATTCCGCTGTCACCGGGCGTCCATTACGTGCGGCTCGAGCATCCGAAGGCGCCGGTGGAACGGCGCACGGTGACGCTCGCTGCCGGCGAGACGGTGCTGCTCGACGTCAAGATGGACTTGCCGCGCCCTCAGGTCCCGCACCCAGAATTTTCCGCTCATCCAAGCCTGACGGATCCGTCGACGCCATGAACCGCGCACGGAAATGGCTGTCCGTCATCCTTGACGCTCGCCCCGGCGTCGGGGAGAACCGAGCGCCTATGGTGGATTCGCGGCTTCCGAAACGCAGGGCCGGCGCGCTCCTCACGGTCCTGCTGGCCGCGTGTTTGTTCCTCGTCGGCTGCGTGCGTTCCGGGACGGAAGTTCCGGGAAACCTGCTGTTCGGAAAAGCGCCGCTGCGATCCACCGACGTCACCGAACCGGCGCGGCTCACCGACGGCACCATCGCGCGCTCGGGCGACCACTGGGAAACGGACCTGACGAGCGTCCTCAAAACGGGCAACGCGTCCGTCGAGTGGGACCTCGGACGATCGGTGCACGTCCGCGCCCTCTATCTTCAGGGCGACAACAACGACGAGTTCTTCGTCTCCGCGTCCGACGACGGCACCAATTACCGTCAAATCTGGGAAGCGCCCGCCGTGCGCGGCGCGGGCATGCGCGTTCGCGAGACGCACACGCTGGACGTGACCGGCCGGTACTTGAAGCTCACGGCGCGGAGCCCCGACAACCTGGTGAGCGCCAGCGAGCTCGAGGCCTTCGAGGTCGTCCCGTCGCCGTGGCCGCCAGTGCTACGCACGCTGGTCGGCGAGCGCCCGCGTCTACCTGGAGAGGCGTCGGGGTTCGTGCTCGGCCTCGTCGCGTCGCTCGCGCTCCTGCTCCATCGACGAACGCATCCGGCGTGGGCCCGGTGGCTTTCGGTGCTCGTGCCGCTCGTCGTGGCCTACGTCACTTACGACGCCGTCGCTTCGGCGTGGCCGCCGCAACAGCCAGTCATCGACATGCTGCGCGCGGTGGCCGCCGCGGTCGCCGCCGCCGCGGTGCTCAGGCTCGCCTGGCGTCCCGAAGACGTCATGCCGCGCTTCGTCGACGCGAGCCTCGCCGCGGCGGCGTTCCTCGCGCTGACGACGTTCTTCAACATGTGGCAACCGCAGTTCGACGACGTCGACGACCACCGCATGACCTGGGTCCACACCTGGGACATGCGGGTCTACTTCCCGTCGGCGAAGTACTTCGACGAGCTCGGTTTCGACGGCCTCTACCTCGCGAGCGTCGAGGCGTACCTGGAAGACGCGCCCGGCGCGACGGAGCAAGGCGTCGCCAACGTCGAGATCCGCGATCTGCGCAACTACGAGATGACGACCGTGAAGGATGTCATCTCCGAAGTGCGAAAGGTCAAGCAGCGTTTCACCCCCGAGCGCTGGGATCTCTTCAAGCACGACATGGCGTTCTTCTGGCGCACGATGGGCCCCGGCGGCTATCTGGGGAGCCTCCGCGATCACGGCGGCAACGCGACGCCGGCGTGGCTCCTCGTCGCGCACCTGCTCTTCCGGCACGCGACGGCCAGCGAGGGCTTGCTGGCCGCCACGGGGCTTTTGGATCCGTTGCTCTTGGCGCTCTTCTTCACGGTCGCCTGGCGCACGTTCGGGCTCCGGAGCGCGCTCGTTTGCTTGACCGTCTATGGGGCGAGCACGTTCCCCTGGTTCGGATCGAACTGGGTGGGCTCCACGTTGCGCAACGACTGGATGGTGCTGGTCGGCCTCGGCGCGTGCGCGCTGTACACGCGCCGATATGTCTGGGGTGGCGCGGCGCTCGCGGGCGCGGCGATGATCCGCGCATTCCCCGCCGTCTCCGTGTTCTACCTCGCCGCGCCGCTCCTCGTGCTGGTCTACGACAAGAGCCGCGCCAAGCGCCCGCTGGATCTCGCGGCGATTCGAGAAGAAGCGAAGCCGATGTTGCGCGCCGTCGCCGGCGCGGCGGTCTGCGTGACCGTCCTGTTCGTTCTGTCCACCCTGACGTTCGGTTTCCGGCACGCGTGGGTCGACTGGGCGCACAAGATCACGATGCACTCGACGTCGCCGAACGTGAACCACGTCGGGCTGCGGACGCTCATCCAGTTCGATCCTTCGAAGACGATCCGCGCGCTGTCGCAGACCGGAGGCGACTGGTCCGTGGAGCAGGCGCGCACGTTCATGAAGCGAAGGCCGCTCTACGTGATCGCCATCCTGGCGTTCACCCTGCTCTCGCTGGCGGCGGCGCGCGGGCGCGATCTCCGTCAAGCCGCCCTCATCGGGATGATGATGATCCCGATCTTCTTTTATCCGTCGAACTACTACCTGCACTACGTCTTCGTGCTCCCCTTGATGATGAACTACTCGGAGGAGCCCGCCGCGCGGAAGCGCTGGGGTCTCGTGTCGTTCGTCGTGCTCGCGATCTGCGTGAGCGAGTACTGGGGCTTCGGTGACGTCGGCGTGGACGAGCGGTACGCGCAGTGGAGCGTCGGCGTGCTCATCGGCTATCTCGTCATCCTCGTGGCGATGGCGCGGGAGAGCTGGGCGCAGCACGAGGCCGCCACCGCCAGCGCTCCCCCGCCGGAAGCATTGCCGGCGACGCCGTCGGTGGGACAGAGCCCGTAGTCGCCGGTTCGCGACGAGTGCGCTCTCGCGGTCTGTACCGTGGTGCCCAACGACCCTGCTGTTTTTAGCGCAAAGCAGGCCACAAAGGGGATTTTGGGGGGTCCACTCGGCGCCGGATTTCGACGTTGTAACGACGTACTGAAAACAATCTTTGCGGCCTTTGCGCTCTTTGCGGCCTTTGCGCTGAAGAAGCGCAATCGTTTCCGTATGGTTGAAGCGCCTGCGAGACCATCCATTCGCCATGCGCGCTCGCGGACGGTGATACATTCGATTCCATGTTGCTCGAGTGCGAGAACTGCGGGGCGCCGCTCGACGTCGCGGAGAACACGGCGGTGGTTCGGTGCCACTACTGCGGGCGCAGCGAGACCGTGGAACGGTTCCGCAAGGTGGCTCCCCAAACGCCGCCGGGCTTCGTGCCGCCGGCGCAATGGACGCCGCCCGAGACCGCTTCGGCGCCGAGCAGGCCGCTTCGCTATCGCCCGCCGAGGCGCAGGGGCGGCTCGGTGTTCTCGTCGCTATTCATCGTCGCGTGCATCGTCGGGTTCGCCGCCTGGCGCGCGACGAGCGCCATTCAATCCGCCGGCGTCACCGCCGACGCGGAGGAGCTCCAATCGATGTTCACGAAAGCGCTCACCGTCGCCAGCGCCGCCGTGGACGTCGCGAAGGCGCAGCAAGGTCTCGGCGCGCCGCCGACCGGGGACACGGTACCCGTCGTCTGCAAAGGGACCGACGACGTCACCCTCACCGGAAAACGACTCTCGATGCCCGCGGGCGTTCCGGTCGTCGCGACGGGCAACTGCGTGCTGAGGCTCGTCGACTGCGCCGTCGACGGCGCGACGGGGATCACCGCGAGCAACAACGCGAACGTCGTCATCCAGGGCGGCAGCGTCGCCGCCAAGGGCCCGGCGGTCGTGCTCATGGGAAACTCCACGCTGGACGTCGCGAACGGCGCGCGCCTGAGCGGTGAGATGACCATCACCGCCGCGGCGAACGCGCGCGCGCGCGTTCGCGGGTCGTCCGTCGTCGGCGGCCGCGTGGCCGTCCAAGCGAGCGGCAACGCCTCCGTCGACACCGAGGGCGCGGAGGTGAAGGGCCGCGTCATCGGCGGCCACCACGCCGTGCGTTAGGGCGTGATACGACCGCCGCATGGCGAAGAAACCCGTCTCCGCGGGCACGGTGCTCTATCGCAAGACCACCGTGGGCCTCGAGGTGCTGCTCGTTCATCCGTCGGGCGCTTACAACAAGCGCGCGCCGTGGAGCATCCCGAAGGGAGTGCCGGACGAAGGCGAGGCGCTCGAAGCCGCCGCGCGCCGCGAGACCATGGAGGAGACCGGCGTGCGCGCCGGCGACCTCGTCGCGATCGGCTCCATCGACTACACGAAGAGTCGGAAGACCGTGCACGCGTTCGCGGGCGCGGCGCCGGAAGGGGAGACGCCGCGCTGCGCGTCGTGGGAAGTGGACCAGGTGGAGTTCGTCCCGCTTCCGCGTGCGCGCGAGGTGCTGCACCCGGACCAGGTTCCGTTTTTGGATCGGCTCGCGGCGATCGTGGACGCTTGAGCCGCGCGCCGCGCGCTAATTCTTGGCGCCCGCGGAGATCCACGCGCGGATCGTCGTGAGCGTATCGGGGCACACCGAGCCGGGGTCGGTGAAGGGCATGCCCGAGCCGTACTTCGGGTCCATTCCCGTTCGGGTGCTCAACTTGATGACGAGGAAGCTGTCGTCGGGGTCGCCCGGGACGACGCGGCGAAGGTCCTTCACGCTGCCGGAAATGTTCCCGGCGAGCTCCCCTTTGCCGTCGCTTCCGAGCAGGGCGGTATACGGGTCGTCGGCGAGATTCAGCCCGGCAGAGTAGATGGCCCCATTATGAGAGTGGCACGCATTGCCGTCGGTCCCGCAGCTCACGGCGAAGATCTTCGTGTGGATGCTGTCGAAGGTGGGCTCGAGGCCGACGGGACAAACGGCTCTGGGCACGCATTTGCCGCCGCTGCATTCCATGGCCGACGTGCAGTCGTCGTCCTTCGCGCAAGCCGTCGGCGCGGCGGCATCCGCGGAAGTGGCGGCATCCGCGGGAGCGGCGTCAGCGCCATTCGTGGAGGACACGGCCGCATCGCTCACCTTGGCGTCGGCCGGTTCGGACTCCCGCGCCGCATCGCTCTTCGAGCTGCTGCAGGCCGGGAGCACCGTGGCGACGACGCAGGTCGCCGCCACGGTAAAGCGCAGAGCGCCTTTCAAAGGCTCCCTCTGTCTTCGATTACTTCTTGCCGGCGTCGCCAGCGTCGCCAGCCCCGGCGTCGCCCGGCTTGTCGGAGATGTTGACCGGGTCGGACTCGACGTCCTTGCCGTTCACCGTCACCGCCGAGTGGTCGTCGTTGTGCAGCGACACGACGATCGAGTGCGCGCCCGAGACGCCGCCCTTGCACAGCTTGAGGTCGACGTTGAGCGGCGAGGTGTTGCCGGCGACGTTGTACGGCTCGGTGGTGCTGTTGATATTGCAGTCGTCACCATCGACGGTGATGTGCACGTGGCCGCAGACTCCCGCCTTGCACGACGAGCCGGTGCCGGGCGGCTTCAGCGTGAAGTTCGCGACCTCGTAGGAGACCGGGATCGTCGACGTCGTGAAGATGTCGTTGTCCTTCGGCGACGTGATCTTCACCGACGGCACACCGCCGTCGTTCCCGCCGTCGACGTTCGTCGAGCCGCCGTCGACGTTCGTCGAGCCGCTGCTGCCACCCGTGCTGCTGCCGGCGCTGCCGCCCGTGCTCGTCTTGCCGGCGCTGCCGCTGGAGCCGCCGGTGCTCGTGGAGCCGCCGGTGCTCGTGGAGCCGCCGGTGCTGGTCGCGCCATCCGGGCCTCCGTCACCGCTGCCTTTGTTGTTGTCGCTCGAGCAGGCCGCCATCGACCACGCTCCGAGCGCCACGAGCCCAGCCAAACAAGCGCTACGTCCTAATTTCATCGAAGATCTCCTATTTTTAGTTCCAAACAAAAAGATCGACCCGCAGCGAGCGCCGCGACCCGAGCTCGGTTGTCCCGTGCACCGGTGTGGTTAGCGCACGTTCCTTCGTGCGGTTAGTGGAAAGTGACGAAAGCGCGTTCAAATGCCGCGAGCGGTTATCGAACCTGCGTCCGAATCGGACTGTGACTTCCGCGATCGTGCATATGCGATCATAGCGTCCGCAATTCTTACAGAGACTGTACCGAGCAGTAGTCCGCCAGCCACATCTATGACCCAGTGTATTTCCAGATACACGGTACTCAGGATGATCGCGCATGAATAAACGATCATCATCGCGCGATATGTGCGGCTCTTTTCCCGCAATGCGATGAGCAGCACCGCGAACGCAACCGACGTGTGCATGCTCGGAAAGCAATTCGCTCCGAGATCGCGGCGCACTTCTTCGCTCCAGCCGCGAGCGCAGCGATCCGCGTGACCGAGCACGGTCCACACTTCGTCCACCCGGATGGCCGCATAGAACGGCATGATGAGCGGAAACTGGATCAGGTGCGCGCCGAGCGCGTACCGGGCCGTCTTCACCGCATCGAACCCGATGAGCGAGCGCACGACGGGGATCCACACGACGAGGTCGAAGCCCGTGAGGTACACCCAGCGCATCACCGAGAGCGCGTGCTCTGAGCCGTGGCTCCACAAGAAATGGCCGTCGTTGCCGGGAATCTTCGCCATGGTCGCGTTCGCGTTCCACAGGTAGTGGCTCGCGTGGTTCAGCTGAAACGCGATCTCGAACCAGAGATTCGGCAAGTAGGCGACGGCGGAGCAGAGCGACGCGAAGAACAGCACGCCGGCGGCGAGGTAGCGCTTGGCGGGCGTCAGGCGATCGGGTCCCACCGTCACCGAGAACGCGAGCAGCGTGCACCAGCTCGCGGCGCTCCACTCGTCGAGCAGCGCGATGCGCAGCACCATCGCGGCGACGAGCGCGAAGTAAAGCGCGATGACGGCTCGCGAAGGTGCGTCCGTGGCTCGAGCGGGTAGAGCGGCCACCCGCGAGGACACATCGGGCGCTATCGCACGGACCGTCATTTCCGCCAGTATTGCCTATCTTCGGCGTGAAGCCGCGCGAGACGGCGCTGCTCCTGGACGAATGCTCCGTAAAGTTTCGGCACGCGATCGTCCCGACAGAAGATCGCGTGGATGAGCGCGGCGGCCTCCGCGTCGTGCACGGCGCTGTGCGCCTTTTCCAGCGCGACGCCGAGCCGTTCGGCGACGTCGCCGAGAGCACGGCTCTTTTCGTCTTGATGCAGCTCGCGTGCCCACACCAGCGGGTCGAGCCATTCGATGCCGCGGCGCGCGGCGGGTGGCATCGCCGGCCGGGCGACACCGGCGCGCCCGAGCTCTTCGACGAGGAACGCGCGGTCGAACTCCGCGTTGTAGGCGAGCGGGATTTTTCCTTCGAGCACCGACAGCACCTCGGCGGCGATCGCCGAGAACGGGGGCGCGTCCTTGACGGCGTCGTCGTCGATGCCGTGCACGTCGAAGGACTCTTTGGGGATGGGCACACCGGGATTCACGAGCCACCGATGCCGCGAGAGGACCTCGCCGCACCGAAATACGACTGCAGCAAGCTCGATTACGCGATCTGTCGCCGGATCCTTCCCCGTCGTCTCCGTGTCGATCGAAACGAGCAGGAGATCGGCCATGGCGAGCGAGCCGTCGAATTCGTCGACGAGCCCCTGCGCGACGATGCGCAGAAGGTGAGCAATGCCCGGATAGTGCCTCCCGGTCGGGAAGCACCCGCCGCCTTCTTCGCCCGCCCTCATGGCTTCTTGGCGGGCGCGGACGCGGGAGGTGCGGCCGACGGCGCGTCGGGCAACTCCACCTTCTTCGCCGTGACCTTCTTGCCGGTGCGTTGCTCGATCTCGAGCTCGATCCAGTCGTTGACGTCTTCGAGCAGGTTGAACTGCTCGAGCTCGAAGTGGCGGCCGTTGATGTAGATCATCGGCGTGCCGCGCAGGTCGAGCTTCTCGGCTTGCTTCCTGTCGCGGTTGACGGCGTCGGCGACGGCTTCGCTATCCATGTCGGCGACGAATTTCTTTTCGTCGAGGCCGAGCTCTTTCGCGAACCGGATGACGGTGTCGCGGTCGAGGCCCGTCGATTGATTCTGGAAGAGCTTGTCGTGCATCTCCCAGAACTTCCCCTGCTTGCCCGCGGCGACGGCGCCGCGCGCGGCGATCTCGGAGTGCTCGTGGCTCGCGAGCGGGTAGTTCTTGAAGACGAAGCGCACGTCGTTCGGATACTCCTCGACGATCTTGTCGAGGATGGGCGCCGCGGCGCCGCAGTACGGACACTGGAAGTCGGCCCACTCCACGATGACGACCGGCGCGTCCTTCGGGCCCTTCGACGGCGAGTCCCCCTCGTCGACGGTCTTCACCGTGTCGGGCGAGAAGCGCATGCGGAACGCGCTCTCCACCTGCGACCGGGTGCCCCCGCGCGTGACGCGCTTGACGAGGAACTTCGCCGCCGGCAGGCAGAGCGAGCACGGCCGCGATTCCTTGATGCATTGAGCCAAGCTGACCGGCTGATCCGAGCACGGCGCGAGGAGCTCCGAGACGTACGTCGACCACTCGCGCTGCTCGCGTGGCGTGAGCGCCGACGTGTCGACGCCGTCGAGCTTGACGACCTTCGCTTCCTCTTCCTTCGGCGCGGTATCGTGCCCTCCTTCGGCGGCAGGCGACCTGCACGTCGCTACGTTGAGATTGACGAGGGTGAGCGCGACGGCATTTCCGACGCTTCTCCAGAGCGGCATGGCCGGGAGCCTAGTACATCAACCCGGAACTTCGTTCCGGGTTCTTGCGCATAGGCGCAAGCGAAGGCTTCGCCTTCAGATGTACTATCCTTTCCGTCGGGGGCGCGGCAGCGCCCCTGAAGGCTTCGCCTTCTCCCCCTCGCGCGCTTCGCGCGCGCCCAGCGCGTCGGCCAACCTCGGCGGAGCCGGGGAACGTCGTTCCGATACGCGGCTGACGCGCTGGTACGACACTCGGTTGGTAAGGTAGATCGCGGAGCGAATGCCGGACAGCGACCTGCCTCCGCTCGGCTCCGACTTGCGGGGCCTCGCGCCCCGCGGCGCCCGCCACGTCGTTGCAGTGACGGGCGGCCGGGGCGGCGTCGGTGCCAGCGTCACCGCCACGAACCTTGCCGTATACCTCGCCCAGCTCGGGCGCAAGGTGACGCTCGTCGACGCGGATCCGACCGGCGCCCAGCTCCACTCGATGCTCGGCCTGTCCCTCGATGGACGCGCCGAAACCGAAGAATCCGAAGACGCGCTCGAGCTCGTGCCCACGCCCATCCCGGGGCTCCGCCTGCTCCCGCAACGCTACTCGATCGGTTCGACGGTGCCGATTCGGCCGGGCCGCAAGCCGCGCTGGATCCGCGGGCTGCGCGTGCTCGATGCGGACTACGTCGTCCTCGACCTCGGCGCCGGGACGGCGCCCGCGACGCTCGATCTGTTCCTCAGCGCGGACTTGGGTCTCGTCGTGGTCACGCCGGAGCCGCCCAGCGTCGAAGGCGTCTACCGTCTCGTGCGCGCGCTGTTTCAGCGGAAGCTGCGCCGCGCCATCGCGAAGGACAGGTACAAGAGCCGTCTCGAAGAGCGCGCGCTGGCCGAGCTCCCGGCGCTTCCCGCCCCGGAGGCGCTCGTGCGGCAGCTCGCGCGCTACGAGGTCGCGCTCGGCGAGCTCGCGGCCGCGGAGCTCGCGACGCTCAGGCCGCGTCTAGTGGTGAACGGCGCGCGCCTGCGTCCCGACGCGGAGCTCGGGCAGGCGATGGTCGATCTGGCGCGCCGTCATCTCGGTGTCGCCTTCGACTACACGGGCCACATCGAGCAAGACGACGCCGTGTGGCTCAGCGTCACGCGCAGCCGTCCGCTGCTCATCGACAGCCCCACGAGCAAGAGCGCGCGCAACATCGAGCGCATCGCGCGCCGCGTCCTCGCGCTCGCGCAGAACCGCGTCGAGGCGCCGGAGGTGCGGCCCATCTCGCTCGTGCCGTCGGAGCGCAGCCTGTACGACGTGCTCCTCACGCACCGCAGCGCGACGGACGAGGAGCTGCGCCGCGCCCACAAGCGCCAGCGCGACATCTATCAGCCGGGCAGCTTACCGCTCACGTCGCTGCTCAGCGACGAAGAGCTCCGCGCCGAGCTGTCGCGCATCGACGAAGCGCACGACACGCTGCTCGACCCGCTGCGGCGGCGCGCCTACGACGTCTCCACGTTCCCGGAGGAGGACGCGCGCGAGCAGCCGAAGAACGCCGCCGTCGACGAGGCCGTGCTCGCGGAGCGCGCGATGCTTCGGGCCGAGCTCGCCCGCGAGATCAACGCCGAGACCGAGTTCTCCGGCGCGCTGCTCCGCAAAGTGCGCGAGTCGCAGGGCACGGATCTCGAAGAGATCGCGAGCCGCACGAAGATCAGCCTGCCTTATCTCCGCGCGATCGAGAACGAAGACTTCGGCGCGCTGCCGGCGTTCGTCTACGCGCGCGGCTTCGTGCACGAGGTCGCGCGATGCTTGAACCTCGACCCCACGCAAGTGACGCGAACGTACCTGAAGCGCTTCCGCGAGTGGCGCAAGACCTCCGAGACTCCGGGCGGCTGACGTCCGCGGAGGAGTGATTTTTGACCTCGCGAAGACCTCCGGCCAGCGATCCCAGCGCCAAGCAGAGCGCCGACGTCGTCTTCACGCTGGCGGTGACCGTCATCGCGCTCTTGCCGCGGCTCTTCGTGGCGCTCGCGTGGTCGCGCGAGCCCGTCTGGGACGGCCACTACTACCATTTCGGCGCCGTGCGCATCGCGCAGGGCCTCGGCTACTCCGACGACGTCGTGATCAACGGCGTGCGGACCTGGCACCCCTGGGCGCACTACCCCGTCGGCTACAGCGCGTTTCTCGCCGGCGTGTACCGGCTCTTCGGCGCGGGGCTGGCCGTCGCGCCGGTGACAAACGCGGTGGTCGGAGCGCTCCTCGTCGCGGTGGTGCATCGCCTGTCGCTCCGGGCGATGACGCTGAACCGCGCGCGCATCGCCGCGACCATCACCGCGCTCCACCCCGGGCTCATCGTCTACTCCGCCGTGCTCATGACCGAGCTGCTCTACGCGCTCTTGATCCTGACGGCGGCGTGGGTGGCGCTCAGAAGGCTACGCTGGTCGGCGACCGTCCTCTCCGGCGTGCTCTTCGGTCTCGCCGCGCTGGTCCGGCCGTCGGCGCTCGCGGTCGCGCCGCTCGTCGCGCTTCTTCTCCCGCTCCCGCGGCTCGCGGCCGTGCAACGCGCCATCGTCGTCACCGGCGTCGCCGTGTTCACCGTCCTCCCCTGGACGTACCGCAACTGTCGCGTCATGGACGGTTGTGCGCTCGTCTCGACGAACGGCGGCTGGAACCTCGCGATCGGCGCGCTCACCGAGACCGGCCGCTTCCAGACTCTCCACGCGCGCGACGGATGCCCCGTCGTCACCGGCCAGGTCCAGCAAGATCGCTGCTGGGCGCAGATCGGGCTCTCGGTGATCGCCGACAACCCATTGCACTGGCTCGGCCTCGTTCCCAAAAAGCTCGGCCAGACCTACGACCACGAATCGTTCGCCATCGAATACCTGCGCGAAGCCGACCCCGCGAGCTGGCCGGAGTCCCGTCGCGTCGCGGGTCGAGCCCTGCTCACCGTGCTTCACCAGATGCTCCTCGTCGCGGCCGCGCTCGGCCTCATCGCGCTGCCGTCCCCGCGGCGGGTCGGAGGCGCGGGCACCCTCGTTCAGGGCGCGCTTCTCGTCGCGGTCCTCGCGTTCGCCACCTACGCGGCGACGGGGAGCGAGCACCCATTCTGGATCCTAGCGGCGTTCATGCCGCTCCTCGGGCTAGTCCCGCTTCCCGGCGCGCCGCCCGCTCCCACGGTGGAGCGCTTCCTACTCGCGTTCATCTTCGTGACGACCCTCACGCACGCCGTCTTCTTCGGCGACGATCGGTATCACCTAGTCGTGACGCCGGCGTTTGCAATTCTGGCGGCGCTGGCATTGCGCAGATTGAACGCCAGAGGCGCCTCACGGCCAGACGTGAGGGCTTCAAGATGAACCAGGGAGAGCAAGAGGTAGGGTTAGAGGGAGAGCTAGGGTTAGAGGGAGAGCTGTGGGTAAGCGTCGTAGTCGGATCACGGCGTCGAGTTGAACCGAGTCCACTTCTGGGGGAGTGGGGGATGGGAGGCATCCCCCACTCGAACCGCGCCGAACCGTCCCACGAGCGAGCAGCGCAGCCGAAGGCGAGCAGCGCAAGCGAGGGTTCCGCGATGCACCGCGGCGAGAACCTGAGAAACCCACGCCGCTCGCGTTGTCATTTCGAACCGAGTCCGCCTCTGGGGGAGTGGGGGATGGGAGGCAACCCCCACTCGAACCGCGCCGAACCATCCCACGAGCGAGCAGCGCAGCCGAAGGCGAGCAGCGCACGCGAGGGTTCCGCGGTGCACCGCGGCGAGAACCTGAAAAACCCACGCCGCTCGCGTTGTCATTTCGAACCGAGTCCACCTCTGGGGGAGTGGGGGATGGGAGGCAACCCCCACTCGAACCGCGCCGAACCATCCCACGAGCGAGCAGCGCAGCCGAAGGCGAGCAGCGCAAGCGAGGGTTCCGCGGTGCACCGCGGCGAGAACCTGAAAAACCCACGCCGCGCACGTCGTAATCTCGAACCGAGTCCCCCTCTGGGGGAGTGGGCGGCGCGTTTGGGCCGCTTGCTGTTGTTGGGATTAGGTGTGGGGACCGCGGGCTGTCGTAAGCCGGCGCTGCAAACGGGTGGGGGAGCAGGGAGCGCCAGCGCGTCGGCTGGCGTCGTAGTGACGGGGGCGCCGGGGGTGGCGATGCAAGTAGCGGATGCGATCGCAGCGGCGGATCTTCGCGTCGAAGGGATTCGCGGGGCCGCGGATTCCGCGGATGCATTGCTCGTTCGGCATCGGGCTCGACTCGACGCGCATTTTGCGGGGACGACTCCGTTTCCGCTTTCGTTTCAGGTGGTGGCGATTGAAGGGGGCAAGGCGGCGGTGTTGCTGGAAGCGAGCACCGGTGAGCCGCGGCCGCTCGTGTGGTTGCTCGATGCGCACGGCGAGATCGTGTGGACGAAGGAGCGGCCGAACGGCGGCGCGTCGCCGGGTACCAGAGAGCTCGTGGTCACGCCTGGCCCGGACGGGCACGTGTGCGTCGCGTGGTGCAACCCGGCGACGAACGGCGTCGCCTTCCGTCGCTGGGCCGAGGACGGCTCGGCTTTCGCCGATTACGACGCGCTGCACGTCGACGACTGCGACGCCCTCTCGGTGCTGTACTGGCCGCATCACGGCTGGATCCTCGGCGTGGCCTACGACACCGGCGCGACCCTCGAGCTCATCGACGATAACGGAGAGCGGAAATGGGGCACCGACGGCCTGTCGCTCCCCTGGACGTCGAACGGCGCGGCGCCCGTCTCGTTCGCGCTCGACACCCTCGACACGTTCATGCTCTTCCGCCTCGGCCGCAGCGGCGGCGAAGGCTCGAGCGAATACGTCTTCGCGAGTCGCTGGTCCGCGGACGGCCGCCCGTTGTGGCCAGGTCCCTTGTCACTGAAAAGGCTGACGGCGAAAGCCGACGCCGCGCACCCACGCGTCGCGCTGCGCCCCTCCGCGGACGGCGCCATTCGCGCGACCGTGGGGAGGGCGGGCGCGGACACGGTGGTGGACGTGATGTCCGACGGCACCATCGTGCGACGGTGACGGTGCACGACGGGCGAGGACGCTACCGCGCCCAGAGCAGCGCAAGCTCCAGCTCGGTCGTCGTACGTCGCGCGGCGACGTGCAGGGCCCGTCATGATGACGAGGTTAGCACAGGAGACGCCTACCGACGGCAATGGCGCGCTCCGGCCAGCCGTCGACGTCGCCGCGGTGTTGATGGCGCGCTCGAGAACGCTACCGACGGCAACGGTGCGCTCCGGCCAGCCGTCGACGTCGAAGTCGCCGCCGCGGCGGCCGTGCTCGTCGCCGATTCATTGCCGCGACATCTGACCATGTATGTTGTCGATTCAGCGTCGCGGAGGCACCGCGTGCGCGTCACGGATGGCGAGCATCGACGGGCCCGGGGCCCTCCGTTCGGAGACGTCCGCGAGCGCTGGACGCGTCGCCGATGTTACGCCGCGTCGTCGGCAGGCGTCGTCGCCGTGCGCCGCGCGAGATGGATAATCGTGGATTGTCCGACATTGGACGAGCGAACGGATCGGCTTCGACGAGCCGGAAAAACTCCGCTCAAAGTGCGGGCGGCGCCGTCGAATTGCGCGCGAGCCGGCGAGAAGATGGTAGCCTTCGGATTTCGCGCGCCGCGCGGCGCTTCGTTCGCCGCGGTGCGTTCTCGTCGAGCCTCGAAGAATTCGGACGAGCCGGGACCCGGTCGAACGACACAAACGGAGAAGGACGGAACGTATGCCACCGAGTACGAAGCTGCCCGCCCCGGAAAACTCCGATCCCCGGGAGGTCGCGTTTGCCCTGGAAGAGGCCATCGCCCACTTCGCCGCGGGCAAGAAGGACGAGGCGCTCTACGCGCTTTCGCGCGCCGTGGAGGCCGCTGAACATGCGTCCTTGGACGAACGCGCCCGCGCTCTGCGCGCCGCCGTCGCGGATCTGAGCGCATCGGGCTCGCCATCGACGACCGCGTCGGTCCGTCCGGCGCCGCCTCCGGCGGCGGCGAAAGCGCCGGCGGCGCCCGCCGCGCGGCCCGGCGCGCAGTCGCACGCCCCGCCCCCGCCGTCTTCGCGCGCCGCGGCGCCGGTCGCGGTCCCGTCCGCGCCGCCGTCGAACGGCTCCGCCGCACCTTCGGCCACTCAAGTGGACAGATCCAACGGCAAGCACGAGGGGCTCCATGTCTGGGTGCGGACGTCGGCGCGCGACCCGACGCTTCTGCTCGTTCGCTTGTTGCCCGACGGGCACCCCGCGCCGCCTGGCGCTTACGAAGCGTACCTGCGGCCCGTGGAGGACGGTGTGAACCTCCTCGCGCCGAAGCACTAGCCGCCCTCGAAGCTCGCGCCGACGCAAGACCTACGAGACGACCATGGAACGGTACGACCCGCGTTCGCAAGAAGCGATCGACGATCCCGAGGCCCTCGTCGACATGCTGGAGAAGCAACTGCGCGCGGAGCCGGCCCTTTCCGACGACGAGCGCGTGGCGTTGCACGCTCGCCTCGCGAGCCTCTATCTCGAAAAGCTCGAAGACCCGCTCTCCGCCGCCGTCCACGTCGAAGAGCTGCTCGAGCGCGACGAAGGAGACGGAGCCTCGCTCGAGCTCGCGACCGAGCTCTTGAAGTGCCGTCCCATCGCCGCGCGCATCGCGGAGAAGCTGTCCCTGGCTTACCGGCGCCGGAACGAGCCGGAACGCGAGGCGGACATGCTCGGCGTCGAGCTCACCATCGCGAAACCGGAGCGCCTCGACGCGGTGATGCGCCGGCTCGCCGAGCTGAAGCTCTCGCACTTCGACGATCCCGCGAGCGCCGCGGCCTTGCTCTCGCCGCTGGTACGAAAAGAGCCGGAGGACGTGGAGCTCGTCGCCCGCTACGTGGACGCGGCGACGAAGGCCGAGAAGGTCGAGGAAGCCGTCTCGGTGCTGTCGGCGGCGCACGACATCGCGATGGGGGTCGCGCGCGCGCGCCTCGGGCACGCGCTCGGCACGCTGTACCTCACGGAAGGCGAGCTGCCGAGCGCCCGCGCCGCGTTCGCTTCCGCCGTGGTCGAGAACCTTTCGGACGAAGCGGTGCTCGCTTCCGCGCGACGGCTCGTCGCGCTCAGCCGCGAGCCGGAAGATCCGGCGCTGCTCGCGCCGGCGCTCGCCGTCATCGTCGCGCAGGAACCGGACGTCGTCGCGCGGCAGACGGCCGCGGAGCGGCTCCTCGCGCTCGGCGTCTTCGCCGAGGACGACGTTCGCGCGATCCCCACCTGGCAAGCGCTGCTCGAATCGTCGCGCGCCGAAGAGGCGCTCGCGCGGCTCGAGCGCCTCTACGAGCTCGCCGGCAATCGAGACGGGCTCGCCGCGGTGCTGCACCTCCGCGCGCTGCGGACGCCGGATCCCGAGGCCGCGCGCGCTCTCGCCGTCCGGAGCGCGGAGCTCCGCACCGAGAGCGGCGGCGAGGCGGCCATCGACGCCTGGAAGTTCATCGCCGAGACCTACGGCGGCTCGCGCGAGATCGACCAGAAGCTCGCGCCGCTGCTCGAAGGCGCGGAGCGGTTCGACGAGCTCGTCGAGCTCCTGGAGAAGCTCGCCGCGGACGCTCCACCCGTGGAATCGGCCGCCGCGCACGCGAAGATCGGGCAGGTCCGTCTTTCGCGGCTCGGACAGGAGGACGCGGCGCTCGCTTCTCTGCGGAGAGCCGTCGAGCTGGATCCGACGAATACACTTGCCAGAATATACCTCGAGCGCCTGGTCGCGGAGGGGGCGCGGCGCGCGGAAGCCGCGGATCTGCTCGAGTCGGTCAGCGTCGCCGCCGACTCCGACGAAGGCTTGCTCGCGGCGCTCGAGGCGAAAGCGGAGCTCGCGGCGTCCACCGACGAAGCGCTCGCCGTCATCGCCCGCGGCGTCGAGATCGCGTCGCGAGACCCGGAGCGCGCGCTCCGCGGCCTGTTGCTCGCGGGTCGGGCGCTCGCGCTCTCCGCGGCGTCGCGCCCGGAAGAGATCGCCGCGTGGAGGGAGAAGACGCGGGAGTTCGCTGCCATCGTGTTCGATCGCGCGATGGAGGCGTCGGTCGTCTTCGAAGCCGCGCAGGCGTGCGCCATCGATTCCCCTCCGCGCGCGAAGCTCGCCTGCGACGCCATCGACTTGCTCGTCGCCGACGGCCGCGCCGCGGATGCCCTCGGGCTGTCGCTGCGCGCGCTCGAGACGTTCCCCGGCTCGCTCGCGCTGTCCGAGCGCGTGGACCGGCTGACGGCGGGCCGCGAGCCGCCCGAGGCGCGCCTCGCCCGCTACGAAACGACCCTGGACAACCTGGAGGACCGAGGGGAGCGGCTCCGGCACCGGCGTGCGATCGCCGAGCTCGCGCGCGACGCGCTGTCGGATCTGACCCGCGCGGCGACGGAATGGCGCGCCATCCTCGCCGAGGATCCGAGCGACGCGGTCGCGCGCGACGCGCTCATCGACGCTTTCCGCAAGACCCTCGACGTGAGCATCCTGCCCGAGGGGCTCGAGGACGTCGTCGAGACGCTCGACGCGGCGGGGCGCGCCGCCGTGCTCGCGGGGAAGGCGCGGCTGCTCGTCGCGCGCGGCGATCGCGACGCGGCGCTCGAAGCGTGCCGCTCGGTGTTGTCGACCGCCGAAGCGGGCGACGCGGCGCTCGAGGCGGTCGCGACGGTCGCCTACGAAGAGAACGTACAGGACGTGTACCACGAAGCGCTCGAGCGGCTCGCCAGCTCCGCGAACGCGAACGTCCGCGTGCAAGCGCTCGAGCGACTCGGCCACTACTTCGAGCAGATTGGCAATCGACGCGCGGCGGCCGAATCGTGGAAGCCCGCGGCCATGCTCTCCGCGGGAGATCCCGAAGGCGACGCGCGCGCACGGGAGCTCTACGAGCGAGTGCTCGCCGCCGCCCCGGACGATTCGGAGGCCGCGGAGCGGCTCCTCGAGCTGTACGTGAAGGAACGACGCTGGGTGAACGTGCCGGGCATCTACGCGACGTTGCTCCGCGCGTCGCAGGACCCGGGCGTCACCGCTCGCAAGCTCCTCGGGCTCGAAGCGCAGGCGGTCAAGGCCGGCGCCGTCGACGAGCTCGTCGGCATGCTCGACGAGACGCTGCCATACCTCGGCTCGACCAACGACGACGTGCGCCGCGAGCTGATGCTGGCGAAGGCGCGAGCGCTCGCGTCGAGCAAGGCGCACCTCCCGGCGGCCGCCGCGGCGTATCGCGCGCTCGTGGAGGCCTCGAACGACGAAAAGGCGATCCGCGCGTTCGAGTCGTTCGTCGAAAAGCGGCTCGCCGGGAGCGCGCGGCACGCCGAGCGCCGCTGGCTCTTCCAGCTCCGCTCGGAGCGCGCGGAGCCGTCCGTAGACGCGCTGCTCGCCTGGGCGCGCGAAGAAGAAGCGCACGACGAGACGATGGCGGCGATCCGCGCGTACGAGCGCGCCGCGGAGCTCGACCCCGCGCGCGACGAACCCATCGAAGGACTCTCGCGCCTGCGAGCGGTGCAAGGCGACTACGAAGGCGCGCTCGCCGCGCTGCGGGCGCTCCGGGGACGCAGCGCTCCGGAGAAGCAAGGCGAGCTCGACGTCCGCATCGCGAAGCTCGTCGGCGAAGAGCTCGGACGGCCGGAAGAAGCGCTGGTGTCCGTCGCGCCGCTCTTGTCTTCTTCGCCGCCGCCTTCGCCGGTCATCGAGCTCGCGCGCCGCGCGCTCGAACGCCCCGACGAGCTGGATCGCACCGTCGAGCTCGTCGAGCGCGCCAGCTACGAGAGCGCCGATCCGAAGGTGGCGGCGACGAACCTCGAGCTTCTGCTGGAAGCGCCGCTCGACGAGGCCTCGCTCGGCGAGCGGCGCGACAGCTGGATCGTCCGGCTCGCCGAGCTGCGGGAAAAGGACGCGGACGAATCTCTGCGCGTCCTCACGAAGGGGCTCGCCTCGAATCCGCGTTCGCCGGCTCTCTGGGACGCGCTCATCGCGCGCGCGCGCGTCGCGAAGCGCGGAGACGTCGTCTACGACGCGTTCGCGCACGCCCTCGAGCACCCGAGCGCCGATCCGGAGACCATCGAGCGGCTCGGCCAGCGGACGATCGCTTTTTACGACGAGTGGTCGTCCGATTCCGCGGAAGTACAGAAGACGCTGGAGGCGGTCCTCGAGCACGTGCCCGCGGCGCGCTGGGCGCTCGACAGGCTGAAGCTCCTGCTCTTCGCGTCCGAACGCTGGTCCGAGCTCTTCCGACTCTACGACAGGGCCATCGACGCCGCTCGCGAGCCTTCCCAGCGCGCGGAGCTCCTCGACGAAGCGGCGCTCGCCGCGCGCGATCTCGCGCGCGATCCCGGTCGAGCCATCACCTATCTCGAGCTCCTGCGCGCGGCGCGCCCGAGCGACGCGCCGGTCACCGCGTCGCTCGAACGCCTGTACGAGCGAGAAGGCGAATCCGCGAAGCTCATCGCGCTCTTGCAGGAGCGTCTCGCCACCGCGACCGGAATCGTCAAAGAAGAGCTCGAACAGCGCATCGCGAGCCTCTGGCTGGATCTCGGCGATCTCGGCAGCGCGCACGCGCTGGTGGAGAGCATGCTCGAGCACGGGGTGAAGCTCGCGGACGTCGCGCCGCTGCTCGAGCGCATCCTCGGCGTCCGGCCGGAGCACGACGTCTTCGAGTCGCCGAAGACGCCGCATTCGCACGCGGTCGCGCTGCTCGTCGAGCATTATCAGGGTCTCGGTCGGGTCGCGGACGTGATCCGGATCCGCGAAAGAGAGCTCTCGTTCGCGCGCGACGAACGGCACAGAAGGCGCGTCGTCGAGAGCCTCGTCGAGCTGCATCTGAACGCGGCGGGCCACGACGACGACGCCTTCGTCGCCGTCATTCCCAAGGTCGCGGCGTTCGGTCGGACGAGCGACGCTCTCGCGCGCGCCGCCGCGGCGAAGCTCCGCTCCCTCGCCGAGGAGGCGTTGCGGCGACGTTCGGCGTCGCCGGAGAGCGGCGCGGCCCAGGCCGCTTACTGGGCCGTGCGCAAGCTCGAGGATCTTTCGCAGCAAGCGGAAGATCCCGAAGAAGGCGTGCGCGTGCTCTTGCAGGGCGCCGAGCTTCCGTTCGCTCGGACACGGCAGCGGGCCCTGCTCCGCGACGCGGCGCTCCGGCTCGGCGGGCGAAGCGACGGAGCGGCGCGCGCCGTCGAGCTCTTCCGCCGGCTCTTCGCCGAGGATCCGACCGACGACGTGGTCGGAGAGCACGTCGAGCGTTTCGCGTCGTGGCTCGACGATGCGCTGGCCCCGAAGGATCGCGCCGAGCTCTGGGAATCGTTCGCGCAGAAGGCCCTGGAGCTCGGCAAGGCGCAAACCGGCTGCGATTATTTCACGCGCGCGGCGAAGCTCTGGGAAGCGGCCGGCGACGGCGAAAGAGCGATCGCCGCGTGGCGGCGAAGCGCGTCGGTCGGTTCCCACGAGGCTCTGGAGGCGCTCTTTCGCCTGTACCGCGACCGCGGGCAATGGCGCCCGGCGGCGGCGGCGCTCGAGTGGGCGTTCGCGGCGTCGAAGGGCGAAGACGAAGCACGCTTCGGCTCGCTCCTCGCCGACGCCTACCTCGCCCTCGGCGAACGTGATTTCGCGACCGCGCGACTCGAAGCGGTGCTCCGCGACGTCCCGGCGGCGGACGCCGTGCGCTCCCGTCTCTCGGAGCTCTATCGCGAGGACGGCGCGCACGCGCCGCTCGCCGACCTGCTCGTGAAGGGCGCGGGCGTCGCCAGGGATCCCGAGCAACGGCTCGCCATGCTCCGCGAGGCCGCGGACGTCGTCCTCGTGAAGCTCGGCGATCCGGCGCGCGCGATTCCGATCCTGGAAGCGGCGACGAAGATTGCCGGAAATGACGCCGAGCTCGCTTCCGCTCTCGCCGCGGCGCTCGACGCCTCCGGACGGCACGAAGACGCCGCGCGGGTCCTGCGCGCGCACATCGCGTCCTTCGGCGATCTCCGGCCGAAGTCGCGGGCGAAGGTTCACCACCGGCTCGCGCGGGTGCTGCTGCACATGAACGACGAGCGGGGCGCGCTTTCCGAGCTGCGCGTCGCGAGCGAGATCGATCCGTCGGATCCCGAGGTGCTCCACGATTTGGCGCGGCGCGCCCTCGAACAGAACGAGCTCTCGCTCGCCGAGAGCACGTATCGTGCGTTGCTCCTGAGCCTGCATCGCGCCGAGTCGAAGGACAGTCCGAGCCGCGTCGAGGTGTACCTGGATCTCAGCGAGGTCGCGGCGCGCAAGAACGACGCCGCCCGCGCGGCGGACTACATCGAGTCGTCGTTCGACGTGTCGCTCGAGGGCCTCGAAGAAGCGCTGCGGCTCGAAAAGGCGCTCGCGGCGCGCGGCCGCCACGATCTCGTCGCGCGCTCCGTCGAGCGCCGGCTGCGCGCGGCGAAGGATCCCGCGCTCGCCGCGCAAGCGCTCGCGGAGCTCTCGAAGCTCGCCGCGGCGCACGCCCCCGCCGCGCCCGCGCTGTCCGCGACCATCGCCCGGCACGCCGCCGAGATCGGCAAGGCCGTCGAAGAAGCGGGCGTCACCGACGCCGCCATCTGGGCCACGCTCGCCGGCGCGGCGCAGGCCTTCGGCGGTGGAGACGCGGGACGCGCGGAAGTGCTCTCCCGTCGCATCGCCCTGCTCGGCAAGAAGGCGGAGGGGGAGAGCGACGCGGTCGCTCTCGGATGCCTGCGCGAAGCGGCGCGGTCGTGCGAGCAGGATCTGGGCGATGTGCAGCAGGCCTTGCGCGCCTACGAGGCGATCGTCGCGCGGTTTCCTTCGGACTCGGAGAGCTGGGAGGCCGTGTTCCGGCTCGCGAAGGGCGCGGACGCGCTCGGCCGGGTGCGGTCGCTCGTGCAGCGTGTCCTCAAGAAGACGAAGTCGCCGGACGATCGCTGTACTTTGCGCTTCGGTTTCGCGAAGGCGCTCCTCGCCGATGCCTCCGAGCGCGATCGCGCGACCGCGGTCCTCGAGGAGCTGCTCGACGAACGCCCCGACCACGCCGAGGCGGCGGAGCTGCTCGCGGACGCGCTCGAGCGCGAGGGCCGCGACGCCGATCTCGTCGCGCTGCTCGAGCCGAGGTTCGCGGCGGCGCGAAAGGCGGGGAAGGTCCCCATCGCGCTGTCGCTGAGGCTCGCGACGGCGCTCGAGAAGAGCGGGGCGAAAGGGCGAGCGGTCGACGTCTACGACGCCGTCGTCGGGGACGAATCCTCGGACGCGCGCGCCCTCGAGATCGTCCGCGCGCGGCTCGAGGCCGTGGCCGCCCCGAGCCTCGCCGACTGCCTCGAACGGCTGCTCTCGCTTCGGGACGCCTCGACGGATCCCGCGCTCGCGAAGCGGCTGGTCGAGCTGCGCGACGAAGCCTCCGACGAAGGCGGCGCGCTCCGAGCGGCGGCCATCGGGTTCGAGCTCGACCCGCGCGACGCGAGCTTGCGCGAACGGCTCGTCCGCGAATACCAGGCGAAGGGACGCCTCGACGACGTCCGTGACGTCCTCGGAAGAGCGGCCCAGGCCTTGCCCGCCGATCGCCCGCTGTTCCTTTCGTGGATCGACGCCGCGCTGTGCTCGTCCGACGCTTCGGCGGCGATGGCGGCGCTGGATCGCGCGCTCGAAGCGTCGCCTTCGGACACGGAGCTGCTGCGCGAGCGCGCGCAAGCAAAACGCGCGGCGGGTCACGACGACGAGGCGCTCTCGGATCTCGAGCGCGCCTACGAGCTCGACCCGAGCTTCGCCGTCGACGTGCGAGCGGTGCTGGAGCGGCTCCTCGAGAGCGAAACGCCGGAGCGCGATCGCTACGCGCTCGCGCTCGCCGACGTCCTCGTCGATCAGGACGAAGAAGAGCGGGCGAGCGAGCTCTTGGAAGAGCTGCTTTCGGAGCGGCCCGAGCACGTGGGCGCGCTGGAACGTCTCGCCGCGCTGCGCGCCAAGAATCAGGATTGGGCGGCCGCCGTCGAGGCGTACGAGCGGCTCTTGCCGCTCGCCTCCGGCGACCACGAGCTCTTCGCTCGGCTGACGATGGAGTTCGCGGAGGCGTGCGATCGCGCCGGCGGGTCGGCGCAAGCGCGCGCCGCGCTCGAACGTGCTCACCGGCACGCGCCCGATCGCGCGGACCTGCGCGAGCGTCTCGAGGCCATCTACGAAGCCGAAGGCGATCGCGAGCGCCTGGCGGAGCTCCTCGTGGAGACGGCGGAGCGCGCTTCGGAGAGCTCGCAGAAGGCGGCGCTCTTCTTGCGCGCCGGCGAGCTCTTGCTGAAGGACGACGAGGGCGCGGCGCGCGCGCTCGCCGCGATAGAAGCGGGCAGGGCGCTCGAGCCGTCCAATCCTAGAGCGTCGCTCTCGTACGCCCGCGCGCTCCGCGCGCTCGATCGCGACGACGAAGCGCTCGCGGAGCTGCTCGGGCTCGCCGAGCGGCTGCGGGGGAAGCCGGGGCCGTCGGTTTCCCCCGTCCATTTCGAGATCGCGCGCGTCTACCTGGACTCGGATTACCTCCACGAGGGTTTCGAGTCGCTCAAGCACGCTTTCCAGCTCGATCCCCGGAACATGGAGGCCGCGTATCAGCTCGGCCTCGTCGGCATCGACCTGTGCGACGAGGCGACCGCGTCACGAGCGTTGCGCGCGGTGACCGCGTCCCGCGACGACAAGCTTTCGCGCGAGACGAAGGCGATGGCCTTCTATCACCTGGCGCGCCTGGCTCAGTGGAAGAACGACAAGCGACGGGCGCAGACCATGGCGAAGAACGCCCTCAGCGAGAACCCCGACTGCGACGTCGCCAAGGCCCTGTTGAAGGCGCTCAGCCACCCTTGACGCTATTTACACGCGGGTTCGGCGCTGCCCAGTTCAGCTTGCGGCTGAACCAGTAGTTCCAGCCGGTCACCGCGCCGATGGCGACGGCGTTCGCGATGTAGCGGTTCAGGTGGCCGTAGTTGAAGAGCAGGTTCAAGAGCAGCACGTTCAGCACCAGGCCCGCCGAGCTGATGATGTTGAACCCGAGGAACCGGCGAAGGCGCCACCTTAGGCCGGGCTGCGCGACGTCGCCGAACGTCCACACGTCGTTCAGCACGAAATTCGAGATCATGGCCGTCTCGGCGGCGACGATCTTGCTCCGGGTGAGACCCCACCCGAGCGTGTGCGGATCGCTCAGCAGGAAGAGGAGCCCCATGTCGACGATCACGCCGCTGCCGCCGACGATGCAGAACTTGAGGAACCGCGAGTCGCGCAGCGTCGCGACGCGCAGCTTGAGGAGGTGCTTCAAATACTGGACGTACAGACGCCAGGTGACCTTCGACTGACCCTCGCGCCGCTCTTGAAACACGTACCCCACCTCGCCGATCCACGCCGCTCGGCCCCGCGCGACCACCTCGATCAAAATCTTGTAACCCAGGGGATCGAGCTTCACTCCGGCGACGGTCGATCTGCGCAGCATGAAATAACCGCTCATCGGATCGGAGAGCCGGCCGAGCACCGACGGCAGGAGCAGGAGTCCGATGAGCTGCGCGCCGCGCGACAGCACGCGGCGCCCGAAGCTCCAGTCGCTGACGCCGCCGCCCTCGACGTGACGGCTCGCCGTCGCGAGATCCGCGCCGCGCTCGATCTCGGCGAGGAGCCTCAGGTTCACTTCCGGCGGGTGCTGCAGGTCGGCGTCCATCACGCCGAGAACGGCGCCGCGCGCCGCTTGCCATCCGCGAACGACCGCGGTGCTGAGCCCGCGCTCACCGCGACGTCGCATGACGCGCACCCGCGGGTGTTCCGCGGAGGCGGCGAGCACGATCTCCCACGTCCGGTCGGGGCTGTCGTCGTCGACGACGATGAGCTCGTAGCTTTCGCCGAGGATCGGGTCGAGCAGCCGCTCGAGCTGCTCGACGAGCGGGAGGATGTTCTTCGATTCGTTGAACGTCGGGATGACCAGCGACAGCCGTAAGGTGGGTTCCGACGACTGCGCGAGATCGCGGACGATCAGCGGCCCTGTGGGAGCATCGAGCGGCTCCGGACTCATTCGAAACTGGCCCGCTGCACTCGGCGCGGACCATAACACGCCGTACTCCAAAGCCGAAAGCACGTGGATGCGCGGCGCTTGCGGCGCCGCAACGTCGGACGGATGCTCGGCGTCCATGGCCACGCGCATCGAGATCGACGAAGAGAGTCACTTTCTTCCCGACACGAAGGGCCGTCGGGCCGAGCTGCGCGAGCGGCTCGACCAGGCCAGCGCGCGAGCCCAGAATCGCAAAGCGATAGCCGACACGGTGGGCAGCGAAGAGTCCGCGTTGCTCGACCGACTCGAACAGCTCGGGTTCACGGGGGACTCGGCGCGGGTGCTCGATTTACTTCCGCTGGTTCACGTCGCCTGGGCCGACGGCAAGGTGGATCGGCGCGAGCGCGCCGCGGTGCTCGCCGTGGTGGATCACCGCGGCATCGCGAAGGACAGCGACGCTTGCCTGCTCATCGAGTCGCTCCTCGAGCAGCGGCCTTCGGAGACGTTCATGGCGGAGTCCTTCGCGCTCGTGCACGAGCTCGCGGCGAAGCGCGGCGGCGACGGAAGGTCGCTCGTCGAGCTCTGCGCCGACGTCGCCCAGGCGAGCGGCGGCCTCTTCGGCCTCGGTAATCGCGTCGATCACGCCGAGTACGAGCTGATCCAACGCATCGCCGACGCATTCGGCGAAGACGCCCAAGCCGCGTTCCTGGCACGACTAGGAAAGCCCTGCTGAACGTCCCGCCGAAATCAACCCCCAGAGCTCAACCCCGAATTGAACGTCCTGCCGAAATTAAACCCCGAGCTCAAAACCGGCTTGCGAAGACCGCGGGTCCAGATGGGCGGGTGAGGCGCGCAGGCGTACGAAAGTACGCCGAGCACCGAGAGCGCCCAGATGGGCCCGTGCTCGAAGCAAGCCGGTTTTGAGCAACCTTATCGAGCTTCGGCTCGGACGCTGGGCGTTTCGGACGCCGCGAGCTCCGCTTCGAGCTCTTCCAGAAGCTTCTTCGCGTGTTTGCTGAGGCGCTTCGGCACCTCGACTTCGACGACGACGTGCAGCGCGCCGCGCGCGCCGCGATCCAGATGCGGCACGCCCTTGTCGTGCAGCGTGAGAACGGAGCCGGGCTGCGTGCCGGGAGCGACCTTCGCCGCGAGGCGCTGCCCGCCCGGCAGCTCGATGGAGAGCTCCGTCCCGAGAACGGCTTGCGGGAACGAAATGCGCTGCCGCGTGATGAGGTCGTAGCCCTGCCGCTCGAAGCGCGGATGCGGCTCGACGTCCACGTCGACGTACAGGTCGCCGGGCTTGGCGCCGGCGGGTCCCGGCATCCCCTGGCCTGGAACGCGTAGCCGCTGACCCGCGTCGATGCCCGCGGGGAACGTGACGACGACCTTACGTCGCTTCTCGACGTCGCCCGAGCCCTTGCACTTTTCGCACGGCGTCGCGATCGTCTGGCCGGTGCCTCGGCAGCGCGCGCACGCCGTCGTGAACATCACGAAGCCGCGCTGCGTGCCCACGTGACCGGCGCCGCCGCATTGCGCGCACGTCTGCGGCTGGGTCCCTTTGCGGGCTCCGCTGCCGCTGCATTCCTCGCACGGCGCCGCGCCCTCCACGGTGACCTCGTGCTTCGTCCCCGTGATCGTTTCTTCGAGCGTGATGGTCGTTTCGACGCGAACGTCGGAACCGCGCGCCGGACCCCGGCGAGAGCCGCCGGAGAACCCCCCGCCGAAGCCGCCACCGAAGAAATCCGAAAAAAGATCCTGGAAATGGCTGAGGACGTCGGCGACGCCCGCGCCCTGAAAATCGAACCCCCCGCGTCCTTCGAGCCCTGCGTGGCCGAAGCGGTCGTAAATAGAGCGTTTCTCTTTGTCGTTCAGGACGGCGTACGCCTCGGTCGCCTCCTTGAACTTGTGCTCGGCCGCCGCGTCGCCCTGGTTGCGGTCGGGGTGATGCTTCAGGGCGGCCTGCTTGTAGGCCCGGCGAATCTCGTCGTCGCCTGCTTCCCGCGAGATGCCGAGCACCTCGTAGTAGTCGCGCTTTTTCATTTAAAGAGACTCGGGCAGGGTAGTTCTTCGGCCAAAACTAAGTCGCCTCGGGTACCTGTCAACGCGGAGCCGCCCCGGCCGCGGAAAGACGGCCTTCCAGCTCCTGGACGCTCCACGACATCGCCTCGAGATTCGCGGTAAGGCGGGCATTTTCCGCCGCGAGCTGCTCCACTCCGGAGGCGGCGGAGGCGTTTGCCCCCGCCCCGGGGCCGCGGCCGAGCTCACGAAGGAGCTCGCGCCCCACGCGCTCGGCTTCGCGGAGCTGGTCCTGAAGGCTCCGGATGTGCTCACCGCGCTCGCGGAGGGAGGCCTCCAGCGCCGTGAGCTCTCGCGGCGTCTCGTCGTCGGTCTTCAAGCGAGCGATCGTCGCCTCGGCTTCGGCGAGCTTCTTGCGCTCGGCGGCCAGATCCGCCCCTTGTTGCTCGAAGCGCGCCTGCGCGGCATCGAGCTCCCGCTGGAGCTGGGTGGTGCGCTCCAAAAGCTCTTGATTTTGCTCGAGAAGTTCTCGGTTTTCTTGTTTCCGTGCGGAGAGCTCGGAGGCGACGTTGGCCGAGCGCTCCCCGATCTCTTCGCGGGTGCGTGCTTCCCGCGCCGCCGTGGCGGCGAGCTGCGCCTGCAAGTCGGCGATCGACGCGTCGCGCTGCAAGAGCTCCGCCTCGAGCTGGGCGCGATGTTCGGAGGCTCGCGCTTCGTCTTCGCCGTTCTCTTGCCGGCGGGAGAGCTCGACCTCGAGCTCTGCGACGCGATCCAGAAGCCGCGCTTCCGCCGAGCGCGCGACGCGAAGGTCTTCGGCGAGAGTGCCCGACGCCCGCGCGCTCGTGACGCGCGCGGCGGGGAGCTGAACGATGCCCACGGGGTCGCAATCGACGGGATCACGGCCTGCGATCGCGATGAACCATTCCGGCTCTTCGGCGCCGCCGGGGACGAGCCCGCTGTCGATGCTGACGTCGGGCTCGCCGTCGGGCGCGAAGTCGACCACGGCATATCCGACGAACGGCGTTTGCCCCAGCATGCGCACTTCGTCGAACTCGGCGGCGACCGCGTCGTAGAGCTCGTAGTACCCGAGCTGCGACGTCGAACGCGACCCGCTCGTGCGCGGCACGAGCGCGGCGCGCATCTCCGGATTCGGCGCCGCGACGATCGCGATTCCGCGCGAGGACAGCGCGCGCCGCGCGCGCCGCAACAACGTCTCCGGATGCTCGAAGCTCGACAGGTCTTCGATGAAGACGACGTCGAAGGCGCCGTCGCGAACGGCGAGATCGGCGTCTTCGAGCGGCGCGACGGTGATCTGCTTCGTTCGGTTCTGGCCGGCCGAGACGGCCGCGCGCGACGGCTCCGGGTCGAAGACATGCACGGTGCGCGCTCCGCGCAGGGTCAGCTCTTCGGCGACGGACGCCGTCGAATCGCCGAAGACCACGACTCGGCGACCGTCGAAGATTCGCTCTGCATACGCGGCGAGCACGACGCTCGGAGACAGCTCTTCCATCGCGGGCCGGCGAGGCTAGCATCGATTTGCCCTCGCGCCGTGCGAGAATGCCGGACATTCCCGTTGGAGTCTTCGGCGGAACAGAGCACGATCCGCGCGAGTCGCCCCGAGCCACGGAACCAACCGGCGAGGCCGGGACGGGCTGCTGTCGACCGGGGATGGACGCGCAACGCGGCGGCCGGCTCCGCTCCCGAGGCGACGGCCCCGAAGCTCCGAGAAGTCTCGGCAAATTCTCGAATTTCTGACAGTAGTACCCAAAGCTCGATGATCGACGAGAACGCCTTCGGCATCTTACTGTCCTGGTTTTGTATCGAGGACGACGAGTACGGCCGCGAACGGAGCGACTTCGTCCAGCGTGTGCAAGAGTTCAGGACTCTGGTCCGGCGCGCCGTCACGGAAATCCCCCTCGGAACGGGGTTGCGCGTCTTGGATCTGGGGCACGCCGTGTACGTCGAAGTCGGCGACGGGGATCAAGCGCGGAGCCCGATCGCGTGGGCCAAAGAGGCGCGCGCGCTCCTGGTGGAGCAGGGGTTCGACGTCTTCTCGGTCGTCACGCACGGCGGCCGCTGGACGGACGACACCGAATCGGCTTCTTCCGTCGAGCACCTCGGCGACGCGGCGCTCGTCACGGCCTCGCTCCCCAGCGAACCGCTGCGGCGCGCGCTCCACGCCGAAGCGGCGTCGCACGCGAGCGACGAGGACGCCGAGGACGGCTGGGGGCCCGGGCTCTACCTGGACGTGGAAGCCGTCGAAGCGCTCGCGATCAAGTTGCGCAACGCTCCCACGAGCCTTCGTACTGGCGGCGCGGAGTTCTATCGGATAGGGGCCTGAGGCGCTCGTCCATCGCCGCGGGCTAGGCGCATTTCGCGCTTCGATCCCGACAATCGTCGAATGCTATAAGAGCGCCGGGACTTGGCACAATGCACGTCGTCGTCACCGGCGGAGCCGGCTTCATCGGCTCGAATTTCATAAACTCTTCGGTAAAGAGATACCCGGATCACCGGTTCGTCAACGCCGACGCCCTGACGTACGCGGCGAACCTGAGCAGCGTCGCCTCAGCGTCGAAGAGCCCGAACTACGCCTTCGAGCGCGTCGACATCACCGATTTCGACGCCGTCGATCGTCTGTTCGCCGCGCATCGGCCGGATCTCGTCGTCCACTTCGCCGCCGAGAGTCACGTGGATCGCAGCATCGTCGGACCCCGCGCGTTCGTGCGGACGAACATCGAGGGGACGTTCAACCTGCTCGAAGCGTGTCGCAAGCACTGGAGACCGGGCGAGGGGCTCTTCCATCACGTGAGCACCGACGAGGTCTTCGGCAGCCTGGGTGAGCAGGGTAAGTTCACGGAAGAGACGCCGTACGATCCCTCGAGCCCGTACTCGGCGTCGAAGGCCGCGAGCGATCACCTGGTGCGCGCGTATGGCCGCACGTACAAGCTGCCGGTCAAGCTGACGAACTGCTCGAACAACTACGGGCCGTATCAGTTCCCGGAGAAGCTCATCCCGCTCATGATCTTGAACGCCTTCGAGCGCAAGCCGCTGCCGGTCTACGGCAAGGGCCTGAACGTCCGCGACTGGCTCTACGTGGAAGATCACTGCGACGCGATCTGGACGGTCGTCGAAAAGGGGCGCGTCTTCGAAACGTACAACGTGGGCGGCAACAACGAGGTGCGCAACATCGACGTGGTGCAGCGCATCTGCGCGATCATCGCCGAAGAGACGGGCGCGCCGCTCGCCGAGCTCACCTCGCTCGTCACGTACGTGGCCGACCGGCCCGGTCACGACTTGCGCTACGCCATCGACGCGACAAAGCTTCGGGACGAATGCGGGTGGGAGCCGAAGGAAACGTTCGAGACCGGTCTGCGGAAGACGGTGCGTTGGTACATTGCGAACCCCGCCTGGGTGGACGAGGTGCGCTCGGGCGATTACCGGAAGTGGATCGACGCGAACTACGGGAACCGAACGACCGGGTGAGAACTTGGTGAAATCGATGGGACGCTTGCTCCTCATCAGCCCCGACGGGATGCTCGGCCGCGCGTGGAAACAATTGCTCGAAGGCGAGGGCAAGGACCACGACGAGGTGAGGTATCCGGCGTTCGATCTGACGCAAGCACGGCACGTGGACGGGGCCATCCGCCCGGGCCACGACTGGGTGGTGAACTGTTCCGGTTTCACCGACGTCGACGCCGCCGAGCAGGATGACGAAGTCGCGGTCGCGGTGAACGGCATCGCCGTCGGCCACCTCGCGCGGCGCTGCGCCGAGGTGGGCGCGAGGCTCGTCCACTACAGTACGGATTACGTGTTCAAAGGCCAGGCGACGTCGCCGTACGCGGTGGACGCGCCGCAGGATCCTGTTAATGCTTATGGCCGTAGTAAGGCCTACGGCGAGCGGGCGCTGCTCGACTCGGGGCACCCTCACTTGCTCGTGCGGACGAGCTGGCTCTACGCGCCTTGGGGGAGCAACTTCGTACGGACCATGCTGCGTCTTTCGGGCGAGCAGCCCGAGCTGCGCGTCGTCGACGATCAGCGGGGCCGTCCGACCAGCGCGGGGTGGCTTGCACGGGCGACGTATCGACTGATGCTCGCCGACGTGGCGGCGCCTGGAATCGAAGGCATTTTTCACGTCACCGACGGCGGCGAATGCAGCTGGTACGAGCTCGCGCGGCACGTCATTTCCGTCGTGAACGCAGCGTGCCGCGTCCTCCCCTGCACGACGGCCGAGTTTTCTCGCCCCGCGAAACGGCCCGCATACAGCGTGCTGGACCTGACGAAGACCGAACGTGTGCTCGGTCCGATGCGGCCCTGGCAGCGAAACGTCGACGACGTGCTCGCCCGACTGCTGGCGTGAGGCTCGAGCCGTGTGAAAAAACGCGAGGCTCGTGGGATCCGGCGTCCGTCGGGTCGGGGACTGGATCGATCGCCTTCCAGGAGGCATGATGTGCGGGCGCTGAGAGGCTCGGCGCGACGGATGCCAGGCTATTCCGAAACCAAGGAGTTTTCGCGAGCTTACCGCGGTGCGGTCGCGGCCGCGCTCGCGGACTCCTGGCGCGTGGGCCTGGGCGTCTTCTCGTGCGCGGTCGCGATCAGCGTGGTGGTCGCGTACGCGCTCCCGTCCGTCTACGAATCGACGGCGACGCTCGAGGTGACGCCCGAGCCCGAAGGGGGACCGGGCAAGCCGATCGAGTCGGAGATCAAGTCGCTGCTATCGGATCCAAATCGCATAGAGCGGATGCTCCGCGATCCCTCCGTGCGGCCGCAGAGCGGGCCGTCGTCCGAAGAGCTCGCGGCGTCGGCCAAGGTGGTCGCCACGTCGGATCGTCAGTTCGGGCTGTCCTATTTCGCTGCCACGCCCGAGCTCGCGCGCGAAGGGTGCGCCGCGCTCTCGGACACCCTCGTCGCACACTTCTCGAAGCGCGGGACGCGGGCCGAGCTGGAGCGGCGCACGAAAGCGCTCGCGGATTTCGTCAACGCGCATCCCGACCTCCTGACGGAAGACGCGCCTCGCGCGAACCAATCGAGCGGCGCGACGAAACCCGCCGTTCCGCCCAGCGACGCCGCCATCGAAACATTGAGAAGGCAGAAGGCCGTGCTCGAAGCCGAGCTCGCGCAGCAGTCCGCGACGGATCCGTCGCACGCCAACCCTTACGACGAAGGCGGCCCGAGCACCGCGGATCTTCAGCGACAGCTCGCGGAGGTGCGGTATGCGATCACCACGCGGCAGAAGGCCATGGCCGCGGCCGCCGTGAGCGCATCCCCGCCGGCGCCAGCGGCTCCGGAGCAAACCGCGCTCCAGGCGCAGTACAAGAAGCTCATAACGGAGGTGGTCACCGCGGAGCACCCGGCCGCCACGGGTCCAGCGTCGAGTCCCGCGCGCATCGTGCGCGCTCCGTCGCTCCCGGACGATCCGGTGAAGCCGAATCGGCCGGTCATCGTCGGCATCGGCGCGCTCGTGGGGATCTGGCTGTCGGTGCTCGCGGCGGTTCTCAAGATTCGACATGGTGGGCGTCGCCGCCCGATGGAAGACGACGAAGACGAGCTTCCGATCGCGAGGGTGAACCCGATGATGGCGCCGCCTGTCGCCGCCGTCCCGGCGCTTGGGCCGCGCACCGAGCCGAGCCTTCCCGCGCCGGCGCGCGAAACGCCGAAGGCTCCCGCGGTCGCGGACGCGCCGCGGCCGCTCGGCGTCGGTGGGACGCAAATCGGCATCATGGATCCGGCGCTGGTCCGCACTCGCATCGGCGGAACCCCCGCCGAGCTCATGATGTTGACGTCGCCGAACGGCCCCGATGCGACGCCGCCCCCCGTCGAGACGAGCCTCGAGCCGTCGGCGGTTCGGGCTCTTCCGCCGGTCGTCGAACAGCCGCCGCAGACGCTGCGCGGAGTGCAGCAACGGTCCCCGAGCGATCCGCCCGCGCAAACCGCCGCGGCGGCGCCGAACCCTCCGGCAGCGCAGGCCGTTCTTCCGGCGCAAGCCACGGTTCCGCCTCAAGGTACTGTCGTCGCGGAAGCGCCGCGGGTTCTGATTCCGCGGCCTCACTCGAGTCATCCGCCGCCGCGCTCGCCGAGCGACGCGCCTCCCGCCGCCAAGGGGACGACGATGCGCCCGCCCGCCGTGCCGCGCACGATCGACGTCTTCTCGCCGCCGGATAAGGACGCCCCGCCGAACACGCAGCGCATGGGCACCGGCCAAGGTTCGCTCGATAACTTCCCGAGGACGATCTCGCCGCCGCCGCCGCCGCCGAGCGTGCCGCCCGCGTCGCGCGGCGACAACATGGGCACTCGCTACAGCTTCGTGGATCGCAACCGGAGCTCGCGAGCCCCCGCGAGCGCGCGCCCGCCGTCCGTGCGCCCGGTCGCCGATCGCGGATCCAGGCCGCCCACCGGGCGCGTCGGGACGCTGGTCGAAGTGCAGGATCTCGCCGCCGGAGGCGGGTCGAGCACGGCGCGGGAGCAAGCAGACGTCCGCCCCGCCGCGCCGCCCGGCGAGGAACCTCGGGCGGCTCGCGCGACGCAGCCCATCGTCACGTCGAGCGGCCAGGCCGAAGTCTGGGAGAAGAAGTCGAGCCTGCCGGAACCGGACGAGATCGTCGTGAGCCAGCCCGCGTCGTCGCGGTGGCGCATGCCGCCCGCGCTGACCGGCGGGAACGGAGCGCTCGCCGGGCTGCGGGATCAGATCCTCGAATTCACGTCCCGAGGTTCCTTCGTCGTCGCCGTCACCAGCGAGCAAGCCTCCGTCGAGGGGAAGACCAACGTCGCCGCGAAGCTCTCCGGCATGCTGTCGCACGAAGATCGGGCGCGCGTGCTGCTCGTCGAAGCAAACTTCGATTTCCCCGCGCTGCATCGCGTGCTCTCCGTGGAGATGCCGCCCGGCGCGGGCTTCTCGCAGCAGCTTCGCTCCAGGCTGCGAAACGGGCGCAAACCGTGGAACGTCGTTCATTGCGCGAGCTCGCTCGACGTCCTCGCGGAGGGTCCGGTCCGTTCCCCCGGGGTGCTCCTGTCGCAAGAGTTCGCGAACGCGATCGCCGAGCTTCGCACCTGCTACGACGTGATCGTCCTCGACAGCCCCGTCGCCGGGCACGGCGTGGAGACGAAGCCCATCAACGCGGTGAGCGACGGCATCGCCATCATCGCGGCGTCGCAGTCCGTCCTGCGCGACGTGCTCGAGCGCGCCATGAGCCGCTTCGGTCAGAAGAAGCTGATGGTCGCGATACCGGCGACCGAAGCATGAGCACTCGTCCATAGAGTGCGTCGCCGGAACCTTCGCCCGTCCGATTGGGCGAGCGGGCGAAGGTTCCTTTGCCCACGCACCAGTCTGACGAGTATTCGAGACTTTCTCGTGGGTCGCGCGACCGGCGTCGCGCTCCTTTCGACTTGAAACGTAGCGCTCACGCGCGATCGAGCGCCCTTCGCGCTCGCCATTCTCCGAGCAAGAGCGAGGGGACTCCGAGCGCGTTCTTGAGATACCGCGGTCCGAGCCTTCGCGGCTCGCCCATCATGCGGTGCACCCACTCCGCGCCGATGCGCTGCACCCACGCCGGCGCGCGCGCGCGCTCGCCGGCGAGAAAATCGATGGTGGCGCCGACACAGAGCGCCACGCGCGCGGCTATCCGAGCGCGGTGTCGGTGCACCCACGTCTCCTGCTTCGGCGCGCCGAGGCCGACCACGAGCACTTCGGCCCCGGCGCCTTCGATCTGAGTCAGGATGTCTTCGTTCTGTCGGTCGTCGTGCTCGAAGCCGAGCGGCGGGCTGCGCGTTCCGACGACCCGGGCGCCCGGATACTGCTCCTCGATCCGCGCGGCGGCGCGAGCCGCGACGCCCGGCGCCGCGCCGAGGAGAAAGACGCGAAGCGGATCCTGCGGGGACGCCGCCGCGAGGGTTCGCGGCACGAGATCGCTGCCCGTCACGCGGGCTGGGAGTGGGCAGCCGAAGAGATGCGACGCGAGCACGACGGGCCAGCCGTCGGCGATCACCAGCGAAGCATCGGCGTAGGCGCGCCGCAAAGCCGCGTTCGTCTGCAGCTGCATCGAGTGGTCGAGGTTCGGCGTGACGACGTAACGGCATTCGCCCGGCGTCTTGGCCATCACCAGGATTCGCCTCACCGCGTCGTCCAATCGGACGCAGTCGATCTCGACACCGAACAGTCTCACGCGCTCCATGCGTCCGTCGTTCACGGCGAATTCATCCCGGCGATAGGGGTGGTCAGGAGGTCGACGCCTCGGGTACGAGCGTCGATTTCGGACGCGCATTTCTTGCGTGCGCCGCCGAAGCTGCGCGCGTGGACGGCGTAAGCCTCTGGATTTTCTGCACAACCCGGGCGGCGCGCCGTCGTCCGAAACGTGCGTTCACGAGCGATGGATGCTCCATCCGTGCTGCAACAAGGCAGCGTACTTGACGCGGCCCCGCGATCGGCAAGAGATCGTAGGAATCACTATGAGCCAAGCCCAAGTACTCGGCGATACCTTCAAGCGGATCTCCACCGCGGACATCGAGTCGTATCGGCGCGAGTTTCAAGAGAACGGATATCTCGTGTTTCGGAACGTGGTGCCGAAGGCGGCGCTCGCGAACCTGCGTGACGCGATCATCGAGAGTTTCCAGCGCGCGAAGGATTCCGGCGGTCTGTTCGAAGGCGGCGGCGTCATCAGCGGTCATCTGAACTGCTTTCCGGGCGAGATTTCCCGCTTCGCTTACGAGTCCGTCGACGCCTACGGAATCGTCGACCTCGTTCGCATGTTCTTTCCGCAGGCGACTCAATCCTGCAACGTGGGCTGCAACCTGAACCTGCCCGGAAGCGTCGCCCAACACTACCACGTCGATGGTCTGTTCGTTGAGGAGTTCCCCATCATCAACGTAGCCGTCGTGGATTCGACGCTGATGAACGGCGCCATCGATCTCCTCCCCGGCACGCACCGCAGGTTCTATAAATTCTGGCAGTACGCGGTCGCGCGCCTCTACGAAAAGACGACCCGCGTTCCGATGTCGCAAGGGGACGTGCTCGTCCGCACGTCGAACCTCTGGCATCGCGGGATGCCGAACTTCACCCAGGTGCCGCGCCCGATGATCGCGTTCACCTGGGAGCACGGCGGCAAGCCCGGCGACGGTTTCACCCGCGACGGGAAGGAGATTCGCTTCCTGCCGAATTGGTACAAGACGGACTTCTTCGGCAAGCTCCGCGAGAAGACGTTCGTGAAGGTTCCGTTGAGCTATTCCGCGTATCGTTTCGCGAAGTCGCTTCGGGGGAACCGCGGTTACGCGCACTGGTGAGCGCGGTTACGCGCGCTGGTGACCGCGGTTACGCCACGACGGTTTCGAAGCCCATCGCCGTTGCCCGCGCCACGGTGCGCTCGTATTCGTGATCCCCGGACGAGCTCCGGAGTTTTCCCCGTGCCTTCAGCGACGTGAGCGTTTCCCGCGCTCCGTCGACGAGGGGGATCGTCGCCCGGAATTCCGGTACGTGGGCCTTCGCCTTCGCCGATGAATAAGCGCCGTGGAAGCGGCTGGTTTCCCGCAAGAACGCGAGCCGCTCCGGCATTTCTTGCAAGAGCCACGCAGCCGGCGCGAGCACGAGGCGCGCGGTGCCCCCGAGCGCGCGGGCGACCTCGCGATGATACTCGCGCCATGTCGTCACCTCGTCGCGGGTGGCGTTGTAGATCTCGCCGTACGTGCGTGGGTTCCCCGCGGCGTGGGCGAACAGCTTGCCGACGTCGTCGGCGTGGGTCGACTGCCACAGACCGAGGCCGTCTCCGGAGCACAGGACGGGCAGTCCGCGCTCGGCCCTGTCCCAAGCCACGCCTTCGATTTCCAGCTGATCGAGCATCGGTCCGCCCGGCGCGTACGTGTGGCTCGGCCGGACGACGGTCACCGCGAAACGCCCCGTCCGCGCTGCCTCGAGCAGGAGTCGCTCGCACTCGAGCTTGTCGCGCCCGTATGGCGTCGAAGGTTCGGGCGTCGCGTCCTCCGAGACGAGCACCGACGGCGGCGTTTGGTCGCCGTACACGCAGACCGTCGAGCAGAACAGGAGCTGCTCACATTTGCCCCCGAACGCGCGTACGGTGCTTTCGGCGTCGGTAGATGAAAAACACATCAGGTCGACGACGACGTCGTACCGCGCGCCGTCGAAGCGGCGCTGGAAAGCGCCGGCGTCGTACCGGTCCCCTTCGACGTAGACGGCGCCCGGCAACCGTACCCCTTTTCTCGCGCCGCGGCTGAAGACGGTCACGTTCGCGTTCCGCGCGGCGAGCGCGCGAACGATCCCCGTGCCGATGACCCCCGTTCCTCCGATGACGAGCACTCGCATGAGATGACCGTGAGCGCGAAACGGACTCGCGACGCAGGCAGCGTAAGTGCGCCTCGGCTCATCTTTCAAGCGCGAGGCGACGAGGATGGAAACGCGCTCTCGCCTTTGCTTCGGACAGCGGGTCCTCTACACTCCGGCGCACCGATGACGGCCTCTCGAAAACTCATGGTCACCGGTGGCGCGGGGTTCATCGGGTGCGTGCTGTCGCACCGGTTGCTCGAAGACGGCCACGACGTCGTGGTGCTCGACAACATGAAGCGGAGCACCGCGAAGGTCGTGGACCGGCTCGCCCGCGCGGGCGCCCGCGTGGTGACCGCCGACGTTCGCGACTACGACGCGGTGCTCGCCGCGGCGCGCGGCTGCGAGACCGTGTTTCATCTCGCCGCGCAATCCAACGTGATGGGGGCGATCGAAGACCCGAACTACTCGGTCACCACCAACGTGCTCGGTACGTTCAACGTGCTGCGAGCCGCCGCCGAAGCCGACGTCGGGCGGGTCGTCTTCACTTCGTCGCGGGAGGTCTACGGCGAGGCGACGACGTTGCCGGTTCGCGAGGATCACCCGCTCCTCGCGAAGAACCCTTACGGCGCGAGCAAGGTCGCCGGCGAGGCTTACTGCCGGACGTTCGCCAACACGCACAAGCTACCGGTGCGCGTCGTCCGCTTCGCGAACGTCTACGGTCCAGGCGACAGCGGACGCGTCATTCCCCTGTGGCTCACCGCCGCCCACGAAGGCCGGGACATCCAGGTCTACGGCGGCGAGCAGATCATCGATTTTCTGTGGGTCGGGACGGCGGTCGACGCGCTCCTCTACGCGGAGGAGCACGACCTCCCGGGTCCGGTCAACATCGGCAGCGGTCGTGGAACGAAGATCATGGATCTCGCCGAAAGCGTCCTTCGCGTGACCGGGGCTTCCGTGCGCGTCGTGCGCACACCCGCTCGCGAAATCGAGGTCGCGAAGTTCGTCGCCGACGTCGCGGTCATGCGTTCCCTCGGGCTCTCGCCGGAGGAAGATCCGCTGCAGCACTTGGCGGAGCTCGTGGAAGCGTATCGCCCCTCGTAGCTGTCAGCCATCAGCTGTCAGGCGTCGGCTACGGCTCAACCTGGGTCGAGCTTGCGCAGGACGCGGGCCGGAACGCCGCCGACCATGGTGTGCGGTGCGACGTCGGTGGCGACGACCGCGCCCGCGGCGACGACGGCTCCTCTGCCGATGGTGACGCCCGGCAACACGGTGACGCGCGACGCGATCCACACGCCGTCCTCGATGACGATGGGCAGATGCGTCGACCACCCGGCGCGGCGCCAGGGCGGACCGACCTCGTGATCCACGGTGAGGAGCAAGCAGTCGTGTCCGATGTTCACTCCGCTCCCGATGCGCACCGAGCCGCCGAAATTGATGCGCAAGGGGCCGGTGATGTACGTGTCCTGTCCGACGGAGAAGAGCGAAGTCCACTCTCCCTGTCCGGAGAGGTGAAGCTCGCCCATGATCTGCGAGCCCTTCCCGATGTCGAACCCGGCGGATCGCCAGAGCGCGGTGCGCAAGTGGTTGAAATTCAGTTGCGGCAGCAGCGTGGAGATGAACTCGACGGCCCACATGCCCGGGCGAGCGCGCGATAGCTCGCCCGTCGCGACCTGCACGAAGCGGCGACCGCGCGACGGCGGCGGCCCATTTTGCCCTTCCGGCCACGCCGGCGATGGAACGCTCTGCCCTTCACGCGAAGTCGAGGGGCCATCGAATTCATCGCAAGCGGAATGCTGCATGGCTCGTCCGCTTCTGTAACGTCGGACCGCGAAGCTGTCGAGCGGATCGACGCGTCGTTTCGATGCGCCGCTGATCTCCCCACCGACACATTTCCGGCCACCACGCGGGTCAGGTGACGTTTGCCCCGACCCGACGCACGTTCTCGTGACTAGCTTGTTCGCTTTTCGGTACTTCTCGTCTCCGCGGGTGGACGTATAGCGGACGCGCTCGTTTGCTGAGCGAGGCCGCGCGGTTTCGGCGCGGGCTGTACAGTGTTGCGTTTCGACTTTTTTATGCCGTCGCGCTCCCGGTGCGCGACGCCGCTCGGCTGGGTTCGCGCGCGCCGAGCAGTTCTTCGTAGAAGCCGGCGAGGTTCTTGGCGGCCCTTTCCCAGCTGTACTTCTCTTCCGCCGTCCGCCGCGCCGCCTGGCCCAGCCGCTTTCCGAAGATCGGATCGTCCAGGACGCGGCCGATCTGGCGGCAGAGCTCGGCCGGCGTATCGCCGAGCAGGAGCTCGCGGTCGTGCTCGACCTCGATGCCTTCCGCGCCGAGGCGGGTGGATACGATGGGTTTCGCCATGGACATCGCCTCCACGATTTTGAGGCGAGTGCCGCCGCCGATGCGCAGCGGAACGACGATGATGGCGGCGCGCGCGATTTCAGCCAGGACGTCGTCCACGAAGCCGACGACGTCGACGCCGTCGCGCGCGAGCTCCGGAACGAGGCTCGGCGGCATGTGCCCGACGATCCGCAGCCGGACGTCCGGGTACTGCGCTCTCAGCGTCGGGAAAACCTCGCGCACGAAGAAGAGGGCGCCGTCGGTGTTCGGGTAGTAGTTGATCGCTCCAAAGAACAGCAGCGTCTTCGGGACGACCTGGCTCTCTTCGCGGGGGCGAAAGAGCTCGACGTCCACTCCGTTGGGGATGACCGCGGTCGGGAGCGCCGGCACTTCACCGCGGACGATCCGAGCGTCGCGCTCCGAAGTGAGGGTGCAACCGTCGAAGCTCTGCCACACGCGCCGTTCCTCGCGTTCGAGCTTGCGCCAGTTGACCGCGTGGAACACCTTGCGCGCGAGCCCCGAGGCGTCCGCGGTGCGCTTCAAGATGTCGTATTCGATGTTGTGCTCGTCGACCACGAGCTTCGGTCTTCGAGCTCCTCGCCCGCGCGCGCCGCGCAGCGCGAACCGGTAGCTCGCCATGAACGAGAACTCGCACGCGATGACGTCGTACTCGTTTCGGGACAGGTGCCGATCCAGCGCGCGCTGAAACGCCGCGCGCCGATACTGCGCGTGCTCCCAGCTGTTCGGCGTCAGGAGCGAGCCGAGCTGCAGGATGCGCTTCGCGCGGCCCCCGACGCGGTGGAGCCGAGCCGGCACCGTGACGACGTGCCGGCAATAGGTCTGCGTGTCCTCGATGCCGGCGGTGTGATCGACGTGCGCATCGACCAGCGCCACGACGGAGAGCTCGTGATGCCGGCCGAGCTGGCTCATCAACCCATGGATTCTTCTCTGTCCCCCGAAGTTTGGCGGCCCCGGCAAGTAGGGCGTCAGAAATAGAACCCTCATCGCTTTAGGCGACGCAGCTCGGAATCGAGGACGCCCCTTTCTTGCAGTCCCTTCACGGTGCGAAGACGGTAGTACTTCGGCCCGAGCCAGACGTCCTTCGTCAGGTTCGCCGCTTTGTACGCCGCGTACAGCTCCTCGATGCCGGCCCGCAGCGTCCACGTCGGAGAATAGCCGGGCAGCGACCGCTCCGCCTTGCCGAAGTCGACTCGATAGTTCCTCGCGTCCGCCGAAGCGCCCGGCGCAAACGCGACCTCGCAGTTCGGGACGACCTCGGCGACCATGTTGGCCACTTGGCGGATCTGGAAATTCTCCGACGTTCTGCCGACGTTGAACGCCTGATTGTGGATCGCGGGAACGGGAGCGGTGAGGCAAGCCGAAAAAGCCGCGATGATGTCACGTATGTGGACGAGCGGCCTCCACGGCGTTCCATCGCTCTGAAGGAGCACCTTGCCGGTCGTCAGCGCGTGGCCCACCAGGTTGTTGACGACGATGTCGGCGCGAAGCCGCCGCGACACGCCGTAGGCCGTCGCGTTTCTCAGATACACCGGGGAAAAGCTCGCGTCGGCGAGAGCCGACAGCGCTTGCTCGACGCGCACCTTCGATTCGCCGTACGCCGTCACGGGGTAAAACGCCGCGTTCTCGTCGAGGTACCCTTCTCCACCTGCACCGTACAGACTGCAGGACGAAGAGAAGAGAAAGCGCTTCACGCCCGCCTTCTTCGCGGCTTCTGCCAGCCGGACGGAAGCGTGCAAGTTGATGTCGTACGTCAGGTTCTTGTTCAAATCTCCTAGTGGATCGTTCGACAGCGCGGCGAGGTGAGCTACGGCGTCGAAACCCTTCAGGTGACCGGGCTCGACGTCACGGATGTCGACGTCGACCGTCGGAACGTCGTCCGGCGGCGCGGTGAAGTCACACTCGTCGAACAGCCCGGTGTCCATGCCGACGACGTCGTGGCCCGCAGCCTTGAAGACGGAGACCATCTCGACGCCGATGTACCCGCGGTGACCCGTAACGAGAACCTTCATCGGATTACGTATACCTTGCCGAACAGGGGCTGGGAACCAGCAACGGCGTCCGCGATACGTCGCGGCGGAGGTGGCCATCCGCGCGCCCTCGTATGGACACCGAAGCTCGTGTAGACTCCCGCCAAACGCATGAGCGACCGCCCTGTTGCGTACGTGATGGAACAGACGCTGGGCAGCATCACGCACTACTTCAATCTGCGGCGTCAGGACGCGGTGCCCAATGGCGGCCCGAGACGCTGGATCCCCGTCCAATATCAGCCGGGGAGGCTGCCGTGGACGGTCACGGGAAGCTATCTGGCGCGCCGCCAGCTTTCGTCGGTGATCGATCAAGTGGACGGCGTCTTCATGCACACCACGACCATCGCTCCGGCCTCGGTGGATTACTTCTTCAGAAAGCCGACGGTCTTATCGAGCGACGGCACGCCCGCCAACAAGCGCCACATGCGCAGCGCGTACGGCTTGAAACCGGAGAGTCGCGCCGCCGAGCTCGCGAAGCGTAGCTTTTACCGAGCCATTTTTTCACGCGCCGCGGGCTTCGTCGCTTGGTCGACCTGGACGAAAGCGTCCTTCGTCGAAGACTACGGCTGCAAGTCCGAGGACGTCGCCGTGATCCCGCCGGGGATCGACCTCGACTTGTTCGCGCCGGGCGACAGGAACCACGAGCTGCCTCGACTCCTGTTCGTCGGGGGCGATTTCATCCGCAAGGGCGGCGATTTGTTGCTCGACGTGTTTCGCCGCCGCCTGCGCGGTCGCGCGGAGCTCGTGCTCGTCACCGGGGCCGACGTCAAAGAAGAGCCCGGCGTCACGGTGCACCGGAACGTCTCCGCGAATTCGGACACGCTGTGCCGGCTCTACGCGACGTCCGACATCTTCGTGCTGCCGACTCGAGCCGATTGCTATTCGCTCGTGTGCATGGAGGCGCTCGCCGCGGGCTTGCCGATCGTCACGACGCGTGTCGGCGGCATTCCGGATCTCGTGCGTGAAGGCGACACCGGCTTCGTGGTGAGCATCGACGACGTCGCCGCGCTCGGCGACGCGCTCGAATCCCTGGTCGTCGATCGCGAGAAGCGGGAGCGGATGAGCGTCGTCTGTCGCGAAGAGGCGCTCGAGCGCTTCGGGGCGCAGGACAACGCGCGCCGCCTCTTCGAGTTCGTCCGCTCACGCTGCTGACGTCAAGAGCCCGTGCTGAAGGAGCAGATCCGCGGCGCGCCGGATCTTGTAAAACTCCATGTTCGCGCGCTCGGCCGTGTCGAGCAGGCTGTGCTCGCCGTCGGCGAGGTTCAGCACCCACAGGAGCGCGAGCTGGAGATCGGGGATGTTGGTCCCGCCCATGGCTCCGTACAGGCCGCGACGCCCGAGCTGCGGCTCTCCCCACGGTTCGGTGTTGCGATATTTCGCGTTGCCGTCGAGCGTCTCCAAGATGCGGCGGCAGATCTCGTACGACTCGGCCAGGCGTGCGCCCGACACGAACGCGAGGTCGTCGCCGGACGTGTGATACTCCGGAAACTGCCCGTGCCGCCCGCGCATCAAGGAGCCGACGGGGATCCTGAACCCGGGCGAGTTGTACTGACGCTCGTCGTAACCGTACGGGAAGAAGTCGATGACGCCGTGCGCGACGCCGCTCGTTCGAAGGACGTGCGCCGCTGCCCGGTCCATCTCCGTGTCGCCGCCGAACGTCCGCTTGTAGGTGAAGGGGTGAGCGTCCCCGAGACACGTGAGCGTCATTCCGTGCCGGATACGCCGCGCGCGTTCCTTGTTCACCGCGAGCCAGGTGATCGCGCCGATCGTCCCCGGGGCGTACAAGAAACGCATCGTGTATCGACGCTTGGGTTCGCGGGAGAACGCGCGCGCGAGCGCGATGGAGACGGCCAGTCCCGTCAAGTTGTCGTCGCACAGCGAAGGATGGCAGACGTGCGTGGAGACGAGGATCTCTTCGTCCGTCTCGCCGGGAAGCAGGATCTCGCCGTACGTCAACGAGCCCGGCTCCAGCGTGGAGTCGATGCACACTTCGTACTCGCCCGGCGAAAGCCGGAGCAGGCTCTCGTGGGCGAGGCAGAACCCCCACGTCTCCTGGTAATACGAGGTGCGGTACGGGACGAGCTTCGGCCGATCCGGCAAGGAGTGTAGCCGCGGCCGGAGCTCGTCGAGCGTCATGCGCGCGCGCACCGGTGTGCTGTAGTTCACGACGTGCAGGTTGGAGGCCTGGAAATCCACGACGCGCTCGCCGCGTTCGTCCTTCACCCAGGCGTCGCGGATGTTCCACTCCTTGGGCACGGTCCAGTCGAGCACCGCCGTCCCCGTCGGCACTTCGTGCACTTCGATCGGCGCGGGCGCGCGCGTCGACAAGATTCGAAGCGTCTCGCGGACGCCGTTCCCGGTGATGCTGCGGCAGATCGGGTAGAGCTCTTCCACGAGGGAGTAGAGCTCCGAGCCGACGCGGGTTCCCTCTTCTTCGGCGAGCAGGGTCATACTTCGTACGCCGCGGGATCGTAGTCTGGGTACGTGGCGTCCCGCGGCGCGATCACTCGCGGCTCGAGCGGCCACTGGATTCCGATTCGGGGATCGTTCCACTTCAGACCGCGCGCGCCCTCCGGCGCGTAGAACGCGCTCATGTGATAGAAGACGTCCGTGTGGTCGGCGAGGGTGATGAAACCGTGCGCGAACCCCTCGGGCACGAAGAGCGCCTCGCCGCGTTCCGCCGAGAGCTCGAAGCCTTCCCAGGCGAGGTGAGTGGGCGACGCGGGGCGCAAGTCGACGATCACGTCGTAAATCGCGCCCGAGACGGCGCGCACGAGCTTCGCTTCTCGGTGCGGCGCCACGTTGAAGTGCATGCCCCGGAGCGTGTGCGCGCGGTCGTTGCGCGAAAGGTTGCACTGCGGGAAACGCGTGGGCAAACCGTGCGCGGAGAGCTCGCGCTCGCAGAACGTTCGCGCGAAAAAGCCGCGGTCGTCCGTTCTCGGTTCGAGCTTCACCAGCGCGGCGCCGTCGAGTTTCGTGGGCAAGAACAACACACGCCGGATTGTATCAGGCGCCTCGTCGGCGCGCGTGTTATATGATTAGAGCTCGTCGGCGCGGGCGACGCGTTGTTTACGCGAAGCCGCCCTCGTACCCGGCACCACCGTGACCGCTCCCATAGAAGAAATCGGAACGAACTCCGAGCCGCGTCCGGCGAAGCCACCACGAGGCATCGTCCTTCGCAACACGCTCTGGCTGGTGCTCGCGCAGCTCGTCGGTACGCCGCTGTCGCTCGTGGTGAACGCAGCGATGGCGCGTTACCTCGGCCCCGGCGATTTCGGCTACCTGTACCTGGCGAGCACGTACGTCACGTTCGGCTTTCTCGCCGTGGAGTGGGGGCAAGGGCTCGCGTTACCGGCGCTCGTCGCCCGGCGCAGGGAGCGGCTCGGCGAGCTGCTCGGAAGCGCGATCGTCTTTCGTACGGTGGCTTCGGCGCTGGTGTACGCCGCGCTCGCCGTAGCGAGCCGCTCGCTCGGCTACGACAGCGAGTTCCAGGGCATCCTTCCGCTCGCCGTGCTCGGCGCGGCCATCGGCACGTACACGAGCGCCTGCCAGTTCGCGGTCCAGGGGCTGGAACGTTCGGACCTCATGGCGTTCGGCTCCATGGGGCAGCAGGTGCTGGGGGCGTCATTCGTGCTTCCGACGCTGTTCTTGGGCGGGGGGCTCCGCGCGGTGCTCCTGGCCACCGCGGCTTCGTCGTTCGTGCTCCTGGTGCTCGTCGCCCGCGGCGCCCGTCGGATCGGCGTCGGCGCGCTCGCGGTGCGCTCGTCGACGATCAAGGAGCTGATGGTCGAAGGGTACCCCTTCATGTTCATGGGTCTCGCGATGACGCTGCAGCCCAGCATCGACGCCGTGTTCATGTCGAGGCTCGCCTCGCACGAAGCGGTCGGGTGGTACGCGGCGGCGCGCAAGCTCGTCGGCGTGCTGGTGTTTCCCGTCGCGGCGCTCACGTCGGCGCTGTATCCCACCCTCTGCCGGCTCTTCCCGACGGACGGCGACGAGTTCAGACGCACGGTCACGAGCGCGCTGCGCGCCGCGATCATCCTCGTGGTCCCCATCTCGATCTGCTGCGCGGTATACGCCGACGTCGGCATTCGAGTGTTCAGCAAGCAGACGTTCGGTCCCGCCGAAGACGATCTGAAGATCTTCGCGCCGTTCGTGTTCCTCGTTTACTTCACCATGGTGCTCGGGACGGCCCTCGCCGCCGCAGGCAAGCAGCGCCCGTGGACCGTCGCGCAGTGCGCCTGCGTCGCGATGAGCGCCATTTTGGATCCTCTGCTCATCCCGTATTTCGAAAAGCACTACGGCAACGGCGGGCTCGGCGTCTGCGCCGCCGCGGTGTTCAGCGAAATCCTCATGCTCGTCGCCGCGCTCTGGCTCTTGCCCGGCGGCGGCGGTGGGCGAGGCCTCGGGCGGACGCTGCTCGTGTGTGCCGCGGCGGGTGCCGCGCTCGCCGTCATCGCGCGCCTGCTCTTCTGGTTGACCCCCTTCGTGGCGGCGCCCATCGCGGTCGCCGGCTACGGAGCAACCCTCTGGCTACTAGGTGGAATCGACCGCGAACAACTTCAGACCTTCAAACAGATCATCCGCAGCAAGACCAAGCGCTAGTTCTCGCTTCCGAGCAGAGATTCATAGGACCGAGCAGAGATTTCACAGGAAGGGCGGGAGAGCGGAAGGATTTATTGGTCGGAGCGACTTTGCGAACGACTCATGAAAACCGCCATCGAGATAGCTTCGGCCGTAGCCGCAGCATCGCATGTCGACGGTCGTAGCGCTGCATCGGCAAGTCGACGGCCGTAACCGCTGCACGCATGTCGATGGCCGTAGCGCTGCATCGGCAGGTCGACGGCCGTAACCGCTGCACGCATGTCGACGGCCGTGTACGAGCGCGGTGTCGCAGCCGAAAGGACCGGTTCGTCGACTCTTCCGACGAGCTTTTTGCACCGCGCGACGATGGTTCGTATACGTACCTTCGTTTGTTACATCGATGCCCCACCTTAACCGTAGCCGCTGCATCGGCTACATTGGCAAGTCGACGGCCGTAACCGCTGCACGCATGTCGACGGCCGTGTACGAGCGCGGTGTCGCAGCCGAAAGGACCGGTTCGTCGACTCTCCGACAAGCTTTTGCACCGCGCGACGATGGTTCGTATACGTACCTTCGTCTTTACATCGATACCTACCCTAACACTGCATGAAAATACCGGACCCCCGCCGCCTCGACAGCGCGCTGAGACCATTTTCATGAAGGGGGATGGGCCGGAGGCCCATACCGTCTGCTGTTAGAAACCCGCCGACTTGCCGGGATTTCGCTCCGTCTCCGGCTTCGCCGGTTCGTTCCGTGGCCCGTGGCGGACTACGGCAACCAGAGTTGCCAGGGGCCTCGGCCTTTAGCGAGGATTTCGTCGAGCTGAATCTTGTCTTTGAAGGTGTCCATGCTTCGCCAGAACCCGTCGAAGGGGACGGCGATGACCTGCTTCTTCGGCATCAGGCGGGAGAAGGCTTCCACCACCAGCTCCTCGCCCTCGTTCAGATATTCGAAAATCTGCTTTCGGAGGACGAAGAAGCCGCCGTTCACGCGGATCGGCGAGTCGGCGACCGCCTGGAGCGCGGTCGCGTGGTTCTCCGCGTCGGCCTGGACGATGTGAAAGGACTGCGGCACGCGCACGCTGACGAAGCACGCCATCTTGTCCTTCTTCACGAAGTCGTCGACGTAGGCGTGAAGGTCCAGATCCGACAAGCCGTCGGCGTAGTTGGCGAGGAACATTTCGTCGTCGCCCAGGTGATGGCGCACGCGCCGCAGCCGCTCTCCGATGCTCGCGTTCTGACCGGTGTCCACGAGAGTGATTCGCCACTCGTCGATGTCTTTGCTGAGCAGCTCGACGTTCTTGCCGCCTTGCGACAGCACGAAGTCGTTCGAGAGGCACTCGTCGTAGTTGCGAAAGTAGCTCTTGATCTGCGAACCGCCGTATCCGAGGCACAGGATGAACTCCTTGTGCCCGAAGTGGGCGTAGTACTTCATCAGGTGCCAGAGGATCGGCCGGGAGCCCACCTCGACCAGCGGCTTCGGTATCCGTTCGGAATATTCGCGAATCCGAGTGCCCAATCCGCCACAGAAGAGGACTACCTTCATCGTAGCAATTCGAATACAGCAAATTCTCCAGAGGGTCCAACGCATTCGCGGCGACTCGGAAGCGCGAGCGTTTCGAGCGCTCGAAGTTCCGCCCATCGCTCGGCTCTCTCGAATCGCTTCCGCAATCCGGATCACGCCCGCTTCCCGCTTTCGTTCCCGGTGGCACCGCGGCGGTGTCGTCTGCTAGCTTCGAAAAGATGCGCGCGTTCGCGCCTACTTGGAGCGCCGGACGGCAACGTCCAGCGAGCACGACATGAAGAGTTCAGCCTGCCGTTTTTGCGGCACCGCTCTGTCGGACACCTTTTGCGATCTCGGTATGTCGCCGCTGTGTGAGAGCTTCTTGCCGGCGGACAAGATCAACCACATGGAGCCGTTTTATCCGCTGCACGTGTGGGTGTGTCGCAAGTGTTTCTTGGTGCAGCTCGAGGAATACGTGGATCCCGAGCACATCTTCACCGAGTACGCCTACTTCTCGTCGTTCTCCACCGCGTGGCTGAAGCACGCCGAGGACTACACGGCGATGATCACCCAGCGGCTCGGGCTCGGGGCGAACAGCCTGGTCGTCGAGCTCGCGAGCAACGACGGCTACCTGCTCCAGTACTTCGTCAAGCGGGGCGTTCCGGCGCTCGGCATCGAGCCGGCCGCCAACGTCGCGAAGGCGGCCGTCGAGCGCGGCGTCGACACGCTGGTGAAGTTCTTCGGCAAGGAGCTCGGGGCGTCGCTCGCGGCCGAAGGTCGCGCCGCGGATCTGATCATCGGCAACAACGTGCTCGCGCAGGTTCCGGATCTGAACTCGTTCGTCGCGGGGATCCGGGCGCTGCTGAAGCCGACGGGGACGTGCACCCTGGAGTTTCCCCACGTGCAGAAGCTCTACGAAGAGAACCAGTTCGACACCATCTACCACGAGCATTTTTCGTACTTCTCGCTGGTGACCGTGGAGAAGATCTTCGCCGCGCACGACATGACCATCTTCGACGTCGAAGAGCTGTGGACGCACGGAGGCTCCCTCCGCATCTACGCGCGCCCGGCGGCGGACACCTCGCGCCCGGTGTCGAAGCGCGTGCTCGAGCTCCGGCAGCGGGAAGAAGCGGCCGGCTATCTCGACATCCAGCACTACGTCCGCTTCGAAGAACAGGTGCGCGAGACGAAGCGAAAGCTCCTCGAGCTCCTCATCTCGCTCAAGCGAGAGGGCAAGAAGATCGCCGGGTACGGCGCGCCCGGCAAGGGAAACACGTTGCTCAACTACTGCGGGATCCGTCGCGACTTCCTCGACTTCACCGTCGATCGGAATCCGTACAAGCACGGGCGCTTTCTCCCGGGGACGCACATCCCGATCTTCGAGCCTTCGAAGATTCAAGAAGAGCGCCCCGATTACGTCTTCATCCTGCCCTGGAACTTGAAGACGGAGATCATGAACCAGCTCGCCGACATCCGCTCTTGGGGCGGCAAGTTCATCGTGCCTATCCCGGCCGCGCAGATCGTGCCCTGATCGCGGTCTTGGCTGCGTCCCGCGCCGTCTGCACACGTTCCTTCAGCCTTCGAAGCGCGCCGCGTGTCCGCAAGGCGCGCTCGAGGCCGACCGCTCGCGACAGCACGCGCATCCCCACGCCGCTGTCGGGCGGATAAGCGAGATCGAGCTCGCCGACCCAGCGGAGCAGATCTTCGAAGCTTCGTGCGTCGTTCTCCAGGTAGTGATCGACCGATCGCAGGTAGCGGCGCCCGAGTGCGCGGCGCTCGCGCGCGGAGAGCACGCCGTTCGCGCTACGGGCTCGCAGAAATTCTTCCGCGCCGCGGATCGTCTCCAGCAAATTCCGCATGGGGACGACCTTCTTCGCCGAGACCCGCCACAGCGAGCCGGGCGTGTGACGATAGAGGAACGCCGCCGCCTGGGACGGCGCCTGGCGGAATCGGCCGCCGGCCATCGCGATGCGCAGCATCAGATCGAGATCCTCGCCGATGTTCGGGCGCTCCATGAATCCGCCGATGCGCTCGAGATACGACTTCCGTACGAGCGCGGGCCCCACGTACCCGAACAGGTGCTCTTCGAGGATGCGAACCACGGGATCGTCGTCGACCGTGGGCGCGTGGATCGGCCCCGAAGGCGCCCACTCTTCGCCCTGAAGCGTGAGGGCCTGCCAGTTCGAATACACCACGGCGAGGTCCGGCGGGCCGTTCATCGCGACGTCCATCTGGCAGCGCAGCTTGTGCGGCGCGAGCAGATCGTCCGCGTCGAGCGCCTGGATCCACTCGCCCTTCGCTTCTCGCCACGCGACGTTGCGGCTGGCGCCGACGCCCACGTTCTTCGTTCGCGCCATCACGCGATGCGCGATGGGTTTCCCGGCGAGGAACGCGTTGACCACGGCGACGCTGTCGTCGGGCGACGCGTCGTCGATGACGATGAGCTCGACGTCTTCGAGCGGATAGGTCTGCCCGAGCACGCTCTCGAGCGTCGGCACGACCCAGCGCGCGGAGTTGTAGGTCGGGACGACGACCGTGACCTTGGGAGACATGGGGTCACATTCTAAGGCGTATCGATGACGAGGACCCAGTCTCCGTAGCCGCCGCTGTCCTTGCCGGGCGTCGTGAAGGTGTGGGTGCCGCTGTTCGCGAGCCCCGTGGCGATTTGAGTGAAGGCGCCGGATCCGGGATCGAGCCAGCGCGCGCGCGCGGGCCCCTTCAGCGCGCTCATGGCCACGTCGAAGGAGCCCGTGTGCGCGGGGCCGACGTACGCGACGAGGAGCGAGCCGTCGGCGGCCGCCGCCGAGCTCACGGTGTTGTCGTCGCTGCTCCCGGCGTTGCTCGTCACCAGCACCTTCATCCCGCCGAGGCCGCTCGGCACGAGCGTCCACCATTGAATCGAACGGATGAAGGAGTTCAAGAGCGCAGCGCTCGTGCTGCCGGAGCTGTTCAGCTGCCCCTGCCACGTGCCGTCGACGAACGGCCACAGGCTCTCGTTGCCGAACGTGTAGCCGCCGATGGTATTGAGGTCGCTGAGCCACGAGTATTGCCGCCACGGCGCCGAGCCGCCGCCCGGGCTGCTATTGAGCTCGTAGAGCGATTCTTGGACGAACGCTGGCCGCGTCGGGGTGTTGAAGCCGTACGAGTTCCGGCACTGGTTGTACATGCCGCGGGTTTGCGGATTCCACGAGTACGCGGCGTTCAGCGTGAGAGCGTTGAACAGGATGTTCGAGATGCTCTTGATGTCGCTTCCCGAGGACGAGCCCGCCCATTCGTCGGAGTATTGCGTCGAGACCGTGGCCACGGACTTGAGTCCGTTCGTGAAGGCTTCTTCCACGGCTTGCTGGTCCGAAGTGTAGGCGTTGGGCGGTGTTCCGAGATCGCCCCCGAGCATCCAGACGATGTTCGGGTAGCTCTTGTACCGATTCGCGATCCACGCCCCGTATGCCTGCATCTTGTCGGGACCGTTGGCGACCATCTCGACCATCCAGCCTTCCTGGCCGCCTTGGTATCCGTTGTAGGCGGGGAAGAGCACCGCGACCATCTGCGACGTTTTTAGATAAGCCATCTTCTGATCGACGGCGGTCCAGTACGTCTCGTTCGGAGTCGTGAAATCGGGGGCGTCGGTGCCGGCGTTCGCGTACGAGAGCGAGCCGCTCCAGGCGGATCCGTCGAGGCGCTTCGTGAAAGGTAGGTTGTTCGCGAAGTCGTAAGGCGGATGCGCGAATCGCGGGTGGTGGCCGACGGCCATCATCTCGAACCCGTCGAAGCCCTTCGAAATACGATCTTGGATGTATTTCTGAAAATTGGCCTGGGTTATCTGGGTGAGCGCGCCCCAGCCGGCGTCGAAGAGCATCGGGAAAGGCTTCCCCGCCGAATCCTGCAGGTATCGACTGTTGCTCGACGTGACCAGCGGAAAGGTCCAGTTGTTCACCGGCGCGCCGCCGAGCCCGGTGCTGCCGGCGCTGGGCGTGCCCCCGCTGCCCTTGCCGGCGCTGCCGGTCGTGCCGCCGCTTCCGCTCGCCGCTCCACCGTTGCCGCTCGCCGCTCCACCGCTCGCCGAACCGCCGCGTCCAGCGGCGCTGCTCGTCGAGCTCTTACCTCCGGTCGACAGGGCGCTCGTGCCGCCGTCGCCCAATATGGATGCGTCCGGGAACGATTGCGATCCGCCGCCGCTCGGCCGTGTCAGACGGGCCTTCGTGCCATCGCCGCTCGGAGCTCCGCTCGCTATTCCGGGCGCGCCGCCGGCCGAGGAAGAATCCGGGTTCTCCACGGCGTTGCTGCCGATCCGCCCTCCGTCACACCCGAAGGACGCGAGCAGAACGCACGCCGAAAACGTCGATGTCACCACGCGCATGTCGGTCAAACATGACGTAGCCCGACTAACCCGTCAATGCGTGAAGGCCGCGATTGCCCGCGCGTATGAAAGACTGCGACGCGAGATCCATACTTTGAATGCGTGAACTTGCTCGACTCGAGCAGTCTTGGAAGGACAGATCACGAGCTAAGGCTGGAGCGTTCCGTAAAAAGACCAGTGATCTTGACCGGACACGAGCGGCGAGCAGAACGTGCTCGGCATCACGCCGTACGTCAGCCGGCAGTAGACGTAGCTAGGGCCGCTGCTGCCGAGGCCCCCGCTCTTGAATTGAAGATTGTTGCTGCTCGGAAGGTACGCCAACCAGTACGTCGCGGGCGACAACGACACGGGCGTCGATACGGCGGCGGTGTTCCAGCCGACGACGGGCGTGAGCTCCGCCGTCTCCGCGAGCTTCTTTCCGGGTGTGCCGTTCGGACCGGTTGCGTCGTAAAGGCCGAGGCGCAAGTTGCCGGCGGCGGTGACGACATAGAAGCTGAGGCTCTCGAGCGTCGCCTTCTGCGTGAGAGAAGCTGGCTGCGCGATCAGCAGATTCGCGTTGTTGTAATCCGTGACGGAGAGCACGTTCGTCTCGCCGATCTGGATGAGAGGCGCGGCGGAGACGGTGACCTGGGACGTGCCGCTCAAACCGCCGCTCGACACGCTGACGGTGAAGGGCCCGCCCGGCGTCGTGCCGGCGGTGAACACGCCCGTCGTGGCGCCGATCGTCCCGCCGCCGTTCACCGACCACGCGGCGGACGGCTGCGGAGAGAGCGCATGACCGAACTGATCCGCGACCGTCCGCGTGAACGTCACGGTGCCGTTGGTGGTGACGCTCGCGCTCGCCGGCGAAGACGTGATGGCCGTCGGCGTCGCTCCGACCGAGACGGTCACGTCGCTCGTCGTCGGTGGTCCGCTCGGGTATTCGAACGTCGCGCGGAGCGTATAACTGCCCGACGCGGAGAACGTCGCCGTCGACTTCTTCGCGGCGTTGGTGCCGTTCGGAGAGAACGTGACCGACGCCGGCGGCGTTCCGACGGCCGACCACGTATAAATGATCCCGGACTCACCCTGAGGGCCGCTGCCGAGCACGCTGAGCTGCGTCGTCGTTCCGCTGACCGGGTTCGGCGATGCCGCGGCGGGCGTGGCGACCATCGGATCGTCGTCCGCTGGCGGAGAAGACGGAGAAGAAGAGGAGGTGTTCAGGGTCGCGTAGAACGACCAATCATCCGAGCCGATGGTGACCGACGACGAGAACGTACTCGGCAGGGCTCCATACGTCAGCGCGTAGTACGCGGACGAGGCCGTACCCGGGTTCGACTTGCGGAAATGCAAGCTGTTGCTGTTCGTGAAGTAAGCGAGCCAGTACTTCGCCGGCGAAAGCGAGACAGGCGTGGTGACGTTCGCCGTGTTCCAACCCACGACCGGCGTCAGCTCCGACGTCTGGGCGAGCAGCTTTCCGGGACGTCCGTTCGCGCCGCTCGCATCGTAGAGGCCGAGCCGGAGCTTGCCCGCTGCGCTGGTGACGTAGAAACTGAGGCTCTGAAGGGTCGCGGTTTGGCTGAGCGTCGCCGGCTGCGAAATGAGGATGTTGGCGTTGTTCTGGTCGTCGTTGCCGAAGACCGTCGTCTCGCCGATGGTGATCGGACCGCCGACCCCCGTCGTCCCGCCGGTGCTCGTGGTGCCGCCGGTGCTCGTGGTGCCGCCGGTGCTCGTCTTGCCACCCGAAGCCACGGTGCCGCCCGAGCCGGTCGCGCCGCCCGAGCCGGTTGCACCTCCTGAACCCGTCGCGCCACCGGAACCGCCCGAGCCGGTTCCGAGATCGAATACGACGATCCAGTCGTTCTGCCCGCCCGCGTTATTGCCTGGGGTCGTCAGCGTCGGGGTACTGCCCTTGGCGAACTGCCCGGCGTTCGTGAATGTACCCGAAGTCGGATCCCAGAAGCGCGCGCGCGCCGTACCCGACATCGAGCCTAGGTCGAAAGTGACGCTCTGCGCGCCGCTGTTGTAAGGCGGCACGTATGCCACGAGCAGCGAGCCGTCGGCGGTCTGCGCGGCGGCGACGTAGTTCGGCGGTTCCCCGGTCTGTGTGCCGTTCGCGGACGTCACCAGTCGGCGCATGCCCGCGAGCTCCGAAGGCACGAGGTTGTAGAACGCGACGGAGTCGATGAGCGTCGACATGCGCGCCATGTCGAGAGCGCTGCCGTCTTGCAGCCCGCTCTGCCAGACGCCGTCCTGGAACGGCCAGATGTGCTCGTCTCCATACAACAAGCCCGCTGTCCCGCCGGCGAGCACGGCCCACCATTGCGCTTTGCGCACGGAGGCCGGATCCCCCGGGCTGAAGGGACTGTACTCGTATGAAGTCTCTTTCAAGAACGCCGGGAGGGCTTGAGGCACACCGCTGCCATTGGAAGCTTGTGTTGCATATTGGGGTACGTAATTGTAGGCGGCACGCCCTTCCAGGTAGGTGTGTTGGGGTGGGTTCGGCACAGTCACCGTCGATGGGTACAAGCCTCCTACGGAGTAGATGCCGTTCAGCTGCATCAACGACGTGAAGGCGCTCTCGTCCGTGGATATCGACGGAGCTTTCCAATCGCCGGTTCTGAGTTGCATCGCCCCGGCCTGCTGCATCCCCTGAGCGATCGCGAGCGCCCGGGTGATGCCGCTCGTCCCGTCCGGCGCCGCCGCGTTGGAATTCCCGTCGTCGTCGCTGCCGTCGACCCAGATGATGTTCGTGCGGTTCTTGAATCTGGTGCCGAGCCAATTGCCGTACGCCTTGCACTTCGCGGCGGTATTCGCGCTGTTCACCAGATCCGGCCACCAGCCTTGATCGCCGCCCTCGTCGAATCCCCACGGCAGGACGTACATGAAGACGAGCATGTTCCTCGAGCTGATTTGATCGAGGATGGAATCGACGTAATCCCAGTACGGCGTGTTGATCGAATCCCCGTCGTTGCCCCAGAAATCCGCCGTCCCGGAGGTGCCGTCGTAGGCGCCTCCGCTCGAGTTCTTGAGCCAGGGCAACACGCCGGTGTAGCTCCGGGGCGACCCGGTAACCTGGTCCTGTTGCGAGACGAGCTCGATGAGCAGTGAGTTGAAACCTTGTGACTTTCTCGCGTCGAGATACGTCCCGATATCCGACGTCTTCAAGCCGTCGATGAGCCCCTGCGCGGAGTCGCCGATCACCAGGAAGGGCGCGCCGTTCTGGTCCACGAGATAGCGTCCGTTCGTCGAAGCCTTGAGCGGAAACACCGGAGCGCTGAGCGCGGCGCTATTTTCGCGAGTTTGCGGGCGTTGCTCGCCGGAGCCGCTTCCACATCCGCTCAGGGCCAGCGCGAGCGGCAGGACGAGATTGGAAAGGGCTCGATGCGAGTTACGACTTGGAAACTTGACACTCATTATAACATCCTCAGGTCTGCGTCGGAGGTCGGCGCATCATGCTGCGAATGTGCCAACGGGTGATTGCGTCGGTACCGCGCTCCTCCCCGGCAGTCATTGGCTGCACGCGGCCACGTAGTGTGTCTATTGGGCTCACATCGAGGCGCACGCGCGGAGATTCGAGGCGGCACGCCACATATGAGATTCGGAATGACCTCCAGCGTGGCTCCGTCAAATCAGATCACGATTTTACGCGCGTGAAACGCCTCAGCCCGACCGTCGGGCGCATTACACTCGATTCCGCGAATACTCATGATGCCCTGGAACGTACTCGGTCGAAACCAGCCTCGCGAACGTTGCGAAGCGAAATGATGCATCAACAGCTCGACCTTCCGGTCCGCTTGGGCGCTCGTGAGCGGAACGTACACGTTCGGCGTCCCGAGATCCCCTTCATATTTCGTAATTTCGTATTCGAGGATCAGATGATTACGAAAGGTGTTCCACGTGAGCTCGCCCACGACTCGGTGATCTTGATGGAGATCCCGTGAGCGATGGCAGAAAACCACGTCGGGGTTTACCTCGCGCCGGACGTCTTCGAAGAAATCTTTGATATCGGCCCACACGGACGGGAAATAGCTCTCGCGGAATCTCTTCACGGTGACGGTAGTCGCGCTCGCCCCGCCGAGGAAATCCGCGGCGCTCGCGCGGGCCTCTCTTTCTCTCGCCTCGCCGGCCGAGAAAACGACCCAGTGAACTTCTGCGCCGGGGTGCTCGGAGAGCAAGCGAAGAAGGGTGCCCCCGCAACCGATCTCGATGTCGTCGCTGTGCGCGCCAAGGCAAAGGATTCGCAGCGGGCCGTCGGTCCGGGCCATCGACAGGGACAGCATGAGCAGGATCGTTCTCACTTCCTCGCTCGAGGCGCAAGCCGCGCGCGGTCGCGAATATCGGGAAAATCCGCGGGCGCAGCCGGTTACACGCGGTCGTAGCCGAAGTGTATAAAAACCGAATGATGTCGACCTCTCCGATCTCCCTCGACGTGTCGCCGTACGGGCGACGGCACGCACGCAAGTACGCATACATGTTGGCGGCGGGCGCGCTCTTCGCCTGCAAGGCGGAGTCCTCTTCGAGCTGCGGAGACTCCGGGATCTGTGCGAGTCGCGGCGCCGATGCGGCGAGCGACGCCGGTGAAGGCGCGGGCGGGGCGTCCAGCAACAGCGGCGGGAAGGGCGGCTCGGGAGCGTCTTCGAGCGGCGGTGAGCGGAGCAGCGGCGGGCGCGATCAGGGCGACGCGAGCGCGGCCGGAGGCACGAACGGCGACGGCGGCGCGAACAGCGGCGGCGCAAACAGCGGCGGTGCGAACAGCGGCGGTGCGGGCGCGAGCTCCGCCGGCGCGACGGCGAGCGGCGGTCAAAGCGGAGCCGGAGGGCACTCGACGATGGTCGGCAACGGCACGTGGACGAAGGCTACCGGCAACTTGGCCGACCTTCCTTCCGAGTGCGGCAACATGTCGGACCTCGCCGTTCATCCCGAGGAGGACATGCTCATCGCCGGCGTCGCGCAGAAAGGTCTCTGGGCGAGCATGGATGGGGGCAAGACGTGGAAGCAGCTCGGCGTCGGCGGCGCTTCGATCACCAATCGGACGTCCGCGGTCGTGTTCGATCCGACGGATTCGAAACACTGGTGGGAGTCGGGGATCTACAACGGCAACGGCGTGTATTTCTCGGGCGACGACGGGAGCACGTTCTCGGCGCTGGGCAGCGTGACGCACGTGGATCTCGTCAGCATCGACTTCACCGATCCTGCGCGCAAGACGCTGCTCGCGGGCGGTCACGAACAATCGCGCGCGCTCTACCTTTCGACGGATGGCGGGCAGAACTGGAACAACGTGGGCACCGGTCTCCCCGATCAGACGAACTGCTCGTATCCGCTGGTCATGGGCGCGCAGGAATACCTCGTCGGGTGCGCGGGCTACGGCGGCGGCCCCACCGGGATCTATCGCACGACCGACGGGGCCAAGAACTGGAGCGTCGCGACCAGCTCGGGCGGCGTCGGCGCGCCGCTCGTCGCTTCCGACCACGCCATTTACTGGGCGTCACCGAGCTCGAAGGGCATGGCCAAGAGCACCGACGGCGGCCAGCATTGGACCGACGTGAACGTCGCAGCGGCAGGATTCCGACCAACCGAGTTGCCGGACGGGAGGATCGCGACGGTCGCCAACGACGTCGTGGTGCTCTCGGCCGACCACGGCGCGACGTGGTCCACGGCGACCGACAAGCTCCCGTACGCTCCCAACGGGCTCGTATACTCGTCGAAACAGAAGGCTTTCTTCGTCTGGCACTTCAGCTGCGGCAATCCGCCGGTGCCCGTCCCCGACGACGCGATCGAGCGCTTCGAATTCGACTACACCACTCATTGAACTCATAGACGCCGCCGGTTCGAGGCAAGGCGCAATTCCTGCGTTTGCGGTTCGTAGAACACGGGGCGAGCCGACGTTTGAACGGGCGCTCCGGATCTCGTATAGGATTCCGCTCATGGAAGAACGGCGCGTCGTCGTGATCGGAACGGGCCCGGCGGGCTCTTGCGCCGCCTTGTTCCTTGCGAAGGCCGGAATCGACGTGACCGTTCTGGAAGCCGGCGAGGAACACGCCGAGCGCGGCGTCACGGTTCGAATCGGCGGAATCACCGTAGCGCGGACACGGCGTCCGCTGCAGGCGCGACCGGCGCTCACCATGATCGGGGGTACGGGCGCCGTGTTCGAGGACCTCGCGCCCGGCGGCTTGTCGAATCACTGGAGCTGCGCGGTGCCGCGCTATTCGCCCGAAGATTTCGCGGATGCGGAGCGAGCGGGCGAACCGTATCGCTGGCCCGTGACGTACCGGGATCTCGCGCCGTGGTACGAGGCCGTCGAGCCGTACCTCAGCATCGCCGGCGGAAAGGTCGACTGGCCGCAGCTGCCCGCGGGTGCCGTGCGCCACGAGCGCGTCTTGTCGCACGGCTGGGAGACGATGGTCGAGCCGGCGCGTCGCCTCGGGCGCGCGATCGCGCCGATGCCGTACGCCTACGGCGCCTCGAACACCGTCACGCTCAGCGTGAACGCGTTCAACGCCTACACACGCCTCCTGAAGCCAGAGGTGCGCAAAGGCCGGGTCACGCTGAAGTGCGGCGCGCGCGTCACCCGCCTCGAGCTCGCCCGAGACGAACGGCGGGTGGCCGCCGCCGTGTACCGCGACGCGCGCACCGGCCAGGAAGAGCGCGTGAAGTGCGCCGCGGTCGTGCTCGCGGCCGGCGCCATCAACACGCCGCAGGTGCTCTTGCAATCCACGAGCGCGGAGTTCCCCGACGGCATCGGCAATTCGAACGGCGTCGTCGGACGCTATCTCCACGATCATCCGGTCGCGAAAATAGTGCTGGATTTCGACGAGCCCATCGGCATTCATCCCGCCGCGTACTTGACGCGGCTCAGGATGGCGCAATCCGAGCCGCTCTACGCGGCGGCGTGCATGCAGTGGAGCGGAGTCGCGTACCTCGCGCCGAGCGTCCTGCGCGCGCACCCGAGGCGGCTCGAGCACACCGGCTTCAGCGTCTTCGGCACCATGCCGCCGGCTCCCGAGAACCGCGTCGCCGTCGATCGCAACGGCACGCCGTCGAAGGACGGCAGCTCGCCGCTCACGGTCGAGATTCGACACCCGGCGGGCGCCGAAAAACCGCTGCTCGAAGCGCGAGAGCATCTCCTCGAAATGCTCGAAGGCGCGCGGCGACCGGCGCGCGTGCGCGTGTGGAAGGTGGAAGACATCGGCAACTCCAATCACTACGCCGGCACGTGTCGTATGCACGAGTCGCCGCGCTACGGCGTCGTCGACGGCTTCAGCCGGCTGCACGACGTGCCGAACGTCATGGTCGCGGATTGCTCCGTGTTCACGACCGGGCCCGAGAAGAACCCGGTGCTGACGGCCATGGCGCTCGCCGCGCGCGCGAGCGATCGCCTCGCTCGGGATCTGCGGACGGGAGATTTCGCGAAGAAGGCCGACGCGCCGAAGCGCTCGGTGGCGTGACGGTGACCACCGCCCCCGGCGTGCTCTTCATCTCGTCCCCCACCGACTACGGCGCGGACACCGCGATTCATCTCCTGCTGTTGCGGAGCCTCGATCCGAACCGCTTCGACCTCCACGCCGCTGCTCAGAAGCCGTTGCCGGGGAAGGTCTCGCCCCCGTACGAAGTGTTGCGCGGGATGCCCGCCGTGAAGCTTCGCCCCACGGACTTCGGGCCGTCGTTCTTCCAGGAGTCGAGGCTCGAGAAGATCCTCCGCCTGCGCGGCTTCGTGCCCGCGGCGGCGAGCCTCGCAGGGCTCGCACGCTACGTCCGGCGCCATCGCATCCGGGTGCTGCACTCCACCGACCGGCCGCGCGACGCGGTCGCGTGCGTCCTGCTCGGGATCGTCACCGGCGCGAGATCCGTGGTGCACGTCCACGTGAAGTACGGCGATTGGATGAGTCGCGGCGTGAAGTGGGCGCTTCGCAACGCCGACGCCGTGGTCGGCGTCTCCCAGTTCGTGCGAAAGTCGTTGATCGGCGGCGGCTGCGCGCCGGAGCGCGCGCACGGCATCCTGAACGCCATCGATCTTTCGCGGTGGGATCCATCCCTCGACGCCGCCGCGGGACGGCGCGCGCTCGGTGTCGCGCTCGGCGTGCCGCTCATCGTGAGCGTCGCGCGGCTCTTTTCGTGGAAAGGTCACGCGCTGCTCGTGAAGGCGCTCGCCGAAGTGAAGAAGACGATCCCGCGGGCGCACCTGGTCATCGTCGGCGCCGACTACCCCGCGGGCAGCGGCACGTCGCGCGAGCTCGTGGAGCTCGCGACGAAGCTCGGCGTGGCGTCGAACCTGACGATGGCGGGAGCGCGCAACGACATCCCGGAGCTGCTCGCCGCGTGCGACGTGTTCGCGCTTCCGAGCTTCGAAGAGCCTTTCGGTCTCGTGTTCGCGGAGGCGATGGCCATGAAGCGCCCCGTCGTCGCGCTCGCCAACGGGGGCACGCTGGAAGTCGTCGAGCACGGCAAGAGCGGGCTTTTGTCCGAGCCGGGCGACGTCCGCGGTCTCTCGCAGAACCTCGCCGCGTTGCTCGGCGACCCCGAGCTCCGCGCCACGATGGGGGCGTACGGTCGCGAACGCGTCGAGCGCGACTTCACGAGCCGTCGGCTCGCCGAAGACTTCTCGCGGCTCTACGCGAATCTCGTCGGTTCCGCGCCGTCGTGACGTTCGCTCCCGGGCGCGTCTAAGACGCGAGACCGCGGAGCACGCCCTGGAGTTGCTCTCGGTTCCTCGTCCCGACGAGCGCGACGGAGACGCCCTTCGCCCTCAGGACGTAATCGAGCGCGAGGCGCGCCAGGGTGACGCCGCGCTCGCGCGCCTCGCGCCGCAGCTGTCCGAGACGCTCGCGCCGTTCCGCTTCTTGCTCCGGCGAGCTACAAAACGCTTTCAGATCGAGCTCGTGTTCTTCCTTCACCAGGAGCCCGTTCGCGAGACACTCCCGCGCGATGACGGCGACGTTGCGCGCCTGTGCCTCCGGCAATACCGAAGGCGCCGCGCCCTGCTCGAGCAGATTCACGACCACCTGCAGCGACGAAGCGCCGGGCACGCGAAGCGCCGCTTCCGCGGCGTCGATGGTGTCGCAGGATAGGCCGAAGTACCGCACCTTGCCGGCGCGCTTCAGGTCTTCCAGCGCGCGGAGCCAGTCGCCCCGCTCGATCACCGAGCGCGGCGGGCTGTGCAGCTGAAGCAGATCGACGTAATCCGTGCGGAGGCGTTTCAAGCTCGCCTCGAGCGCGCCTTTCAGATACGCCGGCGAAAAGTTCTGGGTGATGGTGCCGCGCACCGCGGCGGGCAGCTTGTCACGCCGGATCCCGAGCGCCTTGATGAGGGGCCTGACGAGCGGCTTGATCCGCGCGATGAGCTGTCGCTGCGCCGGCAGGACGTAGCCCGCTTTCGTAGCGATGACCACCGCGTTGCGCCGGCCGCGGAAGGCCTTGCCGACGAGCGTTTCGCTCTCGCCCTGGCTGTAGATGTCCGCCGTATCGAAGAAGCGGATCCCCGAGTCGTACGCGGCGTCGAGCAGGTTCGAAAAGCCGCGTGGATCTTGCTGAAAGATGCCTCCAATCCGTGCGCATCCGAGCCCGATCTCCGAAACACGAAGGCTCGTGGACCCGAAGGCTCTCTGTTGCATCGCATCCCGAGTAGACCGCGCCGGATGGCGACGGAAGCACTTTCGTCGACGTGGAACGGCGAGGGCGCGCGCGCCCCGTACCCTGGAACACCGTGGAGCAACCCTGGACAGAGGTGCCGCGTTCGGCGATTTCGACCTACTCGAAACGAGAACCCCGCTCGCGATCGTGGTAGAAGCGTCACCATGCAAGATCTGCACGTCGCCGTAATCGGGACGGGATACGTCGGCTTGACGAACGCCGCTGCGCTCGCGTTCCTCGGATACCAGGTCGTTTGCGTCGACGTGGACGAAGCGAAGATCCAAAAGCTCAAGGGCGGCGAGCTTCCCATCTTCGAGCCCCACCTGGACGAGCTCATCGCGCTGTGTGGAAACCGGCTCTCGTTCACGACGAGCATCGCCGAGGGCGTCCCTCAGGCGGACGTCGTCTTCATCGCGGTCGGCACTCCGCCGGGAAAAGATGGCGCTCCCGATCTGAAATATCTGGAGGCTGCGGCGCGCTCCGTCGGCGAGAACCTGGGCGACAAGTTCACCGTCATCGTGAACAAGTCGACCGTCCCTATCGGCAGCGCGAACTGGGTCGAGGCCATCGTGCGCGACGCGTTCGTCGCCAAACGCGGCTCGAGCGCCAAGCAGGATTTCGCGGTCGCTTCGAACCCGGAGTTCTTGCGCGAAGGGTCGGCCATATTCGACACGCTGTACGCCGACAGGACGGTCGTCGGCGCCGACAACAAGCGAGCGGTGCACATCTTGTCGGATCTGTACCGGCCGATCACCGAGCAGACCTTCACGCCGCCGACGTTTCTCCCGCGACCCGAGCGCCTCGCGCTGGTTCCGCTCATCACGACGGATCTCGCGTCCGCCGAGCTCATCAAGTACTCGGCGAACGCCTTCCTGGCCCTGAAGATCAGCTTCATCAACGAGATCGCCGAGCTCGCCGAGCGCGTGGGCGCCGACGTCGTTCAGGTCGCCAAGGGCATCGGCAGCGACGCGCGCATCGGGAGCCGCTTTCTCGCCGCGGGCATCGGCTGGGGCGGCTCGTGCTTCGGCAAGGACACCGCGGCGCTCGTCTCCACGGGCCGCGAATACGGTCTCGGCATGCCCATCGTGAAAGCCGCGCGCGACGTGAACGATCGACAGCGCGAACGCGTCGTGGAGAAGCTGCTCGCCGAGCTCAAGATCTTGAAGGGAAGGACCATCGGGTTCTTGGGGATCGCGTTCAAGCCGCAGACGGACGATCTGCGCGACGCGCCCGCGCTCGAGATCGCGAAGATCCTCGTCGCCCGCGGCGCCAAGGTCCGCTGCCACGATCCCATCGCCCGGGCGCGGATCGAGCCCGGGACGGGCATCGAGCACTGCGAGAGCGTCCTCGCCGTGGCCGAGGGCGCCGACGCGCTCGTGCTCGCGACGGAGTGGCCCGAATATCAGACGCTCCCCTGGCCGGAGCTCGCGAAGAAGATGCGCACCGCCATCATCCTCGACGGTAGGAACGTGCTGCCCCGGCCGGCGCTCGAGCGCGCGGGCTTCCGGTACACGGGCGTGGGCCGCTGAGCGCCCTCAGCGCGGCGCCGGGCTCGCCGCGTCTTCGGCGGCGCTCGCCGGCGGATGGAACACCGCGGTCCCGAGGAAGGACGTGCGCCCGATGCGCCCGATGGTGCGCTTCGCTTCCGACTGGGACATGACGCCGAGCAGGACGCAGAGCACCGAGAAGCTCGCTTTCTGCGCGAGCGCTATCGCCGTCGGGTTCTCGTCGATCGCCGGGAGCGCGACGAGGACGAGGTCGCCGTCGCGATTCAGGCGATGGACCTCTTCCAGAAACTGCTCGAGGCGGCCCAGGGTGATGTTGGTCCCGTCGGCGACGTGGATCGGCGTGCCAAGGTGTAAGATACCGATTCGCGCCAAGGTGACGGCGATGGTCAGCGTGAAGTCCGCGGGAGCGCCGGCGCCGGCGGGGACGATGGCCAGGGAGGTCCAGCTCCGCGATTTCAGGAGGAGCCACAGCTTCTGCCAATCGGTGTCGCGCCAGGCCTCGTTCGGAGTCTCGCGGACTTGCAGCGCGGTCCCGGTCGCGCGCTTCAACGCCGTTGTCGAGCTTTCTGACATTTCCGCGCTGATCGGTCTCTTATCGCAACAGATTCGGCGGGTACATAGGTATCCCAGGAAGGTCGAAAAACATGTGCGGCATCGTCGGGTACGTCGGACCGAAACTCGCTTCCCCCATCTTGCTGGACGGGCTGCGTAAGCTCGAATACCGAGGTTACGACTCCGCCGGGCTCGCGATTCACGACGGCGAACGCGTCGAGATCGTCCGTACCGTCGGTAAGCTCGAGAACCTGGTTCGTGCGGCCGACGACAGAAAGCTCGCCGGCACGACGGGGATCGGCCACACGCGCTGGGCGACGCACGGGCGTCCGAGCGAAGCGAACGCGCACCCGCACGTCGCCGGCGACGTCGCGGTGGTGCACAACGGGATCATCGAGAATCATCTCGCGCTGAAGCGCGAGCTCTCGGCCGAGGGCGTGAAATTCGCGAGCGACACCGACACCGAGATCGTCGCGCACCTCGTCGATCGCGCGCTCTCGAACGGCCAAGCCTCGCTGTTCGACGCCGTGCGCGCGGCGCTCTCGCGGGTGAAGGGCGCGTACGCGCTCGCCATCATCTCGCGCCGCGAGCCCGATCGCCTGGTCGTCGCGAAGAACGACTCGCCGCTGGTCATCGGTATCGGCCAAGGCGAGACGCTCTGCGGCAGCGACATCCCCGCCGTCCTCGGTCACACACGAGACATGATCTTCCTGGAAGACGGCGACATGGCCGAGCTCACCGCCGATGGTCCGCGCATCGAGACGGTCTCCGGCGAGAAGGTGAAGCGCGTCCCGAAGCGCATCAACTGGAACCCCCTTCAAGCGGAGAAGGGCGGCTTCAAGCATTTCATGCTGAAGGAGATCTTCGAGCAGCCGCGCGCGGTCGAAGACACCATTCGAGGCCGCATCGAGCTCGAAGCGGGCAACGTCGTCGAGAGCGAAATGGGGCTCGATCCCGAGGTCGCGAAGCGCGCTCGTCGCGCGTACCTCATCGCCTGCGGCACGAGCTTCCACGCTTCCCTGGTGGGACGGTACTGGATCGAGCAGCTCGCGCGGATGCCGGCGCAGGCCGAGCTCGCCAGCGAGGTGCGGCACCGCGAACCGGTCTTCGACAAGGACGACCTCGTCATCGCCGTGAGTCAATCCGGCGAAACCCTGGACACGCTCGTCGCGGTGCGCGCCGCGCGGGAAGCGGGCGCGACCGTCCTTTCCATCGCCAACGTCTTGGAGAGCGCGATCCCGCGCGCGTCGAACGGCGCGCTCTACACGCACGCCGGTCCGGAGATCGGCGTCGCGTCCACGAAGTGCTTCACGACGCAGCTCGTCGCGTTCTTGATGCTCGCCGTGCACCTCGGCCGCCGCCGCGGCACGCTCGACGAGGCGAAGGCGCGCGACGTGCTGCAGGCGCTGGTCGAGCTGCCGCGCGAGATGCGCCGCGCGCTGGAAGGCAAGGACGCGGTCGCGGAGGTCGCGCGCCGGTTCCACCAGTCGCCCAACATGCTCTTCCTGGGGCGCGGGCTCTCGTATCCCATCGCGCTCGAGGGCGCGCTCAAGCTGAAGGAGATCAGCTACGCGCACGCCGAGGGCTACGCCGCAGGCGAGATGAAGCACGGGCCGATCGCGCTCATCGACGAACGCATGCCCGTCGTCGTCATCATGCCGCGGGATCGCCACTTCGAGAAGACGCTCGCGAACGTCCAGGAGGTCCGCGCGCGCGACGGCCAGGTCATCGCCGTGGCCACCGAGGGAGACGGCGAGGTGCAGGCGCTCGCGCAGTACGTGCTCTCCATTCCGAAGGCGCCGGAGGTCGTTCAGCCGCTCCTGACGGTGCTCCCCTTGCAGCTCCTCGCCTACTACGCGGCCGACTTCAAGGGCACGGACGTCGATCAACCGAGGAACCTGGCGAAGACCGTCACCGTCGAGTAGAGCGCCCCGATATGCGATCTCAATGGAACGACGCCGACGCGGCGGACGCAGTCCGCCGATGGGGGCCCCGCCACGGCGAAGATCTCGCGCTGCGCGTCTACACGTCGCGGCTCCTCGGTCGAGAGCCGTCGCTCGTGTTGCACGGGGGCGGCAACACGTCGGCCAAGGGCAGCGCGCGCGAGATCAGCGGCGCGGACGCCCGCGTCATCTGGGTGAAGGGCAGCGGCTGGGATCTCGCGACGATCGAGCCCGAAGGATTTCCGGCGTGTCGCATGGAGCCGCTGCTCGCCTGTCTCGCGCTTCCGCAGCTCAGCGACGAGGACATGGTGAAGGCGTTGAAGAGCCAGATGCTCGATCCGACGAGCCCCGCGCCGTCGGTGGAGGCGCTGCTCCACGCCTTCTTGCCGGGGAAGTACGTGGATCACACGCACGCCGACGCGGTCCTCGCCGTGATCGATCAACCCGACGGCGCGGCGCGCGCCAGAGAGGTGTGGGGCAACGAGGTGCTGCTCGTTCCGTACGTGATGCCGGGTTTCTTGCTCGCCCGCCGCGTCGCGGAGCTCGGCGATCGGGTGCGCGGCAAGAACGTGATGATCCTCGAGCAGCACGGCATCTTCACCTGGGGCGAGTCGGCGCGGGAGAGCTACGACCGCATGGTCGAGGCCGTCACGCGCGCCGAGGAGTACATCGAGCGCGAACGCGGGCGAACGTCACAACGCCCGACGGCGAGCGGCGCCGTCGAATCGGACGCCGAGGCGCGGAGCGCGGCGCGACGCCTGCTGTCGCCCATCGTGCGTGGCGCGCTCGATCGCGCCGCGGAGGGCGGCCGCTTCGTGCTCGATTGGCGCGACGAGGACGAGATCCTGACCCTGGTGACGCGTCCCGACGGCCAGGAGCTGTCGCAGATCGGACCGATGACGCCGGATCACGTGTTGCGGACGAAACCCGTCCCGGCGTGGTGCAGCAGCCGTGGCGAGGACGCCGCGGCGGCGCGCGCGGAGATAGAAGCGGAGCTCGCGCGCTACGGCGCCTGGTACGAGTCGTACTTCGCGCAGAATTCGCCGCGCTACGGCGGCGCCCTCACGCGGCTGGATCGACTGCCGCGGGTCATCCTGTACGCCGGTCTCGGCGCGCTCACCGTCGGAAAGACGCTCGACGAAGCGAAGATCACCGGCGACATCTACGCGCACACGGCGAAGGTGATCCTCGACGCCACGGCGCTCGGTCGCTACGCGCCCGTGTCCCACGGAGATCTCTTCGACGTCGAGTACTGGAGCCTCGAGCAAGCGAAGCTCAAGGTGAAGGCCGCGGCGGCGGGTCCCCTGGTACGAAAGGTCGCGCTGGTGACCGGCGCCGCGAAGGGCATCGGGCTCGCGACGGCGACGCATTTTCTGGAGCTGGGCGCGCACGTGCTCGTCTCGGACTACGACGGAGCGGCGCTCGCCGCCGCGCGAGAATCGCTGGCGCGCCGTTTCGGGCGGCGGTGCGCGGCGTTCGCCGCGGACGTCACCAGCGAAGCCGACTGCGAGCGCCTCGTCGTCGCGGCCGTCGACGCCTTCGGCGGCCTCGACGTCGTCGTTTCCAACGCGGGCAACGCGCCTTCCGGCCTTCTACATACGGCAGACGGAGAGGCGAAGCTCAGGCGTTCGCTCGAGCTGAACTTGCTGTCGCATCAGTTCGTCGCGCGGGCGGCGTGCGACGTCTTCCTCGCGCAGGGGATCGGCGGCTGTCTCCTCTTCAACGCCTCGAAGAGCGCCTTCAATCCGGGAAAGGAGTTCGGCCCTTACGCCGTGCCGAAGGCGGCGGTGCTCGCCTTGATGCGCCAGTACGCCGTCGACCTGGGCGGACGAGGGATTCGCGCGAACGCGGTGAACGCCGATCGCATTCGCACCGCGCTGCTCGAGGGCATCGTGGAGAGCCGCGCCCGCGCGCGCGGCATATCGCCGGACGAATACTTCCGCGACAATTTGCTGCGGCGCGAGACGACCGCCCTCGACGTCGCGCGCGCGTTCGCGTATCTCGCGACGGCGGAAGCGACCAGCGGCGCCGTCATCACCGTCGACGGCGGCAACGCCGCGGCTTTCCCGCGCTGAGGGCGGCCCCTGGAAACGGAACAAGCGCGCCAACGTTCGCCGGAGCCCGAGGCGCCCGAGAGCGTCCTTTCGGAAGCGGAGCGCGAGCTCAGCCCCTCCCGCTTCGGACAGAAGCACGTCCGCGCCGCCATCGGCTCCGTGCTGATCGTCGGGATCTTCGTCTGGGTGATGCGCCGCGGAGCGTTGCCGATGCTCCCGCCGGCGAAGGCGCTCGGGCGCACGGACGTCTGGCTCGTCGCCCTCTTCGTGCTGGGGATGGCGTCGCACATGGTCCTGCGCTGCGCGCGCACTTATTACCTGACCGCGCCCATCGCGCACGTGCCGCTGCGTCGCGTGCTGACGATCAACTTCATCTGCATGGTGATCATCACCGTGCTGCCGTTTCGGCTCGGCGAGATGGCTCGCCCGGCGATGCTGCGCACGCAGGGCCACCTTTCGGCGATGGCGGTGGCCGGCACGGTGTTCGCCGAGCGCATCATCGACGGAATCGTCTACACCGGCGCGCTGCTCGTCGGGCTGTCGATCGCCGCGCCGCACGAGCCATTGCCGAGCACCGTCGGCGGCTTGCCGGTCCCGGCCTCGCTCGTTCCGAAAGCGGGGCTCGTCGCGGCGCTCGTATTCGGCGGCGCGTTCCTCGTGATGCTGATCTTCTATCGCTTTCGGTCGTTCGCGCGCACCGTCACCGAGCGCACCATCGGCGTCGTCTCGGCGGAGCTCGGCACACGCCTGGCCGACGCCGTGGAACATGTGAGCGACGGCCTGCGGTTTCTCACGAACCTGCGATATACGGCGCCGTACGTGGCCGTCACGCTCTTGTCGGCGTTTTCTCACATCTGGGCGGTTCGAATGCTGGGGCACGCGGTCGGTCTGTCGGAGCTCACGCTCGCGCAAGCGACCTCCATGGTGGGCGTGCTCTCGATCGGCTACGTGCTGCCGAACGCACCCGGATTCTTCGGCGCCATTCAGCTCGCCCTGTACGCTGGCCTCGCGGTCTACGTCGCGCCGGAGAAGGTGGTGGCCGAGGGCGCGGTGCTCGTCTTCATCTTCTACGTGAGCTATCTGGCGCTCGTGTTCGCTCTCGGAGCGTTCGGTAGCGCCCTCGAGTATTGGGCTCCCTCGCCGGAACCTCGAGCACGGGACGGGGTTTGAGGTAACCTGACAAGATGGTCGCCCCTGCATCCGCTCCGCCGTGCGGCGTTTGTAACTCGCTGTCCGGTCCCAACGCCGTGCCCGCCATCTACGAGGACGAGCTCTGGCACGTCCGGCACGCGGAGCCCGCGGGCGTGCCCGGGTGGATGCTCATGATCAGCAAGCGACACGTGCCCGGTCCCGCGCACTTCGACGATCGGGAGGTCGCGAGCTTCGGCCCGGCGTTGCGGCATTTCGAGCGCGTGCTCGAAGAGGTCACGGGAGCGCTGCGCATCTACACCGCGGCCATGGGTGAAAGCTTCCCGCACTTTCACGCGCACATGGTGCCCCGGTACGCGAAAATGCCGAAAGACGCGAAGGCGTGGAGCGTCTTCGATCTCCAGCGCGCCGCGGGCGCGGGCGAGATCGTCGTGGATCAAGCCGCCGTGCAGCAGATCACGGAGGCGTACCGCGCGACGCTCGCCCTCACGCCGCCGCCGGGCGGCTCCGCGCGCAAGCGCTGAGCACCGAGTCCGTCACGGCGCGGGTGGCGACCCGCAGGCGACGTTCGCCCCGATGCCGATTCCCGCGGCGGCCGCGACGCACTTGTTCGAGTACGTCTTGCCGTCGCAGCCGCAGACCGGGGAGTAGTCCTTCGTGCAGGCCGTGGGGCGCTTCATGCACGTCGCCTCCGCGTCGGCGGCGCCGCACGACGCGCCGACGTCGTACGCGCAGTACTCGTCCGCCGCGCAGGTGTTGCCTGCGAATCCGCCGCACGCCTTGCCGCACGCGGCCGGCGTGCACGTCCAAGCGCCGCCCTGGCAGACGCAGCTGTTGCAGCCTTGCGTCATCGTGTCGCCTTCTTTGCAGGCGCAGGCTCTCTGCGTGCAGAGCCATTGGTTCGCGCTGCACGTACAGGTGTTGCAGCCGTCGTCGGCCATCTTCGTGGCGCCGTCCTGACACGTGAGCACGCAGCCGACGAGGGTGCATCCCCACTGGCCACCGTGGCACGTGCACGTATTACAGCCGTCGCCCGCCGGTTTGGTCGCCCCTTCGGTGCAGGTGAGCGGCGGCGTGCAGAGTCGTGTCGTGCAGCTCCAAGTCCCGTTCAGGCAGCTGCAGGAGTTGCAGCCATCGCCGGCGGGCATCGTCGCGCCGTTCGTGCAGGTCGGCGCTGGGCACGCGCGCTCCGTGCACGCCCAGCCGCCGTTCGAGCACGTGCAGGTGTTGCAGCCGTCGTCCGCGGGCTTGGTCGCGCCGTTCGTGCACGTCGTTCCCGCGTCGTCGCATGCACCGGGCGTGTTGCACGTCGGGTCGCCGCCGCCCTTCGTTCCCGTGTCGGTCCGTCCCGAGCACGCGACCACGCCGAGCGGCACCCACATCACCCAACGCATCCACGACGTCATGCTCTTCGCCGAAGCATGCGGCGTACCACTTGCCAAACGGCATCACGAAAGCCAGAGCCGGCAGCGTGGCACAGCATGGCACAGGATCTTCGGAACCTGCCGTCGTGCTTCGAGCGCGCGTCGCAACACGCCGGCGCCGCGTCACGCGCGCGGCGGCAGCGACAACGTTTGCGCGCCGCCCGCGTCCTCGACCCGGTTCATCCGCTCGCCGCGCCGGTACGCGGCCAGGTTCTCGATGGAGATCGAGACGAGGCGCGCCCGCGCTTCGACCGTCGCCCAGCCGATATGCGGCGTCACCACGAGCCGATCCGCGAACGGCGCCGCCGGATCCAAGAGCGGGTCGTCGGCGCCGGGCGGTTCGCGTTCGACGACGTCGAGCGCCGCCGCGCGGATCGTCCTCGCCGAGAGCGCGCGCACGAGCGCGGCCTCGTCGATCAGGGCGCCGCGGCTCGTGTTGACCAGCACGGCGCTCGGCTTCATCGAGCGCAGGAAATCGTCGCCGACGAGGTGCCGCGTCGCTGGGGTGAGGGGACAGTGCAGCGTCACGAAGTCGCTCCGCCCGAGCGCGAGGTCGAGCGGGACGCGCCCGATGGACGGCGATCCCGGAACCGCGGCCGCGACCACGTGCATGCCGAACGCCTCGGCGATGCCGGCCACGGTTCGGCCGATGGCGCCGAGTCCGACGACCGCGATCGTCTTTTCCGCGAGCTCGGTGAGCGGGCGCAAGCAGAACATGAAATCCGGCGCGGCCGCCCAATCGCCGGCCTTGACCCGGGCGTCGTGCGCGGCCACGTCATTGGTCAGATGCAGGAGCAACGCGAACACGAGCTGCGCGACGGAGTGCGCGGAGTATCCGGGGACGTTGGTGACGGCGATGCCGCGCGCGCGGCACGCTTCCAGATCGACGGCGTTGGTGCCGGTCGCGACGATGCCGACATAGCGCAGGGCGCCGAGCCGTTCGATCACTTCGCGATCGAGCAGGACCTTGTTCGTGAGCAACGCCTCCGCGCCGTCGGCCCTGGAGAGCAGCTCCGCGCGCGCGGTACGCGGGTACACGGCGACGGTCCCGAGCGGCGAAAGGGCGCCCCAAACGTCCTCGCCTTGGTCGGCCGTGAAGCTGTCCAGTACGACTACCTTCATGGTCTCACGAGGTCTTCAACGTCGCGCTCCCGCCTTCCGCCTGAAGGGCGTCGGAAGGCTCCTTGCGCGCGGCGCGGCCGAGACCCCACGCCGAAGAGAGCCAGATCGCGATAAGCGGAGCCAGGCTTCGCGGCGTGCCGTTCCCGAGGAGCATGCCGAGATTGAAGGCGTCGTGGCGCGCTTGACGGAGGAAGTTCTCGTGCGCTCGAACGCCGATCTGGCCGATGACGGGGCACACGTCGTTCGCCGCGATGACGCCGTCGAGGAACGCCGGCAAGAGCCCTGCCCAGAACGGATTGTGAAAGCGGTCGCTCACCTTGGGTTGCACGCTGGTGACGATGAGCATGACGGCGATCGAGGGCAAGAGCAGCGCGAGCCCGAGCCCCGGCCGGCGGCTCGCCACGAGGGCGATCGGCGTCGCGAAGAACGGGAGCATGGGAACGAGATGGCGCGAGCCGAAGCTCGAGCCGCCTTGCCACCACGTGTAGCTCGAGACGAACAGCACGAAATAGACGCACACGTAGAGCGCGACCTTCGAAGCACGCCGGCGTTCTTCGTGGATCACCTCGGGCGCGTCGTCGCTCGTGATCTCACGGCTCAGGGCCACGAGAAACCCGGGTATCGCGAGGAGCAGGATGGGCGAGTAGGGCAAGAGCCCTCGGTAGCGCCCGAGCAGCAGCTCGGCGATCACCCCGATGTGCGGATAAGTGAGCCCGAAGAGCCCATGGGTGTGCATCTCGTCGCGTGACGCGGGGTTCGCGAGCAGGTCGTAGCCGACGCGGAGGGGGCTTCCGAAGGCCGACATGAGATACGCCGCGAGGCCGAGCACCGGCAGGGCCGCGACCGCCGCGACGAGCAAGGTGCGGCGCGACGGCTTGAATCCGAGGTGATAGCCGAGCAAGCCGAGCGCCGCGGGAGCCGTCGGCATCTCGACGAGGACGGCCGCGCCGAGCGCGAGGGGCACGCAGGCGGATTTCCATCGAGCAGGAGCGTCCTTGCATTCCCAGGCCAGAATGAACGCGAAGAAGAGCAAGAACGCCGCGAGCTGGTGCCCGAAGAACATCGTGGAAAAAGGAAACACGATGGTGCCGAGTCCGTAACCCGTGCAAGCGATGAGCGCGCCGACGGGCGTCGCGCCCAGACGGCGGCCGGCGCGGTACACGAGCGCCCCCGTCGCCGCGCCGGCGACGCCCACCGTGAGGATCGTCGAGAGGTAAGTCGCGACGACGATGAAGTCGTGCTCGGTGGCGAACGCGCCCCTGAAGAGCCGTACGAGCGCGTAGAGCGGAACCGTGAACAGGGAGAGGCCCGGCGCCTTGTCCGAATAATAGTGACCGCCGTAGCTCGCCTCGTCGCCGGTGTTCTCGTGATATCGGTCGATGGCGAGCGTGTGGTCGTCGACGATGGCCCTGACGAGGTCGAAGCGCGTGTTTTCGTTCCATCCGCCGGCTTGGTAGAAGTAGGCGAAGGAGAAAAGCAGCAGGGCGAACACACCCCACGACAGTCGAACGTCGCGGCTCGTCATCGTCGATCCTTTGCGCGGCGCGCACCATACGACGGGCGGCGCAGCGCGTGCTCGATTGCTTTGCGCGTGTCCTCGGAAAGGAGCTTGCGCAACCGTAGGTCTCTATAGAAGTCCGTCTTTTTCGCCAGATCGAAGAGCGCGTCCAGCCGTGACGGCCGGCGCCTTCGCGCCCGCGCCATGCCGTCCTCGAACGCTTCGAGCGCCTCTCGCCGGGGGCCGATCGCGTCGCTTCCGGCTGGACGGAGGGAGCCCGTCTCTTCCGCCGACAGCGCGCACCAGAGCTCCGCGTGCTCCGCGGCCATCTGCGCCTCGTCACGGCGCGGCAGCAAACCGACGTGACGCGCGATGCGCTCCACCTCGCCGCGATCGCCGGCGAGTCGTTTCACGACCGCGGCGAAGCTCCTCGGATCGAATGGGTCGAACAGCCAACCGAGATCGCCTTCGCTGACGCGTTCGCCGAGCGCGCCGAGGTGCGAAGCGATCACCGGAAACCCGGCGGCCACGACTTCGCTCAACACGAGCGAGAAGGTCTCCGCGCCGACGCTCGGAAGCGCCACGACGTGGCAGCCTGCGTTCGCGAGTCGCTCGGCGAGCGTTTCCCGGCGGTAGGCGCCGTGGAAGACGACCTCGCCGACGCGTTCGACGCTGGCGAGCGACGCGCCTTCCGTCGCGCCGAACAGGTGCCACTCGACGTCGAGACCGCGGCAAGCGGCGACGAGCGACGGTAGCTGCTGCGCGCCCTTCACCGTCGCCCACACGCCCACGACGGCGATCCGCAGCGGGCCGCTCTCCGTCGACGCCTGCTGCCGTCTCGCGCTCGGCGCCGGCACACCCCATGGGATGTGGCGGGCGCGGGCCACGACGTTCGGATGGACGCGCGCGGCGTGATCGAGGACGGAGCGCGAAGGCGCGACGACCGCGTCGGCTTCCGCCACCAGGCGGCTCATCGCCTCGCGCCACGCGAGCACGGTCCCGGGCGCGCGCGCGCGCGTCTTCGCCAGGCAACGGTCGCATCGCGAAAGATCCGCGGGAATGCCGCAGTATCGGCTCCCGCCTTCGAGCAGCTCGTAATTTTCGCAAACCAAGGCGTGGTCGTGCAGGCTCAAGGTGAGGCGCGCGCCGGCGGCGCGCTTCGCTTCCACGATGGCGGCGGGGCCGAACGACGGCGAGTGTACGTGCAGCAGCATCGCGCCCGTTCCCGCGAGCGCAGCCGCGAGCGCTCGCGCGCGTGAGCTCGCGTCCGCCATCGGCAGCGCGGCGACGAGCATGCGCGGCGACCACGCCTCCACGAGCAGATCGCCGGACGACGGATAGGCCGTGAAACAGGTCAGCGTCCGGGGTGCGTGGCGGCAGAGCGCCGCTGCGTGCACCGCCACGCCACCCAGGGCGTCGGGATCGGGCCGATCCAGGGCAAGTTGAAGGACGCGGGCGCTTGCCGCCATTCGCGCCGGCAGGATAGCGCGGGTTTCAGTTCTCGAGCGCCGGCGGCACGATTGCCTCGAACGCCGCCGCTGGAATCGTCTTCAGCGGCTCGACGTCCTGGTCCGTCCAGCCCGGATTGTCTTCGCCCTGGAAGTAAAAGTCCGAGCCATTGTCGGCCAGGATGAGCCCATAGGTCTGCATGGCCTTCGCCACGACCTGCGCGCTCGCGGACAGCGTGGAGATGTCGAACTTCGTCTTGTTCAGGCGGACCCGAAGGCCCATCGGCGGCGAATTCGGGTCGTTCGGGTCGCATTTGGGCGGGACGGCGTCGTGGGTCGCCGGCGCGACGAAGTTCGCTCGCGTGCACTTCATCGTGAAGCGGATGGCGTGGGTCACGGCTCCCGCGCGGACCTCGTCGTAACGCACGAGCCCCGGCGTCACCGCGAGCCCTGCGGCGTCGGCGCTGGTCCACCCCTTCGGGCGCTGTCCGTAGCTGTTCTTCGTCAGATCCCACTTCGCGCCGTTCGAGCAGTGCCAGCCGTTCGAGTACTGGCAGGCGTACCCCTCGTAGAGCATGCACGTGCCGCTCTGGATGGTGAGGAAATGACAATCCCCGTCGCAGCTCGTGGGCGTGCCGCCTTCGAGGCGCGCGCTCGACGGATCCGGAAATGGGTACGGTCCGGGATCGCTCTCGTCCGCGTAATCGTCGAACGAGACGGGCACGGCGGGTTGGCTCTGCGGCACCACGTTGATCGGCATGCCGAAGTGATCGGACCCCGAGTTGCCGTAGTCCGGGTGCAAATGGAGGCCGCTGGTGATCGCGGCCTGGACGTGCGCGGTCCACGTCGCGTCGACCGGGGACGCGGAGATGTCCTTGTTCCAGGCGTCGTCCGCTGTGAAGATCGTGCAGCCGCCGACGGTGCCCGGCTTGCCCGGGCTTGTCGTGGAGCCGCCGCCGCCCGCGCTCGCGCCGCCGCTCGAGGAGCTGGTGCCCCCGTTCGCGCGCTTGCCTCCGTTCGCGCCGGCGCCGCCGCTGCCGGCCGTCGCGGTCCCTCCGCTGCTCTGTCCACTCGAGTTGCCGCTTCCGGCGCTGCCGCCCGCGTTCTTCTGATTCCCGAAGCTCGTCGTCGATCCCACCCCGAGCGGATCGACGCCGCCCGCGCCGCCGACTTCTTCCGTCCCTGCGCCGCCGCCGTCGCTCGAACAGCCCAAAAGCAGGGCTGCACAGAAGACGGCGACGGTACCCGCACACAGCTCGGTTGCCTTCATTGACGCTCCGGAGTGCCCTTCGCGCTCTTGCGAGGCGCGCGAGGAGTCCTCCAGGGTACGACACGAAGGGCGCTCGCGGTAATCCGCGGCCGCGATTCGGCCCGCACGTTGTAAGCGTAGAAATCCGACGCGCCCCTACAATGTGCGCGCCGTGACGTGTCTCACTTCTCGTCGCTCAACGAGCTCGAAATTCGGTCGATTCGTCGTTCGATGCGCGCGTGGGCGCGTCCCGAGCCGGCGCGAATATTTTCTCGAGCCGTCTCAGCGGTTCGTCGGTGCCAGACCTCAGCAATCCCCTCGGATCGAAGCCATATTCGGCTGGACGCGAGCGAGCGGGGTTGGGGCCCCGCTCGCTGCCACGCCGCCAACGGTCCTTGGAAGAAGCGAGAGACGCGGCCAGGCCGATTTCAGCCATCGGTACGAGAGGATTTCTCAGGTGCCAGACCGTAAAGCGGGGCGATACCGTATGCGGGCTGGATGCCGCCGATGCCGTGGAGGCCGCCCGCGCCGAGGAGCCCGCCGTTTCCCTGCGTGCCGCCCGTGCTCGTCGTGCCGCCGGAGCTCGTCGTGCCGCCCGTGTTCGCGGCGCCGCCCGTGTTCGCGGCGCCGCCCGTGTTCGCGGTGCCGCCGGAGCTCGCCGTCGCGCCGCCGCTGCTCGTGGTACCGCCGCTGCTCGTGGTACCGCCGCTGTTCGCGGTGGTCCCGCCGGAGCTCGTCGTGCCGCCCGCGCTCGTCGCACCGCCGCTGCTCGTTGCGCCACCCATGCCCGTGGCTCCGCCTGCGTGCGTGGTGCCGCCGCTTCCCTTGGAGCCGCCGCTGCTCGTCGCGCCGCCGGTCTCGCCGGCGTCGGCTTCGCCGCTCGTTCCGCCGCTCTCCGTACTTCCCCCATCGCCGCTGCCACCCGCGCCCGTCGCGCCGCCACCGGGATGTGGCGGCACGCCGTAGGCCGGAACAGGACCGCCGCCCCCGGCGGCCAGGCCATACAGCGGTGCGATGCTCATTCCGCCCGCGTTGACGGCGGCGCCGCTTCCGTTGCCGCCCGCGCCGACGTTGCCCCCGTTGCCGGTCGCCGATCCGGTGTTCGACGTCGCGCCGCTCCCGTTCGTCGCGCCCGCGCCTTCGTTGCCGCCGTCGACGTTTTGGCCGTTGCTCTGCGACGTCGTGAAGTCGCTGCCGCTGCACGCCGTCGTGCTCACCGCGGCCGCGGCGAACGCCACGAGCGCGGCGCGCCCGAGTCGCACCGTCGGCAACTGGCGTTCCGGCGCTCCGGAGACGTCGCTCGTCACCACGACGCCGCAAAAAGGGCACGTCGCTTCGCTTCGTCGAATGTGCCTGCGGCAGCCCGCACAGTTCACCAAGCTCGTCATGGTCGTCGCTCCCGCGGTGTCATGTTCCGTGAGTTACTGCTTGCTCGGCGGCGCACCGTAGATCGGAGTCGGCGCACCGTACAGCGGCGCAATCGTCGCGCCGCCCGTGCCCTTCGTGCCGCCCGTTGCTGGACCGCCGTCGCCGGCGTCGGCTTCGTTCGTCGTCCCGCCGGTCGAAGACGCGCCGCCCGCGCTCGTTCCGCCGGCATTCGTTCCGCCGGTTGCGGGTCCGCCGCCGATCAGCGGGGGAGCACCGTATTCCGCGATCATGCCACCGAATCCAGTGACACCGCCGGTGCCGGGGAAGCCTGCTGCGGGAGCGCCGTAGAGGGCCATGACGCTCGCGCCGCCGGCGTTCGCCGCGCCACCGCTCCCTTTCGCGCCACCGGCGCTGGTCGCCTCGCCACCGGTCGAAGCATCGTCGGGAAGGAACATGGGGGCGCCGTAGTGGGGCACGCTCACCCGTTGCTCGGAGGAGCTGCACGCGGTCGTCCCGACCGCCGCCGCGAACGCCACGAGCGCGGCGCGGCTCATTCGCGTCGGCGGCAGCATCCGTTCCGGCGCTCCGGCAACGTCGCTGGTCACAGCGACGCCGCAGAACGGACACGCCGGCTCGCTCCGTCGAATGTGGCGATTGCACCCTGCGCAGTTCACCAAGCTCGTCATGCGACTTCCCTTCGCAGCTATTGGTGCGGCGGGCCTCCGTACAGCGTCTTGAACCCGCCGAGGCCGCTGTTCCCTCCCGAGGCGCTCGCGCCGCCGGATTCGGGGCCACCGTCGCCGGCGTCGGCCTCGTTCGTCGTGCCGCCGCTCGCGGTCGCGCCACCGGCGTTCGTGCCGCCGGATCCCGTGACGCCGCCGGTCGTCGGAGGACCACCGTACGCCGCGACCAGACCACCACCGGAACCCGTCACGCCGCCCGCGTTGGCGAAGCCCGCGGCGGGGGCGCCGTAGAGGGCCATGACGCTCGCGCCGCCGCTGCCGGTGCGAGCGCCGCTGCCCGTCGCGCCCGCGGTTGCCGCGCCGCCGGCACCTCCAGAGCCGCCGGATGCAGTGGCGCCGCCCGTCGCGATGGGGATCGGTGGAGCACCGTAAAGAGGCATCGCTACGGGGGGGGTCGCATCCGAGCCGCACGCTGCTGCTCCGACCGCCGCCGCCGCGAACGCCATGAGCGCGGCGCGGCTCATTCGCGTCGGAGGCAGCATCCGTTCCGGTGCTCCGGCAACGTCGCTGGTCACAGCGACGCCGCAGAATGGACACGCCGATTCGCTCCGTCGAATGTGGCGATTACAGCCCGCGCAATTCACCAAGCTCATCGTGCTTTTCCCTTCGGGTTAGTTCTTCGGCGGCACGCCGTAGTGCGGCGCCGGCGCGCCATAGAGCGGCGCGAAGGTGGCGCCACCCGCGCCGCTCACGCCACCGGACGCGGGACCGCCGTCACCGGCGTCGGCTTCGTTCGTCGTGCCGCCGCTTGCCGTCTTGCCGCCGGCGTTCGTGCCGGCGGTTCCTGCGGTGCCACCGGCGTTCACGGCGCCGCCGGCGTTTGCGAAGCCCGCGGCGGGAGCGCCGTAGAGCGCGACGGCGCTTGCGCCGCCGGAGTTCGCCGCGCCGCCGCTTCCCGTGCCGCCGTTCTCGTTCGTGAATCCGCCCGTTTCGGCCAGACCGTACATGGGCGCGGGCGCGCTGCTGCACGCCGTCGTCCCGACGGCAGCCGCCGCGAAGGCCATCAGCGCCGCCCGGCTCAATCGTCCCGGCGGCATCATCGGTTCCGGCGCTCCGGCAACCTCGCTGGTCACACCAACGCCGCAGAACGGGCACGTCGCTTCGCTCCGTCGAATGTGACGCCGGCACGCCGCACAGCTGACCAAACTACTCATGAAGCGCTCCTGGTAGGTCTTCTTCGACGATCTCGAACCGTCCATTGTCAAAGGGTTGTCCCGGCGCTTGCTGCACTTGCACGAGGCGCTCGCGCTTGCCGCGCCGCGCGAGCTCGAGCACGCGATGATGGCAATACGGATTGTTGCCGGGCTTGCCGAAGAGCACGTCGCCCGTCCAGGTGCACCCCGCGCGACATTCGTCGGCGTAGTAGCAGGTGCGGCAGAACCCCCACAGATCTTCCACGGTGCGGTCGCGCGTGTAGCGGAGCGGCGTCGCGCGCTCCCAGATGTCCTGCAGCGAATTTTCGCGGATGTTGCCGCCGGCCCAGCCGTGCGTCGTGAGTGACGGGCAGCCCTTGATCGTGCCGTCGGCCTCGATGCCGAGCGTGCCTCGACCCGCGCCGCACGAAGCCATGTATCCCATGGGCAGCTGCCCGCGCAGCACGGACTCGTACGGGCCGAAATAGCCGATGTTGTTGCCCGGCCAGAGTCGCACGCCGCCTTCGTCGCAGCGCGCCTTCAAGCGCGCGAGGAGCGGAAACACCGTCTCCAGATCGTACGGCTGGAGCAACACCTCGGGTTCGTCCGCGCCCCGGCCCATCGCGACGGTGAGCTGGATCTGCCAGCTGTGGCCGCCGGAGCGGATGATCGTCTCGAGGACGTCCGGCAGATCCGGCAGGCTGAGGCGATTGATCTGCGTGTTCACCGACACGGCGACGCCGGCCTCTCTGAGGTTCGCGAGCGCGGCGATCGCCGAGTCGTAGGAGCCTTTGACGCCGCGCAGGCGATCGTGCGTCTCGCGCATGCCGTCGAGCGAGACGCTGGCGCTCATGAGACCCGCTTCGGCGGCGGCCTTGGCGCGCTCCTTCGTCAAACCGCGCCCGCCGGTCGTCATGGTCGACTGCATGCCGCAGCGGCGGACCTCCCGGATGATGTCCGTCCAGTCTTCGCGCAGATACGCCTCGCCCCCGATGACCGTCACTTCTTTAACGCCGAGGTCCGCCATCTGGTGCACGAGGTCGAGGCACTCGGCCGTCGAGAGCTCGTCGGGGCGCGCGACGCCGGCGCGCGAGCCGCAGTGCCGGCACGCGAGGTCGCACTTCAGCGTGATCTCCCAGACCGCGTAGATGGGCCGCGTCTGTCGATCCACGTCGCGTGCCTCGCCCGCGAGCGGCAGGCGCCGTCGGAACGGCTCCGCGTGCGGCGCGATGGGCAGATCTCTTCGCGGTCTGGGCGCTCGCAGCAACGCCGCGCGCGCCTCGGGCGAAATCACCACGCTCTTCAGGTCGCCTTCCACCGCTTGCAACTGTAACACGGCGCCCGGAACGTGCCGCATCATGGAAACACGCGATATTGCTGTACGCTCGCGCACGTGTCACACGAGCCCGGCCCGGGGAGAGCCCTGCGCGATTCGTCTTTCGTCGTCGCGGAGGGCCCGCCCCACGCGCTCGATCGCGCGCTGCGCACGGCGAACCCCGGCGCGAGCTGGAACGACGTGCGGCGGCTCGTGCGCACCGGCAAAGTGTCCGTCGACGGCTCTGTCGTGGTCGATCCCACCGCGCTGGTGCACGCCGGCGCAACCGTCGCGATTCGAATGTCCGCGCCGCGGAAGGGCGGCGCGACGGCGCTCGCGAAGACTTTGATTGTCCACGTCGACGCCCACGTCGTGGTCGTCGACAAGCCGCCGGGCATCGCGACGGTGCCGTACGAGGACGAACGCGACACGCTCGATCGCGTCGTGCAATCGCTGTTGCGAAAGACCGCGCGCCCCGGCACCAGCGTCGCGCCGCTCGGCGTCGTTCAGCGCCTCGACAAGGAGACGTCGGGCTTGCTCGTGTTCGCGCGTACGACCGCGGCGAAACGCGAGCTGCAGCAGCAGCTGCGCCGCCACACGATGCACCGGCGCTACGTCGCGCTGGCACATGGAGCGGTGCGCGGCGGCACGATCCGCTCGCGGCTCGTGCAGGATCGCGGTGACGGCCGCCGCGGTTCCACGGACCGGAGCGACCTCGGTCGCGAAGCGGTGACCCACGTCCGGGTGCTCGAGCGATTCGAGCGCGCCACGCTGATCGAGTGCCGGCTCGAGACGGGGCGCACCCACCAGATCCGGATTCATCTCTCCGAGGCGGGCAACCCTTTGCTCGGCGAACGCGTGTATTCGCGTGGTTTCGCGGATTTACTACCCGCTCCGCGCATTTTGCTCCACGCCGTCGAGCTCGGTTTCGTCCACCCCACCACGGGGCGTGAGCTGAGGTTCGATCGACCCATCCCGGACGATATGGCCGCTGTAATCGAGCGAGAACGGTCTCGTTCCGGCGAAATCCAGGAACCCGGAATCCCCGAGGATGGCCCTGGGCGGCCCCCATCCCGCCCGAACAAGTGATCGCGAAATAAAAGAGACCCTTTCGAGAAATCTCCGAGAAACATTGTTGCGGGTAGGTGTCGAGTCATGACGACGTCCACCTTCCGGAAACATGCGCCAAAGGGGTCGCGCAGCGTCTTCGCCAAGATGCTCGCGCTGTTGAGTCTGGTCGCGGCGTTCACGCTCGCGCCGAGGGGTTACGCCGACGAACCGGCACCCGCTGCCGTGGCGGTCGCCGCGGCGACGGGCGCTCAGGGCGCGTCGACGGCCGAGCTCGAGAAGCGCGTCGCCGATCTCGAAGCGTATATGAACAACTCCGCGCGCGTCGACGCCGCGACGACGAAGGTGCCCGGTCCCGGTCCCGGTCACAACGGCTGGATGATGGTGAGCGCCGCGCTCGTGCTCTTCATGACGTTGCCCGGGCTCGCGCTCTTCTACGGCGGCCTCGTGCGCACGAAGAACGTCCTCTCGGTGATGGCCCAGTGTCTCGGGCTCTCCGGCATCGTGACCCTCTTGTGGTGGGCGTTCGGGTACAGCCTCTCGTTCGCGCCCGGATCGCCGTTCCTCGGTAGCTTGAAGTACGCGCTGCTCAGCGGCGTGGATTCGATGCCCAACGGCGACTACGCCGCGTGGGTCTCGCACAACGTGTTCGCGATGTATCAGCTCATGTTCGCGATCATCACGCCGGCCCTCATCGTCGGCGCCATCGCCGAGCGCATGAAGTACTCGGCGCTCGTCGCGTTCATGGTCGCGTGGATGTGCGTCGTGTACTTCCCGCTCGCGCACATGGTGTGGGGCGTCGACGGCATGATGAACGGCGTCTTCAACGCGAAGGCGTCGATCAAGGCCATCGACTTCGCCGGCGGCACGGTGGTCCACATGTCCTCGGGCTGGTCGGCGATCGTGCTCGCGCTCATCGTCGGCAAGCGGAAGGGCTTCGGCGAGGCGAATTTCGCGCCGCACAGCCTCGTGCTCACCATGGTCGGCACCGGCATGCTCTGGGTCGGCTGGTACGGCTTCAACGCGGGCAGCGCCGCCGCGGCCGACGGCATCGCCGCCAACGCCTTCACCACGACGACGCTCGCCGCGGCGATCGCGGGCCTCTCCTGGGCCGCGGTCGAGTGGGTCACTCGCGGCAAGCCCACGGTCCTCGGTTTCTGCTCCGGCATCGTCGGCGGTCTCGTCGTCATCACGCCCGCCGCCGGCTTCGTCAGCCCGTCGTCGGGCGTCATCATCGGCGTGCTCGCCGGGATCGTGCCGTTCTTCGCCGTGACGCAATTGAAGACGCGCCTCGGCTACGACGACGCCCTCGACACCTTCGGCGTGCACGCGGTCGGCGGCACCCTCGGCGCGTTCGTGACCGGCATCTTCGCGACGGCGGACGTCAACGCGAACCTCACGACCAACCTGAAAGACATCGTCGGCAAGACGCTGTGGATCGAGCAGCTCAAGGCGATCAGCGTGACGCTGGTGCTCTCGATCGCGTCGACGGTCGTCATCGCGTACGTCATCAAGGCCGCGATCGGCCTTCGCCCGAGCGAGGAAGACGAGGAGACGGGCCTCGATCTGAGCGACCACGGCGAGAAGGGCTATCACCTCGCGGACACGTGAGCGGGGCTCGCCGCCGATCGGAGGGCGACGCCGTGCGCGTCGCCCTTCGTCGTTCAGCGCGCGGAGCGCAGAGCGGCGAGCGCGGAGCCCGCGGCTTGCAGACACGTCTCCACCACGGCTTCCGCGGGGACGCTCAGGCCGAGCTCGTCGCGGAGCTCGCCGATGCGCGCGGCGAGGACCGAGCGATCGCCGCCCTTGCCGACCTCGAGGATGACGTGCGCGGCCCGGCGAGCAAAGCCCGTCACGCGCTCGGGCGCGGCGGCGTTCGGGGCCGAGGGGTCGCTCTCCACGGCGCGCGCGACGGATTCCGGAAGCCCGTTGCGGCGCAGCAGCCGTCCGCCGATTTCGCGGCTCGTGGCGCCGTACTCTTCTTGCTCTAGCTGCTCGCGCTGGTGATGACTCGTCGCGCGCTGCCACAGCTTCGCGTACTCCGCCGAGTCCACGACGGCGCACGCCATGGCGCCGATCTCCGAGAGCAGGCCGCAGACGAACATCTCGCCCTTGTCGGGGATGCCGACCTTGTCGGCGAGCCCGCGCGCGATGCTGCCGGCGACGACCGCCCTATCGTGAAAATTGAACGACAGCTCCGACTTCGTTCGGAACGCCGCGAGCATTCCCATCGCCAGCGCCATGTCGTGAATCTGCGCCGCGCCGATGAGCAGCACCGCCTGTTCGAGCTCGGCGATCTGCCGCGAGCGTCCGAACGCCGCGCTGTTGGCGATGCGCATCACCTCCGCGGTCAACGCGGGGTCCGTGGCCAGAATGGCCGCGATCTGATCGATGCGCGTCTTCGGATCGCCCGCGAGCTGAGCGACGCGGTGAGCCGTCGCCGGCAGGGGGCATACTTCCTGGATCTTGTCGAGAAGGTCGGAGACGTTCACGTTGTCATCATGACACAGTCGCAAATCGTTCGCTTCTGGGGGCGTGGGGAAAGGGAAGCATTCCCCCCAATGCGAACCCTGACGCGCCCGGCGCGAGCGAGCACCCGCAGCCGGAGGCGAGGAGCGCACGCGAGTGTTCCGCGTGCGACGGCGACGCAGCACCTGGAACCCCCACGACGCTCGCGGCGTCTCTCTGAACGACGTCCGCCCGTTGCCACGGTTCGGCGCAGCGCCTACCGTTGACCCCATGTTGAAGCACAACACCTATTTCGACGGAAAGGTACAGAGCATCGGCTTCGAGCGACTGGGGCGAAAGGCGACGGTCGGCGTCATCGCTCCCGGCGAGTACCACTTCGGAACGGACGCGCCGGAGCGCATGATCGTCGTGAGCGGCGAGCTCGACGCCAGGGTCGGCGATTCGTGGAAGACGTACCCCGCCGGCACCGTCTTCGAGGTGCCGGGCAAGAGCGGCTTCGACGTGCGCGCCAAGGAACCCGCCGCGTACGTCTGCGAATTTCTCTGAGCGCTCGCGCATGCTCGGACACGCGGAGCGCCCGGCGTCCGAAATGAGCCCGGTTCGGCCCGCCGACATCGCCGGGCCCGGATCGCGCTTTTGCGCCGTCGCCATCGACACCGCGATTTCGGCGGCGGTGCTGCTGGTGGCGACGGCGACGTTCGCGCCCCGAGCGTGGCTCTCCACGGCGACTCCCACGCACGCGACGGATCTCTCGCCGCTCCCGCTGCTCGCCGTCGCCGCCGCGTCGTTTCTCTACCAGGGGCTGTCGGAGACGTTCGTGAACGGGCGCACGCTGGGCAAGCGCGTCATGGGCCTTCGAGCCATCTCGGCGGACGGCTCCGCGCTGACGAGGCGACGAGCGGTCGTTCGTAACGCGCTCCGGCCGGTGGACTTCTTGCCTCTCGGCTACGGCGTCGGTGGCTTGCTCGCGTGCATCGGCCCGTGCTCACAGCGGCTCGGCGATCTCGTCGCGAAGACCATCGTCGTCCGCGAGCGCAGGCGCGCGCCGGATCTCGGGTACTTCTCCATTCCTCCGCCTGCACACGCGCCCCCGCTCGCCGACGGAACCGTCGAGCTGACGGCGAACGAGCGCGCGATGCTCGTGAGCTTCCTCGAGCGCCGCGCGTCGCTCACTCCCGCCGCGCGCGCGCGTGTCGGTGAGCAGCTCGCGACGCGGTTGTATCGACGGCACGGCGGAGCGTGGACAGCGCCGGAGTCGTACCTCGAGCGGCTCATCGTCGGACGGCACCGCGACTGACGCGCGAGGCTCCGTCGCTCCAAACCGCGGTCTCGCGCCCGAGCCGAGCGATTTACGTCGATCCGCGCCGGCGGCGCAGCGCCCGACCCCTCAACCCCTGAATTCGACCATGCTACTTGCCAGGTGCTGCAGATCGAACGCCTCTTTGCGTATCCGAAGATCGTAATAGAGCAACACCAGCGTCGCGATCGACAGCGGCATCATGAGCATCTGCAGCAAGAAGTAGGACAGAAAATCACCGATGATCGGCAGCGGCCAGGGCACGGCGTGCATCGCGACGCCGATCGCCGAGCCGGCGACCGCACCGAGCAGCCACACGACCACCATCAGCAAGAAACCCTTGCCCAGATAATCGGCCATGAGCGCGCGCGAACGCCCGATCGCCGCCCACGGCTTCAGATCCTCGAGCAGCACCACCTGGGGCACGACCAAGAGCTGCAGCGCGAGCACGATGCCGGGGATCACGCACAGCATGAGCCCGAGCAGCACGAGGATCATCGACCAGCCCTGTGCGACGAGCAGGCGCCAGAGTCTCTTGAAGGCCCGCGCGTACGATTGCCCGGCGCCGATGGACTCTCCCAGGTAGCTCGCCGAGATGTTGACGACGAGGGCGCCGGTGCACAGCGGATAGGCGACGCTGAAGACGACCAGCAGCCCGAGCCCGATGAGCGCGACCGACGCCAGCATGGCGAGCAGCGTCCCGGCGACGTTCTGCGAAGAGCCGAAGAACGGCGAGAGACGGTGCTGGAGGGCGCTCACCGCGGCCCAACCGTGATGCGGGAACGACGACAGGACCACGTTCCACAGGCCCGTGTCGTCGTCCGGCTCGGGGCGGGGGGTGAACAAACGCGCGGCGCCCGTGAGCAGCGCTTCCGCGACGGCGGAAGGAACGCAAACGACCACCGCGATGGCCGAGAACGTCGCGAAGCGCTTGCGAAACAGCCTGAAGGCCGTGTCGAGGATATCGCCGATGCCCATGGGCGAAAGTTGCATCAGCGCGCCTCGTCTTTCCGCTCCGCGCCGGGCTCGTCGAAGCCGACGCGTGCGCGCGTCGTGACGCGTCCGTCGCCCCTGACGAGTGCGAAGTCGATGGCGCCGGGGGCTCGGGTGGAGAGCCAGGTCCGCGCTCGAAGCGGGTCCCCGGTGCGCGCTTCGTCCTCGTAAGAGAGCGTCATCGACCGCGGGGGGCCGTCGAACGAACCGTTGCCGTAGCCGCCTTTCGCCGCACACACGAAACGCGCGTCCTCCACGTAGTCCGCGTAACGGGCGTGATTCACGTGCCCCTGCAGATCTTCGTCGCTCGGTCGAATGACGACGGGGTGCTCGAAGGCCGAGTCCGGGACGGGCCCGTCGAGTCGCTCGACGCGCGCGGCGTCGCGCGACGAGACGTACTGCCGCGCTGCGGGGTGTACCTCCGCGGGCCTTCTGTCGCCGTCGAGCGTCACCAGCGTCGCGGTGCTCCGAGCGAGGCGCACGCCGTCGCTCGCGCGGACCATCTCGTGCGAGAAATCCAGGCTGGTCTTGCCGACGCGGCTGAGCCATATCGAAAGCTCGACCTCCACGTCGAAGCCCGTCGCCTCGAAGACCTCGAGGCGCTGCGCGCGGATGACCCCGACGCTCATGAAATCCCGCGCCGGCACCCTGCTCGACTGCCAGATCACCCGCCAGCGCATGTGCTCGAAGTAGCGCAGCAGCTGAGCCGCGCCGATGTAACCACGCGCCGAGACCTCGTAGCCGCGCGTGACGATTCGCAGCCGCTCCACGGCTTCTTCGGCGGTGGATTCGAGCGCGTGGCGCGGGCTAGTGCCCTCGCGTCCGTCGTGCGGCATCACTCACCTGGTAGCGGCTGGATGTCGCCGTCCGGCGGCGAGGACTCGGTGCGGCGCTCGCGCACGAGCAGGACGGCCGGTAGCACCAACAGCGCGGCGGACAGGCAACAGACCTCGCCGAGCACCGCGAGCTTTCCGAGGCTCGCGACGGCGCGGTTCAAGGATCCGAGCAGGGCGAGATAACCGAGGATCGTCGTCAGGCTCGAGAGAATCACAGCGCCTCCCGTGCTGCGCAGGGTACCGAGGACGTCCCGGCTTTCCGCGTGTCGCTCGACGAAATTCACGGCGTAGTCGACTCCGATGCCGAAGGTGACCGGAACCGCGACGAAGTTCAAGAAATTCAAGCGCAGCCCCATGGCCTGCATGATCCCGCCGAGCCACGCGAGGCCGATCCCCCACGCGAGCAGGACCCGGAGCGAGTTGAAATCGCGACGGAACGCGAGCAGGACCAGGCTCGTCGCGAGGAACGAGATGAGCAGCGCCCGCGGCATGTCCACGACCACCGCGCGGATCAAGTCCGCGAAGACGACGGCGCGCCCGGAGCCGCCGATGACCTCGCCGTTCGGCAGCCGCGTGCTGCGGAACGCATCGGCGAAGCGGATGAGATAACGCGCGTCGGAGTCGCTCTTGCCGCTCGTCGGCTCGATGAAGAGGAGCTTGCCCCGCGTGCCGTCGCGTTCCGAAAAAGGACGGGCCAGCGCCTCCGGCAGATCGGCGATGCCGAACGGCGCGACGCCGTCGGGCGGCAGGAAGGGCTCCATCTCCGCGAAGTCGGCGTCGGACATGCCGCCGCGGGCATGAGCGCGGAGAACGCGCTTCTTCACCGCGAGCGCGACCGGGATCTTTTCCGCCTGAGCCAGGGGCACGAAGTCCTGCAGCGTGTACACGGTCTCGAAGGGCCGGTCCTCGCGCGGCACCGAATCTCGCTTGGCCTCGAGCGCGTGCTTCAGCGGCGATACCTGATCGAGCCGGTCGCAGAGCACCGCCATCGCGCTCTCGGTCTTCGTCCCGACGATCGCCGCGGCGAGCGACGAGAGCCGATACTGCTCTCTGGTCTCCGGCACGTCGTTGCCGATGCGCTTGAGCTCGTATTCCAGCGGATCGCTCTGGACGTAGCGAACGACGGCCAGGACGCCGGCGGCGGCGAGGACGACGCCGAGCACGGTGAGGGGGCGCGCGGCGCGGCGAACGAGGAACACGAACGGCGCGTCGAAGCGCGCCGTCCGGCGGTTGTTCGACACCGGCCAGAGCCGCTCCGAAACGACGAGCAACGCCGGCAAGAGGCCGTACGCGGCGATCCAGTAGAACACCATGCCCGACGACCCGACGAGCGCGAGGTGCTTGAAGCCTCGGAAATTCGTGAACGCGAGCGATCCGTAGGAGACCGCCGCGGCGAGCGCGGCGGACAGCGTCGCCGCCCACGTTTGCGAGTGGGCGATGCCGAGCGCCTGCGCTACGTCGTGGCCCTTGTTGCGCTCTTCCAGGTAGCGCGAAAGGTAGATGATGCCCGAGTTGATTCCGTTGCCCGCGACCACGCTGAAAAGGAACCCGGTCGCGATGTTGAGATGGCCGATGACCAGCTTCGTCAGCCCGAACGTCAAGGCGCCGCCGGCGACGACGACCGCGCCGAGCAGGAACAGCACCCTGATGCGCCTGAAGTAGAGGAGAATGACGGCGAGGATCGACAGCACGCCGAAGATGCCGACGCGCGATAGATCTTTCTGAACGGCGCCGTATTCGAAGAGCCCGGTCACGACGTCGCCCGCGTAACCGACGCGCAGCTCGGAGGCCCCGAGGCTCTTCTGGTGTCGCGCGACGACGTCCTTGACCTTCCCGATGAGCGCGGTGCTGTCGTCCGGATCGCCCCCTTCCACCGGGGAACGGATGGCGACGACGAGCGCGGTGCGCTCCGCGTTCTCGAAATAACCGTCGGGGAATCGGTCGAGCTCCGCGACTCCGGGGCCGAGCTTTTCCTTCAGCGCTTTCGAGTCGAACGGCTTCGCTTTCTGATCCGCGTCGTCGTCCTCTTCCAGGTCCATGCCGAGCTCGCGCGAGACGGCCCTGCCGAAGCGGTCGTCGAGGTCGTCGCGGAGCTTTTCGAGGTCCGCCGGGGCCAGGAAGAGCATCGCTCGCGGGCGCAGGTAATTGCGGGCCGCCTGCACGCCGTCTTCGGCGCTCCCGACCCAGCGCGGCCCGAGCGCGCGCAGATCCGGAAGGATGTCGTCGCCGAGCTTCCGGCGCGCGGCCACGTCGCCGCCTTCGATGACGATGAACAGGTTGGATACGCCGGAGGTGCGCGCCCTGAGCCGTTCGAGCTCGAGCACGCTGGGTTGCCCTTCGGGCAGCAGCTGAGAAAGCTGGGGCCGGAGCTCGAGGCGCAGCGCGAGGAGCGCCGCGACCGCCGTGAGCAACAGCGAGACTAGAATCAGCCGGAGCGGAAAGCGGGCCTGCACGTCGGAAAGACGTGTGAGCTTCGCTCGCACCCACGGCTCGAGAGATTTCATCGATCGCAAGGGTTGACGGTTTTCCCGGGAGGCGATTCATTCGCCGGGAAAAGACCGTGAACCGCATATAGCGGAAGTCCTTTGGAGGGCCAGCCCCGAAGGGCCTTTTCGAAACGCCTCAGGGTGATGGGGACGGCGCTAGGAGATGCTTCCCGTAGCGCGCCCGCAGCTCGAGTTTTTTGAACTTCCCCGTCGACGTACGCGGGATCTGCTCGATGAACAAATAATCGTCCGGGAGCCACCACTTCGCGAACTTGCCCTCGAGGTGCGCCGCGAGCTCGCCTTTCGTCGCGGACTTTCCCGGCTTGAGGACCACGGCGGCTACCGGTCGTTCTCCCCATTTCTCGTGCTCCGCGGCGAACACGGCGGCTTCGAGCACGCACGGGTGGGCCATGATGGCGTTCTCGAGCGCCTGCGTGCTGATCCACTCGCCGCCGCTCTTGATGACGTCCTTCGCGCGGTCGGTGATCGAAACGTACCCGTGCTCGTCGATGGTCACGACGTCACCGGTTCGAAACCAGCCGTCCTTCGTGAATTTGTCGGCGCCTTCGGGGCTCTCGTAGTAGGCGCTCGCGACCCAGGGGCCCCGGACTTGTAGCTCGCCCATTTGCTTGCCGTCCCAGGGCAGCACCGTCCCCGAATCGTCGACGTGGCGTTGCTCGACCAGGGGTACCGCGAACCCCTGCTTCGCGCGCAACGCGAGCCTTTCCGCCGCGGTCTCCGGGGTGCCCTGTTTCAAGCGCGACACCGTCGCGAGCGGGTTCGTTTCGGTCATGCCCCAGGTGTGACGGATGTGGATGCCGTGGCGCTTTTCATAGCCCTCGATCATCGCCGGCGGGGCCGCCGCGCCGCCCACGGAGATCATCCGGACGGCGGAGAGATCCCACCGGCCCGGGTGGGCGTCGAGGAGTGACAGCACGCCGAGCCACACGGTCGGCACGGCGGCGGCGAACGTGACGCGTTCGCGGGCCATGAGATCGAGCACCGATTCGGGTGATAGATCCGGCCCGGGGAACACGAGCTTCGCTCCGACGCCGACCGCGGCGTGCGCCATCCCCCACGCATTCGCGTGGAACATGGGAACGACCGGCATCACGGTGTCCGCCTCGCTGATGCCCTTCGTGTCGACCATGCACAGCATCAGCGTGTGCAGCACGGTGGACCGATGCGAATAGAGGACGCCTTTCGGCGCGCCGGTCGTGCCGGACGTGTAACACATGAGCGCACCCGCGCGCTCGTCGAGCGCCGGCCAATCGAAGCCCGGCGCCTCGGCGGTGAGCAAACTTTCATAGTCGAGGTCCTTAGCTTCCGCCGCGCCGTCGTCGTTCATCACGATGACGTGCTTCAAAGAAGGGACATCGGCCCTGAACTGCGAGAGCAGCGGCAAGAGCGAGCGATCCACGATGATGATCGAATCGCCTGCGTGGCGTGCGATGTACGAGAGCTCGGAGTGGTGCAAGCGCAGGTTCAACGTGTGAAGCACGGCGCCGATTCCGGGGACTGCGTAGTACGCTTCGAGATGGCGGGAGTGATTCCAGGCCAGCGTCGCGACCCGGTCGCCCGGTGCGACGCCCAGCCGCAGCAGAGCCTTCGCGAGCTTCTCGGCGCGCGCGCAGTAGTCGGCGTACGTGTACCGGTGGAGGGCCCCGTCCGGCTTGCGGCTCACCACTTCTCGTCCTTGAAAGAACGTCTTCGCCCGCAATAAAAAATGAGTGAGCGTCAGCGGGTAGTCCATCATCAGGCCAGGAAGCATTGCGTCACCTCGAGTCGCCACGGCGAGCCGTTTTCGGCGCCAGAGAATACACGGTTAGCAAGTGGAACGAGATACGCTATCGTTGGATGGGTCGTGAGGAGATGCCAATGACCGTTACGCGACGGGAGTTCGTGCTCGGCGCGCTTTCGAGCGCGCTGTTCATTTCGCCTCGCAGCGCGGAGGCGAGCGTCGCGCGGGCGCTCCCGCTCGGCGAGCTATTGTACAAAAGCAGCAATGTGCTCGTGGGCACCGCCGTCGACGCCTACGCGGCGTGGGAAGTCGTCGGCAAGCGGCGCTGCATCATGACCTACAGCCTCTTCCGCGTTGAAGAGCCGCTCGACGGACGTGAGCCGCCCGGGCCGGAAATCACGATCCGGACTCTCGGCGGCACCGTCGGCGACCTCGGACAAAAGTTCTTCGGCGAAGCCGAGGTCGCGCTGCGGCAGCGCGCGACGGTTTTCGTCCACGACGCGGCGCCCAGCCTGTACGTCGTGACCGCGATGGCGCAAGGCCACTACCCGTTGCTCCCCGACGACCGCGGCGTGCACCGGCTCCGCGCCGGCTTCGATGCCGTCTCCATCTCCAATTCACCCGACGCTGCCATGCGCCGTCTCGACGGCCGCACCACCGCCGAGGCAGCGGAACTCCTCGCGCGAGAAGTCGACGTTGGCCCGCGCTGAACGATGCCGCGCAGCCGCGGCGGTTCTGGCGCTGTCGTTTCTGCTCGCGCACGACGCGCGGGCGTACTGCGTCGCGACGACCTGCGACCAGAAGACGGAGACGTGCGGCCCGCCGGTGAACGGTTGCATCGTCGTCGGCGCGCGCTTGCACTGGGAGAGTCGGTGCTTGTCGTTCGGCGTGCAGAGAAACGGCTCGCCGTTGCGCCACATCACGTACGCGACGGCCGACGCCATCATCCAGACGGCGTTCGAGCAGTGGCTGGACGCCGATTGCGGCGCAGGCGCGCGGCCGTCCTTCAACATGTGGGATCTCGGCAAGCCCTTCGGCGGCATCGTCTGCGACGAGCCGGAGTTCAACTCGACGAAGCCGAACGCGAACGTGTGGATGTTCCGCGACGACAAGTGGCCCTACGAGGGCGCCGACTCCACGCTCGCTCTCACGAGCACCATCTTCGAGAAATCCTCCGGCGCGCTCCTCGACGCCGACGTGGAGATCAACTCCATCGACAACGTCATCACCACGACCAGCATCAGCAGCCAGGTCCAGCGCGATCTGCAAGCCATCGTCACGCACGAAGCAGGACATTTTCTCGGCCTCGGCCACTCGCAGGATCCGAAGGCGACCATGTACGCCGAGTACTCGCCGGGCGATCTGAATTACCGCTCGCTCACTGCGGACGACCAGGCTGGCATCTGCAGCGTCTATCCGCCCAATCGCGACGCGCCAGCGTGCACGGCGCCGAGCCCTGCGCACGGTTTTTCACTCTACTGCGGCGGCGGGGATGACGACGGCACCGCGTCCGTCAGCGGTTGCACGATGCCGTCTCGCGGTGGCGCATCCGCCGCGGGCGGGCTGCTCGTCGTGGCGGCGCTCGGCTCCGCCGCGCTCGGACGGCGGCGCAAGAGGACGCCCCGGCGGCGCTTCAGCGCACCGCCTTGACGTTCAGCTCCGCCGCGCTCGGACGGCGGCGCAAGAGGACACCCCGGCGGCGCTTCAGCGCACCGCCTTGACGTTCAGCTCCGAGATGCCGCCCGTCGTGTGCTGCGGCTCGAGCCCGCTGAAGGCGAGCCGGACGGTGCGCCCGACCACGCCGCCCGTCGGTTTGACGTCCAGATTCGGATCGGGCGAGCCGGTCATCGAGATCGTTTGCGTGAAGAGCGTCGTTCCCGTCGCGGAGAGCACTTCGACGGTCACCGATTCGTAGCCCCAGTTCGTCCGCGTCATGACGTTCGCGGTGTTCGTGGTGTCGATCTCCGTGATGCAGTCGTCTCCGTTGCCTCTCCAGGTGAAGGTCACGTTGTCCCTGCCGTCGCCGCCGTACCACGCGGTCGTCGTGTCGCCGTCGACCGCCTTGCTCGCCGACCAGCGGTTGTTCAGGCCGAACGAGGTGCTGGAAGCGGTGACGCTGCCGTCCTTGGTCACGTCCACCGTCGTCGCGCCGGTGCAATTCACGAGCGCGCCGTCTCCTCCGGAGTCCGGCGACGACGCGTCGGGCGTGTGGCTCGCGTCGGGGCCCTCGCCGTCCATGCCCGCGTCCGTGGTCTTCGTGCCGCCGCTTCCGGCGCTGCCGGTGTCCCCCGCCGCACCGCCGTTTCCGGCTGCGCCCGCCGAGCCACCGTTCCCGGTACCCGCGGTACCGGCGGTGCCCGCGCTACCGGAAGCGCCGCTCGCGCCGCTGCTCCCCGCCGTGCCTGCCGCGCCGCTGCTGCCCGCTGTGCCTGCCGCACCGCTGCTGCCCGCTGCGCCGCCCGCTCCGAGCGTACCGCCCGTCGTGACGAGGCCGCCCGAGCCGACGATCCCGCCGACGCCGACGACCCCACCGACGCCGACGACTCCGCCCGAGCCCGTCGCCGTGCCGCCGGATCCGATCGAACCGGAGAACCCCGCCGACCCGGTGAGGCCGAAACCACCGAAGCCACCGAGTCCCAAGTCACCCGAATTCGAGTCGCTGCCGCACCCCGAGAGCGCGGAGGCAGTGATGGCAAACACCGTCGCACAGAAGAGAGGCGTCCTAAGCTTCATGTTCTTCTCCCCGAGTTTGCCGCGAAGTTAATACACCAGGGCAACCTTCGTCACTCGTCTTTCAGTGACTGCTCGCGACGCGAGTCGCGCTCGCGCGCTGCTTCAGATGTGATAACGTGATGTTCGTGAACACCGCGCTTCCGATTTCGCTCCGGCTCCGACGCCGATCCGCGCGATTTTCGGGCGGCACGGTGATGCCACTCGGGTAAAGGACGATCCTGTCCACCCCCCGAGCCGCCCGGAACACAGGGCGGCGCGCCGGCATTCGTTCATCGCCGCCCTTCGACGCGAACGCGAAGAGGACCGTGACGATGCATCCCCATCCATTCCAACACTTGATGAATCTGGTGAAGAGGCCGAGCGCCGTGATGGTGCGCGGCGAGGGCTCCTCTATCTGGGACGAAAACGGTAAGCGTTACCTGGACTTCGTCCAGGGTTGGGCCGTCAACTGCCTTGGTCACTGCCCGCCCGAGCTCACCGCGGCGCTCGCGCGCCAGGCGTCCGAGCTCGTGTCCACGAGCCCCGCGTATCACAACCGCCCCGCGCTGGAGCTCGGCGCACGACTCGCCGATCTGAGCGGTCTCGCAAAGGTTTTCCTCGCGAGCACGGGCGCCGAGGCAAACGAGGGAGCCATCAAGCTCGCGCGCAAATGGGGCAAGGTCCACCGCGACGGCGCCTACGAAATCATCACCGCTCACGGGGGCTTCCACGGTCGCACCCTCGCGACCATGGCCGCGACGGGGAAACCGGGCTGGGATCTCATGTTCCCGCCGGCGGTCCCCGGCTTCGTCAAAGTCCCCTACGGCGACGCCGCCGCGGTCGAGGCGGCCGTCACCGCGCGCACCGTCGCCGTCATGGTCGAGCCCATCCAGGGCGAAGCCGGCGTCGTGGTGCCCCCCGAGGGCTATTGGCGCGGCCTGCGCGAGGTGACGGAGCGGCACGGTCTGCTGCTCATCGCCGACGAAGTGCAGACCGGAATGGGCCGCACCGGGGAGCTCTTCGCGCATCGCCACGAGGACATCCACGTCGACGTGATGACCCTCGGCAAGGGGCTAGGCGGAGGCGTCCCGCTCGCGGCGCTGCTCGCATCGGAGCGCGCGGCGTGCTTCGAGCGCGGAGAGCAGGGCGGCACCTTCGTCGGCAATGCATTCACGGCGGCCGCAGGACTCGCCGTGATCGACGCGCTGACGACCGAGGGCTTTTCGAAGCGCGTGGTGGAAGCCGGCGCGCGGCTCGAGGCCGGTCTGCGCGCTCTCGCTCCGCGCGTCGTGGAGGTGCGCGGCCGTGGCTTGTTGCTCGCGGCGCGTCTTCCAACCGAGAGCGCCGAGCGGGTGCGGGACGTCGCGTTCGACCTCGGTTTGTTGTTGAACGCCGTGAGACCCGACACGTTACGGTTCATGCCGGCGCTCAACGTGAGCGACGGCGAGATCGACGAGATGCTCGGCGTGTTGGGGCGGGCGCTCGCGGAGGCGAGCTCGGCGTGATGAACTGACCAACGGCGCGCGGCGTGACCCCGACGCCGCGCGCGGCTCTACCCGCGCGCCTTGATGATCAAGTACGTCAAGCGTCGTTCGCTCGACCGGTTTTCGATCGACAACACCGATCCGAGCGGCAAGTGAACGACGTCGCCCGAACCGAGGGCACGCGGGGCACCGTCGATGGTCGCCGCGCCGTCGCCCTCGATCCCGACGACGATCTCCGGAAACTCTTGCTGCACGTGTGGCCCAACCGAGCCGCCCGGAGTGAGCTCGCACCAGAGAACCGCCGTGAACGGACCCCCGTCGCCGTCGAGCAGACTGCACACGGAGACGCTGCCGTTCCCGCCGAAGAGGTTCGCGCGGACGTCGTGAGGACGCTGTAAGGGAATTGCCATGATCGAATCCGACGCCATCATATCCCTGCGCGGTGGACGTGCGCGTACGAACCGCGGGTTCGTGGCGGAACGTGGGAGGATGGTTTGGACATGGCCGTCGTTCACGACGGCTCTCTGTGTGCCGCCCATCACGACGCCCCGCCTCCTGCTTCGGGAGTCCACGCCGGCGGATGCGGAAGCGCATCACGCTGAAGGGCGTGCCCCACGACGCCGTGCTCTACTCCGTCATTCGGCCTGACTGATACGTCGCTACGCCTTCAAGCGATATCCCGTCTTGAAGATCCACCAGATGATGACGAGGCAGACGACGCAGAAGGCGAGCGTCATGACCAGGCTGAGCTCGACGGAGACGTCGGAAGCGTCGTAGAAGCTCCAGCGAAAGCCGCTCACCAGGTACACGACGGGGTTGAACAAGGTGAGCTTCTGCCACAAAGGAGGCAGCATTCGGAGTGAATAGAAGCTGCCGCCGAGGAACGTCAGCGGAGTGATGATGAGCATCGGGACGATCTGGAGCTTCTCGAACCCGTCGGCCCACATCCCGATGATGAAACCGAAGAGGCTGAAGGTGACGGACGTGAGCACGAGGAACGCGGCCATCCAGAGCGGATGCGCGATGTGGTAGCTGACGAAGAGCCGCGCCGTCGCGAGGATGATGACCCCGAGGAGAACGGATTTGCTCGCGGCGGCGCCGACGTAGCCGAAGAGGATCTCCACGAACGAGATGGGCGCGGAGAGGACTTCGTAGATCGTGCCGGCGAAGCGCGGCATGTAAATGCCGAAGGACGCATTCGAGATGCTCTCACTGAGGAGCGAGAGCATCGTGAGGCCCGGGATGATGAACGCCGCGTAGGTGACGCCGTCGATGGATGCCATCCGGGAGCCGATGGCCGAGCCGAAGACCACGAAGTAGAGCGACGTGGAGATGACCGGCGACAAGATGCTCTGCATCAGCGTGCGGAACGTGCGCGCCATCTCGAACCGATAGATCGCCCAGATCGCGTGACGGTTCACGATTTGGCCCTCACCAGATCGACGAAGATGTCTTCGAGGGAGCTCTCGCGCGTGCGCAGGTCCTTGAACCCGATGCCGTGCTTGCCGACTTCGTGGAGCAGAGAGGCGATGTTCGGCGCCTCCGCCGCGGCGTTGAACGTGTAGACGAGCTCGCACCCGTCACCCGCGAGCGTGACGCCGAGGTCCGACAGCGCCGGAGGGACCTCGGAGAGCGGGCGCTCGAGCTGCAGGATGAGCTCGCGCTTGCCGAGCTTCTCCATGAGCGCGTGCTTCTCTTCGACGAGGATGATTTCACCCTGGCGGATCACGCCGACGCGATCGGCCATTTGCTCCGCTTCTTCTATGTAGTGCGTGGTGAGGACGATGGTGACGCCGGTCTCGCGCAGCGATCGCACCATGTTCCACATGTCGTGGCGAAGCTCCACGTCGACGCCCGCCGTCGGCTCGTCCAAGAAGAGGATGCGCGGCTCGTGCGACAGCGCCTTCGCGATGAGCACCCGCCGCTTCATGCCCCCGGAGAGGGTCAGTATCTTGTCGTCGCGTTTGTCCCAGAGCGACAGCTCGCGCAGCACCTTCTCGATGTGGGCGGGGTTCTTCGGTTTGCCGAAGAGGCCGCGGCTGAACGACACGGTCGCCCACACCGTTTCGAAGACGTCCGTCGACAGCTCTTGAGGGACGAGCCCGATGGCGCGTCGCGCGGCGCGATAATCTTCGACGACGTCGTGTCCGTCGGCGAAGACTTTGCCGCTCGTCGGATTCACGATGCCGCAGATCACGTTGATGAGCGTCGTCTTGCCGGCGCCGTTGGGGCCGAGCAGCGCGAAGATCTCGCCCTGCACGAGATCCAGGTTCACGTTCTTGAGAGCCTGGAACCCGGAGGCGTACGTCTTCGTCAGGTTTTGGACGGAGACGATGGGCCGTACGCTCGCTTTCACGGGCTCCACGTGCGGCGGCTCCCCTCCGTCGTTTCCGCGCTCAGTTCGCTTTCGCCTTGGACTTCGCGTGCGGCGCTTTGTCGCCCGACGCGGGCGCCGGCGCCGAAGGCGGCGGGGAAGCGCTGGGCGCCGCCGACGCCGCGGCGCCGCCGGACGGGCTCGGCACGGTCGTGCCCTGGTTCGCGATGCTCGTCGGATTTTGCTCCTGCAGCTGCTTCAAGTGCACGTAGAGCACGAGCATGTGGCTCGACAGCTCCGGAGCCGACGTTCCGACCTCGCGAGTGAGGATGGCGTCGAACAACGTCGGCCACGCCTTCGTCAGCGCGTCCGGCGTCGCGGCGAAGTCGTCGCGACAAGGCTCGAGCGAGAAGGCCGAGAGCGAAGGACAATACGCCTTGCGGCAGGCGTCGGCGATCTTCGGGATCTGCTGGCCGGAGGGGAGCGTGGCGGCGGCGACCCAGGCGTCGCGGCAAGCCGGCTGGGAGAAGAGAGCGCTGCACTCCGTGTAGTAGATGGAGTTCGCATCGGCGATCGTCGAGGCTTTCAGCGCTCGGTCGATGCCGTTCTTGCACTTCATGCCGCCGGCGGAGAGGGCAGCGGCGCCGGTCGCGAGGGGCGATTGATCGGTGTCTTCTTTACACCCCGACAGGAGACAGCCCGAGAAAACCAAGAGCGACAGCCCGAGAAGGGCCGTAGCGAACATCGAGCGATGCATCGGGAGCGGGACAGTACCGAAAGACGTCGCGCCCGTCCGCGAAAAAAATTGCGCGCCCGCCGATTGGGCGCACCTGGCCGAGGCGCGCTCGGACGTTTCAGAGCGCGCGGATTTCGATCCAGGACTCCCGGAACGCCCCGGGCGCGAGCCGGAGCAGCTGCTCGCCCGTATTCATCGCGTTACCGGGGCACGTCCACGGCTCCACGCAGACGAACGGCTTTTCGGGAAGGCTCCAAACCACCCAGCGCGTGAACTCGTGGGAAGCGGCCACCTCGATCCGCTTTCCGCCGTCGAGGTGGAGGGCGCTCGCCGTGCTGCCGTGATCGATAAGGTGCAAGTCGACTTCCTTCGTCGTGAAGTCGAAGCCGGTGAACGGGATCACCCGCTTGGTGACGTTGTCGAACGCCTTCGTCGCGCAGGTGTCCACGGTCGCGTGCGCCTTGTCGGTCACGGCGAAGTAGGGATGAAAGCCGAGCCCGAAGCGCAGCTCCCGCTCCGAGTCGTTGAATACATCGCTCGTGACTCGGAGTGACGAGCCGGAGAGGGAGAACGCGAGACGCAGCCGGAAGTCCCAGGGGTACTGCGCGAGCGTGTGTAGGTTCGACGCGAGCTCGAGGACGACGTTCGCCGCGCTCCCCGTGCTCGTCCCGATCACCTTCCACGGCAGGTTGCGCGCGAAGCCGTGTTGCTTCAGTGGATACCTGACGTACCCGTCCTGCCATTCGTCGTTCGCCGTCTTTCCGGGAGCGGGGAAGAGGACGGGGATACCGCCGCGCACGTTCTTGGACGGATCGAACAGCGTGCTCTCGTCGAGGTAGAGGACGTCCCGGGCGCCGACGCGCATCGACGTGACGATCGCGCCGCGTGCCGGAGCGAGCTCGACGCGACTCTGCGCGCGCTCGTCTTCCAGCACGTAGACCGTTCCGACGGCGGAGTTACCGGATTCGCGCGTGGTGACCCTCGGCATGGAGAGATCATAAGCCCGCGCGCAGGGGAGCGTCAGCCGCGTGCGTCGAAGTACCCGGCGATCGCTCTGGCGATGCGGGGAGACGCGCCGCCGTCGCCGAACGGGCTCGTGACACGGCTGCGGCGGTCGTGAAGCTCCCGGTCGCCGAGCAGCTCGCGGCAAGCTCGAACGATCGCGCTCGCGTCGCCGCCGACGACCACCGCGTTGCCGGCCGCGACCGCTTCCGGCCGGTCCGTCTCCTCGCGCAGCACGACCACCGGAACGCCGAGCACCGGCGCTTCTTCCTGGACGCCGCCCGAGTCGGTCAGGATGACGCGCGCGCGGCGCATCAGTGAGACGAAGGCGACGTACGGCTGCGGGTCGAGCACCCGGACGCGCGAATCGCCGCCGAGGGCCGCGAGCGCCGCGGAAGACGTCGGGTTGGGATGCCGGATCCACACGACGTCCGCCGCGCTCGCGAGCTCGAGGACCGCGCGCGCGATGGCTCCGGCCGCGTCCGCCCCCTCACGACGGTGGAGCGTGACGAGGATCGTCGGGCGCGCCGCGTCCGAAACCGCGGCGTCGGTCGCGACGCCGACGCCGGAGCGCGACCCCGCGCCTGCGAACTGCGCGAGCGCGTCGACGATCGTGTTGCCGGTGACGTGGATCGCGGCGTCGGCCACGCCCTCCGCGAGCAGGTTCTCGCGCGCGTGCTCCGTCGGCGCGAAGTGGAGCGCCGCGAGCCGCGTCACGAGCCGCCGGTTCATCTCTTCCGGAAAGGGACGCAGCGGGCTCGTGGTGCGGAGGCCCGCTTCGACGTGGAAACAAGGGACCCCGCCGTGGAACGCGGCGAGCGCTCCGGCAAGCGCGGTGGTCGTATCCCCTTGCACCACGACGCCCGCGGGCTTCACCGAGGCGATCAACGTCGAGAGTCGTTCGAGCAGCCGCGCGAGGCTCGTGGAGAGCGACGACGGCCCCGGTCCCGATGAACGCGCGGGCGCGCCGTCGTCCGCCGACCCCAGATCGAAGTCCACCGCGAGGCCCACTTCGCGGGCGATGTCGCGCGCGAGCGCGCCGTGTTGTCCGGAGAGACACACGCCGACGGCGAAACGGCGTCGGTCTTCGCGGAGGGCGCGCGCGACCGGCGCGAGCTTCAGCGTCTCGGGTCGCGTACCGGCGACGACGAGGAGCGGGACTGTCTCAGACAGTCGGCTGCTCCTCCTCCTCGTCTTCCAGCGCGGCGCCGTGGCACTTCTTGAACTTCTTGCCGGAGCCGCAGGGACACAGATCGTTCCTGCCGATCTTCGGAGCGGCGGTCGCCGGCGATTGACGTTGCGGCACGCTCTGCGCGCTCTCGCGCATCCGCGAGAGCTGGGCCGCGGGATCGATCGCCGGTTCGTCTTCTTCGCCCGGGTGGCGCGCGACCGCGCTCTCGAGCTCCTGATGATGGCGCGCCTCGGCCTCGGCCTCCATGGCCGCGATGTCCTCCGCGCGCTGCGCGCGAACCTCGAACGCCTTCACGAGCACGCTCGAAGACACGTTGGCCATCAGATTCAAGAAGAGGTTATAGCCCTCCTTCTTGTACTCGTCCTTCGGATCGCGCTGTCCGTAGCCGCGCAGGCCGATGCCGTCGCGCAGGTGCTCCATGTTCGTCAGGTGGTCGACCCATTCTCGGTCGATCTCTTCCAGGTAGAAGTGGCGGAACAGCCGTAGCAGGTGCTCGACGCCGATTTCTTTTTCCTTGTCCGAGAACGCCTGCTCGGCGCGTTCGAAGATCGTCCGCACCAGGCGATCGAGCTCACCGAGATCGTCGATGTCCTTGGTCAGAGCTCTCTTGAAGTGCTCCTTGAAGCCTTCGTGAATGCCCTGCCAATCCCAATCCTCGGGCGGGCGGTTCTTCGGACAAGATTCCTCGACCATCGCCGAGATCACGCGATCGATGAGGTCGAGCACGCGCTCGCGCTGCTCGCTGAGACCTTGCGCCACCAGCTCTTCGAGCTCGTCGAACACCTCGATCGGCTTCTTCTCGCGCGCCGCCTTCACGTCGAGCTTCACGCCCCAGAGGCCGTAGACCTCGCGCTCCAGCGTCTCGAGCTCGACGAGGCTCGTTATCGCGGACAGCTCGTCGCGCGTCGGAGGGCGCGGCCGGCCCGCGGCGTCCCGCGGCGTGACCGGCGTCTCCGCGAACATGCCGAACAGCTGCGCCACGAGCGGCGCGACGCCCTCGCGAATGCCCTTGTCGATCGCGATCTCCCGCACGCGGCCGGTGGTCTTGCCGAGCTCGTCGATCTCCTCCGGGGTGTAGCGCCCTTCGAGGAGCTGCTGCCGCAGCGCGTACACCGTCTTGCGCTGGGCGTTCATGACGTCGTCGTATTCGAGCAGGTTCTTGCGGATGTCGAAGTTGCGCTCTTCGACCTTGCGCTGCGCGTTCTCGACGCTGCGGGTGACCCACGGATGCTCGATGGGCTCGTCGTCGGGCATGCCCATGCGATCCATGAGGTTCTTCACGCGCTCGCCCGCGAAGATGCGCATCAAGTCGTCTTCGAGCGACAGATAGAAGCGGCTCGAGCCGGGGTCGCCCTGACGGCCTGCGCGGCCGCGGAGCTGGTTGTCGATGCGCCGCGACTCGTGGCGTTCCGTGCCCACGATGTGCAAGCCGCCGAGCGCGACGACCTCGTCGTGCTCGACCTTGCACGAGGCCTCGTACTTCTTCACGAGCTCGGCGTAGGCCTCGGGCTCGGCCGACGGCAGCCGGTTGGTCTCCTTGAACTCGAGCCGCGCGAGCATCTCCGGGTTGCCGCCGAGGATGATGTCCGTGCCGCGGCCGGCCATGTTCGTCGACACCGTGATGGCGCCCTTCCGGCCCGCCTGCGCGACGACGTACGCCTCGTTCTCGTGGTGCTTCGCGTTCAGGACGGCGTGCGGCACCTTCTTCTTCGTGAGAATGCGGCTGATCGCGACGCTCTTCTCGACGCTCGTCGTGCCGACGAGCACGGGGCGGCCCTGCTCGCGCTTCTCCAGGATGTCCTTGATGACCGCGGTGAACTTCTCGCGCTCCGTCTTGTAGACGACGTCCTCGGTGTCGTTTCGGATCATCGGGCGGTTCGTGGGGATCGCCGTGACGTCGAGCTTGTACGTCGCGTGAAACTCCTGCGCTTCCGTCTCGGCCGTGCCGGTCATCCCGGCGAGCTTCTTGTAGATGCGGAAGAGGTTCTGGAACGTGATCGTCGCCATCGTGCGGCTCTCTTCTTGGATCCGCACGGTCTCCTTCGCTTCGACGGCCTGATGGAGGCCGTCGCTCCAGCGGCGCCCCGGGAGCACGCGGCCGGTGAACTCGTCGATGATGAGGATCTTCCCGTCCGCCGACACCATGTAATGCACGTCGCGCTTGTAGAGCGCGTGTGCCTTCAGGAGCTGGTTCAGGATGTGGAGCGTCTGGATGTTCGTCGGGTCGTACAGGTTCGAGATGCCGACGAGCTTCTGCACGAGCTCGACGCCGTCGTCGGTCAGGGTGACGCTGAACTGCTTCTCGTCGACGTTGTAGTGCTCGTCCTTGCGGAGCTTGGGTACCACCTCGTTCAGCGTGCGGTATTTCTCGCTCGCCGCTTCGGCCGGGCCGCTGATGATGAGCGGCGTGCGCGCCTCGTCGATGAGAATGCTGTCGACCTCGTCGACGATGGCGAAGTTCAGCGGGCGCTGCGCGTACTCGAGCGCCGAGAACTTCATGTTGTCGCGGAGGTAGTCGAAGCCGAACTCGTTGTTCTGCCCGTAGCAGATGTCCGACTGGTACGACTTGCGCTTCTCGGCGTCGCTCTGGTTGTGGACGATGGTGCCGATGGAGAGGCCGAGCCAGCGGTAGAGCCGGCCCATCCACTCCGCGTCGCGGGTCGCCAGGTAGTCGTTCACCGTGATGAGGTGCACGCCTTTGCCTTCGAGCGCGTTCAAGTAGACGGGGAGGGTCGCGACGAGGGTCTTGCCTTCGCCGGTCTTCATCTCGGCGATGGCCCCGGAGTGCAGCACCATGCCGCCCATCAGCTGCACGTCGTAGTGACGCATGCCGAGGACGCGGCGGCTCGCCTCGCGGCAGACCGCGAAGCCTTCGACGAGGATGTCGTCCAGGGTCGCGCCGTTCGCGAGCTTCTGCTTCAACTCCGGCGTCTTTGCCTGCAGCTCGGCGTCGGAGAGCTTCTTCAGCTTCTCCTCCATGGCGCCGATGGCGGTCACCCGCGGTTGCATTCGCCGGACGGCCCGCTCGTTCGCGGTGCCGAACATCTTCTTCGCTACCCAGGTCAGCATGAGAGGTCTCGGGGGTCCTTGGGCCGGGGCCGGAAATTCCGCAACCGGTTTACCGACGCCCAGCTCCGAAGGTGCGAGAAGCTAATGCTTGTTCGCTGCCTCGGCCAGGAAGAGTGCGTTATCGGGCGGTGCTGGACGTAAATTCAGCCCGAGATCCGGTGGGGTCAACCCCAGGCCGACCCGCTGAAAGAGCGGATCGCGACCGGCGCCGACGGCTTCGCCCGCGGCTCCGGCCCGAGATAATCGCGCATCGACCGGACCTGCCCGCCGCGGACGCGCCACACCTGGATGTCCGGCAGACGGAAAGCCCCGGAGCCCTCCCGCCCCTCGCCGAGCGCCTCGAACTCCACGACGAGCACCTCGGGATCCGTCGTTTCGTGCACGATCAGATTCTCGAAGCGGCGGACGCGCGTGCCCTCCCGGCGGAACCGGTCGCCGAGCGCCGCGGCCACCTTGCGAATCGACTCGCGCCCCTCGACGCGCGGCGGCACCGCGGGCTCCACGGAAAACGGAAACTCGAGCACCGCGTCCTCGGCGAAACAGCGGGCGAAGGCCGCGGCGTCGCCTTCGAGCAGCGCGCGGTGCGTCGCCGCGACCACGGCGCGCGGGGAATCAGAGGATACGCTCACGACACTCCTTTCCGGCGGGGAGCCCTTGAAGCGGAGTACCAGCTCCGGTTTCTCTATATACGGAGTCGGTACTCCGGTTGTCAACCGCCACTCGAAAGCCGGACGCGAACGATTTCGTGACGTCGTTGCGGCGAGCCCGCGACGACCCGGTTCGAGCGAAGCGAGGGGCGGGCCCGGAGGGACGGCGGGTCCGCTGCGCGTAGGCCCACTGAATGCTATGTACGGTGTCGTGAAGAAGGAACCGGTGCTCTCGCCGGCCGACCGCTCGGCGCCGGACGATCTGCGCGCCGACGCGCGCCGCAACCGGTGCCGGATCCTCGAAGCGGCCGAGACAGTGTTCGCGAGCAAGAACATGGCGGCTTCGACGGAGGAGGTCGCCGCCGCCGCCGGCGTCGGAATCGGGACCGTGTTCCGTCACTTCCCGACGAAGAACGCGCTGCTCGAGGCGCTCCTCGTCGCCAAGCTGCGCCGGCTCGTCGACGAAGCAGAGGCGCTCTCGTCGTCGGAGGATCCGCGCGCGGCGCTGTTCGCCTTCTTCACGCACATGCTCGAGGATTCTTCGAAGAAGAAGGCCTACGCCGAGGCGCTCGCCGCGGCCGGCGTCGACGTGCGCGGCGCGACGCTCGAGACGAAGAAGGAGCTCGGCGCCGCGATCGGCAAGCTCTTGACCAGCGCCCAGCGCGCCGGCACCGTCCGCAAGGACGTCGGCGTCGCCGAGCTCATGGCGCTCATGGCCGGCGCGTCGCACGCCGCCGAGCACGCCACGAACAGCTGCGAGGTCGCCACGCGCGCGCTCGAGATCATCTTCGACGGCCTGCGCCCGATCGGGGCGGCGCGCCCGCGGGCGCGTGCAGCGGCAGGAGCGCGGATCAAGCGCGCGTGAGCGCGGATTGGACTTGCCGTATCGAGCGCCCCCGGGATGGCAGCAGTTCGCGACCGCCGACGACTGCACCGAGGCGTCCTGAGCGCCACCTTGCCACGCCACGCCGGCGCTTCCGAGCGAGAGCGCCGGCGCGGCTTTCCCGGGCTTTCAAAGCGTGGCGCGCCGGCGCCACTTTTGTCGATGCTTTTCGCCCGCGAGCGCCACTACCAACGTGGGCCATGGTGCGATTCGCGTCTTCCGCGGCTGCTCTCTTCGCCGCCGTGCCGGCGCTCGCGGGTTGCAGCGACTCGTACGTCATCGGTCGCTTCACGGACGACTCCTGTAAGGCGTACGCCGGCGCCATCTTCTGCTCCGGGTTCGAGCGTCCGGATCTGTCCGACTGGACCCAGGAGATCGTCGACGGAAATGCTCACGTCGAGCAAACGGAACAGCGCGCCTACGACGGAAACGGCGCGCTCCACGCCGGGAGCACCGGAGAGCAGAGCACGGCGGTGGTGGCGAAGCAGTTCGCGCCCGTGAAAAGCGGGGATCTATATCTGAGAGCGCATTTATACGTGCCGGGAGGTCTGCCCACGAAGACGATGAACGTCTTTTTCCTCGGAGATTTCGCCTCGCCGGATCCGTTCAAGGGGATCGACTTCAATCTGGAGGACGGCGCGCTGTCGACGTACGTGCCCCAGGATGATCCGCAACGGTTCACCAGCACGACGCTCACGATCCCTCGCGATCGGTGGTTTTGTTTTCAGGTGCACGTGGTGGTGTCGGACGGCGCGGGAGCGTTGACCATCTTGGTGGACGGAAACACGGCTCTCGACGAGCAGGGCATGAACACACGACCCGACGCGGGCATTCACCTGTTGCGGGCGGGCATCGACTGGTCGTCCATGCAAACCGAGCCGTTCGACTTCTACGTGGACGATCTCGTGCTCGCGACGGCGGCCGTCGACTGCGCGTCGTAGCCGTCCTTCAGAACCCCGGGCGAAGCAGCAGCGCCGCGCCGAGGCTCGGAGCCAGCCGCGGGATCTGGTGAGCTTCGCCCAGGCCGACGACGACGAAGCGCGGTTCGTTCAGCGCGACGTGCAGCGCGCCCTCGAGCTCCACGGCGAGCCAGCCCTTCTGCGGCCATCGCCAGCGAATGGCGGGCGTTGCCTCGAAGAGCGGCGCGACGTCTTCGCCGGCCTCGCTCGCACCGGCGGAGCTTCCGCGCACCGCGAGCGTCTCGAAGGCGAGGCAACCGCCGATGCCCGATGAAAGGGGGGGCACGCCGGCGCAGGCCGAAAGCGCCCCTCCGAAGGCGTCGTAGTGCGCGCGTACGTTTCGCGCGAGCGTCTGAGCGACGCCGGGGATCCAGACGAACCGTGGTTCCAGGTAGAAACGCGAAGTGCCGAACGCGACGCCGGTGAAGAGGACGGGCGCGGGGGACGGCAGGGTTCGGAAGAGGAGCGCGCCGCCGAGGGAGGCAGAGAGACCAAGGGAGTTGGAGGGTGAGGTTGGGGTAGGGGTTGAGGATGAGGTTGGGATTGAGGATGGGGTTGGGGTAAGGCTCGAGGATGGAGTAGAGGGGGGAGTTTGAGAGGGGGCAGGAGTGGCGGTTGAGGATGGGGCAGGAGTGGGGGGTGAGGATGGAACAGGCGCAGCGGTGGGAGTGGGGGGCGGGGTTGTTGGGGATGGGGTGGGGGACGGGGTGCCGGGGGAGTCGAGTAGCTCCACTCCTTCGCCGAAGGAGAGGGCTAAAAGCAGCGTTACTTCGCGTTCGAGGGGACGGCACTCGGTGGCGACGAGAGAACGTTCGCCTTGCACGCCGTTCTGTAGGGTGTGGAGCGTCAGGCGGTAGGTGCCGCGGGATAGTTCGATACGAGCTTGCGCGGACACCGGAGCTACCGTCCGTCCAGGCCGCACGCGAGCGATTCGTTCGAGCTCCCTGCGGATCTCGTCTTCCGATGCGCAGCCCGCCGGGGCGCGCCAATCGAGCACCAGCGGGAGCGGCTGCGCGCTTTCGGCTCGGCTCTCTCGCGCGGGCAAACCGAGCGCGAGGACCAAACTGATTCCGCGCAGGCGGGGCAGCATGTCGCGCCGACGATTGCAGGCCTTTGCGCGAAGAGCAACCTCGAGACATCGAAGCTCCTCCCGCGGAGAACCGGGCGCGCCCTATTTGCCGCCGCAGCTTTCTTCCACCGTCGTTCGCAGCGGTGAATGGCGAGCTTGCTGCAGAAAATGGCGCGCGAGGCGCTTCGCTTCGGCCGTGCGATTCGTCGCGCACAGGCTGAGGACGGTGAGCGCGTCGCGTTCGGGGGCGAGTACCGAACGCGGAAAGCGCCTTCGGTGTTCGGCGAGCAACGCGAGGGCGGCGGAAGCGTCGCCAGCGCGCCACTTCGCCTGCGCGTCGTGGAGCAAGTCGAGCTCCTGCGACAGCGTGCTCTGCGGCGCGCTCTTCGGGGCCGGAAGCTCGGCGCGCGCGACGCCGTCCGTGCCGGTGGCGTGTGCTGGGACGGGCGCCATCTCCGGCGCGCCAGGCTCGACGGCGCTAATGGGCGCTGCTTCCGCGATGGGGGCGGCCGCGACGGCGGTTTGCGCCGGTGGCGCGGTATTGCGTGGCGGCGCGGTCGTCGCGTGGGAAGCGCGAAGTCCCGCGTATCCGGCCCCGCCGGCCACGACGAGCAGCGCGATGGCGCCCCATTTCGCAGAGAGCGCGCCCGCGACGACCTTGGTGCTCCCCGCGCTTCCGGCGTGGGCGCTGGTCGCGCCGAGCAGCAGAGCGCCGGCGAGACGCCGTCCGACCCGCGCTTTGTCGTCGTTGCTCGGCGTACGCGCTTCGCGCGCCAGCGACAGGAGACGCCGGGCGTCGCGGTCGAGCTCGGTCACGCTTCCCTCCTCGCCGTCGTGGCGCGATGTCGTTCGAGCGCGCGCTGGAAGATCTTCCGCGCCGCCTTCAGCCGCGTTTGCACGGTGTTCTCGTTGGCCCGCGTGAGCTCCGCTATCTCGCGGGTCGTGAGCTCTTCGAGCTCGTACAGGACGAACACCTCTCGCTGAACGGCGCTCATCTTTTCGAGGAGCTGATCGACCAGCGCCGCGGCGGCGCGGCGCTCGAGCTCCGCGGCGGGGTCCTCGTCGCTCTTCAGCAAATGATCGTCGAGGTGTTCGTCTCCGGCGGCTCGGTTGCCGCGCTTCTTCACGTGATCGGCGACGACGCGGCGGACGACGCCGGAGAGCCACGTGCGCACCGTGGACCGCCCCTCGAACTCCGAAAGCTTCCGGTGTACCACCAGGAACACCTCTTGGACGACGTCGTCCATCGCCGCGGCGGGGACCCCGCGGTTGGCCACCGCGCGCCACACGAACCCGAAGTACGTGTCGTACACCTGGCGAAACGTCAGCTGAACGGCTCTCGCTTCGTTCACGGCCTCGGAGAGATCCGGGCTCGATAGCATGGAGCCTTGGTCGGCCATGGTCGTCACGCGCTCCTCGCGGGCGCGCTCGTTCCGTCTTCGAAGCGTAGCATCCGGGGTTCGTCTTCGCCTTATCTCGAGTAGACGCGGACGTAGTCCACGGTCATCGTCTGCGGAAACTGCGTCGTGCCGTCGGGGTTCCCCGGCCATTGACCGCCCACCGCCACGTTCAAGATGACGTAGAACGGGTGATCGTAGACCCACTTGTCGCCCGACGGGACGTCGGCCGGCGTACGCGTCTCGTACAGGTGATCGTCGACGTAGAAGCGGACGACGTTCATCTCCCACTCGATCGCGAACACGTGGAAGTCGTCGGCGAACTTGCCGCCGTTCGGCAGCGAGTACGCCGCGGTGAGCGGGTTGCCGCCGGAGTAGCCGGGGCCGTGCATGCTTCCGTGGACCGTCGACGGCTCCTTGCCGACGTTCTCCATGATGTCGATCTCGCCGCACGTGGGCCACCCCGCGGTGCCGATGTCGTTGCCCAGGAGCCAGAACGCCGGCCAGAGCCCTTGCCCCTTCGGGAGCTGGATGCGCGACTCGAAGCGTCCATACAGGTGGTCGAATTTGCCCGCGCTCTCCAGGCGCGCCGACGTGTAGTCGTGACCCATGTACGACTCCTTCTTCGCCGTGATGACCAGGAAGCCGTTGCCGTCCATCGCCGCGTTGTCGGTGCGGTTCGTGTAGAACTCGAGCTCGCTATTGCCGAAGCCGTCGCCCTTGTTCACCAGGTTCCACTTGGAGGAATCGACGGCGGTTCCCTTCGCCCCGTCGAACTCGTCGCTCCAAACGAGCTTCCAGCCGGCCACGCCCGCGCTGCCCGCCGCGCCTCCATTCGCCGCGCCGCCGGATTGCGTGCCTCCGCCGTCTTCATCGCCGCCGTTCGAGCTGCCGCCGGCGTGCCCGCCCTTCGCGCCGCCCGCGTTCGCCGCGCCGCCGGCCGCGGATCCGGCATTGCCCGCCGCGCCACCGTTCGATCCGCCGGAAGCACCTTGCCCGGCGCCGTTCGACGTGCCGCCGCCGTCGCCGCGGTTCGACGTGCCGCCGCTGGCGCCGCCGTTCGTCGAACCGCCGCTCGCCGTTGCGTTCGATCCGCCGTTCGCGTTCGATCCGCCGTTCGCGTTCGAGGCGGTACCCGCCGTGGCGCCGGAGCTCGAGCCGCCCGCGTTCAATCCGCCGTCGCCGGGAGCGGCACCGTCATTCGAGCCGCAGCGAAGACTCAGGGCCGAGAGCAAGACGATCGTGGGAACGCACAGCGCGCGAATCGGTGTGTTTCTGGGCATCGCGGATCCTCGCGAGCGGTAGTGGCGCCTCCGCGTGGCTTTCGTTCCGCTAAATGCACGGCTCGGACGAGAGAGAGAGTTCACAGGAAGAGGGAAGGGGGTTGGTTTCAGCCCCGCGATCGCGCGGTCTCCCGTCAATTTCGGCGCAGAGCCCGTTCCGCCGACGGGTGCCGCCGCGCAGTGCTCCCCAAAAAATCCTTCCGCCCTTCCCTCTTCCTGTTCAATCTCTCTCTTTCCGCTAAATGCACGGCACGGACGAGAGAGAGTTCACAGGAAGAGGGAAGGGGATTTGGTTTTACGGCGTCGCGCGCAATCTCCCGTCAATTTCCGTGCAGAACCGTTCCGCCGACGGGTGCCGCCGCGCAGTGCTCCCCCAAAAAATCCTTCCGATCTTCCTGTGAAATCTCTCTCCGGAAAACGCCGCGCAGCGACGTTATCAGGCCTGATCGCGCCAGTACGGTGCGCGCAGCTCCCGCTTCAAGATTTTGCCGATGGCGTTTTTCGGGAGCTCGGCGCGGATCTCGACGGCGTGGAGCCGCTGGATCTTGCCGACGCGCTCGTTGCAGAACGCGAGCAGCTCTTCCGCGGTTGCCCGCGCGCCCGGCCGGAGCACCGCGAGCGCGATCGGCGTTTCGCCCCAGCGCGTGCTCGGGATTCCGATGACCGTCGCCTCGGCGACGTCGTCGTGTCGCAAGATCACGGCTTCCAGATCCGTCGCGTAGACGTTGAAGCCACCGGAGATGATCACGTCCTTCTTGCGGTCGAGTAGATACAGAAAGCCTTCCTCGTCGAAGCGTCCGAGATCGCCCGTCTTGAAGAAGAGCTGGCCGTCGGCGAAATGGACCATCGCGCTGGTCGCTTCGGCGCGGTTCAGGTATCCGTCCATCATGTTGGACGAACGGCCGATGACCTCGCCTGCCTGACCGGGCGGCATCGCTCTTCCGGCTTCGTCGACGACGCGCACGTCGATGCCCGGCGGCGCTCGTCCGACGCTCGCGAGCTTGTCCGGGTGCTTCCGCGCTTCGAGCACGGTGACCGGGCCACCCTCCGTCAAGCCGTAGATCTCGATGAGCTCTGCGTTCGTCCGGTCCAGGATCTTTCTCTTCGTGTCCGCGCGGAGCGGCGCGCTGGTCGAGAAGAGGAAGCGGAGCGACGACAGATCCGTCTCCTCGAAGCGCTCGGACTCGAGGATGCGATCGTACTGGACCGGGACGAGCATCGCGTGCGTGATGCGGTGCCGCTCGACCGCGCGCAGGAACGCGTCCGGCGAGAATTTGCCGAGGATGACGTTCGTGCCGCCCCGCGCGGTCGCGAGAAACCACGTCACGCAGGTCGTGTTCGAGTAAAAGGGCGTCGCGATGACGTTCACGTCTTCGTGCGAGAAGTAGCTCGCGCGCGAGCCGGCGTAGCTCGCCTTGCGCGCGGCGTGGCTGTGCACGATGCCCTTGGGAACGCCGGTCGTGCCGGAGCTGTAGATGACGTCGAAGGCGTCCCCGCCGGACACGGCCACCGGCGGGATCGCCGACGCGCTTGCGACGAACCTCGAGTAGCTCTGGAACGCGTCGCTCTCGAAGTCGAAACCGACGCCCTCGACGTCGCGGCCCCGGACGAGATCCTCGGCGACGTCGCGATACGCCTCCGACGCGAAGAGCACGCGTGCACCCGAGTCTTCCAGCATGAGCGCGAGCGTCTCTTTCGACGCCAGGGTCGGAAGCGGCACCGCGCAGAGCCCCGCGTGCAGCGTGCCGAAGAACGCCTCCACGTATTCGATCGAATTCGGGCCGAGCATCGCGACTCGATCCCCCCGCGCGCGCGGCTTCGAAAGGAGCGCGCCCGCGATCCGGGCGACGTGAGCCGCGAGGGCCGACCACGTCACGCGCCGCTCGCCGTCGACGATCGCGACGTCATCGGGCCTTTGCGCCGCCGCGCGCGCGATGAGCGACGGCAAGTCGTCCCCCGTCGTGAAGGGCATCTTCGGCGTCTCGAGCGGCGTCAGGTTCATCGTGCTCAGGATAGTTTAGGCGCTGCGCGGTGTTTTACGAGAGAGAGATTGAACAGGAAGAGGGAAGATTAGAAGGGGGTTTGGGGGTGCTCTGAGCGGCACAATCGGCGCAGGAACGACTTGGCACGGAGGCAGACGAAGAGACAACGCGACCCACCATAAAAACAAACCCCCCTTCCTGCCCTTCCCTCTTCCTGTTCAATCTCTCCCTCGTCCGCGACGTATCACCCCCAGACTTCACGCGCTGTTTCGACGATGAGCGAGAGCTTCGCGCGCTGCGCTTCCACCGCGATGTCGTTGCCGTGCACCGTGCTCGAGAAACCGCACTGCGGGCTCAGGGCGAGCTGCTCCAGAGGGACGTAGCGCGCTGCTTCGTCGATTCGGCGCTTCAGGTCGTCTTTCTTCTCCATCGTCCCCAGCTTCGTGGTGACGAGCCCGAGCACGACCATCTTGCCCTTCGGCAAGAAACGGAGCGGACGGAAGTCGCCGCTGCGCGCGTCGTCGTATTCCAGGAAATAGGCGTCGACGTTCATCTCCGTGAGGAGCGCTTCGGCGACCGGTTCGTAGCTCCCCTGGGCCGCCCACGTCGATTTGAAATTGCCGCGGCACAAGTGCACCGCGAGCGTCATCCCCGGCGGCTTCTGCGCGACGACGCGGTTGACGAACGACGCGTAGCGATGCGGCAGCTCGTCGGGATCGTCGCCGCGCGCGCGCGCGCCTTCGCGCATCTTGTCGTCGCAGAGGTAGGCGAGGTTCGTGTCGTCCATCTGCACGTACGTGGCGCCGGCCTTCGCCAGCGACGCGAGCTCCTCGCCGTAGGCGCGCGCGACGTCGTCGTAGAAGGTGGGTTCCAGCTCCGGGTAGTGCTCCGCGCTGATGCCGGCTCGGCCGCCGCGGAAATGGAGCATCGTCGGCGAAGGGATCGAGACTTTGGGCGTCTGCTTCGTGACGCTCTTCAGATACTGAAAATCCGCGAGCTGGATGTTCCGGCCGTGCCGCACCTTGCCGACCACGCGGATCACCGGCGGCAGCAGCTCTTCGCTGCCGTCCGGCTTCTTCACGGTGACGGGCGCGTCGGCGGACACGCCGTCGAGCTGCTCCAAAAAGTCGATGTGAAAATACGTCCTTCGGAACTCTCCGTCGGTGATGCTCCGAAGGCCGGCGTCTTCCTGCATGCGCACGACTTCGGCGATCGCCCGGTCCTCGACGGCGCGCAGCTCCTCGGGTCCGATCTCCTTTTTCGCGCGCTTGGCGCGCGCTTCCAGCAGGTACGCGGGGCGGAGAAAGCTGCCGACGTGGTCGGCTCGAAACGGCGGCGGGTCGTACGTTGATTTCATCGGGCACCTCTCTTCTTCGTTCGAAACCGTTCAATCGACCGACGCGGGGGTCACGGCGCGCTTGCGCGTGTCGAACTCCGGCTGCATCGCTTCCACGCAGCGCGACAAGGCGCGCCTGAGCTGCGACACCTGCGCGGGCGATAATCCGGAGAGCAGCTGGTCTTCGATGGGCGCGGTCGCGCGATCGCACGCGGCGAGCGCCCTTCGTCCCGCCGGGGAGAGGCTCGCTCGCTGGATCTTGTTGTGCTCCGCGTCGGCCCTGCGAACGATGAGCCCGCGCTGCTCGAGCCCGATGACAATCTGGTTCATGGCTTGCGCGCTGACCAGCGTGCGGCGCGCGAGCTGCGCCGAGGAGAGCCCATCGCGGCGGGAAAGGACGCTGAGAGCGGTATATTCCTGCGTCGATATCTCCATCGGAGCGAGCGCCGCGTCGAGCCGCGCGCGCAGCCCGCGCTCAATCCATTTGACGAGATAGCTGATCCGCGGAGCGCCCTCGGCATCGTCCGGCATGATTGACACGGTTATCAGGTCGCGAGACACTGTATCAAGTCAATTGATACACAGCGAGCCAACCGAGGGCCGGCCGTCGTTCCGGAAGGCGACGTTCGGCGCCGTCGACATCGAACAACTGACGCTGCCCGACGGCAGCATCGTGCTGCGTTCGCGCGTGCCGCTGTCCTCGTATCCGCGCGCGCTCACCTCGCGGCTGGTGAAGTGGGCGGAGCAATGTCCGGATCGTCCGTTCCTCGCGCGGCGCGACGGCGCGGGACCATTTCGCGTCGTCACCTACGGTGAAACGCTGCGTCGCGTCGAGCGCCTCGGTGAATGGTTGCTCGCGCGCGGCCTCTCCGCCTCGCGGCCCATCGCCGTGCTGGCCGAGAACGGCATCGAGCACGCGCTGCTCGGCCTCGCCGCGCTCCACGTCGGGATCCCGTACTCGCCGATCTCACCGGCGTACGCGTTGCTCTCGACGGATCTCGGCAAGCTTCGCCACGTCATGAAGGTGCTGTCGCCGGGTCTCGTCGTCGTGTCCGAAGGCGCGGCCTTCGAGCGCGCCGTGCGGGCCACGGTGCCGGACGACGCGGACGTCGTCGTGATCGGGCGACCGTTCCCGGGACGCAAATCGGTCGCCTTCGAGTCGATCGGCGACGCGCCTACGGCCGCCGTGGCCGCCGCGCACCAGGGTATCGCGGCGGATCACGTCGCGAAGGTGCTGTTCACGTCGGGCTCCACCGGGTTGCCGAAGGGCGTCATCAACACGCACCGCATGCTCACCAGCAACCTGCGGCAGATCATGCAGAGCTTTCCTTGCATGGAGGAAGAGCCGCTCACGCTCGTCGACTGGCTGCCCTGGAATCACACCTTCGGCGGCAATCACAATTTCGGCCTGGTGCTGGAGAGCGGCGGCACGCTGTACATCGACGACGGCAAGCCCACGCCTCAGGGCATTTCGACGACCGTCGCGAACCTCCGCGAGATCTCGACGAGCGTGTATTTCAACGTGCCGCGCGGGTTCGTCGAGCTCTTGCCGTATCTCGAGAGCGACGCCGCGCTCCGGCGGACGTTCTTCTCACGTCTCAAGCTGCTCTTCTACGCCGGCGCGGGGCTCGCGCAGCCGGTGTGGGACGGGCTGCAGCGCCTCGCGGTCGCCGAGACGGGCTCGCGCATCGTCATGACGTCGGGGCTCGGCTGCACGGAGTCGAGCCCTTCGGCGCTGTTCGCCCACTGGGAAGACACGTGGTCCGGCCTCCTCGGCGTGCCGGTGCCCGGCCTCGAGCTGAAGCTCGCGAAGGTCGGCGAAAAGATCGAGGCGCGCTATCGCGGTCCGAACATCACGCCGGGGTATTTCAAGAACCCGGAGGCGACGGCCGCGGCGTTCGACGAAGAAGGCTTTTATCGCACCGGCGACGCGCTCAAGTTCGTCGCGCCCGGCGATCCGAACGCCGGCATGCGGTTCGACGGCCGCATCGCGGAAGACTTCAAGCTGAGCAGCGGCACCTGGGTCAACTTCGGCTCGCTGCGCGCCGCGGTGCTCGACGCTTGCGCGCCCCTCGTCGCCGACGCCGTGCTCACCGCTCCGGATCGCCACTACGTCGGCGCGATCCTATTTCCCTCGTTGCCGGCGTGCGCCGCGGCCGCCGGCCTTCCCGACGGCGCGCGACCAGAAGACGTCGTGGCGCATCCCGTCGTCCGCCAGCGCGTCCGCGAAGGACTCGCGGCGCTCGCCGCCAAGAACCGCGGCGGCACGACGCACGTGACGCGCGCACTGCTCACCGCCGTCCCGCCCTCCCTCGACGCCCACGAAATAACCGACAAGGGCTCGTTGAACCAGCGCGCCGTGCTCGACCATCGCGCAGCCACCGTGGAGTCGCTTTACGCCGATCCGCCCGCTCGCGACGTCATTGTCGTGGATGCTGAGAGCTGAGAACTGAGAATGAGCAGTCCAACAAGCCACAGCCCGGGTCATTTCACATTGCATGTTGCATGTTCCCTATCTCATCGTCCCAATGAATTGAAATGCCGATGAAGCCCATGAATTTCGACGATCTCGTGGCGTTCGACGTCCACACCCACGCCGAGGTTTCGTGTCGCCAGCCTGCCGACGAGTACGGGAGGGAGTTCGACGAAGCGGCGATGAAGTACTTCAAATCCGGCGCCCGCCCGACCATCGCCGAGACGGTGGCGTACTACCGCGAGCGCAAGATCGGCTTCGTCATGTTCGCGGTCGACGCGGAGTTCGAAATGGGGCGCCGCCGTATCCCGAGCGAGGAAGTCGCCGAGGCGGCGGCCGAGAACCCCGACGTCATGATCGCGTTCGCCAGCGTCGATCCGCACAAGGGCCGGCTCGGCGCGCGTGAAGCGCGACGGCTCATCTCGGATTTCGGCGTTCGCGGCTTCAAGTTCCATCCCACCGTTCAAGGCTTCTTTCCGAACGACCGCATGGCGTACACACTGTACGAGGTCATCGCCGAAGCGCGGTTGCCGGTCATCTTTCACAGCGGCCACTCGGGCATCGGCACCGGTATGCGTGGCGGCGGCGGCCTCCGACTCAAGTACTCGAACCCGATCCACATCGACGACGTCGCGGTCGACTTTCCGGACATGCCGATCATCATCGCCCACCCTTCGTGGCCGTGGCAGTCGGAGGCGCTGTCCGTCTGTCTGCACAAGCCGAACGTCTACATCGATCTCTCCGGCTGGTCGCCGAAGTACTTCTCTCCGGAGCTCGTGCAGCACGCCAATACTCAGCTGAAGAAGAAGATGCTCTTCGGTTCGGATTTTCCCCTCATCACTCCGGACCGGTGGATCGACGACTTCAAGAAGGCGGGCTTTCGGCCCGAGGTGGAGCCGCTCATCTTGAAGGAGAACGCGCGCTCCTTGTTCGCGAGGTGAGAAAATCATGGAAAGCCCGTACGAGAAGGGGATGCGCGTACGCCGGGAGGTGCTCGGCGACGAGCACGTCGATCGGGCGGTCGCCGAGACCACTCGGATGGACGAATCCTTCCAGCGCTTCATCACCGAGTCGGTGTGGGGCGGCCTCTGGGGGAACCCGGACCTCGATCGCAAGACCCGCAGCCTCGTCACCATCGCCATCCTCGCCGCCCTGCGCTCGGAGGAGCTCGAGCTGCATCTTCGCGCGTCGCTGAACACGGGCGTCACCGACCAGGAGCTCACGCAGGTGCTCGGGCACGTCGCCGTGTACGCGGGTGTTCCCGCGGCCAACACGGCGATGAAGCGAGCGAAGGCGATCCGCGGGGGCGCACGATGAGCGCCGGGCGAGCGCGAGGCGGCATGGATCATCCTCCTTTCGTCTTCCCCGGGTATCGCTCCAGCGTGAAGCGAGCCCCGTCGGAGCCGGCGATCCATCTCCCGCCGACGTTGTCCGAGCTCACCGGCCCCGGCCCCATCTTCAGCGAGCTCACGGCGGAAGACGCCGATCTGACGACCAACGCCGGAACCGGCAGCGCCGCCATCGGACAGCGATCCATCGTGACCGGGCGCGTGCTCGACGAAGACGGCGACCCGGTACCGAACACCCTGGTGGAGATCTGGCAAGCCGACTCGAGCGGCCGCTACGCGCACCCGCGCGAGAAGGACTTCCCCGCGCCGCGCGATCCGAACTTCATCGGGCGCGGAGCGTGCAAGACGGACGGCGCCGGCGTGTATCGCTTCACGACGATCAAGCCGGGACCTTATCCCTGGGGCAATCATCCGAACGCCTGGCGGCCGTCGCACATCCATTTTTCGCTCCTCGGCCCGCGTCTCGTCACGCGCCTCGTCACCCAGATGTACTTCCCCGACGATCCGCTGCTGTCGCTCGATCCGATCTTCGAGTCGGTCCCCGAGCACGCCCGCGCGCGTCTCGTGTCTGCATACGACCACTCCGTCACCCAGCCGAACTGGGCCCTCGGCTATCGCTTCGACATCGTGCTCGCCGGCGCGAGCGGCACGCCGCGCGAGGAGGGCGGGTCATGGCGCTGAAGCACACTCCGTCGCAGACGGTGGGCCCCTACTACTCGATGTGTCTCGCGGATCCGGGACAGAACGTGCTCGTGCCACCCTCGGAGACAGCGCGCATCCGCGTCGTGGGACGCGTCTACGACGGCAACGGCGAGCCGATCGACGACGCGCTCGTCGAGCTCTGGCAAGCGAATCGTCACGGCCGTTACCGTCACCCTGCGGATGATCGGGAAGCGGTCGCTCTCACGCCGGGTTTCTCGGGTTTCGGTCGTTCGGCGATCGACCCGGTGACGCTCGAGTTTTCGTTCGATACGGTGAAGCCCGGCCGTGTTCCGGCGCCGGACGGGACGACGCAGGCGCCGCACCTGAGCCTGGTCGTGCAGGGGCGGGGCATGCTGCGCCCGTCGTGGACTCGCGTGTATTTCGACGACGAACCGGCGGCGAACGCCGAGGACTTCGTGCTCTCCCGCGTGCCCGCGCCGCGGCGCGGCTCGCTGATCGCCCGGCGGGAATCGGGTGTCACGCCGACCTATCGCTTCGACATTCGCTTCCAGGGGCCGGACGAAACGGTATTCTTCGAGTTCTGAGCGCGAACGCTCCTCTCGCCGTGTCCGAGCTGCCTGATTTCGACCCCGGATTTTCGACCGCTCGCATGCGGCAGATCTGGTGCGCCTCGGCGCGGGTCACGCGCATGCTCGAGGTAGAAACGGCGCTCGCGCACGCGACCGCGGAAGCGGGCATGATCCCGGTTTCCGCGGCTTCCGCGATCGAAGCCGCTTGCGCCAGCGGCGTCGCATCGCCCGAATCGGTCCTCGCCGACGGCTGGAACGCCGGCACGCCGGTGATCGTGCTCCTCGAGCTCGTACGCAAGGCTCTGCCGGCGGAGCACGCGCCGCACCTGCACTTCGGCGCGACCACCCAGGACATCGTCGACACGGCGGCCATCCTCCAGCTTCGCGACGCGCTCGACGCGCTTTCGCGTTCTCTCGCCGGCATCGCCGACGCTCTTGCCGCGGCGATCGAAAGACACGGCGCGGACTGGGTCGTCGGACGCACGCTGCTGCAGCCGGCGTTGCCGATCCGGCTCGCGTGGCGGCTCGCGTGCTGGCTCGAGCCAGTGGTGGAGCTCGTGGAGCACATCGAGCGAGCGCGCGCGACGTTGCCGGTTCAGCTCGGCGGCCCAGTTGGAGATCTCTCGTCGTTTCGCGGCGACGGCGAGCGCGTCGTGCACGCTTTCGCAAAACGGCTCGGGCTCGGCGCTCCGGCGATTCCGTGGCACGCGGACCGCGGCCCGATCGTAGCGTGCGTCGCGCTCGCCGTGCGCGCAGGTAGCGTTGCCGAGAAGATCGCGACGGATCTCTTGCTCCTGTCGCAACGCGAGATCGCCGAAGTCGAGCTCCCCGTGGGTGGATCTTCGAGCATGCCGCACAAGAGAAACGCGATCGGCGCCGTGCGCGCCGTCGCGGCGGCGCGCGCGTGCCGCGGAGTCGCGAGCAGCGTGATCGACGCGCCGGCGCACGAGCTCGAGCGAGCGGCGGGGAGCTGGCACGCGGAGTGGTTCGCGGTGCCGCTGGTCTTCCACACCGCGGGCGCCGCGGTGGAGGCGACGAACGCCTGCCTGACAAATGCCGTGTTCGACGCGCGCCGCGCCTCGGACAACCTCGGGGGCGCGCCGGCGCCGAATGCCGCCGACGCAGACCGACTCGTCGCGCGCGTCGTGGAACGTTACCGAAAGCTGCGGGAGGGCGCGCGCTCGTGACCCGCGTCGCGCTCTCGTGGGAAGCTCGCGGCGAGCCGGCCGCGCCGGCCGTCATTTTCGTGCATTCGCTCGGAGCGGATCGGTCGATGTGGCAATCGCTCGCGACATCGCTCGCCGCGAGCCACCGCGTCGTCACGCTCGATCTCCGCGGACACGGCGCGTCGCCGGCGCCGCCCGGACCGTATTCGCTCGACGAGCTCGCGGACGACGTGCTCGGCGTCGCCGACGCCGCCGGCCTTTCGCGCTTCCATTTGTGCGGTATCTCCCTCGGTGGCCTGGTCGGGCTCTTTCTCGCGGCGCGCCACCCCGAGCGCGTCGAGTCGCTGGTGGCGGCGAACACCGCGGCGAAGATCGGTACGGCCGCGCACTGGAGCGAGCGCTGTCGCGCGGTCCGTGACCTGGGCATGGCCGGCGTCGCCGACGCCGTCATGGGGCGATGGTTCGCGCCGGGGTTCATCGAAAGAGAGCCCGCGACGTTCGCCGACCTGCGGCGCATCTTCGCCGGCACGAGCGCCGGCGGCTACACGGCGTGTTGCGAAGCCATCGCATCGGCGGATCTGACGTCCGAGCTGTCGCGCATCGTGGCGCCGACGCTGGTCGTCGCCGGCGAGCTAGATGCGTCCATACCGGTTGCCAGTGCGCGCGCGCTCGCCGAAGGCATAGCCGGCAGCGAGCTCGTCGCTTTCCCGGGCGTCGCCCACCTGTCGAACCTCGAGGCGAAGGCGCGCTTCGCCGGCGTCGTTCACGACTTTTTGATAGCCTTCACCTCGAGGCACGGACCGAATTCACGCGGCCGTGACCCGAGGTAAGAATGTATCGTCCAATCGATCAGAGCCCGAAGGAAGCATCGCGCAAAGTCACCACCCTGGAGCTTCGAGAGCGCAAGTCGACCGGCCCGATGATCACCATGACCACGGCCTACGACTTCACGATGGCGACCCTCTTCGACGAAGCCGGCATCGACGTCATCCTCGTGGGCGACTCGCTCGGCATGGTGGTCCAGGGGCACCCGAACACCCTGCCGGTGTCCATCGACGAGATCTGCTACCACGGCAGAGCCGTTTCGCGCGCTCTACGAAGCGCGCATCTGGTCGGCGATCTGCCGTTCATGAGCTTCCAGACGTCCCCGCTTCGCGCCATGCGTAACGCGGGCAAGCTCCTGAAGCACGGCGGGTTCGAGAGCGTGAAGCTCGAAGGCGGCGTTCACTACGCCGAGCACGTTCACAAGATCGTGCGCGCGGGCATCCCGGTGATGGGCCACGTCGGGCTCACGCCGCAATCCGTTCACGCCCTCGGCGGCTTCAAGGTGCAGGGCAGGACACGGGACGCCGCCGAACGAATCGTCCTAGACGCGAAGGCGCTCGAGCAAGCGGGCGTGTACGCCATCTTGATCGAGGCGATGCCTCCGGACATGGCGGCGCTCGTCACGCGCGCCGTCTCCGTTCCGACGATCGGTATCGGTGCCGGTCGCGAGTGCGACGGTCAGGTGCTCGTGTCGACGGACTTGCTCGGGTTGTCGCGCGGGCACTCGCCGAAGTTCTCGAAGCGCTATGGCGAGCTCGGCGACCAAGCCGTCGACGCCGCGCGTCGTTACATCGACGAAGTGCGCTCCCGCGCCTTCCCGGACGCCGCGCACGAGTACAAACGCCTGTCTGCGTAGCCAAAAAAACGGGGGGATGCGGCTTGGTGCCGTGTCCCCTTGACCTCGGTCGTGTCCTCTCCTACGAAATCTGGACGGTTGGCCAAAGTTAACGGGAGAACAGACCAATGTCGGACCTCAACATCAGCACGCCGAAAGAACTCGGAAATCTCATCGCCGGAAAGAGCGACGCGGACATCAACGCGGCCGTCGACAGCCTGGGCGTCGATTCGGCGCTCGATAAGGTGTTCGACGGCATGACGAAGGCGTTCCTCGCCGACAAGGCGAAGGGACAGTCCGCCGTGATTCAGTGGGACATCAAGACGCCGAGCGACAGCAAGACGTATCAAGTCAACGTCGCCGAAGGAAAGTGTACGTTCACGAAGGGAGCTCCGCAGAAGGCGCGCGTGACGCTCGCCGCTGCGCTGCCGGATTTTCTGCGCGTGATCACCGGACAGGTCGCCGGTCAGCAAGCGTTCTTCAGCGGAAAGCTGAAGCTGTCGGGCGACATGATGTTCGCGATGACTCAGGAGAACTGGTTCGACAAGACGATGGGCTGAACGCCGCCCGCGTCGTTTCGGACGAGCGCCCTCTTCGGTGATGGAGAGGGCGCTTTGTTTTCGAGGATCGCGCTTGGGGAAGAGCTGGAGCGAGGGCTAGGGGTGGAGTGGAGGGTGAGGCGCGTTGTCTCGAGGCGAGGGGCGGGGGCGTGGCTCGTGGCTTGCTTGGATTAGGGCATGGCTTGTTCGACAAATCTCAGCCGTGGCTTGATGCTCGGCTGTTCGCTTTTCGGTGTCGCGCTGTCCGGATCGGTGGGCGCGGAGCAGCGACCGACGGACACGACGCCGATGGCGCGGCCGGCTGCGACGGCCGCGGAGACACGCGGCGTTCGCGTGGATTCGGTGACGGTGCCGGCGTCGGCCGGCGCGCGAACGCGTGCTGCGTTGCGCGCCGCGGTCGCGCGGGCTTTGTCCGACGCGAAGCTCGATTCGCCGCGCGTCGAATATTCGCTCTCGGTCTCGTTGCGGGAGCTGCGCCGATACGTCGGGCCCGATGACCAGAAGCCGGAGCTGGTGTGCATTCTCGACGTTGCGCTGCACGATGCTCGGGGCGCGCTCGTCGGCTCATTGAGCGGCAGAGCTTCGGGGTCGGCGACCGCTCCGAAGGCGACGGAGGAAGTGCTCGGCGCTGCGACGCGCGCGACGCTTGCGCGCTTGCCGGAGGCGTTGAAGCTCGCCGACCAAGCTCGAGCGGCGAGCGGTCCGCCGAAGCGCAGGCTCGCGCGACGCTGAGGCCCATTGCGCGAAGGCGCACTCGACTAGACATTTCGCCTCACCAATTTTTCGCGGCGTCGATCGAGAATTCGCGTAGTTCCGTCCGGCCGGAAGTGGCTCCGTTCTTGCCTTGGAATCGCCTCGTGACGCCCACTGGACCAGAGCGCGCGGACGCGAGCGCCAAACACGACGCAAGCTCGCACCGCACCGTCCGGTTCGAGGTCGCGCCGAAGACGATCGCGCTCGTCCTTTTGGCGATGGCGAGCGTGTGGCTCTTCCTGCGCCTGGTGCCGGTGCTGCTCGTCCTCGTCGTCGCGCTGTTCCTCGTCGGCACGCTGAATCCCGTCGTCGAGTGGCTGGAGGCGCGCGGCGTGAAGCGCCGCGCGGGGATCGCCATCGTGTTCGTCTCCGTGTTCGCCACGGTCGTCGTGGTGTTCGCCATCACGTTGCCTCCGCTGGTGACGCAAGCCACGAACATGCTGGAGCACGCGCCCGCGCTTCGTGACAAGGCCGTCACCGTCCTCGCGCGATCGCGCCTCACGTTCCCGCTGGCGATGTCTCTCCACAACTTCCGCGGCATCCAGATCGCCGACGGCGCGGCGGCGCTCGAGTACTCCTACCGCGTGGCGTCGCTCATCGGTTACGGCGTGACCGCGATCTTCTTGTCGTTGTACCTGATGCTGGATCGCGATCGCGTTCGCGGCGCGCTCTTTGCCGCCGTCTCGCGCCATCACCACATCCGCCTCTCGCGGATCCTCATCAAGCTGGAGACCATCGTCGGTGGTTACATCCGCGGCCAGGTCGTCACGTCCGCGTTGATGACTTCGTTCACGTTCGTCCTGCTCACGATCGCCGGCGTCGAGGGCGCCATCGCGCTCGCCGTGTTCGCCGGAGTCGCGGACGTGCTGCCGTACATCGGCGTGTTTCTCTCGGTCGGGCCCGCCGTCTTCGCCACCGCGTCGCATGGTCTCGCGTGGACCCTGGTAGTGCTCGGCGCGATGCTCACCTACGAGGAGTTCGAGAGCCGTTTCCTCGTGCCGCGCATCTACGGGCGCGCGCTGCGGCTACCGTCGTCCGTGGTGATCCTCGCGTTGCTCGCGGGCGGCACCATCGGCGGCATCTTCGGCGCGTTGCTCGCGCTGCCCGTCGCCGCGGCCATCCGTATGTTGGTGAAAGAGATGTCGCCGGAGATGCCCGGCGAGGCCGAAGCGAACACCGGCATCCGGGAGTACGACCAACGGGCGCAGTCGGAGTACGAGCTCCGCAGTGACGGCATGGACGCCCGCCACGCCGCCGCCGTCGCCGTGGAGATTTCGGCCCGCGGGGCGCGCTCGTGGGGTTCCATGACCCCGCAGTGAGCGTCGTCCGAAAAATAGATCGGCGAGCGCATCCTTTCGTCCATTCCAGTCGTCGTCGGGGTTGGAAGGATCGACCATGCCGATTCGAGGTGCTGCTACGAAACGAGTAGGCGCGTTCCGGATGGACTGCTCCATTCGGTGCGAAATCGCCGCGACCCCGGATTGCGTCTGGGCACTGCTCACGGACGCCGAACGATTTCCGAGCTGGAACTCCACGGTGACCAGTCTGAAGGGGGACATCGCGCTGGGTCAGCGGCTCGAGCTGCGGGTCCCGCTGGATCCGAAGCGCACCTTTCGGCCACGCGTGACCCGGTTCGAGAAGAACCGCGAAATGGAATGGAGCGACGGGGCGGCGCCGATGTTCAAGGGCGTGCGGAGGTTCGTGCTGACGCCAAAGCCCGACGGCACGACCGCGTTCGAGATGACCGAGGTCTTTTCCGGCGTGATGCTGCCGCTCATCAAGCCGAGCTTGCCGGACTTCGGACCCGTATTCGAAACGTACGCGGCCGATCTGAAACGCGCCGCGGAGAGGAGCGTATGATGGCTCGCAACGTTTTGGTCAGGTATCGAGTGAAGCCCGAACGCGTCGCGGAGCACGAAGCCTTGATCGCGCGCGTGTTCGCCGAGCTCGCCGAGAAAAGGCCGGAAGGCATCCGATACGGCGCCTTCAAGCGCGCCGACGGCGTGAGCTTCGTGCACTTCGCGCTGGTGACCGCCGACGCGAATCCCCTGGACCAGATCGCCGCGTTCAAGGCGTTCGGCGAGCGGATCAAGGAGCGATGCGACGAGCCGCCGGAGGTCGTCGATCTCGCGGCCGTCGGTACCTACGGGTTCTGATATCATGAAACGAGGCCGGCTCGATGATGGAACCGTCCACTACAGTTGCCGAAGCACGCGAAGAATTCCTCGCGCTGGTGGGAGACCTTCGAGCGGAGCTTCATCGTTACTGCGCGCGCTTGACCGGCTCCGTCATCGACGGCGAAGACATCGTTCAAGAAGCGTTGGCCAGGGCGTTCTACTCACTCGGCCTCCACGCGGAGCCGCCGTCCCTGAGGCCTTGGCTTTTTCGCATCGCGCACAACGCGAGCCTGGATTTCTTGAAGAGCCACGGGCACCGGCTCACGGACGCGGTGGGCGACTTCGAGGACGTGGCGAGCTTCGACGAAGCGCCGGATCCTGCCGTGACGCGTGCCGCTCTGGCGCGCTTTCTAGCGTTGCCCATCACCCAGCGCAGCGCGGTCATCTTGAAGGACGTGCTCGGTCATTCGCTCACCGAGACGGCGGAAACCATGGGCACCACCGTCGTCGCGGTGAAGGCGGCGCTGGTCCGGGGGCGCGATAGCTTGCGCAGCTCGAACGAAGACGAGAGCGCGCCGGTCGACGCCGAGTTGCGTGAGAAGCTCGACCGCTACGCTTCTCTCTTCAATCGGCGTGACTGAGACGGCGTGCGCGCTCTGATCGGTGACGAATGCCAGCTCGACCTCGTTTCGAAGTCTGCGCGGCGGGGCAAGGAAGTGGGCGCCTATTTCGCGCGCTACGAAAAGCAGGACGTCTCGCTTCGCGTCGCGCGGCTCGAGGGCCGTCTGGCGCTCGCGGTGTTCGCCGGCGGAGCATCGCGCCCTTCGTACTTCATCTTGCTCGAGTGGAAGGGGGAACGCGTGCAGTCGATTCGCGACTATCGCTACGTGCCGTACATCACGGCCGACGCGGAGCTCACGTTGCTTTAGAGGCCTTCGATGGAAAGGAGCGCGACAGGAGCGCGCGGCCGGCGCGTCACACCGAAGCGACCATCTTCCGTACGGCGTCGATGTGCTTCTGCGCGGACAGCTCGTGGTGGAAGACGCCTTTGATCTTCTTGTCGCGGCCGATGACGTAGGTGACGCGCTTCGCCAGCAAGCCGAGCAGCTGGCGCGCTTCGTACGCTTTTTGGATCTTCTTCTCCGGATCCGACAACAGCGGATAGGGCACGCGGTGCGCTGCTGCGAAGCGGGAGTGCGAGCCCTGATCATCTCCGCTCACACCGACCACCTGAACGCCTACGCCGGTGAGCTCCGCGCTCGTGTCGCGAAAAAGGCAGGCTTGCGCGGTGCAGACCGGCGTGAAGTCCTTCGGATAGAAATACAGAACGACCGCGGACTTGCCGAGCAACTCGTCGAGGGTCACGCGGTTACCGTTCTGATCGGTTCCTTCGAAGTCCGGTGCGGTGTCGCCGATGGAGAGCACGGAGCCCGAATGAGACCGTGTGCGCTCGGCGTCAAGCGGTAGCCGCGGCATGGAGCGTGCTGAACCCCGTGCGTGCTGCGGAAAACCCCGGCATTTCACGTTAAGATGAACGGTCCTGTGAAGCGCCGTTCACGACAGGAGTGTGAACCAATGAGCAAACCGAGTTCTTCGCTGCTGGCCCCGGTGATTCTCTTCTCCATGGCCGCTTGCCACCCGCAAGAGGGCCTGACGAGCGACGAGGCCCAGACGGCGTCCCAGGAGCTCCAGGTGGAGAGCCAATCCCAGGCGCTGACGTCGAATACCGTGGAGCTCGCCACGAACTTCACCATCGGCGGCGCCGTGGAGCAGGCCGCCAGCGAGCTGAAGGCTTTCGTGGAGTCGCAGCTCTCGTGCGCCGACGTGTCGCTATCGGGAAACACGCTGACGGTCGACTACGGCGTTCGCAGCGGTTGCCAGTTCCACGGTCAGACCTTCACCGGCAAGCAGGAGATCACGATCTCGAAGGACGACACCGATGACGTCGTCGTCGACCATGTCTGGACGGAGCTGTCGAACGGCAAGGTCCAGGTGAGCGGAACGGCCGAAGTGACGTGGAGCAAATCGGACGTCAGCCGGCACGTGGTGCACAATCTCACGTGGACCCGACTTTCGGACGGCCGCGAAGGCAAAGGGAGCGGTGATCGTGTTCAGCGTCCGCTGCCGGACGCGGAAGGGGGCCTCGCGACGGGGTTCACGGAGACCGGGACGCGGGCGTGGGACGGCAAAGCGGGCCACTGGTCGCTCGACATCGATCACCTCGATATGCGCTGGGTCGATCCGCTCCCGGAGAACGGTTCGCTGACGCTCGACACTCCGTTCGACAAAACCGTGAGCGCGGCGTTCACGCGTCCGAACGCAACGACGATCCGGGTCACCCTGGAAGGCCCGCGGGGTTCCATCAGCATCAACACGACGACCCCGCCCTGAGCGGCGCTCCGAAGCCGCCCATCCCTCCAGCAGCTCGGCCTGAAGCCGAAGTCATATTGACACCAGTGACTGTGACGGTTATAAGTGTCCCTGTGATGAATGGTTCGGTCTCGACTGGCCGAATCATTCGAGCAGACTGGAGACGCTCAAATGGAAAATGGTAAAGATATCAATAGCTTCAATGAGTTCTGGCCGCGGTACCTCCGCTCGCACGGAAGCCGCGCTTCGCGGGTGTTCCACCTCGGTGGGTTGGTTCTGAGTATCGTGCTGGCGGCGGCGCTCATTTCGTGCGGGATGGTCTTCTTCCTAGTGCTGGCGGTCGTCCCCGCTCAGATCGGCGCGGCAATCGGGCACAAGCTCAGCCCCCGGCGAGACCAGACGGTCGAGGATCACCCGGACTGGGCCGCTCTCGCCGACATCCGCATGTGTGCGCTCATGGTGACGGGGCGGCTGGGACGAGAGATCGCCGCGCTTTCGGAGCTTCCGTCCGTTCCGTCGACGCCGGGGTTCGCCGCGGGCTGATTCACGCGCATGTGTTCGCCATCGCGCTACGAGCGGACTCGCGAGGCGAGCGAGCGCACCGAGTGGTGAAACCCCGAGGGCCCGCTGCGCGAAGGCCGCTGCGGCCGGAGGCGCGACGACGCGACTGGTCAAACCATGCGAAAAGAGAGGTGATCTGATTCGCGGATACGGTTCCTCCTCGCTATAAAGGAGCCATGGCGAGATCTACGATCCTTGGAGTCGGAAGCTACGTACCGAGCCGAGTCGTCACGAACGACGACCTCGCGAAGCTCATGACGACCAGCGATGAGTGGATCTTTCAGCGCAGCGGTATCAAAGAGCGCAGGTTCATCGAGCACACCGGGATCGGCTCCGCCGATCTCGCGGTGCCCGCATGCAAGGCGGCGCTCGAGCACGCGCGGCTCCGCATCGATGACATCGACGCCATCATTTTCGCGACGCTGAGCTCCGACTACACGTTCCCGGGCTCCGGGTGCGTGCTCAACGACAAGCTCGGGATGAACGGAAAGCCCGCGCTCGACGTGCGTAACCAGTGCTGCGGTTTCGTCTACGCCCTCGCCTGCGCTGACGGCTTCGTGCAGACGGGCATGTTCAAGAACATCCTGGTCGTCGGCGCCGAGGTGCACTCGACGGCGCTCGAGTTCAACGACCGCGGTCGCGACGTCGCCGTGCTCTTCGGTGACGGCGCGGGCGCGGCCGTCGTCGGCCCCGCGACCAAGGACTCGCAGGGGCTCCTCAGCATGTGCCTGCACGCGGACGGCGCGGGCGTGAAGGATCTCTGGTGCGAGGCGCCCGCGTCCGCCTACGACCCGCGCATCACTCACGCCATGCTCGACGAAGGCCGCCACTATCCGAAGATGGTCGGCAAGCAGGTCTTCCGCTGGGCCATCGAAAAGATGCCCGAGGTAGCCGTCGAGGCGGTGCGCAAGGCGGGGCTCTCGATGCAGGACATCGACCTTTTCATCCCGCATCAGGCGAACATGCGCATCAATCAGATGGTCGCGGCGCGGCTCGAGCTGCCGGACGAGAAGGTCGTTCATAACATCGAAAAATACGGCAACACCACGGCGGCCACGATTCCGATGGCACTCGATCGCGCCTACAAAGACGGCCGCGTGAAAGACGGCTCGACGCTGCTCTTCGCGGCGTTCGGCGCCGGGTACACCTGGGCGGGCGCGGTGTTGCGGATTTGAGTGAAATAGAGACGGCGTGAGGCGTCGTGGGGTTTAGGTTTTTGTGCGTGGTTCGGAGCGGCACCGTCGCTTGCGCTGCTCGCCTGCGGGAGGGCGGGGTTCGAAGAGACGGCGTGAGGCGTCGTGGGGTTTTAGGTTTTTGTGAGTGGTTCGGAGCGGCACCCTCGCTTGCGCTGCTCGCCTTCGGCTGCGCTGCTCGCTCGCGGGAGGGTGCGTCGCGGTTCGAGTGGGGGATGCCTCCCATCCCCCACTCCCCCAGAAGCGGGCGGTGTTCTAGGAGACGGCGTGAGGCGTCGTGAGGTTTTCTGGTTGTTGGCGTGGTTCGGAGCGGCATCCTCGCTTGCGCTGCTCGCCTTCGGCTGCGGTGCTTGCTCGAGGGACGGTGCGTCTCTGTTCGAGGGGGGATGTCTCTCATCCCCACATCCCCAGAAGCGGACTTGTGAGGCTGGCGGCGCTTTGCGGCTTATGACGCTTTGAGCTGCTTGCGCCGGCCTTTCATGTTTGAAAGGACGATCGTGCGCTGCGCACACTTGACATGAATCCTCGTTCACCCTAGTGAATCCGGGTTCATCGCCGGCGGTGGTGTGTCGTGAATGCAGATCGCTCGTCTTCGGAAGGTACGCCTGCGCGGGTCGCTTCGCGGGGTGGTCGGGCCGTGACGGCCAAGAAGAGCGCGCCGCGCCCGCGGGAATCCGCGCGTGAAGAAGCGCGGGGCGCCTATCGGGAAGCGATTTTGGCCGCTGCGGAGCGCGTGTTCAGGAAATCCGGCTTTTACTCGACGCGCATGGCCGACATCGCGAAGGAAGCGCGCGTCGCCGTCGGTACGCTCTACAACTATTTCGACAGCCGGGAGGTCATCCTGGCGGAGCTCCTGTCGCACCGTCACAAGGAGTTCCACGCGCGTGTCGTCGCCGTCGCGGTGGCGGACGAGCCGCTGACCCGCCTGCGACAGATCGTCGACGAGTGCTTCGCGCTCATCGACGAGAACGGCGCGCTCTTCGCGACGTTCATCGAGCGCGGCGCCACGGGAGAAGTGGACATCGAACGCCTGCTCGGCGAGCAGGCCCACTCCGAGTACGGCGAGCTCTTGACGCTGCTCGACAAGACCGTACGCGCCTGTATCCGCGAAAAGCAGATCCGGGGCGACATCGAGCCGCGCGTCGTCGTGTCGATGCTGGCCGGCGCGATGAACGGCGCTACCTATGCCTGGTTGAAGCGGGGGCGAAGGGGACGCCTCGGCTCGGTCGCGGACGATTTGTTCAAGATGTTCCTGGAAGGAGCGAGCTTTCGATGACGCGCGTCGCACAGTGGGTTGTTGTGGGGGGGCTCTTGCTCGCGGGCTGTCACGGCGAAAGCGGAGCGGGCTTGCCGCCCGCGTCGGGCTCCGGCGCGCCGCCGCCACCCGTCGTGCCGAAGCTGTCGGAGGTCGCTTCGGCGGCTCCCGCGACATCGGCGGAGCCGGCCGCGGCGTGGACGGGCACGCTGTACGCGCGTCACGAAGCCGCGCTCGGCCCGAAGGCGAGCGGCGTCATCTCGCAGATCACCGTGGACGAAGGCGACAAGGTCAAGAAGGGCCAGCTCATGTTCCGCCTCGACGGCGCGCAGGCGGTCATCGGCGTGAGCCAGGCGAAGGCCGCCGTGGCCACGGCGAAGGTCGGCCTCGATTCGGCGAAGCTCGACCTCGCGCGCGCGACCGAGCTGTCGATGAAGGGCTCGCTCGCGCCGGCGGTCTACGACCAGGCGAAGACGACCTACGACCACGCCGCGACCGCGCTCGAGCAAGCGAGGGTCGCGCAGCAGCTCGCCGAGCGCGTCGCTTCCGAGACGGCGGTGTTTTCGCCCATCGACGGTGTCGTCACGTCGAAGCAGAAGAGCGTCGGCGAGACGGTCACCATGGTGCCGCCGACCACCGTCCTGGTCGTGCAGGACGTCGCGCACCTCGAGCTGCGCGCTAATTTGCCGGAGAACGCCCTGGCGAAGCTGTCGCCCGGGAGCGAGCTTCGGATGAACGCGCGCTCGGTCGGCGTCGAGCGCACCGTGCAGGTGAAACGCATCAACCCGACGCTCGACCCGAGGACGCGGACGGTGCAGGTCGTCGCGGACGTCGACAACGCGGACGGTAAGCTGAAGGTCGGCATGTTCGTCGAGGTCGCGCTCGCGGCGCCGACGAGCTCCGCGCCGCCTTCGGACACGGCGAAGGTCGCGAGCGACGTCGGAGGCTCGAAGGCGCCGTGAGCGTCGCAGACGTCTCCATCCGCCGGCCCGTCTTCGCCGTGATGATGATCACGGCGCTCGTCGTGTTCGGCTTGCTCGCGTACCCGCGTATCGGCGTGGATCTATTCCCCGACGTGGAGTTCCCCGTCGTCACGGTCACGGCGACGTACCCCGGCGCCGACCCGGAGACGATGGAGAGCAAGGTCGCCGACAAGATCGAAGAGGCGATCAACTCGCTGTCCGGCATCAAGTCGCTCCAATCGACGAACCTCGAGAGCGTCACTCAGGTCGTCGTGCAGTTCGAGCTCGACGTTCCCGCCGAGCAGGCCGTCCAGGACATCCGCGATCGCGTCTCCGGCATCCTCGGGAATTTGCCCTCGGGCATCGATCCGCCGGTCATCCAGAAATTCGACGTCGGCGCGGCGCCCATCATGGCCGTCGCGCTCGCCGGAAAGCTGCCGCCGCGCGAGCTCTCGCACCTCGCCGACAAGGTCGTCAAAGAGCGCGTGCAGCGCGTGCCGGGCGTCGGCGGCATCGACCTCGTCGGGCAGCGCGATCGCGAAATACAGATCTTCGTCGAGCCGAGCCGGCTCGCCGCCCGGAGCCTCACCGTGGAAGACGTCGCGAACGCCGTCCGCGCGCAGAACATGGAGCTCCCGGCGGGGTACTTCGACTCCGGCGCGCGCGAGCTCACCGTCAAGACGAAGGGCGAGGTGAAGAGCGCCGCGGAGGTCGCCGACGTCGTCATTCCGTCGGCGCCCGGCACCATCGTGCACGTCAAGGACGTCGCCGACGTCGTCGACGGGACGGAAGAGGCGCGCTCCGCGTCCTTCTTCGACGGACAGTCGGCGATCTCGCTGGTCATCCGCAAGCAGACGGGGTCGAACACGGTCGCGGTCGCGGACGCGGTGCGCAAGGCGCTGGAAGACGTGCGCCCGCGCGTCGAGCGCACCGGCGCGAAGCTCGACATCCCGACCGACAACTCCATCTACATCGCGCGGTCCATCCACGACGTGCAGTTCGACTTGATGTTCGGCGCGTTCCTCGCGGTCGTCATCATCCTGGTCTTCCTCAGGGATCTGCGGGCGACGCTCATCAGCGCGGTCGCGATCCCGACGAGCGTCGTCGCAAGCTTCGCGTTCATGCAGTGGATGAACTTCACGTTCAACAACATGACGATGCTCGCCCTCTCGCTGTCGATCGGCATCCTGATCGACGACGCGATCGTCGTCATCGAGAACATCCACCGTCACCTGGAGCTCGGCTCGCCGCCGATGAAGGCGGCCTCCGACGCGACCGCGCAGATCTTCCTCGCGGTGCTCGCGACGACGTCGTCCATCCTCGCGGTGTTCGTGCCCGTCGCGTTCATGAAGGGCATCGTGGGCCGGTTCTTCTTCCAGTTCGGGCTCACCGTCAGCGTCGCCGTCGCCGTTTCCATGGTCGTGTCGTTCACGCTGACACCGATGCTGGCGTCCCGCTTCTTGCGGAGCACTCACGGCGAGAAGCGCGGTTTCAACCGGCTCATGGAGTCGTTCCTGACGGCGATCGACCACGCCTATGGTCGCCTGCTCCGCGGCGCGCTCCGGCATCGCGCCCTGACGGTCGCCGTCGCGGTGGTCGCGCTGTTCGGGTCGTTCGCGCTGGTGACCCGGGTGAAGACGGAGTTCTTGCCGCCCGAAGATCGCGGGCAGTTCAACATCAACGTCGAGCTGCCGACGGGCACGTCGCTCGAAGCGACGTCGCAGATCGCCGAAGTCGTCGCCAAGGACGTCCGCGACCACGCGCCGAGCGTCCTTCACACCCTGACGACGGTCGGCGGCGGCGCGCGGGGCCAGGTGAACCTCGCGAAGATCCAGGTCGTGCAGACGCCGAGCAAGCAACGGAGCTTCACCCAGCAAGATCTGATGGCCTGGGTGCGCCAGCGGTTCGCGAGCTCCGGCGAGGCGAACATCACGGTGCAGGAGATCAGCGCCGTCGGCGGCGACGAGTTCCGCGCGCAGCCGGTGCAGTTCTACGTGCGCGGCAGCGACATGGACGAGCTCGTCCGCGTCACCGACGAGCTGAAGAAGGAGCTCTCGTCCGTCAAGGGCCTCGTCGACCTCGACACGACGTACCGCGGCGGCAAGCCGGAGGTCGGCATCCACATCGACCGCGATCGCGCCGCCGACCTCGGCGTACCGGTCTCGTCCATCGCCACGACCGTGCGCTACCTGATGGCGGGCGACCCGGTGAGCCAGCTGAAGGACGGCGTGGACCTTTACGACATCACCCTGCGCATGTCGCCGACGGAGCGGGCGCGCATCGAGCAGCTGCCGAACCTGCAGGTCCGCTCGGTCACCGGCAATCTCGTGGATCTCGCGAACGTGGTGCACGTCGCGCGCGGCGAGGGACCGAGCCAGATCGAGCGCCAGGCGCGGCAGCGGCAGATCACCGTGCTCGCCGGGCTCCAGGGCTTGCCCCTCGGCGAGGCGACCAAGGCCGTCGACAAGGCCGCGAAGAAGGTGATCCCGCCGGATCTGGTGACGGGCTACGTGGGCATGGCGGATACGATGGCGGAGTCCTTCGGATACATGGCCATCGCCCTGTTTTTGGCCGTGGTGCTCGTTTACATGATCCTCGCGGCACAATTCGACAGCTTCGTGCAGCCCTTGACGATCATGCTGTCGCTCCCGATGTCCGTCATCGGAGCCTTCGGCGGGCTGTTCATCGCCCGCATGACCCTGAACATCTTCTCGATGATCGGGATCATCATGTTGATGGGCCTCGTCACGAAGAACGCCATTCTGCTAGTGGATTTCGCCAACCAGCTCAGAGCTCAGGGTAAGAGCGTGTTCGACGCCCTCGTCGAAGCGGGGGTCGTGCGCCTTCGCCCCATCCTCATGACGACCGCGGCGATGATTTTCGGCATGTTTCCCGTGGCCCTCGCCCTGAGCGAAGGCGGCGAGACGCGCGCGCCCATGGCCGTCTGCGTGATCGGCGGCCTCATCACGTCGACGATGCTCACGTTGGTGGTGGTTCCCGTGGTTTACTCCCTCACGGATGCTGCGCTGAACAGCCGCTTGATCCGCTGGTTCGGGCAGAAGCTGTTCGGCGGAGTTTCCACGAGCGAGGCGCACGGCACCGCGGAGTGATTCCGAGGCTCCCCGTCCGCCCCCCCGAGACCTAGAACGAGGACCGACGAGCGTCATGATGTTGAAGAATCGAAGTCTGCCTTTATTTTGTTTGTCCGCTGCCTTGCTCGACGCAGCCGTCGCGCGTGCGCAGGCAGTACCGCCGGCGCCGGGCCGCGATTTTCCGCATGCCCCCGTCGCGCAGCCGCCGACCGCCGTCGCGCCGCCGGCACCCGTGCGTCCGAATCCGCCGCCGCTCGCGCCGGTGGTTCCGCCCTCGGCGGCGCGCCCGGGTGCGCCGTCCTTGACGCCGCCGACTCCGTCGCCGCCCGGTGCGCCCATCGCGCCGGGGGCCCAGCCTTCGCCGCCCAGCGGGTTCACGGAGCGCGAGCTCCCGCCGCGTACGCCGAACCTCGACGTCATCGAAGTGCACTCCGGCGGCTTGACGGCGAACGAGGTCGCGCGCCGCGCGCTGAAGGTGAGCCCCTCGGTGCGCGCGAAGATCGAACAGGTGAAGAGCGCGAACGAGAAGATAGAGCAGACGACCATCTCGTTCTTGCCGCACCTTACGTTGCAGGCGAGCTATACGCGGACGTCGCCGCTCGCTATCAATGCGGGAAAATTCGTCGGAACATCAACAAACGCGTCGACAGGTCCCGTCGACCAAGCGACCACGTTTCCGATCCCGTTCAAATTCAACTACCCGGACAACAACTATGCCCTGGTCGCCCGCCTCTCCGTCCCGCTCTCCGACTACGTCCTGCGCATTTCCGACGCTTCCGACGCGACGAAGGCCAGCCGCGAAGGGTCGCGCCTCGACGTGCTCGCGGAACGGCTGAAGGTCGCGTCCGATGCGCGCATCCTCTACTTCAACTGGCTCCGCGGCTGGGCGCAGGTCGCCATCGCCGAGAACACGCTGGAGGGCACGCGCGCGCGGCTCGCCGATGCGCGCGCGAGCTTCACGGTCGGCAACATTTCGAAGGCGGACCTCCTGAGCATCGAAGCGCTCGTGGCAAACACCGAAGACATCCTGAATCGTTCTCAGTCCGATCTGCAGCTCGCCTCGGGCCAGCTCGCGATCGTGATGGAAGACTGGCACCCGAACTACCTGGTCGGAGAAGACATTCCCGACCCTGCGACCATCCGCGACGCCGACCAGCCGCTCGCCGAGCTCGTGCACGAGGCGCACACGAAACGGCTGGAGGTCCACTCCATCGAACAGAACATCCGCGCGCTCAAGTACGGCGCGAGTGCGGCGCGCGCGGGCGCGTGGCCGCACATCGACGCCGTCGGCGACGTGACGTACGCCAACCCGAACCCGCGCGCGTTCCCGCCGGAGCCGGCGTGGAACGCGACCTGGAGCGCCGGAGTCCAGGCCACGTGGATGTACGGCGACACGCTCACCGGTCTTTCGCAAGGACGCGACTACGACGCTCAGGCCGAGGCGCTGGTCGCGCAGCGGCGATTGCTCCTCGCCGCGATCGCGAACGAGGTCCTCGGCGCGTATCAGGATCTGGCGCGCGCGCGCGTCAGCTTGGACAAGCAGCGCGTCGCGCTCGCCGCCGCGGAGGAAGCGTACCGCGTCGAGACGGATCTGTTCCGCGCCGGCCGCGCGACGGGCACGGAGCTCATCAACTCCGAGCGCCAGCTCTTGGTGGCGAAGGTCGGCGAGGTGAACTCGCGCATCGACTTGACCATCGCCTCCCTCGCGCTGCGCCACGCGGTAGGCCGCGACGTCGGAGAAGCCGGTCAAGTCGCGAAGAACTGAGCGACCCTCGCGAGTCGCGTGTGTTGTCGTGCGGCGCCCATGACCTCGATGACCGCGCGAAACCTTGAAGGTTCAAGGTCCGAGAAATAAACCCACGAATTTCGGCATTCCCAGCGGCGCCTTGAGCAATCAAGGTGCCGCTTCAGAAAACGGCGAGCGGAACGGGGCGTGCCGGTTCGAGGCGGGCGAGCGCGGAGCAAGGTTCGAAGCGAACCGGAGAGCGGACGCAGCGCGCTTGGAGCGCACGAAGCGCGAGCGTCATCGGCGCCATTAACTCGGACGGCTCGCGGCCGTCCGAGAGGACGTGGAATCTCACGGAACCTCGCAGGATCTCTTCGTCTCCGGCGCCGGCGGCTATCACACGTACCGCGTTCCGGCCGTCGCGGTCACGACGCGCGGCGCCGTGCTCGCGTTCTGCGAAGGGCGACGGCGCAGCGCCTCCGATACGGGCCTCGTCGAGATTCTGTCGCGACGTAGCGCGGACGGCGGTCGCACGTGGGATCCGGCCACCGTCGTGGTCGTGGAAGAAGCGATGACCTGCGGCAACGCGACGCCCATCGTCGATCCGCGTACCGGTACGATCTGGCTACCGTTCTGCAAGAACCGCGAGGACGGACCGGAGAAGCTCGTCTTCGAAGGCAAGGCGCCGCGAACGGCGTGGCTGACCCGCAGCGACGACGACGGACTCACGTGGGCGGAGCCGTGGGAGATCACCGCGGAGGTGAAGCGCCCGGACTGGACGTGGTTCGCGTTCGGTCCGGGTCACGGCATCGCGCTTCGGGACGGAAGGCTCCTCGTGCCGAGCGTCCACGCGCGCGCCGTCGATTACCGGCACTCCGATCCGTGTCGAGCCCACGTGACGGTGAGCGACGACCACGGCGCGACGTGGCGCCCCGGCGGCGTCGTCGACGTGCCGACGTCGAGCGAGTGCGAGCTCGCCGAGATCGCGCCCGGGATCGTGTACCTCAACGCGCGCTACGAAGTGGAGGACGCGGGGCGCGTGTCCGCGTGGAGCCGCGACGGCGGGCTCAGCTTCGGCGAAGTGAAGATCGACGCGACGCTGAACGACGCCATGTGTCAGGGTTCGCTCGCTGTGTTGTCGCCGAACGACCCGATGCATCTTCTTCTAGTGAACACGAGCGGCGCGAAGTCGAAGCGCGAACGGCTCGTCGCGCGCATCTCCCGCGACGGCGGCCGTACCTTCGGCGCCGAGCGCGTGCTCGACCCGGGTTGCGCGGCCTATTCGGACACACTGACGCTCCCCGATGGAACGGCGTTGTGCCTGTACGAGCGCGGGGAAAAGCAGGCGTACGAGCGGATTCGTTTGATTCGCTTCGTGCCGTGAGGTGGTCAATCCCCGATTTTACCGTTCGACGCCGCTTCTTCCACCGCGTTGGCCAGCTCCTCGAAGCGCGCGGCTTTGTCGACCAGGATGCCGAATTTTGCGGCGCGGCGGCGGATTTCGCCGTTCAGGACGCCGCTGTAGAAGACGGCGCCGCGGATGCGATTCGCGCTGAGCAGCCGTGACGCGAGGCTGATGCCGTCTTCGGCACCAAGGACGACGTCGACGATCGCGCAGTCGAAGGGTTGCGCTTCCGCCTCTTGGTGCGCTTGAGCCGCGGAGTGGGTGACTCGCACGACGTAGCCGCGCCGGCAGAACAATCTGCCGATGGCTTCCGCCAAGGAAGCGTCGTCCTCGACGACCAGCATCCTGAGCGGCCCCACCGGTCGCCGCCTCGTTCCCTCCCTGGATGTCATGGCTGAGCTATCTCGCCTTTTCTCTCCCGCGGCGGTGATTGTACCAATCCGATAGAGTTGTCTGTCAACTCCACAGTGGGTTCAACTGCGCACGAAAACTCGGCGATACGTCATCGTCGTGAAGTTCGGCCAGGAGATCCGGCGGCGTCGCAAAGCGCTCGGGATGACCATCGAAGAGCTCGCGGAGAAGTCCGGGCTGACGCCGAATTACTTGGGCACCGTCGAGATCGGCCATCGCGATCCGTCGCTCAGCACCGTGCTCGCCTTGGCGAAGGGGCTGTCGATCGGCCCCGCCGAGCTGTTCGGTGGCGTCGGGAAGCTGTCGCCCGAGGCCGTGGAAGCGGCTCGCTTGTTCGACGGCGCGGCCGCCGACGCCCAGGATGCCGTCTTGCGCTTGTTGCGTGTGCTCCAACGCCGCCGTCGCTAGCCGTGCACGAAAGGAATTGCGCGCGCGAGGGCGGACTGATAATATGTTCAGTGAATGTGGGACGGCTCGTATCCAGTGCAGCACAGCACCGCCACCCTCTCCTTCTCGGAGCGCAAACGGCCCTCGGTCCGCTCTTTTTCGAGCAGGGCGCCGCTCGATTCCCTCGACGAGCTCTTGCGGCGGGACGCGGCCAACGCCCGCATCGAGCGCCAACTCGGACGCGAGCAGCGCAAGCTACGGCGCATTTCGAGCGATGCGGCCTGGGCACAATATCTTCGCGTCGAAACGGTGCATATGGATCGTTCGCTCCGCTGGCTCGAGCTCGGCGCGGCCTGGGCGGCACGCAAGCGGGGCAGGCAAAGAGCGCGCTGACGAAGTAGGGTCCTCGCCGTCGGGTCTCGGGACTCTGCTCGGATGGACCTCCTCTACTTCATCATCCTGACGAGCTCGCTCGTGTTCGTGCACGAGTTCGGGCATTTCATGCTGGCGAAGGCCTTCGGCGTGAAGGTGCTGACGTTCAGCCTGGGCTTCGGGCCGAAGATCCTGCGCTTCCGGGGAAGGGAAACGGAGTATTGCATCGGCCTCCTGCCGCTCGGCGGTTACGTTTCGATGCTCGAGGCGTCGAAGGCCGACGTGATCCACCCGGAGGATCGCAAGCGCACGCTGGAGTCGCTGCCCGTGTACAAACGGCTGCTCATCGTGCTCGCCGGTCCGGCGATGAACCTCGTCTTCCCGGTGTTGCTCTACTTCTCCGTGTTCATTTCGTCGGCGACGTTTCTGCCGCCCACCGTCGGTGTCGTGCTGCCGGGACACCCCGCGGACGGAAAGCTTCGCCCCGGCGACCGCATCATGAGCGTCAACGCCGAGGAGGTCGGCACGTTCGACGAGCTGAAGCGAATCATCGCCCGGAGCCCGGGCAAGCCGCTGTTCTTCAAAGTGTTCCGCGACAATCACTACGTCGACGTGGAGGTCGTTCCGGAAGAGACGGTGGAGCGGCGAGAGCTCGACATCGTCGAACGCGTCGGCACCATCGGCGTGCAACCGAGCGCGCCTGCGGCGGTCATCGGCGTCCCGAACCCCGAGTCGCCCGCGTATCGCGCCGGGCTCCGCACCTTCGACGTGGTGACGAACATCGCGGGTAAGCCGGTGCGGCGTTACATGGACCTCGAGAACGTGCTCGATCAGAACCTGGGCGAGACCGTTCCGGTCACGTACATGCGTCCGGTTCCGATCCCCGGCGCGCTCGGCGGTCTCGCCGAGATGGCGGTGTTCGAGACCGGTGTCGTCGCGCTCACGCCGGACTCGACCGGGGAAGATCTCCTTGCGCGCACGGGCATCGAGCTCGCGGACTTGTACGCGTCGGTCGTCCCGGAAGATTCGTACTTCTACAAAGCCGGCTTGCGCCCTGGCGACAAAGTGCTGGAGCTCGACGGGCAACCCTTGCCGGCGTGGTCCACGTTCCGCGAGCGCGTGCTCGCCGAGCCCGACCGGCCGCACCGAATCCAGTATCTCGCCGCTCGCGACGGACGGCCGCGCTACGGCACTTTCCAAATGCGCCGCGAGGACTTCGTGGACGCTCATGGGCAGAGCTTCGCGCGCTACGTGCTGCGCTTGCAGCATTGGGTCCCGCTCGCGCCCGAGGGGCGCGTGGAGCATCCGTCGCCGGTGCGTTACGCCTTCAGCAAAGCCGTCGAAGAGACGACGGACGTCACGCGCTTCATCGTGGTCGGCATCGTGCGGCTCTTCCAGGGTCGCCTCAGCCTGGATTCGCTCTCGGGTCCCATCACGATCTACGAGGTCGCCGGCGAGGAGGGACGCAAGGGGCCCGATTACTTCATCTGGGTCATGGCGCTCTTGAGCATCAACCTGGGGCTCTTGAATCTGCTGCCCATTCCGGTGCTCGACGGCGGGCACATCGTGTTCTTCACGCTGGAGGCCGCGCTGCGGCGCCCGCTCCCTCTGCGCTTCCGCGAGATCGCGCACATCGTCGGAATGGGCGTGGTCATTTTGCTCATGGGCCTCGCGTTCAAGAACGACGTCGAGAAGCGCTGGGACGTGATCGCCGGTCAGGTCCGGGAGCTCTTCGGCTGACGTGGCGCACCCGCGCGGACCACGGGAAGCTCCCGACGCGCGTTCCGTGGCGGCGCGCGTGCTCGAGCGCGTGCTCCGCGACGGCGCCTTCGCCGCCGCGGCCCTCGACGCCGAGCTTTCGCGAACGCCGCAGCTCGATCCGCGCGACAGAAGCCTCGCGACGGAGATCGTGTACGGCGTGCTCCGCACCCGGCGCGCGCTCGAGTCGCGGCTCGAAGCGCGCGCGCCGCGCGGCTTGCCCGACGACCTGCGCGTCCGGACGCACCTGCTCGTCGCCGCGTACCAGCTCCTGCTCCTCGATCGAGTTCCGCCGCACGCGGCGGTGGACTGCGCCGTGAGCGCGATCAAGAGCGTTCGCGGCGAAAAGCTCTCCGGCTTCGCGAACGCGCTCTTGCGAAAATTGGCGTCCAGCGAAAAGCCGTCCCGGGAGCAAGCGGTGCTCGAGAACGCGCCGCGCTGGCTGCTCGACGAAATGACCGCCGCGGTGGGCGCCGACGAAGCTCGCGCGCTCCTCGGAGCGTCCGAGAGCGGCGCCGAACCGCTCGTGGCTATCCGGGTGGTCGGGAATGCGTGGCGGCGATTCGAATGGCTCGCTTCGGCCGAGAAAGGCCGCGTGTCGCCGCTTTCGCGGCTCGTGCCGCGGGGCGGGAGCTTCGCGCGGCGGCCCGGCTACGCCGAAGGAGCCTTCGTCGTCCAAGAGGAAGGCGCGCAGGTGGTCGCGCTCGCGCTCGGCGCGCGACCCGGAGAGCGCGTCCTCGACGCTTGCGCCGGCCGCGGGCAGAAGACGACGCTGCTGCGCGAGCGCGTCGGCCCGGACGCCGAGCTGTGGGCGGCGGATCTCTACGCCGAGAAGCTTTCGGCGCAGGAGCGCGAAATGCGGCGCCTCGCGCTCGTGCCCGCGCGCACCGCGGCCGTCGACCTGAGCATCGGGACCGGAGAGCTCCCGAGCGGATTCGATCGCGTGCTGGTCGACGCACCCTGCACCGGCACCGGCACGCTCCGGCACCGTCCGGAGATCCTCCTGCGCCTTTCACCGGAAGATCCGCCTCGGCTCGCCGCGCTCTCCGAGGCCATCTTGCGGCGTGCAGCCGGTCTGGTTCGTCCGGAGGGGCGCGTCGTCTTCGCGGTGTGCAGCGTGCTCGCCGCCGAGTGCGAGGCGGTCGTCGATCGTGTGAGCGACGTCCTCACCGCGGCGCCCTTCGACGCCCCGGAGCTCGAGTCGCTCGTCCCACCGGGCGAAAGCGCCCTGCGGCTTTCGCCCGAGCGACACAATACCGACGGTTTTTACGTAAAGAGCCTCGTCCGCCCGAGGTAGACGATCCCGCCTTCGAAGGGGTATCGTCACGGGTTATTCCGATGGATCCCGAAGAAGGACTGCGGCCGGCGCAGGCGCGCTCGTCTCTGCCGCCCGGGCCGGCGAACGCGGCGCCGCACTCACGGCGCGTTCAGCCTCGTATCACCGTCGCGAACGGCGTCTCGGGCGACTCGACCGTCGACGACAAGACGAAGGCGCCGTATCTGCTTCGCGCGCTCAAGTTCGCCGTGCAGCACGGCGCGAGCGATCTTCATTTTCACTGTGGGCTCCCGCTCATGGCGCGCGCCGCCGGCAAGCTCATGCCGTTTCAAGGACACAAACCGCTCAGCCGCGGCGCGGCGGAGAAGGCGATCGCGCAGGTCCTCACCGACGAACAGTGGGAGCGGCTCGAGACGGACGGCGAAGTCGACTTTCCCCTCGAACTTCCGGGCGTCGGGCGCTTCCGCGCGAATGCCTACCGGCAGCACCGCGGCCCCGACATCGTGTTCCGCATCTTGCCGTCCGAGCCGCCGACGCTGGAGCAGCTCGGGTTGCCGAGCTCGCTCGCGCGGCTCGTCGACTACCGCACCGGGCTCATCTTGTGCACGGGGCCCGCGGGTTGCGGCAAGAGCACGACGCTCGCGGCGCTTCTGAACGTGGTGGTCCGCTCCCGCAAGGAGCACGTGCTCACCATCGAAAACCCCGTCGAGTTCGTGTACCGCGGCGGCGAGTCGGTCGTCACGCAGCGTCAGGTCGGCGCCCACACCAAGTCCTTCGCGCGCGGTCTCCGGGCCGCGCTGCGCGAAGACCCCGACGTGATCGCGATCACCGAGCTGCGCGATCGCGAAACCATGTCGCTCGCGCTGACCGCTGCCGAGACGGGCCACCTCGTGCTCGGCACCCTGCACACCAGCAACGCCGGGCAGACGATCGGACGGATCATCAACGCCTTCCCCGCCGAAGAGCAGGCGCAGATCCGCGCGACCCTCTCCGAATCCTTGCGCGCCGTCGTCAGTCAAAGGCTCGTGCCCCGCGCCGACGGGCACGGGCGCGCCGTCGCGCTGGAGATCCTCATCGCCAACATCGCCGTCGCGAATCTGATCCGCGAAGAGCGCGAGCACCACGTGGCCTCGGTCATGGTCACCGGAAAGAGCCAGGGCATGGTCGTCCTCGACGATTCGCTCGCCGAGCTCGTGCAAGCGGGCACGATCGACAAAGCGCAAGCGAAGCGGTTCGCCGAAAACAAGGAGCGCTTCAAGTGAGCGAGCCGAAGCTACACGCCTACTTTCGCCGGCTGGTCGAGCAAAAGGGGTCGGATTTGCACCTCGCCGCCGGTCGCCGGCCCGCCGTGCGCGCGCACGGCGAGGTCGAGCCGCTCTCGGGCGAGGCGCCGCTCGAGGACCGCGCGATGCGCGCGATGCTGCGCGAGCTCGTCGACGAAGTGCAGTGGCAGACGTACGCCGACACCGGAGACCTCGACTTCGCCTACGAGCTTTCGGGCACCGGGCGCTTCCGCGGAAACTATCTGGAGCAGGAGACGGGGGCGGGGGCCGTGTTCCGTCTCGTGCCGGAGAACATCGTCCCCATCGAGAACCTCGGCTTGCCCCCGGTCGTCTCCACCCTGGCCGATCTCGAGTCGGGGCTCGTCCTGGTGACCGGGCCCACCGGCAGCGGCAAGAGCACGACGCTCGCGTCGATCATCGATCTCATCAATCGCAAGCACTCGCGGCACATCGTCACCATCGAAGATCCGCTGGAGTTCGTGCACCAGTGCAAGCGATCCGTCATCTCGCATCGTGAGGTCGGACGCGACACCGGCTCGTTCGCCGCGGCGCTGAAGGCCGCGCTGCGCGAGGACGCCGACGTCGTTCTGGTCGGCGAATTGCGCGACCTCGAGACGATCGCGCTGGCCATCGAGGGCGCCAGCATGGGCGTCCTGGTCTTCGGCACGCTCCACACGTCGAGCGCGGCGAAGACGGTGGATCGCGTCATCAGCGCGTTCCCCTCGGAGCAGCAGGCGCAAGCGCGCGTCATGTTCGCCGACTCGGTCGCGGCGGTCGTCTCGCAGATCCTCTGTCGCAAGGTGGGAGGCGGCCGCGTCGCGGCGCACGAGATCCTCATCCGCACCACCGGCGTCGTCGGCGCCATTCGCGAGGGCAAGACGAGCATGGTGCACTCGATGATGGGCGCCGGCCGCGCGCACGGGATGCAGATCATGGACGACGCGCTGGCCGCGCTGCTCGCCGCGGGCTCCATCGACGCCCGCGAGGCGTACATGAAGGCCGTCGACAAAGGGCGATTCAAGCAGGGCGCGGCCTGAGCGCCCCCGCCTGCGTCAAGGACACGCGCCGCACGCGGGGCCGCCGGCCGTCGACGAGACGAGCTCGACGCAGAAGCCGTCCCACGCCGTGTCGCAGCAGTCCGTGTTCTTCTTGCAGACGCAGGTCTCTACCGTCTGATCCGCGCAGCCGGGGCCGGAGTTCTCGGAGCAACAGCTGCCCTTGCAGACGCCGCAGCCGAGTCCTCCGACGAGCGCGACGCAGGCGTCGTTCCATCCGTTCGTGCAGCAGTACTGGCCGCCTGCCATGCTGCAGACGCAGTCCTCGATGGCCGGATCGCTGCATCCGTTGCCGGCGTGCGCGGTGCAGCACGGGCCCTTCGCGCCGGATGCCGCGTCGCTTCCCGAATCCGCGCCCGCGTCGGCGGTGGCCATCGCCGTCGAGCCGCCGGTGTTGATCGTCGAGCCGCCGGTCGCGGAGACGCCGCCGCTCGACGACGAAGTCCCGCCGGCTCCGCTCGTGGTGCCGCCCGAGGCGAACGCAGTGCTCCCGCCGGCGGCGGCTCCGCCGGCTCCGGGGGAAGCGGAGCCACCCGCGGCGTTCGCGCCGCCCGTGGAAGCGTCGCCGCGGGCTCCGCCGCCGTTCTTTCCGTTATCCGAGCCACAGGCGACCGAGAGCACGAGCGTCGCGGCTCCCAGAGCAATGCGGACGAGTACGTGGTGATGCTTACGCCGTGAAGTCATTCGCCGGTTCTTCGTCAAAAGCTACCCTAAAGCACCCTCGCGCGTGTCGGCGAGTCGTTGCCTCGCCTATCAGGTCACCAGGAGCGCGACGGCGTCGCGCGACCCACACGAAAAGACCCAGACGCTCGTCAGACCTGTGGCTCGGACGCCGGAATCTCCGGCCCTCACCCAAGTGGGGTCGGGGATTCCGGCGATCAACTCGGGTTGGACGAGCGCTCTACTTCGTTTCGCACGTCACCGCTTGCGCGGCGCAATCCGCCGGGTTCCCGAGCTTCAACAGGCAGTCGGCCAGCGTCGAGGTGCAGTCCACGGTCTGACCGACGCCCGGCACCTTCACGGGCAGCGGCAGGAGGCTCGTCACGCCGGACACGGTGTCGTCGACGATCGACGACGCATTCTTCACGCACGTTTGCAGCACGCTCTTGCAGGCGCCGACGTCGCTGACCGTCACCGCGCCCTTCAGACAGGCCGTCGACTGCTCCTGGCACTGCGACAGCCCGTCGAGCACCTTGCTCGGCGTGGGGATCGGCAGCGACGCGGTCACCGTCCCCACCAACGAGACGGCCTGGCTGGTGCACGTGTCGAACGTGTCCTCGCACGGCGAAATGTCGCCGAGCTTCACGACGGCTTTCAGGCAAGCGTTCGCCTTCGTCTCGCACGTCCCGAGCGCGTCGAGCGCCTTCGAGACGTCGCCCGTCGCGGTGTCGATGGTGTTCGTCGCGAGCTGGCCGGCCTTCGAGATCGCGTCCTGGGCGACCTTCAACGCGTCGCCGAGCGCTCCGTCCACCGTATCCGCGATGTCCGCGGTGCAGGCGGCGTAGATGTCCCGGCACGAAGAGATGTCGCTCACGGAGAGCGCACCCTTCAGGCAGGTGTTTGCCTTGGTGCGGCAGCTCGCGAGCACGTCGCCCTGACCGGTGACGTCGAGCGCCGCTTGCGCCGTGCAAGACGTGAAATCCGCCGTGCACTTGGTGAAGTCCGTGAGCGACTTCGCCGCGCGCGTGCAGGTCGTCACTTGCTGCTGGCAATCGAGGATGGTGAGCTGTTCGGCGGAAGCGCCCGTCGCGCTCGGGATCGAGTCCGAAGGCCCGCTCGAGCAGGCGCCCAGGGTGAACAGCGCGGCGAAGGTCAACATGGTGTGGAGGGTCTTCATGGTTGAAGGCCCGTACTGCAAGGAGCTTGCCGAGCTCGTGCTCGGCGGATCGGGCTTCTTCGCTTCACGTGCCGCGTTTCGACGGAGCGCGCGTTCGCGCCGCGCGCGGCGATGTCGGAGCGATCGCGGATACGGCGATATTTTCACCGTTTGCCGCTCACACGCGCGCCGCGTCGGCGACCATGCGCTCGCGAGCGTTCATCAAAAATCGAAAGTCGTGCGACGCGGCGGATCCCCTCGGTCGCGCCCTACATGTCGGACATCCCTCACGACCAGCGCTGCGCAAGAAAGCGTGTACAACCGTGTGCAATCGCCGAACGGGGTGCGTCCATCGCTATCGTGATGGCGCCGCTACGACAGACGATCGTGCACCATCGCGATGCGCTCGTTGAAGCTGGCGTGGCAGCTGGTCAAGGCCGCGCGGAGCAGCTGCGAGTCGCTCTCGCAGCCGAGGATCGTGGCGAGCCGCGTCGCGAGCTCGGAGGGCGGCGCGGCGATCGCGATGTAGAAACCGATCTCCGTCGCGGAAGGGCCGCTCGCGTCCGGGAACGCGTGCTCGCAAACGGCTTCGACCTTCGCCGCCGCGAGCTTGTGGGATTCACCGCGCGCGACACATTCCCCGTAGATGCTGGCGGCGAAGCAAGCGCACACCTCGCGGCAGAGCTCCTCTGCGGGGGATTTGCCCGAAAGCAGCGACAGCCTATCGACCCTGCTGCCCGTGACGGCTGAAAGCGCGGACAGGACCGCTCGCGCGGCGGCGTCGCGCAACGGATGAGCGAGCGCCGCACCGTAAGCTTCGACGCTCGGACCGCGCTCCGGGGGTCGCGACGGCGTGGGAGACGTCATCGACGGAGCAGGGGGTGAAAGCGGCGGCGACGACGCTCCCGCAGCGGGCGAACGGGGCGGCATCGACGCCGCAGGCGCACGCGGGGGCACGGACGAGATGGGCGAACGGGGCGGCATCGACGCTGCAGGCGAACGGGGCGGCATCGACGAGGTGGGCGAACGCGGCGCTACGGATGCCGCAGGCGGCGAGGCGCTTTGCGTCGCGGTCGGGCCGGGGCGCGTGCCGGATTCGTGACTCGTCGCCGCCCGGGGATCGGGGGGCTTCGACGGCGCCGGGCGCACGGACGGGACGTGCCCCGTCGCGGGCGGGACCGATAGACGTAGGCTCGTGATGCGGACGCGGGCGACCTTGCCGAGTCCCTTTGCTTTGGCGAGCGTCAATGTCTCGAGCTCGCTGGCGGTGAGGGGTATCTGTCCCTGGACTATCTGTGCGCCGAGGATGTCGTCGACGATCCCCGCGACTTGCGTCGCGAGCGCCTCCGCATCGCTGCGGCCCATGGCGCGGTGGAGCAGAATGCTCACTTCCGCGGTCAGCTTGCGTCCATCGAGCGTGACCGATGCGACGCTTCTGGTGACGGAGTCGGTTTTTGGCTGAGAAAACATGATCGGCGACAGCTGTTCATCCCGTCCCTCCGAAGCTCGGTCGACCTTTACATGGCCGGGGCTCGTCGCGCTCTAGGGATCGCTCCGAGGGGGGCGTACGATGCGCCTGGGCGACTGGATTTCCTTTTTCTTCCGAGAATGTCGGCCCAAAGCGACCGGCCGGTAAGACGATGGCCGCCATCCGGTGTGCGTTGTCGGCCCTGTCACGACACCGTCACCAGGCATCGTCCAACGCTCTCCACGAATTTCTCAAGGCCGTTCCGGTCACGCCGTTCCGACCAGGTAGGCGTCAGGCTCGGGTTTGCCGAGAGCGCTGACGCCGAAAGCCCTCCGTGACTCGCAACCGTTCGCTAAGACCCGCAGCAAAGAAGCCGAGCCCCGCCGGACAGGTCGAGGCCATGATGCGGTCCCTCGGACGCCCCGAGCCGGGACTCCTCGAAGCGGCCCTCGAAGGCGTCGACGCGAAGCGGGCGATGGATCGCGCGCTGCTCCAAGCGCCGGACAAGCTGGTCGAACAAGCCTACGCAGTCTGTCTCGAAGCGCATGCTGCCTGGCAGCGCTGCTCGGCCACTCAGCGCGCGCAGCTTCGAGGCTTTTCTCTCCCGCTGCTCGGACTGGCCGCCGAGCAAGCGCTCGCCCTCGAACGCCACTACACGGATTACGATCGGCTCGAGAGCGAACGGCTCGACGCGGGCTCGCGTCTGCGCGACATGTTCGATCGGAACGTCGTGCTCAGCTCGCAGGCGCGGATGGTGCTCGAAAAGGTGAACGGCGAGGCCGCCGCGGTCCGCGACGAGCTCGAGCTCACGGACGCGCCGGGCAACAGCTTCGCCCTGGCGCAGGCGCTGCACCGGGTCGCGCACATCGGCTACGCGCTCCTGCGCAGTGCGTCCCCCGCCGTTCGCGGACGCGCGAAGCTGTACGGTCTCGACGAGGCGTTTCTCGACGGCCTGGCCGCCGCGGGCGCCGAGCTGGTCAACCTGGAGGAGAAGGCCGGCGACGCCTCCGCGGTGCAGGCGAAGAAGGTACAGCTCGAGCGCGCGCAGATCGCGACCTTCGTCCTCGTTCGACAGATCATCGAAGCCTTCGACGCCGCCCTGCAGATCGATCCGAAGATCGGCCCGCTCCCCGCGGCGGCGCGCGAGCCCGAGCCCGTACGCGTAGCGCCCGTGCAGCGCTCTCGAGCGACGGTGCCCCGTGAAAACCCGTCGACGGGGATCGTCGCGACGAAGGTGAGCCCCGCGCCGCCTCTGCGCGTCGTCGAGCCCGATACGCACGGCGACGCGCGCCTGCTCACGAAGACGATCCGAAGTTGATCGCTCGTCCGTAAGCTGGACTATCGGAAGCTTCGCCCGCCCGATCGGGCGGGCGAAGCTTCCTTTGCCAGGAACGGGTGTGACGAGCGCTTTGGATATTCGCGGGGGCCGCGCGACCGCTGTCGCGCTCCCGTCGATCGATGGCTTTCCCCCGAGACGGTCGACGCCATCGCCGTGGGCCACGGCCCTTTTCGCTGGCTCGCGGCCGGGCGGAGGGCTACGACGCCTGCCGCCATGAAGATCGCACTGCACGGCGCGACCGGTCGCATGGGCCGCGCCATCGTCGCGCTCGCGCAATCCGCGGGTGACGTTCAATTCGTGGGCGCCGCCGCCGCGCCGGAGGATCCGAACCAGGGCCGCGACATCGGCGAGCTCGCCGGCACGGGCGCGCTCGGCGTCGCCGTCACGGCGGACGTCGCCTCGGCGCTGCTCGGAGCGGACGTCGTCATCGACTTCTCCGTCGCGTCCGCCGTGAAGCCGCTCATCGCGCTCGCGGTTCGCGGCAACGTGGCGCTCGTCAGCGGCACCACGAACCTCGACGAGAGCACCCGCGCCGCGCTGCAAAAGGCGGCCGAGTCCATTCCCGTGCTCTGGGCTCCGAACATGAGCCTCGGCGTGCAGGTGCTCGCGGAGCTCGTCGAGCACGCGGTGCGAAGGCTGGGTCCGGCCTTCGACGCCGAGATCGTGGAGATTCACCACCGCAGAAAGGTGGATTCGCCGAGCGGCACCGCGAAGCGGTTGGCCGACGCGGTCCGTAGGGTGCGTCCGGACGCCGTGGAGCTGCACGGGCGCGACGGCGACGTGGGGGCCCGCACGAACCGCGAGATCGGCGTGCTCGGCGTGCGCGGCGGCGACGTCATCGGAGATCACACCGTCTTCCTGCTCGGCTCCGGCGAACGACTCGAGCTCGTGCACCGCGCGTCGAGCCGAGATCTCTTCGCGCAGGGCGCGCTCGCCGCGGCGCGATTTCTCGCCGGCAAGAAGCCCGGCACATACACGATCGCCGACGTGCTCGGCTGAGCGCGGACGGGCGCCCTACCGACCGAACTCCTCGTCCACGTCCGGGTCGTGGCTCGCGTCGTCCGCGTCCTCCTCCCCCTCGTCGTCGTGCCCTTCCGCTTTGGTGGCGGCTACTGCGGCCGCGTCGTCGGCGTCCGTGTACCAGTGCGCCGGGACCTTCTTCTTCAGGCTCCAGTAGATGCCGAAGTAGCCGAGGGCGGCCGGGACGATCGAGTAGATCTGGCCTTCGGTCAGCGGCAAGCCGACGGCCCAGGCCTGGTACTCCTTGAAGTACTCCACCAGAAAACGACCGGTGAAGTAGACGGCGAAGAACATGGAGATCATGGCGCCGCGCGGGCGCTTCTCTTCGCCTAGCTTTTTGTCCCAGAGCCGGAGCGCGAGCAGCACCACGAGCCCGAGCGCGACCTCGTAGAGCTGGCTCGGATGCCGGTACACGGGAGCGATCGCGTCGCGGTCGTAGCGCGGGAAGTAAACACCCCACGTCTGGTCCGTCTTGCGCCCGACGATCTCCGAGTTGAACCAGTTTCCAATTCGTATGAGCGTCGAGCCGAGCCCCGCGGAGTAGGAGAAGCGGTCGCAACCTTCCAGGAAGGACTGGCGTTTCTTCTTCGTGAACAGCCACATCGCGACGATGAGGCCGACGGTGCCGCCGTGACTCGCGAGCCCCCCCTTGTAAATCTGGAAGAGGAACAGGGGATCGCGCAGGAAGTGATCCCACTCGTAGAGGAACACGTGACCCAGGCGCGAACCCACGAGCGTCCCGATCACGCCGTAGATGACGAAGTCGCTCGCGTCTTCTTCGGGGCCGCCAGCTCGTCTGATCTGCCAGTCGAGGAGCTTGTAGCCGCCGAGGAAGACGCCGACGTAGAGGAGGCTGTAGTAGCGAATGCCGTCACCGGGGAGCGGCATCCAGCTCGGGTAATGGACCAGAATGGGGTCGATATCCCAGGTGAACTTCGGCAGAAGGCTCATCATTGCTCCGCGCGGGGCCTCGCGGCCTCGGCGTGGCCGTTCTAGTCCGAATTGCGGGTCCGGTCGACAAGTGGCAGCGCTCGATACCTGTGCAGGCCCAGCGGAGCGCGCTAGATTCGCCGCCGCGGGTACCACGATGACGGACCGAATCCTTCCGCTGCGCGGCGCAGCGAATCCGGCGACTGGCACAGGCACCAACCCAGGATCGTTCGCGAATGCGCCCGATGTGGGCGGCAAACTTTCGTTCTCGTCGCCCGACACCCCCGGGATGCCGGCGCCGAGCGCGCGCACCGCGTGGGACTTTTTGCCGGACGGCTGGCGCCGCGAGGGTGCGTTCGCCGTCGCGCCGAAGGGCTTCGTGCCGGTCACGCAGCTCGAGCACGCGCGACTCGGCGTCGTCACCCCGGAGATGCGCCGGGTCGCCGAGCGCGAGCCGCACCTGACGGCGGAGCAAATTCGCGACGAGGTCGCCGCGGGCCGGATGATCATCCCGGCCAACCGGGTGCATCTCTCCTACGGCCTGGACGCGATGTGCATCGGCAGGGCCGCCCGCACGAAGATCAACGCCAACATGGGCGCGTCCCCGGTCGCGAGCGACACCGACAGCGAGGTCGAGAAGCTTCGCTGGGCGACGCGCTGGGGTTCGGACACGGTGATGGACCTCTCGACGGGCGGCGACATCGACGGCTGCCGCGACGCCATCGTCAAGAACTCCACCGTCCCCATCGGCACCGTGCCCATCTATTCGATGATCATCGGACGCCGAATCGAAGATCTGACGGAAGACGTCATCCTCGAATCGATTCGCCACCAGGCCGAGCAGGGCGTCGACTATTTCACCATTCACGCCGGCGTCGTGCTCGCGCACTTGCCGCACGTCAAAAATCGGCTCATCGGCATCGTCAGTCGCGGCGGTTCGTTGCTCGCGAAGTGGATGATCGTCCACGGCAAGCAGAACCCGATGTACACGCTGTTCGAGCGCATCTGCGACATCATGCGCGAGTACGACGTGTCCTTCTCGCTCGGCGACGGCCTGCGTCCGGGCGGCCTCGGCGACGCCTCGGACCTGGCTCAGCTCGCGGAGCTCGACACCCTGGGTGAGCTCACCGAGCGCGCCTGGCGGCGCGGCTGCCAGGTGATGGTCGAGGGACCGGGTCACGTGCCGTTCGATCAGATCGAGTACAACATGAAGCTGCAGCGTCGCGTGTGTCACGGCGCGCCGTTCTACGTCCTCGGGCCGCTCGTCACCGACGTCTTCCCCGGTTACGATCACATCACGAGCTGCATCGGCGCGACGGCCGCCGCGTACCACGGCGCGAGCCTTCTCTGTTACGTCACGCCGAAGGAGCACGTCGGTCTTCCGAAGAAGGACGACGTCAAGCAAGGCTCCATCGCGTACAAGATCGCCGCGCACGCCGCCGACGTCGCCCTCGGCATCCCCGGCAGCCGCGATTGGGACGACGCGCTCACGCAAGCGAGGGCGGCGTTGAACTGGGAGAAGCAGTTCGAGCTCGCGTTCGACGGCGACTACGCGCGGGCGCTCCACGACGAAGATCTCGACGTCGACACCGACTTCTGCGCGATGTGCGGTCACGACTGGTGCTCGGTCCGCATCTCCAAGGAGATAGCGGAGTTCACGAGCGGCAAAGCGGCGGGCTTCGAGCGCGCCGCCGTGACCCAGAGCGCGGCGCTCACCGAAGAGCAGCGCGCCATCCTCGAGAAGCGTGGCGTCCTCTCGCCGGAAGAGATCCACCGGCTCGCGTCGAAGACGCGCAAGGCCGTCGGCGCCGACAAGGGCGCCAAGGCCGCTTGTCACAGCGACTTCGCGGATCACGACGAAGCCGAACACCTGCAAGCGGCGAAGCTCGTGAAGCTGCGCGTGAAAGAGCGCACGGCCGACGCGGAGTGAATGGTTGCGAGCGGCGCGGGTGGACGGACTTCAGCTCGCGTCGAGCAGCCCGCGCAGCTCCGCCGGCGAGACGCGGTACTGCGCGTTGCAGTAGTCACAGCGGATCTCGAGCACGTCGCCGTCGTCGATCATCGACTGGACCTCGGCGCGCGGCAGGCTGGAGAGCGCCGCGACGACGCTGAGGTGGCTGCACCAGCACTGGAAGCGGACGTCGCTTTCGCCGAGCGGCGTGAAGGGCATCGCGTACAGCAGATCGGACATCAGCGACGCCGGTGAGAAATCCGGACGGGCGACGCGGTCGTCGATCGATCGGAATTCCTCGAGGCGCTCCGTCATGATCATGAGAGGACCGCGCTGGGCTTCCGGCAAGATCTGCACGAGATAGCCGCCGGCGGACATCGCGCCGTCGTCGCCGATCGCGGCGCCGACGGCGATCATGGTCGATACTTGCTCGGACACCTGGAGGTACGTCATGAGGGCCGGCGCGATGCCGCCCTCCGGGACCTCCACGACGCCCTGTTGCAGGCTGCCGTCCTGGAGCGTCCGCATCAGACGCAGCAAGCTGCCCGGTCCGAGGTCGAGCGATTCGCCGCCGGTGCTCGCCGTGACCAGGCCGCGTGTGCACCCCGTCGGGTGCGAATCCGCGACGAGCGTCCCGGTGCGACCGCTGCCGCGCAGGATCGCCTGCACGCGGAGCTGCGGCGCCATCGTGAGCCGGAGCAGCACGACGCCGGTGAGCAGATTGGCGAAGTGCAGCGCCGTTTCGCCCCTGGCTCCTTGCGCGGCCAAGGCGCCGCGGACCGTTTGCGTCGTCTGCGCGGTGACCACTCGAAACGTCCCGTCGTCCGTCATCGCTCTGAAGACCGAATCGGGCGTCGCGAGCATGGCAACCACACTCAGATGTTAGCGCCGCCGTCGGCCTTCGCCAATGACGGCAGGTGACGCGGGCCGTTCAGCGGTGCTTGCCCGGGGGAAGACCGCTCGTCGTGCTCGACGAACGCTCGCTGTCCGGGTCGCCGTTGTCCGATACCGCGAGGGGGCTCGAGATGCGGTAGCTCTCCGACAGCCAGTTGTGGAGGTCCGCGAGCTTGCATCGCGGCGAGCAGAAAGGCCGCGGCGGGAAGTCCAGCGGCGCGTCCTCGATGACCCGCTTGCACATGGGACAGACGATGCGCACGAGCCGGAGCGTAGCACCGTCGCTTCACCTCGCGACCCTCTGGCGGCGCCGCTCGCGGCGCGAAACCGACCGCGACGCTTACGGAAATCCCGGCCGTCCGAAAGGCGTGACGCGGGGACCGAGACGATGCCAGGATGCGGGCGCTCTCGATGACGGTGCACTTCGCTCTGCGGTCGCGGATTCGCTTGCACGACGAGCGTCCGCGCGCGCGCACATTGCGCTTGCCGCCGCTCACGGCGCCCATTGCATCGTACTGGGCGCTCATGGGGCTGCTCACGTACGGCGTCGCGAGCGGCGCGCTGCGTCCGGAGCGTCTCGCGTCGCTGCGCCTCGTCTCCGGTGAGTCGTTCACGAACCCCCGGCTCTCCGTCGTTCTCCCGGAGTCCCAGGGCGCGGACGAATCAGAGGGCGCCGCCATCGCTGCGCCGACGTCGGAACCTTCGCCAGCCGCTATACCGCTTTCGAGCGCCGAGCCCCCGCCTTCCGCCCCGGGTCCGCTCGCCGCGTCGAGCCCCATCGAGGAGCCGCGAGCGCCCGCTCCGGACATCCACGAACCGCCTTCGTCGCCGAAGCCACCGATGCGTCCGCTCGCCGGCTTCTCCCTCGGCGCGCCGATCCAGGACGACGACGGCGATCGCGGATCGTACGCCGCGCTCGCGGAACGCGATCACGACTTCGACCAATCGCTCCGCGTGGAGACGCGGGAGCGCGCGCGTGACGCTCCCGACCCGCCTCGTCTCTCGTCTCACGCCCCTGCGGCGGAAGAAGCGCCGC
>DASZVB010000075.1:0-49826 GCA_035547195.1 Polyangiaceae bacterium
TCGCGTAAAGCCCTGCCGGCTGGCGTAGATTCCGGCCGTGGACATCGAGGGCCCGGCCCTAGAATCGCTGCTGCGGTCCGCCCGCAAGCAAATTCGCGCCCGCATGATGGCGCTGCGCGCCGCGGTCCCCGCCGCGGCGCGAGTGAAGAGGGACGAGGCGATCATGACTCGGTTGCGCGGGCTCCCGGAGGTGCAGCGCGCGAGGAGTATCGCACTCTTCGTCCCGATGGCGGAAAAGGCGGAGATCGATCTCCGTCCGCTGGACGCGGCGTGGCGCGCCGAGGGGCGCGGCATCTTCTACCCCCGGCTGTCGGACGCCGCGCGCGAGGCGGGGCGAGCGCCGTCTTTGAACGGGGAGCTCGCGCCGGCGTCGCTCGCGGAGCTGGTCGAAAGCAATGCGGGGTTTCTCGAGCCGCCCGCCTCGGCGCGGCCTGCGTCCCGCGGCGACGTCGACCTCGTCGTGGTGCCGGCGCTCGCCGTCTCCGGAACGGGCCACCGGCTTGGTTACGGCGCCGGCTTCTACGACAGGGTCTTACCGGTGTACCGCCCGCCCGCGCTCGCCGTCGCCGTCGCTTACGATTTTCAGCTCCTCGCGGAGCTACCCGTCTTCGACTGGGACATCGCCTGCGACATCGTCGTGACCGATCGGCGTACGCTGCGCGTCGAGGCGTCGTCCGAGAGCGGCGCCTAGCCTCGACTCGAGCAGCGCGAAGCGCGGAAAGGCACGAGTTTTCTGCACGCGGAGAGCGCGAAGCTCGAGCCTAGCGCTCGTGGTGCTTCGCGACGCAAGCCCGGCAGCGCCCGTAGAGCTCGTGCTTGTGGTGGTGAACTTCGAACCCGTAGCGGGCCGCGACGCGATCTTGCAAGGCTTCGATCTGCGGTTCTTCGAATTCTTGGATGCTGCCGCACTCGATGCAAATCAGGTGATCGTGATGCGCGTCCCCGTCCGCCAGCTCGTACCGCGTCAGACCGTCGCCGAATTTCTGTTCATGCGCGACGCCGCCCTCCGAGAGCATCTTCATCGTCCGATACACGGTTGCGTATCCGACGCGTGAATCGATGGCGCGGACACGCTCGAGCAAGCTGTCGAGCGTGACGTGCTCGGGGCTCCCGAAGAAGGCGTCGACGATGAGCCGCCGTTGCTCGGTGGAGCGCAGGCCCCTTCTCACCATGTACGCCTCCAGCGTCCGGCGCAGCCGATCCACGTCAGGGCGCCGAGGCGCCTTGCCGACCGATTTCTCTGTGCGCTCGTCCCCGGGCACCATGAAGAGCTATCGCTCGGGCGGGTACTGGGTCAAGCCGCCTAGGACGTCCTTCCGCTTCTCGGGACACGAAACGAGCCGCGCCGAGGGCAAGCCGCGACACTTATTCAGGTCGACGGAGTCCGGGGGGCGAGGGCCCGAGCGTTCCGAAAGGCCACGATTTGATAGGGCTCATCGACGGCTTCGCAAGCGCGAAACGGCCACCGCGCCGCCGAGGAGCGACAGCAGTACGGGGGCCGTCACGGGTAGGAGCGAAATCGTCATCAGCGCGGCGCCGGAAAGCCCCGGACCCGCGGCCCATAAGAGACCGCGGATCGCGTCGGCCCGGCAACCATGCGCCAGCCGAAGCGCGTAAGCGCCGTCTCGAACGTCGTCGGACGCGAGCTGGACGCTCCACTCCGCCGTGCTCGATCCGGCGGCATCGAGCGCTACGGAGACTTCCGCCGCGGACAGGGCGGCGTCGTCGTTCGGGCTGCGCCCGAGCACGGCGACGACGGCGCCGCCGTCGGAGAGGCGCCGGATCTCGTCGCCGCGGTCCGCGGGCAGCACCTCGGGCCGGATGTGGTCGATGTCGACGGCGCGCCCCAGCGCTTCGCAGGTTTCGCGGGTGTCTCCGGACAGGAGCACGGGCTCGATGCCCACGTCGAGCAAGTGCTGCACGGCGGCGCGGGCGCCGGGCCGCAGGCCGTCTTGCAGCCCGACGAGGCCGGCGAGACGGCCCCCGAGCGCGACGAGGATGACGGTGCGTCCCATCGCCTCGAGATCCGTGATGCGGTCTTCGGCGAGCGCGACGCTGATGCGCTCGCGCAGCATGAGCCCGCGGCTGCCGACGACGAGCGTCTGACCGCTCGCGGCAACCGCCGTGACGCCCAGGCCTGGTTGTACGACGGGGCTGCGCACGCCGTCGGGGCGGATGCCGCGTGCGCGGGCCGCGCGCTGGATGGCCACCGCCGTCGGTCGCGACCCCGTGCCTTCGGTGCCGGCGACCAGCGCGAGCACGGTGTCCGGGTCGAACGCGCCGAACGTCTCGACGCTGGCGACCTCCGGCTCGCCGAGCAGCAACGTCCCGCGAGCGCAGAACGCGGCGGTGGAGACGCGCCCGGCCTGGTCGAGCGCGTCCGCCGTACGGAACACGACGCCGCGCCGCAGCGACGCGAGCACGGCCTGGGCCGTGTGCATCGCCGCGATCTGCGCGACGGCCCGGTTGGCGAGGGCGGCGTGCGCGGCCACGGCGTACACGACGATCCAGACAGGGTCGTGGTCGGAGGTGAACGCGGCGAGCGCCGCGAGCGCCGCTGCGACGATCGCGCCGCGCTCGGCGAGGCTGTGGCCGAGGCGCGCGAGCGGCGCGTGGAGATCCGCGCGCCTCCGGACGTCGTGCGTGAGCCGCATGAACGCGCGGTCGTTGCTCGCCCATCCGGCGATCGCCCGGAGCCGTCCGTCGAGCACGCGCGCGCCCGCGACCACCGGATCGCCCTCGTCGCGGATCGTGGAGGACGTCGCCGAGAGCCACGGACGGACCGTGGCGCGTCCCGCGACGACCGTGGCGTCGACCGGGACGATCTCGCCCTGCTCGACGACGATCTCCTCGCCTGGACGCAGATCGTCGGCGGGGGCGTCGACGACGTCGTCGCCGACGATGCGGTGTCCGGGAACGGCGAGGGACTCGGCCACGAGCGCCCGCTCGACGTCGATCGGATGGCGAGCGCGCGCGACGAGCCACACCAGAATGGAAAGGCTGCCGACGAGCACGCCGGCGAAGCCCACGACCTCGCCCGCCTCGGGGTGATTCGTGATGCGCGCGACGAGCGCGGCGACCGCCGCGCCGGCGGGGGCGGCCGTCGCCGAGACCGGATGCAGCTCGCTCGGATCGCGCATCGTCGTGAAGGCGTGGGCGACGAAGGACCCGGTCGCGACGAGCACGAGGACGACCCGCGCCGTGAGCGCGATGGGCGACGATCCGACCAGCAAGAGGGCCGCAGAGAGCGCGCCGGCGACCAGCGCGATCGTGATGAGCAGCGTCGCGACGTCCGTCGGGGCCGGCAGATCGGCGGCCGAGGGCGGCGGCGGCGCGGACGGCTTCGGTTCTTCGGGCGCGACGCTCGGCCGCCTCGAGAGCTCCGCGAGGGCATCGCTCTCCACTTCCTCGAGGGCCCGCGCGGTGCGCCGCGCCGCGATGCGCGCCGCTTCGTCCGGCGTGATCTCGTCCGCGCGCGGCGTCGCGCGGCGGGGGACGGGCAGCGGCGTGCGGCCGGCGTTCGGGTCGTAGCCCTCGCGGCACTCCGCGCTGCAGAAATAGCGGAACCGGTCGCCGAACACCGCGACGCGCGCCGCGCGGAGCGGGTCCACGTTATTTCGGCAAGTCGCGCACGGCACCGTCCCCGCGGTGACGAACCGCCCGCGGGCTTCCTCGGTCACGACGTCATCCATCGCCGCCGAGCGCCCACTCGAGCGCCGCTTTCGCCGTGTGCAGGCGCGCCTCGGCTTGATCCCAGATCGCGCTGTTCGGCGAATCGATGACCTCGGCCTCTATTTCCTCGCCGCGGTGAGCCGGCAAGCAGTGCAGCACCGTGACGTCCGAAGCCGCGTGACGGAGCAGCGCGCGGCTCACCATGAAGCCGCGGAACGCCTTCCGCCGCTCCACCGCTTCGCTCTCCTGACCCATGCTCGCGAATACGTCGGTGCTGACGACGTGGGCGCCGCGCACCGCCTCCGTCGGATCCCGCACCAGGCGGACCTTGCCGCCTCGCTCGGTGGCCGTTTTGACCATGGCAGCGGCCGGATCGTACCCCTCGGGGCAGGCCAGCGTGAGCTCGAAGCCGAGCAGCCCCGCCGCTTCGATCCAGGAGTTCGCCATGTTGTTTCCGTCGCCGACCCAGGCGTAGCGCAGGCCGTCGAGCTTGCCGCGGACGCGGCGCACCGTCTGGAGATCGGCGAGGAGCTGCATCGGGTGGCCGCTGTCGGTGAGCGCGTTCAACACCGGCACCGTACAGCTCTCGACGAGCTGCTTGAGCCGCTCTTCGGAGGACGTGCGGAACGTGATCGCGTGGACCATGCGCGTGAGCACGCGCGCGGTATCGGCGATGGGCTCGCCGCGCTCGAGCTGCGAGCCGCTGCTGGTCAGCACGACGGGATGGCCGCCGAGCTCCGCGACGGCGACCTCGAGCGACAAACGCGTGCGCGTGGACGCCTTCTCGAACACGAGCGCGACCGACTTGCCGGCGAGCGGGCGCGGGGCGCCGTTCGTCCCTCGGAGCTTCTGCCAGCGATCGGCCGCGTCCAGCATCCGAACCAGGCCCGCGGTTCCGAGGTCGCTCAGGGAAAGAAGATGGCGCGGCATTGGCGTTCTCGAAGGCTAGATCCAAAAAAGGCTCAGGTGTGAGCTGCGAGCACGCGGTCGACGATGGCGGCGCCTTCGTCGAGCTCGGCGGCGGCTACCGTGAGGGGCGGCGAGAATCTGAGCGCGCGGGATCCGGCGATGGTGAGCAGCACGCCCGCGTCACGAAGTCGTCCCACGAGCGCGCGCGCGTCGATCCCCTCCCGGAGCACGAGCGCCTGTAGGAGCCCGAGCCCGCGGCTCGTCTCGACGATTTTCGGGTGTTTCTGGGCGAGGTTCGAGAGCAAGCCGGCCAGGTGTGCGCCCTTCTTCACCGCGCCTTGCACCAGGTCGTCGCGCTTCAGCGTGTCGAGGACGGCGAGCGCAGCCGCCGACGCGAGCGCGTTTCCGCCGAACGTCGAGCCATGGCTCCCCGGGGGAAGCGCTCCCTCGAGGTCGGCCTTGCAGAGCATCGCGCCGATCGGCACGCCGCCGCCGAGCCCCTTCGCCAAGGCGACGACGTCCGGCGACACGCCCGCGTGCTCGAAGGCGAGAAACTTCCCGGTACGTCCGACGCCGGTCTGCACCTCGTCGGCCACGAGCAACGCGCCCGAAGCGTCGCACACCTCTCGCAGCGCGCGCAAAAAGCCCTGTGGCGCCGGGTTCACGCCGCCTTCGCCCTGAACGGGCTCGACCAGGATGGCCGCGACGTCGGCGCTCATCGCGGCGCGAACCGCGGCGAGGTCGCCGTAGGGCACGTGCGTCACGCCGGGGAGCGGGCCGAAGCCGTCGCGGTACGCTTTCTGTCCCGTCGCGGCGAGCGCGCCGAGCGTGCGGCCGTGGAACGATTGCTCGAACGCGACGACGCGGTAACGCGACTCTTGCCCCTTCGCGAAGAAGTGCCGGCGCGCGAGCTTGAGGCACGCCTCGATGGCCTCCGTGCCGGAGTTGCAGAAGAACACGCGGGCCATTCCGGTGAGCTTCGTCAGGCGATCGGCGAGCTCGATGTTGCGCTCGTTGTAGAAGTAATTCGAGACGTGGATGAGGCGCGCCGCTTGCTCGGAGACCGCCTTCACCAGCGCGGGGTGTGCGTGACCGAGCGAGCTCACCGCGATACCGGCCGCGAGATCCAAGTAGCGGTTGCCGGCGACGTCCCAGACGACGGTGCCCTCACCGCGCGCGAGCACGACGGGAGGCTGGCGGTAATTCGGGTACAAGTCCGCGGAGGCGAGAGCAACGAGATCCGACTGGGACGCGTTCATTGGGGGGTTATTAGCATCTCCAGGAAAGGGTCGAGGTCGTCGTGGGGTTTTGTTGTTTTTGGCGCGGCTCGACGCGGAACCCTCGCTTGCGCTGCTCGCCTCCGGCTGCGCTGCTCGCTCGCGGGAGGGTTCGTCACGGTTCGAGCGGGGGCTGCCTCCCATCCCCCGCGCCCCCAGAAGCGGACGCTGTGCGACTTGCTTGCTCCAGCCGTCTTCACGGCGCCGAGCGAAGCGAGTGGCGAGGCCGGAGGGACGGAGGCCTCGCTGCGCGGAGGCCGCTGCGGCCGGAGGCGCACTAGAGAGCGCAAGCGAGGGTTCCGCTCCGGCCCACGCCAAAAACAACAAAACCCCACGACGATCATGCGCACTAATCCGCCCTGCGCGACAAGATGGCCGCCGCGGCTTCGGCGAAGCCCGCGCCTTTCGCGGCGTGGGTGACGAAGCGCGGCATGACCGTCAGGCGGCCGCGGAAGTTGCTGACGGCGATGGTCGTGTGGAACGCCGAGAAGCACGCTTCGTCGTTCTCGCTGTCGCCGATGAAGGCGACGCGGCCCGTGCTCTCCGTGGTGTCCCACCCGAAACGCGCGGCGAGGAAGCGCGCCGCGCCCGACGCTTTGTTCGCGCCGTCGAGGCTCACGTGCAAATGTACGCTCGACGTGATCGTCCGCGCGCCGAGGGCGCTCGCGGCCTCGCGGACGATCGCGACGTCGTCCGGCGGCACGCGTTCGTGCTCGCCGATGTCGAACGCGACGTCCGTGCGGCGCGCGGAGGAGTCGTCGCTGACGCGCAGCCACGGAAAGCGGCTCTGGAGGTCCTCGACGATCGCGGCGAGACGCACGCGACGGCGCGCGCGCTCGGCGGCCGAGAAATCGACGAGCCGGAACGCGCCGTCCTTCACGTCACAAGCGACCGCGCCGTTCTCGGCGACCATGCCGTCGACCGGCCATTGCCGCGCGAGCACCTCGGCCCAGCCGCTCGGGCGCCCGGTGACGCCGACGAGCGCGAGCCCGCCTTCGCGCAATCGGAACAAGGACGAGTACGCTTTTTCGGACAGCCGCGTCCCGTCGAGCAGCGTGTCGTCCAAATCGAAGAGCAAGCCCTTCAGACGTTTCGCTTCGTCGCGTCCGAGTCGTTCGATGGGCAGCATCGGGAGCTCTCCGGGGCCGAAATTGACAATCCCCGACGCTGGTCGAAGCGCCGGGGATCTTACCGATGGCAGTCGCCGCGAACGCGTTCGCGGCAGGCCTTCGCGGGTTTCGGCTACTGAACGAGGTCCTTCAGGTTCTTCAGGGCCGTCGCGCGGACCTTCTTGCTCGCCGGCTTCGCCGGGATGGTGATGGGCTCCTTCGTGAACGGGTTGATGCCCTGACGCTCCTTCGTCGCGGGCTTCTTCACCACACGGAGCTTCACGAGGCCCGGAACGACGAACTCGCCGGGGCCGCGGCCCGTGAGCTGTTTCCTGATGAGATCTTGCAGGGCATCGAACACGCGCGCGACGCTCTTCTTGTCGAGCTCCGTCGTTCCCGATACCTCAGCGATGACCTGAGCTTTGGTCAGTCTCTTACCAGCCATGCCATTTCCTCCTGGAAAAGTCCTTCGAACGCCGATTCCCGCCCTCTAGGGCCACCGCGCAGGGACTCGGTTCCGCACGTGGCAACCACCAAAGGCGCGTCGACGGATAACAGGCCCACATTCGCCTTTCAAGGGAAAATAAGCGGGATCGTCGATCGTGCGCCCCCCGTCACACTGCTTCGTGTGCGCGCCATGTACCGAATGGACACACATGGCGGCGCTCCCGGAAGGTGACACGGAGGCGCCAAATTGCCTTAAAAATAGCCAGATCGCTCGCCTTACTTCGTCAACGAGGGCGCGACGTTAGCGACTATTTCGAAGGCGGTGCGATAAGGGTGGACCGACTCCCTCGACGGGCGGTCGCGTGCTGGACGAGCACCCGCGTTGCTTCGTTCATGCGGCGCTCTTGGGCGTCCGTCTTGTGGTCGAAGCCGGCGAGGTGAAGGATGCCGTGCGCGAGCAGGTGTGTCACTTCTGCCAGAAGAGGGCGCCGCCGCTCGCGGGCCTGCCGCGCCGCCGTGTCGAGCGAGATCACGACGTCGCCGAGAAGCTGTATTTTTCTGCTCGGACCTGCGCCCGCGGCGTCCATCGGAAACGCGAGCACGTCCGTCGGCTTCGCCTTCCGCCGGTGAGTACGGTTCAATACCTCGATGTGTGCGTCGTCGGTGAGCACCAGCGAGAGCTCCGCCGAGGGCGCGCCGATCGCCGCGAGCATGCGCTCCGCGCGCCGCTTCACCACGCGCGCATCGAGCGCATCTACGGAGCGCGACCCGCTCGCTTCTCGGGTCAAGACGACGGGCATGTTTCGTCGCGCCTGACTTCGCGAAGAGCTACTCCTTCGGGATCTTCTTGGCGTCCTCGAGGAACTTCGCGAGGCCGATGTCCGTCAGCGGATGCTTCGTCAGCTGCATGAGCACCTTGAACGGGACCGTACACACGTCCGCGCCGATGACCGCCGCCTGCACCACGTGCATCGGATGCCTCACGCTCGCGACGAGCACCTCGGTGTCGAAATCGTAGTTTCTGTAGATCGCGACGATCTTGTCGATGAGCTCCATGCCCTCTTCGGAGATGTCGTCGAGGCGCCCGATGAACGGCGAGATGTACCCAGCGCCCGCCTTCGCCGCGAAGATCGCCTGCGTCGGAGAGAAGCAGAGGGTGACGTTCGTCCGGATCTTCTCCTTCGAGAACTGAGCGACCGCCTTCAACCCGTCGGGGATGAGCGGCACCTTGACGACGACGTTCTTGTGGATCTTCGCGAGCTCGCGGCCCTCCGCGAGGATCGCGTCGGTGGCGGTGGCGATCACCTCCGCGGAGATCGGTCCGTCGACCACTTCACAGATCTGCGCGATGGCTTTCTTGGTGGGCAAGCCGCTCTTGGACAGGAGGGACGGGTTCGTAGTGACCCCATCGATCGCCCCCATGGCCGCCGCTTCACGGATTTCGCCGATGTCGCCGCTGTCGATGAAGAATTTCATGATCGTTCCTGCCTTCGCTGGTTTTCTCGGGTGTTGGAGAGCTCGCTACGACATCGGTAAAGCAGCCACAACCGAGCGGCAACCGTTACTTGCGGGCGCGTCCGGGCGTGCGCTCGGTTTCCCGAGCGCCATCGGCGCGATACCCTGGAGGCATGGCCCGTCCATCGCGCCCGCCGGGTTTCGACATGACCTACCGGCCGCGTGAGTCGGTCTTCGGACCTCCGCTCATCGAGCGCGTCCCCTCCATTGCGTACCTGGCTGCGGCGCTCGGGGTCGGCGTCCTCGTGCTGATCGGCGAGCAGAGCGCGACGGGAACCTGGGCGTTTCACTACGTCGTCGAGGAAGACGCGGGGCGGGTCATGAGCATCCGAACCTTCGCGGTCATCATTTTCATCAGCGCGCTCGCATCGGTCGTACGGGCAGGCATGCGCGGCGTGCGCATCTACCCCGACGGCGTCGAAGCGCGTGAAGTCCTGGGCTTCATCGTCCCGAAGCTCCGTCGTTACCGCTGGCCGCAGATAGAGCGCATCCTGCTCGACGGCGCGTCGCACATCTCCTTCGATCTGTGGGACGGATCGCGCGCCTACCTGCCGCGCGTCAGCGACCGGCCCGCCCTCGAAGCGGCCTTACAGCAGGTCGCTGCGGCGCGAGCCATCCCGATCCGAGGCGGAGTGCCCCCCGACGACCTGACGCCGGAAGAGGCGGAGCCCGCGGAAGAGAGCTGAGCCCCGCGACGGACCGGATCGCGACGCACGTCGGACGCACATTGCCGACATGCGCGTCTCTCGCCTCTCAAGCGCGCAGATGTGTGTCACCCATCATGGACGGATCATGCGATGGCCAACGCTCGCCGCGAGCTATAGTGTGGTTTTGCACTCGCCATGACGACGAACAACGGTAGAGAGGCTTCGGGTCGATCGGCGCACACGGAAGGCTTTGCTTTCGCTTCGACGTTGAGCGAAGGCCGGCAACGCTTCCTTTCGCGCGCCGTCGAGCACGCGCTCCGTCGAGGCAGGCGCACCGCCGCCGACTTCGTCCGACATTTTCCGCCCTCGGCCATCATGAAGGGCCTCGAGCACAACCCCGAGCTGCGCGCGTCCATCCTCGTAGCCACCACGGGCGTCAGGGAGAAGATCGCGCTGCGCAAATCCTGGGAAGACGCGGCGGCGGACCTGGACCTCGCCCTGGACGAAGGCGAAACCGACGCTGGCGCGATCGTCGATCTCTTCGAAGCCGACGACCGCGTCCGGTACCTCGAGGCGCAGAAGATCTGGGGTTTCTTGATTGAAGGCGAATTCTGGCGAACGGCAGACATCGATAAAGCATCGGCCCCGCTCGCGCAGGATCATGTCGCGTACCTCCTCGAGAGCGCTCTGGAAGAAGGCTTGATCGAGGAACGCGAAGTCGTCGATGCCCTCACGGTGCGCGAGCTGTCGAACCGGTTGCCGCGAGAGGAGCTGGGCGCAATGCTGCTGCGGGCGTTGCGAAATGCCGAAAGAGGGGCAAAGTTCAGCGAAGCGGACTTGCTCGCCACCACGCCGCCGCGCGTGATCGTGCAGCACGTGCCGCTGACCCAGATCTGGGACGCGCTCATCGGCCCCCGCATCGCGCAACATCAGGGATTCGAGCTGACGACGGAGATACTGATCATTCCGAAAGCAGCGTCGCCCGAAGCCACGGCCGACCGTCGCGAAGGCGGGGTAGTGCCCATCGCCCTCAAAGCCGGTGCGCCCTCGAAGCAGGCGGCCGGCGCAACACCCAAGCCTACGTCGCAGGCGGTAGTGTCCGCGAACAATCGCGTCGCGGCGAAGCCGGCCAACACTCCATTCGACGACGACGTCACGCGGGTCTTCGAAGACGACGACGATACCAGCGTCTTCGAGCTAATCGAGGACGACGCGAAAGCCGTGTGACCTCACGAGCGTCTTCGAGCTAGTCGAGGACCGACACGAAAGGCGTGTGAACCTCACGGCGTCTTCGAGCTAATCGGACGACGCGAAGGCGTGTGAACCTCACGAGTGTCCTCGAGCCAATCGAGGACGACGTGAAAGGCGTGTGGAACCTCACGAGCGTCTTCGAGCCAATCGAGGACGACGTGAAAGGCGTGTGAACCTCGAACCTTGAGGTGCCAAGGTTCAAAAATACTCCGAATCATTCCGAATGCTTTCAGCGTCACTTTGAGGGCTCAAGGTTCGCTTACGCGGTGTCAGGCTAGCGGCGCGTCGATGACGCTGTGGCCTTTCCAACCGACTCGATTCTGCGTGGTAGGCTGCTCGAGCAGTGCCGAAGGACGAAGGGATTCTCTGCTGGCTCGAGCTGATGCGTGAGAAGGTCGGCGATTGGAAGCAATATCCCTTCACCATTCCGGCGATCTCGAAGCTAGACCGAATCAAGCTGCATCCGTCCGTGACGTTCTTCGTCGGTGAGAACGGTTCCGGTAAGTCCACGCTGAGATGTCCCACGGCGAAGCGTTCTTGTGGAAGTTCAAGGACGGAGGCCTGTACAGGAAGAGCCGTGAATGCCGAGCGCCGTCGTCCTGCCCCGTGACTCGCGTCACGGCGCGTCGGTCGGCGGGTGCAGCACGTGCACTTTTCCCTTCAGGCGCTCGCTGATCCACACCTTGTTGTTCTTGTCGACGATCACGGCGCCGACGTCGGGCTGGGCTTCGACGAGGGGGAGCCCTTTTTCGGGGCCGAGGATGAAGACGGCGTCGTCGATGGCGTCGGCGGTGAAAGCGTCGCCGGCCCAGACGGTCACGCTGCGGCACGCGGTCGCGGGATAGCCGGTGCGCGGATCGATGATGTGATGGTAGCGCTTGCCGTTCACGAAGAACGCGCGCGCGTAATCGCCCGCGGTCGAGAAGGCGTGATCTTGTAGCTCGATGACCGCGAAGAACTGTCCCTGATCGGCGCGCGGATCCTGGATGCCGCTCACCCACGGCGCGCCGTCGGGCTTGGTACCCGCGCCGTAGAGATCGCCTCCGGCTTGCGCGAGAAAGCTCTTCATCCCCGCCGCCTTCATCACGTCCGCGGCGCGATCGACCGCGTATCCCTTGGCGATACCGCCGAGGTCGATGCTCATGCCCTTGCCGATCGTGACGGTGTGCGCGCCCTCGTCGATCTGCACCTTGCGGTAGTCGACGAGCTTTCGCTTCTCGCGGACCAACTTCGGGTCCGGGAGCTTGGGGTTCGCCTCCGCGGCATCACCGAATTTCCAGAGATCGCCGAGCGCGTGGAAGGTGATGTCGAAGACGCCGCCGGAGAGCTTGGAGGCCCACTGGGCCTTCTCGATGACGCGGATCGTCTCGTTCGAGACCGCCACCGGGCTGCCCGCGCCCACGTTGATCTGCCCGACCTCGCTGGTGTCCTTCCACGAGGTCATGACCGCCTCGATGCGCCGGATTTCGGCGAGGGCGCGGTTCATCGCGTCGTGGATCGCTTGTTCTCCGACCTCTCGTGTCGTGTAGGCGACGAAGTGGACCTCGGTGCCCATCGCGGGCTCGATCAGATCCACCTTGCGTGGTTGGAACGGCGCCGCCGGGGCAGGTGCAGCCGAGGGCGCCGCGGTTTGCGCGCTCGCAGCGGGCCCGCTGCCAGCCGGCGCCGCCGAAGGCAACGTCACCGAAGCCGGCGCGCGCGTCCCATCGTCCGAATGCCGCGGCGAACACGCCTGCGCGCACAACAAGAAACCGGCCACGAGAGCGCGCATGGGAGACTAACGTCCCTTGAACACCGGTTTTCGCTTGTCGGCAAATGCGTTCAGCGCTTCGCGGCGATCTTCGCTCGCGAGACACGTGTCGTAGTGGGACGCTTCGGCGTCGAGGCCGGCCTCGAGCGACAGGATGCGGCTCGAGTCGATGGCGGCGAGCGCCGCTCGTTGCGCCAGCGGCGCTCCCTCGATGATCGGCCGGATCCACTCGATGGTGTCGTCGAGCACGTTGGCTCCCGGCCGAGAGACGCGATTGACGAGCCCGACGGCGAGCGCGTGCGCGGCGCTGATCCGCCGGCCGAGGAGGATGAGCTCCTTGGCGCGCGCCTCGCCGATGATGCGCGGCAGCCGCTGCGTGCCGCCGGCGCCCGGAATGATGCCGAGCGACGTCTCCGGAAGGCCGACGATGGCGTGCTCGGCGGCCACCCGCAGATCGCACAGCATCGCGAGCTCGAGCCCGCCTCCGAGCGCGACGCCGTTGATGGCGGCGACGACCGGCGACGGAAATGGCTCGATCCACGCGAGCTTCTCGCGGTGCACGCGGAGGTGCTCGCGGACCTCGTCCTCGGACATCGCGCGCCGCTCTTTCAGATCCGCTCCGGCGCAGAAGGCTTGGTTGCCCGCGCCGGTGATGACGACCGCGCGCAGCGTGTCGTCTTGCGACAGCTCTTCACCGATGCGCCCGAGCTCGTCGAGCATTTTGCGGCTCATCGCGTTCATGCGCTCGGCGCGATCGAGGATGACGATCGCCAGCCCGAGCCGTCGCTCGACACGCACCGGGACGGCGTCGCTCATGACACCTTGCCGTGTTTGCGCCGGGCCTTGCGCTGGTCTTCGACCTTCGCGAGGCGGACCTTCAGTTCACCCAGATCGCGCTTGAGCTGCTCCATTTCGTCGGCCATGCGCTTTTGCTCGGCCGTGGCGCCCTGGCCCATGGTCCGGAGCGCCTCTCGGATCCTACGCGCGACGCGGCCGTCGAATTCCCGCTCGAGCCGCCGTCGTAGCGCGCTTCGCGAGCGCCCGTCGGCGAGGAGCTCCAGGGCTCGGATGACCGAGATACGAAAATGCGGATCCCGGTCGTCGAGCAGATCTTCCAGGTGTTCGCGGACCTTTCGGTCCTCTGTAAGGCGCGCGAGCGCGGTGACCGCGGCGCGGCGCGTCGGCGTCGAATGGCCGTAGCGCGTGCGCTCCAGGACGTGTTTCACGGCGCTCTCGTCCCGCAGCGAGGCGAGCCCGTCGAGGGCGCCGGCGCGCTTCACGTCCGCCCACGACGCCTCGCCCAGGGCCGCGAGCAGCGCCTTCAGGGCGGACGGCTGGCGTGTTTCGCCGAGCGCACGCGCCGCGTCGGCGCCGACGAGGTAGCTCGGATCCTTCGCGGCGAGCCGCGCGAGCATCGCCGCGGCGCGCTCGTCGTGAAATTCGCCGAGCGCCGACGCGACGGCGCGTCGCACCTTGGGATGCTTCTGCTCGACCGCCGCCGCGAGGTGCGCGAACGCCGCCTCGCCGCGGATCTTCCCGAGCACGCGGGCGGCCTCGGCGCGCACCATCCACGCTTCCGATTTCTTCGCGAGCGCCGCTCCGAGCGCGCTCACCGTTTCCGGGTCCAGGCGCTTTTCGAGGGCCTGGGCCGCGGCGACGCGCAAGCGCGCGGTCGACGCGCGCGCGAGCTGCGTCCTCAGCATGTCAGCGGGAGCCTCCACGGAGATGGCGCCGATCACACGAAATTGTGGATCGAATGCGACCCAAGCGGGGCGCTCCGCGACTGGAACGACCAGCGCGTCACTTTCCGACTCGATCCACTTCTCGTGAACGTGGATCTTCCCAGCCTTGGTGCCGATCTCGACCTCGAGCGGAAACGCAAACAGCGGGACGTCGCCGCTTTTTTGCGTCTGCCGCACACGGACGTTCACGTGACCGTCTTCCCAGGTGATCTGCACCTTCAGCACGGGGTGACCGGGGCGAAATACCCATTGGTCGAAGAACCGCTCGAGCGAGCGGCCGCTCACTTCTTCGAGCGCGCGGGAGAGGTCGTTGGTCTCGACGATGCTGCCGCCGTGGCGCGTGAGGTAGAGCTTCACGCCCTTCCAGAACAGATCGTCGCCGAGCTCTCTGCGCAGCATGTGCAGGACGAGCCCGCCTTTTTCGTACAGGTGACGATCGAACAAGTCGATCGGCTCGTCGTAGTCGCGGCACACGATGGGGCGCTGGTAGCGGCCGCCCGCTTCGCCGAGGTAGGTGGAGACGTCGCCGGCGACGCCGTTCTCGTACTCGTCGCGACCGAGCCGGTCTTCGCGCTCGACGTGCTCGAAGTAAGTGGCGAAGCCCTCGTTCAGCCAGGCGTGCGACCAATCGCGACACGTGACGTAGTCGCCGAACCAGTGGTGCGCGAGCTCGTGCGCGACGAGGTCGTTGCTCGTGATGTCGAGGGCGGCGCGCTCGTCGAGCAGCACGTGCTCGTACATCGTCGTCGCCGTCGTGTTCTCCATCCCGCCGAACACGAAATCTTTCACCACGATCTGCGAGTATCTCGCGTAGGGATAAGGAACGCCGGTGAGGCGCCCGAAGAGCTCTATCATCCGCGGCGTCTCGCCGAAAGCGCGCCGCCCATCCGCCGCGCGGCCTTCGGGCACGTAGTACTGCACCGGGACGCTCTCGCGCCCTTCGCGAACCGCGGGTCGGTCCTCGATGATCTCGAAGCGCCCGACGACCAGGGTGACGAGATAGCTCGGCAGCGGGTCGGGCATCTCGAAGCGGTACGTCCACGGCTTCTTCCCGCGCGGCGTCTCCTTCTTCGTCAGGTTGCCGTTCGACAGCGCCGTGAAGCCGGGAGGCGTTTGCACCGTCACGGAGGTCGTCATCTTCACGTGCGGCTTGTCGTGGCAAGGGAACCATTGCCGCGCGTCTTCGTCCTGGCATTGGCTCCACATTTGCTGGGGGCGATCGCGCACGGTGTCGTCCGGCGAAAGGAAATACAGGCCGCGCTTCGGCTTCGCTCGATACGCGACTTCCACTTTTCCGTTCGAGAGCCCTTTGGGCACCGAAACGGCGAGCACGTCGCCGTCGTACACGTACTCCGCGGGTTTCAGCCCCTTGCCCGCGTCGAGTCGCACGCGCGCGATCTCGAAGCCGACGGCGTCGAGCTCGAGCTCCAGCGCCTTCGGTGCGCGCCGGGTGAAGTCGAGCACCGCTCGCGCCGAGATCGCTTCGTTCGCGAAGTCGACGTCCACGAAGAGGTCCAGGTGCGAGATCGCGAACGGGCGCGAGCGTTCGTATTTTCGCTCGGTGCCGGCGAGGACGAAAGGCCCCGAAGACGATGCGCAGGCGCAGCGCGCGTGGACCCGATGAGAAACGGACATATGGCTCCACGGGTAGCCGGTTCGCCGGCCATCGGCAAGGTCGCCGTGGCCCTCGGCGACCGACGTATCGCGCTGGCATCGCGCGATATCGCGCGGCTCAGGCGCGCCGGGAGGCGGTCGCCGCGCGCAGAGCGCTCTCGATTTCGGCGCCGAACGCGCAGAGGACGACGCGTTCAATCGCGCTATTCTGCGACAGCGATGCCCGTATCTCGTCTACCGCGATCTCCGCCGCTTGCGGGATCGGGTAACCGTACACGCCGCAGCTGATCGCGGGAAACGCAATCGACGTGACACCGTGCTCGGCGGCCAGAGCGAGCGAGTTCCGATAGCAGGCCGCGAGTAGCTCCGGCTCCCCGTGTTTTCCGCCGCGCCACACGGGACCCACGGTGTGGACGACGTACCGCGCCGCGAGCCGGAACCCCGGTGTGATGCGCGCTTCGCCCGTGGGGCACCGCACACCCGTCGTCACTTGCGGCGCGCGCCGGCACGCAGCGAGCAACTCCGGCCCTGCCGCCCGGTGTATGGCGCCGTCGACGCCGCCGCCGCCGAGCATGGTTTCATTCGCGGCGTTGACGATCGCGTCGACGGCGAGACGGGTGATGTCTCCCTGGACGATGTCGAGGCGTTCCATGTTCGGAGGATAGCAGCTGAAGCGCGCAGGGTGACGCTCGAGCCGCTCCGGCGAAGCTCGACGCGCCGCCGTTCGCGGTAGGCTGGGCGGATGGCAATCAATGGTCTCGTGGGGACTACGTCTGCTGGCGCTGAGGGCTCGACGCTTTCTGTCGACGTGAACGACACGAAGACGCGGGCCTTCCCGGCGGGAGTCTCCGCGGCACGTGCCCAGGAGCTTCGTCTGCCTTCCCTGCTCGTGCGGCGACAGCTCAAGATGAGCCGCGACGCGCACGCCTACGTCCGCGGTAGCACGGAGCTCTTTTATCGTTGGCTCTCCAACAACCTCGGCATCGTGCCGCAAGGTCCGCGCATCTGGATTTGCGGAGACGCACACGTCGGCAATCTAGGGCCGATCGCGGCGGTGGACGCTCGAGTGGAAGTCGAAGTGCGCGATCTCGATCAGACCACGTACGGCAATCCGGCGAACGACCTGATTCGACTCGGGCTCTCGCTCGCCATGGCGGCACGCAGCTCCGATCTGCCCGGTGTGGTGACCGCGCGCCTCATCGAAGAGCTGACGAGCGGCTACCTGGAGGCCATTTTGGATCCATCTGCGGAAGCGACTCCGCATGGCAGCGCGTCGGTCCGCTTCGTGGTGCGCGAAGCCCTGCGCCGTCGCTGGCGCCACCTTCGGCGCGAACGTATAGGGCGAAAGTCGAAATTTCCACTCGGCGACAGGTTTCTTCCTCTGGCGAAGGAGGAGCGCGACGAGGTTGCGCGATTTCTCGACAAGGAACGGGTCCGAAAGCTCGTGACGCGTTTGGACTCACGAAGCGACGACGCGCGGGTACGTGTGATGGACGCGGCATTCTGGGTGAAGGGATGCAGTTCCCTCGGATTGTGGCGCTGTGCAGCCTTCGTCGAGGTTCGCGCGCGTCGTGACTCGAAAGCGGACTACGCTCTCCTCGACCTGAAAGAGGCGCGGCGTCCGCTGGCTCCGTTGGAGCCCGGATTGAACGTCCCCGCCCACCAGGGTGAGCGCGTCGTTCAGGGGGCCAAGGCACTCTCTCCGAGCCTCGGGGGTCGTATCCTGTCGGGCACCGTCCTGGGACGCGAGATATTCGTGCGCGAGCTCATGCCCCAGGACCTGAAGGTCGAATTGGAATCGCTGGACGACGTCGAAGCACGCGCCATTGCCCGTGCGCTGGCGAAGATAGTCGGCCGCGCTCACGCGCGCCAGCTCGACCCTACGGCGCGAGCGGCCTGGGGTGCGGAGCTGAAACGTGCTGCCACGCGCTCGCTCGAAGCGCCCGGCTGGTTGTGGCAGACCGTCGTAGAGCTCATCGGCGTTCACGAGCGCGCCTACCTCGAACATTGCCGCCGCTACGCGCTGGCACAAGAGAAGGCGAGGGAGGACGGCCGCGATATCTCGCAACCGCCTTGATAATCACTCCGAGATCGCGCACGCCCCGGACGAGAGCACCGACGATCTCGCGTGGGGAGCACGTAGGGCGCGATTCACGGCATCGTGGCGGCGCCCAACGGCGGAACGATCACGACTTCGTCGAACGGCAGCGCAGCGTCGCCCTTTGCGCTGACCGTTCCCGCAAACCGGCGACATAGATTTCTTTGTGCGACCGACACCCGCGAATGCTGAGCGAGTGCTCTGGACCGATGGGACGGCAACTGGCTAAGACTCGTCGCGTATTGCCGCTACCCAGGTGCTCGTATCGATTTTTCTGGGCCGATCCTTAGAACCGACGAGCTCCAGCACTTCGCGGACGCTTGCGAGCACCTCGACCGCACTCTCACTGGTGAAGCACGCCTCGACACCCTCGAGCCGAACCTCAAGGTGGTGCTTTCGGGAAACGGCAGGGGTCAGATTCGTGTATCGCTTTCACTCACCCTAGACCACCTCCACCAGCGCCATTCATTCGAAGATCAAATTGATCAGACCGATCTTCCATGACTCGTCGCGAGCTGTCGCGCAATCTTGCGACGACTTCCGGTGATCGGCGGGAGCGCGGTATCGTAGTATCGGCATGGCGGATAATCCTCGGCAGCATCCCTCGCGGTGGGCGGTATCCGCTGCATCGTTTGTAATTTGACGAAGAAAGATCATCCGACAATACGCTTGCGAGCTGCCCAACAGCCGGTTGCAGCGGACGAGGCACCTCGCTTCGCTCGGCGGCTCGCCGCTGAACCATGATACGTTGGGCAGACTTGTCCGCGCTGCACACCGTAACGTAAGAGGATCTCGTGCTCTTGCCGAACGCGGCCCGAACTGTCATCACCGACGCAAAGGTTCGCGACTACCTGCTGTCGTCCTCGCATCCGGTGGGTCGATTCAAGGCCGCGTTCTTCCGTGCGCTCGGGTTTTCCGAGGAACATTGGGAGCTGCTCCGCGACGCGCTCTTCGAGATTGCAGCAACAGGACAGGCCGTACCGGGTCAGCCGAGTCCCTTCGGGCAGAAGTTCGAGATCCGTGCTACTTTGGCCGGACCGTCTGGACGGCAAGCGGACGTGATTACCGTTTGGATGGTCGCGAACGGACAGGACCTCCCGCATTTCGTAACCGCTCATCCCGTTTGAAGATGTTCAACGTACTCGACACGGTCGTCCTCGATCGCGATCTACCCGAGCACGGGCTCCGTCGCGGGGATCTAGGTGCCGTTGTTGACGTCTACCTTCCTGATGGACTCGAAGTCGAGTTCGTCATGGCCTCCGGCCGCACGAAGGCTCTCGTCACCTTGCGAGTCGGCGACGTTCGCGTCGTCGGCGATCAAGATCTCATCGCCGTGCGCGACATCCGTCGAACGGCTTGAAGCTGGCTAACTGCCGGTTGCAGCGGACGAGGCACCTCGCTCCGCTCGGCGGCTCGCCGCTGAACCTGATACGTTAGCCGGACCAGTCAGGACGCATGGTCGACATCGAGGAACTCTTCCACGTTGCCTCGAAGCTTGCGCGAGCTGAGGGCGAGGACCCGTCCGAGGAGTATTGGCGCGCGGTGACCGACCTCCAGGCGAGACCAGTTCAAGCCGTCTTCGAGAAGTGTGTGTCATGGTGTTCGAGCTCGGAGCGGATGGCAGACGGCTTGCTGCCGATGTACTCGGACAGCTGGGTTTCGCGGGACAGTCGTACCCGTTCAGGGTCGCGACAATTCCGCTTCTCGCGCGGCTCTTGTCAGATGCCGATCTCGGCGTCGTGCGCAGCGCCTTGATCGCTTTCGGACACCTGGGCTCCCAGGACTCGCTTGAGCTGATCGCTCCGCTGGCAGAATCATTCGATTCGCCCCTCGCGTACGCTCGGGTGCTCGCCGCTGAACATGATACGTTGGCCGGACTGAGAGGCTGCCCCGTCACCTCGCCTGGGCGTGAGGGTAACACGGGCTCCCGGCTACGTAGTCGTGAACCCCCGAAAGCGACGCTGACGGATCCACGTCAATTGCACACGAAGTTCACATCGAGCCAGTGTCCTTGCTGGCAGATCATGTTGGGGCCGAGTGACGGCTCTCCGCCGCAGTCGCCGCCGTAGTCGCATTCCATCCCAGTGGTGCACGGATCGCCGGCGAGTGGACGGGGCCAGGGGCAACCGGGGGCGAGCAAGGCATCGTTCTTGCCGTCGCGGCAGGTCCAATTGCACGATTGCGCACCGGACAGGATGGGACCGCCGCGGGGAACGACGCAGCCGCAGACGCCTTCCGCGTAGTAGCAGGTTGGTCCGGAGCCGTTCGGGTTCTGAGCGGCCATCGCGCTGGCCGCGGCGAAGGTTGCGGGGCACTCCTTGGGGTTCGGTGGCGTGCAGTCGCTCTTCGGTGCGAGCTGGAATCGAAATGTTCGATCGGTCAACGAGAGCTCGCATTCGGCGAGCGTCGTGCAGTTGCCGAAGGAGTCGCCGCCGTACTCGCATTCGATGGGGGACGGCTCGGGAGAGCACGCATCGCCGTTCGACGGCGGCGTCGCTGGGCAGCGCGGGTCGCGCCCCGCCGTCGCGGTCGTGCCGCCGTCCGTCGCGGAGCTCGGCGTGGTGGCGGCGGCGCTCCCCACGCGCACGAAATCGCTGACGTAGGTGTAGGCGCCGAGGATGTCGAACGGCGTGCCGTCCGAATACGCGTAGACCTCGCTGAGGATCAAGTGGTCTCCGCGCGCGGTATACGCGACGTGATCTCGTAAATCTGTGATGCCGGGTTCCATGAGGCCCGAGAGCGACAGCAAGCTGAGCGGGTGCGGATCGAGCCGCCGGCAATCGTTGCCGCTGGCCGATCCCGAGCTGCCGGCGGAGGATTGCTCGTAGAGCTCGTACGCGACGTCGCAGTCGACGAGGAGCACGCGCTTCACGCGGTCCCCGACGTGCACCGAAGACGTATTCGGTTGGACGCTGCCGTAGACCGTCTGCGAAATGAGCTGGTACTGGCCCGGTGCGATGGTGCCGCTCCCCGGCGACGGGGCCTGTCCCGCTCCTTGCGCGACGACTACCTCGGCGCCCCACGGGACGCCGCTCGCGCTCTCGGTGCAGATGACGCGCGCGGTCGGGTCCGAGTCGCACGCCGGGAAATCGCCGCCGTCGTTTGCCGTCGTCGTGCTCGGGGGTGTTTCGTCGTTCCCCGCGTCGCCGCGGGGCGACGAGACCACCTGCGGCTGCGGAGTCGGTCGCCCGCGCGGGTTCACCTCCGAAGAACACGCGACGATGAATGAAAGCGTTACCCAACTTGCGTATGCCAATCGACCCATGAGCCCTCCTCCTTGCGACAGTCCATCTCGTCCTCTTGCTTTGCGATGCATGGGTATCCTCGCCCGAATCAGGGCAGCGGTATGCAACCACAGCAATCGCTCGCCGAGCGCTTCTCGGGTTCGCTCCACTGGGCGCACCCGTCATCGCCGAACTGGATCTGCCAGCCTGGGTTGTCGGGCAGGGGCATGCCGTCGCACGTCTGCCCGCAGCGGCTTTGGCCGGTGCTCTCGCCGCCGTACGCCATGCAGCAGTTGGGCTGCGGCGAAGGCGCGCAGCACCCAGGAGGGCTCTTCGTCCAGTCTTGCCCGTCCGTGGTCAAGAGGAGCGAGCCGAACCCTTCGTAGCAGTCGTCGGCGCAGTCGATCGGGAAGTAACCGCACTGCACGAGCAGGCCGCGCGCGTCCACCACGACGTAGAGATCGTTCTGCCTGGGATCCTGGCAGAGCGTATGGTCGAGGCAATCGTCGTAGAGCTGATCCATGGTGGCGGCGGGGGCGCAGAACGGCACGGCTGCGTCTGCTGCGTAGGTCGCCGGAGTCGACCAGCTCGCCCCGTCGACGGTGCCGTCGGGTCGAACCTGTTCGATGACTGATTCGACCATTCCATTTGTCACATTGATCGTGTCCTTGCAGGCCGAGCCGACGAACGAGCTGGTCCAGCGCGTGTAGTGGTACGTGCCGCCGTGCGCGGCGGCGTATCCGGCGAAGACCTTTCGACTCGCGAGGACCTTTTCGCGGAGCGCGGCGAGGCCTTGCACACCGACGTCGGTGCGCGACGGATCGCTCACCTTGCCGGCGTAGACGTCCGGGCAAGCGGCGTAGGGCGGCGAGCCGCCGGCTTCCGTCGTCGCGGCCGCTTCTTTCGTCCCGGCTTCGGGCGCCGCGGCAGCTCGTTTCGTCCCGGCCTCGGCCGACACCATGGGAAGGCTCGTCATCGGAGGCTTGGTCGTCGCTGTCGTTGTCGCTCCGGCGTCCGGTGACGGCTTGCTCGGCGGCGTGTCGTAAATGGTGCGCGCCGCACAACCGGGCACGAAGAGGACGACGCAAGCGAGCCGCCAATCGAGCATCGGCGAGTACGCTAGCAACGGCGATGCCACCGCGCCGCGAGCGCGCAAATTGCGCGACGAGACACGAGGTCGACGCCGCGCGCTCGCTTCGTGTGCCATTGTGTGCCCCGCGTCCGGCGGCGCGTGGAGCGGACGCCACGTGTCCGCCCGAAGTCGTTTCAGGGGGCGCGAGGCGCGGTGGGCGCGGCGGCGCGCGACGGAACGGGGCTGCGCTTCCGGCGCGGCGCGTGCGGCGCCGCGCTCGTTCCCTCGGGTGCGCCCCTAAATTCCGAGGGAGAACGCGCTCGTAGCGTTCGCTCGTGCGCTTTGGCTAGAGTCCGCCCGTGCCCACGACGCTGACGGGCGAGGTCGAACGGATCACGTACGAGAACGAAGAGACGGGGTTTCGTGTCGTTCGGCTGGGGCGCGTGGCGGGGCGCGGCGCGATCGTCGCCGTCGGGCGATTTCCCGCGGTGGGACCCGGGACGCGCGTGCGCGTGACCGGCGAGATCGTGAACGACGCGCGGCACGGCGAGCAGCTGCGCGTCGAGACGCTCGTGCCGGTCGCGCCCGACACGCTCGCGGGGCTCGAGAAGTACCTCGGGTCGGGGCTCATTCCCGGAGTAGGGCCGGGATTCGCGAAGCGGATCGTCGAGACGTTCGGGATGGAGACGTTGAAGGTGCTCGACGAACAGCCGGAGCGGCTCGCGAACGTGGCGGGGCTCGGCGAGCGGCGCGCCGACGAGATCCGGAAGAAGTGGGCGTCGCAGCACGCCATCTCGAGCATCATGCTGCTCCTGCGGGCGCACGGCGCGTCCCCTTCGCTTGCGGCGAGGATCTACGAGCGCTACGGCGAGCGGGCGGCGCAAATAGTGCAATTGCATCCGTACCGGCTCGCGCTCGACGTGCGCGGCGTGGGATTCAAGACCGCGGATCGGCTGGCGCGCTCGCTGGGCATCGCCGGAGATCATCCGGAGCGCGCGCAAGCGGGGACGCTGCACGTGGTCGATGCGCTCGCCGACCAAGGGCACGTCGCGGCGCCGCAAGAAGCGGTCGTCGTGCGCGCGGCGGAGCTGCTCGGGATCGACGCGGCCCACGTGGAGTCGGCGCTCGGCGCGCTCTGGGCCGGCCATCGCGTGGTGCTGGAAGACGGGCTGGTGTTCCCGGCGCGGCTCCACGCCGCGGAGGTCGCCGTCGCCGGGGACGTGCGTCGCTTGCTGGACTCGCCGGCGCGTCCGCTCCCGGGCCTCGAGGCGGCGATCTCGGCGTTCGAGGTGCGCGCGAAGGTGACGCTCGCGCCGGAGCAGCGGCGCGCCGTCGACGCCGCCGCGCGCCAGAAGCTCATCGTCGTGACCGGCGGTCCCGGCGTCGGCAAGACGACCATCGTGCGGGCCATCCTGAGCGTGCTCGAGAACGCGAACCTCTCCGTGCGGCTCGCCGCGCCGACCGGTCGCGCGGCGAAGCGGCTGGGGGAGGCGACCAACCGCCGCGCGTCGACGCTGCACCGGCTGCTCGAGTACGACCCGCGCGTGCGCCGCTTCACGCGGAACGCGGAGCGGCCGATCGACGCCGACGCGCTCATCGTCGACGAGGCGTCGATGATCGACGTGGAGCTCGCGGCGTCGCTGCTCGACGCGGCGCCTTCCGCGGCGCGGCTCGTGCTCGTGGGCGACTCGGACCAGCTGCCGCCGGTGGGACCGGGCGCGGTCCTGCGCGATCTGATCGACAGCGGCGTCGTGCCGACGGAGCGCCTCTCGCGCATCTTTCGGCAAGCCGAGGAGAGCCGCATCGTCGTCAACGCTCACGCCATCTTGCGCAGCGAGATGCCGGAGAGCGCGCCTTCGCCGGAGGACGCGAACGCGGATTTCTTCATCGTGCAGCGCACCGACCCGGAGCAAGCGGCGCGGACGGTCGTGGAGCTCGTCACCCAGCGCATTCCGAAGCGCTTCGGCATGGACGCTCGCGACGAGGTGCAAGTGCTGACCCCGATGCACCGCGGTCCCGCGGGGACACAGGCGCTGAACGCCGCGCTCCAGGCCGCGCTGAACCCGAACGGACGCGCGCTTTCGCGGCGAGGGACCGAGTATCGCGTCGGCGACAAGGTGATGCAGACGAAGAACGACTACGAGCGCGAGGTGTACAACGGCGACATCGGGATCGTCTCCGAGGTGGACGCCGCGGACGAGTCGCTGACGGTGCGGTTCGACGAACGCGACGTGAAGTACGAGGACGCCGCGCTCGACATGCTGACGCTCGCGTACGCCATCAGCGTCCACAAGAGCCAGGGGAGCGAGTATCCGGCCGTCGTCGTGCCGCTGCTCACGGCGCACTTCGTCATGCTGTCGCGCAATCTCGTCTACACCGCGGTCACGCGAGCGAAGCGGCTCTGCGTGCTGGTGGCCGATCCGCGCGCGCTTCGCGTGGCGCTCGGGGAAGCGAAGCGCGAGGAGCGCGTCACGCGACTCGGAGAGCGACTGCGGACAGGGAAGGCCGGGTGAGCCTGCCGCGGAGGACGCCCTGGGCCCGGAGAGTCGCCGCCGTGACGGCGCTGCTCTACGTGGCCTTCCTGTTCACGGCGTTCGTGTTGCTTCGCTTCGTCGGCGAGCGCTGGTGGTTCACCGGCGTCGGGCTCTACGCGCCGCGCGCGCTGTTCTTGCTGCCGCTACCGTTCACCGCGGGCGCGCTGCTGTGGTTCGGTCCGCGCGCTCTGCTCTGGTCACAGCTCGCCGCGCTGCTGTTCGTGATCTTTCCGCTCATGGGGTTCGTCGTGGCTCGGCCTTCGCGGCGAGCCGGCCCTTCGGTGCGCGTGCTCAGCATGAACGTGAACTCGTCGTTCGCCGGCGTCGACGTCGTCGCCCGCGCGATCTCCAAGTGGTCGCCGGACGTCGTGCTCTTGCAGGAAGCCCTGGAGAACGGCGACGAGCTCCGAGCGCGGATGGCACAGGATTATCCCGTCGTGCGGCGGTCGTCGCAGTTCGTCGTCGCGACCCGCTTCGCGATCGAGTCGACGACCGAGCCCGACACCATCATGCACGAGGGACGCTGGCGATCGCCGCGATTCGTTCGACACGTCATGAGCACGCCGCTCGGCGAGCTGGCCGTGTACGCCGTGCACCCGATCTCGCCGCGCATGGGAATGTGGGCGATCCGCGGCTCCGGGCTGCGCGGCGAGCTTTCGTCCGGCCGTTTCTTCCGCGCGGAGCGCACGGCCAACATGCAGCGCGACAGCGCTCTCCGCGAGGTGCAGGTGCGCACCGTCGCCGCGACGGCCTCGGCCGAAAAGATCCCGGTCGTCATCGGAGGCGACACGAACCTGCCGACGTTGAGCCCCATCCTGGCGCGCGAGCTCTCGCCGTTTACCGACGGGTTTTCGTCGAGCGGCTTCGGTTTCGGGTACACGTACCCCGCGCGGCTACCCTGGATGCGCATCGACCGCATCTTGACGAGCCGCGAGCTCGTCTTCACGCAGTTCGCCGCCGGCTGTCAGGGTGCTTCGGATCACCTCTGTGTCGTGGCCGATCTGGCTCATCGCTAATACAATTGCCGCATGGCCGGGCCGCGCGGACGCTCCTCGCGCTTTTCGTACTACGGGCGGCTCAGCGCGGCCGAGAAGCGCACGTACAGGAAGAGCGACGAAGTCGGCGCCGTCGTCCTTCCGAAGCCGTCGGCGCTGGTACCCATGGCGGAGCGGTTGAAGGTCGCCCTCGCGGCGGGCAAGCGCGCGAACATCGAGCGCGCCGCGCGCGAGCTGTGCCTCGGGATCACGCTGAGCCTCGGCGTTCCTGCGGTCCGCGTTTGCGTCCGCAGCGTCCGCCCGAGCGACCATTCGGGCGAGCTCCACGGCCTTTACACCTGGGAAGAAGGCGAGGTGCCGGTGATCGAAGTCTGGATGCGAACGGCGAAGAACCGGCGCGTCGTGCAGTTTCGCACCTTCTTGCGGACGCTGCTTCACGAGGTGTGTCATCACCTCGACTTCACCTTGCTGGGCTTCTCGGCGACGTTCCACACGACGGGGTTCTTCCGGCGCGAGTCGAGCCTGATGCGACAGCTCGCCGGCAAACGCGAGCGCAAGCCACGCGCCGAGAGACCCGCGCCCGCGAAGGACGCCGAGCAGCTCGAGCTCTTTGCGCCGCCGCCGGCGGGGCGAGGACCTGCCGCCCGCACTTCATGAATTCGTCCGGGACGAATCCGGCGACCGTTGCCCAAAGTTCGGCCGCGGAGCGGGTTCCACGCTGCATGGCAACCCTCGACCTCGGCGGCGGCGGCAGCGGGCGCCGCGAGCTGAACCATGAGCTCCCGCTGGTACCGTTCATCGATTTCTTGTTGTGCATCGTCGCGTTTCTCCTCGTGACGGCGGTCTGGTCGCAGATGGCGCGGCTCGACGCGAACGCGAAGGTCCCCACGAACACCGGGGAGGCGCCCGCGGAGCCGACGCCGGAGCTCCACGTCGACATGCGACCGCACGACAAATTCGTGCTCACGTGGCGACAGGGCGGCACCGTTCTCGCACAAGAGGAGACACCCCGCGTGCGAAGCCCGGCCGCTGAAGGCGGCGGCGTGCGTTACCCAGAGCTGTCGCGGCGTCTCGAGACGTCGTGGGCAACCAGGGGGGTGCATCGTGCGCCCGCCGACTTGCGGCGAGACCGGGCGGTTCTTCACGCGAGCAACGATGCCGCGTTCGAGGAAATCGTCGGGGCCATGGATGCGATCGCCGGAGTTCGCCGCGCTGCCGCGAACGGCCGGGGCGCGGCGGCGTTCGACGTGGTCTTCGCGGCGGACTGAAAGCGCTCGATGTGCCGGTGTGCGGCGCCGTTCATTGCGGGACCTTCCTACGTTTCGCAGATCACGACCTTGAGCCTTCAAGGTAGAAAAAATCCTTCAAGGGTTTCAGGGTGTTCTGAAGGCGCCTTGAGTGCTCAAGGTTACGGGCGTGCGAGAGGGCATCGATGGCGCGACGTGCGGCGCGATCGCGAACCGGGTGCGAAGCCGTGAAGGCTTGCGCTATCAAATACGTAGCGCTAGGTGACGCGGGCGGCCCCTCCTTTGCTCGCGTTTTGGTTACGGACAATCGCCTAATTCTCGCGCGAGTCGGAAACACTTGACGTTTGATGAAACTCGAGCTCCGAAAGCCGGATGAGTAACACACGACTTCTCTTCGCGACCCTGTGCTCCACGTGCGTGTTCTGGGTCGCCCGGCCCGCCAGCGCCGGTCCGACGATCGGCGCGGATCTCGACCTCGGATTCCCGGTGCACTCCGAAGGCGACTCCGGCGGCGGCTTCGGAATCCGTCTCGGTCAGCAGCTGCAAGCGAAGCCGATCGTGCTGACCCCCGAGATCGGCTTCACGTATGCGAACTTCTCCGGTGACTACGGACCGAAGATCTATCGCGGCATCCTCGGCGCACGGCTCGGTTTCGGCGACGTCTTGCGCCCGGGCGGGTTCTTCCACGTCGGGCTCGGACACTTCGTGCCCACCATCGGCGACAACAAGAACGCCTTCAGCTTCGATGCGGGCGGCTTTCTCGACTTCGTCCTCATCCCGCTGATCGACGTCGGCGCTCACGTCGCGTATAACCGCGTCGACGCGGACTACGGCAGCGGCGCGTACGCCTACGTCACCGTCGGGCTCCACGCCGCGCTCGTCTTCTGAGGGAAGGCCGGCGTCGCGCTCTCGAGCTCCCCGCCGCCGCCCGTAAAGCCGGTCGGGGGCTAGAGAATGGGGCCTTGCATCGCTCGCGGTTCGGACGAATGTTGGCGTCCTGGAGCGCCTGGCCGGCGGGCGCCCCCCGCGAAAGCCGATGGCAGAGAAGGATCTGTACGAGGTTCTGGGAGTTTCGAAGACCGCGACGGAAGACGAGATCCGGAGCGCCTATCGGAAGCTCGCGCGCAAACACCACCCCGACGTGAACCCGGGGAACAAAGACGCAGAGGCGCGCTTCAAGGAAATGTCCGGCGCCTACGAGGTGCTGGTCGACTCCGAGAAGCGCAAGCTCTACGACGAGTTCGGGCACGAAGGTCTGCGCGGCGGATTCGATCCGGAGCAAGCCCGCGCCTACAAAACCTGGCAGAACCGGCGCGGCGCGACCGGCAGCCCCTTTCAGGAAGAGGTGTACGACTTCGGCGACCTCGGCGACCTGGGGGATCTGTTCGGCAGAGCGGGCGGGTTCAGGCGGCGTCCGGCGCGGGGTGAGGACGTCATCGCCGTCGTCGAGCTCGACTTGCCGCAAGCGCTTCAAGGAGCCGAGATCACGGTGCGCGTTCCGGGCGAAGGGCGCGGCAGCGACGGCGAGCCCGTCACCGTACGCATCCCGAAGGGCGCCGAGGACGGCTCGCGCCTCGTCGTGAAGGGGCGCGGCGCTCCCGGCCCGAACAACGCGCCCGCGGGCGACCTCATCATCGAGACGCGCGTGCGCGAGCACCCCTACTTCCGTCGCGACGGGTTGGATCTGCACCTCGACTTACCCGTGACCCTCGACGAAGCCTACAACGGCTCCGAAGTGGAAGTGCCCACGCCGGACGGCCCGGTGAAGCTCCGCGTCCCGGCGCGCTCGCAGCAGGGCCAGGAGCTCCGGCTCCGTGGAAAGGGCGTGACCCGTGGAGATCGCCGCGGCGATCTGTACGTGAAGCTCAACGTCCGCTTGCCGGACAAGGACGACGAGGCGCTCGCGAACGCCGCCAAGCACGCCCGCGACGCCTACGCCAAACCGGTGCGCGAGGGGATCCGACTATGACCGAAGGATTCACGCTGGAAGCGCTGATCGCGTTCCTCGACGGCGATCGCGAGATCGTCGAAGGCCTCGAGCGCGCGGGGATCCTCGAGCACCACGGGAGCGGCACGTATTCGCCCGAGGAGATAGAGCACGCGCGCGTCGCGCACGTGCTCTTGCGCGACCTCGAGGTGAACTGGGCGGGCGTCGAGGTCATCCTGCGCATGCGGTCCGAGCTGCTCGTCACGCGTCGGCAACTCGCGGAGATGGCTCATATCGTCCGCGGCATGAAGCGCTAGCGAGGCCTGACCCCACGGCGGGTCGCAAGGATCCGGAGCGTCGAGTAGACTCGCGCACATGGCGAGCTCCTTGAACTTGACTTTGGTCAGCGCGCTCTCCGTCGCGTGCTTCGGCGCCTTCGCGTGTTCGAGTGAGAAGACGGCCCCGCCGGGGACGCACACACACGGCGACGGCGGCGCGACGAAAACGTCCGAGGACGGCGGCTCGGTGACGGAACCCACCGCCGTCACCGACGCGGGCGCCACCGAAAGCCAGCGGCTCGCTTGCATGTACAGCGCGGGATCCAGGGCGACGGACACGCTCGGCATCAGCGCGGCGACGCGCAAGAAGATCCCGATCGAGCACGTCGTGGTCATGATGAAGGAGAACCGCAGCTTCGACCATCTGTTCGGCAAGCTCGGCGGCGGACAGCCGGATTCGGAGCCCATCCCGGCGGATTTCTCGAACACCGACGCCTCCGGAAACGTAGTGAAGCCGTTCCACCTGACGACCACCTGCGAACCCAACGATCCGGGCCACCAGTGGGACGAGATGCACGCGCAGGTCGACGGCGGAAAAATGGACGGCTTCGTGACGAGCGCCGCCGATTCCTCGACACCGCCTTCGAGCGACGGGCACTTCGTCATGGGGTACTACGAAGAGAGCGATCTGCCCTTCTATTATTTCCTCGCCAAGACGTACGCGCTCGCCGATCGGCACTTCCCGTCCGTGCGCTCCGGCACCTGGGCGAATCGGGATTACCTGTACTGCGGCACGTCGGACGGCGTGAAGGACACGCTCACCGACGGCTTTCCGGGCTCCGGCGTGCAGACCATCTTCGACATCATGGACGCGCAGAGCGTCACCTGGGGCGTCTACGCGGACGACGCGCCCCTGTCCTTCGCTCTCGGGTGGGGGCTCACGCATCGCGGAGTCCATCCGGTGCAAGATCTGATCGACGGCTTCAACTCGGGCAGTCTGCCGAGCGTCGTCTTCGTCGACGGCCGCTTGAATACCCAGGACGATCATCCGCCCGCCGACGTACAGGCCGGGGAGGCGTGGGTGAAGAACATCTACGACGCCGCCGTCGGGAGCTCGCTCTGGCAGAAGACGGCGATCCTCTTCACCTTCGACGAGGGCGGCGGCTTCTTCGACCACGTCCCGCCCCCTTCCGACGCTTGTATCGCGCGGCCGAACAACGACAAGGACAAGGATTTCTTCGAGCTCGGCGTCCGGGTGCCGCTGGTCGCGATCTCACCCTGGGCGCGGCGTCACGCCGTCTCGCACGTCCGGCACGAGCACACGTCGATCACCCGATTCATCGAGCTCGTGTTCGACCTTCCCGCGATGACCGACCGCGACGCCAACAGCGACGCGCTCCTCGACTTGTTCGACTTCGACCAGGACATCGCGAGGCCTCTCCCGGCGCCGCCTGCGCCGGGCACCGGGGGTTGCGTCAAGCCCGATGGCGGGTGAGCCTCACTCCGGGATCGTGAAGCTCTTCGCGACGGTGACGGCGTCGCCGGAGAACGCGGGCACCTTCGCGGCGCGGAAGAGCTTCGCGACGCAGCCGCCGACGGAGGTGCCGCCGAAGGGCCCTTCGATGACGTTGGCGCTGGTGGCTCGCCCCGTCGGCGCGAACGTCACCTGAACCTTGCCTCTGCCCGTCGGGCCATCGTCCGTCTTGCACGACGACGCGGAAGCGGACGCGGCTTCGAGCGCCGCCTTCGCCGCGCTGGTGTCGAACGGCGGCTTCGGCGCCTCTTCCGCGGGCGCCCCTTCGCCCTTGTCGTCGCTCGACGGCTCTTCGGCGAGCACGACCTTCTCCACGCCCTTCGACGGCTTGTCGCTCGCCGGGGGCTCGGGTTTCGACTCGCCCTCCGGCTTGTCGGGGCGCATCGCCGCCTTCGCTGCTTCGTAGCGTGAGGCGGAGGTCTGGCTGCTGGTCACCGTCGGGCTCGGCTTCGTCGGAAGCACGGGCGCGTTGATGCCGTCCCCCTGCGCTCCGCGGGAGGGCTCGGACGGGCGTGTCTCGGCCGGCGCCGCTTGCGCGACGTGCGCCGCGACGGACGGCTCCGGTGTCTCCGCGGCCTTCGCTTGCGTCTCCGCGGGCGCGGGCTCCGCCGTCTTCGGCGGGGGCGACTCGGGTTCCTTGGCAACCGGAGTGGTCGGTTCCGCTCTTGGCTCCGCCGCCATCGTCTGCGCGCCGTCTTCTGGATGACCTCTGAGGTGCGCGCGGATGACGAGGAACGCCATCGTCGCCACGATCACGGCGCCGGCGGCGACCGCGTACGGCAGCGGTGACGAACGGCGGGCGCGCATGACCGGCGGCAGCGTGTCCATCTTGCTGCGCGGCGGCGTCGTCGGAATGCCGGCGAGCGGGAGATCCGGCGCCGCCGCGGACAGCAACGGGTTGCCACTCGCCGCGATGCCGGGGAGCGCTCCGCCCGCGCTCAGGCCGAGAATGTCGGCGGCCGTCTGTTGCGGCGCGCTCGGCGCGTGGCGAGGCGGCGCGCTCGATGTGCGCCGCGCGCCGGCCTTCAGCGCGTCGAGGGAAAAAAGGACGGAGCTCTCGTTGCGGGCGCCGATGGGTTTCTCTTCGTACTGCGAGAGCGCCGTGCTGCCGAGCAACGCCTCTTCTGCGCCGGCGGACTCGACGTTGCCGAACAGATCCGCGCCGCCGGCACGGCCCTCGCGGACGCGCGCCGCGGCCCGTTCGCGACCCGGAGGCGGCGCGGCGCGCGTGCGCCGCGGCGGCGCGCTGACGTCGGCGAGCGCGGGCGCTTGCTGCTTCGACGCCTCCAAGTCTTCCGGCGCCGGCGTCCCGCGCGCCGTCGCCGGCTCGGTGACCGGCGCTGCCGGAGCGGCGTCCGCCGCTGAAGGCGCCGCGAACTGATCCACGTCCACCATCGACGGCAGCTGCGCGCGCGCGGGCTGCGCCTCGGCGCGTCGCGGCACCGGACGGTCGCCTACGGCGCGCCGCGGTGCGCGAACGGCCATCGCCGGGCTGACGACGTGCGTCGCTTCATTCGACTCGATCGCGGCCTGGACCTCCGGCACGTCACGGATCCTCTGCCAGTCGTCCATTCCCTCGCGCCACACCAGCGCGTCGTCGGGGATGAGGCCTCCGGTGTACGAGCTGATGAGCTCGGCGAGATCCATCTGACGCTGTTCCGCGTCAGCGACGGCGACCGTCCACTCGTCCGTCGACGCGGCCGCGCGCAGATCCGGTCCGCTGGGCGCCATGACGCGCGTGGCCTCGTCGTGCACGCCCTTCGCGTACGCGACGGGCTCGAACGTCGGCGAATAGACGCGCGTGGCCTCGTCCGGATCCAGCTGAGTGCCGTCGACGATGATCCCTTCGTTGCAGGTCTTGCAGCGGACACGCACCCGCCTTCCCCGGATCTTCTCGTCGGAAATGTTGTAGGTCGCGCCGCAGGAATGGCAGTCGACAATCATGTCCGCGTGGCGCCAGCCTAGCGCGAATCCGCTGGGATAAAAGCCTAGAAGAAGGCGCTAGTCTCGACTCGAGCGAGGCTTGGAAGAACGGATCACGTCGTCGTGGAGGCCAAGAGTCGCGAGCGAGGCCGGTGCCAGGGCTAGTTCAGGGGCAGCAGGGTGGCTCCGTCGCGCCCGCAATAGCGCGATTCACTCGGATACTGTTGTCCACAGATTGGGCAAATCGTCCTAGGAACTCGCGGTGTCACGGGCGCGGCGGTGTCAGAAGCCGGCGATGGAGGCGAAGGCGCCGTGGCGACCGGCGCATCGGCCGAAGGCTGCGTGCGACGCGCCGCATCGTTTGCCGCTTCCCGACGCCGTGCTTTGCGTGCCCTTCCGAAGACGAACAGGCCCGCCAAGGCGAGCGCCAGCGCGACGAGCCCGACGAGCCCGACGAACGTCCACTTCCGTCCGGACGCGCGATCTTCCGCGACCGCCGGCGCCGCGCCGATCGCCTGTGACGCAATGGCGACCGTCGCGGCTTCGTCGACCTCTCCCTGCGAGTTGAACGCGCCGCTCTGCAAGAGCTTGTCGTAACGCTCGGCCGTGGCGATCTCGACCGTCACGACGGCGGAGCGCCCGCCGATGGATGCAGCCAGGCGCACCTCGCCCTCCGGCGCGTTCGGGTGGACCGTCACCGTGCCGAGCCCGGTGAGATCGGCTTCGTCAGCGCCGGATTCGATGGCCCACGTCGGCCTCTGGGAGACGACGCAACCCGACGCGTCCGATACGATCGCCCGGAAAGTGTATTGCTCGCCGGCGCGCACCAGCTTGCGGGCGGGCCGCACCTCGAGCCGCGCCGCGGGACCGGGATTGGCGCAGCGGTTCGAAAGTGGTTCAGGTTTTTTCGACTCGCTCGCGGCGGAAGCCGAGGGCGCCGCCGAAGCCGCGGGCTGTTCGGTGCCCGCGCGCGAGAGCAGCGAGTACGTCCGGTAGCGACCGACGCTCGCGGTACAGTTCTGGCCGTTGATGATGAACTGGTATTGCCCGGCTTCGTAGAAGGAGATGCTCGTATCCGTCGCCGTGAGCGTCGTGACGAGCGAGGCTTGGCGAGGGTCTCCCGGAGCCGTTCTACACGTCGTTTTCCAGCTCCGCGGGGCTGCGGCGTGTCCGGTCCGGCCAATGCCCGGATATTGCTCCCAGCACGAAGTCGTGGAGTAGGAGCGGCCCCCGCCGGTGATCGTCAGCTCGCCGGCGTCCGCCGTGATGACGACGGGGGTCGCGGTTTCGCCGCCGCCGCTCGGGCGCGGGCCGCACGCCGTTCCCCACTCGCCGATGATCCAGCGCACCGTGAGCGGTGACGCCGACCAGCGTCCGGCGAGCGTGAGCGAATCGTCGGCGCGCGCATTCGCCGCGAAGCTCGACGTCGCGAGCGCGGCGAGCGCGACCACCGCGATCGAGAGCGCGCGAAACCGAGCACGGACCACGGAGCGAGGGTAGCAGAGTGGAGCGGCGGCGAGACGGCGCGATCGGGCGCGCCTGCGTCACGAGGTTCGCATGCTGTCGTCGCGCCGGCGACGGTCAACTCGCGTTGACACCCGTTTTTGGGCGGTGATAGGGTCGCTAGCCTATACAACGGCGGAAATCCCGCCGAATTCTCACCTTGGAGTTGCGGCGAATGGCGAGGAAGGCAAGCTTTCCGAGGGCGGTTCTCGCGGCGGGCGCGCTGCTCGGGAGCGCGTCTCTGTCGGGAGCCGCGCTGGCGCAGCTTCCCAACGAATCCCACCTCGCGCCGAGCGGCAAGAACGAGGGCGCCGATACGCACCTGTTCCGCCCCGCCGTCGACTCGAAGGGGTTCTTCGCCACGAACGGCTCCGACATCCTCGGAGCCAACGACATCAGCTTCGGACTGGTCCTCGACTACGGCCGGAACATCCTCCGAACGACGAACAGCGCCGTTCCGAGCAACACGGACATGAAGAACGGCGGGGGCGGGCAGGGCGTGCACGCGCTCGTTCGCGACTCGTTTCAGGGCACGTTCGGCTTCAATTACGGCCTCGGCAACCTCGTGGTGGTCGGCCTCTCGATGCCGGTCATCCTCATGAGCGGCGATCCCGTGTACGACGTCGGCGCGACCGGCAACACGTACAACGTCAATCGCCTGGACGCGCAGGGCGTCGGCACCCTCGCGCTGCACGGCAAGATCCGGCTGCTCCGCGTGGAGAAAGGGTTCGGCCTCGCCGCGATCGCGCAGGTCGGTTTCCCGATCGAGCCGAGCCCGCAGAACCTCGGCGGCGATCCCGGGGTTTGGTTCTGGCCCCAGCTCGTCGCCGAAAAACGGTTCGGCGCGACCGGCAGCTTCAAGATCGGCCTGAACGTCGGGTTCCGGGCGCACACCGGGTCGAACGCGCGCTTCGGCAACGACAGCGCCGGCGTCCCTCAATTGAAGGAAGGCGACTTCGAGTACGGCAACCTCGCCACGGCGCAGTTCGGGCTCGCCTGGCGCGCGCTCGACTCCTTCGACGTCGTCGCAGAAACCTACGGCACCTATCTGACCGGCGGCAGCTCGGACTCGAAGCAGAAGCTCTCGGAAGAGGTGCTCGGCGGCGTGAAGCTGTTCATCGAACGCAACAGCTACTTCATGCTCGGCGGCGGCTCGCGCGCGTGGAGCACCGGGTTCGAGGCGGCGGATCTGCGACTGGTCCTCGGGTTCGTCTTCGAGCCGTCGATCGGCGATCGCGACGGCGACGGCTACAAGGACGACGAAGATCAGTGTCCGGACGATCCGGAGGATTTCGACGGCTTCAAGGACGAGGACGGCTGTCCCGATCCCGACAACGACAACGACGGCATCCTGGACGTCGACGACCGCTGCCCGAACGTCCCGGAAGATCACGACGGCGACGAGGACGAGGACGGCTGCCCCGAAGGCTCGGACGGCGATCGCGACGGGGACGGCATCCTCGACTCGCACGACAAGTGCCCGGACGATCCGGAGGATCGCGACGGCTTCGAGGACGCCGACGGCTGCCCCGATCCCGACAACGACAAGGACGGCATCCTCGACAAGGACGACCAGTGCCCGCTCGATCCGGAGGACAAGGACGGCTTCGAGGACACGGACGGCTGCCCCGATCCCGACAACGACCACGATCAGATCCCGGACGTGAAGGACAAGTGCCCGAACGATCCGGAGACGTACAACGGGTTCGAGGACGAGGACGGCTGCCCCGACAAGGGCAAGGTCATCATCGAGGGCAGCGACATCCTCATCATGGACAAGGTGCTCTTCCAGACCGGCAGCGCCGAGATCCTCCCCGAGTCGTTCCCGATCATCGACGCGGTCGCGACGACCTTGAAGCACCATCCGGAGTTCCTGGTGGTCGAGGTCGCCGGGCACGCGGACGAGCGGTCGAGCGACGAGTACAACCTGCACTTGACGCAAGACCGGGCGCGCTCGGTCGTGGAGGCGCTCGTCCAGCGCGGCGTCGAGCGCCCGCGCCTCGTGTCGCAAGGCTACGGCGAGTACTGCCCGGTGGACACGGCTCACGGTCCGGCGGCGTGGGACAAGAACCGCCGCGTCGAGTTCAAGGTCGTGAAGACCGAGGACGGCCTCACGAACGTGGATCGCGGCTGCGCCAACGCGCGTAGCAAGGGTGTTCTGCCGCCCACGGTTCAATGAAGCGCTCGTCCGCGGGGGCGCGCTCCGCGTGACCTGTTACGCTTCCGGTCATGGCAGCTCGTCCTGGCTATGCGTGGCTCGACGGTCGTGTGGTGCCCTTCGCCGAAGCGTCGGTCCCGCTCGACGATCGCGGTCTTTCGTTCGGCGAGAGCCTCTACGAAGTGCTGCCGATCACGGCGGGGACGCCGCGCCTCCTCCGCGAGCACGTCCTGCGCCTCGAACGGGGCGCGGCGGAGCTCGGCTTGGGTCCCGGCGTGCCCGCGCTCGCGCGATGGGAGGCGATCATCGGCGAGCTGTTGCGGCGCGAAGGACTGCGTGACGCGCTTTTGTATGCGCAGGTCACCGGCGGCGCGGCGCCGCGCGAGTTCGCGCCGTCGGTGGACGTCGAAAAGACGTTCTTCGCTTACCTGATGCCGTTCGCGCACCCGCGCGACGCGGACGTGGTGCGCGGGGTTCGCGCCGTCTCGCTCCCCGACATCCGATGGGGGCGCCGCGACCTGAAGACGACGATGCTGCTGGCCGCGGTGCTGGCCAAGAAGGAGGCGCGGCGGCGGGGCGCTCAGGAAGCGATCTTCGTGGGGCCCCAGGGGGAGGTCTACGAGGGCGCGTCGAGCAACGTATTCATCGTCGAGGGACGCACGCTGGTCACGCCCGAGCAGACGACGAACCTGCTCCCGGGCACCATGCGGCACTTGGTCGTGGACATCGCCGCCGAGGCCGGGCTCGAAGCGCGCGGCGAGCCGTTCGGGCTAGAGCGGCTGCGGCGCGCCGACGAAGTGCTCGTCACGAGCACGTCTCAGCTCGTCATGCCCGTCGCGGCGCTCGACGGCGCGGAGATAGGGTCCGGCGTCGCCGGCCCCGTCGGGCGCGATCTCGCGCGGCGGCTCCGGCGGCGCTTCGAGCTTTCGGACTAGCCTCGAGTCGAGCCGCCGCGGAAGAAGGCCTCCGTCAAGCTTCCGACGTCTCGGCGTGCGCGGTGATTGCCTCCACGAACCGCTGCTCCAAATAGGCGCGCCAGCGGCTCTCGGTCATGGGTGGGACGCTTTCCACGTCTCCCTTGCAATCGCACACGTGCCACCCGTCGTGGCTTCTTTCCACGGTGATTCGGTACTTCTGACCGAGGCCGTGTTCGGCTCTAAGATTGGCGGCAATATTCTCTGCTTCGGCGGGGTCGAGCGGATTTTTCGCCATTCCTTTCAGAATAGCGCGCGACGCGGGAAAGTCGCGCGGGCCGGCTCGAGGTGGGACAAACGGCGCGGTGTGTGTGCGCTCGGCGGAAATCACGGCGCTGCGCGGGCAAGCGGGACAAAGAGCCGGGATCGACGAATAGAAGGACGGGGTAAGTCGAGGTGTGTGTTCGTTGCCGCGAAAAGGCAGGCGTGAAATGCAATTGGTAAACGCGTTTCGCAAAGTGGCGAGCGAGTGATAAAGTGACGGAGATCAATACATGAAGGCGGCCCGCGCTTCTGCGAATCTCATCCCTGCTGAGCTGACGGAGACGGCACTCACGCGGGACCTGAACGGCTTCTTGACGCTCTACGGAGACACGCTCGTGCTGCTCGTGCGGCTCGGTCCGGGCGACCAGGAGCTCGCCTCCGGTCTCGGCGCCACGGCGGTGCGCGGCGGCGCCGGCACTCCGGTGAAACCCTCGGTAGGCTCGATGGAGTTTCACACCGTGCTCCAATCTTCGCACGTGCGCACGCCCCGCATGGGCACGGAAGAAAAGCGCTCCGAGCTCAACGCCGCGGCGCTCGCGGCGCAGCTCGAGCAGGCGTCGCACTTCGCGGTGCCGCTTCGCAAACGTTCGAACGCCGACACGGCGTACATGGAGCGCATCTCCATCGGCCGCGCGCTCAACAAGGACATCGTTCTTCGACACGCCAGCGTGTCGAAGTTCCACGGCTGGTTCGAGGTCGACGAGGTCGGCGGCCTTCACCTCGCGGACGCGGGCAGCAAGAACTCGACGCGAATCAACGGCAAGCAGCTCACCCCGCGCGAGCTCACGCGCGTCGGTCCCGGAGACGCCATCCGCTTCGGCTCCGTCGAAGCGCTGCTCTGCGCGCCGCAAACTTTGTTCGCCGCGCTTCGCTGAGCGCTCGTCCAACGACTGGCTGTCGGGAGCTTCGGCCCCCCACTCGGGTGAGGGCCGAGACTCCCGCCGCCCTGGCCACCGGTCTGACGAGCGCTCCGGTTTTTTTTCTCGTGGGTCGCGCGACTTCGTCGCGCTCCTTGCAGGCCGATGGCTCTTGCCGAGATCGCCTCATTCGGCGGCGGGCACGGTTCGCAGCAACGGCAACACGTCTTCGAGGCGCTCGGTGCCGTCGAAGACGCCGTGAGGCGCGGGGTGCGCGCGAACGCCGCGATCGCGCAGCGCGACGACCGCGGGTTCGCTGGCGACGATGGTGACGGCCGAGAGCGCCTCGCGCAGCGCGCCGGTGTGTCCGTCGGCGACGGCGGCGTCCCAGAGCCACCCGACCTCGTTCGCGTCGAGCAGCAAGAGCCCGTCGAATGCGCGGGCGATGAGCTGTTCGACCAGTCCCTTTGCCGCTTCGTCCACCGGGCGCGGTCTCCCGCGCGTCCGGACCTTCGCGCCTGCGCGCTCCAGCTGCGCGACGAGCGCCTTGTCCGCCGCGAGCTCACGGGGCTGTAGCGCGACCACGCGGCCCTTCCAGTCGAGCCTGGAGAGCGCCTCGAGCAGCGCTTCTTCCGTGCGCCCCTTCGCGCGGACCGTCGCGCGGAGCCCTATCTCCGCGAGCGCGCGCTCGGTGCGTCCGCCTTGCGCGATGATACGTACTCCGCGCAGCGCCTGCAGCGCGGCGCCGTCCCTTCCGAGCTGACGCGCGAACTCGTAGAGCACGCGGACGCCCTGTGCGCTGAAGAGCACGACGTCGGTGACTTCTCCCGAGATGAGCTCGCTCAGCCAGCCTTCGATGGGACGCTCGCTCGGTCGCGGCCCTCGTTCGAAGCGCGTGACGACGGCTCCCGCCTGCTCGAGCTGCTCCACGATATCGTCCGCGTCGCGGAGGACGGAGACGGCTGCCCGAAAGCCTTGCATCGGCAACGAGTTTGTCGGCGACTGCATCGCCTCCCAGCCTTACCCGGGGCTTCGTTTACGAATAGTTTCGGCAGCATTTCCGACAGAAAAGAATTCCCTGTGCTTTCGAAGGCTTAGACCCTTCGTCCAGCAGGGTACGGAAATGCTGCCGACAGCCCGTCACGCCACTTCGAAGAGACCCGCGGCTCCCATGCCGCCGCCGATGCACATCGTGACGACCACGTAACGCGCCTTCCGCCGTCTTCCTTCGATGAGCGCGTGTCCGACCATGCGCGCGCCGCTCATGCCGTAAGGGTGGCCGATGCTGATCGCGCCGCCGTTCACGTTCAAGCGCTCTCGCGGAATGCCGAGCTTGTCGCGGCAATACAGCACCTGGACGGCGAACGCTTCGTTGAGCTCCCAGAGCCCCACGTCGTCCATCTTGATGCCGTTGCGAGAGAGCAGCCGCGGGATCGCGAAGACCGGGCCGATGCCCATCTCGTCCGGGCGACAGCCGGCGACGGCGAGGCCGCGATAGATGCCGAGCGGCGAGAGCCCGCGCTGCTCGGCGAGCTTTCTTTCCATGAGGACGCAGGCGCTCGCGCCATCCGAGAGCTGGCTCGCGTTGCCGGCGGTCACGGTGAACCCTTCGCCGCGCACCGGCTTCAAGCCCCTGAGCCCTTCGAGCGTCGTGTCGGCGCGATTGCCTTCGTCCTTCGTGAGGGTGACGTTCTTGTAAGAGACCTCCTTCGTGTTCTTGTCGACGACCGCCACGCGCGTCGGCAGCGGAACGATCTCGTCGTCGAACTTGCCCTCGGCTTGTCCCTTCGCGGTCCGGCGCTGGCTCTCGAGCGAATATTCGTCCTGCGCTTCGCGGCTGATGCCGTAACGCTTCGCCACGACCTCCGCCGTGTCGATCATCGGCATGTACATGGCAGGTTCGATCTCGAGCAGCTTCGGATCCTCGGTGCGGTAGCGATTCATCTTGTCGTTCTGCACGAGGCTGATCGATTCGAGGCCGCCGCCGACGGCGATGGGCACGCCGTCGAGCACGATCTCCTTCGCCGCCGTGGCGATCGCCATGAGCCCGCTCGAGCACTGGCGATCGACGGTCATGCCGGCCGTCGTGACCGGCAACCCCGCGGCGATCGCGCACTGGCGCGCGACGTTGAAGCGCTGAGAACCTTCCTGCATTGCGGCGCCGAGGATGACCTCCTCGACCTCGGCCGGGTCGAGCTTCGCGCGCTTCACCGCTTCACGAACGACGTGCCCGCCGAGCTGCTGCGACTGGGTGTCGTTGAAGGCGCCCCGGTGAGCCTTTCCAATCGGGGTTCGCGCGGTCGACACGATGACGGCTTCTCTCATTTTCTTCTCCTTCACAGGCGCGCCTCGCGGGCGGCCGGGGCCGAAAGAGTAGCGGTATTCCCGGGCTTGCGAAGTACCGTGAAGCTCAGATTTGGTCGCTGCGGCGGTCAGCGCGACTCAGCGCTTGTTCGCGACGGCGGCCTGCACTTTTTCGATGATGGCGCTCCGGCGGAGCTCCGAGAGGCTGGAGCCGTCGATCTCGGCCAGCTGGAACTCGTCTTGGGCCATCCCGGCGAAGGTCGTGATGTGGGAACGGACGATGCTCAGTCGCTCGCGGAAGATGGTGAGCGTGATGTCGAGCAAGAGCCCCGGATGGTCGGGTGTCTCGACGAGCAACAGATCCGGCTCGGTCGCGTGGAAGTAGATGGCCGTTTCGGGGCGCCGCGCGTCCCGCGTGGTGTCCGCGGCGTGGCGCTTCAGCTGCTCGACGGCGAGATCGCCGCGCAAGAGCGCGATCATGGTCCTCGTGATCGCCGCGAGGTCCACCGGCGCTACCGGACCGGGTGACGCGCCGAACCTTCGCACCGAGAAGAGATCCACGGCTTCGTCGGGCTCGCCGGGACGGGCGCGGGTGTAGACGGCCGCGCCGAGCACGTCGAGCGAGTGCGCGGCGACGGCCGCCGAGAGAAGCGACAACAGACCTGGTCGGTCGTTGGTGACGACACACAGCCACACCGCGTCGTCGGCCGCGAGGCCCGGGCACGTCTCCAGGTGCACGAGGGCGCTGCCCCGCCGCGCGACGATGCCCGCGTGCGCCCGGATCTCCGCGTCCGTGTAGTCTTCGGTGTAACCGGCGGGCATGGTCGACACGAACCACGCGACTGCATCGTCCACCACGTCGTGGCCGGCGCGCGACTCGTCCTGCGTGGAAATGTCTGGGCCAGCCATTTCAGTAGTGGACCGCGGGTCCCGCTTCACGCGCGTTTCCTCGTCATTTCACGGCAGGAAATAGGCCGCCCCGGCGAGCGCGTTCATCCAGTGCTCGCGAGGCCGCTCAATAGATCGACCGTGACGTGACAAAGGATGCCTGCCATTAGGCTACCTCGGAATCGTGAAAGCGTGCCGAGCAATACGCCGTAAAAGACAATCGGGATGGCCGCACGCGCTCCCTGATCCAGATGTGCGAGGCCGAATAGCACACCTTGCGAAATGACGCCGAGAGTCACCGACCGGCTCCACCGCGACAGCGCCGAGAGGAGGTAACCGCGATAGACCACTTCTTCGCAGAATCCCACGCTGATCGCGACGAACACCCACACCCCGCGTTCGAAAGCCGTTCGCGGCAGGAGCGCTTCCCGCGACGCGGCGTGCGCGGATCCGAGTAGGTGCGTGTACGCCGCATTTACGCCGAGGATCAGGCACACCGTCATGGCGGCGAGCGTCACGTCCACCGCCGCGCGGGTCGGTCCGCTCCAAGTCTCTCCGAGGAGCTCGCGGAGGACGTTGCGCGTGCGACCAATTCGACACACGTAGAGCACCAAGCCCCACTGTACGAGCAGCACGGGAAGGTAAACCGAAGCGACGCGCGCGCTCGATGCCGTGGGAATCGGCGCGGTCGCTCCGTTTGCCGCGAGCGCGGAACCCGCGACGGCGACCACGACAATCAACGTGACCAGAGCGGCGGTGTGCCACGTCGGGGCGGGCGGCACGTCCCGTCGCATCGCAGCGCGAGAGGTCAGTGGCTTGCCTGGCAGGTTTCTTGCTCCCCTCCGAGCGCGCGCTTCGTCGTCTCGAAGCGGCGCATTTCGAATGAATTCCCGGAGGATGTCATGGTGACTGAAGCGGTTACGACCGGCGCGCCCGTGCTCGCAGCGGGCTGGTCCTTGCTCTACTTGCTCTGCGGTGGCGGCCTGGGCGGCGCCATTTTGATCTTCATTGGTCTGAAGGCAATCGGTCGGTAGATCCGTCGGTACCATCGAGTCCGCGACGGCTTGAACCGGTTGATCGGCGGCGGCACTTCGGGCAAACCGTCGATGCGCTGAATGACGACGAGGAGCAGCCAAGGGGACTCCGCCGTGACGCTGCCTGGCGTCGGATCGGACCCCGCGCTTTCGGACCGAAAGCTCGCCGCGTCGAGCGACCACGTCGCGGCGGTGCTCGCGAGCTTCCTCGGGTGGACCCTCGACGCGTTCGATTTCTTCCTCGTGGTGATGTGTCTCACCCGCATCGCCGCGGATTTCCACGTGCCCGACAAGTCCGTCGCGTGGACGCTCACCGTGACGCTCGCTCTGCGTCCCGTCGGGGCGCTCGTATTCGGGCTGCTCTCGGATCGCTACGGCCGCCGCATCCCGCTGATGCTCGACCTGGTCTTCTACTCCATCGTCGAGGTGCTCTCGGGGCTCGCGCAGAGCTACACGACGTTCCTCGTCCTCCGCGCGTTGTTCGGCATCGGCATGGGCGGCGAATGGGGCGTCGGCGCGTCGCTGGCGATGGAAAAGGTCCCGTCGCGTCTGCGCGGCGTGTTCTCCGGGTTGCTCCAGCAAGGCTACGCGCTCGGCTACCTGCTCGCGGCGCTGGCGTACGCGTTCGTCGTGCCGCGGTGGGGCTGGCGTCCGCTCTTCTTCGTCGGTGGCCTGCCGGCGCTCCTCGCCTTGATCGTGCGGTCGCACGTGCAAGAGTCGGAGGTCTGGGAACGCACGCGCCACCGCTCGCTCGGCGCGATCTTCCGGACGCTCTTGCAGAACAAGGGCCTCTTCCTCAAGCTCGTGATCCTGATGACCGCGATGGGGCTCGCGTCGCACGGCACGCAGGACATGTATCCGACGTTCCTCGAGCGGCACCGGCACATCGGCGTACAGACGCGCACGCTGATGACGTGCATCTCCATGGTCGGCGCCATCATCGGCGGCGTGCTCGTCGGCCTGTATTCGGATCGCATCGGCCGCCGGCGCGCGATCGCCTTCGCGCTGATCGGCGCGATCGTGGCGGTGCCGCTCTGGGTTTTCGCGCCCTCGGTGCCGCTCCTCGTCGCCGGCGCGTTCTTGCTTCAGCTGTTCGTGCAAGGCGCGTGGGGCGTGGTCCCGGCGCACATCACCGAGCTCAGCCCGAACGCCGTGCGCGGTCTCTTACCGGGCTTCGCGTACCAATGCGGCATCCTGCTCGCGGGAACGATCACGACCGTCGAAGCCGCGCTCGCCGAGCGCATGTCGTACTCCTGGGCGATGGCCACTGTCGCGGTGCTCTCCTTCACGCTCGCGGCCGTCGCAGCCTTGCTCGGCAAAGAGGAAAAAGGCATCGAGTACAGCTCCAAATTGTAACGCTACTGGAATAGGGCCTGCGAATTCAGAGCCGGCTCGCCCGCGCCACGGATTTTGCTAGGTTGCGCACGCTGAAGGACGGGCGCTCGGGCGATATCCCTCCAGGAATCCGCCCACGTCACCCGACGCGGAGTTTCGGAACGGCTGAATCGTCGTTCCGCGCGCAGCGAAAGTCTCGGCTTCGAGCAAAGGCAACCCATGATCACGGTAAGCGACGTCTCGATGAACTTCGGATCGAAGATCCTCTTCGATCACGTGAACGTCACCTTCAACGCGGGCGACCGCTACGGCCTGACGGGTCCGAACGGCAGCGGCAAGACCACGTTCATGAAAATCATGTCGGGGGAGATCGAGCCCGTCTCCGGATCCGTCCAGCACCGCGGCCGGCTCGGCGTCTTGAAGCAGGACCAGGCCCTCTACTCGGACAAGCGCATCATCGACGTCGTGCGCATGGGAAACCCCGTGCTCTGGGCGGCGCTCGAAGAAAAGGAAGACCTGCTCGTCCGCGAGAACCACCTCACGGAAGACGAGGGCATGCGCCTCGGCGAGCTCGAGATCACCATCGCCGAAGAGAACGGATACATGTCGGAGTCGGAAGCGTCGGAGCTTCTCATGGGCCTCGGCTTGCCCGAAGCGGTGCACGAAGAAAAGCTCGAGACCTTGCAGGGCGGCGACCGCGTGCGCGTGCTCCTCGCCCAGGCGCTCTTCGGCAATCCGGCGACGCTGCTGCTCGACGAGCCCACGAACGGCCTGGACATCGCGAGCATCCGCTGGCTCGAGAGCTTTCTCCTCGCGTACGAAGGCGCGCTCGTCGTCATCAGCCACGACCGCCACTTCTTGAACGAGGTCACCACCAAGATCGCCGACGTCGACTACGAGACCATCATCGTCTACCCCGGCAACTACGACGACATGGTGTCGCTGAAGGCCGAGGCGCGCACCACGCTCGAGCTCGCGAATGCGGCCAAGCAGAAGAAGGTAGAGGGGCTTCGAGAATTCGTTCAGCGCTTCAAGGCGGGCTCGCGCGCCAGCCAGGTCAAATCCCGCGAGAAGCAGCTCGAGCGAGAGAAGAAGGCGATGGTCGATCTGAAGCGCTCGAACATCGAACGCCCCTTCATCAGGTTCGAGCAGGCGCGTCCGAGCGGCAAGAACGTCCTCTCGGTCGTGAACCTCAGCAAGAGCTTCGACGCCAAGGTCATCTGCAAGAACTTCAACCTCAGCGTCACGCGCGGCGATAAAATCGCCCTCGTCGGTCCGAACGGCATCGGCAAGACCACCATGCTGCGCTTGCTCGAGGGCGAATTGAAACCCGACGCGGGCCAGGTCGAGTGGGGCTACGAAGCGCGCATCGGCTACATGCCGCAGGAGCACTCCGAGCTCGTCACCAAGAGCGACAAGACCGCGCGCGACTGGCTCTGGAGCTTCAACGACAAGGTCGACGAAGAGAACCTGCGCGCCCTCTTCGGCCGTCTACTGTTCAAGAAAGACGAACCGCTGAAGCCCACGAAGGTCCTCTCCGGCGGCGAGACGGTGCGGCTCATCCTGGCCAAGCTCATGCTCGGTCAACCGAACGTCCTTCTGCTCGACGAGCCCACGAACCACCTCGACCTCGAGTCGATCCGTTCGCTCACCGAGGCGCTCGCCGTCTACGAGGGCACGGCCGTCTTCATCACCCACGACCGCAACATGGTCGAGCGAGTCGCGACGCGCATCATCGAGATGAGCGAAGACGGCGTGCGCGAGCTCTCGCCGCACGAATTCCAGGAAGGCCGCTTCCTCGTGAAGCGCGGCGTCTACACGCGCGCCGAGGCGTGATCCGCGTCGTTCGTTCGAATGGAGGCTCCGCGGGAACGGGCGCGGCCGCCCGCGATGCGCGGCAGCAGGTGCCCGGGTCCGTCGCCTGACGTCGTTGCAGCCGCGCCTGCCCTCCCTGCAACGGTCGTTCGACCACGGCCAACGAATGGGCCGGTTCATCGAATTCATCCGCGAAGAGCGGACGAGGTCGCGCGGCTCCTGCGCGAAGCGAGGGCGCGGCCCGCATGGAAGCGGTTACTCGTGAGCACGGAAAGGTAGTTCGTATACGTACCTTCGTCTCTGCATCGGCACCCCCCAGCAAGCTCATGGGCATGGTCGCGAGCTCGCGCTCGGACGCGGAGGGCGAAGACGGGCCGGGCCGGAGTCCGGTCGGTTCGCACTTTGCGAGGACGTCGCTGACGGCACCGTGATGGGTGGGCATATTGGTGCAAGCGTGACCGCGCGCCGCACGCGCTTCGACCGGCGGCTCGCAATCTCGTGCGGGCCTCCCGTCCCGTGGACGGCGCGTTCCCTCCTCGCAAGAGACCGCGCACGAAGGCGTTTGTGTCGCCACGCACTTCCGCGCGGCACCTCGTCCGATCCTCGTCGCGCGCGCTGATCCGAACCGCCCGGGCCCCCGTTCAACGAGGCACGCTGCTTGCTGAATGCGAATCGGTCGCGCTCGGCGCGGCCTAATCGAAAGCGTTTGCTCGCTTGGAGGCCCGTGATGATCCGCCGTCCGATAATTCCACTCGCTGTTCTGGCAACCTCACTCGCCACACTCTTTGCGGCTCGCGCCGCGGATGCAGGCCCGGCCTTCAACCTCGACGCCGACCTCGCATTTCCGATCAACGACTCGAGCCGCATCGACACCGGCGGCGGCGTCGGGGCGCGGTTCGGTTACGAGCTCCACCTGCCGCTGATCATTTGCATGCCCGAGCTCGGCTTCAACTATCACGGCTTCGGCGGCGATCTGGGGCCCAACGTGTACCGCGCCATCGCCGGAGGTCGCGTCGGGTTCGGCGAGATCGTCCGCATCGGCGCGCTGGCTCACATCGGCTACGGACATTTGGACGCGCCGGTGGGGCCCAACTACGACGGGTTCACCTGGGACGCCGGCGGATTCGTCACCTTGACGGCGATCCCCATCCTGAACATCGGCGTCCACGTCACCTACAACCAGCTCGAGCTGAACCACAGCGCGGGCACGTACCAGTATTTGACGACCGGGCTCGATCTCGGGCTCGTATTCTGACGGCCACGCGCGCTCAAACGTATTTTTTGAGCTCGAGGCGCGCGACCATGCCGCGGTGCACTTCGTCGGGGCCGTCGGCGATGCGGAGGACGCGGGCGAGCGCCATGAGGTGCGCGAGCTTCGGATCGGCGATGCCTTCGCCGCCGTGGATCTGGATGGCGGCGTCGACGACCTTCTGCAGCACGTTCGGCACGATCACCTTGATGGCCGAGACGTCGGTGAGGGCGCCGAACGTGCCGTACTGGTCGAGCGCCCACGCGGCCTTCAGCGTGTAGAGGCGCGCCTGCTCGATCGCCATGCGGCAGTTGGCGATGATGTCCCGGTTGCCCCCGAGGTTCGCGAGCGGTTTTCCGAACGCGACGCGGCTCACCGCGCGGCGGCACAGCTTTTCGAGCGCCACCTCCGCCGCGCCGATCGCGCGCATGCAGTGATGGATGCGCCCCGGTCCGAGCCTCCCTTGCGCGATCTCGAAGCCGCGCCCCGGGCCGAGGATGAACGCGCTCGCGGGGAGCCGGACGTCCTCGAAGTCGATTTCCGCGTGGCCGTGCGGCTCGTCGAGGTTGCCGAAGACCGGCACCATCCGCAGGATCTTGACGCCTTTCGTGTCGAGGGGGACGAGCACCATGGAATGCTGCGTGTGGCGCGACGACGTAGGATCGGTGACGCCCATGAAGATGAGGAATTTGCAGCGCGGATCGCCGGCGCCGCTCGTCCACCACTTGCGGCCGTTGAGGACGATCTCGTCTCCGACCACCGTGGCGGTCGCTTTCATGTTCGTCGCGTCGCTCGAGGCGACGGCCGGCTCGGTCATCGCGAACGCGGAGCGGATCTCTCCGGCGAGCAGCGGCTTGAGCCAGCGCTCCTTCTGCTCTTCGCTGCCGTACTGAGCGAGGACTTCGGCGTTGCCGGTGTCGGGTGCGTTGCAGTTGAACACCTCGGGGGCGATGAAGCTCCGCCCGGTGATCTCGGCGACGGCCGCGTAGTCGCGGTTGTCGAGGCCCGCGCCGAGATCCTTGTGCGGCAAGAAGAGATTCCAGAGGCCGGCGGCTTTGGCCTCGGCCTTGAGCTCTTCCATGATGCTCGGAACGCGCCACTGCCTGTAGTCGTCGCTGTGAACGAGCTCCGAGTAGTACTTCTCTTCGTTCGGGACGATGCGCTTCTCGACGAACTCGGCGACCTTGTCGGCGTAGTGCTTCGCGCGCTCGGAATGCTCGAAATCCATGACTTTGGCCCCGCTTCCAGGTTTGGGTGGCGTACGTTGTGCGCCGTTCAGGGGTTGGACCCTACCCACCCGCTTCGAGAGCGTAAAGCGCGTCGCCCGGGTGGCGGACCGCCCATGCCTTCGCTTTTCGACGAACTTCGTTACCGAGCGCGTCGCGGCCGATTGACGCGGGCCGGCGCGTCCCTCAAATAAACGCCACGATGGGTTCGATTTTCACTGCGGCGAGCGTCTTCGGGCTCGCCCTGGTCGTCTTGGTTGCGGCGGTCGTGCGCGGGCGTCCCTACGCGATCTTCGTCGCGGTCATCCTGGGAGTGCACACGCTCATCTCCGTTGCCCAAGCGCCGCGGTTCGTTTGGGCGTGGCCGCTGTACGCCTATTTGCAGGCCGTGGTGTACGTTCATTTCCTGTCGCTCGCGCGGCCACGTTTGCGGCCGCTCTGGTACCGCGCGGCGGTGAGCGTTCCGGCGTCGTTCTTCGCCGCCGGGACACTCCTCGGTTTTCCCTGGGCCATTCTGTCCGCGCTCGGGTTCCATCCTTGGGCGCCCTTTGCGCCTTACGTCGTGGCCCTCGCCGGCGTGGTCGATTCGCTGTTCGTGCGGGACGAAGAAGTCGATCTGGTGCTCGACGGCGCCGCCATCGACGGTCTCTGCCGCGCCCCGAAGGGCAGCGGGCGTTCGCAGCGCCCGCTCCGCATCGTGCAGATCACCGATCCGCACCTCGGTCCGTTCATGTCGGTGGCTCGCCTGCGCGCCATCTGCGAGCGCGCCGTCGCGAAGAATCCGGATCTGGTGCTGCTTACCGGAGATTTTCTGACCATGGAGTCGCAAGGGAGCGCGTCGTACCTGGCGGAGGCGCTGTCCCCGCTCCGCGCGCTGCCCGGTCGCGTGTACGCCTGTCGCGGCAATCACGATCTCGAAGCGCCGAGCGTCGTCGCGGAGGCGTGCGCGCGCGCCGGCGTGAGACTCCTCGTCGATGAAGCGGCGGTCGTCGACACCGGCGCCGGCAAGGTGGAGCTCGTCGGTTTCGATTTTCGCTTCCGGGGACGCGCCGAGCACATCGCCCGAATCTGCGCCGAACACCCGCGGCGCGAGGGCGAGCTGCGCATCGCGCTGCTGCACGATCCCGGCGCGTTCAAGCACGTGCCCGAGGGCTCGGCGGATCTCGTGCTGAGCGGGCACACGCACGGCGGCCAGCTCGGGCTCCTGTGGCTCGGGCTCGAATCGACGATCGTGTCGGCGCTGACGTCGCTGCCGGATCACGGCTTCTGGGCCCTCGGAAAGAACCGTCTCTATGTCCATCGCGGCACGGGGCACTACGGATTCCCCCTCCGCGTCGGGGTCCCCGCGGAGCAGAGCGTGCTCGCGGTGCACGCGCTCATGGCGCCGCTTCCGCGGGAGTCGACGTGAGCGGTCGCCGCGGCGCCGTTCACGCCGCGGCGTCCGCGCCCCGCCG